>NZ_JQKI01000071.1 GCF_000745965.1 Edaphobacter aggregans DSM 19364 | reverse complement strand
GCTATGGGTTGATCTCCGGCATGGCTGGCTGCCTGCGCGATGAACGGCACGCTGGGAAGGTCGATCATTCGTTGCGAGATCTGTTTGCGCAGCGCGTGTTCTCGATTGCCTGCGGCTATCCCGATGCCAACGACTCGGCCCGTCTCGGGGCCGATCCCATTCACAACATGCTGCTGGACCGTGATCCGGTTAGGGGAGTTGATCTGGCCTCGCAGCCTACGCTGTCGCGCTTTGAAAACTCTGTCGGACCCAGGCAACTCTATCGTCTGGGCGAGGCGTTGGCGAGCAGCGTGATCGGGCGTCATGCCCAGCGGTTGCAAACCGTGCCGCTTGAATTGCTTCTCCCTGAGTGCGCGTAGACCCACCGAACTTGCTTTGAGGTGACGGAACGACATCGGCCATATCAGTTGCAAAGCGGTCCGGCCATCGCAGTCCAGGTTCGAGCTGCGATGGCTGTACTTGCCTCAAGGTCATCTCACTTGTGGAATGAGATGAGTACTCAGTACGGCAGCCTTTTGTCTCCGGCCTTTGCCTTGAGGGTCTGCAACAAGACATTGTCACGCGCCGCTACAATGTCGGTGGCCGTGTGTACCTTGAGAATCTCATTGATTCCAGCTTCGGCCTTCTCAGCCATCTGCGGAGTTACGTGCTCGATGCGACCGAGATCTGCCCACCAACCTTCCATCGCTGGACCGAGATGCTCGAGGAGATGTTTGATTCCCGCGTCTCCACCGCCCAGATTCGCGTTCATGAACTGGCCGAGGATGGCCCATCGCAGCCCAGGACCGTGCGCCATAGCGATGTCGATGTCGGCCAGGCTGGCCGCATCTTGATCCAGCAGATAGAGCACCTCACGGAACACCGCGGCCTGAATGCGGTTCGCGATATGACCTTTCATTTCCTTCTTCATGCGAATCGGCTTCTTGCCGATCTGTGCATAGAATTTGACCGCACGTGTAACGTTCTCCGCCGAAGTTAGCTTGCCTCCGACGACCTCGACCAGCGGAACGACGTGTGGTGGGTTGAAGGGATGCCCAAGCAGGATACGCTCCGGGTTGGTCGCCTCAGTTTGGAAATTCGAAACAGGAATGCCCGAAGAACTACTCGCAATGATGACATCGGGGCCAACAGCGTCAGAGATGTCTTTGAAGAGCTTGAGTTTGAGATCTACCCGCTCTGGACCGTTTTCCTGGACAAAGTCTACGCCTCTCAGAGACTCCTTCAGATCGGTGGAAAAGGTCAGGTCGTTCTTATCGGCTCCTGGCTCAAGGCCCATCTCCTCCAACAGAGGCCATGCGCTATCGATATACGCGCGCAACTTCTCCTCGGCGCCGGTCACGGGATCGGTTGCGCGCACCGCAAATCCTTTCGCGAGATAGTAAGCCGCCCAGCTCATCCCGATCAGCCCACAACCCACGATACCGACTGTTCTTACATTGAGATCATTTTTCATATTCTCCTCGATTGGACGTTCAATACGCGTGCTTCATCCGGATTCCCATCCCGGCTCGAAGGTCGCGGTTTAGAAGACCAGGAAGACGAGCCTCGCCGCTTACGCAACGTAGGCAATTCCAGTTAGGATCCCTAACTTTGCAATCGTGGTGAAGTGTGCTTTGGCTTTGAGCGGGGCAACGCGCACTTCTCCACCGAGTTCTGTCGTGAACGCACGCTGATTAGCGTGATCGATGGCAAGTCCAATACCTTCCTGCAGTCCTGTGGCGAGTACCTCGTGGTTTTCCAGTTGCCTGGTACCGATACGGGCACGGTTTAGCGAGTTGCCGCCATCGAGATTGCCCCGGTCAGTCCAGTAGAGAAGGTTGTTTTTGGTGTCGAGTTCGAGATCGATCGGCTCAGGCAAGTGATCGATCAGTAGTTCGATATCCGTGCGGTTCTCGGGCTGCTGATCCGCTGGAAGTTCAAGCCCGGCTCGGAAGATGCGCCCCTTGCCACCATCCGGAGGACCCTTTTGTGTCCAGTAGATATGGCGGTTGACTGGATCAACGGCAATGCCAACGCAGTGACGCATAACGTCCTGCGAATCGGCAGGAAACACACCGTTGCGAACGAGAACAGTCACGTTCGAACCGTCGAGGTTCGAGCGCATGATACGCATGCCCTCGCGATCACACCAATACAAGAATCCCGCGCCGAAGTCGGCGGCTACCTGCTTGGGCGTCACCGTGAGACCATGACCGACCAACATGCGCCGATTAGCACCGTTCAGCCCGATGCACTCGATCGAACCGTCAGCCTGAAAGAATTCGCCTTCACGCGGACCGATCGCCGGTCCCATGTTTGTCCAGTACAACGTCTTGGTCCTCTTGTCGATAACGATTCCGTCGAGGTTGTCGAGCAGATTTCCAAGCAGGGTGCGGCGATTGCCACCATCGGGATCCATCTCGATGATTTCGCCGCCTGGTCGGTACTGGAGAATGTAGAGTTTTCCGGAATCCATGGTGTCCTCTCTTCTTTGGAGTGAAATCAACGCCCCATCAACTTAGCCAGCCCCGTCGCCACTAATTCAACAGGGTGAACGGATACTTGTATTCGCCCGGCATCCTTGACATCTCGATCATTTTCCACGCGGGTATGGCACCCATGTACGGGGGCTCCTCATTTCTCCCATAGCGGCGACCATCACCTAAGCGAGCTGTTGTCAAAACCGAACTGTGCTGAGATAACTGGCAGTCCGACGCAGCGGAGTGGGTTGGGGATTGTGGAGGGGTGATGGAATGCAAATATCCGAATCAACTCAGCCACTCAGGTTTGTTCGATCCTCGCGGAACGATCACTGTCCGATACGATCCAGGAGACTTGGACAGGTAGACCTGCTCGTCGAGCCCCTGGTACGTGCCGAGCGGCGTCTCTGCAGTGAACAGATCCGGGGCGACATTTGTATACTCTTCAGCGGAGCCGGCCGTCGTACGAGCGTAGGCCTTGTCGAAGATGCCGAGCGAGAGCTGCCAGAGCACAGTGCGAGTGAGGGAGACAACAACCTTGTAGCTTCCTCCCTCCACCGCTCGCCTGCGCAGCGCTGCGAGAACGCCCACAGTCCCGAGCCAACCCACAACGTTGTCGCAGATGGGTACAATAGGCGGCTGCTTCGGACTGCTAAGAGACCCTTCGAGGGCGAAGACGCCCGACACCGTTGCACCAATCTCATCAAACCCCGGTCGGTTCGACCATGGTCCCTTTTCTCCGTGAAGGACGACGGTGACGTGGATCAGTCCGGGCTTTTTTGCACATAACTCTTCCGCATCCAGGCCGTGGGATTTCAAATAGCCAGGGCGCTTGTTTGCGAAGAAGATGTCAGCATCTTTGAGTAAGAAGTCGAACTTGGCACGATCTTCCTTAGAGGAGTCCAGAATGGTAGAGCGCATCCCAACCTGAACGTCCCAGAAAAAGCCCTCTACTTCGGTGTCGTTGGGCCTCCAGATATTCAGGACGTCGGCACCATAGAAGGCCAAGTCTCGCCCAATTGCCGCGCCGGCAATCACATGACCCATTCCGAAGGCTCGAATTCCGTCGAGTGGAGATTTGGCGTCTGGCTTGAAAGGAATGGGCTCGCTTTCGCCGATCTTCTCGACGGATATTAACGGCATCTTTGCGAGCACTTCGGTGTACTGCAACTCCTCGCGCAACTCTTCAAACGTACGAACTTTGGCAAGGACTAGTCCCTCTTCGGCAGCAGCCGCCTCCAGGTCATCTGCACGCCACTGCAGAATGGAATTCTGGAGCGCTTCGAGGCTGTCGGTGCATCGGAAGAAGTTGAGTGCACGCCGATGCAGCTCAGGGTAGATGTTTAGTGTCACGACATGCCGACCATCGCGCGTTTCACGGAAGAGTGGAAACTTAAAGAAGGGATTATTTTCGAAGGAACCCATTGCAGGAGAGCGCCCGTTCACGGTCTCCCATATCCCCTCGAAGAAGCCGGCGAAGCGTCGAAAGGCTTTGCGAACGTCGACATGAACGTCCTGGCCCTGTCCAGTTCGGTCCCTCCACACCGCAGCGGCCGCAATGGTTTTGGCAGCAAGGCCTATGCCTGCCATCGTTGCAAACCGGATCCGGCTGGGAACAATGGGATCTTGGCCATAGAAAGTTAGTTGCCCACCGCAGTCCGCGGCTGACATTCCAACGTCTGCCAAGACTTGATTCACTCCTTCATGGAAATCGAAATCTGAGGAGGTGGAGGGATTGTTTAGCTTGTCGACGATAGTCCCAGTTAAATGATCTGGAGCTTGAGTTTCTTCCTTAGCCGCATATACAGATTTCATACGTAGACTCCAGGGTCGGCTCTTCGACTGAGTCATAGTAGTAACCGTGAGTGATCCGAGTAAATTACATGTTCCTTGTAGTGCCTAGCGTAGGTTCTTTTCTCCCGTGTCAGCTCGTGTTCACTGTAGTGGTTACGAGTAAAATGTTGGTCCTGTGAGGAAAACACACCAACGAGCGCGGTCCTTTGTTCCCGTCGGAGGTTGCGACCGCTCAGCGCGCGACGCCAGCCCTTTTCAAGACCGCTCTCATTGTTCGTCGGTGGTGTTCTGACACGAACTCCCTCGAGAAGATTCTGAGCACGTAGGCAGTAGCGGGTAACAGAACTGAGTGTGAAAGGTCCATTCACCTGCGGCGTCTCTCGCAGAGCGACCGCCTGAGCCACAAGGGATGGGCTCCCTGCCACAAAGCGACCGAGAACTACCAGCAGGAATATTGTTTCCTGCCAATCAAAAGCACGTTCACTTCTACATTCCCGGCCTGGCTGTCATTTGTTCCAACTCCCACCGAGAGCCCTGATCAGAGCAACGGTTGCCACCAGGCGCTGCCCCTGTACCTGTGTCGAGATCTCTTGATTCGAGAGCAGCGTCTGTTGCGCGAAGACAACGTCCAGATAGCTGACCAGCCCGGTGTTGTAACGGTTGTTTGCGATCTCTTCGGCACGTTTGGCATCGGCGACGGCGTTGTTCTCCGCGTCGAACTGGCGGGAGAGATAGTGGAGCGCGGCGAGTTGGTCTTCAACGTCCTGATAGGCAGTCAGGACGGTCTTCTCGTACTGGCCGACAGATTCACGATACGACGCCTGTGCCTGATCGACATTCGCTTTGAGGCGTCCTCCGGTAAAGATTGGTGCGACAGCAGACGCGGCCATCGAGGCGATGCTGTTCTGCCAGTTGAGAATCGATGCGGGATTCGTACTCTCGTACCCTGCAAATCCGGTCAGTGAGATCTGTGGCAGGTAAGCTGCCCTTGCAACGCCAATCTGGGCGCTTGCGGCGGCGGCTGAGCGCTCCGCGGAGGCGATGTCTGGACGGCGGCCGAGAAGATCGGCGGGCACTCCGGCCGGAATGACGGGCGGCCGAGGGAGCGTAATCGCCTCGACGATAACGAAACCTGCCACCGGACGACCAAGAAGAACCGCTATGGCGTGCTCCGACTGAGAGCGCTGAATGTGAAGAGCCTCCACACGCGCGCGTGTTTGGTCAAGGATCGTCTGTGCCTGTCTGACTGCGAGTTCGCTGATGAGTCCGCGGCGAAACTGATTATTCGTGATCTCATAGCCGCGTTCGAGATCGACAAGGGTGGTCTGCACGATATTGATGTCCGCGTCAGCCTCGCGCAGAGTGTAATAGTCGGTAGCCACCGACGCAGCCACAGAGAGTCGGACGAAGCGCAGGTCGGCTTCGGTAGCCTGCTGAGAGGCTGTGGCCGACTGCACCATACGGCGAATGCGTCCCCAGGCATCGATCTCGTAACTGAGACTGAGAGGGAGCTGGAAATCGTTGTACGTGGCAGCATGACCATAGGTGTTGCCATTGTTGGGCCGCTGCTGCGCCTCACGATTGCGTGAGACTGAAGCGCCTGCCGTAACCGTGGGAAGCTGCGCGGAGTGAACAGAGCGCCGGACAGCGTCGGCCTGGTCAACGTGGGCGACGGCAATCTGGATGTCTGGATTGGCGGCGATAGCCTGCTTTTCCAGTTCATCCAGCGTGGCATCGTTGAAAACCTTCCACCAGGTTTCTCCTGCAGGAACGGCTATGGTCGACGCGGGGGCAGGCTCCTTATAGGAGGGTGGTGCGGGCACGGCGGGAGCATGGTAGTTCGGTCCAACCATGCAGCCGCTGAGCGATACGCACAACAGCCCGGCAGAGATGAGTCGTGGAGCAGCGAATGCGAGACGTTCTGAGGAGTGTTTCATGGCCTAGCTCCTCTTAGGCGTTGTTGGCGGTTGCACATCGGCATGGCCCTGTACGCTGACCGGCATGCCATTGACGAGGTAGTCGGGTGGGCTGGCGATAACAGAATCCTGAGAGCTGATCCCGTTTGTGATCTCAATCGTGTTGCCAAAGTCTCGACCAATAACCACCTTCCGGAGTTCGACCGTGTTCTTTGCAGTCACGACAGCGACCTGCGGACCGGCGGACTGGAAGAGGAGGCTACCGGAGGGAACGATGAGAGAACGTGTCGGGGAGGCAAGTTTGAAGTGGACCTGTCCATAGGCACCGGGTAGCAGCTTACCGCCCGGATTGGGCACATCGACTTCAACCATCAGGGTGCGAGTGGCTGGATCGATAGCGTGATTGTTGCGCGCCACCTGGCCATCGAACGTCTGGTTTGGAAGCTCCGTGAGCTGTACGCTGACGTGCATCCCTGTGGCGATCTGCTGACTATAGGCCTCAGGAACAGAGACGAAGATACGCATCACATCGATTTTGGCGAGACGGAAGAGTTCAGCTCCGGTACCACTGTTGCCGGCGTTGATGAGGTCGCCGATGTCGGTGCGCCGTTCGGTCACCACGCCGGCGAAGGGGGCCGTGACGCGCTCGTAGCTCTGCTGCTCCTCGAGCTGCTTCACGTCCGCAGCAGCGGATACGGCGGCAGCTTGCTGCGAGGTCAGGTTCTGGTTGTTCTGATCGACCTCCTGCTGAGCGACCGAGTTAGACTTGATCAAGTCCTGATAGCGCTTGGCCGTCACACCGGCTAACGTGAGATTGGCTTGCGATTGATTGAGCGTTGCACGTGCGCGTATGAGCTGCTGGTCCACATCGGGAGAATCGATTCGAGCGAGAACCTCGCCGTCGCTGACGTGCTGACCGATATCCGCAAACCAGTGCGCGACATAGCCACTAGTGCGAGCATAGATTGGTGCCTCGGAAAACGCTTGCAGCGTCGCCGGCAGAACCAGTTCATCGCTCGGGTCGCCGGCCTGCGGGTGCAGCACGCTCACGGGCTCAGCGGCCGATGCCTGCGTGCTCGCAGCCAGCGCGCTCTGGATGCGTGATTTGCTGAGTAACGTAAACAGTCCAAAGATACAGAGCGCCAAGGGGATCGTAAGGAACCAAAGCAGACGGGAGGGGGTGCCGGACGGCCCGAACCCCGGAACCGAGGCACCGATCTCCGGAGTTGAAGGCTGCTCTGGCGAGTATTTTAAGGCATCTTTATGCAACATGGGGTTCCTCCGAATTGGTTTTGTGTCCGGTGGCCCGTGAGCGGACGATAGTGAAGACCGTGGGCACAAAGAAGAGTGTGGCAATCGTGGCAAACAGAAGTCCGCCGATAACAGCACGGCCAAGCGGCGCATTTTGCTCGCCTCCCTCACCCAGACCCAGGGCCATGGGCACCATTCCGATGATCATGGCCGTCGCCGTCATGATGACCGGGCGCAGCCGCGTAGCTCCGGCTTCGAGAGAGGAGCGGAAGGCATCTCTCGTATCGGCGAAGCGTTCATTCGCAAAGGTGATCACCAGAACGCTGTTCGCGGTGGCAACGCCTATGCTCATGATCGCGCCCATCAATGCAGGAACGCTGAGCGGTGTATGCGTCAAAAAGAGTATCCAGCAGATACCAGCCAATGCTCCCGGCAGGGCGGTAATGATGATGAAGGCCTCGCTCCACGATTGGAAGTTGACGACAAGAAGGAAATAGACCAACGCGATGGCAAATGCGAGGCCGATGTAAAGTCCGGTGAACGAAGACCGCATCGTGGAGACCTGTCCGCGAATCACCAGGTGACTACCGCTGGGGAGATGTTTCTGCGCCGCATCCGTAATTGTGGTGACCTGAGAAGCGACCTTGCCAAGATCCATCCCCTGCACGCTGGCATAGATATCAATCACAGGCTGCACATTGTAGTGACTGGCAACCGCAGGCTCCTGCATGCGGCTCATCGTGGTGAGATTCTCGAAGAGTTGCGCACCGGACGGAGAGGACCCATACGAAGAAGAGGACGAGGTAACAGGAATCGTTCTTATGTCGTCCAGCGAGGCGATTTTATACTGCGGAGTCTGCACGGCGATGCTGTAAGAGACGCCATTCTTCGGATTGAGCCAGAGATTCGGTGCGGTCTGAAAGCTCGAACTGAGAGAGACCAGCAAGCTGCTGGAGACGTCCCGGGTCGTGAGTCCGACCTGCTGAGCACGGACTCGATCCAGATCGAACTGCAGCCGCGGCTGATCGAACTGCTGCTGGATGTGAACGTCGACCGCACCGGGAATGTTCCGCATGTTCGCGGCAATCTGCGAGGCAGCCGCGAAGTCTCCTGCAGTGTCACGGCCGACAATCTGAACATCCAGCGGAGCGGGAAGGCCGAAGTTGAGTGTCTGGGCCACAATGTCCGCAGGCTCGAAGAAGAACGAGGTCCCGGGAAACTCCTTCGGAAGCTCTTGGCGAAGCCGAGCGACATAATCCGCAGTAGGATGATGCTTCGCCTGAAGAGAACCGAGAATCTCCGCATCAGCGTTGCCGATCGTACCGCTATTGCTGTACGAGAGATTGATGCCGCTGGTAGGCAGTCCGATGTTGTCGAGAATGCCGCTCAGTTCGGAAGCAGGGATTTTATTGCGTATGGATTGTTCTATCTGATCGACCAGGCGAGCGGTCTCTTCGATGCGGGTGCCGGTCTTAGCGCGAACATGCAGCCGAAACTGACCTGCGTCTACCGTCGGAAAGAAATCGTTGCCCAAGCTCGGCAGCAGAAGAAGACTCGCAGCGCAAAAGACAAGAAAGCACGTGGCAAAGAGAAGACGACGATCTAGGCAGAGCTGCAGGATGCCGGAATAGCCGTGCTGCAACCTTTGGAATGCCTGCTCAAAACGGCGGTGCAGCCGCGCGAACCAGCCCCCCTGCTGCTCAGCGTCCGTTCGGCGATGGCGCTCTACCTCGTTGCGCAGAAGGAACAGCACTAAGGTTGGGATGATGGTACGTGAAAAGAAGTACGAGGCAAGTAGCGCGAAGACCACAGCTTCAGCCAGAGGTACAAAGAGATAACGTGGAACGCCCGATAGGAAGAACATGGGCACAAAGACGATGCTGATGCAAATCGTGGAGACAAACGCGGGAACAGCGATCTGTTGCGCGCCGTCAAGAATGGCTTGGCGAAGATTCTTCCCAAGCCCCAGCTGGCGCTCAATGTTTTCGATCTCTACAGTGGCATCGTCGACGAGGATGCCAACTGCGAGTGCGAGGCCACCCAAAGTCATGATGTTGATGGTCTCGCCCAGTGCGCCGAGGATCAGTACTGAAGTGAGGATGGAGAGAGGGATGGAGACACAGATAATAAGCGTGCTTCGCCAGCTTCCGAGGAACACCAGGATGAGAATCGAGGTAAGCGCGCCGGCGATGAGGCCCTCGCGAAGTACGCCAACGAGCGACGCACGCACGAATAGGGACTGGTCAAGAAGGGTTCGCATGACGAGCTGCGAGGGCAGAGTGGCGGCAATTTTAGGTAGAGCGGCACGCACCGCCGAGACGATGGAGAGTGTGGACGCGTTGCCTGATTTTTGAATACTGAGGAGCACGCCGCGCTGCCCATCCTGACGCACAATGTTCTGTTGCACCGCATAACCATCACGGACATGCGCGACATCATGGATGTAGACCGTGGCCCCGTTCACAGTTTTGACGGGTATATTGTTCAACTCTTCGACAGAGACCGGTGTGCCGTTAAGCCCGACGTTGTATTCGGTAGGGCCAATCTTAGCGGTGCCTGACGGCAAGATAACATTTTGCGCATTGACTGCGTTCACCACATCCGTAGCGGAAAGCCCCTTAGCCGTGAGCTGTTGGGAATCGATGTCGACCATGATCTGACGTACCTTGCCGCCATACGGGATTGGCACGGCGGCCCCTGGGACCGTGGCGAGCTGAGGACGGATAAAGTTGACTCCAAGATCGTTGAGCTGCTGTTCCGATAGACCTTTGCCGCTAAGGCCAAGCTGCAGGATAGGAACGGTCGACGCGTCATAGCGAATGACCAGCGGTGGAGTGATGCCTGGCGGTAGAAGCTTCACTATAGACTGTGCCTCGGCGATCACTTCGGCGATGGCTCCATCAACGTTGGCCCGCGGCTGCAGGTAGACCTTGACGATCGAGACCCCATTGAGAGACTGTGATTCGATGTGCTCGATGTTGTCGACAGTGGTCGTAAGTGCCCGCTCGTAGATAGAAGTGATGCGAGTCTCCATTTCGGACGGAACCAGACCTGTATAGGTCCAGATGATGCTGACCACGGGTACATTGATCGCTGGAAAGATGTCGACCGGCGTGCGCAAGATCATCACCGGTGCCATCAGGAACAGCAGCAGCGCAAGAACGACGAACGTGTATGGGCGCGAGAGCGCGACGCGTACGATCCACATAGAAGACCTCAAAACTGATGCGATGGATCCAGCCGTGTGATCCACGCTGGTTCATGCTCTGCCTGAGAACAAATCTATGGATTTGAAAGCGCCGTCGAAACGCCAGACTAGGCGTAAAAGACCTAACTCATTCGGGTGTATCAGCTAGTGCAGATGGATGATGCCGCGGCGTAACGCAATAGTTACAGCTTCAGTGCGGTCATTGACGCCGAGTTTCATCAGGATGCTCTTGACGTGCATCTTTACAGTATCTTCGGCGATGGAAAGCTCCGCGCCGATCTCTTTATTCCGCTTGCCTCGGGCGATCTCTTTCAGCACCTCCAGCTCTCTCGGAGTAAGCTTCTCCGAGGCGAGATGATCGACCAATTTAGCGGCGATCGCTGAAGGAACATGCCGCTTGCCGGCGTGCACAGCACGAATTGCTTCGAGGAGTTCCTCCCGCACCATGCCCTTCACCACATAACCTTTTGCCCCCGCGGCCAATGCCCGTTCAACATCGACATCTCCTTCAAACGAAGTGAGAACAATGGTGCGAGCGGACGGTGAGAAAGCAAGAATGTCCCGGATCAGTTCGAATCCAGTGGTGTCGCGAAGGCGAAGATCGACCAGTGTCACATCTGGATTGAACTCACGAAACATCTTCAGCGCCTCTGCGCCGGATTCTGCGCCCCCCACAATCTCCATATCCGGCTGCAATGCCACAATACGGGTCAGCCCTTCGCGGACGATGGGATGATCGTCGACACAGAGAACTCGAATTCGCCGCCCTTTACTCATCTCCGTTCACTTCCTCAACAGCCTGCTTTCTCGTCCCCCATCGCGCTCTGAACCTGGCCCACAGACCTGATTTCGTGTCGAACCCAGCATATGCCATGCTTGCGGGCACGCTGAGTTTCACATGAGTTCCGCCATGCATCTTGGACTCAATCGTGAGCATGGAGGCAATCCTTGCAGCACGCTCTCGCATGCCTCTCAACCCGAAGTGACCAGGAACGCCCGATTCCATGATGGTGCGGCTAATGCCTTGTCCTTCATCATCGATGATCAGGCAAAAACGGCTCGAGGCATAATGGATACTGACCCGAACAGTGCCCTGCGTATGTTGCAATGCATTTCGCAATGCCTCTCGTCCGATCTGAGTGATCTCTTCGCCAATCCCAGCCCGCACCGGGAGTTGCTCTCCATGGGTTCTATATTGGACAGCGCTCCGTCGCTCTTCGGGAAATGCCGCAGCAGCAAGACTAAGCGCCTGGAGTATGTCTCGCTGCGTAAACGTCGTCACACGGAGAGTAGTGAGTGCGCCCCGTCCATGCGTCAACGCAGATTTAGAAAGTTGAAGCGCCCGTTTCAGCGTCGGTTTGCCCGGCGCCCCCGGCGGAGTCAGTTCATCGGCAATCTCGAGTTGCAGGCTGATCCCCATGAGTTCTTGCAATAGATTGTCGTGCAGATCCTGCGCGACACGCGTCCGCTCGCCCAGCCTCTCCTCAAAACGAAGCCGAAGCCTATCTGCAGCAGCCCGAACCCTGAGTCGAAATACAAGTACCCCCGCCAGGATCAACGCCAGAACGCAAAGCCCCAGAAACCACTTCGTCTGATAGACAGCAGGAGCCAGCTTGAATGCAACCCCGCTGGGTGTCTCGTTCCAGATACCATCCTCATTCGCCGCCATCACTTCAAAGCGGTAATTCCCCGGCGGCAGGTTCGTATAGGTGGCAAAACGCCGGGTTGAAGCTTGGCTCCACCGCGGATCGAAACCAAGCATACGGTATCGAAATGTCACTTTCCGGGGATCCGTCAAACTCAAGCCGGAATAGTTGATCTCGATGCGGTGTGTGCGAGGCGGAAGAGTAATTGAACTCCTCAGATCGACGTCAGCATCATCAGCCGTCAGTTGAAGGACGTGGACCGGTGGAGGAAGAAGATTCTTGCGAAGATGCGCGGGGTCGATCGTGGCCAGGCCTTCTGATGTGGTAAACCAAATTCGACCGTTGGGTGCCATCGCGACAGGGGTGCTGCCACGCAGCTCTGGATTTGCTTTCAGACCGTCACCATCGTCGTAGAAGTCATAAGGAACGAGGAAATGCGTGTCAGTCGCCGCATGGCGCAGGTCCTCGATCCGCATGGAGGCAATGCCTATGTTGTAGCCAACCCACAGCCTGCCAGCCGGCGTCGGCATAGCCCAAAGCACCCGCTCGCCCGGCAAGCCATTCTTCTTCGACCATGAAATGAACCGGTCCCCGGTAAAGAGAGCGAGCCCCCGCTCGAATGCGATCCATACGCTGCCATCGTTGCCGGCAGAGATAGAGTGGAGCATACCTCCCGGCAGTCTGTCCGCCTCGGTGAACGTCCTGAATCCAGCTCCGTCGTAGAGCACGATCTCACCGGCCGTGAGTCCGAGCCACACTCCCCCGCGAGAGTCTGCAACCATCGCCGAGACACTCTTGTTACTTAATGCTGGGTCGATGATTCGGCTTGCAGTTTGCCCGTCCCGCCAGCGGTACAGGCCCTTATCCTGATCGTAGAACCAAAGCTCTCCAGAGGAGCCTTGAAAGAGAACCGTAATGTGGTTGACCTTGACTCCCAGCGGCACGAGACTAACTTTACCGTTCTTGAGCTGCGAGAGTCCAAGCGAGGTTGCGAAAAGGAGAGCGCCGTCGCTGGCGCGCGCAAGCGAGAAGATGCTCCCACGCAAGCTCGTCTCACAGTGCGTCGCGGTCACTCTGTCCAGGCCGAGGTTGGACCCGGCAAAGATACCAGCCGGCGTCGAAACGAGAGAACTTATGTCGTTGCTAAGAATACCGGTTCGTCGCGTGACCATTGAGATCTTGTCATCGCGCAGACGATTCAGGCCATTTTGCGTCGCGATCCAGAGATTGTGTTCGCGGTCCTCAAAAATGTCCCAAACCGAGTCATTAGAAAGCCCGTCACGAGCAGTGAGCCGATCGACCTCCGAGGGTACGTCTGACGATCCATTGGATCTTCTCGGAATGCGGAGGACGCCACCCTCCTTCGTCGCGATCCAAACGTTCCCGTCATGGTCGCGTATCGCCGTCCGAATCTGGTTCTGACCCAGATCGGCGCGTTGAAGAATCGCTGAAGTATTCCCGAAGCCCGCGCATGCAAGGCACCCAGAAATCTGGTCCTTTGAAGAACGTTCTGTAGTCTCCAGGTCTCTCGATTTGAGTTCCATACTGCGGGTGTCAAAGCGGAGGAGATGATCTGAGATCTTCACCTCAATCGATGAGTCTGCATTCTCACGTAGGGCAACGATCGGCATGTCGAGCATGACGACCTTCATGGAGCGCCCCTCCATTCGGACTAGGCTTCCATTTTCAGTGCCGATCCACATCGCACCAGTGCGGTCGACCTTGAGCGCCTGTACCCTGCCAAACGCAATATCTCCGGTCTCCGAGAGCGGTACCTGAACGAAGTGAAGGCCATCGAAACGGACAAGGCCGTCGGAGGTGCCAAGCCAAAGGAAACCATCCCGGGTCTGGGCGACAGCATAGATAGCGGTCGAGGGTAACCCGTCGCGATGCCCCCACTGCGTGAGCGAATATTGCGTGATCTTTTGTTCGGGATTGAGTGCTGCAGCTGTGCGTTCGGCGATGTGCATTGGGACACACAGACAGACAAGTACGCAGAATGACCGCCATGCCTTCACGTATTTATTCTATGGGCACTGTATGAGTCTCATATTTGGCATGCGATTTCAATCCTCTTTGATCAGCGACAATTGAAATTCACCGGAGGGCGGTCGCTCCCGAGCTGTTGACCAAGGTCGATAGCTCCGCGGCTCCTATGTCTTGAGTTCCGCCAGCCAACGCAAGGCGCGCAGCCCAGGGAGGAAGCCGTACTCGCCACCTCGTGTGACCACAAATTGAGGCAAATTTTGCAGCCGCGTCCGTAGAGGTCGCTTGGGAATATCAAAGACTCCGGTTCCTTCCTGAGCTCCCGCAACTGGATCTTTTCCGGAGGCTCCTGCGAAAAACGTGCTGTCGTTCATCCATTCCGATTGCACAAATTCGAACTGGCGGCCCAGGTGGGCTCCCACGAACGCGAACATCAATCCCCGCTCCACTCCGTCATCTTCCAGAACGCCCTGCGGTAACGAAGGGCCATACGAAGTTCCGCGCCGGATCATGCGATGGATGCGAACTACCCCAGCAACATCCGCATCGCGGGGATTCATACGGCGAATGTGCGAGCCGCAGGGTGTCTTATAACCAACAGCATCATCCTGCTTGAACAAGAAGGCGTTGTTGCGTCCTGAGTCGGCTCCGAGTGCGGGATCGTCGTGCAGCGGACACAAAGCCAACGGAGCTCCACTGCGCCAGCGGCCCATCATCTTTGCTGCCAGCAACTCCTCGGCTTCAGGGCTGGAGGCATTCTCCCTAAGATATCGGCGAAAGGCGGCGACACGCTGATGAAGCTTGCGAAAGACAACATAGCTTCCGTTGCGCCCCAGGATCTCGGGCTGCGGTATCGGAGGCATATCTGCCATCTCATCGGGATACCCGAGTACGAACTCCCCAGCCTTGAGCGGCGACTCGTTGGGATTGCTGCCGGGAACACCCGTGCCCTCGATCGCAGGATGTCCAATGCCGTCCCTGAATCCGAAAGCTTCCTTCTCATCGGGACGAACATGGCAGTCCTGGCGCCAGATCGCAGTGACTCCCCGCAACTCCCGATATGTCTTCCGCGCGCGTTCCATGGCAGCCTCAAGACGTTCCGCGTCTGGCGCAATGGCAGTGAGCACAACATGGACCTCTGGTGACCCAAGCGGCTTTTCCCAGTTCTCGGGACCGCTTTCACCCCTGTCGCCAAGGAATTTGGCACGCGCCGCCATTCCCTGCTGGAATTGCGGGGAAAAGCTGTCGAGTGAGGCTTGCGGGACACCTAAAGCCTTGAGGCCCTGAAAGGTAAGGGCGACGCTCACCCAGGTATCACCGGCGGGGCTTACGGGGTGAGCAGCCGAGGATACGACACTGCTCAACCTCAGCATCAGCTCGCGACCCGCCTTACGTTCGTCGATACGAAACAACACATATGTAGCTGCATATGGCGTAGGCCGCGGACGTAGCACTCCGCTCTGAATGTCATCGAGTTCAAGAATCGTGGAAGCCATCAAGTCTTCTCTCTTTCCAGCACCTAGAAACTGATCGAACCAGAAAACTGCACGGAGTACCCTTGGAACGTAGAACGATCCGCAAATTCCTTGAAGTATTTAAGCCCCACAGCCGATTTCTGCTTCGGAAAAGTCGAGTTCACAGCGAACCCGAGGGCGTTGACGGCGTAGCGCTCCTTTGTTGCTGCTTCAGAGATCGAGGGCCCTGTCGTGGCGGTTATCTGCCGCTGTTCATATCCGACCAGACCGACCTGGAGTTGAAAAGATTGAGAGCGCCGAATCAAGCCCATCATCGAGTAGTCAAGATCAAATGTCTCTCCCGGATTGATGCCAGTAACTTGCTGGGTATTATGGAACTCATACATTTCGAACACAGACAGCACGAGGCGCCTCTCCTTCAAAAAGAACGTCTGCCCTGAAGACACCGTGTGCGTCCAGTAGCCAGAACCAACGTTGCTGTTTCCTCCTGCGACGAAGCGGCCGGTGGGAGCAAGAAAACCATAGATCGCGCGGATCGCAACCCGTTCGCGATTCCAACCCAGGACGAACGGCATGTAGTATGAGTCGGCGAATCCCCCACCGCCACTTATATTCCCCTGGATGTCCGAAGTGAGATTGTTCTTGGCAAACGGGAGAGTGGCTACTGCGGAGAAATTGGCTCCGCCAGCAATCTTCTTCTTACTTACCCAGGCCAATGTATTCATGTCCATGAGGACATAGTTCTCTCCTCTAACCGTGAGCGTATTACCGACATTATCCTTTGCGTGATCGCGCGAGTAGAACAAGAGTTGATTGACATAGGTAAAACCAGCTTGGGGGGTGACACCGGAATTCGTTGCACTCATGCCGAGCGGGTAGACGCCACGATTTTGGGCTTGAGTTCTCATACTGAGGATCAACACGCAGACCACGACAAGGATCCGGGGCCTGGATAGGGCAATGTGCGTCATTTGGTCGCGAGGTTCTTCCAGAAGCGCTCCAGGCTCTCGTCACCACCGAACAACGTGGTGAAGATTGTGGAATCTGCCAGCAATATGTCACCAGCTCGTTCGCCGTTCGGAGGCATCCAGAGGAACATGTTGAACTCGCTGTTCCCGGCTTCGACAAAAGGATGAGGCTTGGACATATCGATCGGTTGCTGTGCCAGCACCCGAATAATCCCAGGATCTTCCGTAGTCACGGCATAATGCGGCAGATGCATGTGAAAGACGAACGTCCTGACATCGGTGAGCCAGCCGCGCGTATCCAGATCACCGGCGATTGAGAGCGGAACGGTTTGCGTGGTTCCGGGAACCGTGGCCGGCCGCAGGCCGTACCGATTTTCAACCGGCACGCCAAGTCCCTTCATCAGAGATCGTGTGTACTTGCCAAAGCGTTGCTGTCGCGGAACGAGCGGATCACCGTGGTGAGCATACTCCAGTTGCCGCTCCTTCATATTCGGTGAGACGCCGACGTCATGGTGAGGACCAAGTATCAGGCAGGTTCCCTCGCGAGTAAGAAAGCTCCGCAACGCTTCGATCTCTTCAGGAGACGCCTCTTGCTCGGTGACCATATGATCGAGGCCAAATACCATGAGCGTGTCTGTGTCGGCGAGGATACGTTCGTCGATCGGTAATCTTTGCCCGGCCTGATCGATCCGCTGGTACACGGCCACGGGCTGACCAGTCACTTCGCCGACGCACGTCTGGAAGCTCACAAGCGACAGGTGGAAGAGTTCCAGCGTTCCTGCGATGCCCTGTAAAAACATCCGTTCCGAATACTCAATCGACTCAAACTTCGGCCACCCCACACGGCGAATCTCAGTCATCGTCGAGAAGCGATTATCCAGTTCCGTAACGTCGCGATTTGCCTCCCACGGATAGCTCCAGGTCCAATAAACACTGAACCGGCGCTTTCCCTGTACGTACTTCCGTGGAACGTGGAGTTGGTTATAAGTTCGACCGGAACGCGTTGCTTCGCTCATGTGTCATCTCCCTGGATTCATCAAAGAATCCATCAAACATGTGCTTCGCTTTCTCGAGAAACCAGCCGGCGCAATCCGTCAAACGCCGCATACTTGTAGGCATAGCTGTAGGTCGGCGTGTTCATGGACATGTTCGCGATGGTATTCATCGTCCCGCCGCAGCGAATAACCATCTGACCGATGCCAACGATCTCTGACGCAAGATCACAGATGCAGTGGACGCCTACCAATTTGCGATCGCCCTTCAAAAAGATCAGCTTCAGGAGTCCGCCGCGTCCGGCAATGGCGCCGCGAGGGGTAAGAGCGAGGTTTGCACGGCCAACCTCATAGTCGAGTCCTCTTTCACGGCACTGCTCCTCAGTGAGGCCTGCTCCAGAGACCTCCGGCATGCCGTAGACTGCGGAGACCGGACAAGGATCGACAATGCCTTCGAATGGAATCCCGAAGGCATGACAGATCGCCACTCGCCCTTGCTCCATCGCGATCGAAGCCAGCGTCGGTCCCAGGACATCGCCAGCGGCATAGATACCTTCGGCAGAGGTACGAAACTTCTCATCCACGAGGATTTGTCCACGGGAATCCAGAGCAATGCCGACAGTCTCAAGTCCCAGGCCTTCTGTATTCGCAACACGGCCTGCAGCGAAGAGTACCGTGTCCGGAAAAAGCCTCTCCTCGTTGGAAAGTTTTACCTCCAGCCCATCGCCCTTTGCTCGTATGCTCTCCGGCATCGAACCGAAAAAGATTGTGACGCACCACTTCCTGAAAAGCTCTTCCATGCAATCCGAGAGCTCACGATCCATCATGTTCATCAAGCGCGTTCCGCGATCGACCAGCGTCACTTTTGCTCCCAATGCATGACAGATGGTCGCAAATTCCACGCCGACCGGACCGCCTCCAACAATGACGATGTCCTTCGGCACCCGGCCGCGGTCCATGATCGTGTCCGTATCGCAGACCCCTGGTATGTCGAACGAGAGATTCGTCGGACGAAACGGTCGAGAGCCCGTCGCGATCAGGATCACCTTTGCGTGCAGCTTGCGCTTGCTCCCATCATGCGCAGTGACCGTGACTCTGCCATCTTTATCGATCCGGGCTGAGCCCTCAATGTAATCGACGTCATTCTTTGCGATGTTTTCCGCCGTCACTTTTTGAAGCAGATCGCAGACGCTGCCCGTTCGTTTGCGGATGATGTCGGTGGCGATCTCCGGCGGTGTCGAGATCCGAACGCCGTATACGTCGCCTTCCGATAACCCAGAGAAATAGAGAGCCGCTTCGCGAAGCGTCTTCGTTGGCGCACCGCCGGTGGTCGTCACCGTTCCACCAGGACGGGCCCTCTCGATGACCGCCGAGCGGTGGCCAAAGAATGACGCTAATTCGGTCGCACTCTCCCCCGCCGGACCCGCTCCGATGGCGACAAGGTCGTAGGCATCCGTCACGGAAAACTCCTATTGCATCTGATCGAGCATTTGCCCTAAAGCCTTCTTTACTTTGAGTGCTTTCTTGATCTCGTCAGCGGTGACAAATGGATACTCGCCATATTCCAAAAAGCTCGGGCAGTGGTGATCGCGCACAAACTTGATGAATGCCGGAATGTTTGTCTTCCAATCCTCGGGAAACCCTTCGAGGTTCTCAAACGAAGTTGACACGCCGGACTGGGTGAACAGGGCTACAGCGTCATCCGTGTACTTGTCAAAGTCAGTGTCAAAGATCCCCTGATACATGAAGTACTTCTCATTGCCTATGTCAAAGAGAACCCACTTCAGATAATGGAGCTTCAGGGGCGCCAGGAAAAAAGGGTCACCTTGTATCGCCTTTTCGATCGTGTCTCCAAAGGCTCGCATTGCGGCTTCCCTGCCCGGTTTGAGCTTCGCGATGATCGTGAAGCCGTAACACGCAGGTGTTCTGGGAAAGATCGGGCCATAGTTTCCCTGTTCGTATTTGAAGTATCCCTCTTTCGGGATCGCCATAGCCTGTGGTTTTTCCCAATCGTTCTCTGCGCCTGGCGCACCTGCCATCACTTCGCTCATTATCTCGTCTCCTTGAAATCGTTCTTGTTACGACTTCCTGGGCCCCGGCGACCGCAGCGCGCGAGCAATAAACACCCGTACACGCTGCCCCGTAGTGATGTGGTGGTGATGCTCTTATCGAATCTTCATGGCAATTTCAGACTTTCGGTATGCCGATTCTTACGAACACCAGCCATAGTTGCGTCTACGCCATTCCCACATTCATGTTTGGGTGAACCATTGTATGGGTATTCAATATCTACCGCAAGTGAGGTGCAACACCTACGGATCGGAGTGCCGATGTTTCCGCTTGCGCCCATGCTGAACCGGGTTCGACACAACTGGTAATTTTGATAGTCACGGCCTACTAAAACAAAGCTAATGCAACCGTAACTCAGAGTGAAGAGGACGCTCTACTCTTTCTGCGACGATCGCCTATCCACATTTGTCGCTTCTCCTGCAGCGCTCGGAGAGTGACTTGGCGATCACGCGCTCGTTGATATAAGCGACCGGGGATAAGCGGAGTTGAAGCCCGTTTGTCGCCACCAATCCGCTAGGATCCTTGCGGAGGTTGCAGATTACGCTGAGCGCAGCTAAATTAGGTGCGAGAGCTGGAACTGTATATGGAAAAAGCCCGTCCCGGTGGAATCTGCCTCTGCATTCATCGACGAGAAGATCAAGGAACTTGGGGACTGGCGCGGGAAGACGCTCGCGAAGGTGCGCGAGATCGTACACGAGGCAGACCCTGAGATCGTCGAAGAGTGGAAGTGGATGGGGACTCCCCTCTGGTCCCACGGCAGCATCGTCTGCACGGAGAGACGTACAAGAACGTCGTCAAGATGACATTCGGCAAGGGAGCTGCGTTGAAGGACCCTTCAGGTCTATTCAACTCCAGCCTTGACGGGAATGTCAGGCGCGCCATCGACATCCACGAAGGCGACAAGGTCGATAAGGCAGTCTTGAAGGATCTCATCCGCGCTGCAGTGGAGCTCAATCTCAAAGGCAAGAGCAAGCCGAAGCCCCGGCGAGCGAGCAGCAAGCGGGCTGACCTAGAACCTATCTCATAAATGGCGGGCAGACCATGCCAGGGTCGGGATGGCCCGCGCAATCACGTCTCCGCAGCTGGCACTTTCAGTTCTTCGGTGGCGATCGGCAGGGTGAAATGGAACGTGGCTCCCCGTCCGTCGTTGGGAGTGGCCCACAAACGTCCAGTATGCGATTCGATAATGGAGCGGCTGATCGCCAGCCCCATGCCGGTACCTTGAGGTTTAGTGGTGAAGAAGGCATTGAAGATCTCCTCGGCTCTTCCGGCCGGCAATCCTACTCCGGTGTCGCTGACTGAGATCAGCACTTGACCGCCCTCGCCTGGTTCCGTCTTGACCGTGAGCACTCCGCCGGCCTCCTTCATCGCCTCGATACCATTGAGCATGAGGTTCATCAGTACCTGCTGCAGTTGCACCCGGTCCGCCGTGATTTTGGGAAGATCGGCGGCAAGGTTTGTACGAATCGAAATGGCATATCGGTTGGCTTCGCCCCGCAGCAGCAGGACCATTTCGCCGATGATTTCGTCCACGTCGACCGATTCTCGCTGTGGAGGAGTCTTCTTATACAACGACCCCAAACGATCGATGATGTTGGCTGCACGCACCCCGTCCTTCACGCTCTCTGCTGTTGCCCGGCGCGCCTCGTCCAGGTCCGGCTGGTCGCGGTTCAACCATCGCAAGCTGGCCTGCGCACAGGTCACGGCCGCGCAAATCGGTTGCTTTAACTCGTGAGAGATTGAGGCCGCCAGTTCTCCGAGTGTGCTGACCCGATTGGTGTGTGCAAGTTCTGCCTGTAGCTCTTCCGCACGCTTGCGATCTTGAATGTCGGTCGCCACTGCACACCACTTCACGATCTTGCCTCGGCTATCGCGCAGAGGCCGGGCGCGGGTCTGGAACCAGCGATAGACTCCGTCCGATCCGCGCCGAAGCCGCGCTTCATAATCCAGCGGTTCGCCAGTCATCTGCGACTTGCGCCATCGTTCGGTGACGCGCTTCAGATCGTCGGGGTGAACCGCCTTCTCCCAAACTGAACCTGAGGCCTGTTCCGAGCTCAAGCCGGTGTATTCAAGCCATCCCCTGTTAAAGAACGTGCGATTGCCATTGGGGTCTTCAACGAAAGCCAGGGCCGGCATGGTTTCTACTGCGTCGCGGAATTTGTTCTCTTGCTCCTGCAACTGGTGAACACGCATTTGATATGCCGCCCAAAGTAACGCGAGGAAAGCGACCGCGCACAGCGCACGGAACCAGTCGGTCTGCCAATACGCCGGGGCGATGGTGAAGTCGAGGGATGCGCCTTGCTCGTTCCACACGCCGCTGTTGTTGCTGGCCATTACGCGAAAGCGATAATTCCTTGGCGGCAGGTTCGAGTACTCCACCCGGCGATCGTTGACGACTTCTCTCCAGTCCTTGTCCTGCCCCTCCAGCTTGAAGCGGAAGCGAACCTTTTCCGGGACGACAAGGCTCAGAGCTGTGTAGTCGATCAACAGATTGCGCACGAGCGGCGGCAGCTTAGGTTTCGAGGAGGACGCATTGCCGGACCAGTTCTGCCAGTAGGTTTTGTCATCGGCGGTGATTTGCTCGATCTGCACCGGCGGCGGCAGTTTGTTGAAGGCAAGGTGGCGCGGCTCGATGACGCTGACGCCATCCGAGGGCAGGAACCACAATCTTCCATCGGTTGATTTGGCGACCTGTGGGTGATAGTTGCCGGGAGCGAAAAGACTCCTTACTCCATCGGAGCTGTCGAAGACTGTGACCCGGATGGGAAAACTTGTATCTTGCGTCTTGTCCACGGCGGCAGCCCAGGCGTCCAACTCGGAACGGGCAATCCGTACCAGTCCGCAGGCCATGTACAACCACACCGAATGGTCATCGTCTTCCATCGCCCAGTGAACCGTATCGCAAGGCAATCCGTTCCTGCTGGTCAGCGTGGCCACACGATTGTTCTTCAACCGGCTTAGCCCGCCTTCGGTCGAGACCCAGAGCGTACCGTCATCGTCGAATCGAAGGTCGCTGACACGGCCCGGACCAAGCCCATCGGCGGCTGTGTACGATGCCAGGACCTTCCCGTCGGAGAGATAGGCGAGGCCGCCCAGAAAGTATCCAATCCATAACCCGCCCTGCCTGCGATCAGCAGCCAGAACGGTGGCATTGTCCTTATGTCCGAAGCCTGACCAAGGAATTTGTCGGACTTCATTTTGCGGTGAGATGCGAAAGAGACCGGCATTCTGAGTGCTCACCCACAGATTCCTGGCATTGTCCTCGGCGATCGAAGGCATATTTCCGCCAGGAACTCCCTTGATGGCAGTAAATCGGCCATCTTCCAGATAGCCTAACTCGCTAGCTGTGGGGATCCAGATACGCCCGCGATCGTCCTGAAAAAGAGACTGCGCGTAAAATCCGTTGAGTTTTCCGTCTACTTTGGTACTGCCGGTGGAAGGAATCATAATCGGCCCGTGATTCCAACGGTTCAATCCGCCATAGGTAGCGAACCAAACGCTTCCATCCTTGTCGGCCAAAACGGACCAGACGAGATTTCTCGACAAGCCTTGTTTCACCGTCAATGTGGCGACGGCAAAGTCACGAAAGCGGTCGAGCCCTTCAACCGTGGATATCCAAATATTGCCTTCACGATCCTCAAAGAGGGTGGAAACGACCTCGCCAGAAAGTCCTTCCGTCGGCGAAAACAGATCCATCCTTCCCTGATGTACGTGCACAAGCCCTTGGTCAAATGTTCCGATCCACAGACCGCCATTTCGATCGCGAAGTATTCTGTCGGCCCGGAACTGACGCGAATGGCCCCCGAGTGAATACGCTTCGGCCTTTCCGTCCACGAATCGGTAGATTCCGCCCTTCCACCCGACCAGAAGTGTGCCGTCAATGTCTTCGCCGATGGCTTGAATACCGTTCAACTCACCGGGCAGCGAATAGAACTTCGGAGGACCAGGCTTCCATCTCCACAGCCCGTCTGTTACTCCCACCCAGAGATTACCCCTGCCGTCCTCATATAAGCCGACCACGGCCCGGCCGAGACGACCATCATCTCCAAAGCAATGGACGCTGCCTTTACGGATTGCGCACAGTCTTCCAACAGGAATCCCCCAGGTGCCAATCCATACCGTGCCCTCGCGATCCTCCAGTAATTTGAAAACATACTGGTTAGCAAGCTCGGGATATTGAGTAAGCTTGCCGTCCTTCCAACTGGCAAGGCCTTTGGCGCCGATCCAAAGCGTCCCATCTCGCGCTGCGAGCAGGCTGAAGATCCTTCCGGCAGGCAGATGCTGATCTCCTGGAGGCTGCCAGGGGACGGCTCGCGCGCCATCAAAGCGAACTAATCCGAACTCTGTGCCCAGCCACAGATAGCCGTCAGGCGTCTGGGCAATTGAGATAATGGTTCCCTTGGTGAAGCCGTCGCGGATCTTCCACGCAGTGTGCGCGTACTGACTTACGTCGAGCGATGGATCCAGCGCGAACGCACAACCGGAGCATGCCAGCAGGATGGCCAGCCAGACGAGCGCTCTCGTGCTCGCGTTTCCCATAAGAGGAGTCCATTTTAGTCCAGTCGTAACTGCTCTATCCGCTCGTCCTAAGAAGTGACAACCGCCGTCGCACGCAGGAGTATGCTGATGCTTACTCCGAACAGGGGATGAGCATGACCCACTGGGGACCGAGTATCTTCCGAGCCTTGCTCGCATTTCTTTTCTCCGTTATCACTGGCCTTCCCTCGATGGCACATGCCCAGACGGAAAGTGCCAGCATCAGCGGTACTGTCACCGATCCCACCGGTGCCGTCGTTCCTCGCGCCACGGTTCGTCTGATTGAAGTGGATCGCGGAACGCAAACCGAAGTGGCCACTGGAAGCGGCGGCTCTTACAACTTCGCCAATGTTCGTCCCGGCGACTACCGGATGGAGGTAGAAAAGACTGGATTCAAGCTGTCCCGCCTGACGGGAGTCACAGTCAATGTTCAGGACAATCTGGAGCAGAACTTCAGACTAGCCGTGGGGGCTGTGTCCGACTCCATCACCATCGAGGCCGGTGCGCTGACTGTGAACACTACCGATGGCACCGTGAGCACCGTGGTGGATCAGCATCTCATCGCCAATCTTCCGCTCAATGGCCGCAGCGTCCAGACGCTGCTCATGCTGACGCCGGGCGCGGTCGTGACAGCCACTGCCTTCGATGACCAGGGCCAATTCAGCGTGAACGGCCAACGCGCCGATGCCAACTACACCACGGTGGATGGGGTCAGCGCCAACTTCGGGGTCACCGGATACGCTCCGCTGGTGCAGACTGCCGGGGGAGCGCTGCCAGCGCTCACCGTCTTAGGTGGCACAAACAGCCTCGTCTCAGTGGACGCCATGCAGGAGTTTCGCGTCCAAACCTCCTCGTTTGCTCCGGAGTACGGACGCACTCCCGGCGGGCAACTCTCGATTGTCACACGCTCCGGAGCGAACGCCTTTCATGGCACCGCTTTCGAGTATTTCCGAAACGACGTTCTGGACGCGAACGACTGGTTTGTAAACTATAACCACCTCGCAAAGCCCGCTGAGCAGCAGAACGACTTCGGCGGAGTCTTCAGCGGGCCAATCATCAAAGACAAGACGTTCTTCTTCTTCTCCTACGAAGGCCTGCGACTGCGCCAGCCATCAACTCTACAAACCTTCGTTCCGGACAATGCGTCGCGGCAGCAAGCTCCACCGGCGATGCAGCCATACCTGAACGCCTACCCGATCCCGAAGAGCGCTGCCCTTAGTAATGGATCGGCGCCATTCAATGCAAGCTACTCCGATCCGTCCTCGCTCAATGCCTACAGCATCCGCGTGGATCAGGTGGTGAACTCGAAACTGAGCTTCTTCGGGCGTTACAACTACTCGCCATCCACCTTGACCCAACGCGCCCCCATTCAAGGGTACGAGCGCAACCTCAGCACCACAGAGTCACTCTCTTCCGCGGTACACACATTCACGCTCGGCCTCAACCTGATTATCACTCCGCGAATCAACAACGAAGTGCGCGCAAATTACAGCAACCATAGGCTTGGCACAAAATTCGCGATGGATGACTTTGGCGGGGCTATGCCGCTCCCCGATTCGGCCTTATTCCCTCTTGGCTTTTCATCCGCAAATGGTCTTTACGCGCTTGAAATCACGGGTGTTGGCGAAATCCTTCAGGGGAAGTTCGCAACCGATGAGCAACGCCAGATCAATCTCATCGACAATCTGTCAGTGACCAAGGGCAGCCATCAACTGAAGTTTGGCGTGGACTATCGCTGGCTCTCTCCGTTCAGCAGTATCTTCTCCTACCGGCAGTTTGTGCAGTTTTCGGGAGTAGCGTGCCCCCCCGCGCCACCCTGCACGGGATACGCTCTTTCAGGAACGGCTCCAGGCGCCACTTCAACAACGGCTGCTGTCGCGGCCTCATTCGCCTATCAACCGGCCGCGCTATTGGTACACAACTTCTCGCTGTATGGTCAGGACACGTGGAAGATCTCCCCACGCCTGACGATGACCTATGGCCTTCGGTGGGACATCAACCCCGCGCTAAAGGGCAAGAACTCGGCCAACGACCCATACACTGTCATTGGCTTGAACGATCCGGCGACGATGACACTGGCGCCTCGCGGCACTACGCTCTATGACACGACCTATGGAAACGTTGCGCCCAGAGTGGGAGTGGCATATCGAGTGGGCGACGAATCGCACTTAGGTTATGTCCTCAGAGCGGGATTCGGAATCTTCTACGATCTGGGCTCTGGCTCGCTCGGAGGAGTCTCCAGCTACTTTCCCTTTGGCGCCACGAAGATCATTCCTTCACCAGCACCATTTCCGCTCAGCGCTGCCAACGCTGCTCCTCCGCCCTTTTCCACCAGTCCTCCTATCGCCACCATTCTTGTGGCCGACCCTAATTTGAAGCTTCCGCGGACGTATGAATGGAATGCCGCCCTTGAGCAGTACCTGGGAAGCAGCCAAACCCTGTCGTTGACGTATGTCGGTGCTATCGGCCGCAACCTGCTGCGGGTTACAAACCTAAGCAATCCCAATCCGGATTTTCAATTTGTCAACGTAACCAGCAATACGGCGACCTCGAATTACAACGCCCTGCAAGTCAAATTCGATCGCCGTCTGTCGAAAGGCTTGCAGGCTTTGGCCTCGTATACGTGGTCCCACTCGATTGACATTGCATCGACCGATGCGTTTGCCAACTACCTCAATACGCCGGGTTTCATCGCCAATCCCAACATCGACCGTGGCGCTTCGGACTTCGACATCCGCCATTCTTTCACTGCCGGTGTCGCGTACGAACTGCCCTCGCCGCAATCCAACAGAGTTCTTCATGCCGCATTCGGCGGATGGTCGCTCGACACCTTCGTGCTGGCCAGATCGACTCCGCCCGTCAACGTGATTGGTGGAATCTTCTTCGCCGCGGGCACAGCTCTTTATCCGCGGCCGAATGTAGTTCCAGGCGTGCCGCTCGTGCTCTATGGCTCGCAGTACCCCGGTGGCAAGATCTTCAACAAGGCCGCTTTCGCCACTCCACCGAATGGCCACCAGGGCGATTTCGGCCGCAATGTGCTGCGTGGCTTCGGAGCTACCCAGGTCGACTTCGCCGTTCAGCGGCAATTTTCATTGACGGAAAAGCTGCGGCTCAACTTCCGCTCTGAGTTCTTCAACATCTTCAACCACCCGAACTTCGGCTTTCCCAACAATAACCTGACCAGCCCCCTGTTCGGCCTCTCGACACAAACGCTGGCGAGCAGCCTTGGCTCCGGCGGCGCAAACGGCGGCTTCAACCCGCTGTACCAAATCGGCGGCCCGCGCTCGATCCAACTCGCGCTCAAGCTTCAGTTCTGATTGCAGCAATCAAAGCACTCGATATGTGCAAGGCTGCCCTGCAACAGTTAACGCTGAAGCGCTATCCGGCATCAACATACGCATGTGTCGTACACGTGATTTAACTGATGAACAGTGGAAGATCCTGACCCATTAATCCCAAAGTCAAAGAAACGACCTGACCGTCGAGGCCGGCCTTGGAAAAGCCGACGTTCCGTCCTGAACGGCATTCTGTGGGTCTTACGGACTGGCGCACCTTGGGCCGACCTCCCCGACCAATACCCCTCGTTCCAGACCTGTCATAGGCGATTTCAGCAATGGGTTCGGTTCGACGTGATGACGCGGATCATGACTGCCCTTGCGCACGAACTCAGTATCCGAGGCGCCATCGATGTCAGTGAAGCATTTATCGACGCGAGTTTCGTGTCCGCTAAAAAAGGGGGCGCAAGGTCGGAAAAACGAAACGCGGCAAGGGAACGAAGATCATGGCGGTTGCAGATCGTAATGGGCTGCCAGTTTCTGTTTGCGCAGAGAGTGCCACTCCCCACGAAGTGAGGCTAGCTATGTGTACCTTGCTACAGATGGTTATTCCCGACGCCCCGCAGAACCTGATCGGCGACAACGCCTACGACTCCGACCGCCTCGACGCAGAACTGAGGTTCTACGGAAATGAACTCATTGCTCCACATCGCCGGAACCGAAGGAATTCGACTCGGGACGGACGTCGGCTGAAGCGATACCGACGAAGGTGGAAAATCGAGAGGCTGTTTGCCTGGTTGCAGAACTTCCGGCGTCTGGTCGTTAGATATGAACGTGACGCCGAGAACTTTCTCGGGATGCTACAACTCGCCGCGTCTCTGATTCTGCTGAGGGCATTTATGAGATGGGTTCTAGTCTCTTGAGTCATAAATAGATTGCATAAACAGAACTTGTGTCCTATCGTGAGTTATGGAATCGCGCCGTGGACGTCCCAAGAAGCATGAACTGGCAGTGAGCCCAGCACAGAGAGTCGAGTTGGAGCGCATCGCGAGACAGTCGCGCAGCGCCAGGTCGGCAGCGTTTCGCGCCCGGATCATTCTGGAGTGTGCCGGAGGAGCGAGTAATGCAGCGGTGGCTGCGAAGTTGCGCACTACCGGTTTCACAGTCGGACTCTGGCGCAACCGTTTCATCGCCGAAGGTGTTGCCGGCTTGGGGGATGAGCCGCGTCCTGGAGCGCCGCGCGAGATCGGTGACGAGAAGATCGAGCGGGTGGTGCGGCTGACCTTGGAGAAGACGCCGAAGGGAGCAACCCACTGGTCCAGCCGTATGCTGGCGTCCAAGACCGGGTTGAGCCAGTCCTCCATCAGCCGCATCTGGCGGGCCTTCGGACTGAAGCCGCATCGCGCCGAAGGTTTTCAGCTATCAAAGATCCCTTGCTGATCGACAAGGTACGGGATATTGTCGGACTGTATCTCGATCCACCCCATCACGCGCTGGTGTTATGCGTCGATGAGAAGTCACAGATCCAGGCTCTGAGCCGTACACAGCCGGTTCTGCCCATGCGGGTGGGGCAGTTGGAGCGACGCACCCACGACTACAAGAGACATGGCGTCACCAGCCTGTTTGCCGCTCTTGATATCGCCACTGGCAGAGTTCTTGGCAAGTGCTATCGACGCCATCGTTCGGTTGAGTTTCTGGATTTCCTGAACAAGATCGATGCTGCTGTTCCGGCG
>NZ_JQKI01000070.1 GCF_000745965.1 Edaphobacter aggregans DSM 19364 | reverse complement strand
CGTCACGTCCGGCCGCCGTGCAACCTCGTCCCGGATGCGACCTGCAACTTCCGCAGTCACCCGCCGCTCGGGTCCATGCCGCCGTTGACGCACTCGCTCCAGCCGCCCGCTCCGTAGTTGCTGTTTGCGAATCTTCCGCACATACTCGAAGCTCACCGCGTAGCGCTCGGCCAGCAGTCGCAGCGACACCCCACCCCGCGCATACGCCTCTAGAATCCGGCAGCGCAAATCGTCGGAAAACGCTCGCCCCATCGTCTCGTGTCGCAGAAAACTCGCCAATACCACTTTGCCCTACGACACTACTCCCTGGGTATAACTACCTTGGAACTGCTCTAATTACCCTCAATCCGCTACACTGGAAATAGCTCGAAAATAAACGGCACAACGCTACCGGGATGCCAAAGCATCCCATTTATTTTCAATATTTTACCATTAAACACCCTGTCTTCAATATTTTAGCCTGCGCGAAACGCATAAATAACAGATAACAATATACTTACTAGCCAACCCGGGGGGGGCACCAACCGGGACAACCAGCCTACGCAGGACAACCCGCCTCCATCCACTCCTTGAAGAGCGCCACACGTTCCGCCGGCCAAGCTTCATCCGGAGGCATCGTGCCGTCGGCAACTCTCTCATACACAATCTGCGCATTCGCCGGAACACACATCCACGCAGGATCACTCAGATCAATTCCCATGCCCTGCATACACTCAACGTCTTCCTCCCGGAATAGAGGGCGAATATCTGCCGCAAAGCTGAGAGCCATAAAGCCTCCCTTGGATGACTCTCTGATTTTATGCGCCCAGCTATCCCCACTGTTTCCCCAATCCCTCCAGCCCCGCTGCCGCAAGGTCCTCGGGCAGCATCACCGGCAGAAGCTCTATTGAGGCATTGAAGGTAAGAAACCATGGCTCGGCCAGTGTCGGAATCTTCGACGCGTCCGCCAGGTCAACAATCAAAATCCCAGATCGTCGCCCATTCCGGTCCGCTATGAAGTACGCCGCCTCTGGCTTCAATTGATCGAGAATCTTCTTCATCTTGGCTCCAGCCGAGCCGTCCTTGACCGCCGCGTTGAACGGTTCAACGGGAAACGAAACAGACATCATCATCCGCATGGAAATCTCCTATCGCCAATAGGCGAATATCTGAAGGGCCCAGTGGAGGACCGCAAACCTACGCCGCAAAACTTCGCCCGTCAAGGAAATTCAAAGGACGGGCAACCCATCTTCGGCGCGCCAGAAGTACGGATCAAACCTCAGGAGCCGCGTCCCACTTGGGCTTTGTCTCTCTGCCCCACTTCTTTGGGTCTTCGTTGTGCATCTTCTCCATCTGCTTTGCCACATCCGGATGCTTCTCCATAACGTGCTTCGTCATGGTCATCACCATCTCGTCCCACGCCGCCGCAGTCAGTTTTGCGTCGCATTCCCCACCGAGTTCCCTACAGGTCATGGTCTTCATAGAGAGATCAACCTCTCTGGTACCCACTGTCTTCGACGGCCAATCTTTCGCTGCAAGATGCCCACCCTGGGCGCACGACCCTCCAGACCGTGCAAGTCAGTCTTTACAGATTACTTATGCCCTTCTCTGTAGCATCGATCTCAGAGAAAGGGAGGCATATCCAATGCCGAACGTACATGGTATCGAGTTCAATGCGAATCAGTCCGAGCTCGTCAAAGACTTGATTCGCGAACTATTGAAGGATGGCGGCTGCGCCGTTTATGCGTTGCCCCACATGAAGCCAGGCGGAGAGCTGCGAATGGCTTTGACCCCGCCAATTCCCGGGCCCAGGAGAGCCCGTGGCGTCTTCCTGCGAGTCCGTCCCGGAGCAAAGGAAGCGATCATCGTGCGTCCGATGAACGCAAAGGCAGGTGAGCAAAACATGCCGGTGACAAAGCTCACTCAGGCCCAGAATCTTGAGATCATTCGGATCTGGCGTAAGCAGACCAGGCCTCGCGACGTCCCGTCCGGCAAAACAGAACCCGGCAGCCAGAAGCTCCTCGCTGCCGATCTGGTAGAGGCAGCCCCGCTCCGATAAAAGAGCGACCCCCATACCTCGGGTGCCCCATTCATGCAGTCTCATATCCCATGAGTGGGGCTTTCGAGCGAAGCCCAAAAGCAATCCTCCAAAGCCTTCGCCATCACCGGCGAACGCAACATCAGAATGTGACCAAGACCGCAACTCCGTGACGAATCGCAGGTAACTCTCTCTCTCCACGAGGCATCTATTCCACCCAACTAGGTGTTCCCGTAAACCTATTCACGTCAAGGTTTACAGGAGCAAAAGGGGGTAGTGTGCCATACGGAAACTCATCACCTTCCTGCTCCTGCTTCTCCCCGCCGACGCCTTAACCCAAACCGGCTCCACCGCACTGGACGCCTCAAGCTCAAGTTCCTCGGCGGTCTCCACCCCGGACACCAGTGCTCCGGCCTCCACCGCTCCGGCTCCGCAATCCAGCCAGACGCCCACGCCGTCCTACGGCACCGGCAACCGCGAGGCGCCCGTCGCCTCCGTCGCCATGCACTATAACTACATGTTCCAGACCAGCTCCTACGTCGGCAACCGCAGCCTGATGGGTTGGTCCGTCGTCCCGACGTATAACTTCACCCGCCACCTCGGCTTCCAGGCCGACTTCACCAGCCTCTACATGCGCGGCGTCGTCGTAGGAGAAAAGCGTCTCCTCATCGCCGCCGGGCCCCGCTACACCTTCGCCCCGCGATCCCGCTTCACTCCGTTCGCCTACGCTGAAGCCGGCGAGATGCGCACCACCACCAAAGCCAACGACGTATCCGACTGGAACCCCGTAGTCCGCACCGGCATCGGATTCGACTGCAAAGGAATCTACGGCCTCGGCTTCCAGATCATCCCCGCCGAGTACATCGGCGAGAAGGTCGAGTGGCGCGACACGTGGAACCACAGCTTCGCCGCCCGCGCCGGCATCGTCTTCAACCTCTATAAATAACCGCGTGCCATCTTCCGAAGCGTTATTCCGGAACGTGTCATATTCGACCGGAGCATCTCACGGCCCTATCGTGAGATTGCGGAGTGGAGAAACCTGCTTTTCTACTCGATCCAGGAGAGGGCGAATCTCTACTTCACCACCTTGCAGCTTGAAGAAGCCTTCAACCCCGGAAAATCCGAATAGAACGTCACCGCCCCACCCCCCTCCCACCACGTAAACTCCGCCGCCGCATACTTCGCCCCCGACCCCGAAGGCACCGTCACAAACACCATCGAGTTCCCCTTCACCGGAACCACCGCCAGGTGATTCCCCGCCCCATTCAGGTACTCCACCCCGAACGCCCCCGACGGCAACCCCATCTTCGCCCCCGACGCGTCGCACTGGTACCTCACCGTCTTCCGCTCCACCGTGCCATTACCCTGCAGATGAATCGTCAGGTCGCTCGCTCCCTCTACCCCCGCACTCAACAGCACAAACCCCGCCGCCAGCCGAACCTTTCGCATAAGCCCTCCCTTCATCGGCACCCACGCTACCACATGTTTTCCACACCACACCCAACCAACCCCAAAAACCTTGTCAAGCCCCAAAACCACCCATCCCCCACATTCCAAACCACATCCAGGTTGCCGATTAATTACCTCCCGTTTGTTAAACTGGAAGTAGCTCAAAAAAACAACGAGCAACCCGTCATCCCACCTGAAATCAATACTTTGCCGCAAACACCCCAATATTCACCATCCTTTGCGCCCGAAGTACCCGCCTAACCCCTTATTCGCGAATACTTTGCACAAAATGCAGGGGAGGGAGGGGGAACGAGCCAAACTCTGGCGTCTGGAGTATAGTTCTCAAACGGGCCCCGCTTCTCACTCCAACCGAACGAGGCTCTTATGCTCCTCCGTTCCGCAGCCATCCTCCTCTCCCTCGCCCTCACCGCCTTCCAGGCTCCCGACAAAGCCGCCCTCCAGCAGCGCGTCGCCGCCCTCAAGGAGTCCGTAGCCGCCAACAAGGCCAAGCTCGCCCAATACCAGTGGACCGAGACCACCACCATCCTCCTCAAGGGCGAGGTCAAGAAGACCGACCAGGACCTCTGCCGCTACGGCCCCGACGGCAAGGTCCAGAAGACCCCCACCGGCCCTCCGCCAGCCCCACCGCAACAAAGCGGCGGCCGGATGAAAGCCAGAATCGTCGAAAAGAAGAAGGAAGAGTTCCAGGACTACGGAGCCCGCCTCAAATCCCTCATCGGCGAGTACGTTCCGCCCGACCGTGACAAGATCCAGGCCGCCTTCCAGGCCGGCAACGCCGCCCTCACCCCCACCGCCGGCGGCCCCACCTCACTCGTCTTCACTAACTACTACAAGCCCGGCGACAAGCTGACCTTCGCCTTCGATACCGCCACCAAAAAGATCCGCGACATCACCGTCAACAGCTACCTCGACGACCCCAAGACCGACATCGTCACTCTCACCGTCAACTTCGCCTCCCTACCCGACGGCACCAACTACACCGCCAGCACCGACCTCAAGGCCGAGAGCAAGAACATGGAGATCAAGACCCAGAACTCCAACTACCAGAAGGCCGCCCCGTAGCCCTCCAGAGTCCCCCCGCGAGACGATCGCCAACCAATAAGCCAATCTCCATGGCAGGCCTTTCCTGCATCTCAGGGTTAGCAACCCACCAACTGGAGAACTCATGCGCAAATCTGCTGCCGCCATCCTCGCCCTCGCCACTCTTGCCCCCACGCTGCCCTCCTTCGCCGCCAAGATCAAAGGCGACACAACCCTCAAGGACTCCCAGACCGCAGGAATTAAGGACAAGGAACACAAGCATCAGGCCTACGACCTCTTCTTCGAAGCCCAGGGCAAGAGCTACACCTGCCGCACCGACTCCAACAAGTCCATGAACGCCACCGACTTCGTCATCGGAACCGCCCTGAAGTACGAACTCGACGGCGACAAGGTCAAGCTCGAAACCCCCGAGGGCAAAAAGGTCGAGTGCAAGGTCGTCCGTGTCGAGATGACGCCATCCCGATAGCGCTCTATCTCGGACCGGGACTTTCTAGACGCGCATCCCGTCACGCTCGCAGGACTGTCACCCTCTCGCTCCGCGGGTTCTCTCTCGCCTCGCGCCGCGCGAACACCATCGCCCCCGCTGTGGCCATGACAGCGACAATGGTCACCACCGCGCCCACGTTCTCCGGCCAACCTCGGCTGAAGACCAGGTCAAACTCATGCTGGCCGGAAGCAAGCGAAACCTCAAGCAATCCCTCCGCAGAGCTGCCCAAAGGCGACACCGCCGGTGTGATCTCCCAGAGGGGAAAATACAGCTGCCCCACCCTGACCCTGCAACTGTCCTCGCACGCGACCGAGACCTGCAGCCTGCGAGGCCCGATTGCTCGGACGACAGCTCTTCCTCTCCCTTCAACCACGGAAGCCTGTATCGCCTCATCCACCCGAGTATAGGAGGATCCGAATCTCCCGCTCTTCGTTCCCACGCTCTCCGCAAAACGATCCAGGCTTCCTGGAGCCACATACGCCGGAAACATCATATCCAGCTCCTGATCGCTGTACGCCGTCGCCGTGGCACCGCGCCGGAAGCGACTATCGATGCGCCATACAAAGTTGCCTACGCCCACGACAGTGACCGCTAGCAGGACAATAGCCATCCGTGATGGCGCTCGGCGGACGCTGGATCCTCCTTCGAGGCCACCCGAAATTGCCGCCGCGAAGAGGACCGTGGTGGCGAGCGTAAGAATCCCGCACAGCCGCCATGGAAATTGGATCACCGAGAGCTGTGGAACGATCTTCCAGACAAAGGCGCTCCACGGCAGCATAAGGAAGAGCGAGCCGCACAGCACGGCAAGAAACAGACGTTCATGCCCAGAATCGTCGGGCTTCTCCGCGATCCGGCAATAGGACACGACCCCAAGCACAGCAGTCAGCAGTACGGTGAGCAGTACCTTCATCGGGAGCTGCCGCTCCGGCATCTCCAGTCCCGACACCTTCAGGTGGCTGGACAGAATCAGGCTCGCGCCGACGCCCGGCACCAGTACCGCCGCTCCCAGGCAAAGGATTCCCAGAAGCGCCAGCCGCACCCAAAGCCTCCTCACACTACGCAGGACATAGAAGCCTGCCAGCGCGATGAGGCATGCTGTTGCGATGAGCTCGGGAATCGCGCCCCGCGAACCGCGAAGATCCTCAAGCGAGATTCGCGGAAACGACCGGCCCAGCTCAAAGTACACCGTATATGTGTGCAGCAGGTCGAGGCGAAACAGATGTTCGTAGGCAGCCAGTGGAATCAGGTAGACCGCAGCCAGGCAACACCCCAGCGCAAGGGCGATAACCGCCGGAACGAGCAAGCGTCTCCCCAGCTTCGCCACGTACAGAATCACAACCGGGATCATCAGAATCGCGGAGAGCGCATTGCTCATCACCAACAGTCCATACGCAACCCCGGCGATGCAGACCGCTTCCGTTCGCTTCGAGAGCATGCGGTCGCATTGGCTCAGGATCAATGGCATCCACAGAAACGCCGTCAGTTCTCCGATGGCGCTGCGCGTGTACAGATCCTGCCCCAGCACGTAAGGCAGCGACATATAGACAATCGCTGCGATCGTGGACACCATCGGACCATAGCGGCGGCGCAGCCATATCCACGCGGTGATACCCGAACCGGCGAGAACCAGGAAGCAGTAGATCCCCAGCTCGCGCGACTCTCGAAACACATCGGCCGGCAGATGCAGAATCGGTTGAAGCAAGGACATGACGAAGTAAGGAAGCGGATACTGAAGCAGGAAGATCGGGCACCCATATCCCTTGTTTGCCTCTGCAAGCCAGCGCGGATAGAGCTCTCCCTTCCAGAACTGGCTGCTGAAATGATGCAGATACATCACATGGGTCGGCGTGTCGTGCCCACGAAAGAGGCCAGTAAGGATGCAGGGAAGGGAGAGGACGGCCGCGACAGCCACGATCGCTGCCATCGGAGCGAGATACAGCCTGAGCGCGGAACGCGCGGACCGTCGGTTGGCCATGGTGTGCCAAATCATATCCCAACCCATTCGCGTGGCACAGGCAATTCTCCCAGGAAAAGCCGGGAATCCTGCATACATCCAACGGCTGACGACGGGGTGGGACGACAAAATCGCTTCCGCTGCCATCCAAACTCAGGAGACACATATCCTTGTGCGGAACCACAGCGCAATAACACTGACTCGCTACTGCCCCAATCCTTTGCCCAGAGGACTCCACAATGCAGAACGCCGCCGCATCACTCCGTCTCAAGCTGCCGGTCCTCTGCGCGCTCGCCATTATTGCGCTTGCGCTCGGAATCGGCTTCTTTGAGCACGGTGATCTTCACAGCGCCTGGAATATGATCCGGATTCCGGCCAACACGCCGCTCTTCTGCGATACGCGCGGCTTCACTCATGCCATCGACTGCGTCCTTCACGGCCAGGACCCCTATCACGTCAGCTCCTTCGATCCCTGGCATCGGCTCTACAACTATCCGCCCATATGGCTTGAGGCGCGACATCTTGGCGTCACGTCGCGCTCCTCGAATCTCATCGGAGTTCTTCTCGCCGTATGCGCGATGGTGGCGTATGTCCTCCTGTTCAATGCGCGCACAGCGATCAGCGCCATCATCGTCCTGCTGGCGCTGACATCGCGAAGCGTCCTCTTCGCGTTCGAGCGCGGAAACAACGATGAGGCCGTATTCTTCCTTCTCGTCCTCGGCTTCCTCCTCATCGACCGCCTGAGGCCGGAGTTACGGACGCGCTTTACCGTGCTGCTGATCTCCCTGCTCACCATCCTGAAGGTCTATCCCATCGCCGCCGTCACGGTCTATCTGGACCAGCGCAACGGCAGGCGCAAAGCCGTCCTGGCAGGCGCGGCCGCACTCGCTGCGCTTCTCCTGACGACAGGATCCAGGCTGCCTCTTGTCTTCGCCAATACGCCGCGCGATACCGACCTTTCCTTTGGTGCCTTCCCCTTCTTCTACTCACTCGCCGAGCATTCGGTGCATTCCCGGGCGCCCGTCATCCTCCATCATCCGGGAGCAGTCTCCCTCGCAGGCGTTCTTCTCGGCGTACTCGCTCTGGTCGTCGGCGTAAGCTTGAGCGGCCGGCTCGACCGCTTCCTTCCTCCTCTGCGGTCCGATCACGCGCGCGGCGCCATCGCCATCGCCTGTCTCTCCATCTTCTGCCTTGCCTTCATCGCAGGGTCCAGCTACGACTACCGCCTGATCTATCTGCTCGGCGCACTTGCTTATCTCGTGGACGACATCGATCAGCGCGTCTCGCTGCGCTCCGTGCCTGCCGCCGTCCTGATCCTGATGTTGCTCTGGAAGCCCTTCTGGCTGTCAATCTCTGGTGAGTTCTTCGACGGGCTGGTCTTCGTCATGGCATGCGCATGGCTCGGCAACTCGCTCTCCCGCGGAGCAGCCAGCCTCGCCACCGCCTGGAGACGCAGCCCATCCGCCGACCGGAAGACCGGACAGTACGCGCAACTCATCCCTTGACCCAAAGTCCCTGCCGAGCAGGCCCCCCGCTACCGGCCCGAGAGCAGCTTCCCTTCGGCCCGGAACCAGTCCTGCTCATGATGGCCGTCCGCCCAGCCGCGCTCGACGTAGAAGCTGTACGCAAGTTCCGCGATCTGCTGGTGCGTCGGCCGTGGCTTCGCGATCCCCGCCGCCACCTCCGGCACGCCCGCCGCAACCGCAGACTTCGCCGCCGTCTTCGCTATGGGAGCCGCCTGGGTTCCCGCAGCAGCCTCCTTCGGCTTTGCCGCTGCCTTAGGCTTAGCCGCCGCCTCCAACTTCTTCGCTGCAGCCTCTCCGTTTCCTGCTGCCGTCTTCTTCGCCGGAGTCTTCCGGGGCTTCTTATCCTTCTCGACGCTCATTGCCGACTCTCCTCACCTGGTATCGCCACCAACGTGCAGGGCATCTCTTCCAGTCTAGAAGACCGAAGCCCCGGCGGCATCCACAATAACCATCTGGTTACCTCTTAGCGGTCAAACTGCACCGGATGCCTCTGGACCCACCAGCACGGCTGCCCGCCCACCTGCGGAAGTCCCTCCGGCAGCGCCGACCGCGTGCACCGCACTTCCACCCTGCCATCCGGGTAGTACTCCTCCTTGTTGTTCTTGAGCGGCGCCACCACAAACCGGTCCACGGAGACCACGCCATACCCTCCCCCGCCCAGCACCCTCACCTGCCAGACCAGCCAGTCCGCCGCCCACACGACGGCAGCAGCAGAAACCACCCACAGCAACATCCGCGCCACGATCCTCCCCAAAGCAGCCTCCCAACCCCACGTTACTCCCTCGCTCCCGCAGCCCGGGAAAATCCCTGACGTTTCTTGACAAACCGCCCGGTTACAGCTTTCCTTGCTTGCATGCGACCTCGAAAGACCGCTGTGCGCGCACTCTGCGCCTTAGTGTTGCTGCTCACCGGTTGTTCTCTCTCGCCGCTGGCCCGCCGCACTGCCGCGTTTTCCAGCGCCACCAGCCTGGTCGTCGACAACTCCGAGAACGCCTACCGCGCCGCCGTCCGCCTCAACGACGAGGCCCAGGCCTCCCTGCTCGTCGCCCGCTACGACTCAGCGCAGCCGATGGACCCGCACTCCCTCCGGCACCTCATCGACCCCCAGGACCTCGAAGCCCGCACCGAGGTCCTCGACGGCCTCCGCACCTACGCCCGGACCATCGCCGATCTCTCGAGCGGCGTCTCCTCCTCCAGACTCGACGACGCCGCCGCCGCCGTCGGAGCCAACCTGCAAAAGATGGGCAGCGCCCTCACCGCCGCGACGCCCATCGGCTTCAAGATCACCCCGCAGGAGGCTAACGCCGCCAGCACAGCCCTCAAGGCCCTCGGCGAGTTCCTCACCTCGCAAAAGGTCAAGTCCTCCGTCCCCAAGATCATCCAGGAGATGGACCCGAACATCGAGGCCATCACGAACCTTCTTCTCAGCGACATCGCCATCCTCCGCGATCAGTCCGGCCGCGACTACGAGCAGCTCCTCACCCAGCAGGACTCGTTCATCCGCCACGCTGGCAAAGATCTCTCGCCCACCGACCGCCGCGCCGAGATCCAGCGGCTACCGCAAATCCTCGCCCGCAAGCAGGCCACCGACGACATGCTCGCCGAGCTCGCCGACTGCGTCAAACAACTCGCGCTCACCCACCATGCCCTGGCCGCGGCCGCCACCAGCAAGGATGCCCCCTCGCTCGAGGCCCGCATCACCGACCTCCGCGCCATCGGCTCGCGCCTCGCCAGCTACTACGAATCCCTGCCCACCAAATAAGCCGGAGGACCAATGCCCCCTGCAAAGTCCACGAAAAACCCCGCAGCAGTGCCCGCCGCAACACCAGCCCCGATGCCAGCAACCTCCGCGCCCGCAGACCCCGCGGCCCTGCCGCCCGCCCTTGATTCCCCTGCAGCCATCGAGGCCTACCAGGCCCTCTACGATACTCTCGGCCGCGCCTATTGGGAGGCCTCCGACATCGACTCCAAGGACAGGATTCAGGGAGCTCGCGACGCCATCTACGAGATCCTCACCGACCTCAACATCGCCCGCCTCAAGGCCAACACTGCTCTCTTCCTCGCTCTCGCCCCGAAGATCAAACACACCAACGCCGCCCTCGATAAGATCAAAGACGACATCGCCCACATCACCCGGAACATCACCACCGCGGCCAGCGTCGTCGCCGCCATCACCCGGGCGCTAAGCGTCGCCGCCATGTTCTAGCTCACATCGCCCGCGTCAGCGCGATAGACTCACCCTATGGGTCTGTTCAAAAAGAAGATCAAGCAGGAGCACAAGGTCATGCTCCAGGCCGAGCGCGCGGCCGGTGCCCTGCTGCCCGAGTACCACCGTCCCACCCCCGAGTGCCCCCACCCCGACCGCTGGCGCATGTACGACTCCATGACCGCCGAGGCCGAGGTGCTCGAGTTCCTCCGCACCCTCATCACCACCATCAAGCCCGCGCTCGTCGTCGAGACCGGCTCCTTCCTCGGAGTCTCCACCCTCTGGATCGCCGAGGGCCTCCGCGCCAACGGCTTCGGCAAGATCATCTCCTGCGAGTTCGACCCCGTCGTCTTCGCCAAGGCAAAGGAGAAGATCGCCGCCTCCGGCCTCTCCGACTGGATCGAGCTGCGCAACGAGTCCTCACTCGAGATGAAGATCGACGGCACCATCGACCTCTTCTTCTCCGACTCCGACATGCCCATCCGCGAGGCCGAGGTCAAGCGCTTCCTCCCGCAGATCCGCCCCACCGGCCTCATTCTGATGCACGACGCCAGCTCACACCTCAAGATCGTCCGCGACGCCGCCTTCAAGATGGAGTCCGAGGGACTGATCTCCGCGATCTTCCTTCCCACTCCGCGAGGCCTCGTCCTCGCGCAACGCCGCGAAGGACGCGCCTGAACCCGCCCCACGCCGCGACAGCCGCCTAAGCGGCCCGGTCTCTCACATCCGCCTTCGTCGCCATCCGCGCACAATGCGCGCAGCAGAAGAACTTATCTCCAACCTCGACCCCGTGCCCCACAACCTTGCACCCACAGTGCTCGCAGACCGGAGCCATCTTCTGAATCGCGCACTCGAAGCTGTCGAAGGTATGCCGCGCACCCGCAGCCTCGACGAAGAACGCCTTATCGTATTCATTCCCGCAGACTTCGCACTTTTCCATAACTCCTCCTCGAAGCATCGGCCAGCATGCCCATGCAGGTCCCGAATTCCTTAAATTGAGATGCAATCTGAATACCGGGGGGAGGAGCTCTCCCGCCGGAGTAGCCGCACCCCCTCTGGCTAGCGTCTCAGTCGAAAGCTAGACTTTTTCCTCAAAGGAGATGGCTATGACCCGCATCCCGGTTTCCCCCCTGGCAGCCGCACTCCTCCTGTTCAGCCTCTCCATCACACCCACTGCGCTTGCCCAGAACGCACAGCCAGCCCCCACCTTCTCCCAGGAAGACGGCCTCCGGATCGTCAAGGAGGTCCAGAAAAAGCTCGCCACTCTCCCCTACTACTCCGTCTTCGACTGGATCACCTTCGGCTTCCACGGCAAGACCCTCGTCCTCAACGGCTACGCCTCACGCCCCATTCTCAAGAGCGATGCAGAAAACGCTATCAAGAAAATTGAGGGCATTGAAGGAGTCGAGAACAAGATCCAGGTCCTTCCGCTATCGCCAAACGACGACCGCATCCGCGCCGCCGTCTATAACCGCCTCTACACCCAGCCCGCTCTCAGCAAATACAACGCCAACCAGGGCAACATCGCCCGCGCCATGGGCCCCGGAGGCGCCAGCTTCGCGATGATGTCCGGCGGCATCACCAACAACCCACCGATCGGCTACCACGCCATCCATATCATCGTGCAGAACGGCCACGTCATTCTCAAGGGAGTCGTGCTCAACCAGAGTGACGCCTCCATCGCCTACATCCAGGCCAACGGAACCCCCGGCGTCTTCAGTGTCGAGAACGACCTCGTCGTCGAAGGCTCCAAACCCGGCGCAGCTCCCAAATAGCCGGCCTCATCACTCGGCCCGCAGAGCCTCGATCGGTTTCACACATCGGGCCCGCCACGCAGGCGCTGCGAACGCAACTAGCAACTCAAAGATTGAACAGCTCCCGCAGCCGCTTCGTCTGCGCCCGGCTCACGGGAATCTCCGTCTTCTTCGGATCGTCCATCCTCAACTGATAGCTCGACTTGAACCACGGCACCACCTCGCGGATATGCTGGATATTCACCAGGTACGAGCGGTGTGCCCTCCAGAACGCCTCCGGATCCATCTGGTCCTGCAGCTCCTCCAGCGTCCGGCAGTTCGAATGGCCCTCCACCGTCGGCGTCACCACTGTGATCGTCCCCTCTTCAATCGAGGCAAAGCAGATCTCCTTCTGGTCCACCAGCAGCAGCCGGTTCTGCGCCCGCACAATCACCTTGCCCGTGCTCGGCTTCACCGCCGTCGCGGCCGCTGGAGCCTGCGCCTGCTCCTCCACCAGCTTCAGCAGAGCATCCAGCTTCGCCCCCGTGTCCGAGTGCGCTCCGTCACTCCGCTCCGCCTGCGCCGCCACGCGGCTCTGCGCCTTCTCGATCGTCTGCATCACCCGCTTGCGATCGAACGGCTTCAGTAGATAGTCGACCGCATTTACCTCGAACGCGCGCACCGCATACTGGTTGTACGCCGTAGCAAACACCACCTGTGGCAGCGGAACCTTGCGGTCCAGCAGCTTCTTCAGCACGGCAAACCCATCCAGGCCGGGCATCTGCACGTCCAGAAACACCACGTCCGGCCGATGCGTCCGGATCAGCTCCACCGCTTCGATGCCATTGGTTCCCTGCGCAAGAACTTCCACACCTCCCGCGCGCTCCAGCAGATACTGCAGCTCCTGCCGTGCCAGCGGTTCATCGTCAATAATCAGTGCCGTCAGTGACATTTTTGCAGTCGCGAGTGATGAGTGGTTAGTGCTTCCTAATAACTAACCACTAACAACTAACCACTGCCCTCAGTCACTATACGCCCGCAGCCTCGCCGGTGCCTGATCCTTGGCCAGGTCATGTCCGCACTGCGTGCAGTACACATCCGTAATCTGCACCCCGCGGAAGCACCTTCCGCACACCGGAGCCATCTGGAACTGGCACTGCGGGCAGAAGTGGTAGCTCGACATCACCTCGGTCCGGCAATTCGGGCACGCCCGCAGCAGAGGCTGCCTCAGCAGGAAGTACACTACCGCGCCGATGCCTCCCGGCATCAGCACCACGATCAGCATCCACAGCGCCGCCGGCATTCTGCGCCGCTTCACGTCGCGACTCACATAGCCAACCAGCAGAACGTAGCTCGCAAACGCCGTTCCCCACGAGTAGCCCATCAGCAGCCGCATCGGCAACATCTCAGGCTTGTGATGCGGCAACACGCCATGAAAGAGGTACTGCACGGCGCCAAAGATGAGGATCGCAAGCACGACGGACCACCGCGGAATCAGGCTCAGCTGATCTTCCCCCGCCGCCTCCTCGGTCCGTCCGTCATTCCGGCTTCCGCTCTGGACCCACGGCATGCTCATCGCACAACCTCTCTGCCGCCGCGCCTGCTATGCGTGCGCCGGAACCACACCATCGCCAGCAGTGCTCCCGAGACGGGAAGGAACCACACCAGCAGCACAGCGAACTGGTCGCTCGCGTCCGGCATGCCGTTCGGAGTCAGATCATACTGGTCAAGCAGCGACCACACTGCCGTTACCAGGATCACCAGCAGCGACGCGCATACCGCCAGCGGAGCCCATAGGCTGCGAAACTTGTTCCGCCGCGCCGACATCTGCTTCGCCCGCTCCCGCACCACGCGGTGCGTGCGGTTCACGATCGAGGCCCGCGCCCCCACATGCACCGCGCCCAGCGACCCCACCGTCGACCGGTCGAGCCAGTGCGTAGCCTCCTGCTCTGCGCTCCCGAAGACGTCCCTCATCCCCTCGCCTCCGCCACCTGAGGTCGATGGCTCCTCAATCTCTCCAGCTCCGGCTTCAGCGAAGCCAGCCCACGATACAGCCGCGACTTCACCGTCGACAACGGCGCCCGCGTCACCCCGGCAATCTCTTCCAGCGACAGCTCCTCATAGAACCGCAGCACCAGAACCTCGCGATAGGCAGCGTCCAGCGTCAGCAGAACCTCGCCCACCTCGGCCGAGTCCTCGCGTGTCGTGAACTGATCCAGCGGCGAAGGCCCCGTCGTCGCCACCTCGAACGGACGGTCGTCCTCGCTCGAGTCGCTCATCTCATCCAGGCTCGCCATCGTCCGCTTGCGCGACAGGTCAATCACCAGATTGCGCGCAATCGTAAACAGCCATGTATCGAACCGCGCCTTGCCGTTGTACTGCGCGCCGCGAACCAGCACCCGCATCCAGGTCTCCTGGAACAGGTCCTCGGCGACCTCGCGACGTCCGGTCAGAAACAACAGGTAGCGCAGCAGCCGGTGCTGATACTGGTCGATCAAATGATCCAGCAGCTCCGGGTCCTGACGCTTCAGCCCGCGCGCAATCGAGGCATTCTCGGCCTGCGTCAGCGCGGCCTGGGCCGCGGTAAGGGACATGGCTCCGCCGTTCATAGAGATAGAGACGCGATCTCCCCCCGAAAAGTCTCGGTCGGAGGCCTCACGTCTCCAAAAGCCCCGTCTTGGTTCAGAACCGCCCATACCCGCCAGTCCCTCTACCCAGCTGAATTTTGGCCTGTAAGAAGATTTTACCCTGCGCCGCCCGCCTTCGCCCAGCATTTTCAGCAGGTAGACTCAAAGGATGGAAGTTCTCTATGGCCTCCATCCCGTCGAAGAGGCCCTCCGCTCCGGCTCAAGCCGCATCGACCGCATCTCCATCGCACGCGAACGCTCCGACCGTAAGCTCGAACAGCTCGCCTCCCTCGCCCGTGCCGCCAACGTCCGCGTCTCCCTCGAACCACGCGACCAGCTCACCCGCATCTCGAAGACGGACATGCATCAAGGCGTAGTCGCCTTCGTCCGCGACCGCCAGTTCCTCACCATCGAAGACCTCCTCGCCCCCGCTCCCCGCAGCTCCGAACCAGCCGACAGTCACCGCCGATTCTTCCTCGCCCTCGACAGCGTCGAAGACCCCCACAACCTCGGCGCCCTCCTCCGCACCGCCGACGGCGCCGGCGTCGACGGCGTCCTCCTCCCCGAACGCCGCTCCGCCCCCATCACCGCCGTCGTCGCCAAGACCTCCGCCGGTGCCTCCGAGCACGTCCGCATCGCCCGCGTCACCAACCTCGTCCGCGCCCTCGAGCAGATGAAGAAGGCCAACGTCTGGATCGTCGGCCTCGACGAGCGCGGCACACCCGACTACACCAACTTCGACTTCGCCTCCACCGATTGCTGCCTCGTCCTCGGCCGCGAGGGCGCAGGCCTCCACGACCTCGTCAAGAAGACCTGCGACCACCTCCTCCGCATCCCCATGGCCGGCCAGGTATCCTCCCTCAACGTCTCCGTCGCCGGAGCCGTCGTCATGTACGAGGCCCTGCGCCAGCGCACCGGCCCAAATCAAATTCCAGCCGTCCAACAGAGGCCCTCACCCGCACACAAGCGCCCCAAAGAGCGCCGCGGCCTCGGCTCCTGACAGCTTCCTTTCGATTGAGCGTCTCACTTCAATACCGTCATTCTGAGAGAGACCCCACTCGGCTTCATCCAGTAGGGTTGACCGAAGAACCCCCGCATCTCGCTCGTGCAGCTACAAAACGCCTCCGGCAGACCCACCGCGCCAGGAAAACCTCGTTGCCAAAGACCCTCACCATCGCTGCCCTCCTCGCTCTGACGACCCTCACCATCGCCCAGCAGCCCACCGAGCCACCTCCCCCCGAGCCCACCCAGCCCCAGGGCCAGGTTCTCTTCCACCGCAGCGAAGACCAATCCCAGGACACCAACAAATCCGCCGCCAAACGCACCCCCGAAAAGACCATCGCCTCCCTCACCGACGCCGAGCGCTCCGCCCTCGCCTTCACCGCCTGGGATCTCGACCTCCACATCGCCCCCGCCACATCGCACCTCGTTGCGCACGCCCGCTTCACCGTCCGCAACACCTCCGCCGCCCCGCTCACCCACATCACCCTCCAGCTCTCCTCCACGCTCCACTGGGAGAGCCTATCGGCCCCCTTCACCGAGCACACTCTCCTCACCGACGCCGACCACACCGGCCAGGCAACCGAGGCCCTCGTCACCCTGCCCCGCCCCCTCGCCCCCGGTGCCACCTTCACCCTCACCGGCCTCTACTCCGGCACCATACCGGCATCGGGCGAGCGCCTCACCCGCATCGGAGCCCCACCCGAGCAGGCCGTCCACGCCGATTGGGACCAGATCTCCCCCATCTTCACCGCCCTCCGCGGCTTCGGCGACGTCCTCTGGTACCCCGTCTCCTCGCCTCCGCTTTTCCTCGGCGACGGAGCCAAGCTCTTCCACGCCATCGGCCTCTCCCGTCTCCAGCAGGCCCTCTCTAGCTTCCGCCTCCGCCTCACCGTCGAGTACCTCGGCGAGCCTCCCGCCGACGCCTTCCTCAACGGCCACCGCCAGCCCCTCGCCCACATCACCGAGGAGCCCGACGCCCTCATCCCCGAATCCCACGGCGTCGCCACCGCCGACTTCCCCGCCGCACCTCTCGGCTTCCGCACCCCCAGCCTCTTCATCGCTTCCGAGGCCACCCGGCACTCTGAAAACCAGCTCCTCGCCGTCGCCACCGAGCGCCCCGAGGCCATCGCCCCCTACACCGCCGCCTCCAGCAACGTCGCTCCGCTCCTCCGCGACTGGCTCGGCCCCGCGCCCCTCACCCCGCTGACCATCCTCGACCACACCGGCCAGCCCTTCGAGGACGACGCCTTCCTCGCCATCCCCCTCACCGCCACCGACGCCCGCCAGATCACCCCAGCGATGGTCCACTCCCTCGCCCACGCCTGGTTCCGCTCCACGCTCCCCTGGCTCAACGAGGGCGTCCCTCAGCTGATGTCGCTCCTCTACACCGAATCCACCGACGGCCGTGACAAAGCCCTCGCCGAGCTCCGCGCCCTCATCAACCCCCTCACCCTCGCCGAACCCGAAAACCCCACCGACGCCTCCGCCTCCTCTGAAGGCGTCATTCCGAGCGCGGCCGCCAGCGCCCCTTCAGAAGGCGTCATTCCGACCCTGAGTGAGCAGAGCGAGTCGAAGGGGAGGAACCCCCGCATTTCCCCCGAACCACCACAAAACTCCTCCAGCTCCCAGGAGTCCTCAAGCAGCTCCTCCGACACACCCACCCCCGACGGCACCGCCCCACCCACCCCACTTCCCTCCACCCTCCCCCCAACCACAGCCCAATCCGGCCAGAGTCTGATCGCCGCCCACGACGAGCTCTACTATCGCGCCAAAGCCGCCGCCGTCCTCTTCATGCTTCGTTCCATCACCGGCGATGCCGCCCTCAAGCGCGCCCTCCAGCTCTACCGCGACGAGGTCCGCCACGCCGCCCCCTCCACTTCTGAGAACCCCCGCGACTTCCAGCGCGTCCTCGAAGCGACCTCCCACAAAGACCTCTCCCAGACCTTCGACGACTGGGTCTACCACGGCCGCGGCCTCGCCGACCTCTCCATCGTCAACGTCACCTCCCGCGACATCCCCGCCCGCAACGGCATCGGCGTCAGCTGGCTCGTCGCCGCCGAGATCCACAACGCCGGCTACGTCGCCGTCGACGTCCCCGTCACCGTCCGCTCCGGCTCGCTCACCTCCACCGACCGCGTCCACGTCCCCGCCCGCTCCAGCATCTCCACCCGCATCCTCTTCGAGGGCACTCCGCAGGAGCTCCAGCTCAACGACGGCACCATCCCCGAGACCACCACCCCCATCCACATCCAGCAGCTCAAACTAACCCCCACCCTCAAGTGAGCCGCAAATAGACATCAACGCAAAGAGTTGTTCTCCTTAGTTATCCATGCATCGATTGCCGAACAAAAGTCTTTAGTGAGACTTCGGCTAAGCGTCAGATTGAAGTTGAACGTCTTCGATACTTCATCCCATGCATAGCCTTCGCCAGTGCAGTTGCTGAGCTTTCCTTGATCGTTAGTTTTCCAGTGGCCCGCATAGACCGCATGTTCCTTCGGCATAAGCTCCACGGCCTCTCCGTTTCGCACCGACGCCCCAGCGAGGAAGACCATCGTAGAGATCTTGCCGTCGCGCCCTCGAAACCGCGCGAAAACAGGCTTATCGTCTTCCATCCGCATCACGACTACTTCGTGCGTATAAGCTCCACAACATCCAATATCGATAAGCGCCTCCGTTGTGCCCATACCAGTCACATCGCTGGTAGTGGACAGGGTCACCGCATAATGTTGTCCAGCCTCCGGAAACTCTTTATTCACCGCCTTCTGAACAGCAGGCAGCAAGGCCTTCCAGTTGACCGCCTCTGTCATCAGACCCTCTCCAAACGCGCCCGCGCCACCGACCATCAATGCGACAACCAGAACGATATTCATGAGTCCTCGCGACCTGCATGGATCTGAAAAACCACCGCCGGGGAGTCAGACTATCGGCACACGAGTCGCATGTAAATAACTCGCCGGAAAGACTCCTCGCGTAATTTAGACCCAATCACTTCCCGCACCCACCTTGCCCCCCACTCCACCGCTCCCCTAAACTCCACACAAGAGTCCAAAGCCCAGTGCCTTTCCCCCACAAAACCGCCGCCATCCTCCTCGCCACAATGCTCCTCGCTCCAGCTGCGAACGCCCAGTCCTCCAGCTCCTCCTCCAGCTCCCAGCCCGACTCCACCCTCGAGAACCGCCAGCAGCTCCCCGCCCCCCGCCCCCGCGTCGCCCAGCCCGAGGCCGGCGGAGCCGCCGTCACACTCGAGACCTCCGAGTCCCTCTTCGACCTCGCCTCCGCCCTCAACGCCTGCGGCTACGATACCGACCTCGACTCCTCCGCTCCCGTCCGCAAAAAGGTCCGCGACGAGATCAATCAGGCCCTCGCCTCCGCTCCCCCCGCCGCGCGCGACCACCGCGACGCCCTCTGCGCCTACATTCGCGACCATGAACTCTCCGACCCCGGCCTCAACCTCGCCCAGTACGTCTCCCTCTCGCTCTACCTCAACCCGGCCCCGCAGCTCACCCCCTCCGTCGGCGAAAACGAGCTTCCCCCCGACTCCACCCAGGTCGTCAACGTCCTCCCTCTGCTCCGCTCCTTCGCCGAGGACATCAACCTCCACGCCATCTGGCTCGGCCTCCGCTCCGAGTACGAGGAGATCGTCACGCGGGTCCACACCCCGCTGACCAAAACCATCCTCGAGAGCAATCTCTACCTCCGCATGCCCGTCTCCAGCTACGACGGCCGCCGCTTCCTCGTCCTGCTTGAGCCCATGCTCGCGCCCTCCACCACCAACGCCCGCATCTACGGCAACGACTACATTGTCGTCGCCTCCCCCGCCGCCGACGACTCCGTCCACATGGACCAGATCCGCCACACCTACCTCCACTACCTCGTCGAGCCCCTCGTCTACGCCCGCGCCAGCGCCATGGACCGCCTCCTCCCGCTGCTCAAGCCCGTCCAGAACGCCCCCCTCGAATTCACCTACAGGTCCGACATCACCGCCCTGCTCACCGAGTGCATCATCAAGGCCATCGAGGCCCAGACCATGGACGTCGGCATCCCAAAACCCAAGCGCCCCGGCCAGGTCAAACAGCGCTCCGAGATGACCGCCTACGAAGACGCCATGATCGCCTGGGACCGCCAGGCCGAGGTCGTCCGCCGCAAGCAGGTCGATCTCGACATGCGCCAGGGCTGGATTCTGGCCGAGTACTTCTATAACCAGATCGGCCAGATGGTGAAGGACGGCGTCTCCCTTCGCGAGGAGATCGCCCCGATGGTCTACGGCATGGACGTCGATCGCGAGCGCCACCACGCCGAGCAAATCGCCTTTCTCCCCGAGGGCACCCACGACCTCGTGAAGCGCGCCCCCCGCCAGCTCAAGGGCCTCGACCTCGCCGAGATGAAGCTTATGAAGGGTGACACCGCCGGAGCCGAGCAGATGGCCGACGAAGCCCTCAAGGCCAACCCCAACGACGCCCAGGCCCACTATCTCGCCGGACGCATCGACCTCATCCACGGCGACCCCGGCGCCGCCGCCGAGCACTTCAACAAGACCCTCGCCCTCTCCAAGGACCCACGCACCCTCGCCTGGGCCCACATCTACCTCGGCCGCCTCTACGACATCGCCCGCGACCCCGCCCGCCCTGACGTCGAGCACCCCGAGCGCCCCAAAGCCCTCGCCGAGTACCAGGCTGCCCTCGCCGTCCGCGACCACCAGCCCGACACCAAAGCCGCCGCCGAAAAAGGCCTCAAAGAGCCCTTCCTCCTCCCCCAGCGCCAACAGCAGCAGGACGACGACAACGAACCCCTCGACCCCAGCGGCAAAGCCGAAAAGGACGCCTACCGCCCGCCCACCCCACCCCACCCAAATAAGTGAACCGCCAGAAGCCGTCATTCTGAGCCGAAGGCGAAGAACCCCCGCATTTCACCCGGCCCGTACCGCCACAAACGCCACCTGAGCCAAAGAACTCGCTCACTGCAATAAGCCTGTCATTTCCGACCGCAGCGGCGAAGCAGCCAATACCAAAAAACCGCATCTTTACCGATTACTTTCCAAAGCCCCCTTGACAACACCCCTCGCCGGACCGTCTAACACTCCGGTAAAGTAGATGCCCAGAGGGTCAGCATGACAACGCGCCGCCGAAAGTCCGCACGAGTCGCATCGAGCGAGGCGGTCCCTGTCCTCTTCGACCATCGCTTCAACCGCCCCGACCTCCTCACCCTCGCCCTCACCCACCGCTCCCTCGCCTACGAGTCCAACCCCGACGCTCCTCCCACTCCAACCGGCGACAACGAGCAGCTTGAGTTCGTCGGCGACGCCGTCCTCGGCCTCATCGTCGCCGAAGGCCTCTACCATCGCTTCCCCGACTCCCGCGAGGGCGAACTCACCCGCCTCCGCGCCTCTCTCGTCAGCCGGCGACACCTCGGCCACGTCGCCGAGCGCATCGGTCTCGGCTCCATGCTCCGTCTCGGCCGCGGCGAGGAGCAGAGCGGCGGCCGCCAGAAGCCCGCCCTCCTCGCCAACGCACTCGAGGCCGTCATCGCAGCTCTCTACCTCGACGGCGGACTCGACGCCGCCCGCCCCTTTATCGAGCGCCACATCATCGAGCCCTCGCTGCCCGACCTTCACGGCGCCCTCTCCGCCGGCGATACCTTCTCCGGAGCCATCGGTGACCATAAATCCGCCCTCCAGGAGCACCTCCAGGCCGCCGGAGCAGGCCAGCCCCAGTACGTCCTCACCGCTCAGAGCGGACCCGACCACCAGAAGCTCTTCCGCGTCGAGGTCCGCATCCCCGACGGTAACGGCGGCCTCCGCGCCCTCGCCGAGTCCGAAGGCTCCACCAAGAAGCAGGCCCAGCAGCAGGCCGCCCGCATCGCCTTCGAGCGCCTCCAGGCCGAGCAGCAGCAGCGTACCCTCGCTGAGCAGCAGGCCCTCACCCATCTCGAAGCCCAGCCCACTGAACGTCGCCGCGCCAAAGCCTCCGCAGGAGCCATCCCCACCACAGGAGCTGCCACATGAGCGGCCCCGCCCTCACCTCCGCCCCCATCCACGAGCCCGCCAAGCCCCTCGCCGGCTCCGTCCTCGTCGAAGGCCGCCCTACTCCTCCGCCCCCCACCCCTGAGCCGCCGCGCGCGCATCACCCGCACAAGCCCGGAATCCTCCCCGCCGTCCAGTCCCTCGTCACCATCATCGTCATCGCCGTCTTCGTCGTCACCTTCACCGTCCAGCCCTTCCGCATCCCCTCCGGCTCCATGGAGCCAACCCTCCTCGTCGGCGACTTCCTCCTCGTCGACAAGCAGCCCCCCACCGACACCGTCTTCCTTCCCCCCGCCTCCATCCACCGCGGCGACGTCATCGTCTTCCACTACCCCCTCGATCCCTCCGTTCACCTCGTCAAGCGCGTCGTCGGAATCCCCGGCGACCACATCCGCCTCCGCGGCGGCCACGTCCTCGTCAACGGCCTCTCCCTCACTGAGCCCTACGCCATCTATCGCCCCGCCGGCCGCGACAACTACCGCGACAACTTCCCCCGCCTCCAGTCCGCCGACCCCGAGATCGACTCCCGCTGGTGGATCCGCATGCGCAAGCTCATCGACAACGGCGAACTCATCGTCCCCGACGGCAACTACTTCGTCCTCGGCGACAACCGCAACGACTCCGAGGACTCCCGCTACTGGGGCTTCGTCCCCGCCGAAAACATCGTCGGCCGACCACTGCTCGTCTACTTCTCCCTCCGCCAGGGAGCCGACGACAACGACCTCCTCGCCCTCCCCCACTCCCCCCAGCCCTCGCCCACCTCCCCCACCGGCCTCAGCTTCGCCCGCTGGGACCGCACCCTCCACGTCATCCACTAAAGCAAATAAAGCAAAAACAAAAGGCCGTCATTCTGAGCCGAAGGCGAAGAACCCCCGCATTTCGCTTTTGCCTTGCCTTTCGCCTTTCGCCTTTCGCCTTCCCGCCTTTCAGAATCAAGCGTGGGGCTTTTAATCCACACGAAAAACCCGCCGCAACGCGGCGCACCTCACTGCCGTAGGCCGGAGCGAAGCCCGAAGGGCGAAGCGACCCCAACCTCCGAGGCGCAAAACTCCCATCACTCCAACCACCCCATCAGCGATACACTGAAATAGCATGGCCGACACGAAGACAATCGACCCCACCCCTACCGAAGAAGCCGCTCACGACGAGCACAAGGAGACTCCACTCGAGTCCCTCGCCTCCATCGCCAGCGTCCTCGCCGTCGGCCTCTTCGTCATGACCTTCGTCTTCCAGAACTTCGAGATCCCCTCGGCCTCCATGGTCAAGACGCTCCTCATCGGCGACCACGTCCTCGTCGACCGCATCTCGCTCGCGCCGCCCGCCAAATGGGCGCCCTTCACGCACTACCGCGACGTGCAGCGCGGCGACATCATCGTCTTCCTCAAGCCCGAAAACCCCGACCTTTTCCTCGTCAAGCGTGCCATCGCCATCCCCGGCGACCGCATCCACCTCCGCAACGGAGTCGTCTACCTCAACGGCGTCGCACAGAACGAACCCTACGCCACCATGCCCTCCAGCGACGGCGACCCCCAGCACGAGTACAACCCCTATCGCGACGACTTCCCCGCCATCCCGCCCGATCCCATGTACCAGGTCACCGCCTCCTGGCAGTACGAACTCCCCCAGAACATCAAGGACGGCGACCTCGTCGTCCCCCCCGGCAAGGTCTTCGCCATGGGCGACAACCGCCCCGACTCCCTCGACGGCCGCTTCTGGGGCTTCGTCCCCCGCGAGAACATCGTAGGCCGCCCCATGTTCGTCTACTGGTCCTTCGAGACCCCCGCCGACCAGATCGACAAGCAGTCCATCGGCGAGCGCCTCGCCTTTATGGGCCACGTCCTCATCCACATCTTCGACCAGACCCGCTGGTCCCGAACCCTCCACATCGTCCGGTAAGCTCACCGGCGTAGAGAGAGGGGTAGGCAAATTCTCTGGCGTACAGGACAAGGCGTGCAAGATTAACGTGTAGGGTAAGAAACGTGTCATCCTGAGCGGAGCGTCTCGCAGCTTCATCGCGAGACGCGGAGTCGAAGGATCTGCGGTTCACATCGAAGCGCCAGCAATCAACTCCGTTTGACCGATGACCCTTCTGCAGGTGCATCCTAGATAGAAACCACCCCCATGCAGCAGACCGACCCAACCCACACCACCGAACATCCCCCCGCCACGCGGCCATACCCCCTCCGCCGCCGCCTCCTCCACATCGCCCTCATCCTGCTCGTCCTCGCCGCCCTCATCTTCGGCCCTCCGCTGGTCAACCTCAGCCGCTACCAGCGCCGCATCGCCACCTCCATCGGCAACTCACTCGGCCGCCCCGTCCATCTCGACCGCGTCTCTCTCACCCTCCTCCCGCTCCCGGGCTTCACCATCGAGAACCTCGTCGTCGGCGAAGATCCCGCCTTCGGCTACGAGCCCATCATCCGCGCCAACACCGTCCACGCCAGCCTCCGCTTCGCCTCCCTCTGGCGACGCCAGATCGAGTTCTCCACCATCCGCTTCACCGAGCCCTCCGTAAACCTCGTCCACGCCGCCAACGGCCAGTGGAACATAGAAGGCATCCTCCTCCAGGCTTCCCGTATCGACGCCGCTCCCACCGCCCAGATTAGCGCCGGCCCCGCGCCCCGCTTCCCCTACATCGAGGCCACCGGAGCCCGCCTCAACTTCAAGCAGGAATCCGAAAAGCTCCCCTTCTCCCTCGTCGAGGCCAACTTCGCCCTCTGGCTCCCCGACCCCCACCAGTGGCACCTCCGCCTCCGCGCTCGCCCCACCCGCACCGACTCCTCCGTCTCCGACACCGGAACCATCGAGCTCGAGTCCACCCTCAGCGCCGCCCCCTCTCTCTCTCAGGTCCCCCTAAACCTCCAGGGCCAGTGGCGCAGCGCCCCCCTCGGCGAGACCACCCGCGTCCTCTTCGGCCACGACGCTGGCTGGCGTGGCGAGATGAATCTCTCCGCCAACATCCGCGGAACCCTCGGCGAGTCCGCCGTCACCGCCCGCCTCCATCTTTCCGACACGCGCCGCGCCGACTTCGTCCCCCAGCAGTCCCTCGACGCTCAGGCCGAGTGCTTCGCCACCGCCACCGGCCTCTTCCACGCCTTTGAAGACCTGCGCTGCTCCTGGCCCCCCGCCGCCACCGCCAACACCCCCGCCATCGCCCTCACCGGCTCCATTCCCAACGTCCACCAGCCCCGCACCGCAACCCTCCAGGCCGGAACCTCTGGAATCCCCGCCTCAACCCTCCTCTCCTGGCTCCGCGTCGCCACCCCTCAGGTCCCCGCCAACCTCTCCGCCTCCGGAACCCTCTCCGGCAGCCTCTCCTACAACGCTGAAGGACAGGCCGGAGGAAACGCTGATGGACAGGCCCCCCCCCAGTGGCAGGGCGAGTTCACCCTCCACGACGCCGGCCTAACCCTCCCCCAGACCGATGCCGGATTCCAGACCCCATTCCAGACAAAAGCCCAGCCCAGCACCGACTCACTCGTCACCGGAGACCTCCTCCTCCGCTCCCCCATCCGAACCGCCGACCCGCGCCCACGCCACCGCGCTCACCAGCACACGCCCGCCAGCGCCCCCGGCTTCCAGCTTGCCCCTGCATCCCTCGACCTCGGCGGCCGCGAGCCCGCCACCCTCGAAGGACACTTCGACGCCGAAGGCTACACCCTCCACATCACTGGCACGGCCACCAGCGACCGTCTCCAGACACTAGCCCAAGCCGTCCCCGCACTCAGCGAAGCCCTCACCGAGGCGCTCGCCCCCACCCACCCCACCGGCCCCTTCCACATCGACGTCACCGCCACCCGCCCTTGGGGAACCCCACCAACGCCGAGGGCGGCTTCAACCACTCAGCCGCCCCCGCCCAGCAATCCCAGGCACTAGTCACTCTTTCAATACTGGCACCCGAAGCATGAGATTCATCTCTTATGGGTGCGCCAGCCGCCCTGCGATTCTGGCCGCCTGGCTCGGGTTGTCGCAGGTCAGCGGAACACTCTGCGTACTGCTCCACGATCCTGTCCAGTTTGAGCCGCCGCCGCCTCTGGCGCCGCCCGTCACAAACTGCCTCCAAGGCTGGTTGTTGTTGTTGACACCTTCCGGTGTCCCGGCATGGTTGCCGTTGCTCGCTCCGCAGGCGGTCTGGTGCCCTGGCTTGACGGCAAGAGCGTTGTAATCGCTCGTAAAGCTCGTGTAGACGGCCGCACCCCACTTCCACTGGATGGATACACCGGAGACGCCGTTGGCACTAAACGTCCCGGTCCACTCCACCTTTCCGTCGGGAAAGCCGGTCGACGGAACGGGGACAGCGAGACCGCTAAGAAAAATCTCATCGTCTCCATTGACTGGAACCGTAGTCATCCAAGTGTTGGTCATCGCATTGAACGTCGTAGAGCTGCAGGTAGCGGATGGAGAGAACGTAATCTGCGCATTGGGAGCCGAACTCGTGAAGGGCTTCCCGTTCCCCGTGGTCGAGATCGTCGAGTTGGTAAACGTGATGGTCGCGCCCGTGCTCGGTATCCCCTTCGCCGTAAAGTTGGCGTTGAACCAGATCCAGCTTCCCGAACTGATCGGCGTTCCGTTGAAGTTCGATCCGATTGTCGATTGCGCCGAGCACGGCGGCGGCGGCGGCGTTCCACAGCTCAGGTTCGTCGGCGAAAAATTGATGCTGACTGTACTTACGTCGCCCTTGAAGCCAGGCATGGAGGCTGTGCCGGAGAAGCTGAAGTTGCCGTTCAAAGCCGGGAACGAACCCGTCACCGTGTCATTGAAGGTGCTGGACGTTGCAGTAAAGGGAATGGTGCCGGTGATCGGGAAACCGCTCGCATAGGGCGAGCTGTCGATCGTGTAGTCGATCTCGTAGGTCAGTCCCGGAATCAGCTGTGACGCGCTTACCGACAGATTGTAGGCGTTGCAGGTGATCGTAGCGTTGGCCGTGCTGACGCTTGCCAAAGCGGGGTTTGCACAGAGCACGAACATCCCGAAGAATGCCACACAAACCGTTCGAAACCATTGAAACATGGGCATGCCTTTCTCTATTCCATTGCGAGTAAAAGACATACATCACTATGCGGTCTCTCCGTGGTAACTGGTCTCCCACTTTATGGTGATAGCGCGGAATCCCAGAGGTTTACCGGCGAAATGCAAGCCATCCAACTCGCGGATTTGGCCCTCCTCCCGTCGTCGCGAGAGAACGCTCGTGCCACCGAGCGAAAGCCTCGCACCCCCAACTGCGCTCAGTACAAAGCCCGACTCTCATGCAAGCAAGAGTCGCCCCCAATTGGGGCGTCTGGCAAAGGCCAGTTGCATGCTTCGCATTACTGATCGATAGCCGGAACAATCAAGAGGCGCAAACCGCTCGCTAAGATAGCGTGAGAGCGATTTATGGGAGCGTTGCGATGAAGTCGTTCACCGCACGCAAGACGTCATCTTCGTTCGAACGAAACACGTAATGGTTCGCATCCTTGATTCGTACGACGCGCGCGTTGGCGCCGAGCGCCTCGAACGCTTGCCCCTGCTCATGGAGGCCCTTTGCATTCACGGCAAAGCGAGCCGCCTTCGCCTTGGCATTTGCATCTGTGTCTGGCGTCAAAACCGGAGGGGTTGGTTCATTGAAGACAGCAAGAAGCGGGCACGTGATCTTTGTATATTCCTGTTCTCCATCGTGTATGGCTTGGGTGACTCGGAATGCGCGGCTCTTGAGTGTTTTCTCAGATGGCTGAGGCTGTTCCGGTACGTCTTGCAACGTATCCCGCATCTGCTTTAGCTCTTCCTCATATTCCGGCAGGTCAATTTGAAGCATTTGAGTGATGAGAGCTTTCTTCGCTTGAGGCGTTGGCGCGTCGTTTATCGCTTCCACCTTCCTTCTCATCTCATTCCAACTGACTGATATGCTGTTTGGCGAATTAACGTATAACGCGTAGGGATAACCCGCCTCCAAGTAAACGAGTCCGGCGACAAGCTGCGGAGAGCGACTTCCGATTGAACTCAATTCCTCGCCAGCGATGGAGTGACCGACCAAAACCGGGCGATCCAGCTTAAGTTCCCGGAGGGCAGCGAGTACATCGTCACCCAACCGATCTGCCGAGTAATTCTGCCAGACAGTTTGGGGAGTGTCTGAAGCACCAAATCCTCTGCGTGTGATCCCATCCACGAGGTACTTGGCGGCGAGCTTCGGCGCGAGCGTGTCGAAAACATGCGCATTGTCTCCTAAACCCGTAAGCAAGACGAGAGCTCTACCCGTTCCTCCCCAATCGACTACTTCGAGCTTCACCCCAGGTTCCACTGTGATAAAGGACACATTGTGTGGAGTGTGATCCGCTGCCCAACTTGTTTGCTCCGTTGCGTGATCGAAGGTCAAAGGAATGGCTGAACTCTTCGCATTCCATTTCCATATTCCCGAAATCGCTTTTCCACCCGGGACCAACGTTCCCTCGAAGCTCGCACCGTGCTCCGGGAGACTGAACTTGAGGAGCCCATTCTGGAATGTAGTCGGCTCCAAGGTGTAGGCCTGTCCGTGGTCAACCGCAAAGAGCTGAGCTGAAAGGGTGCCCGTCCCACTTCTCGAAATGGTCAGAACGAGTCGCTCTTTCACAGAACCGGGGAGCGATCCTTGCCAGATGCCGGGCACATCTTGTGCGAAGACGCTAGGCTGACAAAAGCCCAGCATAATGGCCAAACCTGTACCTAAAATATGTCTCAACCTGAACTCCTGGCTTGAAGCACTCAGAGGGATAGACGATTTACTACGCCATACGCTCGGAATTTTCCTAGTCGAGGGCTTTGGTACGAAGGCCCGTGTTTGCTTTTCATGTCCGTCACTCGCCGCTGAAATGAAGCCGCAGTCTGTTGATGTTTCGCTACAATCCCTTGAAATGATCCTTTTAAGTCCTCCTAAAACGTTCAAACGCTAGAGTGGTCTTGTAATCACCACGCACGTTTCTGCAACCGGACCCTTCATTCCACCCCGGCCCTTACTAAAGGAGCTTTCAGAAGGGTAAGGACTGGTGCCCGCTACTCGGGTTCTGGTCCCGGTAGGGACGCTCATTACTGAGCGCCCCCCGGAGAGATCCGTACAGGCGCGTCTACGCATACGGCTCTTACGAAGGATGAGTGGCGTAGAAGCGAGCCTCGGGATAGGGATGCAGGATGCGGGGTGGTGGGATCCATCTGTCGAAGATTGGGGTATATTTCGCCCACTTCTTTCTCGCGGTTTGACTGCGACGAACCAAAACGTTTCGCCATAGTCGATGGAGGCGATGCTTGAAGTTGGACAACTGGTCGATGTTGCCGGGAACAGCATGGT
>NZ_JQKI01000069.1 GCF_000745965.1 Edaphobacter aggregans DSM 19364 | reverse complement strand
CCGCGCCGGATCGCCAACCCACAGCTCGATGCCCAGATCTTCCAGCATCTCCTCATACCACCGGCTGTAGCCGCTGGCCTCCAGGCCGACCCGCGCCGGACGCGGCAGGCCGGCATAGAACTGCCGCACCGGCTCAAGACCGAATGCGTGGCTGAGACGCTGCTGCCGCCGCTGCCCCGTCTCCGTGTCCAGCAACGCCAACTCCTCTAGCCCGGGATGAAAATCGCAACCTATCATAAGCATGACGTTGGCTCCTTCCTCCACGCGGGAGCCCTGGCCTTTACCTGCCAAAAAGCTTAACCGCTGCCGATGGCCGGAGCCGACGTCGTTATGCAATCAGGTATGGTTGTGGAAATTTGTCGAGGAGATTTCCACGTCGTGCGACTGAGGAGTGGTTTGGGGCGACTTTGTGTATTTGCGTAATGGAGAAGGGCCGCGCTATTGTGTGTTACCACGGATTCGGGTCACTATCCAGGCAGTAAACCCCTTCGGCCAAATCGGACTCGAGTTTTCTGAAGGTATGAATTCCTATCTCTCCTCCCGATTGCCTTCGGTGGGCTCAATGCACAGTGTCCAGGGTCAGCCGCTTCTCTTTGAGTGAGCTGATTCGAGCAGACGCAAGCGGTAAAACCGGATCGCACTTCGGGCCCTAGCGAAACCACATCAGAAAAGGAGATTCAGCATGCACAGGAATTGTGTTTCGAAACGAACGAGTGTAGGGATAGCGATGTTGGCCATGTGCGCACTATGGATCCCAGGCTCCTCAGCATGGGCGAGGGATCAGCATACATGGGCGAGGGATCAGCATAAGAGAGTGAAGCCGTGCTCAAACTAGACGCTCTCAGGCGACTACGGGACTTTGATCGAGGGTACGATTCTTGGTCCGAATCTTACCCTGCGAACACTGACCCTGGTTCACTATGACGGTCAGGGTCGGTTTACCGGAAAGGACTTCGTCGTTGTTGGCGGTAATCCTCCTGCGGAGGAGTGGAGACTATCTTCCGGGACGTATACCGTCAATCCGGATTGCACCGGGTCAGCTTTGGTCGAGGTCGCTCCCGGTAATCCTCCGCTCGGCTACCACTTCATCATCGTCGATAGCGGTCGTAAGATCCTGCTGGTGGTTAACGGCAATGCGATCAGGGAAATCGCTCACAGGGTCGATGATGACGATGCCGATTAACAAAGAGGCTGACAGGCTGTGGATCCAGAATCGAAATACAAGGGACTGCCAAGAGGTCGAGTTGTTGGAATGGGACAACGGGTACGAGGTCTCTTAAATGAAAGCTGCCGCATGGCGAAGCTTACCTCTACATTCGGCAGCATCGGTTATGGAGGCGGGATGCGAACGGTGTTGGCTCGGCAGGAGCGGATGGGGCCGCAGGGGGTGGGGCGGAGGGATTTGTCGAGGCAGACTTCTACGGCGGTGAGGTAGTTGTTGCCGCAGGAGAGGGCGAGGTTTTGTTGGGTGAGGGTTGGGTTGGACTGGGTGACGAGGGAGAGGACCTTTGCGGGAGGGAGGGAGATCTGGTGGTTGAGGTGGGCGAGGGTGGGCGGGACGGTGATGGACTGGAAGGCGCGGCGCGCGGCGGTGAAGTAGGCGTCGGGCGAGAGGCCGGAGCAGGTGCCGTGGGTCTTCCACTCATGCTTGAGGAGGCCGGGGTCGGGGTAGATGTCGGCGTACTGGGAGGGGTTGGAGGGGCCGGGGGCGTTGGAGCAGTTCTGCGGGTAGGAGCCGTCGGCGTTCTGGGGCCAGAGGCCGTGGAGGACGAAGGTGGAGTGGCGGACGCACTGGATGTCGGAGGGGTGGGAGTGGCAGTACTCGGGCGACCAGGAGAGGTTGAGGAGGTAGTAGTCAAAGGCCTGAGGCGCGGCTGCGGAAGATTGTGCGATGGCCTGGGAGGCTTGCACGGGTGGTTTTGGTTCGGGCGCGGGGGCGGGGCGCGGGTTGCAGGCGGTGAAGGCGGGAAGAAGGGCGAGGAGGAGGAGTCGCTTCTTCATGGTGGAGGAAGGATAGCAGGGTGTGGCGGGCAGAGGGGGCGGAAGCAGGGGGCTCAGAAGGCGTTGTAAGATGCATGGGGTTGCTCAAGGAGTGATGCGATTCAACGCGGATGTGGCGCGAGGGCGGGGGAGTGTGGTTCACTTTTGGGCATGGTTAGCAAACAGACTCGCCGTAACTTTCTGCTGACGGCTCCGATTGCCGCAGCGGTCGCCTCTCCTTTTGCCGATACGATGATGCGCGCTTCGACTGCCGGCTCTGCGATGGGGCAGGGGGCGGATGCGGGACCATTTCAGTTGTTTAATGCAGCGGAGATGGAGAGCGCGCTGAAGGGCGTCGAGGCGAACCATGGGACGAAGAACCTGCTGACGACGCCTGGGACGCTGATGATCATCAACGAGGAGACGAAGAAGGCGGCGAAGGAGTTCGAGTGGCATGCGACGAGGGACCACGTCTTCCAGGTGTTGGAGGGCGAGACGAAGTATGAGCTTGGGGGGACGCCGAAGGGTGCGCGCCAGACGAAGCCGGGCGAGTGGCTGGCTCCGGAGAGCGAGGGCGCGAAGGCTGTGATTTTGAAGAAGGGCGATTATCTGTTTGTTCCGCGGATGACTCCGCATAAGCGGACGACGGATGGGAGCGTGAGTTTGCTGCTGATCTCTTCGCAGACGCCGGCTTAGGGGGAGTGCTTCCGAGGACTCGCGGGCAATCGTGCTGGGCGGGCGAAATACAGGGGTCCTCTCCTCTACGCGCTGCGCGCTCCGGTCGAGATGACGTCTTGGTTGGGGAGATAACAGAGATGGCTTTGCAAGGGGCTGCGTGAATGCGCAGCTTTTTGCATTTAAGGCAATTTCATCGTTTGTTCATGCGGGGAACGTTGAGGTGTTCTTAGTCTTGGCGAGACCGCCTTCGGCGGATCTTCAGGAGAACAACTTCGATGAGAAAAGCATTTTTGCAGATGTCGGTGGCATTGGTGTGCGGCGGCGCGTTGCTGCCGATGCAGGCGCAGGTCTCGCTGATCGCGAAGGGAACACTGACGGGGTCGGCTGCGGGGCCGAACAAGGACCTTTCGGGACTGAATTACACGCTGGAGAATGGGGCGCCGGCGAACCTGCTGGGCGGGCTGGGCTCGGGTATCGGGCATGTCTCGGGCGACACGTTCGTGGCGGTTCCGGATCGCGGGCCAAATGCGATTCCTTATAACTCGCTGATCGACGACACGGCCTCGTATATTGCGCGCGTGCAGACGATCCGGATGAACCTGGCGCCGAACAAGGGCGCGGGGCTGCCGTACACGATTGCGCCGACGCTGGAGGATACGACGCTGCTCTCGAGCCCGCTGCCGCTGGTGTATGGAGACGGCACGGCGTACGGTGTTCCTTCGGGCAAGCCGGCGCTGAATAGCCTTCTGCAGAACTACTTTACCGGACGCTCGGACAACTTCGATCCGAAGCAGAGCTCGGGCGATGTGCAGGATGCGCGGCTTGATCCGGAGAGCATTCGTGTTTCGAACGACGGGCTGACGTTTTTTGTCTCGGACGAGTACGGGCCGTATGTGTACCAGTTCCTGCGCCGCTCGGGTGAGCGCATTCGGACGTTCGAGCTGCCGAAGGGTTTCGATGTGGCGCATCCGGGCACGACGACGAACAACGAGCTGGCGACGAACTCGACGGGCCGCGTGCCGAACAAGGGCATGGAGGGTCTGGCGCTGACTCCGAATGGCCGGACGCTGGTGGGGATGCTGCAGACGGCGAAGATCGAGGACACGAACGCCGGTGGAGCGGGAGCGAACCTGCTGCGGATGGCGGTGATCGATATCGCCTCGGGCAAGACGGTGCACGAGTACGGCTACCTGCTGACGACGGGAAGCGGCGTGAGCGACATCGTTGCGCTGAACGATCATGAGTTTCTTGTCGACGAGCGCGACGGCAAGGGACTGGGCGACGGAAGCAAGGCGAAGGTGAAGCAGCTGTTCAAGATTGATATCGCCAATGCGACCGACATCACGGGGATGGACGGAAACACGGCGGCGGCGGCGGCGGTTCCGAAGACGCTGTTCCTGGACATCGTGAAGGTGCTGGGGGCGAATGGCTTTGCTCCGGAGCAGATTCCGGCGAAGATCGAGGGCATCGCATTTGGGCCGGATGTGAAGCAGAACGGCACGACGCTGCACACGCTGTGGGTTGCGAACGACAACGACTTTTTGCAGGACTACGCCGGGGTAGTGGGATCGAATCCGAACCAGTTCTTCGTGTTTGGATTTACGGATGCAGACCTGGCCGGATCGAAGTATGAGCCGGAGGGTCATGGCGGTCCGCTGTCGGGATTGGGCTGGCTCAATGGCCAGGGTCAGGGCGGTCCGTTCGGCTGGTAGTTGTTGCTTCAGGGTGGTGAATAGAGCGGCTCACTGGTTTAGTTAGTGGGCCGCTTTATCTTTCACACTATCAGCGCGACGAAGCGGGAGTCGGGACGAGCTCCCACAACTGCTCCTCGTAGGATGCGGCTCCGTGGAGAGGGAAGGTCTGGGCCAGGCGGTAGTTGTCATAGACGTACTGACGAAAGGGTGCGGTCTGACCGTGGGTATCTGACGGCACCGTATTTCCTGAGAGCAAAACGATGAAGCGCGGCGGCTGGTGATGGAGCGATGCGACGACAGAGGATGCCTGTTCCGGCCGTGTGAAGTCGTCGTCGCCGACATACTCGGACGCAGTGGGATTCGGAAGCGAGAGATAGAGGCCGAGGGCGGAGTTGTTGAAGAAGGGCTCGGAGGGATGGGTTCGTTGAGCGAGCCACTGGAATTCACGGTAGACGAGAATGTCGCTGAAGGCACCCCGGCCGATGGGTAAATTGAGTATGGGCGTGCCACTGAGTCTGACGGCGGAGCGGCAGCAAGAGAGCAAAGACAACTGCCAGGGCACAGAGCAGAGTGCGAGCGAACCGATATGCGGGGCTTTGTTGGCTGAGGAGCCAGGCGCAGATGAGGATGGCAGGCGGAGCGACGGTGCTGAGGCGAAAGAATCGAGGACCGCTGGCGACCGCCAGAAAGAGGGCGAGACCGACAAGATGAAGAAGCATTAGATGCTGTCGAAGTGTGGAAGGAAGGTCCGTGTGGTTGCGCAGGTGGTAGAGGCCGATGAAGTAAATGTATGGAACCAGGGCGTAGATGAAGACGAAGGGGATCAGCCGAAGAAGGTCGGATGGTGATTGTACGTGCGGGAATTGGTGGAGGTAGGTTCGGGGTGAGTTGACCTCGCCGGAAGAGAGGAATCGGAGCGGGAACAGAATGAGATCGGCAAAGACAGTGCGCTGGCCTGCCTTGTGGATGTAATAGCCGAGGCAGGTGCCGACGATTAAGGTGAAGGGAAGGACGAGAGCTGTGAGTTGCGTCAGGGTACTTGTGTGTGTGTGCCGGGGTCCGGATCGGCTGAGCCATAGCAGGTAGATGACGAGAGCGGCGAAGGTCAGGGTTCCCTGGGTTTGAGTGAAGAGAGCTGCTATCGCGCAGAGGGCGCCGGCGGCGCAGATCCTGCGAAGGGTTGCGCCGCCCATGAGGATGTTGATCGCAGCCAGAGCGGCGAAAGTGCTGTACCAGTGGTGCGTCAGGTCGAGGGCGCTGCTGAAGTCAAAGATGAGAAACAACAGGGCCGGAAGCAGAATCAGCGGTCCCTGGAGGATACGGCCGGCGATCCGTGTGATGACGCAGGCGAGAGCGAGACCGAGCGCGATGGCCCAGGCCTGCATCACCCAGGCGTGGATCCCGAAGAGGCGGAATGTCGCAGCATAGAGCAGGTCGGTACCTGGGGGGACGAGTTCGAAGAAGTCGCGATAGAGAACCTGTCCGTGAACGATGCGCGCGGCGCGGGAGAAGAAGAGAACCTGGTCGCCTGAGGCGATGAAGGGAGTGGCGGGAAGCAGGAAGGTCCGCAGGTAGAGGAATGCGAATGCCCCAGCGAGGGAGAGCAGGAGGACGAGGCGAGAGATACGCTTTGTTTCCGGCGCCGAACTGGTGTTTGTCGTGAAAGAACCATCGATGGATATGATGTCATGCCCAACCTCGGGATATGCGCGGCGATTATTCTGAGTACCGTGTCTGCTTACGCCGCTTCCTCTGGATTCGGCGTGCAGTGGTTAGTTTGCCGTTTTTTTATTGATTAGCCTATGATGGCGGCGTTTGAATCTCTCCATTGAGAGGACTTCTGGCTCCCGCGAGATGTGCTATGCACATTGTGGTCGAATCTGTTCTCTTTTTCTTCCTGGCCAATGCAGGGCTTGGACAGCCGTACTCTGGGGAGTCGGTGAGCGAGGTCCGGATCAGCAAATTGGCGATTGAGTCGAGCAGCTTGCCTGACGCAGACCGTGAACGGATCGTTCGCTTGTTCCAGCAGAAGACATACTTTCAGGACGAAATCGGCGAACGCATTCGAGGCGCCTTGAGGGACCTGGGATATTACAAGGCGGTCGTCAATGAGCCGAGGTTTTCGTTTCCTACCCAGGCGGAGGGGAGAAGGATCGCTAACGTTACCGTCAAGGTGGAGCCGGGAGCTCAGTACCGTGTTGCTGAGATTCGGTTCCAGAAAGCGACCGTTTTTCCAGCCACCCAGCGACGAACGCTCTTTCAGGTGCGAAAGGGAGACCTCTTCAATGTGGCCAAGATTGTCGAGGGCCTGGAGGATATGAGAAAGCTCTACGGCACACGGGGATATGTCAACCTTGTTGCAATACCCCAAGTCATGATCGATGAATCACGACGCACCATCGATATGGTCTTTGATGTGGATGAGGGGAAGCCGTATGACTTCGGCCGGTTGTACCTGGAAGGAGTGGAGCCTTATGCCGGTGCTGGCAAGGTGCTCCTGAATTCGTGGAAGCCGTTGGAGGGCAAGCGGTACAACTCGCTTGAGCTGGAACATTGGTTCCTGGCAAACCAATCCAGTTGGAATGTCAAAGCGCCGATGTATCGCTCGATTACGACTACTCAACGTCCTGTATGCTGCGTGGTCGATCTTACGTTGTCGCAATGGGACCCTTGAATCATCGGCTTATTCGCGCGGCAGGACCCGAGTTTTCTCTGTAGATTCGGCTGCGGTTCGCAAACAGCAGATTCCTCCACTTCGCTGCGCTCCGGTCGGAATGACAACCAAAAGGCAGACGGCATAGGACTGCGGCGTTCCGTTAAGCTGGAGGGATGCCTCTGTTTTGCGATGTCGCTTTGCCGGTTCCGCTGGACCAGACGTTTACCTATGCGGTGAACGGTGTTGATCCCGTTGTCGGGGCGCGGGTGCTGGTTCCGTTCAGCGGGCAGGCGCTGATGGGTGTGGTGGTGCGGGTTCACGATGAGAGGCCCGCGGAAGGTTTTGAGATCAAGCCCGTGCAGCAGGTGCTGGATGATGTTGCTCTGCTGCCGGATGAACTGATGGAGCTGGCACGGTGGATTGCGGGGTACTATGTGGCTCCGCTGGGCGAGGTGCTGAGGGGGATGCTGCCGCTGGGGGCGGAGGTGCGGCGGCAGTTTGTCTACAGGATCACAGAGGTTGGTCGGAAGGTGCTGTATGAGGGCGCGGCGAAGGGGGCTTCGCGGCGGTCGAAGCTGTCGCCGGAGGAGCAGAATCGCGAGTATGCGGTGCTGAACTATCTGGAGGGTGGAGAGGCGGCGAAGATGTCGGCGCTGCGGTCGGCTACAGGGGCGAACAAGGCTCTGCTGGAGGGGATGGTTCGGAAGAGGTGGCTGCTACGCGAGGCCGTGGCGGAGGAGAGGGATGCCCGGCGGCTGGAGAAGGTGGCGATTTTGGTGGGGCATGGGTTGGAGGCTGGGGAGGGGAACCGCAGATCCTTCGACTCCGCCACTCGCGATGAGGCTGCGAGTGGCTCCGCTCAGGATGACACTTCGTCTTTGAGAGAGGTTGGGAAGAGGCTGCCGAGGCTGAATGAGAATCAGCTGGCGGTGATGGCGGAGCTGGCGGCTGTGGGTGGGCGGATGCGGGTGCGGGATCTGCGGGAGACGCTCTCGCGCGTGGGGGTGCCGGAGTCGTCCCTGGGGACGCTGGTGAAGCGCGGGCTGGTGCGGGTGGAGGAGGTCGCGGAGGAGTTTCACTTTGGCGGGGTGGGCGCGCATGGGAAGAAGCATGCTCACGAGCACGCGCTGAACGAGGCCCAGATGGAGGCGCTGGGGACGATCGCGGCGGCGATGGCGCAGGGAGGGTTTCGGCCGCATCTGCTGTATGGGGTGACGGGGTCGGGCAAGACGGCGGTGTATTTTGCGGCGATGCGGCGGGCTCTGGATGCGGGGAAGAGTGCGCTGCTGCTGGTTCCGGAGATCGGGTTGACGCCAGCGATGACGGGGCAGCTGGTGGCGGCGTTTGGGGATGAGGTCGCGCTCTTGCACTCGCAGCTCACGCCGGATGAGAGGGCGGAGCAGTGGCACAGGATTCGGCGGGGCGAGGCGCGGGTGGTGGTGGGAACGCGGTCGGCGGTGTTCGCTCCGCTCAAGGAGCTGGGGCTGATCATCGTGGATGAGGAGCACGATGGGAGCTACAAGCAGGAGGAGACCCCGCGGTATCACGGCAGGGATGTGGCGGTGATGCGGGCGAAGCTAGGTGGGGCGGTGGTGGTGCTGGGGTCGGCAACGCCGTCGCTGGAGAGCTGGGCGAATGCGGAGAAGGGACGGTATGCACGGGTGGAGATGCGGGAGCGCGTGGCGGATCGTCCGCTGCCGGCGGTGGAGCTGGTGGATATGCGAAACGAGTTTCGCGAGACGGGGCAGGAGCAGATCTTCTCGCGGAGGCTGATCGAAGAGACAGAGGCGACGATTGCGCGCGGGGAGCAGGCGATTATTCTGCTGAACCGGCGCGGGTATTCGTTTGTGGTGATGTGCCGGAGCTGCGGGGAGAAGATCGAGTGCGAGAACTGCGCGATCTCGATGACGTATCACAAGCCGGTGAGTGGCAACGATGCCATTGCGCAGCCAGGGCAGAGGCTGGAGTGCCACTACTGCGGGTTCCGGCGCGGGGTTCCGAAGAAGTGCCCGAAGTGCGAGAGTGAGCACTTGTACTACCTGGGGGCGGGTTCGCAGCAGGGCGAGGAGAGGCTGCAGGAGATCTTTCCTCATGCTCGGATCGGGAGGATGGATCGCGACACGGTGCGGGGGCGCAGCGATATGGAGCGTCTGCTGGCGCGGCTGCATGCGGGAGAGATCAATCTGTTGGTGGGGACGCAGATGATCGCGAAGGGGCACGATATTCACGGCGTGACGCTGGTGGGCGTGGTGGGCGCGGACTTTGCGCTGGGGCTTCCGGACTTTCGCGCGGCGGAGAGGGTGTTTCAGCTGCTGACGCAGGTCTCAGGGCGCGCTGGACGCGGAGAGCTGCCGGGGAGGGTGCTGGTGCAGACGTATCATCCCGATCACTATGCGGTGAAGTTTGCGGCGGCGCATGACTATCCAGGGTTCGTGGCGAAGGAGCTGCAGTACCGGCGGTGGATGCACTATCCGCCCTATGGGGTGCTGGCGAACGTGGTGGTGCAGAGCGAGCGGCTGGAGGAGGCTACGGGCTGGTCGGCGGAGCTGGGGCGGTGGTTCGAGAGGACGCGGCTGGACAAGGTCCGTGTGTTGGGGCCGGCGGCGGCGCCGCTCTCGCGGCTGAAGCGCATCTACCGGTACCACTTTGTGCTTAAGGCGGAGAAGAGGCAGGCGCTGGGTGAGGCGCTGCGTGCGATGCTCCGCTTCGCCGAGGCACGAGGGATTTTGCGACGGAACCTGGTAGTGGATGTCGACGCGGTACACCTGATGTGAGCGGACTCACAGGGCGCACCGCGGTTCCGAGGCAGATCTAGTTCAACAGATGGAGCTCTTTGCCGGGCTTGAACCGGACGGCCTTGCCGGGGGCGATGGTGACCTCAGCGCCGGTCCTTGGATTGCGACCGATACCAGTCTTCCTCGGCTTGACGGTGAAGACGCCGAAGCCGCGAAGTTCGATGCGGTCACCGGCGACCAGTGTCTGCTTCATGCTCTCGAAGATAGCGTCCACGGCAGCCTCTGCTTTGGTACGTGGCAGGCCGGTGCGCTCAACAACCCTCTGTATTAAATCTTGCTTTATCATTATGGGCCGCCGTCCTTGGGCTGTAGATTTGTGTCGTACGGGTGATGACCTGGTTTAGTAACGTGATAGTAGAAACTCGACGCCAGATTGTCAACGCCAGATCGCTACCGTAAGATGAAGAATCTAATGACGCAACCGGGTGTCGGGAGACTGCCGCGCCTATTTTGCCACAAGCGAGGGGCGAGCGGAAGCGATTATCCGGGATAAATTGTTAGAGAGGTTTCCAGTTTCGAGTGAGAAGGGAAGCAGAGGCGAGTGGCCATTAAAAGCGACCGTTGGATTCGCCAGCAGGCGAAGGAAAACGGAATGATCTCCCCGTTCAGTGAAAAGCAGGTACGCGAGGGCGTGATTTCTTATGGGTTGTCCTCGTATGGATATGATCTTCGGGTCTCCGACGAGTTCAAGATCTTTACCAACGTCAACAGCGCAATCATCGATCCGAAGGACTTCGACGAGCGGTCGTTTGTGACGGTGGTGGCCGATAGCGTGATTATTCCGCCGAACTCGTTCGCGCTGGCACGGTCGATTGAATACTTCACGATTCCGCGCGATGTTCTGACGATCTGCGTTGGTAAATCGACATATGCGCGGTGTGGGATCATCGTTAATGTCACGCCGTTTGAGCCGGAGTGGGAGGGGTTTGTGACGCTCGAGATCTCGAACACGACTCCGCTGCCGGCGCGAGTGTACGCGAATGAAGGACTCTGCCAGATCCTGTTCTTCCAGTCCGATGAGAGCTGCGAGATCAGCTACGCGGACCGCAAGGGCAAGTACCAGAAGCAGCAGGGAATCGTTCTTCCGAAGCTTTAGCGAAGGGCCGGCGCTCCGGTGCCGGTCTTAGCCTGCGGTCGCTTGAAAAAAATATAGGAAAGACCTCCCCCGGTCGCCCAAGGTCCCATGAAAGAGACGCCTCCCCAAGAGCAGCTACGCATCGGTCTGATTGCAACGGACCCTCTGCGTGTGCTTGGGTTGCAGTCGATCTTCGCTGAAGGCGATGGGACGACCGTGATTCCGCTGTCGGTTCCGGGAGCGCTGGATGCGTCGGGAGTGTCGCTGATCCTGATCGACGCGGCGTGCACGGATCACCTGTTCGAACTGCTGGAGACGTTCCGGCGGTCGCGTCCGCACCTGCGGCTGATCGTGATCGGGCTGGAGGAGAGCCACGAGTATATTCAGCGGGTGATTGGCGCTGGCGCGAAGGGATACCTGGCGCACACGGCGCGGGAGAACGAGATCAGGCTGGCGATTGAGATTGTGCAGGACGGATCGGTGTGGGCTCCGCGCAAGGTGCTGGCGCGGCTGCTGGAGGCCTCGGCGACGGAGGGCCGCGGGGCGATGGCGGAGCCGAAGTTTACTGAGCGCGAGGCGCAGGTGCTGACGCTGCTGGTGGCGGGCAGGCCGAACCGGGAGATCGCCGAGGCTTTGGGGATCGATGCGGCGACGGTGAAGGCGCATGTGGGACGGCTGATGCGAAAGGTTGGGGTGCAGAATCGCATCGCATTGACGATGCAGGCGGTAAGCCGAAACCTGGTGGCGAGGTAATCGCAGTCGGCCTGCGGTTGGTTACCGTCCCATCCATCCTGATTACCTAAAGGTCTACAGACCTCCGTACTGTTGTGATGTGCCGGGATGTGAGGCAAGCTCTTATCAAGCAACACAGACCTGGGAGAGGGGTTGTAGAGAGCGCGCCTGGCGATCCAGGCACTTCTCTACAACCCCCATTTTTTGCGGTGGGGGTACCGGGTCTGGTACTACAACGTATGCTTCCAAGCGGCCATCACACTATCCTGTTGAGACAGGCGGTTGGTCGCCTGTTTGATGATTGGAAAGCATGAGGAAATTGATGATGATGAATCGTTTGTCTGTGATTGTGTGTGGCGCGGCGTTGGCGGTAAGCTCGACGGCTGCATTTGGCGCCAGCGATAAAGCAAAGCTGGTGGAGCGGATGCAGGATGCGCAGGCGGTGATCACGCAGATCATGGCGACCCCGGATAGGGGAATTCCTTCGAACATCCTTGCGGGTGCGACCTGCGTTACGGTGATTCCAAGCTACAAGAAGGCGGCGTTCCTGGTGGGAGCGCAGTACGGGCAGGGTGTGGCGACGTGCCGCACTCCGATGGGATGGAGCGCACCGGTGTTCGTGCAGCTGGCGGGGGGGAGCTTCGGGTTCCAGATCGGCGGGCAGGCGACGGACCTGATCATCGTCGCGATGAATGAGCAGGGCATGCAGGACATGCTGAAGAACAAGTTCAAGATTGGCGCGGACGCTGCGGCCTCAGCCGGGCCTGTAGGGCGCAATGCGCAGGCGGGCACGGACTGGAAGATGAATGCGGAGTTGCTGACGTATTCGCGCAGCAAGGGCTTGTTTGCGGGCATCGATCTGGACGGTTCGGTGCTGTCGCAGAACGGGGACGACACGCGAGTGGTATACGGCGACGCAATTCCGTTTGACACGATTCTGAAGGGCAACAAGGCGACTCCGGAGGAGGCTCGGCCGTTTGTGCGCACGGTGGCGAAGTACTTTGTGGAGGCCAAGGCCGAGAATAAGTAATATTCTGTGGAAGTTCAGAGGATCAAAGAGGAGCGGCCGAGCGCCGCTCCTCTTTGCGTTTTTCGGCGAAGGCAGGGCCATTTAGACTTGAGGCTTGAGCGAGGCGATTGAGAGAGAGCCGGCGCCGGAGACGGTAACGGTACGCGAGACTGTGGAGTTTGCCGCGGTGTGGCTGCTGGTGCGTGTGCTGGGAGTGCTTCCGCGGCGCACGGCGCGCGCGGCAGGAGCGGCGATCGGCGGGCTGGCGTACCGGGGGCTTGGGAGGCTGCGGCGCGTGGGGCTGAGGAACCTGGAACTGTCGTTTCCCGAGATGAGCGCGGGGGAGCGTGAGCGGATTCTGCGAGAGGTCTACCGCAACCTGGGGTGGCTGCTGGCGGAGTTTTGCCTGATGCCGGGGTACACGGCGGAGCGGGCGAGTGAGTTTATCCGGTACGAGGGGCTGGAGAATTATCTGCGGGCGCGCGAGCGGGGCAAGGGGGTTCTAGTGCTGACGGGGCACCTGGGGGCGTGGGAGTTGTCGAGCTTCTACCACTCGCTGATGGGGTACCCGATGGGGATGGTGATCCGGCGACTGGATAATGCGCTGGTGGATCACTTTGTGAACGAAATTCGGTGTCTGCATGGGAACCGGGTGATTCACAAAGACGACTTTGCGCGGCGGTTGATTGCGTCGATGAGGGCGGGTGAGACGGTGGGGATTCTGATGGACACGAACATGACTCCGCCGCAGGGAGTGTTTGTGCCGTACTTCGGAGTGACGGCGTGTACGGCCTCGGGGATGGCGCGGGTGGCGGCGAAGACGGGAGCGGCGGTGGTTCCGGGATTTCTGCTATGGGAGGAGAGAGAGCAGAGGTACGTGCTGCACTTCGGCGACCCGCTGCCGGTGGTGACGACGGGCGACGCTGAGCAGGATGCGTTGACGAATACGGCGGCGTTCACGACGGCGATCGAGAGCTATGTGCGGCGGTATCCTGAGCAGTGGCTATGGATGCATCGGCGATGGAAGACTCGTCCGGCGGGGGAAGAGGGGATCTACTGATGGCGAAGGCGCGCAAGATTGCGGAGTGGCTGGGGGCTTCTGAGGCGGGAGCGGATGCGGAGATCGCGCGGGTCTCGGGGCTGGAGGGAGCGACGGCGGACGCGCTGGTGTTTGCCGTGGACCAGGCCGCGCTGGATGCGGCGGTGGCGACAAAGGCGGGAGCGATTCTGGCGAGCGCGAAGCTGAAGGGAACCGACGGGGCAGCGGCGGACGCGCGGATTCTGTGGGTGAAGGATGCGCGGCTGGGATTTGCCGTGGCTGCGCGGCGGCTCGCGGGCAGGGCGCTCGAGGCTGGGGTGCATCCGACGGCGGTAGTGGGGCGCGATGTGGTGATCGGTCCGGGAACGGCGATTGGGCCGGGAGTCGTCGTGGGCGATGGGGCGAGGATCGGGGCCGGCTGCGATATTCAGGCGCGGGTGACGATCTATCCCGGCGTGGTGCTGGGGGATGAGGTGGTGGTGCAGGCGGGGGCGGTGCTGGGGTCGACAGGCTTTGGGTACGCGCGCGATGGAGAGACGGGAGAGTATGTGCTGTTTCCGCAGCAGGGGCGGCTGGTGGTGGAGGACCGCGTGGAGATCGGGGCGAACACGACGATCGACCGCGGAGCTTTGGGGGAGACGCGGATTGGGCGAGGGACGAAGATTGATAACCTGGTGCACATTGGGCATAACTGTGTGATTGGGAGAAATGTGGTGATCGCGGCACAGACGGGAATTTCGGGCTCGAGCGTGGTGGAGGATGGCGCTGTGCTGGGCGGGCAGGTGGGGATCGGCGAGCATGCGACGGTGGGAGAGGGAGTGATTCTGGGGGGCGGCGCGGGGGTTCTGAGCGGGAAGAAGATGAGGGGCAAGGGCGAGGTGTTCTGGGGAAGGCCGGCGCGTCCGTTGAAGGAGTATCTGCGCGATCTGGCGCGGCTGAAGCAGCGGTAGGCGGTGGGTTATGGCGATCGTGGTGGTGGGCGGGCACTCGCGGAATATCGGCAAGACGAGCGTGGTGGAGGGGTTGATACGCGGGATGCCGGAGATGCGGTGGACGGCGTTCAAGATTACGCAGTTCGGGCATGGAATGTGCTCGGCGAATGGGGAGCCATGCGACTGCGAGACGTCGGAGCACACGCTGGCGGTGAGCGAGGAGAGAGACAGGGCGAGCGGTACGGACTCGTCGCGGTACCTGCCGGCGGGAGCGGTGCGGTCGCTGTGGGTGCGGACGCGGATGGGCGATCTGGCCGAGGCGATGCCGCGCATAAGGAGAGAGCTGGAGCAGTCGGAGAATGCGGTGATCGAGTCGAACAGCATTCTGCGGTTTCTGCGCCCGGATGTCTACCTGAGCGTGCTGGATCCTGCGGTGGAGGACTTCAAGGACTCGGCACTGCTGTATCTGGACCGGGCGGACGCTGTGCTGGTTCCGGAGGGGGGATTGGGAAGGCCAGGGTGGAAGGGGGTTTCGCTGAGGCTGATGGAGGGGACTCCCGTGCTGACGATGCGGCCGCCGGTTTACGTCAGCGATGACGTGGTCGCGTTTGTCAGGGCGCGGCTGCGGCAGCGGGAAAATGCATCTGAAGAGTAAGTAAATATTGTTGTTTTTTTTTCGACGAACTGTTTGCCCTTGGGAGTATGCTTCTGCGCTTAACACTGGTAGAAGATGCTTCGCCTACGGTGTAAGGCGAAGGGGCTCGGGTTCCGGGGCGCGCGGTGGTTCGATTCGTCGTGGTCCTGGCGGTTTTCTTGTGGGCGCAGGAGAACGTTTCGGGGGCTGTATTCCCGGTTGGGCGGGCGCAATGGATACGACGACGCTGGTTCTGGCAAATGTCTTGCTGTTTGCGCTGTATGCGGGCGTGATGCTGGTAAATGCCAGGGTAGTGGGTGGAACGCGGGGCGCGATGTGGTTTGCGGGCGCGAACCTGTGCCGAGGCGTATCGATGCTGCTGGTGGGGGTGAGCTGGCTGCAGTTGGGGCCGGCGAAGTATGCCACAGCGATCAGTGCTGTGCTTGCCGTTGTGGGGGCGCTGATGCTGCACCATGCGTTTGCGGAGCTGCTGGAGCGCGGAGCGTTGCTGCGCGAGGCACAGTACGGGCTCATCGCCGGACTTGTTGTGGTGGCCGGGTACTTCTTAGCTGTTCCAACGGCGGCACCTCTGCTGGCGTTGGTTCTGTGCGTGACGCTGGGAGTTCAGTTTGCGATTATCGCTGCGGCGATCTTCCGTTACTCGGGAGAAGAGGTAGGCGCGGTGGGGTGGCTGACGAGCCTGGGACTTTCGGCCTACTCGCTGGTATTTCTGCTGCGGGCCGTCGTGGCGTCGCACTACCGATCGCCGGGATATTCCGCCGAGTTTGCGCGGGTGGTTCCGATCTGGCTGATGGCCTGCCTGGTGACGACCGGAGTGACGGCGTTTGGATTCATGTCGCTGACGACGGCGAAGCTGAGGGTGGAGCTGCTGTGGCGTGCCCAGGTGGACGAGTTGACTGGACTGCTGAACCGCTGGGCGTTGAAGCGAGTTGCGATGCGGGAGATTCAGCGCTGCCGCAGGCTGAATGGATCGCTGGCAATCGTGATGATCGATCTGGATGGATTGAAGGTGGTGAACGACACCAAGGGGCATAGCTGCGGAGATGTGGTGCTGCAGGCTGTGGCCGGCGTGCTGCAGGAGACGGTGCGGGGGCATGACTCAGTGGCGCGGATGGGAGGTGACGAGTTCTGCGTGCTGCTGCCGGAGACGTCGCTGGCCGAGGCGATGACGGTGGCCGAGCGGCTGCGTGTGGAGATCCATGACATGGTCGTACGGTATCGGGGAGAGATGGTACGCACACGGGCGAGCCTGGGTGTGGCGTCGTCGGATGTATCGGGGCTGGCGTGGCAGAGCCTGATGGACCTGAGCGATACGGCAATGTACCGCGCCAAGCGGGAGGGCCGTAACCGGGTGCTGGCGGCAGAGCCGGAGGACATACCGGCAGGGGCACTGCTGGAGGCAAGGAAAGAGGGCGCCGTCGCCGAGCATCGAAAGCTTGCGAAGGAAGAGGCCTGAGCTGCAGCAAAGGCGAGCTTCCGGCGCGGGGAAGTATCAGATGGATTGGACCGGCAGGAGCATGAGGTCTTCGATGAGGCCGACCTCTTTCTGGACGAAGGGTTCCGCGTAGCGGACTCCGGCGAGAAGGCCGTAGTGGCGCGCGGTCGAGAAGGTGCGCTCGCGGATGTCGTTTTCAGGAACGAAGAGTCCGCCGCCGGTGGGCTGGTTGGCGTACTGTGAGCGGTAGGCCAGCAGGGACTGAAGACGCTGCTCGATGTGTGGGGTGATGTCGACGACGAAGGATGGGCGGACGTCGGCGTAGAGCGAGGCGTAGAGGATTTTGTAGGGGCGGTGCGGTGCTCCGGGGATGTCGAGCTTTGCCAGGCCGCTGGCGAAGCAGGCCTCGTAGCCGAGCGTTGCGGTCGTGTAGTGGTCCGGATGGCGGCCCTGCCAGTAGGGAAGGATGACGACGCGAGGGCGCAGGCGGCGGAGTACGGCTGCGATCTTGAGGCGATTGGGCTGCGTGTTTTCGACGTTGCCGTCGGGGAGGTCAAGCGCCTCGCGATGGGTGACGTTGAGGATGCGCGCGGCGGCCTCGGCCTCGGCGCGGCGCTCTTCGGCGGTGCCGCGTGTCCCGGACTCACCCTGGGTGAGATCGAGGATGCCGGTGCTCCAGCCGCGGGCGTGCATGGCAAGCAGCGTGCCGCCGCAGGTCTGTTCGACGTCGTCACGGTGCGCGGCGATGGCGAGAATGTCGGTGAGCATGGAAGAGTTGTCAGTTGCAAGTTACAGGGTGTCAGTTGTTGGAAGGGATACTATCAACCTGCAACTGACAACCTGCAACTGCCTCTTAATTTGCTGCGTTGGTGATTGCGTCCATGTAGGCGACGTCGAGGGCGGTGCCCTGAATGGTGATGCGGGAGTTGTCGATCTCGGAGCCGTCGGCTGTGTTGAAGGCGTGAACCTGGCCGCCGTAGGCGGTGTACATCTTGTGCATGTTCTGGACCCAGCAGAGGCCAGTGAGATCGCCGTAGTATTGCAGGTTCTCGTTCGCGTTAGGGTAGGGTACGTGCGAGTTGGGGTCGGCGGGATTGACGGCGGGGACAATGCTGGCAGACTTCGATCCGAGGTCGAAGCGGGTGAGGCAGTTGTAGTTCTGATTCAGCTTGGCACGCTCGCCGTTAGCGCAGCCCTGTGAGCCGATCCATAGGGTATTGTCGTCGCCGAAGAGAAGCTTGGTGTGGTAGCCGTCGGAGATGCCGTATTTGCCAGTAATGGTGTTGGATGCGAGATCCATGGTGGAGAGGAAGCCGGTAAAGAGCCCGTCTGCCAGCAACTGCTGGCCAGCGATGTAGAGCGTGGTTCCGTCGGAGAGCACTGTGGTGGCTCCTCCCGGAACGGATACGCTTCCGATGACGGGCGAGGGATAGTTGGTGGAGGTGGGGAAGTTGTCGACGCGCATCGCACCCTGCTGCAGCAAGGTGATGCTGGAGGCGTTGCCGCCGCACTCGGGGCCACAGTTGAGCACGTAGGCCGTCGTGCCATCGAGCGAGAAGTAGGCTCCGACGGGGCGATCAAGGCTGGGGTTCGTTGCGCTGTCGGGAACCGGAACGACGCAGTAGACGGGAAGGTTGAAGGGCTGGCAGTCGACTGCGCCGGGAACGGCGGGCTGGTTGGCGTTGAGCCTGATGAGCCGGTAGAGCGTGTTCGAGTTGCGGACCATCGCCAGCACGACCGTATCGCCCTGATTGACGGCGACCTTATAGACGTTGGGCAGGTTGAGCGCGAAGGTTCGGCCGGAGGTGTTGTCGATGACGACGAGCTGGCCGATGGCGGAGGCCGCGGCGTAGACGTGGTTGAAGTTGAGCGGGACGGCGATGGAGTCAGACCGTTGCGGCAGCGTGCCGCCGGTGCCGGAGGCGGCCTCCTTGCCGTAGTCGATCCTGGTGAGGCTGCCGTCGGAGTTGGAGTAGACGAAGCCGAGGACCTGCTCGGGGAAGTTGAAGATCATGTTCGGGAAGCCGGAGGCATAGCCCGAGATGTGAAAGGAGGTGTTGGGGTCGAAGATGTTGCTTCGGATGTCGCGAAAGGCGTCGAGGATCTGGAGGCTGCCCTGTGAGCCGTTGACGGTCAGTGAGACCATTACGCGGTTGGCGAGTTTGCTGGGCGGTATGGGCCGGTTGGCGAAGGTGTACTGCGGAAATTTGTAGTAGCGGGTGCCGCAGGAGGCGAGTCCGACAGTGACGGCGGCGATGATAAGGCCGCAGAAGAACTGGGCGCAGAACGACTGGGAAAGGAAACTACGATTCTTCAACGGTGACAGACTCCGAACTGCGCTGCGGACGTGGGGTTGGGGCCACGGCTCGTAGGCCCAAGTATAACAAAGGGAACCGGTCAGAACGGGTTGCACTGAGTCGATCACAATGATTTGGAATGCTACTGCGCAGTGGCTTAGGATGGTTTGGATAAGCTGGAGTGAATGATGAGCAAGGCTGTGGAGAGTGCAGGCAACGGGGCTGCCGGGGTCAGGAGATTGTTTGCGGGCGCGCCGGTGCTGTGCGACGGAGCGATGGGCACGATGTTGTACGCTCGCGGCGTCTTTATCAACCGCTGTTACGACGAGTTGAACCTGTCGCAGCCGGAGATGGTGCGCGGGGTCCATACCGAGTACCTGCAGGCCGGCGCCGAGGTGATCGAGACGAATACGTTCGGAGCCAATGCCTTCCGGCTGGAGCACTATGGGCTTGGCGACAAGGTGCGCGAGATCAACCTGGCCGGCGCGCGGCTGGCGCGGGAGTGCGTGAACCAGATTCGCGAGAAGCAGGCGGTGGATGCCTTTGTGGCAGGCGCCATCGGCCCGCTGGGTGTTCGCCTGGAGCCGCTGGGCAAGATTGGGCTGGAGGAGGCGCGGGTGGCCTTTGCCGAGCAGATCACCGCGTTGGTGGAGGGCGGGGCGGGAGTTGGCGTTGACCTGCTGAGCGTCGAGACGATGACGTCGCTGGTGGAGGCCGAGCAGGCGGTTGCGGCGGCGCGGATGGTTGCGCCGGAGGTGCCGGTGATCGTGATGGTGACGGTCGATGAAGAAGGCAACTGCTTGGACGGCGCCTCGGCAGAGACGGCGGCGCAGCGGCTTGCAGCGACGGGAGCGGATGCGATCGGTTGCAATTGCAGCGCCGGGCCGGCGACCGTGCTGAGTGTGATTGAGCGGATGCGTCCGGTGACGACCCTGCCGCTGGTGGCGATGCCGAACGCGGGTATTCCGCGCGCGGTGGAGGGAAGGACGATCTACCTGACCTCGCCGGAGTACATGGCGAGCTTCACGCGCAAGCTGGTGAAGGCTGGCGCGACGCTGGTGGGCGGCTGTTGCGGGACGACTCCAAGCTACACGCGCGCGATGAAGAGTGCGCTGCGGGCGATGGACGCGATGGAGACGGGAGCTCAGGTGATGGAGCGGCGCGCGGAGTCGCCTTCGGCTCCGAAGGTCGCGCCCCCGCCGCTGGCGCAGCGGTCGAAGATCGGCTCGATGGTGGCCGCGGGCGAGTTTGTCTCGATGGTGGAGATCGTTCCGCCGAAGGGGATCGACTGCTCGAAGGAGATTGCGGGTGCAGCGGAGTTGCACAGGCTTGGCGTGGACGCGATCAACGTGCCGGACTCGCCGCGCGCCAGTGCACGCATGAGCGCGCAAAGCCTGTGTGTGCAGATTCAGCAGCACGTCGGCATCGAGACGATCCTGCACTACACCTGCCGCGACAGGAATGTGCTCAGCATTCAGAGCGATCTTCTGGGAGCCTCATCGATTGGGCTCAAGAACGTCCTGTGCCTCACGGGCGATCCGCCGAAGCTGGGGAACTATCCGGATGCGACGGCGGTGTTTGATGTCGATGCCATCGGTCTAGTGAACATTGTGCGTAATCTGAACTGCGGGCTGGATATCGGGAAGAACTCGATCGGCGAGTCAACCGGCTTCACGATCTCGGTGGCTGCGAATCCTGGGGTTCCCGATATCGACCAGGAGGTTCGCCGGTTTGCTTATAAGGTGGAGGCGGGCGCGGAGTTTGCGATCACGCAGCCGGTCTTCGATCTGCGCGTCCTCGAGGAGTTTCTACGCAGAATCGAGAGCTTCCGCATTCCGGTGATCGCGGGCATCTGGCCGCTGACGAGCCTGCGGAATGCGGAGTTTATGAAGAACGATCTGCGGGTGAGCATGCCGGACGAGATCATGGCGCGGATGGCGAAGATGACCTCTCCGGAAGCTGCGCGTGCCGAGGGCGTGCGCATCGCGCAGGAGATGCTGGCTGAGGCTCGGCCGATGGTGCAGGGCGTCCAGGTCAGTGCGCCCTTCGGCAAGTATGTCGCGGCGGCTCAGGTGCTGGGAATGGCGGAAAGCGTGAGCGCGTAATGGCAGACTTCGAGCAGAGGATGACGGAGCTGGAGGCCGTGGTGGAGCGGCTGGAGCAGGGGGAGCTTCCGCTTGATGAAGCGGTGCGGCTCTTCGAGCAGGGGATGAACTTGTCCGAGTCGTGTAAAAAGGAGCTGAATGAGGCCGAAGGGCGGATTCAGGTTCTCATCGAACGCGCCGGAGGAACGATGCAGGCGCAGGAGCTTGAGGTCGAGACGGACGTGGATGAGGAAGAAGAGGGCCCTGACCCGTTTCGGTTTGAAGAGGGTGAGGACGAGGAGTAACGATTTACTTTACTTTTGCTCATCCTGGACGCTTAGCCAGTAGCTATTCCTTGCCGTCACGGTTAAGGAAGGATACCCGATTAAACTTACGCGAATGGGATGAAAGCCTGGATCCGGCGCGGATGGCCGGAAGCTGAGCGTGTAGCGATTGCGAATATGGTTGCCGATGCGGGCAACACTGGCATCAAGCTCGTTCCGGCTTCCGAAACGAATTGCTTCACCACCTGACAATGCCGCGACCTCGGTTGAGACATCCTTTCGCATCGCATCAAGGAGCATGTTCAAAGGCTCAGCCAAGTTGAAATAGGCAACATAGGAGCCATTGCCAACGTTGAGCGGAGCATTTGAGTGTGCCGGCTCTTTCAATGCATCCTTCAGCCTCGTCATTTGTGGCGTGAATGTCAGAGAGTAGATTGTTGTATTGGTCTCGCCTGTAATGCGCGTGATCTCTTTTGCAGTCGTCTTACTTCCGGCGTCCTGTGGCTGCGATATGAGCAGAATCACCCTTCGATGATTGGCTGGTTGTTGTGCAAGCAGATTCAGGGCGAACTTGAGGGCATCATTGATTGCCGCACCGCTATCTCCCGGATCAGGATGATTGATTGCGTCAGTCCACTGGGCGATATCTGAAGTAAATGGTGATGCTGCCTCGGGTTTACTATCGAAGTTGACGATGGCAACCTGGTTAGGAGCGTTGCCGAGCATTGCGGCTAGCATCGTCTCCAGGCTGATGTATTTGTCGAACTCGCGTACTGCAGCTCCTCCAGTCTGCATCAATACGACCAGTGAGAGCGGCTGATTGCTGGTTTCATCGAGGGTAACCTTCTGGGGAATGCCCTTGTCCCACAGCAGAAAATCATTTGCATGGAGTGAGTAGAAGATTTCTTGGGTTGAGTTTTGAACCAACGCGGGGACGATAACAAGTCTTGATGTTGTATGGAGGACAGTGTCACTTGTCCCGTTTTGCGCCACCAATGGTGCGGCAGATACTAACAACGCGACGCTCGTGAAAGTCCTGAGCACGCGACGATTCTATCGAACAAATGGATCTAGCGGTCGCGGGTGGTGACGAAGCCGGGGACCAGAGGATGCCTCGTTTGGCCTCGGTGGGGGGAGATCTCCCGCTGGAGGAGTCGCTGCGCCTGTTCGAGGAGGGGGTGAGGCTTTTGAACGCGTGCAAGAGGCAGTTGGAGGATGCTGAGGGAAGGATTCAGGTGCTGGTGGAGGATGGGAGCGGTGAGGTGAGGGTGGCGGAGTTGGAGGTTGAAGAACAAGAGGAAGAAGAGCAGGGCTGATAAGAACCCCGGCACGATCACGATTGAGAGCAGGATCCGGGGGGAAGCTGGTGGGAAAACGAGCTGATCTTTAGCAGCAGGGAATGGCAGGATCGGTCCTTATGCGTCTGAGATAAAGCAGCGGCATGACCGAGAGGTATCTCTCTGCCACTAATGGGTCATAGACCGGCCTTTGGGGGCATGAGTTCCTACTGGTGCGGGCCGTCCAACTCACGTTGGGAGCCGGACTTAGCAGACTACAAGCAGGAATGCAGTACTACGGCTGAGCCAGACGGCAACATGATCCATCCGGGCGAAGGACCTCCCCGTCTATCCGCACAATATGAAACCCGAACTTCGTCGAAAGAAGATATGAAAGCGTCTCGCATCGCTCAAAAGGTTCACTGTGAGCTTGGGCTCGTTGCACTGGCTGCGTGTCTTGTTCTTTGTGGTTGCAGCGGCACGGCAGGTAACGTTTTGGCAGCGCCCGGTACGGGTACAGGTTCAGGTACAGGTACGGGAGCGGGTACTGGTACTGGTACGGGAGCGGGTACGGGCGCGGGTACAGGTACGGGAGCGGGTGCGGGTACGGGCGCGGGTACAGGTACGGGAGCGGGTACGGGCGCGGGTACAGGTACCCTACGATGATGTTGGAGGATATTCCACCTATATCTCCCACACGAATCCTCAATACATGCTCGTCGCAATCGGTTGGTGATGATCGAGCGCGGCTGAATTAAAGAGGTTAGAGGCTAGCGGTCGCGGGTGGTGACGAAGCCGGGGACCCAGAGGAGGGCTCGTTTGGCCTCGGTGGGGGGGAGGTCAGCTATGGATTGGCGGGCGGCTTCGGCGTAGGCGCAGGCCGTGTCCATCGCGTACTCGATGGAGCCGTGTCGCTGGAGGATCTCGAGGATCTGTGGGTGGGAGACGTGGGCGAAGCTGCGGTCGGCGAGGACGGTCCGGATGGCCTCGCGATCGGCTCCGGTGCCTCGCTCGAGCGCGTGTATGACGGCGAGCGTCGCCTTGCCCTCGCGGAGGTCGGAGGCTACGGGCTTGCCGAGGACGTCCTCGGTGGCTGTGAGGTCGAGCACGTCGTCGACTATCTGGAACGCCAGGCCGAGGTTGCGGCCGTATTCTCCAAGCTGCGACTCGATCAGTGCGGCGTCGCCGTGTTCGTGCGGGGTGATGGCTGCGCCGAGCTGCATGGACACCTGGAAGAGGCAGGCGGTCTTGCGATAGATGAGGTCGAAGTACTCTTCCTCGTTGATGAGGTGGCCGAGCTTCTCAATCTGGAGGAGCTCGCCTTCGACCATCTGCTGGGTGAGGGATATGAGCAGGTCGAGGACGTGGAAGTTACGCTCCTCGAGCGCGGTGGAGAAGGCCTGCATGTAGAGCCAGTCGCCGGCGAGGACGCACTTGGAGTTGCCCCAGGTGGTATTGGAGGATGGGCGGCCGCGGCGTGTGTCGGCCTCGTCGATGATGTCGTCGTGGACGAGCGTTGCGGTGTGGAGCATCTCGACGACGGCGCCGAGGCGGATGCGGCTGTGATTCGCGTTGCCGAGAGATTTCGCGGCGAGAAGTAGCAGCAGCGGGCGGATGCGCTTGCCGCCGCCGGCGATGAGGTACTGGGCGATGTCGGTGATGACGGCGACGTTTGAGGCGGACTGCTTGGAGAACTCCTGCTCGATGGCGGCGAGGTCGTCGCGGAGGAGGTCGAAGACCTCGGCCGCAGTCGCGATGGAGAGAGTACTCACTCTGATTTCAGAGTAACAGGATGTTCATCGCGAAGAGGTTCCGGCTCGAAGATCGCACAAGATTTTCGAGCCGGAAACTTAGTTGGAGCGGTAGTTGGTGAACTGGAGCTCGACGCCGAGGTCCTTGCCGCGGAGCATTCCCATGATGTCCTGGAGGGTGTCGCGGTCCTTGCTGACGACGCGGACGGTGTCGCCCTGGATGGAGGCCTGTGCCTTCTTCTTGGAGTCCTTGATGAGGGCGACGATCTGCTTGGCCTTCTCGGAGGGGATGCCCTGGACGAGCTTGATCTTCTGACGGACGGAGGAGCCGGCGGCGGGCTCGATCTTCTCGTACTCGAGGTTCTTGAGGGAGACGCCGCGCTTGACGAGCTTCTGGGAGAGGATCTCGATGACGGCCTTGAGCTTGTACTCGTCTTGGGAGGCGAGCTGAATGGTGTCCTGCCCCTGGAGCTCGATGGAGGACTTGGAGTCCTTGAGGTCGAAGCGGGCGTGGACCTCTTTGGTTGCCTGATCGATGGCGTTCTTGACTTCCTGAATCTCTACTTTGCTGACGACGTCGAAGCTGTTATCGGATGCCATGTGTTCTGTTTCCTTCGCGAAATTTTCCGGGTTCTATTATGTCAGGCTTCGGTGGGCCTGGTGGATGGGAAGAGGCGGTGGAAGTTTTCGGTTGTGATGGCTGCGATCTCTTCCGGTGAGATGCCGCGCAGCTCGGCGAGGGCGCGGGCGGTGTGGGCGACGTAGGCGGGCTCGTTGCGCTGGCCGCGGAGGGGGATGGGTGCGAGGAAGGGAGCGTCGGTCTCGACGAGGATGCGGTCGGCGGGGGCGAAGGCGGCGGCGTCGCGGATCTGCTGGGCCTTGGGGTAGGTGAGATTGCCGGCGAAGGAGAGGTAAAAACCGAGGTCGAGGGAGCGTCGGGCGTCTTCGATGTTGCCGGAGAAGCAGTGCATGATGCCGGCCCCGGTTGCAGACAGTCCGGTGGGCTTGAAGTGTTCCGTGATGAGGGCGAGGGTGTCGGCCCAGGCGTCGGCGGAGCCGTATTTTTGTTTCGCTTGCGGGGTGGCTAGCTCGGAGGTGCGGCAGTGGATGATGATCGGCTTGCGGCCGGTTGCGGCGATGTACATCTGGGCGGTGAAGGCGAGCTGCTGGGTGGGGATGTCGGGGTTTTCGACGTGGTAGTAGTCGAGGCCGATCTCGCCGATGGCGACGCAGAGGGGGTCGGCGGCGAGTGTGTCGACTTTTTCTAGGGCGTCTGAGGTGGCGTGGGCGGCCTCCTGGGGGTGGATGCCGGCGGTGGCGAAGACTCGGGGGGTGGTGGGGGTGCGGGGGAGGGATCGGGCGAGGTCGAGGGCCTGGTGCATGGTGGCGGGGCCCTCGCCGATTCCGATAGCGAGGATGGTGTTGACACCTGCGATCTGGGCGCGGGCGAGGACCTCGTCGCGGTCGGCGGGGCGCTCGGTGTAGAAGTCGAGATGTGCGTGCGAGTCTACGAGCATGTCTTCGGGTATCCCTCCCCTCCGTTTGTTTTCGTGCAAAGTATTCTATTGATGAGACTTAGGTTGGTACTTCTGTGTTCAGCGCTTTGTGCGGTATTGATTTTGCTTGGTTGGTGTTTGCAAAGTATTGAATTTTCGTGATTTGGGTGTTTTGGGGCTTTGTTTGGGATTTCCTATATTTAGTTTAGCGAATGAGAGGGAATTAATCGGCAACGTGGATGTGGTTTGGTTTGTTTGGGTTGGGGGAAGTTGGGGCTTGACACGATTTTGGGGGGGTCGGGCTGTGGAAAAGCGAGGGATCAGTCGCTTCGTCCTTCGGACTTCGCTCCGGCCTACGGCAGTGCGGTGCGCCGCGTTGCGGCGGGGTTTAGACGCGGGCTTCAGCTGGAACAGCTGAAGCCCGCTCTACCTCAAAAGCAAGAGCAACGGCAACGGCAAATGCAAGAGCAACGGCAAATGCAAATACGGGGGTTCTTCGCTTCGCTCAGAATGACGGGCAAAAGGCAAAGGCAAAGGCAACGGCAAAGCAAAGGCAACGGCAAAAGCAACGACCGGAAGTTTTGCAGTAGATTGAAGTTCGGGCGACCGTCAGAGCTAAGGGCTGCCAGTTCGCCATCGATGACGGTCCGGTTTTCCATGATCTGTACCGCTTTCCTTTCTCGGGTGGCCAAATTTTGTTCGACCTTTCGGGTGCGCCGCAGAGTTCAACACCAGCGACATTGTCGCAAGCGGCAGCGTGCGACGCACAAGACCGGCAAACTTCTTCGTATGAGCGATAATGATTCAGTTGGGTTGATCTACGGGGTCCCTGGCTAGAGATCGCATGGGTACGTAGAGATATTTACAGCGGCCAGCTTCAAAAGGCTCCCGCTGATTCTGTGTCGTTTGGTTTCTTAGCTTTCTGCAGAAAGACCTACGTGCCGCCTCATGAAGATCCTAAGCTTACGGTTGATAGTTGCGTTGATCATTGGCGTAACTTTAGTTTCATTGGCTTCGTCCTGGTTCGAACTGAGGACAACGAAGGATGCGCTACGCCGGGAGCTCGAAAGTAAAGCTGAAACACTCGGCCAGAGCTTAGCGGCGGCTGCAGAAGGACCCTTGCAGGCCGGAGACACTGCGAGGCTGGAATTGATGGTCCGGCGCTCCACCAACGACGCCCATATGCTGGGAATTGGCATCTACGATCGCGATGGCACTTCGCTGGTCGTAACCCCCGGGCTGGGGTCTCTACTATCGGGCGCGCCGAAGCTCATGACAGACGCACTTCACGGCAATCGCACCGTGAGTGGATTTGTACGATCGGGCTTGAAGCGGACCCACATGGTGGTCGCTCCCATACGCGCGATAGACAACAAAGCAATCGGGGAAGTTATTGTCGTCCATGACGCGACCTACATACGAACCGAGATTTTTCGGGCCTGGAGCCGATTCTTCCTTCGTATGGCGGTCCAGGTACTGGTGATCGCAATCATCACTCTTGTGGTCTTGCGCTGGAGTCTGACGGGCCCGATTGCGCGCATCTCGCAGTGGATGAAGGCACTTCGTACAGGACGACACGCCGTTCAACCCAGAGCACAAGATCTAAATCTTCTATCACCTTTCGCGAATGAGTTGGCCCCGTTAGCGGAGAGCATGTGGCAGGCACGGGCAGCGGCCGAGACAGAAGCCAGATTGCGCAACATCAACGAATCTCTGTGGACCGCCCAGCGGCTTGCGGATCATGTGCGCAACAGGCTAAATGGAAGCAACCTTTTCGTAGTCTCGAATCGTGAACCCTACCGGCACATCCGACAGGACCAAAAGGTAAAGGTCACGATCCCGCCCAGTGGTCTAGTCACGGCAATTGAACCGATCCTTCGTGCTTGCCGTGGAACCTGGGTGGCTCATGGAAGCGGCAATGCGGATGCAGAGACGGTTGATACGCATGACCGTCTCCAAGTTCCGCCAGACGATCCACGCTATACGCTTCGTCGGGTCTGGCTCAGCAGTGAGGAAGAAGATGGTTACTACAACGGATTCTCGAACGAGGGCCTCTGGCCACTCTGCCATATTGCTCACACGCGTCCGACTTTTCGCGCGTCAGATTGGGAATACTACAACAGGGTGAACCAGAAGTTCGCCAATGCCCTCGTCGAAGAAATAGCCGGCGAGGATCATCCCGTGGTGCTGATCCAGGACTACCACTTCGCCCTTTTGCCCCGCTTGATAAAGGACCGGCTGCCCCACGCGAGGGTTGCTATCTTCTGGCACATTCCATGGCCTAATGCCGAATCATTCAGCATCTGTCCCTGGCAACGCGAGCTGCTCGATGGTTTACTGGGAGCCGACCTGATCGGCTTTCACACCCAGGCTCACTGCAACAACTTCCTCAATACAGTGCACAACGTACTCGAAGCCAAAGTCGACTGGGAACACTTCTCTATCGAGCGCAACCAACATCGATCCTCGATTCTGCCATTTCCGATCAGTGTTGAACTCCTTGACGATCATTCCTTGGCGCAGACGGGTATGACTGCTGAGGAGGAGCGTAGTGCGTTGCTTCAGGAACTGGGGATCGAGGTGACATACCTGGGCGTAGGCGTCGACCGCGTAGACTACACCAAAGGGATACTCGAGCGATTCCAGGCAGTTGAGTCGTTTCTCGAACGCTATCCCAAGTATCAAGGTAAATTTACCTTCATACAGATTGGTGCGCCGACCCGGAGTCGTATCAAGCGCTATGCCGACTTCCAGGCCGAGGTTAAAGCTGAGGCTGAAAGGATCAATGAGCGCTTCAAACGGGGAAAGTGGAAAGCTATCGTCTTCCAGAACCGCGAGCACACGCATGAGGAGGTACAACGGTATTATCGAGCCGCTCATCTGTGCATGGTCACATCCCTGCATGACGGTATGAACCTTGTGGCAAAAGAGTACGTTGCAGCGCGACAGGACGAGCGCGGCGTATTAATCCTGAGTCGCTTCACTGGCGCCGCGAGAGAGTTGCATGACGCGATCATCGTGAACCCATATGACATTGAGTCCACCGCCGAGGCAATTGCGCATGCGCTCGAGATGAATGTGAGCGAGATGGTCGATCGAATGCGTCGAATGAGAAGATCCGTCAGGGAGAGAAACATATATTGGTGGGCAGCCACTCTCATCGGTGAACTCTGCGAACTCCGCCTGAAAAAGGCATACACAAATGTCTCTGTAATAGGTAGGGCGCAGGTGGAGAGATAGCTTGCACGACAGCGTGACGACCAGTTTGCTCGATGCTTTTTTGCAACAGCTCAAGACAGCTCCGTCATCGGCGCTGTTGCTGGATTATGACGGCACATTGGCGCCGTTTTGCGTCGATCGCACCCGTGCCTTCCCTTATCCTGGAGCCATTTCGATCCTGGAAGAAATCGTGCAGTCCGGTAGGACAAAAGTCATCGTTATCTCGGGGCGTCCCATCCTGGAGCTGCGGGCACTCCTTGCTCCGATGCACAACCTTGAGCTATGGGGGACGCATGGCCTTGAGCGTCAGTTGACCGACGGAAGCTACAGTTGTGCGCAGATCAACGAGGAAGACGCAGTGTCGCTGACAAAGGCGCGGGAGTGGATCGTCGCGGCAGGACTTTTGTCCAGAGCGGAGTTCAAACTTGGTGGTATCGCTATCCATTGGCGAGGACTACCCACTGCCGAGGCGAGGAGTGTGCAGTTACTCACTCTTGAGGGCTGGACGAAAATAGCCGAGCAATCACGTCTCAAACTGCTCCAATTTGAAGCGGGATTGGAGCTGCGTGTATCACATCCCAACAAAGGCGATGCAGTCAGCTCGATCCTTGCGGGCTTGGAGCCGCGCACGCCCGTCGCATATCTGGGTGACGACTTAACGGATGAAGACGCCTTCCGTGTTCTAAACGGACATGGACTTACGGTGCTCGTGAAAGCTACCTATCGTGAGACCATTGCGAACACGTGGATCAGACCCCCGCAGGAATTGATCGATCTTCTCGAAAGGTGGCTGATTAATATTTCGGGATAGCCTGGTCAGGACCAGGGCGGGTGAACCCTCCGGGAACAGTTAGCGTTGTGACCGTTGCCAAAGCACCCTCGCGCTTGCTAAGTGATTTAGTTGATTTTGCGGCAACTCAGAAATAATCGACCTAGCATAGCTGTCGCGGCAGGAACGACCATTACTGATCGCCCCCTGCACAGATCCGTACGTGCATGTTTACGCATACGGCTCTTACGACACCTCGCGATGTTCCCTACAAGACTCGAGGCCAGGATGGATTCGCTACTTCTTTTCCTGCAGGGCTCTTGCATCCCCTCTCTCTGCGACAGGCCACTAGTACTGTGACCGCTTGAATAAGTAGTTCAGTTTCAGGGTGCCAGCTTCCTTGTGAACTTCCACTTGATGGTGATCTTGTGGCGGTTTGCACTGCGATTCCAGGCTTTGGCTTGGCGGCGGAGGGTGACGATATCCCCGATCCAGCGTTTTCCGAGGCATTGGCGGCTAAAGAGGCCAATCTCGATCTCCGCCTGGTTGAGCCAGCTTCCATGCTTTGGGGTGTAGTGGACAGTAAAGCGCTCCCACAGCCATCCGC
>NZ_JQKI01000068.1 GCF_000745965.1 Edaphobacter aggregans DSM 19364 | reverse complement strand
TCCTTGTGAACGTCCAGGCCGATATACTTGACATTGCTACTCAGCATGCTGGGTACCTCCTTGGGGGGAAGGTGATTCTTCACTGGGACCACTTTCCCTCAAGGTAAAATGTCATATTCCTCAGAACTCTCTCCATAAAAAAAACCAGCTTGTTTCCCGCCGCAGTAAAATGAGCCTGAACTGGGCGGAGGATAGGGCCCATGCTGGGAAGCAACCCGAGCGCCGACTCAGTGGCCTCGACCGATACAGGGGGATGCTACGCATCCCCCTGTCGCTAACTGACCGATGAAACTCCCCTATCGGGAGAGGCACCAAAGCGCCAAATCCTGGGGGTGTGGGGGCAAAGCCCCCGCAAGCATGGGTCGCCGACCAAGACTGCCTTCTTAAGCAGGACGCCCTCTCATAATGCGTGCATTACCCTGAAGTCAACAGTTGAAGTCGCCCGCCGGTCAGTAAACATAACCCGACTTCTCGTGACCAATCTGTTACAGCGTCTGAATGACCGCAGGCTGGACCGATCTTCGCTCGCTCTCTCAGCCCAACCATTCAGCATAGCGTGCTGAAGACACGGGAGGCGAGGCCGAGCGATCACCGCGCTTGAACGACAAGTCCTTGGCGCGCGTGTTCAAGAAACATCTGTGTCGAACCGGGCGATTCCATATCCATAGGGCCCCCATCTTTGCCAACAGGGACAGCGCCACCCTCCGGCAAAGCTTCGCCATAGACAATCATCAACTCGGTTCGGTGATCGGTTGACGGTAAATGGAACATACGGACCAGAGCAGTCTTATGCGGAAGTGAAAGGTGCCGCTTTGCGAGCAGACGCTCCGTTGCTGCGCCATCCGAAGCCTGATCTTCCGCTAGCTTGGCCGCAAGATCGAACCAGCTTTTCACGTCATACGAGAACTGCAGATCACCTATTTGCGTTGTACGCATCGAATCGTAATTGTAGGTGTGCTTGCTGGTCGGGAGGACATGCTCAAACTGTACCAAGTAGAAGCGTTCTACAACATTGTCGGGACCCGAACGCGCAAAGACGTACTGTTCTGCCTCCGCATTTCCATAAAGATTTATTTGTTGAGTGCCGATGAATCGAAGCCCTTTCTGGACGCTCAGCTCCGCCTTTGGCGACTCCTGTGAAGAAATTGTTCTGCCTTTAACGTGGCGCACTGCTTTAACCCTTGCTCCGTCACTTCCGTGAGCGAATGTCGAAACACCGAGCATCAAGATCATTGCCGCAACAACCATGGCGCTACCGCTCGACAGGACTTGTCGTTTCCTTGAGTGCATTTCATAATCCTCGTTCACCCCTGAAAGATACGCCTGAGTAAAGTTAAAGTTCCCATCGAATTCGCTTGTAGCCACATTAATTCTCAGAAGCGCTTCCCGTCACTGATCCATCTGGGTTGATGCCAAATCGCCAAGTCGCTCATCGACAATGGAACGCGAGCCACATGGACGTGTAGTCGGCTATCCGGACAGTTGCCAAACCGGAAAGAGGCTTCTTCATCGCTAGTGAAGCAAGATTCGCCAGTACAGATCGATTGGTTCGGATGTAGTTGTGGCCAAGTTATGCTTCTTTTTCGTGGTTGTGGCCATATTATGCTTCAACTCTAAGCGCAGAAATGCAGACGCGTGACTGATAGCTAGAGAGTTACAGTGGCCAGAATATGCTTCAATCGGCCACATTATGGTTCAAAGGACGGCCAACGTCAGTTTGGCGAGACCGGGGTGAGACGTTTGGGCTCGACTCCCCGATTCGCTAAACTGTCCTCATGTGTGGCCGCTACGTCAGACGCTCCGATAAGCAACGCATCGCGGAGCACTTCCATGTCTATGGGCCGTCCGCTCCTGACTTCGGCCCTTCTTGGAACGTAGCACCGCAAACCTTTCAGCCCGTTGTCCTCCTCAATCGCGATACTCGCGAGCGCGAGATCGTGATGATGCGCTGGGGCCTTATTCCATACTGGGCGAAAGACCCGCAAATCGGCTTGTCGACCATCAACGCCAAGGCCGAGACGGTCGCAACCGCTCCCTCATTCCGCGAAGCATTCAAGAGACGGCGATGTCTGGTTCCGGCCGACGCCTTCCTGGAATGGCAAAAGATCGATGCCAAGACCAAGAAGCCCTTTGCTATAGCATTGAAATCTGGCGAGCCATATGGCTTCGCGGGTTTATGGGAACGTTGGCACGATAAGGCAGCAGGTGCAGAACTGCTCACTTTTTCCGTCATTACCACCGATCCGAACGCGGTCGTCGAACCACTACACAACCGGATGCCGGTGATTCTTCCAGACCGCGACTACAGCCGCTGGCTTGACGTTGACTCCTCGCAATTACCTATGGATCTGCTTCGACCATATGAGGCCGACCAGATGACAGCGTGGGAAGTCGACAAACGAATAGGAAATGTTCGCAATGATTCTCCCGAACTCCTCGAAGAGCAATCGACGCCGCCCAAAGAACCGAGCCTGTTCGATGACGCTCCTTTATAGAGGTTGAGATCAGGAGGAGCAGGATCCTGATCTCACCGCAGACTTTTGGACGGCCACCGTTAGCGGCTAGCCACGCTCACAAAATGAGCAGAAGCCGGGATCTTCCTTTTCTCGAAATCAGCAATCAATTCCTGAATGCTGGCTTCGCGCACGACTCCGGAAGCAGCTGACCTCATGCAGGACGAGGCTACTTTGAGTTGAGCGTTGTGATACGCGCGCCAAAAGGACCGCGTGGTACCGGGACGTGAGCGGGCATAAAGAGCCATAGGTGCACCCTCGAAGGTTGACGTAGGTTGTCAGTTGAGCGCTAGTCGGCTAAGCTCCGACCACGCGGAGTAGAGAGAACTGGATAGGGAATGAAGTTTGGCCCGGGGGTTCGGGGTCGCGGTTGAGGATCGGTTCTACCCGCAGAACTGCTTCACTGCCACAAACACCACAGCGATAGGGCCGAGAGTTCGAGATCGTGTTGCAGTTTTCGCAATAAACGGCCTGGTGCAGCGGAATACTGCAGATCGCAGGCTCCGTACGGATTTCTATGACTTTCGGCATCGAGCATTGCCTCCAAGAGGCGTTGTCGCCACTTTTCTTTTGGGGTTTGGTTTAGGGAAGCGGCCACCGATAGCGAACGCGTCATCTTCGTTCGTGAGTCGATGGATCGGAAAGTGATCGACTCCGAAGGTCTCGATGATCACTTCTTTGTGGCCCTCACAAAACGCTTCTTTGTCGATCACCCAGGCCGCTGTCCGCCTGCACATCGAGCACTGGATGAATTTCATGGTTAACCTCAGAACAGAAAAAAGGGATGCGATGTTTCGCATCCCTTCGGTCCTGTTTGGCACTAATAGTCAGGCTGCCGACTTGCTCGGAGCGGCCTGCGTCATCTCGTCTACTAGCTTCTTGAGGACACCGAAGTTGGGCACCCTGGCAAGAGACTGGACGCCGTGGTGGTCGAGAATCGAGTAGAACTTTGTCTCAGGGATCTCAGCTGCAATCTTCCGTACTTGAGCCATTCCCCGAGTGGCGCTCTCCACCCAGTTCAGTACGCTTTGTTGTAGTTGTTGGTTGGGAATATCGCGAGCGGAACGTACCTGCGCAACCATCATCAGAATGCTCTGATACAGAGCCTGGCCAAGTTCCGGTCGATGCCCCTCGATTTTCGTGGTGACGCTGGCATCAAGAGGACCCTTTGCAACAGGCGAGGAGGATCCTGGCTGCTGGTCCGGCTTCCCGGTTGCATTCGGCTGAAGGCTTGCGCCTCTGCACTTGTCATTGCGTTTTCGTCATCCGCCCACTCCTCTCCGCTACCACTGTGGCTTCCGATACCGGCGATGCTCACAGTGCACGTCACCAGCACCTTGCCCGTCTGGATCATCTTGTCTTTCTTGATCCTGGTTACAGGCGAAATGGTGTGGACCGCGTACTGCCGGGTCCATCCACTCGCGGTGAGTACTTCGTTCAGCCTGTCCGTGTACGCGCGCGGGTTGGCATACGGCGTGACACGACCTTTGCGGCCGTCTCGGGATGTAGCTGCCACAAGCCATCTGACCTCATCCTTGTCGAATGGCTCTTCTAGACGCAGCAACACGTCCGCAATCTCTTGCGTATTTCTTTCCATGATTTCACCTGCTTTTTGAGGATTTCTAAGGAGGACAATGCTTGTTTGCCTGAAATGGCGAGCGTCGACACCTTTCACTCGCCGCGCGCCATGATCAGGAACGCCAACTGCTAGCAAGCAGAGAGGGGTTGAGTGATTTGGCAGATCACTCAGAAGGGTGGCAGGTCGTCGTCCGTGATACCGAGTTCGCCGTACTCCTGCTAAGGGAGATATCTCGCGATTGTTGTACCACCAAGCTTTCCGATTCCGAAAACTTGGGGTGCATCAATAGCATCATTTTCACCCTTACCTGCAGATAGCACTAGCTTCGCCTCAGCGCTGAACGCATCTCCCGCCTCAAAGACTTGGGTCATTTGACCGAGTTTCGAACCTGTTTTACACATAGCACTCGCGATTTGCACGGGCAGGCTGTCTGGACCCTGGCACACACCGTAGGTTCAGCCGCCACGATGGCTTCGGGCGAATTGCTAAGCGCAATTGCTGGACCACAAGTACAGGTTTGATCGAACCATTGGAGAAAAGATAGGGCTCTGGCTCATCCCCTTTTCGGGAGAGCAAAGCTCTGGGAGGATACATGCCACAGCAAAGACAGATTTCAGCTCTTCACCTGCTCGAGGTCCCAACAGCTCACTCTGAGGACTTCAGTCATCCGAACCCAAGGGAAGCGCGGGCACCGGTCGATTCGACAGGGCGCGAAACGCACAGGGATCCGCTTCTCACAGTCGAGGATGTTGCTCGACGGCTCAATGTTAGCAGGGACTGGGTTTGGGACCACTCTTCACGCAAGGTCCCACATCTCCCGGTGATCCGAATGGGCGATGGCACGCTTCGGTACCGATCGAGCGGGATCGAAGCGTTCATCAGCGAAAGGGAACGCCTCTCTGCTCTACGGACGGGACGCCGGTAGAATAAGAGCGGCCCACGGTTCTTCCGCCACAGAAACTGAGGAACGAATGGGCAAGTCGCATCAGGCAGGTTGGGTTTCGTTGCGCGGAAAATACTGGTACGGGTATTTCCGCGAGACGGTGCTCGATTCAGAAACCAACGAGGAGCGAGTCAGGAAAGTACCTGTCAGACTCGGTCTCAAATCGCAGATGAACAAGCTCGGAGCGCGAGGTGCGCTACGGGCGGAAATTACAAAACGCAGTGGTCAAATCCCGGAGCGCAAAGTGCTGAAAGACAGCTCTGTGACCTTCGGGTGGTTTGTTCGCAACCGCTACTTCCCTGTACGTAAGGGGGATTGGCGACCGGAGACGGCTATTACAAAGATGTCCCAGATCGAAGTCGACCTGATCGACAAGTTCGGCGAGTACCCGCTGGATTCGTTCGATAAGTTCGCGCTGCAAACGCATTTGACAGACTTGGCGGATCGCTATTGCCAGGATCGCGTAAAGCAGGCTCGATCGTATCTGAAGTCTATATATATTCGACGAGGCCATCGAGCAGGAGTTCCTTCTCAAGGACCCAACCCGGAAGCTGAGAATTCCCAAGAATCTTCGGCCTAAGGACAAGCAGGTTTTGGGATGGGACCAGTTGTGGTTGATTCTGGCAAAGTCGCCCAGAAGAGACCGCCTTCTGCTTGCCCTCGACATGACGGAGGCGCTGCGTCCGAGCGAGCTCTTCGCTCTGCGGTGGCGTTCTTTCGATGACTGCAACACGTTATCGATCACCGAAACCGTCTACCGGGGGAAACTCCGGCCTTATGGCAAAACCCCTGGAAGTTTGACCAAGGTCCACCTGCCCGACGGGCTGGCGAACGAACTGTGGAATTGGAAGATGGAGTGCAAAGAAGTCTCACGTAAGAAGGCCATGCCGGATGCGTTCATCTTCCCGAACGCGGACGGTGGCTTTCTGCACGCCAATAACTACCGCTACCGGGTGCTTGGGCCCTTGGCGAAGGATTTGGGGATCGAGCGGCTGAATTTCCAGATCTTGCGCCGAACGATGGCGACCCAGGCGCAGAGCATGGGATCGGTGAAGGACATCCAGGCGCACCTGCGGCATTCGAGGCCCCGACACGACGGCCCACGAGTATATGCAGGCGCTGCCTGAGAGCGTGCAGGCGATGGTCCGCTCGGTGTACGAAATGCTCATGAAAGGAGGGGAGGAAAAAACGTCGTTTTCGAATTTGCCACAAAATGCCACAAACTTTTCGGATGAGGCATCTGTAAGTCTTTGAAAATATGGTGGGCACAGCAGGATTCGAACCTACGACTTCCACCGTGTGAAGGTGGCACTCTACCGCTGAGTTATGCGCCCTCAAAAGTCGCAGCCGAAACCAGCCGGTTCCGCCGCAGAGGAGTTTACTTTTCAAGAATATCACCCCCACGACCTCACGCCAAAATCCACGATTGACTCCCGGTAAGCCCCTTAGACAATGGTGGTTACCGATCCCGCCCACGCAGTTACAATCAAATCGGAAGCATGGCCCCGTCTCCCCATTCCGGTCACCCCCTGATTCCTCCTTCGCAGGCTCATCAGAATCCCCCGGAATTTGGCCCGGAAACGCAACCCGGAGACGAAGATGGGGTTAGCAAAAGCATGGCTACGCTCGCGGTCAGCCCCACGCTTCTTGAGAGCCTCCAGACGGCCGAGCATCACCGGCCGGCCGGCGAATTCGCCCACATGGACGATGCCGCCATCATGCTCGAGCTTCGTGCCGGCAACATGGCGGGCTTCGACTACCTCATCCAGAAGTACCGTAAGCCGATTATTCACTTCATGTACCGCATGGTTCACAACCAGGCCATCGCCGAGGAACTCGGTCAGGAGGTCTTCCTCCGCGTCTACCGCTCCCGCGATACCTATCGCGCCGAGGCGCGATTCAGCACCTGGCTCTATCGCATCGCGACTAACCTCGGCGTCAACTACGCCCGCGACACGCGCCACGAGCGCACCGCCTCCACAGTCTATCTCGATGAGGTCGACGGCGAGACTGGAACGACGCCCGACGTGGCCGACAGCACTCCGGGCGCAGAAGCCAGCATGCTCCGCCGCGAGAGGCTGGAAGCAATCCGTCAGCACGTCCTCGCCCTGCCCGAGCGGCAGCGCATGGCCGTGCTGATGCACAAGTACGAAGGAATGGACTACCGCCAGATCGGCGATGTGCTGAAACTGAGCGAGTCCGCTACAAAATCGCTGCTCTTTCGTGCCTACCAGACGTTGCGCGAAAAGCTTAAAACGTTCATTTAGTCCTTCGGGACCTTAATAGCGCCGATCGTTTTATGCGGCGCATCTGACGAAAAAGGATTTGGAAAGGTTCACCATGATCTGCCATGACTGCCAATCCGCTCTTCCGGATCTTCTGCTCGATCCGGCTGCTCCGTCGAATGCCGCCGCGCGCGAGCACATGATCTCCTGCGCCGATTGCCGCGGCGAATTCGAGTCGCTTCAGGCCACGATGACCCTGCTCGATACCTGGAAGGCTCCGGAGCCCTCGCCGTACTTCGACCAGAGGCTCGCCGTCCTGCTCCGTGAAGAGCAGGCCAAGGCTCCGGCCGGCTTGCTTGAGCGCCTGCGCTCACGGCTGCTCTTCAACACCGGTCGCCAGTTCCGCCCGGCGCTCGCCGGAGCCCTGGCTCTGGTTCTGCTGATCGGCGGCGGAGCTTTCGCCAATCTCTCCGGGATTCTCTCCGGCAACCCCGAAGCCTCGCCCGCAGTCACCGATCTCCAGGTGCTCGACAAGAACGACCAGGCACTCCAGACCGTGGAGCTGCTCCTGCAGGAGGAAAACCCGAACGACGAAGCACCGGCTATCCCGGCCAGTTAGCCGCACAAATCTCTCGCCGAAAGGACCCGGACGAAGTAAGCTTTCTAGCAGGACGAAATCGGTCCCTCCCTGCAAATCCAAGACGTCATGCCACTGTCGCTCAAAATCCGCCGTGCCGTCACTCCAGCGCTCGCGGCGTTCGTCCTCGCGTGCGTCTTCGGCTTTGCCTTGGCAGCGCCTGCCAGCGGGCAGAGAAATGGCGGCGTCCGAGGAGGCCCGGCCGGGGCGCATCCCCCCGCTGCGACCGCACCTCACACCGGCCAAAACCACGAGCATCTCTCCCAGTGGATGGACCGCCACAGCAATCTCCCGCTCGACCAGCAGCAGAAGGCGCTTGAGAGCGAGCCCGGCTTCCGCGACCTGCCGCCGGAGACCCAGCAGCGGATGCGCGACCGCCTCACCCAGCTCAACAGCATGCCCCCGGAGCAGCGTCGCCGCCTCCTCGAGCGCAATGAGGCCATCGCTCATCTTAGCCCCCCACAGCGCCAGCAATTCCGCAGCGCCATGCAGCAGTTTGGAAGCCTGCCAAAGGATCGCCGCCGTCTCGTCGGCCGCGCCTTCCGCGATCTCCGCGATATGCCCGAGCCTCAGCGTCAGGCTATGATGAACTCCGACCGCTTCCGCACCCAGTTCTCCGACGAGGAGCGCAGCACGCTCAACAACCTCCTCGCCGTCGAGCCCTACATCCCTGTCCAGAAGCCCAGCGATCCCCAGGAGTTCGGCAAATAAACTTCGCCCTAAAGAAGAGATAGCCGCCCGAAGGCGGCTATATAAGTGGCGGGGGGAGGTTCGCAGGGCTATGGTGGGAGGGCACCGCTTGCTTTGGGCCCAGCGTCGAAGAACTCCCGGAGCCTCACGGTTCAGCCGATCAGGAGTGCGGCCTCGAAACCGTGATCTAGGTGCTGGCTCGGGGTATTCCCTGAACGGTCCCCTTCCTCCATAGTGTTTGTATTCTGACCCCGCACTGCAAAGGGCATCCATACCACTCCGTAAAGCCCCTATACAACTTTCGAATAAGCCCCACACCAGCCGGTCCAAAGCAGACGTTGTCAGCCTGAGCGAAGCCCCCTGTATCTCGGCCGTCGAGCCGCTCCCTCCTCCGAACAACGCCCCCTTGACGAGCCACCCTCACTCCCCTACGCTCGGAGCATGCACACGCCTCACATCCTCTGTTGTTGCCGCCGCTCCTCGCTGGCCTGCGCAGAGGCGTGTTGCGCGCTTTAATCCCCCAAGCGCCTCTCCTGCACAATCCCATCCGCATCACAACTCTGAAAGAATCGAGCTCCTCCCATGAACGCTCTTGCCAGGAAGCCATTCGCCGCACTCCTTCTGCTCGTCGGCTCCGCCTTCGCCTTCGCCTCCACCCCCAGCGTCACCGGCACATGGGAGGGCTCCGCCGCCGTGCGCGGCCAGAAGGTTCCCATCCGCCTGCAGATCTCCGGCCCGTCCACCGCCCTCAAGGCCGCGCTCCTCAACGGCCCCGAACAGGCCGCCGCATCCTCCGTCACCTTCACAGATAACAAGCTCACCGTAGCCTTCAACTATTACGCCCGCACCCTCGAGGCCACGCTTGCCGACGACACTCTCACCGGTACCTTCGGCCTCACCTCCACCTCACCCAAGGCCGCCCCGCGCGTGCCTGTCGTGCTCCACCGCGTCACCACAGACGCCACCGCCACAACCGTCGGTCCCGACATCCACGGTGACTGGGAGATCGCCGTCTCCTCCTCCAAGGGCGAGTCCGCCTGGCAGCTCCGCATCGCTCCCACAAAACAGTCAGGCCTCATCCACGCCGTCATCCAGCGCATCGACGGCGACACCGGCTCGCTCTACGGCTCATGGGATGGCCACCATTACACTGTCAGCCACTTCACGGCCGCCGGCCCGGCGCTCTACTCCATCACGCCGCAGTCCGACGGTACTCTCCTCGTCTCCAACCTCCTCGCCTCCGAAGCTCAAAAGGCGCAGGCTCGTGACCTCGTCGCCCGCCACCCCGCCGACGCGCGCAAGCAGAACCTCGCCGCCCCCACCGACTCCACGCAGCAGACCACCATCAAGGACCCCGCAGCGCCCTTCAGTTTCAGCTTCCCCGACCTCTCCGGCAAGCTCGTCTCCAACACCGACCCGCAGTTCCGCAATAAGGTCGTCATCGTCGCCATTGGCGGCTCCTGGTGCCCCAACTGCCACGACGAGGCCCCCTTCCTCGAATCGCTCTACAAGAAATTCCATGGCAAAGGCCTTGAGATCGTCGCTCTCAGCTTCGAGGAAGAAGACCAGCTGAAAGACCCCACCCGTCTTCGCGCCTTCATCGAGCGTTACGGCCTCACCTACACGGTCCTCGTCGCCGGCACCCCCGACGAGCTCAACGAGAAGATCACCCAGGCCGACCACCTCAACTGCTGGCCCACCTCCTTCTTCCTCGGCCGCGACGGACGCGTCCGCGAGATCCACGCCGGATTCGCCGGCCCCGCCAACCCCGAAGCCCACCAACAGCTCGAGCACGAGGTCACCGACCTCGTCGAAAAGCTCCTCGCCGAACAACCCTCCACTCAAAAAGCCTCAAACTAGCGGAGCGCATACAGCCCCAAATCAAGAGTGCAGAACGAATCGCATCGTTCTGCACTCTTTAAGCCCACTGAAGCTTGTCATCCTGAGCGAAGCGGCGAAGCCGCGCAGTCGAAGGATCTGCGGTTCGACTATCGAGCCAAGAACTCATCCGCACCCCTACAACTTCAAATCCGCCGTCCCCAACTTCCCCGTAGTCCCATCCCGCACCACCACCCGCACCCTCGAAGTCCCCGCCGGTACCCCAAACTCCACATCCGCCGCAACCATCGAGCTCATATTCACCTTGTCCTCCGCACGCAACGAGATCGTCATCTCCTTCGCATGCCGTCCCAGGTTCTTGCCGCTCTTGTCGTAATACACCACGAACGCCGTCACCTCAGCCTTCCTCGCCTCCGTCACAGGAGCATCCCACGTCAGGTCCATCGTCCGAACCCGCACCGCAACTCCTTTCGCCGCCGGCCCTGCGATCACATGCAGCGCCGTATACTCCAGCTCATTCTGCGCCGCCGACACCAGATCGAATTCCAGCGGGTTCGCCTGCTTCTTCTCCCCCACCGTCACCTTATCCACCGCCACCGATCCGCCGAAGTACCCCTCCCTCGTCCGCGCCGTCAGCGCAGGGTTCTTCATCACGACGCGAATCTTCCGAAAGCCCTGCGTCGCCTCGCTCGTACTCGTCGGCGTATATGTCAGCGTGTAGTACTTCGCTCCATCCTGCGTCGTCCGCTCCACCAGCGCATCGATGTCATTGCGCCCTTTGATCAGATGACCACCCGAGGCCGTCGCAAACTTCTCAAAGTTGAACGCCCCGCTGTACGGCCCGAACTCCTGCCCGTACGATGCGCTGCTCCCCAACGCCGCCGCATCCACCATGCGCGCCGCAACGTCCTGGTACACCACATCGGTCGTCGAGATATCGTGCGCCACCGTCCCCTCCGGATCGATGATGTTCAGCGTAACCCGCGCCCGCAGCAATCGGTCCGTCACGTCATGCAGCATCGTCTGCACCGCCTCCGACTGCTGCTTGTTCAAATGCTCCGTCGGAACCGACGGATACCCATACCCAATCCAGATAATGTTCTTCCGCTCCGGCGGGTCCCTCACGCTATCGGCAATCTGCACCAGCGGAGCCACCACTTGATTCAGTCCCACCGGTGCCGGATCCTTCCGCGCCTGCGCAATCGTGCTCAGCGAAGTAATATCGCCCTCGTTTCCGTGCTTGCTCAATGCAGTCAGAAGCGCCGCCCTGCTCTGCGTGTAGTCATGAATCACCGTGAACCTGTGCTGTGCGCTCGTCGCCACAAACATCGTCGGAGACCCCAGGACCTCTGGCTGCGCCTTCAGATACCTCTCCACCATCTGCCGCGCATACGCCACGTCATGGAACGGCGTGTTCCTCTCATCCAGCACGATGATCGTCAGCGGAGCGTTCCCGATGGACTCCAGATCCTTCGAACTCCTCACCACCATCTTGCCCACCGCCTCCTCCGGCATCGCATGTGCCTGCGGCCCCTCAAACGACCGTATCGTCTGCGGCGCTCCATCCTCCGTCACCGCGAACTGCGACCGGTCCAGCCCGGGCACAAAGTTTCCCCTCGCATCCGTCACCGTCACGTCCAGCACCACCAGCCGAGCCGTAACATGCAGCGTCTGCGTCTCCTGCGCCGACCCTGTACGCACCCCCGCAAAGACCGTACCAGCCAGAACACACCACACGCCGGCGCCGCGACCGAACCCGATCATCACCAACTCCTCAAAACCTTTATCAGGAAGCTATACCCACACAACGCAGCCGACCCGGCAGGATGTTTCAAAACCGTCTCAATCCTGAGAAAAATCGATGTCAAGGCCCATGAAACGCCCCTACCCCTAGAACCTAAAACACATCAGCAACTTACATCGAAAAATCTTGAATGGAAATCTGCGCAATTCACCCACCCGCCTCGCTACAATAGATATAGATACAAGAAGAGAAAGAGCCCCGAAAGATCGGGGCTCTTTGCATTGGTCCGCTCTCAAACCTAGTAAAATGAATACTTTGACTGATGGCTTCAAGCCAGGTTATTCATTCCAGATACTTTGCAATTGACCGCAAACCGAAGTACCAGCCTAAAGTATCTGCAATGAATACTTTGCACACAAATGGCACGGGGGGACCCTAGCTAGCTCTTCAGGAAGTTCTTCATCAGGAACAGCACATTCGCCGGCCGCTCCGCCAGCCGCCGCATGAAGTACGGATACCACTCCGGCCCGAACGGAACGTAGACGCGAACTCCGAAGCCCTGCTTCGCCAGCCGCCGCTGCAGGTCCCGCCGAATGCCGTACAGCATCTGGAACTCGAAGGCGCTCTTCGGAACGCTATGCTCGCGAACAAACGCCACCAGTCGCTCGACGATCGCCTCATCATGTGTCGCGATCCCGCAGAAGACGCCCGAGGTCATCATGCGCTCGGCCAGATTCACATAGTTCTCGTCCACATCCGCCTTCAACGGAAACGCGATCTCCGCGGGCTCCTTGTACGCACCCTTGCAGAGCCGTATGCGGATTCCCTGCCCCAGCAGCCGCTCCGCATCGACCGCCGTGCGAAACAGGTAAGCCTGCAGCACCGTTCCAACGCGGCCGTTGTACTTCGCGTGCAGCCGCTCCGCCATGGCGATGGTCGCCTCGGTGTACGGGCTGCCTTCCATGTCGATGCGCACGAAGCTGTCCACGCGCGTGGCGTGCTCCACCAGCTCACCGACGATCGTCTCGGCCAGCGCAGGATCGAAGTCCATGCCCATCTGCGAGAGCTTCAGGCTCACATTCGCGTTGAGTCTCCGCGCCGCGATGGCATCGAGCATCTGGTGATAGACCGCGGCCGAGGCACGCGCCTCGGCCTCCGTCGTCACGCTCTCGCCCAGGGCATCCAGCGTCACCGCGATGGCATCGCGGTTCACGCGTTCAGAGGCGCCCAGCGCGTCATCAACCGTCATGCCGGCCACGAACCGGCCCGACATCGTTCGTCCAATCGAGGAGCGCTCCGCAAAGCTCCTCAGCGTTATGTTCTGAGAAAGAGAGATAAAGATCGATCGAAGCAAAGTGCAAATACCTCAGTGCAGCTGTTGAAGGCACACTGAGGTATTCTCCCACGACACTCGCCCCGAGGCCAGCAGGCTAAGCGTTAAGGCCGCTGCCCAAGCTGGTTGTTCTTCACCGCAGCCTGCAACGGAACCACGGCAGGCGATGCAGCGCCGATGTACTCGAAGACGCTGTTGACGTAGTTGTCGCTCGTCCACACGTTGCCCGAGGCGTCGATGGCGATGCCGACCTCCGCCGTTGCGCCGCTCGAGATGTACCCTGACGCCGGCGAGATCGCCGCTCCGGTGTTCGACAGGTGGCTGATCGAGCCGTCCGCGTTCGCGGTCCAGATGGTGTTGCTGCCATCGACCGCGATCGAGGCCACGTCCGCCGGAACTGGATAGCCCGCCCCCGACAGCGGCGTTCCCGTCGAGTCCAGCTTGCTCACCACGGCGTTGTCGAAGTTCGCGACCCACGCATTTCCATTGGCGTCGATGGCAACACCGACCGCATTCGCAAGGCCGCCGCCGGTAAATCCGGAAGAAGATGCTGCCGTTCCTGTATTCGAGAACTTCGAGAGGCTGGTGTAATTAGCGACCCAAACGTTCTGCGAGGTGTCCACCGCAATCGCATACGGCTGATTCAGGCCGCCCTGCTGGAACTGCGACACCGCGGTCCCCGACGCGTTCAGCTTGGTCACCGAATTATTGTCGTTCGCGGTAAACACATTGCCGTTGCCATCGATGGCCAGAGCGTAGGGCAGCTTCATCCCGGTGGCCGCAAAGCCCGAGCCGGAGAGCGGAGTTCCGCTCGACGTATGCTTGCTCACCGTGTTGTTGCCTTCGTTGGCCGCCCACACATTGCCGAGTAGATCGACGGCAACGGCCTGCGGATAGCTCAATCCGCCGCCCGAGAAGCCCGACGAACCCGAGAGCGGCTCGCCCACGGTGCTGAACTCGCTCAGCGTTCCCGGATCGACTGCGTTCGGAATCCAGATGTTTCCCGATGCGTCAGCAGCGATGAGCTGCCCGTAGTTCAGACCGCCGCCCGTGTACTCCAAGCTCAGCGTCCAGTCGTTCGGCGCCCCGGCAAGCGATGGCGAATACGGCCCGCCCAGCGCGAGCGAGCTCAGGTTCATCCCAGGATTCAGCGCCACATTCAGGATGGCCGCCAGCGTAGTGCTCGGGGTCGTCCCGCCGACCGTCGTCGCCTGAAAGAGCTTCGAGCAGGCAGGCGATCCTCCGGCAGTATCCACGCATGCCGCGAGTACGTTCGCCAGGGAGTTGATCGTGCTCGCAGGAACAGTTCCGTTGCCCGCAGGCGTCGTCGTCCGCGTCTGGCCGGTCTCGGCGTCGTAGAGGTTCGTCACGGTGCGGAAGGCATTCACGAGGCCCGTCTGATTCGTGCTGCTCGCCCCCACTGCCGTGCCGCCCGGCGTCATGAACTGCGCCAGCGCATACACGCTCGCCACCGTCGTCGCCTCGTTCACCACAAACTGTGTCGACGCGACGTTGCCGCAGTTGCCCAGCGCCGACATCAGCACGACGCTCGAGTTCGCTCCGGGGCCTGCGTCGCCGCCGGTCGCCACCGCGTAGACCTGCGTGCTGGCCGCTGGGCAGGTATACGCCCCGGCGATGTTGAACTTTCCGCTGCTATCGGTCGTCACCGCGCCGTTGAGCAGCGAGGTCGCGCCCGAGCCATAGCCCGAGGTTCCCACCGCGTAGAGTTGAACGCTGGCGCCGCTCAAGGGAGTCTGGCCGCCAACCACTGTGCCCGAGACGCCCGCAGGCGTGCCCGAGCCTCCTGTCGAGGGAGTCGTTGTGCCGCCACTGGACGGAGTTCCCGTTCCACCGGTGGTCGGCGACGACGGCGTGCCTGTGTTTGCCGAAGAGGGCACAGAAACCATCCCTGAACCACAACCTGCCATCGCCACGCTCGCGGCCACTGCTGCAGACAAACTCATCCCGCGAAGGGACGCCAGAAAACGCATATCGCTCCTCTAACTTGGCTCATGGTTCAAGGCACCTGCCGGAAGAAATCCAGCCAAATCGTGCAAATAGGTCAGTTCCAAGGTAGCGATATACGCCGGAGGAGGCTCTACCTACAATGCGATAGAGCGAGTACAACATTCGGGTCACGCGACGGTATAACGCCCTGCGCGAACCCGTTTCGGGAATAGCAAGAGTATACGAAATTTGAAATCGTGTAGACTAAAAGACCCCCGGCACTGCTGTCATCGAGCAAAGCAAAGGGGAGAGCAGATGAGCTCTCCCTTTACGATCAATCCTTTTTGTACGGCGTTATTGACGAGCGCCAACCTTGGCCGCGTGTTCCACAGGCCGAGTCACCATAGTGCTGGTGTCGCGCATCGCCGCAATCGCCTTGTCATAGCGGCCTGCAATCGAATTGGCGCGGATTCTCGCCATGTCTTCCAGCATCTTCATGCCGTCCTTCAGGTAGCTGATGCGCGTGCGCTCGTCGTGCCCCCAGGTCACCGGGACCTCGCGGATCTCGTACTTCAGCTTCTGCGCGATAAACAGGATCTCCGGATCGAAGCCCCAGCGCTCGATGGTCTGCAGACGGAAGATCACCTGCGCGGCCTCGCGCCGAAAGGCCTTGAAGCCGCACTGCGTGTCCTTGAACGGAAGACCCATCACGGTGCGCGTGATCCAGTTGAAGCAGCGTCCGAAGAACTGACGGTAGAGCGGCTGATGGATCGTCTGCCGCGCGCGGTCGAGCCAGCGTGATCCGATGGCGACATCGGCTCCGGCGTTGATCGCGGCGATCAGCCTCTCGGCCTCCTCCATCGGAGCCGACAGATCGGCGTCGGTAAACATCACAATTTCGCCAGCCGCCTGCAGCAGGCCGTTGCGCACCGAGTATCCCTTGCCGCGGTTCCCCGGATTCTGCACCAGGTGCAGGCGGGGATTGTTCTTCATCCAGCGCTGTACGATCGCTGCCGTGTCGTCCTTCGATCCGTCATCCACGACCAGAACTTCGGCGTCCCATCCCTGCTCGGCCACGCACGACATCACGCGATCCAGCGCATTTTCAATGCGTGCGGCTTCGTTATACGCCGGGATGACAATACTTAACTGCGGATGCGCCATGGCGCTTGCCAGCCTTCCTGGATTGTTCCAATAACCGAATTCGACGGGATCGACAGACGGGTCGCCGTTCATAATACTGCAATTATTGGACGTTCGAACACCGCTTTCTGTCTCAAAAATATTCACCCAGCCCCTCCAACTGGAGGCTCATCGATCCCATCAAAGCGCGAGCAAATTGGCCGCCGTCCCTGCTAAACTCCACAACATGCCGGACGAGTTCACGCCCCAGCCGCCATCCCCGCCACCGCCCCCTCCGCCCAACTTCGCAGGCTATACCACTGCGCGTCCTCCGTACGCATCCGGGTATCCTCCCGCCTATTTCGCGGGCTACCGCCCTACACCTCCCAATAACCGCTCTCCGTGGTTCTACATGGCAGTCATCGGAGGCTCGTTCGCGGCAATCTGCCTGCTCATCTGGGGAATGGCGTGGTTCGCGATGCGGTCGGTTAAGGGCGACGACGGCCTTGCCCTTGGCGGTGATCGGATCGGTGTGATCGACATAGAGGGAGTCATCCTCTCGCCCGACACCGTCAACACGCAGCTGCGGAAGTTCGGAGACGACTCCTCCGTCAAGGCCATCATCCTGCACATCAACTCTCCGGGCGGCGGCGCAGCGGCCTCGCAAGAGATCTACCACGAGGTCCTCCGCGTCCGGAAGGAGAAGCACAAGAAGATCGTCGCCTCCGTCGAGAGCGTCGGGGCCTCCGGAGCCTACTACATCGCCAGCGCCTGCGACCGCATCTACGCCAACGAGGCCTCGGTCGTCGGCTCCATCGGCGTCATCATGGAGTGGATGAACTACGGCGATCTGATGAAGTGGGCGAAGCTGAAAAACATCACCATCACCGCCGGCGAGCTCAAGGACGCCGGTGATCCCAGCCGCGATCTCACCTCCAAGGAGCAGGCTTACTTCCAATCGCTGGTCGACAACATGTATTCGCAGTTCGTGCACGATGTCGCGACCGGCCGGAACAGCTCGGACGAGAAGATCAAGCCGCTTGCCACCGGCCAGGTCTGGACCGGAAAGCAGTCCCTCTCCCTCGGGCTGATCGACCGCATTGGCGGCTTCCGCACCGCCCTGATGGATACAGCGCGAGACGTCGGAATCTCCGGCGAGCCCTCAATCGTCCGGCCGGCAAAAAATAAACGCGGTCTGCTCTCGCTGCTCACCGAGGACGGCGAAGACCTCTTTCCCAATCCGGGTCAGATGCTGAACCGTGCTCCCGGCTTTTATTTCATGTGGAAGTAACCATCCCTCTACTGGACTTTAGGCTCTGCCGCTGTGACGAACCCGGGCCTTCGCCCGGGTTTTTCGTCTTTTTTCAGACGTGGTTGCCGCTTCCTGCATCTCATCTCAGCAAGATGTTCACTTATTTGCTACTTACGCCGGGTTTCCTTTCGCACGAAACTTGCATCCCATTTATAATCAACACCAGAAAACCGGTTTTCGAGTAGCGTTGAACTTGTTATCGCCCTCCCTGGAAGGAAAGGACCCGCTCATGACCAAAGCAGATCTCGTCGACAAAGTAACCGCCCTCGGCGACCTCACCCGTCGAGACGGCGAGGTCATCGTCGATACTCTCTTCGAATCCGTGATCGGCGCCCTCAAATCGGGCGACAAGATCGAGATTCGCGGCTTCGGGAGCTTCCGCACGCGTCAGCGCAATGCACGCACCGGACGCAACCCGAAGACTGGTGCCAAGGTCGACGTCCCCGCCAAGCGAGTTCCCTTCTTCAAGCCGTCGAAGGAGCTCCGCGACTCGGTCAATCCCGGCGCTGTGAAGTCCACTCCGATCAAATCCGGCGAGAAGGACAAGGTCGATCCTCACCACCCGCCGGCGATGTAATCTCCTGGGCTGGCGTCTTCGATGGACGGACCGGCCACCCCTCCCTCTTCTCTCGCGGGAGTACTCTCCGGTTCACCATCACGCGTACCCGCCGTCTGCTCTATACTTGAATCAGTGGAGCTTCTTCTCAATCTCCTATGGTTCTCCGTATCGCTGCTTCTCGTCGCCTTCTGGGTCCGTGCGGTGCGGCTGGGCCACACGCAGCTTACCTGGACCACCTTCGTCGCGCTCGCTCTGCTGTTGGTCCTGCTCTTCCCAGTCATCTCGATGACTGACGATCTGGTCGCCATGGCCGCGCCCTCTGAGGGTGAGCACTTCGTCCGCCGCGTCGCGATGCCTCTGCTGCATCTGGACCAGGATTCCAGCTCGCTGCTGGATACAGTCTTATTGGCGGCTCTGCTCTTCCTTGGCATAGCCTTCCTCAGTCTTCGACTCTCGCGGCTGGTTCCGCGCTCGTACCCCCGGACGGTGCTGGCCGGTTTCGCCCGTGCCGCGGCGGTACGTCCCCCTCCCGTGGCCCTGCTCGCCGCGTAGTCTCCAGATTCTCCGGAAAGGCCAAAGAGGGCCTTCACCGGCCTCTTCCATCTGAAACAAAAACTGAAGGTAGGCATGAAACTGAACGCTCTTCGTGCTCTCGGCGCAGCATTGTTTTCGCTGGCGTCGTTTGCCGCGGCACAGACACCTCCCCCCGCTCCGCCTCAGCCTGCCCCAGCCTCGGCTCCGCTGACGCTCCAGCAGGCCGTCGCCCGCGCACTGGCTGGCAATCCCACCCTCGCCTCCGTCCGCCAGCACGTCTCCGCCGTCGAGTCGAACAAGCTCACCGCAGGCCTGCGCCAGAACCCGACGCTGACCCTCTACGGCCAGGGCATTACGCTGCCCGAGAGGCCGGACACGCCTGACGGCAACCCCTTCTTCTACTCCGCCAACGTCTCGCGTCTCTTCGAGCGGGGGCAGAAGCGCCGCTGGCGGCTCGACTCCGCCAACGCCACGGCAGACTCCACCCAGAGCCTCTACCGCGACCAGGAACGTCAGCTTACGCTCGCTGTCCGCGATGCCTTCACCAACATGCTGCTGGCCAGGGCATCGCTTGCCGTCGCCGACGAGAACCTCGCCGACTACCACAAGACCGTCGACCTGAGCAAAGCGCGCCTCGATGCTGGTGATATCACCAACACCGACTTCGAGCGCATCGACCTGCAACTGGCCCAGTTCGAATCCGACGCCGACAACGCCCGCCTCGCGCTCCAGCAGGCGTCCACACAGCTTCAACTCCTCTTCGGCGACGACCATCCCTCGCCGAGCCTCGACATCACAGGCACCCTCGAGCCGCCGCAGATTCCCGTGACGCAAACCGAGGCCGAGAACCAGGCCCTGTCCTCGCGACCCGACTACCTCGCCGCGCGCCAGGCGCTCACCGCCGCCGAGGCCAACGCCAAGCTCGCCGTCGCAGGAGGCACCGCCGACCCCACGCTTGCCACCGAGTACGATCGCAACGGCATCAACAACTCCTTCGGCCTCTCGCTGTCCATCCCGGTGCGTGTCTTCGACCGCAACCAGGGCGAAAAAGAGCGCACACGCTACGAGGTCGAATCCAGCCGCTCCGCCATCACCGCCGCGCGCAACCAGGTCGTCTCCGACGTCGATCAGGCATGGCTCGCGCTCGAGACCGCGCAGCATCTCGCCCAGCGCTACAACAGCCACTACCTGGCCGAATCCGAGCACGTCCGCGACAACCTTCAGTTCAGCTACCGCAACGGCAACACCACGCTGCTCGACTACCTCTCCGCACTCCGCGACTACCGCGCCATTCACCTCTCGAGCCTTACCGCCAACGCGCAGGTATGGCTCGCACTCCATCAGCTCAGCTACGCCACCGCGACGGACATCCTCCCATGAAGGCCCGCATGAAAACGACTGATTCCCTGCTCCTCCTCACGATCGCCGCACTGCCTCTCACGGCGTGCAAGTCCTCCGCCCCGCCGCCCGCCGAGGCCACGCAGCCCGCGACTGCCGGTATCGAGACCGCCATCGCCCACGCGCAGCAGAGCACCGACTACCTCGAGATCCCCGCGCGCATCTCGGCTGACCCCTCCCACGTCGTCCACATCTTCCCGCCGGCCAGCGGACGCATGCTCAGCCTCCGCGTCCTCCCCGGCCAGGAGGTGAAGAAGGGCGATGCCGTCGCCACGCTCCAGAGCAGCGACATCGCCGCCGCGCGCGCCGACTACGAGAAGGCGAAGATCGAAGTGCTCCGCGCCGACCGCGCGCTCACACGCGGCAAACTTCTCCTCCAGCACGAGGTCCTCTCGCAGTCCGACTACGACGATCTCGATGCCGCGGACCGCACCGCCCACTCCGAACTCGAGCGCTCCCGCCAGCGCATCCACGAGCTCGGCTTCTCCGAGGACAACAACTCCGACGAGGTCGCTCTGCGCGCTCCCATCTCCGGCGTCGTGCTCGACATCGGCTCCGCCGCGGGCGAGATGCAGCGCTCGCTCGACAACGCCACGCCCATCGCCACCATCGCCAACATCGACTTCGTCTGGATCGTCGGCGACGTCTTCGAGCGCGATCTCGCGAGCGTGAAGCCCGGCCGCGAGGTCGAGGTTCGCGTCCCCGCCTATCCCGACCTCGCCCTCAAGGGCCGCGTCACCAACATCGGCGACGCCATCGACCCCAACACCCACACCCTGAAGATCCGCGTCGTCCTTCCCAACCCGAAGCACACCCTGAAGGCCGACATGTTCGCCACCATCCGCGTCCCCGGAGCCGCGCGCAACGCCGTCATCGTTCCCTCCACAGCTGTCATCCACGAGGGCGACAAGACCTCCGTCTTCATCCAGAACGCATCCGGCAAGTACGACCAGCGCCCTGTCACCATCGGCCGCACCTTCGACTCCGGCGCCGTGAAGAACATCGAGGTCCTCAGCGGCATCAACGACGGCGACAAGGTCGTCACAGCTGGCGGAGCGCTTCTCCGTCCCACCAACGGAGATTGATCGCGTGCAGCCACTCATCCGACTCTTCATTCGCTACCGCGCCATCATCCTGATCCTCTTCGGCGTCATGCTCGCCGCCGGGGCCTTCGCACTCTCGCGCCTCGACATCGAGGCCTACCCGGACCCGTCGCCTCCGCTCGTCGAGATCATCACGCAGAACCCCTCCTGGTCCTCCGAAGAGATGGAGCAGCAGGTCACCGTGCCCGTCGAGACCGCGCTCAACGGCACGCCACACCTTGAAGAGGTCCGCTCCATCTCCATCTTCGGCCTCTCCGACGTCAAGCTCTACTTCAGCTTCGACTCCGAGTACTTCCGCGATCGCCAGGAGGTCCTCAACCGCCTCCAGACACTCTCGCTGCCCAACAACCTCCAGCCGCAGCTCTCGCCCTGGTCGCCCATCGGTGAGATCTACCGTTACCAGCTCTCCGGCCCCGGCTACACCCTCAACGAGCTCAAGGCCACGCAGGACTGGCTCGTCCGCCGCGAGCTGAAGGAGGTTCCCGGCATCATCGACATCACAACCTTCGGCGGAACCACGCGCCAGTACCAGGTCGAGACCGAGCCCGACAAGCTCCTCAGCTACGGCGTCACCCTGCCGCAGGTCATCAACTCCATCCAGTCGTCGAACGCCAACGCCGGAGGTAACTACCTCCAGCTCGGCAACCAGAACGTCAACGTCCGCGCCCTCGGACAGGTCCACACCGCCGACGACATCGCCCACATCGTCGTCGCCGAAAGGAACGGCGCACCCATCACCGTCGGCGACGTCGGCAAAGTCTCCGAAGGCTCCCAGCCTCGCCTGGGCCGCGTAGGACGCAACAAGGAAAACGACATCGTCCTCGGCATCGTCCTCCTGCAAAAGGAAGAAAAATCTCTCCCCGCGCTCAAGGCCCTCAAGGAGAAGATCGCCGCACTCAACAGCGGCAGCCTTCTTCCTCCGGGCATGCACATCAGCACCATCTACGATCGCACCAGGCTGATCGACCGCACCACACACACCGTCCGCGAGGTCATCATCACCGGCCTCGTGCTCGTCACGCTTGTGTTGCTATCGATGCTCGGCGATCTGCGCATCACCTTCATCGCCGCCGTCACGATTCCCTTTGCCGTGCTCTTCTCGTTCGGGATGATGGTGCTCAGCGGCCGCTCCGCCAACCTCATCTCCATCGGCGCCATCGACTTCGGAATCCTCGTCGACTCGTCCATCATCGTGCTCGAGAGCATCTACCGAAAGCTCTCCCGCCGCGTCCCCGGTGAAGAGACCGGCGACCTCATCGTCGAAGGTGTCACCGACGCCGCACGCCCGGTCCTCTTCTCTACCGCCATCATCCTCATCGCCTTCATCCCGCTCTTCACCATGCAGGGAGTCGCCGGACAGATCTTCTCGCCCATGTCCGTCACCTACGGCTTCGCCCTACTCGGTGCTCTGCTCTTCGCACTCATCTTCGCTCCCGTGCTCGGCTACATGACCGCGCCCGCCGAACAGAAAGTCGGCGACGGCTACACCTGGCTCAGCCGCACCCTCAAAAACGGCTACGAAAAGGCACTCCACCGCGTCCTTCAGTACCCGCGCATCGTTTGGCTGGGCGCGGTCGGCTTGCTCGGCATCGGCGTCCTCTGCTTCGTGCTCGTCGGCGGCGAGTTCATGCCTCCGCTCGAAGAGGGCAATCTCTGGATCCGCGCCACGCTCCCGCAGGACATCTCCTTCGACACCTCCGCTAACATGGCCAACGAACTTCGCCAGGTGATAGCGCAGTCACCCGAAGTCACCCAGACCGTCTCGCAGATGGGCCGCCCCGACGATGGCACCGACGTCTCCACCTTCAACAACATCGAGATCTCCGCGTCGCTCAAGCCGCAGGAGGAGTGGCGCCCCGGCCTGACCAAACCCATGCTCATCGACGAGATGAACAAGCGCCTCTCACGCTTCCCCGGCGTCGAGCTCAACTTCTCCCAGAACATCCAGGACAACGTCGAAGAGGCCATGTCCGGCGTCAAAGGCGAGAACTCACTCAAGCTCTTCGGCGACGACCTCGACACCCTCACCAACCTTGCAAACAAAATCCAGCAGACCATGAGGTCCGTCCCCGGCACTGCCGACGTCGGCGTCTTCAAAGTCGGTGGCCAGCCCTCGCTGGTCATCCAGATCGACCGGGCGAGAGCAGCCAGGTACGGCATCCTCTCCGGCGACATCAACGCCGCCATCCAGGCCGCCGTTGGCGGAGCGCCGATCTCACAGGTCATCCAGGGCGATCGCCGCTTCGACCTCACCGTCCGTTACCCTGAGGCCAACCGCTCCACCCCGGAGGCCATCCGCGCTATCCTCGTGCCCACCGCCGACGGCTCACGTATTCCTCTCGGACAGATCGCCAACGTCGATATCCGCCAAGGCAGCTTCCAGATCTTCCGCGAAGCGGGCCGCCGTTACATCCCCATCAAGTTCTCCGTGCGCGGACGCGATCTCGCCACCACCATCACCGACCTGCAGGCAAAGCTGAAGCAGCAGGTCCCCATGCCCAATGGCTACGACTATACATGGGCCGGCGAGTTCGACTCACTCCGCAAGGAGCAGAAGCGCCTCGCCGTCATCATTCCCATCTCGCTCGCCATCATCCTCATCCTCCTCTACATGCAGTTCTCCACCTGGAAGGACGCCTTCATCGTCCTCGCAACGCTTCCCTTCGCCGCCGTCGGAGGCACTGTCTCACTCTTCGTCAGCCACACAGCCTTCAGCATCTCCGCAGCCGTCGGCTTCACCTCGCTCATTGGAGTCGCCACGCTCGGCTGCGTCGTCTTCATGTCAGGAGTGCGCCGCGCCCAGCGCGAGAGCGTCGACGGCAACGGCCTCGAGCACGGCTGTGTCGACGAGATGCGCCCCGTCGTCATGGCCTGCATGGCCGCCGGCCTCGGGCTCCTCCCCGCCGCTCTCTCGAACGGCATCGGAGCCCAGGCCCAGCAACCACTCGCACGCGTCGTCGTAGGAGGCATGGTCACCACCGTCATCGCCATCCTCTTCATCATGCCGCTGCTGCTGCGACTCAACCCAAGCCATCCACTCGCCCACGTCCGCGAACCCGAGACCGAGGTAGAGATGGAATAGCTCTTCGCACCGCAGTCGCCATTCAGTTCTCCACGTGGATGATCGTGCGCGGCCCAGCCCACTTGCGTCCATCACCAATTGCACCATCTGCCACAGTGGCGGCAGCCGCAGCAGCGCAACACAAACCGTCAATCCAGGATGCAGGCGCTCAAGCGCCTTCGCAAATGCGCGTACTCCCGTAGGCCGCGGCACTCCCTCCCCCTCAGTGCCCGCCCGAAGGCTTCCCACTTACATGGAACCGGCGAATTAGAAGCACCAGCGGCGTCACCGCCAGCGTCAGCCACCCAATCGCACGAAACACATCCATGAATCCAAGCATCTGTGTCTGCGCGCCCAGCTGCTCGTAATACCGCAGATACGCAGCCTTCGCCGCATCGGCGTGCGAGTATCCCTGACTCATCAGATAATCCGTCGTCCGGTGGATCTGGTTCTGCAGCCAAGCCCCCGAGGCCGGCAGGTTCGCCGCCATCACCGATTGGTGAAAGCTCTGCCTCCGCTCGCTCAGCGTCGTCGCAAACGAGATCCCAAAGCTGCCTCCCCAGTTGCGAAACAGATTCGTCAGACTCGATGCGCGGTTGTTCTCATTCGGCTTCAGCTGCGAGTACGCCACCACGCTCAGCGGAACAAAGAAGAACGCATACCCCAGCCCTTGGAACACCCGCGCCAGCGCATAGTGCGCGTAGTCCGTCTGCAACGTCAGCCCGCTGTAATAGATCATCGAAGCTGACACCGTGGACAAGCTGATCAGCAGAAGCGTCTTCGGATGCACAATCCCGCGCTGCACCAGCTGCGCCCCCACCGGCGCCAGCAGCGTAATCACAAACGCTCCCGGTCCAAGCACCAGCCCCGCATCGATCGCCCTGTATCCATACAGCGATTGCAGAATCTGTGGAATCATCGTCGTCGTCGCAAACAACCCAAACCCGAAGACAAAATAAAACACCGACGCGATTGCAAAGTTCGGATGCCGCAGCAGCCGCAGCTCGATGATCGGATCCTCGACCCTCAGCTCCCAATAAATCGCCACCACAAAGCACGCCACCGCAATCGCGAACAGCCAGCAGATAAACGGGCTCCCGAACCAGTCATCGATCTGCCCGCGATCCAGCATGATCTCCAGCGCCGCCGAGCCCAGCGCGATCAACCCAATCCCCACCCCGTCTATCTTCAGCCGTCCTCCACGCCGCGCACTCTCCCTCTCCTGCTCGAACGCCGGAGGATCGTGCACAAAGCGGTTCGTCAAAAACAGTGACAGAAGCCCAATCGGAATGTTGATCAGAAACACCCAGCGCCAGTCGTAGTTATCCGTGATCCACCCGCCCAGCACCGGCCCGATCGCCGGAGCCGTCACAATCGCCACCGTGTAAAGCGCGAACGCCGAGGCGCGTTTTGCAGGCGGAAACGTGTCGATCAGGATCGCCTGCTCCACCGGAGCCAGCCCGCCGCCGCCCACTCCCTGCAGCACGCGGCTCACCAGCATCACCCCCAGCGTCGGAGCGATCCCGCAGAAGAACGACGTCAGCGTAAACAGCGCCACGCACGCCATGTAGTAGTTCTTCCTGCCGAACACGCGGCTCAGCCAAGCGCTCATCGGCAGCACCACGGCGTTCGCCACCAGGTACGTCGTCAGAATCCACGTCACCTCGTCGAAGCTGCGCCCCAGCCCTCCCGCTATGTGCGGCAGCGAAACATTTGCAATCGAAGTGTCCAGCAGTTCCATAAAGGTCGCTAGCGTCACCGTCAGCGCAACCACCCACGGATTCACCTCTCGCCGTGTCGTTGCTGCCCTCGGCAGCTCCAGTACCTGAACCGCTCCCATCTCGCTCGCCACCTTCTCAGAATTGCAAGACCGAACGGTCGCTTTTCCGGCCAAACAAAAAGACCGTTCAGTCTCTATCCGATGTTCCTCCGCCACCTCAGGATTCGATTCCTCTCCGGAAATTCGCGAGGAAAACGCTCTACCGCCTGGCGTTCACCCCAACCGACGCAACCCCCGCCATCGCCCTTCCCCGCCGCGCACGCACCTGGGTATCCAGATAAGCGCCCAGATGCTCCATCGCATCCTTGAGCGCCTGGTCGTTCTTCTCGATGCGGCTCACCAGCATCCCACCCTCAAGTGCCGAGACAATCAGCCTCGCCACCTTATCCACATCCACATCCGCCCGAACCGTCTCCGCCGCAATCCCATCGCTCAGCGTCGTCCTCAGCATCTTCTGCCATCCTCGCAGAGCCCTCTGGACTCGCTCCAGCAGGATCGGATTCCCATTATCCGAATCCACTCCCGTATTCAGCAGCGGGCACCCTCCCGGAATGCTCGACCGAAAGACAAACGCGGCAACGTGCTGTTTCAGCCGGTCCACGTGGTCCGGAATCTCCTCCAGCCCCTGTCTTCGCAGCGCCATCGCGATCGTCCACGCATAGTCGAACGCCTCGGCCGCAATCTCCTCCTTGCTCTCGAAGTGTCGGTAGATCCCGCCCTTCTCCAACCCCGTCGCCGCCATGATGTCGCTCAGTGCGCACCCCGCGTACCCCTGCTTGTTGAAGATCGGCGCCGCCGCCGCGATGATCCTCTGCCGCGTCTCATCCCCTTTGCTCATCCCGCCTCCTCCGCAAGACCGCTTGGTCTCAAAGCATACCACCCCAGCAGGAAGGACTTACCCTGCAATTCCCACCACGTTCAGCATCCGTCCCGCCACGCCGCGCTCCACCCTGTGCGAAAAGTACCTCCGCTCCCCCTCCGCATCAAGAGCGCAACCCGTGCACTCCCCCACCACAACGATCCGCTCCGCCCCAACTCCCGCATCCAGAAGCTGCCGCCGGTTCGCCTCCCACAGGTCGACAAACATCTCCTCGTCATCACGCCGAAAGAGTTCCTCGCCATACCCAAACTCGCACACAAACTGCTCTCGCACCTCGTCCCCGACGGCGTAGCAGCAAGCCCCAATACTCGGCCCCACCGCCGCCACCAGGTCCTCGGCCCGCGTCCCATACTCCCGCCGCATCTCCGCAATCCCCTCCTCGACGATCCGCGCCACCGTTCCCCGCCAACCCGCATGGAACGCCCCCACCGCCCGCCGCGCCGTATCCGCCACCAGCACCGGAACGCAGTCCGCAGTCCCCACCCCCAGCAGCACTCCCGGCAGATCGGTCACCAACCCATCGCCCTCGAGCACAGCCTTGCCCTCCGGAGTCTCCAGCCGGCCCTCCAGCGCGCCATCTCCCTGCCCCACCACGCGCACCACTCCCGAGTGCACCTGTCGCGCCGTAACCAGGCGCATCGGCGCTCCCTCGCCCGAGACTGCCTCCAAAAACCGCCTCCGGTTCTCCGCCACGCAGGCCGGGTCGTCCTCCTTCGTCCATCCCAGATTCAACGACTTACTGCCGTAGACCTGCGAAACGCCGCCCACCCGGGTGCTGAACCCATGCCGAAGCCAGCCAATCTCTCCCCACTCCGCAACCCGCACTGCATCATTTCCACTCATTCTGGCCTTATTCTAAGGGCTGTGTCCTATGACCTTTCCCTAAGCCCTGCGTCTTTCTCAGGTGTTTATTTCGTTTCCACACCAGAATAACTTGTTACATTTCAGCGATATTTGCATCGTTAAGAGTAGAACTGTAAGATACCCCGGATTGTAGACAATGAGAGCGAACGTGCCCACCCCAACCTCCGCAGCAGCTGCACAACTCCTTCGTACCCGCATCAGCAAGATCTGCGTCGCCATCACCGGCTCCACAGCCGCCGAGATGATCGAAAAGGCGACGGTCGTCGTCAAAGAGAGCCCCTTCCTCGAGTTCCGTCTCGATTACCTCGAGAAGCCTCTCGCCGCCCTTCCCAAACTCAAGCAGTTCTTTGCCGACAACACCGCCGCCACCGGCATCGCCACCTGTCGCCGCGACGCCAACGGAGGCAAGTTCTCCGGAACCGTCGCCGCCGAGATGGATATCCTCCTCAAGGCCGCAGGCGCAGGCTTCTACCTCGTCGACCTCGAGCTCGAGTCCGCCGAGGCCCTCAAAAAAGGCGAACTCCAGAAGCTGCGCGACACCGGCGTCGCACTCATCATCAGCCATCACGACTTCTCCGCCACCAAGGACCTCGAGAAGATCTACGAGCGCATCGCTCCCTTCCAGGCCGACTTCGTCAAGATTGTTCCCACCGCCAAGACGCTGACCGACAACGTCACGCTCATGCGCTTCATCGAGCGTATGAGCGAGAGCGCCAACATCATCGGAATCTGCATGGGCGACGCCGGAATCATCTCCCGCGTCCTCGGCCTCCGCGCCGGCTCCGTCTTCACCTTCGCCGCCGCCACCCAGGGCGAAGAGACCGGCCCCGGACAGATCGCCGCCCGCACCCTGATCGACACCTACCGGATCGATCAGGTCGACGCCGCCACCAAGGTCTACGGAGTCGCCGGAAACCCCATCAAGAGCTCGCTCTCGCCCGTCATGATGAACACCGCCTTCCGCCGCGAGACCGTCAACGCCGTCTATCTCGCGCTCCAGGCCACCAAGATCAGTGACCTCCTTAAGCTCGTCCAGGAGATCCCCATCCAGGGCCTCTCGATCACCATGCCGCACAAGCAGGAGATCATGGCCCACCTCGAGAACACTGACCCGCTCTCGGCCAAGATCGGAGCCTGCAACACCGTCCTCCGCGCCCAGGACGGCAAGCTCTACGGCTTCAACACCGACGTCGCCGGAATCATCGGGCCGCTCGAAAAGCGCATGTCCCTCCGCGGAGCCAAGGCACTCGTCCTCGGTGCCGGCGGTGCCGCTCGTGCCGCCGTCTTCGGCCTCCGCGACAAAGGAGCCGAGGTCTTCATCCTCAACCGCACCCCTGAGACCGCCCAGAAGCTCGCCCGCCAGTCCGGCTCCAAGACCATCAAGAAGGAGGCCGTCGCCAAGACCGCCTTCGACGTCATCATCAACGCCACGCCCATCGGCATGGCCGGCCAGAAGGGCGCGCAACTGCTCGATGCCAAGGACCTGAACACCAAGCTGGTCTTCGACCTCGTCTACAACCCCATCGAAACCCCGCTCATCCGCCTCGCTCGCCAGCAGGGCATCCCCTTCATCACCGGAGTCGAGATGTTCGTCCACCAGGGAGCCCGCCAGTTCGAGATCTGGACCGGAAAACCGGCCCCCGAAGAAGAAATGCTCCGCGTCGTCATCCACGCCCTGCGCCAGCAGGCCGAGGCTGCCGCCGCCGAAGCCCCCGCCGCCCCAACCTCAAAGGCAAAGAAAGCCTCCTAAAGAGGTCCGCAAGAGGTCCGCCACAAACAGACGCGCTTCTACGCGGCACTGGAAGCAATCGATGCCAACGAGGCGAGTTCGGCCCTACCTATGTCGTGTCATCCTTCGACTCGCCTGAGCGGCATGAAACCAAACCGAGCCGCCGGCCGGTGAAACCTTCGATCTGCGCCACCACGCGTCGAGACACTCACCATCCCAGAAGGCGTCATTCCGAGCGAAGCGAGGAACCCCCGCATTTCGCTCGTAGCGCCATAACACAGCCAGGTCGCAGACTATCAACTCCGCCCCACCAAGCCGCCCTTCTGCCCCTGAGCGCAGTCGAAGGGGAAGAATCTCAGTATTTTGCACGTATCGCCAACCAATCCCGCGATTCGAGCTGTCAACCCCCTCCAAATCGCGTCTCCTCGCTAATTATCACAATACACACCACTTACGCCACAAAATAAATCCCAAAAAAGCGCCGATCAATTCCCCTCAAACCATTAAAACGGTGTCAGCAATCAAAGAAAAGGCCTCGCCACCAAAAGCGAGGCCTTCTACCATTAACCCTTTATTTTTCAATATTTTGACCCCTTCCAACTGTAGATTCAATACTTTACAGGTGTATAGCCAGGATAATCCATGACAAATCAATATTTTGCCTAGAGCAGTTCCAAGGTAGTTATACCCAGGGAGTAGTGTCGTAGGGCCGAGTGGTATTGGCGAGTTTTCTGCGACACGAGACGATGGGGCGAGCGTTTTCCGACGATTTGCGCTGCCGGATTCTAGAGGCGTATGCGCGGGGTGGGGTGTCGCTGCGACTGCTGGCCGAGCGCTACGCGGTGAGCTTCGAGTATGTGCGGAAGATTCGCAAACAGCAACTACGGAGCGGGCGGCTGGAGCGAGTGCGTCAACGGCGGCATGGACCCGAGCGGCGGGTGACTGCGGAAGTTGCAGGTCGCATCCGGGACGAGGTTGCACGGCGGCCGGACGTGACGCTCGACGAACTCGGGCACTGGATCGCCGATCA
>NZ_JQKI01000067.1 GCF_000745965.1 Edaphobacter aggregans DSM 19364 | reverse complement strand
GCCGGAGGAGATCTGCGTACTGCGCGCCTATTGGCGGCAACGGGGCGAACACGTGGCCGCAGCGGGGGCGTGTATTCAAAGGATGCAGAAGGTACTTACCGAGATGAACGTGCAGCTGGCCAACGTGATCAGCGATATCAGCGGCCTGACGGGCATGGCCATCATCCAGGCGATTCTCAATGGAGAGCGGGACCGATACAAGCTGGCTGATCTGGCCGATCCGCGGATACACGCAACCGGGGAGGAAATTGCCCGTAGCCTGGAAGGCAACTGGCGCAAGGAACTATTGTTCATTCTGCAGCAAGAGCGGAATCTCTATCAGATCTATCAGCAGCAGATCACTGAATGTGACACAGCCCTGGCGGCCCATCTGCAGACCCTCAATGACAAGGTGGAACCCGGTAGCCAACCGCCCGCAGCAAAGCCCAACAAGAGAGCCGGCAGCAATGCTCCGACCAGTTTTGATGTGCGTGGAGAGTTATACCGCATCAGTGGCACTGACCTCACTCAAATCGATAGCATCAACATCATGACCGCGCAAACCATCATCGCCGAGGTCGGTATCGATATGAGCCGCTTCCCCACCGAGGCTCACTTCGCTTCCTTCCTGGGCTTGTGTCCGGACAACCAGATTACCGGCGGTAAAGTGCTCCGCCGGGGGACCAGACACGTCCAGAACCGTGCCGCCACTGCGTTACGCATGGCCGCTTCCACTCTAAAGAGTTTCTAAAGAGAGTTTCTAAAGAGAGAGAGAGAGAGAGAGAGAGAGAGCCGCTGGCGTGGCGGATGAGAGATTTTTCTTATAAGTTATTTATTTTCTGGTGCCCGGAGGGGGACTTGAACCCCCACGACCGGTTAAGGTCTGCGGATTTTAAGTCCGCTGTGTCTGCCGATTTCACCATCCGGGCTTGCTCCAAACGACTGCGGCTTCTATCTCATGCTAACCCATTGCTGGCCTTTGTCCGCGCGGGAACCGCCGGTGTGCGCTGTGCGTATAGTCCGGTGGCGGTTTCCGATCCCGCCGGTTCGAGGCTTATGCCTATTCGAGAGATTCTGAAGCAGACGCTCGCGGCGCTGTGGGAGACCAAACTCCGCAGCTTCCTCACCATGTTCGGGATCGTCTGGGGCATCACCTCGGTGATCCTGCTGGTAGGGCTTGGCATCGGCTTCAATCTCGACCAGAAGGAGCATCTCAAGACCATCGGGACTGACATCGCGATCATCTTTGGCGGTAAGACTGGGATGCAGGCGGGCGGCTATGCGGCCGGGCGCGACATACGGCTCACCATCGACGATGTTATTGCGATTCAGCAGAAGGCTTCTCTGGTGAAGACGGTTAGTCCGGAGCTACGGCGCAGCGTCTCCGAGGTGAGCCAATGGAACGCTGCCAATCGGCCCATCCGCGGCGTCTGGCCTGAGTATCAGCGCTTCCGCTCGCTCACCGTCGAGCAGGGACGGTTGATGAATGAGCGTGACGAGGCTGACGGCGCGCGCGTCATCATCCTCGGAGCCGAGGCGAATCGGCAGCTCTTTCCCGGCAAGCCGGTCATCGGCGAGCCCCTGATGGTCAACGGCTATCGCTATATCGTCATCGGCGTGCTTGCCAAGAAGAAGCAGAACGGAAGCTACGGCAGCGGGCCGGACAACACGCAGCTCTTCACGACGTACTCGGCGATGGCGCGCGACTTTCCTCCTCCGGAGCGGCCAGGCATCACGCGTGGATACGTGAACAACATCGTCGTCGAGCCGGTTTCGCCCGATCTGCACGTGAAGGCGCTGGACCAGGTGAAGCGTATCATCGCCGAGCGTCACCACTACAGCGCCGAGGACAAGGAGGCGTTGTGGATCTGGGACACGCTCGAAGGCTCGAAGTTCACCGAGCGCATCTTCGGCGTGATGACGCTGTTCTTCGGCGCCGTCGCTCTGCTGACGCTGGCGCTGGGCGGCATCGGCGTGATGAACATCATGCTGGTCGCTGTGACCGAGCGAACGCGTGAGATCGGTGTGCGCAAGGCGCTGGGAGCAACCGCAGTCGACATCAAGCGGCAGTTCCTCGTCGAGTCGGCCATTATCACGCTGGTCAGCGGCATCGGCGGACTGGTGTGCGGCGTGGGAGTCTGCCTGCTGCTGCGTTTCGTTCCTCTGCCAGACTTCGTTCCGCATCCGGTGATCTCGCCGGTTGCGGTGTTCTCGTCGCTGGCTACGCTGACGGTCATCACGCTGTTCGCCGGAACATATCCCGCGCTGCGAGCCGCCAATTTGAGTCCCATCGAATGCCTGAGATCGGAGTAGAGCTGTGAACCTGGGAGAGATCATCCGGCAAAGCATCGACTCGCTGCTGCGCAACCGCCTGCGGTCGGGATTGACGATGCTTGGCATCGTCTGGGGACTGGTGACGGTGGTGCTGCTGTTGAGTTACGGGGACTCGCTGGGCCGTGAGGTGCTGAACGGCTTTCTTGGCCTGGGCAACAACGTCATCATGATGTGGGGCGGACAGACCAGCATGCAGGCCGGCGGCGAACGGTCGGGCAAGCGCATCAAGTTCAAGGACGGCGACACCGAGGCAGTGCGTGATGCGGTTCCCTTCCTTACCGCGGTTAGTTCTGAGAGCGATGACGGCTTCAGCTTCAAGTACGGGCCGAAGGTGGTGAACATCTCGACCAAGGCAGTCGATCTGCCTTATGGCGGAATGCGCAAGCTGAACGTCGAAGAGGGCCGCTACTTCGAACCAGGCGATTTTACCGAGCATCGCCAGGTGGTGATCTTTGGGCCGCACGCGGCACAGAAGCTCTTCAATGGTTATCCTCCGGTCGGCGAATCGGTGCAGATCGAAGGCCATGTCTTTCAGGTGATCGGCGTGCTCGCGACGAAGATTCAGGACGCATCGAACAACGGCCCGGACAACGAGAATGCCTTCGTTCCCTTCGATTCGATGCGCCTGCTAGCCAACCAGCGCGATCCAGGAAGCATCGTCTTTCAACCCAGCTCTCCGCATCTGCACCTCAAGGCGATCCAGGCGGTTCGTAGCGTGCTGGCCAGCAGGCATCACTTCGATCCGAAGGACGACAAGGCGACTCCTACGTGGGACACGGTCGAGGACTCGCAGGAGATCATGCAGTTTTCGACGGCGCTTGAGCTGATCCTCGGCATCATTGGAGCGATGACGCTGGGTGTCGGTGGCGTTGGCGTGATGAACATCATGCTGGTCTCGGTGACGGAGCGGACGCGTGAGATCGGGCTGCTCAAAGCTGTGGGCGCGAGGCGACGCGACATCCTGATCCAGTTCCTGATCGAGAGCCTTGTTCTGACCTTTATCGCTGGTATCGTCGGCATGATCTTTGCGGTGATCGTCGGCTACCTGATTCCGCCGATGCCGCTGTACTCGGACATCTACAAGACGGCCAACCATGAGGGCGACATCGTGCTGCGCGCGTCGCCGACGATCATGCTGGTCTCGTTCTTCATTCTTGGTGCGGTCGGGATCATCTCGGGACTTCTGCCGGCGATGCGGGCGGCGCGGATGGATCCAGTGGTGGCGCTGCGCCACGAGTAGCCGGAAGAACCCTCCCCCCCCCGGGGGTATTCCTATAAACCTAATTACTGCAATCAGATACGAGATTTAGTTGATGTAAAATATTAGAAACAAATAACTTACCTATCAAAATCTTGATTCCAAAAGAGATAGGCCGGACGCGGGCGTACGGCCTATCTCTATCTACTTCTCTTGTAGGGATTCGAAGGGAATTAATCGGCGCTTTCCGGGAGTTTATTTTTTTGGGCTTAAGTGTTTTCGATTCAGTTTATTGACTGGTCAGAAGCACACGCGAGGGGCTTGACATCTCTAACGACGTTTGCGGTGTCAAGGGCGAAGTAAGGCGCGGTCGTGGGGAGCGGGGTCAAGGGCGCCGTTTTTTGGCGTTCATCTTGACCCTTGACGCCGCTCCCCACGCGCATAAGCTCGGGCCGGGAATCAAGATTTTGGGCTCGCCCAGCGATACAAGTCGACTCACCGCTGGCCCGTAGGCAGCGCGTTCCGTTAGCATACGGCGGAGATTTTCCGAGGTGAAGATGCGGTCTCTTCGTGCACTCGCGTTTTGTTACCTACTGGGAAGCGTGGTCTTCGTGGGAGCGGCTGGAGGCCAGAACACAAAGAGCCTCCGTTCTACGTCGGGAGCCAAGGTGGCTTATGAGGAGTTTGGCGCGAGCTCTGCGGGTTGTCTTATCATCCTGCACGGCGCCAGCGGTCCATCGGTTCCGCTGTATCGGGACCAGGCGAGCTTCTTCGGAGCTCATGGCTTTCATGTGCTGATGCCGCACTACTTCGATGCGACCGGTTCCACCTCGCCCACGCCGGGTAACTATCAACGATGGGCGGAGGTCGCGGCTGATTTCGTGTCGGAGTGCAAGAGGCAGCCCGCGACGCGAAAGGTATTCGTTGTGGGGTATTCGCTGGGGTCGTCGGTGGCGCTGGCCGCGGGATCGCAGAAGGTGGCGGTGGACGCGATCGCGGAGTGGTACGGAAGCCTGCCTGACGAGTTCTTTTACCAGATGAAGGGCATGCCGCCTCTGCTCATCCTTCATGGAGAGCGCGACACGAATATCCCGATCATGAATGCACAACAGCTCGTGAAGCTTTGTGAGATGAAGCGGCTTCACTGCGACCATCACTTTTATTCCGATCAGGGGCATGGGTTCGTCGGGAAGGCCCTGGATGATGCCGATCAACGAACGCTCTCCTTCTTTGGGCAGTACCTCGCAAAAGGAGAGCAGACCTCAGCTACGCACTGAGCTGAGGCGTATGGAGTCGGCGTTACGATTTCAGCTTGGCTGCCGGTAGCAGATACTGCCATCGGCGAGGAAGTATTCGGCTGAGCATGTGTCCGATCCGCAGATCATTGCCTCGAGGCCAGCGCACTGCTGGCGGGTGATGAGGCCCAGCGATCCGCAGGAGGGGCAGGCGAGGATGGCCATGTATGGGTTGTCGGCTTTGCCCATCGACTCGCTCTGATCCAGGACGAACAACGTACCCGGCTGCATCTGCTCCGGGATCCATACTTCGAGAAAGTTCAACTCAGCGCTCATGCTTGCCTCATCGTTCTTTTGGGTTGAGATGGTTCGGGTCGCACGGGAGAGGTGCGCGGGACTGAAGTGCCGTGCTGCGGAGGGTCCTCCTTTTGGGTAGGAAGTTGCACCAGTTATGGTGCACAGAATATAGGAAATGGCCGGGGTGTCAATGGTGCTTTAGTACCGGGATTCCGATGTGGTTCGGAGGTGTGGAAAACCGGGATTTAACTGGACAGCTTCGGCGCGAAGGCGAACCACTGCGATTCTTCCCCTTCGGCTGCGCTAGGGTCACAATGACGGCGACGGGCGGGCGACGGATAACGATTGTGGCGGCGCGGGTCAGTTGCTTGCGCGTGAGCCGTAGAGCGATTGGTAGATCAGGCGGTTGCGCAGGATGGCCTGCACGTACTCGCGGGTCTCGGTGTAGGGGATGGACTCGACGAACTCGGCGATGTCTTTGTAGTCGCCGATCGACATCCACTGGCGGACGGGTACGTCGCCGGCGTTGTAGGCGGCGAGGGCGTACTCCTGCTGGCCACCGAAACGGTCGAGCACCTGGCGAAGATTTGCAGTCCCGAGCTGCAGATTCGTCGTTGGGTTCAGTAGCTGGGGCGTCTTGAAGCGCTTGATTCCCTGCTTGCGCGCCATTGATTTGCCGACCGAGGGCAGGAGTTGCATGAGGCCGTAGGCGTTGGCTCGGCTGACGGCGCCGGGGTTGAACTCCGACTCCTGGCGGATGAGCGAGGCGACGAGGAAGGGGTCGAGCGAGTTCTTCTCTGAGTTCGAGACGAGATCGGCCCAGTAGGGGCGCGGGAAGAGGAGCTTCCAATAGACGGTGGGGACCTGGTCCAGGGGGAGTGCGAAGAAGGAGATGCCGCTCTTCTTCATGGACTGCAAGGCGCGTGTGGTCTCGCCGAAGGAGTTGTAGATCTCGGCCTGGCCGAGGGCTCCCCACTCGTCGGAGGTGGGGCTGGCCTGAATCTCGGGGCCGATGTACTCGTTGAGCGCGGCGTTGGCGAGGAGGCGCGCCTTGATGAGGTGGGGCTCGTTTTCCGGCAGCTCATCGGTGAGCGGCGGAATGACGGGTGGCTTGACGGCGGCGAGGACGGGCGAGGGCGGCGTAGCGGGAGCCTGCGATCCGATCACGGCGAGGCGTTTGCGCGCGAGCTCAGCGTAGTAGTAGTTGACCCATGTGTCGGAGAGCGTGCGGTAGTAGTTGGCGGCCTGGCCGAGGTTGTGCTCCTCGTCCTCGTAGATGCGGCCGCGCCAGTAGACGGCGCTGGGGATCTCGATGCCTCCGCCGTAGCGCTCGATCTGATTATCCATCAGGCGGGCGGCCTCAGCGTAGTTGCGCAGGCGGTAGTTCATCCAGGCGGCGCGCCAGTGCGCGGAGGGCGCGTAGGTGCTGCGCGGGAAGAGCTGGACGAGCAGCGTGTAGTGGTAGATGGCCTGCTCGGACTCGTGGTTGATGAGATACATGTTGCCGCCGGAGTAGAGCGCCTCCTCGAGCCAGCGGCTGGTGGGGAATCGCTTGATCATCTGGTCGAGGATCCACTTGTGTCCGTCGCGATCTTTTTCGGCGCGGGAGAGCTCGGCAAGCAGATAAAACTTGGCGGCGGCGGTGTCGTCGGCGGTCTCGGGGAGACGCTCGACGTCGCGGCGGCTGATGCGCTTGAGCTTGTACTCGCAGACGGCGGCGTAGATGGCGAGCGAGTCGCGGTCGGCCTGGGAGAGCGAGGGGTCGTTGCGCGCGATCTGTTGATACTCCTGCGCGGCGTCGGTGTAGCGCTTGGCGTTGAAGAGCTGGTCGGCGTGGGCCTTGCGCTCGGTGGCGTTGAGAGGGACGCCCATGGCGTCGAGCTGCTGCCGTGCCTGCGGGGCCTCGGAGCTGAGCGGGAACTTGGCGTAGATGCTGCGGTAGATGGGAGCGGCGTGACCGACGTCGCCGGCGAGCTGGTAGGCACGGCCGAGCGTGTAGCGGAAGTCGCTGTGGCCGGCCTGCTGGGTTTCCTCAAGCGGCTGCAGTACGGCGAGCGCGCCCTGAGGGTTGCTCTGCTGCATGTAGGCGTTGGCGAGGAGGATGGGTGCGTTAGCGACGAAGATGCTGTCGGGGTGGCGGTCGGCGAAGTCGTCGAGGAGAGCATAGGCGTCGGCGCCGCGATTGGCCTGGAGCGCAGCCTGCGCGCCGAGATAGTCGGCGTAGTCGTCGAGCGCATTGCCGCTGGACTTCGCGCGCTGGAAGGCATCGTAGGCGTCGTTGAAACGGCGATCGAGCATGTAGGCGTGGCCTACGGCGAGGTACGCGGTTGCGGCGCCTTCGCCGGGATGCGCGTGCGCGTAGTTTTGCACGCCGGTATAGGCTGCGGCTGAGCGCATGGAGGCCAGCTGCTGGGCCATGGGACGGAGTTGCTCGGTGGCGCGGAATACGCTGGTGAGATGGATGGTCTTCGCGGTGGGTTTTGCGGAGTATTTTTTGCTTCTGCTGGTCTTGCTTTTGGCTGTCTTGCTGGAGGTGGTCTTCTTCGAGGAGGACTTGCCGCTCTTCTGCGTGGAGGACTTGCCTGCGGTGGGTGACGAGCTCTTTGTCGTGGAGGACTTGCTCTTCGAGGTCTTTTGATCGTCAGGCGCGGCGCCGCGCGCCGCCGACGAGAGACCAGCCAGCAGAGAACCAAGCAGAACTGCAGTTTGAAATCGTGCGCAACCCTTCAACATCGCCCTCACTTCGCGGCGGCCATCGCATCTCTTGCGGAGCCTCCACACTCTTACTCTAAGCTGTGCGGATGCTCCGATGTTTAGACTGCGCCCGGCGGAATCTGGGCAGATACATCGAGCGAGCTTCGCGATATTCTTCACGCGAGAGCGGGATGAACGCCTCGGCCGGGGCTTGAGAGGCTTTGCCGGGAGGGATGCGGGGATTTACTATGGTAGAAGTGTCCGTGAGCGAAAAGTTGAGCCTTAAAAGCTCAGCCGCAAATCACGCACCCTTTTGCCGATGCCCGCCATCCAATCACCAGGAACGGAAGAGATCCACCCCGATGTAGCGCTGGTCGCGCGAGCTCGGGAGGGGGATACAGCAGCCTTCGAGCAGCTGGTCCGGCAGTACGAACGCCAGATCTTCCGGGTAGCGCAGCATATAACGCAAAACCGTGAAGACGCCGAAGACATCACGCAGGACGCCTTTCTCAAGGCTTACGAGAAGCTGGACCAGTTCCAGGGAAACAGCAAGTTTTCGACCTGGCTCGTCCGCATCGCCGTCAACGAGAGCCTTATGCGGCTGCGCAAGCGAAAGACAAGCAAGACAGTCTCTATGGACGAGGACGTCCAGACCGAAGAGGGATCGATTCCCCGGGACTTCGCAGAGTGGCGGCCGAATCCAGAGCAGATCTTTGACCAGAACGAGCTTGGCGATATTCTTCGCCGCACCATCCAGGGGCTCCCTCCAGGGTTCCGAACCGTCTTTACGCTTCGCGATATTGAAAACCTCTCTACGGAAGAGACTGCGGAGGCTCTCGGCTTGAGTGTCCCAGCAGTTAAGTCACGGCTATTGCGCGCTAGGCTACAATTGCGCGAACGTCTGAGCAGATACTTCCGGAAGAAGGAGGGCCAAACCGCATGACCTGCACCGATTTTCTTAGCCAGCTCACGGACTACTTCGACGGCCAGATTCCCCCTGCGTTGCTTGAAGAGGTGCGGACCCACATGGCGGAGTGCCACCACTGCGAAGTGGTCGTGAACACGACTCGGCAGACGATCGAGGTCTATCGCGGTAATGAGGTGTACGATGTCTCCGACGAGTTCCGCGAGCGGCTGCACTCGGCCATCATGGCGAAGTGTGCGGGTGCCCGTAAACGCGCTTAGGTTTTCAGGGTTTCGGTTCAGATCTTTCCTGCAGTACGCAGCGCTTCGATCTCGTCATCGCGAAAGACGCGAGAGCGAATGAGAAAGCGCACCCCCTCCGGATTCTCCAGCGAAAACATCCCTCCCCTTCCCGGCACGACGTCGAGGACGAGCTGCGTGTGCTTCCAGTAGTCGAACTGCGGACGGCTGATGTAGAAGGGCGTGCCTTCGAGCGTGCCGAGCAGCACGTCCGAATCGCCGGTAAGAAACTCGCCGCGCGGATAGCACATGGGGGAGCTGCCGTCGCAGCAGCCGCCTGACTGGTGGAACATCAGCTCCCCGTGTTTGGATTTGAGCGTCTCCATCAAGGCGATCGCGGCCGGAGTCGCGATCACCTGGAGTGGAGTGTTGGTCGTAGTGGTCATGTCTAGAAGAAGCCCATCGCCTTGGGGCTGTAGCTGATGAGTTGGTTCTTCGTCTGCTGGTAGTGGTCGAGCATAGCCTTGTGGTTCTCGCGGCCGATGCCCGACTGCTTGTAGCCACCGAACGCCGCATGCGCCGGGTAGAGGTGGTAGCAATTGGTCCAGACGCGGCCAGCCTGGATGCCGCGGCCGAAGTGATAGGCGCGATTCAAATCGCGGGTCCAGATGCCTGCGCCGAGTCCGTACAGCGTGTCGTTGGCGATGGCGAGCGCTTCGTCGTCGTCCTTGAAGGTCGTGACGGAGACGACGGGGCCAAAGATCTCCTCCTGGAAGATGCGCATCTTGTTGTGGCCTTTAAAGACGGTGGGCTCGATGTAGAAGCCGTCTGCGAGGTCGCCCTCGAGCGAGGCGCGCTTGCCGCCGGTGAGGACCTCGGCGCCTTCCTGCTTGCCGATGTCGATGTAGGAGAGGATCTTCTCCATCTGTTCGGTGGACGCCTGGGCGCCGATCATCGTGGACTTGTCCAGCGGGTTGCCCTGCTTGATTGCCTTGACGCGCTTGAGGGCGCGCTCCATGAAGCGGTCGTAGATCGACTCCTGGACGAGCGCACGTGACGGGCAGGTGCAGACCTCGCCCTGGTTGAGCGCGAACATGGCGAAGCCTTCGAGCGTCTTATCGAAGAAGTCGTCGTCCTCACGGATGGTGTCTTCGAAGAAGATGTTCGGAGACTTGCCGCCCAGTTCCAGCGTGACCGGGATGATGTTCTGCGAGGCGTACTGCATGATGAGGCGGCCAGTGGTGGTCTCGCCGGTGAAGGCGATCTTGGCGATGCGCGGGCTGGAGGCGAGCGGCTTGCCTGCCTCAAGGCCGAAGCCGTTGACGATGTTCAGCACGCCGGGAGGAAGGATGTCCTGGATGAGTTCCGCGAGGACGAGGATGCCGAGGGGCGTCTGCTCGGCGGGCTTGAGCACGACCGCGTTGCCGGCGGCGAGCGCGGCAGCGAGCTTCCAGGTCGCCATCAGGATCGGGAAGTTCCACGGGATGATCTGGCCGACGACGCCGAGCGGCTCATGGTAGTGATAGGCGATGGTCGACTCGTCAATCTCGCAGATGGAGCCTTCCTGCGCGCGGATACACCCAGCGAAGTAGCGGAAGTGATCGATGGCGAGCGGAAGATCGCAGGCCATGGTCTCGCGGATGGGCTTGCCGTTGTCCCAGGTCTCGATGGTGGCGAGCATCTCGAGGTTGTCTTCCATGCGCTGCGCGATCTTCTCGAGCATGCGGCCGCGCTCGGTGGTTGAGGTCTTGCCCCACGCGGTCTTGGCTGCGTGCGCGGCATCAAGTGCGCGGTCGATGTCGGCGGCGTTCGAGCGCGGAATCTCGCACAGCACCTGGCCGGTGACAGGAGTTACGTTTTCGAAGTATTGCCCTGACGCGGGAGCCACCCACTCGCCGCCAATGAAGTTGTCATACCGTGGTTTGATTGAGACAGGGAACCCGTAGGCTCCGGGCCGAAGCGCAGTCATCGTTGCCATGTTGTTCTATTCCTCCATTGCCGCCTGTTCGCGGCGCCGGGGAATTGTAGACCCGATCAGGCACGTCTGTCATAAGCAGCGAATAAATGCTGCAAGAAGCACTTTCATTTTTGAGATAAAAAAGAGGCTCCGCGCTGGGTCGATGTCCCTGCATGCGGAGCCTGATGGCCGTGTCGCAGGATTGCAAACGATCGCGACTAGGCCTTGTGGTGCGGCGAGACCCTGCGCAGCTCGGCAAGCAGCGTGGAAGCCGACGGGGGAGCCTTGACCGCATGCTTGAAGACGATGTCCTCGGCGGAGATCTCCTTGCCGTAGATGTTCTTGTTGGCTCCATTGTCCGGGCGAACGGTCGATCCTTCGAGAGAGACGCCGGCGAAGAGGCCCCTCGCGCGCGACCACGAGAGGATCTCTGCCTTCATCACGATATCCGTCTCGGCGGTTGCAGTGCGACCGACCGGGCCGGCTGCGGCAGAGGCATCGCCACCGAGCTTGACCTTGCTGGACAGCACGGACTTCGCGCCCTTCTCATTCATGATGAGCAGAATGAAATCAGTCGCCTCGGCCCCGAGCTGGAGACCGAAGCTCCCTCCTTCCAGAGCCATCATCGTCGGTACGCTCCAGGGACCGCGGAAGCTTGCCCCCGTGCGGCACGTCATGACGCCGCGGCCATAGCTTCCGCCCACGACGAAGGCCGCCTTCTTGACCGACGGATAGACGACGACGCACTCCGCCTTGTTGAGCAGGTCATGCGGTATTCCCTTGTCCGGAGCCTGGAGAACCTCCTTCAGGACCTCCCCAGCCTCCTTCACGCGGTCCTCTTCTTTTTCCTGAGCGAATGCCGGCACCGCCAGCGTAAGGCCGAGCGCCAGACATGCAATCTTTTTCATCTCTTTCATCTCTTTCTCCTTAAGCTTCCTTCGCGTCATTGACGGCTCACGCGACTAAAAACACCGGCAATTGCAGCACTAGGTTCGGAACAGCTCGCGATCCAGGCTATGCCCGGAACGTACCCGCACGGATACGACGTAGCCTTTGGCAATACAGTTGCTTGATTGACAACGACTGGGGCCGCGGGAAAGATGCGGGGGAGTCTCGCACGCGTCGGGGGATCGGGGAATTGTAGATCCGAATCAGGCACATCTGCCATAAGTCGCCGGCTAAATGCTGTGAGAAGCGCTTTTGTACTTCAGACAAAGAGACTCCGCACTCGGGCGATGCCACCCGAACGCGGAGCCTGATGGTCGCGCGTCGATCTCAATCCGCCGCGATTATTGCTTGCGGGTCGGCGAGATCTTGTTCAGTTCCGCAAGCATTACGGATGCCGAGGGAGGAGCAGGAACCTCGTGCTTGACAACGATGTCCTCGGCGGAGAGTTCCTTGCCATACAGGTTCTTGTTTGCGTCACCGTCGGAGCGCATGGTCGATCCCGTGAGAGAGACGCCGGCGAACAGACCCGAGGCACGCGACCACGAGAGGATCTCGGCCTTCATCACGGCATTAGTCTCGGCGGTTGCCGAACGCCCGACCGGGCCAGCCGCGGCAGAGGCGTCGCCGCCGATCTTAACCTTGCTGGAGAGTACCGACCGTGCGCCCTTCTCGTTCATGACGAGCAGAATGAAATCGGTAGCCTGCCCGCCGGCCTGGAAGCCAAAGCTCATTCCTTCCAGAGCCATCATGGTGGGTGCGCTCCACGGACCGGTGAAGTTCTCTCCCGTGCGGCACGTCATGACGCCGCGGCCGTAGCTTCCACCTACGATGAAGGCCCCCTTCTTGACCGACGGGTAGACGACGACGCACTCCGCTTTTTGGACCAGGTCATGCGGTATCCCCTTGTCCGGGGATTCGAGAATATCCCTCAAAACCAGTCCGGACTCTTTGACGCGGTCCTCCTCTTTTTCCTGAGCGAATGCCGGCACCGCCAGCATCAGGCCCAGCGACAAACATGCAATCTTCTTCATCTCTTTCATCTCTCTTCTCCTTAACCTTTCGCTTGGTTGAGGGCCCACGCGACCATAAACACCGACAATTGCAGGACTAAAGATCACCGGAACAGCTCGCGATCGAGGGCGTACTTAGAGATGCCCGCCACCGATACGACGTATCTTTTGTCAATACAGTTGCTTGGATTGACAACAACAGGGGCCGGAAAGATACAAAGGGGTTTCGTGGGCTTTCGGGGGATTTTGTAAAAAAAGGAATATCCGTTGCACTATCTTCCTGATGGGCAGGCACCGGTGAAGGAGACTCGCGATGAGCGAACCTGAAGGCGATCCACGCGTTCTGCTGGCGCAGCGCCGCACGCAGATGGCTGCGCTGCGCACCAGCCAGGCGCTGGATCGCACCACGCTGGCATGGATTCGTACCACCCTGACCATGAACAGTTTCGGCCTCGGCATTATCGCCTTCTTTCGCACACGACGCATGGAGAACGAGACGCCGGCCACTGTTCTTCTGCACGAGAGAGCCATTTTTTTTGAGAGGCGCTTGTTGTCATCGGTGTCGTCGCCACCTTCATGGTCGTCCTGTTGCATCTGAGAAACCTTAGCCGCCTTAGCCGCGGGGAGGTTCCTCCCGTTGCGCGATGGCCGCTCAACGTCACCATTGGCCTGTTGCTTGCGCTGGTCTCGCTTGGGGCCTTGTGGATGTTCGCCAGCCACTGACTCTCGCCGCAGCAACCAATCCAATGGGATAGGGCATCCGAAGTTACGTACATCGGGACCTTACAGTATTCTTCTCCATCGCAAGCGGAATTCTGGCACGATTCATATCCTTTTCAGCGGCGCTTGCTGCGCGGCCCCCGGGACCCTTGTGCTTCAGCCCCCCTGCGCGATTCGTAGCGACTATCGGGCGCGAAACTGCACACCACCCACGCGACACGGCAGATGGCTATGGATCTTTCTTTACGCATCTCGAGCCCGAGACGCATCGATCTTTCTTTCTGGCTCCTGCTGTGCGTGTGCCTTCCGGCGGTCAGTGCCGGTGCACAAGGAAGGTCTTCCAGCATGGAGCTTATCGCTCCCGAGGAGCTTGCTCTGATCTCGTCCGCCGACTCTGCGGACGCTCATCCCCTTACCATCGCGCAACAAGATTCCAAACTCCCCGAGTCGCCTCAGAAGTCACCCGCAGTCGCTCCCGCGTTCGACTACCTGCGCCTGATGAGTTCGACGAGCCTGGAGGAGGGCGAAGAAGCCTTCTTGAATCAGCCACCCAGGCTGGTTTTCAATGCCGAGACGGCGATCGCAATGCAGAACGCCATGCGGACTCGGCTTCCAGCGTCCAAATCAAACAGCAACGATGCCGCGGAGCTGGCGCTGGCGCTCGACGAGCCGTGGCGCTATGAGCGCTATCACTGGAGCGGCCTCATCGCGCAGTCGCTCTTCTTCAGCGCCATCGAGGCCAGCGTTCGCATGGCCTCCGATGACCAAATCCGCCGTCTGGTCGCGCGCAAGCCTTTCTGGCACGACTACTTCGCCTCGCTCCGGCAGTTCAACATGGGTCGCTGGAACGATGGCGACAACTTCCTGGTGAATTACGTCGGCCATCCCATGCAGGGCGCGGTCGCAGCATACATCGAGATTCAGAATGATCCCACCGGCCGCCAGCAGCAGATCAGCGCCACGCACGACTACTGGATGAGCCGCTTCAAGGGCTTCCTGTGGTCAACGGCCTTCAGCGTACAGTCCGAGCTCAGTCCCTTCGGCGAGGCCGGCATCGGCAATGAGGGCGGCTGGACCTATCCCATCAACTGCCATCGGCCCTGCGCGCGTTGGAATGCGAAAACGATGAAGTCCACCAACAACACAGGCTGGGTGGACTTCATCATCACACCGACGGTGGGCATGCTGTGGCTGATGGCAGAGGATACGATCGATCGCTACATCACCGGCCGCATCCAGGGCGATCGGCGCTCGGCGGCGTTTCCCCTGATCCTGCGCGGCGCGCTCAATCCAAGCCGCACGTTCGCCAATGCGTTGCGCTTCAAGACGCCGTGGTACCGCGACTTTCAGCATGGCCTGCCGGAAAAGTACGACCTCGCGCCACAGCGACGCAGCGGCTTTGGAGTTCACATGCTGCCCGGCGACGACGAGATACCGGCGCCGCTGCGGAGACTTTCATTCGCTGCGCACTATCGCGCCATGCCGCTGGGTTCGCTGAACTCGCCGTGCGGGATCTGCATCGCCAACCACGGCGCAGGCTTCGAAGTCGACTACGCCATCACCCGCTGGATCAGCGCGAGCGTCTCGCTGGACAAGCAGGACGGCCTGATGACACCGAAGAAGCTCGCGATGAGCGAGGCCTCGGGCGCACCGGATGCGATGGGCAAGACGGTGATCGCAGGCTTTGGAGTGCGACTGGTGCGCGATCGCCCGCACAATACCTTCTCGCTCGCGATCCGCCCGGGGTTCGTCGTCGATCAGGTACACATTCCCGCGCACGTCAATACGCTCAAAGACAGCTATCAGGGGCCTACGGCGTTCAGCATCACGCACACGGCGGCCTCTCTGATGCTGGCGAACGACTACAAGATCAATCGCAAGTTCGCCGTGCGCTCATCATTCGGAGCCACCATCGTTCGCTATCGCACACCCGTTCGGGATCCCGATGGCATAGGCACGCCACCCTACATCTCCTTCCTGTCGAAGGAGAACTTCACCAACCACACCACGTGGGTCTGGCAGGGCGGGCCGGTCTTTCACTTCTAGGCAGAGAGACGGGCCAGGCAAGACGCCCGCACCCGCCTCCGCTGGCGCTTTACTGTTTGAGGAAGGTCAGCAGGTCGGCGTTGATCGTCTCCGCCTGCGCCGTGGGCATGCCGTGTGGGAAGTCCTTGTAGGTGATCAGGGTCCCGTTCTTCAACAGCTTCGCGGAGTGCGGCCCGGCGGCGACGTAGGGGACGATCTGGTCGTCTTCGCTATGCATCACCAGCACAGGAACAGTGATCTTCTTGAGATCTTCCGTGAAGTCCGTCTGGGAGAAGGCGACGATGCCATCGTAGTGCGCCTTCGCGCCGCCCGTCATGCCCTGGCGCCACAGTTCTGGATGACGGCCTCCGAGGACTTCACGCCCGGACGGTTGAAGCCATAGAAGGGTCCCGATGCGAGGTTGCGGTAGAACTCCGAACGATTGGCGGCGAGTTGTGCCTGCAGATCATCGAACACCGACTTGGGCAGGCCGAGCGGGTTGGCCTCGGTCTTCACCATCAGCGGCGGCACCGCACTGATCAGCGCTGCCTTCGAGACTCGGCTCTCTCCATGCCGCGCCAGATAGTGGGCCACCTCGCCGCCGCCGGTCGAGTGGCCGACGTGGATCGCGTTCTTCAGGTCGAGATGAGCCGTCAGCGCTGCCAGGTCATCGGCGTAGTGGTCCATATCGTGGCCGTCGGCGGTCTGGCTGGAGCGTCCATGGCCGCGGCGGTCGTGGGCGATCACACGATAGCCCTGCTTGAGGAAGAAGAGCATCTGATTGTCCCAATCATCGGACGACAGCGGCCATCCATGGCTGAACACAATCGGCTGGCCTGAACCCCAGTCCTTGTAGAAGATCTCGACGCCGTCTTTCGTTATTCTCCTGAAATTGTTGGTTGATCTCGATGTCGAAAGATTGCCGGGCAGTCATTCTGCACAAGCAGGTCACAGCCACCGCCGATCATAGCCCTGTGCCGCAGCCGTGCGCATTACTGGAAGGCTTTTCTGCGGATACCACTTTCGAGAAAGCCTCAGCAAGCGAAATCAGCTCTTGCCGTAGACAGGGATTTGAGCGCCGTTAATGACCTGCGCCGCGTCGCTCGCGAGAAAGAGGATCACGCGCGCGATCTCCTCCGGCTTGGGCCACACGGCGAAGTTCGCGTCCGGCATCGCCTGGCGATTCACTGGTGTGTCAATGATGCTGGGCAGCACGGAGTTCACACGCACGCCAGTTCCCTTCACATCGGCGGCGAGGGAGTCCATCATCGCCACCGCCGCCGCCTTCGACGCCGCATAGGCCGAGGCTCCCGCGCCATGATCCACCGCGGCCTTCGCCGCGACGTTCACCACCGCGCCGCTTCCCTGCTTCAGCATCGCCGGCACCGCCGCGCGTGCCAGCACGAATCCCGAGCGAAGGTTCAGATCCAGCATGCGGTCGAAGGTCTTCGCATCCGTCTCACACAGGTTCACGCCGCCTGCGTAGCCGCCCACTGTGTTCACCAGCACATCCAGCCGGCCATGCTTCGCCAGGATGCCTTCGATCAGCCTTGTGCCGCCGGCCTCCTCAGTCACGTCCGTCTCGACTGCGTCGATCGCCGAGGCCTGCGCTCCTGCCGCGCTCTTCAGTGAAGCAAGTCCCTTCTCGTTCCGGTAGGTCACGATAACCTTAGCGCCTTCGCTCAAAAACGCCAGGCTCACCGCATGCCCCAGGCCACCCGTTCCCCCGGCCACCAGCACGACCTTGTCCTTGAAGCTGATCTGCATCTGCTGCCTCCATCAAAACTCTCTCAACCTTCAAGGCTAGCCGCAACCATTCCTGCCACGCTACTCGAAAGAGGTATTTAATTTCCCTACCGACAGAGTTTGTTATCCTCGCCATCCGCTCTCTAGCATCAAGCGGTCTACCTGGTTTCGGTGGACTGCTGATAGTCTCCCATCTATGACGCCGACATGCTTCGATGCCATTGTCGTGGGGGCCGGCCAGGCCGGGCCATCACTCGCCGGACGACTCGCCGCCGCGGGGCGCAAGGTCGCCATCGTCGAGCGCAAGCTCTTCGGCGGAACCTGCGTCAACACCGGCTGCACGCCCACCAAGACGCTCGTCGCCAGCGCCTACGTCGCGCACAAGGCGCGCACCGCGCAGGCCTACGGGATCAACGTCGCCGGCCCCGTCACCGCCGACATGAAGGCCCTGAAGGCGCGCAAGGACGCCGTCCTGATGAAGTCACGCAACAACATCGAGACCTGGCTGCGCGGCATGGAGAACTGTGCCGTCTTCACCGGCCACGCGCGCTTTGAGTCGCCCACCGAGATGCGCATCGGTGAAGACCTCATCACCGCGCCTGAGATCTTCCTCAACGTCGGCGGCCGCGCCAAAGTGCCGGAGATGCCCGGCGTTCACGAGGTCCCTTTTCTGACGAACGTCTCGCTGCTCGATCTCGACGAGCTTCCGCGCCACCTCATCGTCGTCGGTGGAAGCTACGTCGGCATCGAGTTCGCGCAGGCCTTCCGGCGCTTCGGCAGCGAGGTCACCATCGTCGAGATGGGCCCGCGACTGGTGCAGCGTGAAGACGAAGATGTCTCCGCATCGGTGAAGGAGATCCTCGAGAAGGAAGGCATTCGCATCCGCCTCAACGCCGAGTGCATCACGCTTGCTAAGAAAGGTCAGAAGATCGTCGTGCACGTCAACTGCGCTCACGACGCCTCGCCCTCGCTCGGATCGCACGTGCTGCTCGCCGTCGGCCGCCGCCCCAACACCGACGATCTCGGCCTCGACAAGGCCTGCGTCGCCATCGACAAGCACGGTTACATTCAGGTCGACGACCAGCTCCGCACCACCGCGCCCGGCATCTGGGCATTGGGCGACTGCAACGGCAAGGGGGCCTTCACCCACACCGCCTACAACGACTTCGAGATCGTCGCCGCCAACCTGCTCGACTACGAGACCCGCCGCGTCACCGACCGCATCCCCTGCTACGCGCTCTACATGGATCCACCGCTGGCACGCGTCGGCCTCAACGAGCGCGAGGTTCGCGCGTCCGGTAAACCGGCGCTCATCGGAACACGCCCCATGACCAAGGTCGCCCGGGCAACCGAAAAGGGCGAGACCGACGGATTCATGAAGGTGCTGGTCAACGCCGAAACGAAGCAGATCCTCGGCGCCTCCATTCTCGGAACCAGCGGCGACGAGGCCATTCACTGCATCCTCGACACGATGTACGCCCGCGCTCCCTACACAACCATCACGCACGCCATGCACATCCACCCCACCGTCTCTGAACTCATCCCGACTGTCTTTGAAGACATGAAGCCGCTCTCTTAGCTATTCTGAATGCTGCGCAATGGGTGTAAGAGATAATCTTCATAGAGCCTTCCCCAGGAAAGGGCTGTTATGCCAAAACCCATCGTTGGACTCCACCACGTCACCGCCATCGCCTCAGACCCGCAGACCAACCTCGACTTCTACACCGAGGTCCTCGGCCTGCGCCTCGTCAAGCGCACCGTCAACTTCGACGACCCCGGCAGCTATCACTTCTACTTCGGCGACGACGCAGGAACTCCCGGCACCATCCTCACCTTCTTTCCGTGGCCGAACGCCATGCGCGGGACCCCCGGTGTCGGCGAGGTCACCCTCACTGCCTTCAGCGCTCCGCTCTCCTCCATCGACTTTTGGGAGCAGCGCCTGCTCGGCTTCAATCTTCCCGTCGAGCGCAGCACTCGCTTTGAAGAGACCGTACTCACCTTCCCCGATCCCGACGGCATGAAGATCGAGATCGTCGGCCACGCCGGCGCCGCGCCCGCAAACCCGGCGCGCTTCTCCCCCGTTCCTCCCGAGCACGCGCTGCGAGGCTTCTTCGGCGTCACGCTCTTCCTCAAAAAATCCGAGGAGACCGAAGCCATCCTCAACACCATGGGCTTCACGAAACGCGCCGAAGAGGGCAACCGACTGCGCTTCTCCGCCGAAGGCACGGCGCTCGGCAACCACATCGACCTTCTGTTGAACCCCGAGGGCCGTCACGGACGCATGGGCGCAGGAACCGTCCATCACATCGCCTTCCGGGCCGCCGACGACGCCTCGCAGCTCGAGTGGCGCGAGATCCTCGACAAGCACCTCCACGTCACCCCCGTACTCGATCGCACCTACTTCCACTCCATCTACTTCCGCGAGCCCGGCGGCGTCCTCTTCGAGCTCGCCACCGATCCTCCGGGCTTCGCGCTCGACGAGCCCATCGAGTCGCTCGGCGAGGCCCTGCGCATTCCACCGTGGCTCGAGCAGCAACGCACCGTCATCGAGCAGCGCCTTCCTCGCATCGAGCTGCACAAGGCCAAGGTGCTCGCATAATGACCGCTGCAACCGGAAGCATCGCGACCGACCCGCACCGCGACCAGCCTGTCCGCCACTTCGGCGCGCCGCTCAGCAGCGCCGAAGGCGTAGTCATCCTGCTGCACGGCCGTGGCGGCTCCGCCGAGGACATCCTCTCGCTCGCGCAGCCGCTCTATCGCCCGAGGCTCACGTACCTCGCTCCTCAGGCGGCAGGCCATACCTGGTACCCGAACTCCTTCCTCGCGCCCATCGCGCAGAACCAGCCCTGGCTCGACTCCGCGCTGCGCAAGGTCGAGGCCACCGTGGAGGAGGCCATCGCCGCAGGAATCGCCGCCGCACGCATCCTCCTCGGCGGCTTCTCGCAGGGCGCCTGCCTCGCCAGTGAATTCGTCGCCTCGCATCCTCGCCGCTACGCCGGATTGATCGCCCTCACCGGCGGCCTCATCGGCCCGCCCGGCATGGACCTCACCCACGCCGGCTCGCTCGCCGGAACACCCGCCTTCTTCGGCTCCGGCGACCCCGATCCCCACGTTCCCTTCGAGCGCGTTCAGCAGTCTGCGGCTATCTTCACCGCCATGGGAGCCTCGGTCACCGTGCGCCGCTATCCCGGCCGCCCCCACACCATCAGCCCGGAGGAGCTCGACTTCGCCCGCCGCCTGATGCACGACGCCTTTCCCTCATCCTGAGCCGTCACCATGCTTCTCTGCGACCCGCTTCTCCTCTCTTCTACAATCAGAACAATATGAGACACCGTTGCCATACAAGGGAAGCCATCTTGCTGTTGGCAAGTCTCACCCTTGCAGCCGCAGGCTGCAGATCGAACTCCCGGGGCGACAAGGCTGTCATCGAATTCACCCAGATCCCTCCCACGTCTCCCGGCGGACCCGACCGGGTCGCTTACGTCCGGGGGCGCGTACACGGTGTGCTTCCCGGTCAGAGGATCGTCCTCTACGCCCACGCCGGATCATGGTGGGTGCAGCCGCTCACCGATCAGCCATTCACCCCTGTCGAACCCGACGGCTCCTGGCAGAACTCCACTCATCTCGGCACCGAGTACGCTGCGCTTCTGGTCGGCCCCGAGTACCATCCCGCCACCACTCTGGATTCCCTTCCCTCACCCGGCGGCTCCGTCATCGCCGTAGCAACGGCCACGAGCCAGCCCCTACCGCCGCTCGAAGCCCGCACCGTCCACTTTAGCGGCTACGACTGGGAAGCCCGCCGCATCGCAGGCGATCGCAATGGCTCGCCCAACACCTACGATCCGGCAAACGCCTGGACCGACCAGAACGGCTTCCTTCATCTGCGCGTCTCCGGAACTCCGAAGCAGTGGCTCTGCTCAGAGGTCATCCAGACCCGCAGCTTCGGCTACGGAACCTATCAGTTTACCCTTCAGGATGTATCGCCCATGGAGCCGGCCCTCGCCCTGAGCCTCTTCACCTGGGACGAGTCCGCCGCCGGCGAGCCATCGCGTCGCGAGGTGACCATCGAGTTCAGCCGCTGGGGCGACCCCGCCAGCAAGAACGGACAGTTCGTCGTCCAGCCCTACTACGTTCCCGCCAACGTCTCGCGCTTCGAGGCGCCTGCCGGGCCCATCACCGCCTCCTTCCGCTGGGAGCCCGGCAAGCTCTTCTTTCAGGCCGTCTCCGTCGGCAGGGTCGCGCGCGAGGCCCGCACGATCGCCAGCCACCTCTTCACCTCCGGCGTGCCCACGCCCGGCAACGAACGCGTCCGCATGCACCTCTGCGGATTCCACTACTCCAAGGTTCCTCTTCAGCACGAGGCAGAGATCGTCCTTGAGAAGTTCCAGTACCTGCCCTGATCGCCGCTTTTGCCTCGCCTCGCGACTTGCAATCGCACTCGCACTGTCTTGTGTCCTGACTGCAACCGCTCGCGCGCTCGATCCCGGCCGGTCTCTCTCGCAGTACCCCCGCACCACCTGGAACATGCTCAACGGCTTCCCCGGCGGCCAGGTCAACGGAGTCGCCCAGACCCCCGACGGCTATCTCTGGATCGGCACCGACCGCGGCCTCTTCCGCTTCGACGGGCTCACCTTCGTCGACGCACGCCAGCTCGACTCCTCCATCTCCTCCTCGCTGCACGTGCTCGATCTCCAAACCGACAACGAGGGCTCGCTCTGGGTGCGGCAGGAGCGCCCAGAGCTTCTGCGCTATCGCAACGGCCAGTTCGAGGACTACTTCGCCACGCGCGACGAGAAGGAGTCCGGCGTCATCGCCATGAATCGCGCTCAGAACGGCGATCTGCTCATCTCAGCCCTCATTCACGGCAAGCTGCGCTTCAGAAGCGGACAGCTCCACCAGCTCCTGCGCGCCGCTCCCTCGACCTCGCTGGCCATCTCCATCGCCGAGACGCCCGACGGACGCGTCTGGATCGGCACCCGCGATGAGGGCCTTTATTGGCTCGACGAACACGGCATCGTTCCCGCCCCGGGCACCCTCCCCGACAAGAAGGTCAACGCGATCGTCCCCGCCGGAAACGGCCGCCTTTGGATCGGCACCGACAACGGCCTCGCGCTCTGGAACGGCTCCAAGACGACCACCGATGGAATCCCTGCCGACCTGGAGAAGGTCCAGATCCTAGCGCTCCTCCGCGACCGCGACGACAACCTGTGGATCGGCACGCCGCGCGGCCTCTTCCGTCTCGATCCCGGGGGCGTCGCTTCACGCGATCCCCTCACCGCCTCCGTCACCGCCATCTTCGAGGACCGCGAGGGCAGCCTCTGGGTCGGCTCGCCACAGGGCATCCAGTTGCTCCGCGATAGCGCCTTCGTCGCCTACAGCCTCGGAACCAGCGATCCCTCCCCCGGCGGCGGCCCCATCTATGTCGCCCCGGATGGTCGCGCCTGGATCGCTCCTTCGACCGGCGGCCTCTACTCGATGCTCCGCGGCAAGGTCACGCGCATCACCGCCGCCGGGCTCGACCGCGATGTCGTCTACTCCATCGACGGCGGCCCCAACGACCTGTGGCTCGGTCGCCAGCGCGACGGTCTCACCCACCTGAGCCTCGAGAACGGCTCTGTCACCGGAGCGCGCACCTATACCCACCTCGACGGCCTGCCCCAGAGCAGAATCTACGCCGTCCGCCGCAACTCCGACGGCTCCGTGTGGGCCGCCACGCTCAACGGCGGCTTCAGCCTGCTGCGCTATGGCAGGTTCACCACCTTCACCACCGCCAACGGCTTCCCCTCCAACTCCGTCACCGCCATCGAGAACACCGCAGACGCCACCTGGTTCGGAACTCCGCAGGGACTCGCCCGTCTCACGCACGCAGGCTCAGCCTCCGGCGCCCCGCAGTGGCGCACCTTCACCGGCGCCGACGGCCTGCCCTCCAGCGACATCATCTCCCTGCTCGCCGGCTCCTCCGGCGTGCTCTGGATCGGCACCTCCTCCGGCCTCGCCGTTCTTCGCTCCGGCCGCATCCAGCCCATAGCGAATCTCCCCGCCGGGCTGCGCGACCCCATCTTCGGCATCGCGGAGGATCAGCACGGCTCGCTCTGGATCGCCACCTCCACGCGCCTCCTCAGCGTCGACACGGCAGCGCTCCTCGCCGCTCCCCCGTCCCCGCTCCATCTCCGCGAGTACAGCTCAGCCGACGGCCTGCCCGGCACCGAGACCGTCCGTCGCGACCGCTCCGTCATCGCCGACGCCCGCGGCCGCATCTGGTTCTCACTCAACCAGGGCCTGGCCTCCATCGACCCCGCGCGCGCCTTCGCAGCCTCCGCTCCCGCCCTCACCCACATCGAATCCATCACCGCCGACAGCAACCCAGTCCCACTCGACTCCTCCGCGCGCCTTCCCGCCTCCACCCAGCGCCTCATCTTCGACTACGCCGGCCTCTCGCTCGGCGTGCCCGGACGCATCCGCTACCGCTATCGCCTCGACAGCTTCGATCGCGACTGGAGCAAGCCCGTCTCCCACCGCCAGGCCGTCTACACCAACCTCGCTCCCGGCAATTACCGCTTCCGAGTCCTCTCCTCCAACAGCGACGGCCAGTGGGGCCAACAGGAGGCCACCTACAGCTTCCACATCGCGCCAGCCCTCTGGCAGACCTGGTGGTTCCAGCTCTCGCTCGTCGCTGCCCTCGGCATCCTCACCATCCTCATCTTCCGCTGGCGCATGCTCCAAATAGCCGAGCGGCTCAAGCTGCGCTTCGAGGAGCGCCTCGCCGAGCGCACACGCATCGCCCAGGAGCTGCACGACACGCTGCTGCAGGGCTTCCTCAGCGCCTCCATGCAGCTCCACGTCGCCGCCGAGCAGCTCCCACCTGACTCCCCCGCGCGCGCCTCGCTCGACCGCGTCCTCAAGCTGATGCAGCATGTCAACCAGGAGGGCCGCAACACCCTGCGCGGCCTGCGCTCCGAGAGCAGCTCCCTCACCCTCGAACAGGCGCTCTCCCGCGTCCCCAACGACCTCTCCCCCAACCCTGCCGCCTTCCGCGTCATCGTCCAGGGACACTCGCGCTCGCTCCACCCCGTCATTCGCGACGAGGCCAGCCGCATCGGCCGCGAGGCCATCGTCAACGCCTTCCTCCACGCCCGTGCCACCGCCATCGAGGCCGAGATCGAGTACACTCCCGGCCATCTCCACCTGCTCGTCCGCGACGATGGCATCGGCATCGACCCCGAGGTCCTCCGCTCCGGCCGCGAGGGCCACTGGGGCCTCATCGGAATGCGCGAGCGCGCCAGCCACATCGAAGCCACCCTCAAGGTCTTCAGCCGCGCCGAGGCCGGCACCGAGGTCGAGCTCACCGTCCCCGGCCACGTCGCCTACCAGAACCCCGGCAGCAGTCTCCGCCTCCGGCTCAGCCACCTCTGGAACCGCCTCCGTCAGCGCACGGCGCACTAAGCTACGCGGTTGAAAAACCTCCCTACCTCCAACGAGGTACCCAAAGATTCCAACTTTCCGTGACTCGCTTTAACGCTATTTTCACTAATGTTTTCCTCAGGCACACTCCGGTGGACGCCTGAGGGAGGACACATTATGCAGCGCCTGTTCTCCACGTTCCCGAACGGATGGCCCGGACTGGGACTGCTGCTGCTGCGATCTGCCGCAGGCTCCGCAGTTCTCTATCAGTCCGTGACCTGTCTCTCGTCCAACGGCGGCTCCACGTCGCCGAGCTGGGCCTTCTCCCTCCTCGGCATGCTCGCCGGCGTTCTCCTCTTCGCCGGCCTCCTCACTCCTCTGGCGAGCACCGTCGTCATCGCCTGCAATCTCGGATTCGCCTTCGCGCCCTCGTCGGTTTCCTGCCACCCCTCCGACGCCGCGCTGGCCCAGACCATCGTCGTCGCTCTCTCCATCGCACTGCTCGGTCCAGGAGCCATCTCACTCGACTCCCGCCTCTTCGGCCGCCGCGAGATCATCATCCCCGACAGCGACCCGACCTGGCCACCCCGCTGACACCCGAGCCCCTGCAAACAAAGACCGCACCCGACCACACCAGCAGCACCGGAAAGAACTCCAGCGTATACCTCGGCTCTGCGTTATCCAGCGTCAGCAGCATCGCGCAGCGCAGCACGACGAACGCGATCATCGACCACGCCAGCGGAGCGTCCCATCCGCTGCGCCTCCATCGCCACATCCCAAGCCCGCCCAGCACCAGGTACGCAAGATTCACCAGTGCGTACGCGCCGGCAAAGGCCGTCTGCCCCGGATGCCTGCTCCACCTCCACCACTCCAGGTCGATCTCCATCATCTCGGTCCGCGGACGCAGAGCCATGTCCAGCAGCCTCGCCGCCGGCAGAGCAACGTAGTACCGCATCGGGTCGTTGGCGATCCGCTCCCGTGCAAGCGACTCAAAGCCAGCATCAAGCACCGGAGTCGCCTTCGTGTCCTTGTTGTACTCACTCAGCAGCGCCGCCGCCCGGCCGTACTGCTCCTCCGTGTCGAAGGCGCGCGTCGGAACATCGGCGATATCGATTGGCGCCGAGTCCCAGTTCCAGTACACCTCCTCGGTCGAGGCAAACTCGATCCCCCAGCTGCGAAACCAGCGCTGAAATCCGAGTGGAACCTCCTCCGCCGGATCGGTCGCATACCGCGGAGCCAGCGGCTCGAAGACGTGAAACGTCCTCCAGTTCCGCACCGTCCACGGCACCAGCGGAAGAACCACGCACACCGCCGCCACCAGCACCGGTACGCCCGCCCGCAACACCTCGCGCCGATCGCGCCACACCATCCACAGCATCGCCGGAATCACCGCAGCCGCCAGCAGTCCCTGCTCCGGCCGCAGCAACACGGCATACGCCAGCGCCCCGGCGATCCCCCACAGCCAGCCGTTCCAACCCAGCCCCGCTGCTCTCCAGCGCTCCATCCCGTAGAACGCCACCGCGATGCACAGCAGGCTCAGCGTCTCGGTCAGCGGGGCCGCAACGTAGTTCGCCGTAAACGGACACAGCGCCGCCAGCCACAACACCGCCAGCCCCGCACGCCTGCCAAACAATCTCCGCGCAAGGTCCGCGACCAGCAGACACGTCGCCAGGTCGACCACACATTGCACGACCATCACCGCCGTGTAGTGGTCCGCCCCGAAGACCGCAAACCACAGCGCAAGAAACAGAGGATATCCCGGCAGCCGGATCAACGTCGGCGCCGGCCCGTGCGGAGTCTGCGCAAAGCCGTACACCCCATGCTGCATCCAGTTCTTCGCAATGTCGCCGTAGACCAGCGTGTCCCCGGCGATGCGCGGAGCGTGCACCACGAAGAACAGCCGCAGCGCCAGCCCCGCCGCAAGCGCCGCCGCAATCCGCACTCCCGCCTTCCGTCCTTCCCATTGCATGCAAATGCATCATACTTGGGGCGATGCCCTTCGCCAGTGTCTTCGTTGACTCGCCCCACACACCTGCATAGGATGAGTTCTAGAGCATTGGTCCTAGCCCGCGGTGTGTCACTTCTTGCGCCAGCCGATGCGTCTCTTCTCCGATGAGCAAACCCATCTTCTACGACCCACAACGGAAGCGTTGGAAGCGACTAAGGGTCGTCTTTGACATCCTCGCCCTCTGCGGCCTCGTCATCGGAACCATCTTCCTCATCGGCCTCATCCGCATGCGGCCCCTGCCCGAGCTCATGCTCGCCTCGCAGAAGCGCAACTACCGCACTCTGGCCCAGCAGAAGAACCTGAAGCTCCACCGCTCCGCACACCGCAAGACCGACATCAACCCCTCCGACGTCCCCCTGAACTCCGGCGAGGGCCTGCGCGCCGCCTACTACGTCGAGGACGATCCCGCCAGCTACTCCTCCTTCCGGCAGCACATCTCGCAGATCGACCTCCTCTTCCCCGAGTGGCTCCACGTCGTCTCCCCCGAGGGCAACCTCACCGGCTACACCATCGACAACCGCCCCTACCGCGTCGTCGACGACGATGGAGCCCACCCCGTCGACCGCGACGGCAAGATCGCCGCCACCATCGCCGCCAATCACGTCAACCTCGACGTCTTCCCCCTGGTCAACAACTACGACCCCGTCAAGGGCCTCTTCCTCCCCCAGATCGCTGACTTCCTCTCGAACGACGCCGCCCGCGCCAACTTCCTCCAGCAGGTTGACCGCTTCCTCGCCGCCAACCCCAGCTACCGCGGCCTCTCGCTCGACATCGAAGCCATCCCCGCCAGTGCGCAGCCCGGCTACCAGGCCCTCGTCGCCGCCCTCTACAACGACTTCCACCCCCGCGGCCTGCGCCTCTACGTCAATGTGCCCGTGGGCGACAGCGAGTGGGACCTGAAGTCCTACGCCGACCACTCCGACGGTCTGCTGCTGATGAACTACGACGAGCACGAGACCGACTCCGGTCCCGGCCCCATCGCCTCGCAGGACTGGTTCGTCGACAACCTCAAGGCCGTCCTCAAGGTCGTCCCCAAAGAGAAGGTCATCTGCGCCATCGGAAGCTACGGCTACGACTGGACCACCGCGCTTCCTCCGCCCGCGAAGAAGGGCCACAAGCCGCCGCCGCAAAAGGTCCTCTCCTCCATTCCGCTCTCCACCCAGGAGGCCTGGCAGGAGGCCTACGACTCCGGCTCGCAGATCGACCTCGACGACGACTCCCTCAACGTCCACTTCGCCTACGACGACGTGGACGCGCACGTCCGTCACTACGTCTGGTTCCTCGACGCCGTCACCGTCCTCAACCAGATGCGCGCCGCCCGCGAGCTCGGCATCCAGACCTACGCCCTCTGGCGTCTCGGCCAGGAGGACAACTCCCTGTGGAAGATCTGGGACACTCCCCTGCGCGCCGACCCCGCCCGAGACCTCGCCCACGTCGAGCCCGGCTACGACGTCGATACCGAGGGCGAGGGCGACATCCTCCGCATCACCCGCAAGCCCCAGGCCGGCTCGCGCGACCTCACCATGGACGACGACAAGTCCGTCCCTCCGCACTACCGCATGGTCCTGCAGGAGTCCATGGAGTCCTTCCCTCTCTCCTACACCGTCACCCAGTATGGCTACCAGCCCAAAAAGGTCGCGCTCTCCTTCGACGACGGCCCCGACGCCGACTGGACCCCGAAGATCCTCGACATCCTCAAAAAGTACAACGTCAAGGGTACCTTCTTCATGATCGGCGAGGAGGCCGAGAAGTACGTCGGCGTGATGCAGCGCGCCTACCGTGAAGGCCACGAGATCGGCAACCACACCTTCACCCACCCCGACGTCTCCGAGATCTCCACCGGCCAGCTCGACCTCCAGCTCAACCTCACCGAGCGCCTCTTCGCCGCCAAGCTCGGCGTCCAGCCCCTCTACTTCCGCCCGCCCTACTCCATCGACCAGGAGCCCGACACCAACGACCAGGCCGCCCCCATCGACCGCATCCAGGGCCTCGGCTACGTCATCATCGGGAACAAGATCGACACCAACGACTGGGACGAGAACCCCCGCAAGACCCCGCAGGAGATCGCCGACGGCGTCTTCGCCCAGATCGGCCAGATGGACAAGAAGCCGTGGACCCGCGGCTCCATCATCCTCCTCCACGACGGCGGAGGCGACCGCTCCGCCACCATCGCCGCCCTTCCCGTCCTCATCCAAAACCTCCGCAGCCACGGCTACGAGATCGTCCCCGTCTGCGAACTCGTCGGCAAGACCCGCGCCGAGGTCATGCCTCCTCTCACCCCCAAGCAGCGCTGGCAGGCGCGCGCCGACTCCGTCGCCTTCTTCCTCTTCGGCTTCTTCAACAACTTCGTCGTCAGCCTCTTCTTCATCGGCGACATCCTGATGAGCGGCCGCCTCCTCCTCATCGGTATCTTCGCCATCATCGACCGCCTGCGCACGCGCAAAAACTTCGCCCCCGCCGACTACAACCCGCGCGTCGCCGTCCTCATCCCCGCCTATAACGAGGAGAAGGTCATCGCCCGCACCATCCGCTCCGTGATGATGTCGAACTACAAGAACCTCCGCATCATCGTCATCGACGACGGCTCCACCGACAACACCTCGCGCGTCGTCCGCGACACCTACCCCGCCGAGATCGCCTCCAGCCGCCTCACGCTCCTCTCCAAACCCAACGGCGGCAAGGCCGAGGCCCTCAACTTCGCCCTCAGCCAGACCGACGAGGAGATCTACATCGGCATCGACGCCGACGGAGTCATCGCGCACGACGCCATCTCCCGCCTCGTCCCCCACTTCGCCAACCCGAAGATCGGAGCCGTCGCCGGAAACGCCAAGGTCGGCAACCGCGTCAACCTCTGGACCCGCTGGCAGGCCCTCGAGTACATCACCAGCCAGAACTTCGAGCGCCGGGCACTCGACCTCTTCGACGTCGTCATGGTCGTCCCCGGAGCCATCGGAGCCTGGCGCACCTCAGCCGTCCACGCCGGCGGCGGCTACCACCCCGACACCGTCGCCGAGGACGCCGACCTCACCATGAACATCCTCGAGCAGGGCTACTCCGTCATCTACGAGGACCAGGCCCTCGCCTTCACCGAGGCCCCCGTCAACATGGACGGCCTCATGCGCCAGCGCTTCCGCTGGTCCTTCGGAATCCTGCAGGCCATCTTCAAACATCGCGGAGCCGTCCGGAAGCACCGCGCCATGGGCCTCTTCGCCCTGCCCAACATCCTCATCTTCCAGATCCTGCTGCCGCTCCTCTCCCCGCTCATCGACCTGATGTTCTTCGCGAGCGTCCTCCACTACTTCATCGACAAACACTTCCACCCCGAGTCCGCCTCAGCCGACAGCTTCCACAAGCTGCTCCTCTTCTTCGCCGCCTTCCTCATCATCGACTTCCTCACCTCGGCCCTCGCCTTCGCGCTCGAGCGCAAACACCCCGCCAGCAAAGGCGACGCCTGGCTCCTCGGCCACATCTGGATCCAGCGCTTCACCTACCGCCAGGTCTTCTCCATCGTCCTCTTCAAGACCATCAAGCGAGCCATCGACGGCAAACCCTTCAACTGGGACAAACTCGAACGCACCGCCAAGATGTCCAAACAGGCCGAGGCAATTGCGGAACACAGATAAGCGGAATGTCGGGAACACGTGATGAATAAAAATAAAGGCAGCAAGAAAGAACTTGACTCATACATAGAATCGGTCAAAGCGAGCCAGAGAAATACGATTTGGCCTGATGTTCTCCGAGGTGGCCGTTCCGTTGACGAACTCCTGTGGAAGGGGGCGCGTGATGCTCCAATGGTTCAGCGGATTGGAGTGGTGGTCTTGGCGTTTGCGTATCTGATGGTGGCGTTAGTGTTCACTTCTATGGCTGTCGAACAAGGAAACTGGTTCATGGGTACGTTTGCAGCCATACTCTTCGGAGTAGGAGGTTTGTTCATCCGAAACGCGCTCAGGAAGTAGACGGAAGACTGGTGGCCCACATCTGAAATAGTCGAGTGGGACGGGTGGCCCACATCTAAGCACACCACCACAATCGGGTGCCCCATCTTCGCGACGGCTTTATCGTCGCTAAGGTGGGACAATCGCGCGAAAGCGCCCGGGTGCTCCACGTCTCGCTTCTGAGACGTGGGAAGTAAGATGTCAGTCATCACCAAGGGTCTCGTTCGTGGGCTGGTGGCCCACCTCTGACCGCAGGTTCGA
>NZ_JQKI01000066.1 GCF_000745965.1 Edaphobacter aggregans DSM 19364 | reverse complement strand
CTAGAGAGCCGACCTGATCGACGCGTGGGTTCTACTAGTTTGAGCCCTTTTTCTACTAGTTACGGATCAGGATTTCTACGAGTTAAGGGTAATAATCGTCGGCAAAAGGGCGCTTTTCTACTAGTAAAGGAAAAACGACACCAGTCAGGGGACATGAACCTACCGGACGTGCTGGCAAAGTACCTGGCGCCGAAGTAGTCGAGTCCTGATTCGGTATCCCTTTCTTTGCCGGTGAACCGTGATGACCTTAAACCACACGAATGCACAAACGTGAAGGGCAGTCGTAGATGAAGGCCTGCATCATAGCGGTGGCTGATGATTCGGTGCGATGTCGGTTCGTGGAAAGGGTTTCAAACGACGTCGGCTCACAAATATTAAAGACAGGAACCAGATACACAATGACGCAAACATCGCCCCTGCTATCAATAGGTGGCGACGGGAGTCAGTCGCGTTTTGCTGTGGGTCGAAACTGTGTAATTCATGCATTCTGCCGCCCCCGCCGCAGCCGGCCGTTAGCTTCGAGCAATCCCTGCCGCTCGACGACCACGCACTAGCCGAACGCCTAAAGGACCATCTTTCGGAGGAAGCCGAGCACTACTATCGCATCCTTGACCTCGCGCGCAACCATAACCTCTGGGCCCGCCGGTTCGAGGGCGAGACTTGGGGTGCAGCGCCCACGTCGACGCGCGTCATAGAGAAGGTTGCACCCGTACCTCTGGAAGTGATTGGCAGCCAGATCGCGTTTCCGCTGCTCGATCAGCCAGCAGAGGAACCTCTAACTCCGGAGGTCCCCACAATCGAGCGTCTGATTTCTCTACCGACACGCGGGATCTTTGCCGAAGCGAAGCTTGGCCACTGCAACGTTGCCGAGGAGATCGACGAGACACGCTTCTGGCGTTGGGACGAGCACCCGCTGCCGTTTGTCGCGTCTGAGATTGCCCCGCAAACTAGCGGCAACTCAACCCGGAGATCGTTTCGAAACACAAACATGGCCGATTTTACTTTCGCGGGGGTTGGACAATAATAGCCCATTCGCTCTTGTCGGCGGCATTGCCGCACTTTGGCTTCGAGGCATGAACCTGAATCTCTCCGCGTCTGTTGGTTTCATCGCTCTGTTTGGAGTCGCCATGTTGAACGGAGTCGTCCTAGTCAGCTCGATCAATCAAGTCCGGGAGTCCGGGCAGAAAACTTATGATGCTGTGCTGGCGGGAGCACGCCGCAGACTCCGTCCAGTGCTGATGACAGCTTGTGTTGCGAGTTTTGGTTTCATCCCTATGGCGCTCTCGACCTCCACAGGTGCCGAGGTCCAGCGACCCCTTGCAAGCGTCGTGATAGGTGGACTCTTCTCCTCAACTCTCCTGACCCTATTACTGCTGCCGGTTCTCTATGAGTGGATCTTCGAGAGAGAGCGTCCTGTGAAAGTTGACAAGATAGCGACAGAGTCGGGGGAACACCGTGCAATGCATAGGTGCCGAAATTGTGGGGCACGCGGTACCGTTGCCGCACGAACGCGAAAGCTCAATCTTTCTGGGAGAGCTCAAAGTTCAGTGGCACACTCTGAGCCGATGGTTTGCGAACGTTGAAATCAAGGTACGTCTGTTCGTAGGCTAATGGCGTAGAGGAAACCAATATACCGATGGCGAGGGCCGGCTAGCGATACCTTACACGGGTAGGCGCGAGCCACAAGCCGAACCGCCTCCTGCTTGAACTCGAGCGTATAACGCGCCCGACTCGCCTTCATCATCGTTTTCCCCTTCGCTGATTGTCAGCTATGGGATAGGTTTCGCGGGGGCAAGATCAAGGAGCTACCGAAAATCTGAGTGACGACTATCACTCACCTCCTATAGTCAATCGCCATTATCCCGTTGGAAAGGGACGTCCAGCGTAGGAGGGCAGTTCGACGCGGGCCTGCCGCCGAGACTCTGGACGAGCACGACCTCTATTTGTTGTGCGGTGGCGGGCGACTCGGAAGCATCGACGGCCAGTTTGTCGCTCATGCCACCGTAGTTTTTCAGCCAGAAAATGAGCGCGGTTATCGAGTTCTTGCGCGTGTCGCTCATCGCACGCGAATAGCTTCAGCGGCGCGTCGGCGATTGCGGTCTCTCGCCAGAGTTTTATACGAGACCCGAAACCTCTGCGCTGTAAGTCGTCTCGCCGGTACAAGCATGAAATGAAGCCATCCAACGATCTGGGGCTGCGGAGTTATGTTAGCCCGAGGTCCCGCGCTAAAACATCAGATTCGGTTCGATAAATCGGGAATGGTCTAAAATTATCTAGTGGTCGAGTGTACGTTACTATGCCAAACTTACCCCAACAAAATCCGTCCCAGACGATCGGGCACAAGCAGTTTTTAGTTGGTTTGAAACCGGGTCCCCCGCGCGAATACGTCTCGCAGGACTATGCCGACTACAGCCTCTACACCGCGGAGCAGCATCGCTCCATTTGGGAGCGTCACATTCACGACTGCACCCAGATCACGGTTGCCCTGAGCCCTGCGCAGGTGCGCGGTGAATGGCAGGGCGCGCGTGGCAACATCGAACGTCGGGAGATGAACGGCGATATGGCCTGGATTGTTCCTCCAGGCATTCCTCATGTCATACACTTCAACCGCCCTGCGACCTTGATCCATCTTTACCTCAGTGAGGTGTTTTTCCAAAATATGGTGGAAGAAGCTCCTGCCAGAGTACAAGTGAGCCTCATCCCTTCCTTGTTGGTGCGTGATCCTTTACTCGTCGAACTGGCAAAGACTCTCCATCGCGAAAGCCTGGACGGTCATCTTTCGACGATGTTCACGCAATCGGTGGCCGCTCTGACGGCGACCCATCTGGTCCGTTCTTATAGCAATCGGATTCCCGCCACTGCGTCCATACGAGGAGGTATGGGTCCCAGCCGCGAGCGGCGCGTTCTGGCTTACATTGAACAACACCTAGATGAATCCATAACGCTCGAAGAGCTTGCGCGGGTGGCGGAGATCAGCCCTAACTACCTGATTGCACTCTTTCGGCAATCCATGGGCATGACACCCCACAAATACATGGTCCAAATGCGCATCGAGCGCGCCTCTGCGTTATTGAAACAAAAAGAGTTCACTCTCCTGGAGATCGCGCAGCGCTGCGGCTTTCAGGACCAAAGCCAGTTCACAACAGTCTTTCGCCGTTATGTCGGCATCACTCCTGGGCACTTCCGCCGCTCACTCTAGGCTGCTCTAAGCTGGACCGTTCTTCCTTCGCAGCGCTGCCCCAAAGATGTTTAGTACCGTTCCGAAGGCGCCCAGCGCGCGTCGCGCATCCTTCGAAGTCATTCGTCGGACGATCTGAAAGAAGCTCGGAGGCTTACCAGCCTCTTCTTCCAGCACGCCATGTAGATCGTCTGGGTTGATGTGCTTCACCAGATTTCCTGCCAGCAAGGCTAACCGCAGCAGGTTAACCATTTCCGCAGAACTCACTACATCTGCCAGGCGGTCCACGACCATATCCTTCGCGCCGAGTAGGCCATTGACCGTATTTAGAACGTCTTTCTCGTGCAGCTTCTCCAGCACATCGTAGGCTGCCAGGATCGCCTCCGCGTGTTCCGCGGGCGCCGCTTTCACTTTCCGCAGCAAATCATCGCGGGAGTCCGCAGGTTCAAACCTCCGAAAATCGACTGCAACCGCCATCGTGAATTCCCTTCCTTTGTTTCTTGCTCAGCGCGTCGCGTGGACTTGTATTTGTACCAGTCCGACAGAGCCAGGTAGCCGGTAATCCGCTCGCTTCCACTTGCGCTCCACCTCCACGCCCATCTGGGGCGTGGGCTTGCCGGAGTAGCGGAAGTTCAGTGGCTTCAGCGGATTGCTTCCCCTCTCTGGAAGCACCTGCATCTTTACGGCAGTTTCCTTGTACGCAGGAGTATCCGTAGTCGAGTCGGTATAGGACCCCGTAAGGACATTGACCGGACCCTCTTCCGAAGCCAACGGAAGATAAACCTGCTTGCCGACAACACGGGCCGTCACCAATACCTTGATCCTCAGCGACCCGTACCGGCTGGTCAGCCTTACCCACTGGCCCGACTCAATCTGGCGCTCCTGCGCAAGCTCTTCCGATACTTCGACATACCGCTCCGGGGTCTCCTCATGAATCCCGGAAACGCGGTGCGTCATATTGCCTTCATGAAAGTGCTCCAACTGCCGCCCGTTATTCAGAAACAGATCGAACTCAACCGAGGGCTCATCGCTCGGTTCGCGAAACTGGAGCGGAAAGAACCGCGCTTTCTTGTCCGGAAAGTTGAACCCATTCAGATAGAGAATCGGCTCATCCGCGCCGTCTGGATGAACGGGCCACTGGAGCGTGTTGTAGTTCTCCAGCCGTTCGAAGCTGGCACCCGCATAAAGCGGAGTCAGCGAGGCCATCTCGGCCATGATCTCTGAAGGATGAGTGTAGTTCCAATTAACGCCCATGCGGTTGGCGATGTCCTGCGTAATCTTCCAGTCGGCCCGGGCATCCCCCAACTCCGGCAGCGCCTGATACAGCCGTTGGATCCTTCGCTCGGTGCTGGTGAAGGTCCCATCCTTTTCAAGCGCCGGCGCCCCAGGCAGAACGACATCGGCATAGCGGCACGTCTCCGTGAAGAAGATGTCCTGTACCACGAAGAAGTCCAACCTCTCAAAAGCCCCCGCGACATGGTTCGCATTCGAGTCCGCTGAGATCATGTCTTCTCCAGCCAGATACATCGCCCGCAGCGTGCCGTCATATACGCCATCCACCATCTGGTGGTTATCCAGGCCGACCTTCGCGGGTAAGGTGACGCTCCAGGTCTTCTCGAACTTGTTGCGTACTTCGTCGTTCGTTACTGATTGATACCCTGGGAAGTTGTTCGGCATGGCCCCCGAATCGCTGGCGCCTTGAACATTGTTATGGCCGCGCAGCGGATAAGCGCCGCAACCGGGTCTCATATAGTTCCCTGTCGTCAACAGCAAATTGCTGATAGCGGTCGAAGAGTCCGACCCCATCACATGCTGAGTGATCCCCATGGCCCATAGCACGCACATCGTCTCCGCGTGGGCAATCTCTTCGGCCACTGCTGTCAGAATTTCGATCGGCACATTACATTGCTTCGCCGCAAACTCCATCGTGAACGGCTCCAGGCTCTTGCGATACTCCTCCACGTTGTTGACGTGCTGCGCGATGAAGTCCGTCTTCGCATAGCCGTGATCGAACATATAGCGGCTGAACGCGCAGAGCCAGACCAGATCGGATCCCGGCTTCGGCCGAAAGTGGATGTCGGCACGAGTCGCCATCTCATGTTCGCGCGGGTCGGCTACGATCAGCCGCTGCCCAAAGAGCTTGTGCGCCCGCTTCACCCGTGTCGCAAGCACCGGGTGGCTCTCCGCCGTATTACTGCCGACGATCAGTACCAGCTTCGACTGCGCAATATCTTCAATCGATCCGGAGTCACCGCCATAACCGACCGTCCTGAACAACCCTGCCGTGGCTGGCGACTGGCAGTAGCGTGAGCAGTTGTCCACATTGTTGGTCCCGATCACAGCGCGGGCCAGCTTCTGCATCAGGTAGCCCTCTTCGTTGGTGGTCTTTGAAGAGACCACGACGCCGATCGAATCGGGGCCGGACTCCTTCTTGATCTCGCCTAGTCGGCGCGCGACAAGTGTGAGCGCCTCCTCCCACTCTGCTTCGCGAAACCCGCTTCCTTCGCGGATCAGCGGCTTCCGCAGGCGATCCTTGTGGTTCACATAGTCCCAGCCGAACTTGCCCTTCACGCAGGTAGAGATCGCATTGGCATCGCCGTGCAGTGGCTCGATCTTCAGGATCTTGCGGTCCTTGGTCCACACATCGTACGAGCAACCCACGCCGCAATATGTACAGACGGTCTTCGTCTTCTTGATGCGTTCTTCGCGCATCGTCGCCTCAACCTGCGATACCTGCATCACGGCGCCATAACCCATCTCAGGCTCAATGGCCTTGATGACGTCAATCATCTTGTCCAGCGTCTTTTGCGGTGTGGAGGTCAGATAACCCGCCTCGCCCAGCATCGACTTCTCCATCAGTGCGTTGCACGGGCAAACCGTAATGCAGTGTCCGCAGGAGACACAGCTCGATCCGCCAATCTGCATCCCGCCGTCCCACAGCACCCGCGGCCTTTCCAATTCCCATCCGATGCTCAGCGTCTCGTTTACCTGCACGGTCTGGCAAGCCTGCACGCAGCGCCCGCACAGAATGCATTGACTCGGATCGTAACGGTAGAACGGGTTGGACATGTCCACCGGATACGGCTTCGGCTTAAACTCATCCTGATGCTCCACCTTCATCGCGAGCGCCGTATTGTGTACGGTGCAGTTTTCGTTGTTGTTGTCGCAAACGGTGCAGTAGAGCATGTGGTTGCCCAGGATCACGTTGAAGGCCTCGGCGCGTGCATCCACAGCCCGCTTCGACTCAGTTACCACATCCATACCTGGTGTAACCTTCATCCCGCAGGAGCGGACCAGCTTCCCATCCACCTCTACTATGCATGTATCGCAGGTCTGAATCGGTCCCATCAGCGCGGAGTGATAGCAAACATGCGGGATATCCTTTTCCCGCAGTACTGCCTCGAGTAACAAATCCGATGGTTGGGCTTCTACCTCTCGTCCATCAATCCTCAGATGAACTGTTTCGCCACACTCTACCTTCATCGACGGCGGAAGTACTTCACTCATCGTCTCTTGCATTCGAACCCTCAACCCGCAAACTTCTTAAATCAGCATCACCGGAGTCCGGGATGCGGTGTTTCATATATAAGTCTGCGCTGGTTTCTCTGGTGCGGACTTTTGAATTTCTCCTCTTTTTTTTCAATACCTCCACAAAAATTGCCCGTCGCGTTGAATCCTGCTCCCTAGGCCTTTCGCCTCATCCTATAAAGGGTGTAGTTTTTCAATTCGTAATCGGATTTTTCTAAATATTCCGATTTGCAGATGGATTCGAAGGGATGTCTCGTGGCGCAAACGGCTTTTGAAACGAACTCGATGGATGCCAAAAAGCCACCCTACGTTTATCCCGAGTCCAATCTAGGTTCCGCCTCCCCGGCCAAGATTTCTCGCATAGATCGCGCGGCACCCGAGACAGTCGTCGATCTTCTAGCGGTGGAAGAGCCGCTTGAAATACAACTCACGTTCGGCCCCTCCGATGCCCGGCGCACGAAATCCATCACCGTCACCATGCGCACCCCCGGCCACGATGAAGAGCTCGCCACCGGATTTCTCCTTACCGAAGGCGTGCTCGCCGACAGCACCCAGATCCTGCACATTGACAAGGCCGCTGGATCCAGCAACTCCACTTCCAGCGCACTGCAACACACAATCCCCGGCAACATCGTTCGCGTTGAAATCGAGCCCGGCATCGAATTCCGCACAGCAACATTGGAGCGCAATTTTTACACCACATCGAGCTGCGGTATCTGCGGTAAAGCTTCCCTGATGGCTCTCCGTTCGGTCTGTCCACCCCGTCGCCGCAACGACCTCTCCCTCTCCGCCGAAACGCTCTACGCTTTGCCAGGCCTACTTCGCAACTCCCAGCAGGTCTTTGCTGCGACCGGCGGCCTGCACGGCGCAGCGCTTTTCACTTCAGAGGGCAAGCTCATACTCTCGCGCGAAGACGTCGGCCGCCACAACGCAGTAGACAAGCTTCTAGGCAACCAGTTTCTTGCTGACGCCATTCCCTTGTACGACAAGGTCTTGATGCTCTCCGGTCGCGTCAGCTTCGAACTGCTGCAGAAATCCGCAATGGCCGGCATCCCTATGGTGGCCGCGGTCGGCGCGCCCTCCAGCCTGGCCGTAAAAGTCGCTCAGGAATTCGATATCACCCTCATCGGCTTTCTGCGCGACCGACGATTCAACGTCTACCACGGCATCGATCGCATTTACCCACCTACATAACCCGGAAACCAACTCATGAAACTTAGACTGAAAGGAAATTCACTGCGCCTGCGCGTCACTCGCTCGGAACTCGCCTCCCTGCAGGCCGGCAGACGCATCCAGGAAAGCGTGCTTTTTCCCGCCGATCCTCCAGCAAGTTTTGGTTACGTTCTCGGAGTCGGTTCACACAACCAGCCGGTGCATGTCGTGTTCGCTTCACAACAGATCATCGTGAGCTTATCTCAGGACCAACTCGCGAGTTGGAGCGGCGAACATCAAGTCGGCATTTACGCATCCGTCCCTGTAGCGGAAGGTACGGTACTCGAGGTCGCCATCGAAAAGGACTTCGCCTGCCTGGACCTCAGCGACGAAGACAACACGGATACCTTCGCGAATCCTATGGCCGGCAAGGTTTGTTAGCAGCTCTATCGGAGACCAGTAGTGAGATTCAAATCGTTTCGCAATCGGCCCCCCTCAGCCACTCGAATCACCTTAATCGCCCTCGCCGCAATCGTCGCCTTTTCCTCTATCCACGCCATCGCACAGGAAACCCTCTACTCCGACTATCCCCAAAAACGCGGCAAGGTTGAAACTCTTCAATGGAACGATCTGCCTTCCTGGCTGACGCTCAGCATGGAGCTTCGCGGCCGCACGGAGGGCCAAACCTCCTTCAACTACACCCAGGACGGCGATCGCATCTACGAGCTCACTCGCGTCTATGGAGCGGTAGAAGTCAGGCCGACCAGCTTTCTTACCGGCTATCTCCAGTTCATTGACACCCACGCGCTCGGTCTGCCCACACATGTCGTCGCCTCCAACATGCGTGACGCCTTCGACCTCCGCCAGGGCTATCTAGATCTTCACGGCCGTCCAGGCGGCGTGCCTGTCAACATCTTCGTCGGCCGCCAGGAGTTGAAGTTCGGCAGCGAGCGCATCATCGGTATCAGCGACTGGACCAACAATAGCCGCTCCTGGGACGGCTTCGACGCGCGTATCGGCGACAAGAACCGAATAGACATCTTCTCCACCTCCGTGGTCGCGGTGCATTCCACATCGCTCGACAAGCACGGGGCCGGCCTAAACTTCCACGGCGCCTACGGCTCCATCACCACATGGATTCCGAAGGTGCATCTCTCCCCCTACGTCCTCGTACATACTGCGCGCGGCGTTACCAGCAACCAGGGCATCAAGGGCAATGAGATCGAAACAACCTTCGGAACCGAAATTGAAGGCTCACTGCCTGCCCACTTCAGCTACGAAGCCAACGCCTCGCTGCAACGCGGCAGTTACTCCAACAACTCAATCCATGCAGGGCAGAACTTCGATAAGCTCTACTACACGCTCGCGAAAGTGCCCTGGACACCGCGCATCGGTGGCGAATTCGACTACGCCACAGGCAACAACAATGCCAACGCCAACGTCATCGCGACCTACGATCAGTCCTATCCGTCCAACCACAACGCCTTCGGCCTCGTCGATCTTTTCGGTTATGCGAACATTCGCCAGGAACGCATCAACCTCGATCTCCGGCCCCGCAAGAACTTCACCATGTTGTTCCAGGGAGGCTTTCTGAATCTCGCCCAGAAGAACGACTCCATCTACTCCGGGTCGGGTTCGGTCACCCTCAAACCGCCCACCGGTGGCTTCACCACTACCAACCTCGGGCATGAATTTGATGCTTCCGCAAAGTACGTTTACCACAATCACATTGTGGCGAACATCGGTGTGGGCCATCTGTTTCCCGGCGAAGTACTCATCGACAACAAGCACGGCGCCGCAGAGACGATCGGCTACTTCTCTCTCACCTATCGCTTCCGCGTCGACAAGCAAGCTGAAACTTCAACAATACAAAAATAGAAAGGGAACAAACAACCAAACATGGCCGACAACAATGACTACAACCCTCTCAGCCGGCGCAAATTTCTTGGCAACTCTTCCGCCGCTCTCGTCGCCATCGCCGGAATGCAGGTAGCTGCGGCCGAGGCTAAGCCCATCCACTCGAAGGACCACTCCCTAGTCAACGAACTAGAGCCTCAACCCAAGAACTCCTCGCTCGACGCCCAGAATCCGTCCTCCAACTTCTCCCCTGAAACCGACGCCGGTGGACAGCCCCCTTTCAAATACCCTTTTTCCTTCTCGCACAAGCGCATTGAAGGCGGCGGTTGGACCCGTCAGGTCACCGTCCGCGACATGCCCATATCCAAAAAGATGGCAGGCGTTCAGATGCGCCTCATCAAGGGCGGCGTTCGCGAACTGCACTGGCACGTCGGCGCCGAGTGGGCATTCATGATCTCCGGCACGGCGCGCATAACAGCAGTCGATCAACATGGCCGCGGCTTTGTCGAAGACGTCAACGAGGGCGATCTCTGGATCTTCCCCGGCGGCATCCCTCACTCCATCCAGGGCCTCGGCCCCGACGGCGCTATGTTCCTCCTCGTATTCGACGATGGAAACTTCAATGAGTTCGAAACCTTCCTGCTCACCGATTGGCTGCACCACACCGCACCCGAGGTCCTCTCCAAGAACTTCGACGTCCCCGCCAGCACCTTCGCCAACGTCCCGCCCAAAGAGCTCTTCATCTTCGAGCGCCCGCTGCCTCGTCCGCTCGCCGAAGAAAAACGCGCGGTAGAAGCGATCACCGGCGGCGTCCCCAACTCCTTTGCCTTCTTCACCGGCAAGATGGCACCCACCAAGGTAACCAAGGGCGGAGAGGTCAAGATCGTTGACGCGAAAAACTTCCCTGCCTCCAACATCGCCGCCGCCATCGTCACCCTCAAGCCCGGCGGTCTCCGCGAACTGCACTGGCACCCCAACGAGGATGAGTGGCAGTACTACGTCAAAGGCAGCGGACGGATGACCGTCTTCGCCGCCGGCGGCCGCGCCCGCACCATGGACTTCCAGGCCGGCGATGTCGGTTACATCGACCGTAGCGTTCCTCACTTCATCGAGAACACAGGCGATGACGATCTGGTCTTCCTCGAAGTCTTCCCCACGCCCAACTACGAGGACATCTCCCTGGCCGAGTGGCTCGCTCACACACCTTCACGGCTCGTCGATCAACACATCGGCACCGGCGAAGATTTCCTCAACAAGATCCCGAAGAAAGAAATGGTCATCACTCCCCTGTAGCTTCATCGTGTGCTGTGGATGATCCCCGCCAGGGACATCCACAGCCGTCGAACTCAGCATCCACCAAGCCTTGAAGGAGCAACAAGCCGTGAAAACCAATCGTTGGGGAATCGCCCTCGCCGGCGTCGTATTGCAGGTCGTGCTCGGCTCCGTCTATGCCTGGAGCGTCTTCCGTACGCCCCTCACGCGGCAGTCTCACTGGAGCATTTCTCAGGTCACTCTCACGTTCACCATCAGCATCATCGTTCTGGGGTTCGCTGCTTTCTTCGGCGGGCTATGGCTCCCCAAGGCAGGCCCCCGTACCGTTGCTGTTACCGGCTCAATCCTTTACGGCCTTGGGACCTTTCTCGCGAGCTTGTCCGGCAACCGCCTCTGGGTGCTCTACACCACCTACGGTGTCATCGGGGGCATCGGCCTCGGCTTCGCTTACATTGTCCCTGTCGCCGTACTCGTCAAGTGGTTCCCTGACCGCCGAGGCCTCATTACCGGCGTCGCTGTCGGCGGCTTCGGCGCTGGCGCTCTGATCACTGCTCCCGTCGCCACCCACCTGATGGCCCGCATCGGAGTGCTTCACACTTTCGCCGCGCTCGGCATCGCCTACGCAATTCTTGGCGTCCTCGCTTCGCTCTTCATGCGCAATCCTGCAAAAGATTGGAAGCCAGACGGCTGGGTTCCCTCCGCCGCACTCACGGCGCAGCGTTCCGCGGCCAATCACACCCTCGGTGAAGCGCTCCGCACCTGGCAGTGGTGGGCCCTCTGGACGATTCTTTTCCTCAACACCTGCTCCGGCATCTCGCTCATCTCGCAGGAGTCACCCGTCTTTCAGGAGCTTGCGAAGGTCACCGTCATCGTCGCCGCAGGCATGGTCGGCATCGTCAGTATCGGAAACGCTGTCGGTCGTGTCTTCTGGGCATGGGTATCTGATCTCCTCAGCCGTCGCATGACTTTCATCATTACCTTCCTGCTACAGGTCGCCCTCTTCTGGTTCCTGCCCGAGATCACCTCAGCGGCCACCCTTACTCCCGTCGCGTTCCTCATACTGATGTGCTATGGCGGCGGCTTTGGAACAATGCCGGCTTTCGCGGCCGACTACTTTGGGTCAGCTAATGTCGGCTCAATCTACGGACTAATGCTCACGTCATGGGGAGCAGCCAGCGCCTTTGGTCCGCTCCTCGTCGCTCACATGCGTCAGACCAATGGTAACTATAGCGGCGGCTTCCATGCCCTGGCTCTGATCGTTCTCGTCGCAACCATCATCCCTTTTGCTATACGCCCCCCGGCGAGGCGTGAGCATGAAAGTTGAAGATGACCGGCTGGTTCCAGGTGAACAGACTGTCGAATTCGGGGTTTGAGGCGCAGTGGAACGGGAAACCGGGTTAAGGATTCATGAGTCGGGATCTTCGGGGTTGCGTAGGGATCTCAGTTCCCCTTTGGCCACCGCGTCCTGCATTGAGAAGGAGTATCTACCCAGCATGTTGATGTGTTCGTGCAGCAGCGGTGACAGGCGTTGTGCGTCTTCGTCCATCACCGGATAGCCCTCTTCACGCAATTGGCTCAGCTCGGCTTCCATATAGATGGTATTCCACAAGGCGATCATGTTGAGCACGAGACCAAGTGCTCCTAACTGATCTTCTTGTCCTTCGCGGTAGTGCTGGCGCAGCTCGCCGCGCTTGCCGTGGAAGACGGCACGGCCGACGCTGTGGCGACCCTCGCCCCGGTTGAGTTGGGTGAGCGTAGCCCTACGCTTGGCTTCGTCGTCGATGTAGGTCAGCGTGTGCAGCGTCTTGTCGATGCGACCGTACTCGGCGATTGCTTGTGCCAGCCGGGTAGGCCGATCTCCTGCCTGAAGTGTACGCATGATACCGGTTGTCGTTTTTCCTTTACTAGTAGAAAAGCGCCCTTTTGCCGACGATTATTACCCTTAACTCGTAGAAATCCTGATCCGTAACTAGTAGAAAAAGGGCTCAAACTAGTAGAACCCACGCGTCGATCAGGTCGGCTCTCTAGCGGGCGGCACGGGCCTTGAAGACCTTGCGGTCGACTAGTTTCTCCATCGCATCGGTTCGCTTAGCAGCTGTCTCCCAGCCGACCACACTGACAGTCCTGTCGTCGCCGATATCAATAAAGATGGACTTAGCGACATCGTCGGAATTGAATCTAGCGGGCTCCCGATCACTGCTCTAGGGCATGGAGACGCAACCTTCACGGTTCCACCCACCGCACCCATCTCGCCGTACGGCAGTGCACCTGTTCTCTCTGATTTCAACGGCGATGGTATTCCTGACGTCGTATCCGTAAATCCTTTTGATGCCACCAGCGTTCTGTTTACCGGCAACCTCTTCTATTCGGGTGCTGCATCGATCGTCTTCGCAAAAGGCAACAGCGATGGCACTTTCACATTCGTTAGCCGCATGGATTTTCTTCCATTCCACTACCCTAAAGGCATCGTTGCAGGCGATTTCAACGGCGATGGCAAACAAGATATTGCTATCTCGTTCGACGACACCATCTCACCCAAAAGCGGTATAGCGTTAATGATCGGTAATGCCGACGGAACTTTCGCTAATCCGCTTTTTGTAGCATCCGATCAGGTAGGGGTAACCTCCCGTGTCTTCGCTTCCGATCTGAATGGCGATGGTAGACTGGACCTCATCTGGGGAGCCAACGCCTACATCAATCAAGGTAACAACACCTTCACCCCGCTCGCCTTGCCTGGCACGGGAACCCCGCTCCTGCTCGCGGACCTCAATGGCGATAAGCTCACCGACATCGTCATCGACAATTTCGTCTACGCGGGCAAAGGTGACGGCACCTTTCTTTCTCCCCCTGTCGCCACCATTACGACACCGCCCGGTGCTTCTTTCATCAACGCTTCAGCCGGAGACGTCAATGGCGATGACAACCCTGACCTCATCATCCAGTCCCTCGCCGGACTCGCCACCTTCACGGTGGCCTTTGGTGACGGCCATGGCTCCTTTACCACCGATCCCAATCTCTACACCACAGGTTCCGTTCGTCCAGTTATTGGCGCATTCGCTCGTCTCAACAACTCCGCCCTTCCGCTAACGTCCAACAAACGCCTCGACTACATCGTCTTTGCTTCCGGTGCAGCCGTACCGTTGCTCAACCAGATCAACCCGCCTTCGGTCTCAACCCGCGGGTTGCAGTCCGCCTTCAGGCTTGATCCCGGATTTGCCAGTGCCGCGCCTCTTGCGCCGGCAGCATTTGTTGCCACCGTTAGTTCTTCTGGGAATCCGTCCCCTACCGGCACAGTTACTTTTACCGGACCGGATGGGACAACTCTGGGAACTGTACCCCTCGAGTTAGCGATGGCGAAAATCCAGACGTCCTTCCCCACGGAAGGAACATACACCGTCTCTGCCACCTACTCCGGAGACGTCAACTACGCACTTGCTGGGCCTACCTCGGCTTCCGTAAAAATCGTGCGTCAGAAGTATCCCGTGTTTCTTACACTCTCCGCCACCACTTTCCTGGCGCAGCGCCCATCGCAGCTAGTCGCGTCCTTTTCGGGCTATAACCCCACAAATCCGATTACGTTCACCGCGAACGGAAACGTGATCGGAACGGCACCTGTAAATGGGACGCTCGCTACATTGAGTTATGCCTTTCCGTCCGTCGGGACCTATGACATCGTTACAAGCTATCCCGGTGACGCCTCCAGCCTTCCCAGCATCAGCGACGCCACGACAATTACCACAGTCCCTCCACCAGACTTTTCCCTTTCAGCCTCGCCTGAAACCATCACGGTGAATGCCGGCGACAAAGCCAACTGGACGATTACGGTCACATCGGTCAATAACTATACGGGCTACGTCACCATGGTCTGCCAGCAGGACAGCTGTGGCACAATACAGGTTTACGTCGCGCCCAACCAGCCCGGTCAGGTGACTCTCTCCCTGCAGACCCACGTACCATCCGCAAATGAGCCTACCCGGCCCAATATACGCCTCTCCATCACAGCCTCGGCGCTGCTCCTTCTTGGTGTCAGCCGTAAACGCTCCAAGCGGTGCGCTCCACGGCTAAACATCGGGTTCATGGTTCTTTGCTTGCTCATGGGACTCGGCTCGATTTCCGGCTGTTCAGGATCATCCAGCTCATCCGGTGGCGGCACCACCTCCAAACCGCCCACCTCTTACAACATCGTCGTCGTGGGAAGCGAGACCTCTTTCTCAATCAGTCACACCTTAACCCTTACGCTGGTCGTCAAGTAGCGAATAGGAATGGTCTCAAGTGAGCTACTGAGTCCCGAGCCTTCGGAGGCGGCGCGCTGGCCGCCGAAGGCATACGCGATGAGCAGCGTAAGTTCATCAAGTACAACCATCTCGTAGCTAACTTGCTGATCTTTCACAACGTCGTGACCATGAGCAAAGCACTGGAACGGCTCGCCGCAGAAGGACATGCGCTCGATGCAGAACTCATCGCGTCTTCCAGTCCATACCAGACCGAACATCTCAATCGCTTCGGACGCTACGCTCTCAATCGAGACCGGGTTCCAGAACCCCTCGAGAGCGTTCAAGAGTTCAGAATGCCACTTCACGGTGAAAGGATAACCCGCACAGCCCAGGTCGCAGTGTGACAATCCAACACGAATCCTTACCGTAGGTGTTTAACGATTGCCTGGCAGACGTTTTTATCGAGAGTGATAGCTGTCACGGCCGTCAGCCCCTCAAGCTGGTCTGTCCCGGTAAGCAAAGCTGAGATGCGCCTTAATCTGCTCAGGGCTTGTTCGAGATTTCGGCCGTTGAGTTGCATTTCAAATAGCGCTTTTTCTCCCGCACCCAAATCCGCCAACACCTTGGCTTGAAGTTGAGCTACATCAGGAAGGCCACACGCTTTGGAAGTGCCGGCACCAAAGAATGTACAGACGTGCCTAGATCGCGCAGCCAGCTTTGCGCTGACGCCCATGGCAAATTTCGAGGGGTTGTGAGCCATCTGTCGTACTCATCCTTGGCTGGCTAGTGAGTGCAAGTGTACAGGCTCCGGTTGAGCTTTGCAGCTCAATAATTCAAGTCAGTCTGTTAGCGGGCCTATTCTTAGTGACCCCCTACGAACACTACACATGCGTACCCGTATGGCAATCCTAGCCAGATCCGTTCGTCTAGCCCGCGATCTATACGCAAGAGTGAAAGCCGCAGGATTCATCTATGCGCCGAAACAGGAGCTTTTCGTTGCGCCGATGTGGACCCCGAGCCGTGAGGATTTGCTCATTGAGTTGGCCGAGGAGATCGAGGACGAAGACACGAGCTTAGTAGACCGAGCAGAACACCGGGCCGACCGTGAGAGGAGCTGGACAAGCGTTAGGCGCTTCTCGCGCGGATCGTTTCAGCAGCGGGTGATGCTTTCGTCGCCACAGTACCGGGTAGATAAAGCCCAACGCAATAGCCCCGGCGATCAGCAGGAGGACGCACCACCACGGCACCGGCACTTTGAGTTTGAGACAGGCCCAGCCGAGCAGCGCGATCAGGAGCAAGGCGCGCCCCGAGGTTCACACGAAGTTTGTGTGAACCGGCTTCATAGACCGATTGCGCTGTTTCGTTGCCCATTACGCTGTACCCGCTCATCGACAGTCAGACCGTAAAGAAGCCCATAGCGTTCCGTGGGTTCGACTTTCACTCAATGCAATGAAATCAACTTGACGCCACTTGATTTTCTAACGTTCCAATATTGTCGATTGTAATAACGATGCGATCACCTGCAACGAGCGTGAAGTCGTCGTGCGGGACAATCCCCGTACCGGTCATCAGAAAGACACCTTCAGGAAAGCTGTTTTCGCGAAATAGATAACTCACCAGCTCTGCCACCGGACGTTTCAACTCTTTCAATGTGGTTTGGCCAACATAGGCGTGAGCGCCGTTACGTTCGATCTTGATGCCAATAGCCGTCTCTTTTGGAAGGTTCCCGCTCTCGAGTAACAGGCACGGGCCTATGGCACAGCTGCCGTCGTAAACCTTTGCCTGGGGCAAATAAAGTGGGTTTTCCCCTTCAATATCTCGTGAACTCATATCGTTTCCGATGGTGTAGCCGAGAATCTTACCACTCGAATGAATGGCAAGCGTCAGCTCAGGCTCAGGTACCGACCAGCGAGCGTCCCTGCGGATCCGAACTTCACCTAACGGACCAACCACGCGCCTCCCAGAAGCCTTGAAGAACAGCTCTGGTCGATCGGCTGCGTAAACCCGGTCGTAGAAGGTACCCCCACCTGCGTCTTTTGACTCCTCGATGCGAGCGCTGCGACTACGAAAGTAAGTTACCCCCGCGGCCCATACCTCTTGCGTGCTCACCGGACTTAATAATGTCATCCCGTCCAGAGATTCAAGCAACTCGGCGCGTTGCGATTCTGCGCTCACCCGATTGTGGAGATCTGCATCACCCAACAGATCTTCCCAACTCGCTGCCTCTACACGCCAGAAACGGTTGCGTTCTTCTCCAAAAAATCCATCAGTCGTCCGATAAAGCCTCACCATCTCCTCCACAACTTCTAAGGATAAGTCCCGCCTCGCTCGAGTGCGGAACAAATTGCATCGGTATCATAGACACATCCACCCCAAACACCCCCGCTAGCCTGCACCATCGCTGCCCATAGCCGCGTATCTTCAGGTAACTCGGGATGTGGCGCCAAATCGCGCCGAACGGGCCTCGATGCTAACCGCATAATTCCTTCCGCAGAATCAAACTGCTCTCCACTCTCTCCAGTTAAATCAACGCTTCCAACAAGTGATCGACGATCAACAACAATAGTGATCTCGTCCCCGTCCTTCACCTTACCGATTGGACCACCTGCTAGGGCTTCTGGAGAGATATGCCCCACGCAAGCACCAGTCGAGACACCACTGAAACGCGCGTCCGTGAGCACCGCCACATGCCTACAGAAAGGTAGGTTTTTTAGTGCCGAGGTTATTTGATAGACCTCCTGCATTCCTGCACCCTTTGGTCCCGCACAGATCAATACAAGAACATCACCTTTGGAAATCTGACCGGCTTTGATTGCTTCAATTGCATCGGCCTCACATATAAACACTTTTGCGAGACCTGTGTGGCGGTATACCTGATCTTCATCGATCAGTGTTGGATCAATCGATGTGCTCTTAATGACGGAACCATCTGGCGCGAGATTACCGCCCGGAAAGCATACGGTCGATGTCAGTCCCCGTTGTCGGGCACGATCCGGAGACAAGACCACATCATCGGGATCGATTCCATCCAGTTCTTGCAGACGATTACGCAGCGCCCCCCGGCGGCTGGACGTTTCCCACCAGCGAAGATTTTCGGAGAGTGTTGTCCCGGTCACGGTTTGTACGCTCGTATCGATCAAGCCGAGGCGCTCAAGGTGCAGCATCACCTCAGGAACGCCCCCTGCAAGAAATACCTGAACGGTTGCGAAATTTCGCGGTCCATTAGGCAACGCATCGACCAGACGCGGAGTGGCGCGGTTCACGGACTCCCAATCCTCGCGACCAGGACGCCGCAGCCCCGCTGCATGAGCAATTGCGGGCACGTGAAGTAATAGGTTAGTCGAACCACCAAATGCTGCATGAACGACCATCGCGTTGCGAACCGCTGCATCCGTCAGCACACCCTGTGTCCCAATTCCCAGCTGTACCAATCGCAGCATCGCCCGCGCAGACCTCGTCGCCGCATCGAGCCATATTGCCTGCCCCGAGGGAGCCAAGGCGCTGTGTGGCAAAGAGAGTCCAAGCGCTTCAGCAACCACCTGCGATGTCGCCGCCGTACCAAGAAACTGGCAGCCGCCACCAGGCGATGCGCAAGCTCGGCAGCCCATTTCGGCCGCTTCTTCTAAAGACATCTGTCCTTGAGAAAAACGAGCGCCAATCGTCTGCACTTTGCCAGCATCTTCACCCGACTCCGGCAAGAGTGTTACACCGCCCGGGATGAGAACCGAAGGCAATGGCCCCGAGGATGCGAGCGCCATCATCATTGCCGGCAAACCCTTATCGCAGGTAGCGACCCCAAGAACTCCTTTGCGAGTGGGCAGTGATCGCATGAGTCGGCGCAACACTATCGCAGCGTCGTTCCGAAAAGGCAACGAGTCAAGCATTCCTGTTGTCCCCTGCGTCCGGCCGTCACATGGATCTGTGCACGCTCCAGCAAAAGGAATGGCCCGCAGATTTCGTAATTCACGCGCGGCCTCACTCACCAGCAAACCTACTTCCCAATGGCCGGTATGGAAACCCAATGCGATGGGCGTTCCATCCGCTGCTCTTACTCCACCATGAGTGCTAAGAATCAGGAACTCCGGATCAAGCAACCGTTCAGGTTCCCACCCCATGCCAGCGCTCTGAGTGAGCCCAAAGAGGTTGCCCGAGGGCTCGCGTAACAACATCTCCGCAGTAATGGGCAGGCTGCCCTCCGGTCCTCGAGCATGCGTCCGCGTGCCCGCGGGGTCTATCTCGCTTTCTAGTATTTCATGCAACGGTACTGCCGCTCGCCACTTCCCACTCACGATCTATGCCTCCTGCTGTCAACCCGACACTACAACGGATAGTGCTCTCTGCACCGTTAGTGATACGACTTCGATGGCGGGTCCGCTGCACTCGGACGGCTCTTGGGCAACAATAGCAGCAACAGCGACGAGCACAGGAGCGCAATCGCCATTAGCAGGAATCCAACACTCGAACTCCCAGTGATGGCGCGTGTCCAGCCCACAAGGTAGCTCCCGGAGAATCCGCCCAGTGCACCCGCGCTGTTAATTAAGGTCATGACCTCCGCCACAGCAGGTCGAGGAATTCGTTCCGGCAAAATTGCCCAGAACGGACCGTATGGTGCATACATGGCGGCGCCGCCCACAACCAATGATGCGAACGCCAGCGGAAAGCTCCTTCCTGCGACCAGATACGAGACAAAAAGAGCCACGGATGCAACCATCAGGCTGGGCCAAACCAACAACTCTCGTCGCCCTGTCCGATCAGAAATCGTCGAGGTTGCGATCATGGCGACGATCGCCACCAGATATGGAGTGCCAGACAGCACGCCCGTTCGTCCCATCGACAAGGATGCGCCCTCACGCACGATCGCCGGCAGCCAAAGCACGAAACCATAAATTCCAAGGCTCCAACAGAAGTATTGCGCGCTGAGCAGTATCACATCGGGTCGTCGAAACGCTTCGAGGATCGAGCCGACTGGAGGCACCGAGGCCTGCTCTGCAGCGATAACTTCTTCGAGCGATTCGGCTGCCGCACGTGGCATCCAGGGCGCCTGTGTCGGCTTGTCTCGAACAACGAACCACCACACTCCCGCCCACAGAACAGCCGGCAATCCCTCCACGACAAAGGTCGCCTGCCAACCAAACCGCTGAACCAGATAGCCTGTGATGATCGACATCCAAAGCACCGTGACAGGATTTCCGAGTATAAGCAACGCGTTGGCTCTACCGCGCTCTGAGCGGATAAACCAATTGGCCAGCAGAAAAAGCATGGCTGGAAAGATGAGGCCTTCTGCGGCGCCAAGAAGTACTCGGTCGATGCATAACAGCCAGAAACTGCGAAGCAAGCCCATGAGCGTTGCACAACTACCCCACGCTATGAGCAGAACGGTGATGATACGCCGCACGCCGACGCGTCGGACCAGAGCAGCCGCCGGAAGCTGGAAAAGAAAATAGCCAACAAAGAATAGACTGCTAAGTAGCGAGACTTGTTGTTCGCTGATGCCGAGCGTCGTGCCCATTCCAGCTGCAGCGCCGAAGCCAAAGTTCGCTCGGTCGAGATATGCCGGGCTATAGGTGATAAACACTACCGGGAGCAACCAAACGTAGCGTCTGCTTAATCCTCCGCTTTTGAGATCTGGGTTGCGAACTTGGCTCGACTGCTTATCGGAGTCAAGGGTCGCGCCGCTGCGATCTTTTTTTGTCGGGTTGAACATAGTTGACAAAAACCCTCATGTGCGAGGTCTGATGAGCAAACGACCTGAAGTACATGTCACCAACTAATTCTTCTTGGTGGCTGATCTTTTCCGGCATGGCAACTATAAAGGCTATTTTTGCCCAACCCCTCGAAAAGGTCTAATTGGCAATAGTGGGTGCTGATGGGGTGCTGAGACCTGTTCTCTCTGTTGAGCGAGGTAGGCGAAGAATATGCGTCTACCGACGCCAACGACCTTGCAGACCTCGTCCGCCGTCTGTCGGAGTTGTCATAGAGCACTTTGGCATCTCGCAACTTGACGATATCGGTGCGTGGCCGCCCTCCGGTCTTCCCTCGCGCTTTTGCAGAGGCCCGGCCCTGCGGCGGCTCGTTCAGCGCGGAGCTCCCGCTCCATCTGATGAATAGCCCCCATCATAGACAGGAAGCAGCGTCCGGTGGCGGTGTTGGTGTCGATGTCTTCTCGTAGAGAGACGAGGTCGACCTGCTTTCGGTCGAGCGCTTGTGCCGTTTCAAGCAGATGCTGAGGGAGCGCGTCATGCGGCTCAGTTCCGCCACGACCAGGACGTCGCCAGGGCGGACGTACTCCATGAGCTGATCCCAGCCTGGCCGATCCATGCGGGAGCCGGTCATCTTGTCGGTGAAGATCTTCTTGCACCCTGCCGCTTTCAAGGCGTCGATCTGGGAATCAAGATTCTGACCGAGGCTGCCGACGCGGGCATATCCGACTCGATGCAGCTGGTGTATGTCCATAGTGCCGGCGGAATCCGCACGTTGTTTTTCGCAAAGGTTTACGCACTGGATACTGGCCTGCCGCTACCATGAAGAGACATCTCCATCCTGCAGTGCGAAAAGTGTAACTTCTTGCACTCGCTGAAAGTCGCTCGTGCATGGCCTCCGACTCCCGTCGCCTGTCGATCCTGACCGCTCAGGAGATCGACGACCTTTATGGCTTGCCGCGTTTTACCGAAGAGGATCGCCGCCTTTACTTCGATCTGGGCCCGGCGCAGCGTGAACTGGTCGATGGCGTAGTTACGATCTCGGTAGCGGTCCACCTCGTCCTTCAACTTGGATACTTCAAGGCCAAACGGCAGTTCTTCGTCTATGCACTCGATGCGGTAACGGGAGACGCGGGGTACATTCTTCAGCGCTATTTTCCTGCGAGAGACATGACCGAAATCAAGTCGCCCGCCCGTTCGACTCGACTTGAGCAGCAGCAGGTCATTCTCAGGCTGTTCGACTACCGCTCCTGCGATGCCGCTGCAAAGGCGGAGCTTGAACGGAAGGCGCAGCGCGTCTCGATGCTGTCGGCGCAGCCGGTCTTCATTCTGCGCGAAGTCTTACAGCACCTGGTCCATCAACGAATCGTCGCCCCCGGCTACACCTATTTGCAGGACCTGGTGGGGCGGACCGTCTCCGGAGAACATCTGCGCATCACTCGCCTGCTCGGCCGAGGGCTGACCCGGGAGGTCGAACGGCAACTGGAGGCTCTTCTCGAGGCCGACGAAGGCATGTACCGGATCAGCATCCTCAAGCACGAACCGAAGGACTTCAGCTATGGCGAGTTGCGCCAGGAGGTGGAACGCGGCAAGTTCTTCGAACCATTGTTCGCGTTCGGCCAGACCTTTCTGGCGGCGGCCGGGCTGTCCAACGAGAGCGTGAAGTATTACGCCTCGCTGGTCCAGTTCTACACCGTCTATAAGCTGCAACGAATGGCCGTCTCGGCGTCGCGCCTGTACCTGTTGTGTTTTGCCACCCACCGCTTCCGGCAGATCAACGACAACCTGATCGAGGCCTTCATCCATCTGGTCGATCAATACGAGCAGCAAGCGAAGCTCGCCGCCGAAATCGCGGCCGCAGAGGCCATGGCGGAGGCGACCGGGAATCTACAGGCTGCCGGGCAGGTGCTCAATCTGTTCCTCGACCCGGCGATCGCGGACTGCACTCCGTTCTCGAAGGTCAGGCAGCAGGCGTTCTCGTTGCTCGATGCGGAACGCTTCGCTCAGGTCTCCGGGTATATGCAGAAGATCGAGTTCGACAAGACGGCGTTCGAATGGTCGTTCTACGGCACGCTGCACTCGAAGTTCAAGCTCAATCTTCGTCATCTGTTCTCGAATCTCGACTTCGCGGGCTTGGTCGAGGATGCGCCGCTGCTCGAAGCGGTGGCCTTCCTGCAGGAGATCTTGCGCCACGGCAAATCGCCTCGTCAGATGAGCCATGCCAACTTCCCGACAGGCATCATCGCCAAGGGCGTTCAGCGTTATATGTATACCGAGGCCGGGAAGCGCAAGGACCGGCGGCTCGATGTCGACCGCTACGAGTTCCTGCTCTATCGCCTGCTGCGGAGGGCCCTTGAAGGTGGCAACATCTATGTCCGCGACAGCAACGAGTTCCGCAGCTTCGAGGACGATCTGATACGACCGGAGCGTTGGAAGAACAAGGACGCCGTCCTTGAGGAGATCGGCGCGCCGGTTCTGCTGGCGCCGATCGAAGAGACGCTCGCCGCCTTCCATACGGAGCTCGAAGGCAAGTTCGAACGGGTCAACCGTCGGATCGAGGACGGCGACAACAAGCACATCAAGATCACCGGCACCGGAGACAAGCGACGCTGGACGCTGATCTATCCCAGCGAAGAGGAGCCCATCAATAGTCCGTTTTACGGACAGTTGCCCGGCATCGGCATCGCCGACCTCTTGCGGTTCGTCGCCGAAAAGACGGGAGTTCTCGGCACCTTCACCCATGTTCTGGGCCGCTACGTGAAGCAGGAGGCCGATCCGCGCCATGTTCTCGCCTGTGTTGTAGCCATGGGAACCAACATGGGGCTCTGGAAGATGGCGGAGGTCTCTGGCCTCGGCCACTCGGCCCTGATGACGACGGCGCGAAACTTCCTGCGGGCCGAAACGCTGCACGCCGCCAACGATGCCATCTCTAACGCCACGGCCGCCCTCCCGATGTTCGACCAGTTCGACATCGGCGGGATGAAGCACTCCAGCAGCGACGGCCAGCGCATCGAAACTCAGATCCCCACCATCAATGCCCGGCATGGCACCAAGTACTTCGGCCTGAAGAAGGGCGTGAGCGCGTACACCCTGGTCGCCAACCACGTGCCCTGCAACGCGCGCATCATCGGCACGCACGAGCACGAGTCGCACTTCGTCTTCGACATCCTGCACAACAACACGACGGACATCCAGCCGGAACGGCACTCCACCGACACCCACGGCACCAATCAGGTCAACTTCTGGCTCCTGTTCTTCGACGGATATCAGTTCGCGCCGCGGTACCGCGACCTCCACAAAAGGATCGCCAGCCTGATCGGTTTCCGCCACCCAAGTCACCATGCCGGCCGCCTCGTCAAGCCTGCCCGCAAAACCTTCGACGCCTTGATCGTCAAGGAGTGGCCGAACATCCAGCGCATCATGGCGTCTTTGGCGCAAAGGACGTGACCCAGGCGACGGTCGTGCGCAAGCTGAGCTCCTACGCCCGGCAGAACCAGACCAAGAAGGCGTTGTGGGAGTTGGACAACATCCGGCGGACTATCTATATCCTCGACTTCATCGACGATCCCACCCTGAGGCAGAGCGTCCAGAAGGCGCTAAACCGAGGCGAGTCCTACCACCAGATGCGCCGCGCGATCTCGTACGTCAACTCAGGCAAGTTCCGCGTCAAAACCGAAGCCGAACAGCAGATATGGAACGAGTGCTCCCGGCTGATCGCCAATGCCATCATCTACTACAACACCCTGCTCCTCTCGCGCGTATACCAGCAAAAGGCCGAGGCGGGCGATCTCGAAGCCATCAAGATCCTCAAGGGCATCTCGCCCGTCGCCTGGCGCAACATCAACCTCATCGGCAACTTCGACTTCACAACCGGATCATCGGAGGTCGACATGGAAGCCCTCGCAACCCGCTATCAGAACGAAGACTTCTGGCGCCGCTCCATGATCGAAAGAGAGGAGGAAGGCCCGCAATGACGCCAATTAGACCATTTCGAGGGGTTGGGCAAAAATAGCCAGAAAGGAACTGGTCAAGCATGTGGGTCTCCTTGGGCAAAAGCAATCCCGCCCAGTATCACCACCTGCTTATGTTGTGTCCAAATCCGCAATCCTCCGTGGATACACCAGCCAGAGACTCCTACACGACATAATTTTCAACAGAACATAAATGCTCTATCTCGCCGCGGGCAAGGACGGCATCGGCTACGTCGTGAAGGCCGCCAACATGGGCAACACCAAGCCTGCCGACTTCGCCAACATGAAGGCCAACTGCGCGAAGCTGGCCTCGCCGCCGGTGTGGCTCACGGCATCGCCCGGCCCGGTCGATCCCTGCCCGCAGGACATGACGACGCTGAACTTCATGCCATGGGGCAAGACGCGCCACATGCACTCGACGCCGGTGCAGTACTTCAGTCCCGCGGGACTGAAGCTCTTTGTCTGGGGCGAGAACTCGCAGCTGCACGAGTGGGCGATGAGTCCCGCAGGCAAGCTGACCTACGTGGCGCAGTCCAACGAGTTCGCCTCCACGAACATCGCCAACTCGCCCGGAGGCATGCCCGGCGGCTTCTGCACCTTGTCGTCGAACGACAACCAGCCCGGCACCGCGCTGCTGTGGTGCACCATCCCGTACGGCGATGCGAATACCACCGTCACCAACGGCCGCCTGCTCTGCTACGACCCCGACAACGTGGTGAACGGCGTCATCCCCGTACTGTGGGACTCGCAGCAGTGGGCGCTCACCTTCACCTTCAACAAGTTTCTTCCTCCCATCGTCGACGGTGGACAGGTCTACGTCGCCAACTACAGCGGCGGAGTCGACGTCTACGCCCAGTAGCCTTCGCGCGCGACACGCGCAAAAAAAACCCGGCCAGCTTCGGCCGGGTTCTCTCAAAGTTGTGTCGCTGTTTAGAAGGCGTAACGAAGACTGAACTGGTACTGGCGCTCCGACGCATAGGTGTTGCCCTTGCCGTTGACGCGGCCAAAGGTACCGCTGGTCGGGTTCACGTCCGGGTTGTCGAGGTTGGGGTGATTGAGGTAGTTGAATCCCTCGGCCTTGAAGACCAGTTGATGGTTCTCATGGTTGGGGATGATATGGAAGGCCTTCTGCAGTGCCGCCGAAGCGCTCACGAAGCCGGGGCCGCGGATCAAGCCACGCATACCGCGCGGAGCAAACGTCCCCAGAGCCGCCGGTGCGAAGACACTGGTCTGAAACCACTGGTCGGTGGTCACGCCACCGGCAAACCCGTGAGGGAGCGTCGGAGTCTGCGAGGCGACCCACAGCTGGTTACCCGATCCCGGTCCTACACCGGCGCGGTCGTTGTTTTGCGAGACGGTCTGCGGAACGCCAGACTGCCCCTGGATGATTCCGGAGAATTGCCAGTCGCTCAATAAGCTCCGAGCGAAGACGTTGCTCATGCTGTTTCCGTACTTGATATCCCAGACGTAGTTGATGACCAGCACGTGGCGGGTATCGAAGTCGCTGGGACCGTAGAAGTTGCGATTGCTGTAAGCGTTCGGCTGGCTAGTTCCGGTGGCGGAGCCGAAGTCGAGGCTCTTGGACCAGGTGTAGGCCGCACCGAAGAGGGTGCCCTTGGTGAGGCGGCGCTTCAGGTTGGCCTGCAGCGAATGGTAATTGGAGCTGCCGTCATTCCGCGCCTCGTTGATAATCGAGAAGCCCCTGTAGGGACGCAGAGCGTCGGGATTGACGCCCCTATTTGCCGGGTCAAGGGTGGTTCCGGGTTGGAGCTGGTTGCGGTTAATCAACTGCTCCAGGTGATAGCCGCGGCGGCCGACGTAGCTGAGGGTGAAGACCGCGATGTTGGTGAACTCATGCTCGACGGTCATGTTCCATCCCCAGGCCTCAGGGTTGGGATAGTCGTAGGCATGCGAGTAGAAGCCCAGCGGGGCCTGGTTGACGCCGACACCACCTGGGTTGTCGACACCTCCGCGCGTCACCGTCGCAGCGGGCTGGAATGGAGCGTTGCCGCCGACATGCACGGTATCGCTGATGCCGAGGCGCTGAATGTATCGTCCAAAGCCGGCGCGGACGACCGTTCCGGGATTGATCTGGTACGCAAAGCCCACGCGCGGCTGGATGTTGGTCTTCACCGTCGGCGAGTAGTTTGAATCGAAGCCGCGGAAGAGACGGGCATAGCCGTTGGCGAGGATGGCGTCTGGCACGTGTCCCTGGGCAGAGCTGGGGAAGCCGCTGCCGGGGATCACGACACCGTTGTAAGGATCGCCACCGGTGATGAAGCCGGTCGTCGGGTTGACGGTTGGCGCCTGGCTGGCGGACCACACACTGGGATTGAAGAAGGCCTGATTACCCCAGAGAGCGTGGTAGTTCTCCATGAAGGAGTAGCGGAGGCCAAGCTCCAGGACGAGCTTGGAGTTGACACGCCACTGGTCCTGACCGAAGCCCTCGAACATGTTGCCGCGGAACAGAGTGTAGGAACGTGTGCCGATTTCGCCGTAGGTATCGAAGAGGCCCAGCGCGGCGTTGGCAGCGGCGACATTCGAAGTAGGAACGGGATTTGTGCCGCTTCCGCCACGGGCGTCGGTGAAGACGAAGAGTCCGTTCTGGTTGTTGGTGGTGCCAGGGCGCGTGTTGTCGACGCTGATCTGGTCGTAGTTGTTCTCACCGGCGTACTCCCAGAGTCCGCCGAACCTCAACGTGTGGTTGCCCCAAACCTTGGTCACCGTGTCGCCGAGGTCATAGACGATACCGCCGGAGCGGGATGGGTAAGGACCGCCGTCGAGCGTACCGAAGTTCTGGAGCTGGATCGTCGGAATTTTATCAGGAACGACCTTGCTGGCCGATCCGAAGAGATAGGGGTAATTGATGCCGTACTTGGTGCGGTCGGAAAGTCCCGACGATGTGTCGATGTCGATGGTGACATGATCGGCTGCGGCGGAGACGTAGGCATCGTTCACCCAGGTGGGACTGATGGTATAGGTCCAGTGCAGAACGCCAATCTGGTTCGGCCGTTTGAAGATGCGCGGGTTAGTGTTGAAGTTGCCGAAGTGAGGCTCGTAGTCGTCGTAGTTGTAGTCCAGCAGGCTGAAGCGTATGCGATGCTTGTCGGTCGGCACATAGTCGACGACGACGGAGTCCTTACGCTGCTTCTCAGTGTAGAGCGCCGAGTCGACCCAGTTGTTGGGGTTGTTCGTGCGGTTCGGAAGCGGATAAGCATTCAGCAGGCCGACGCCGTTCGCGCTGAGCTGGGCCTGAGGAATGATGTTGTTTGCATAGGCCACGCCGGTGTTCGGGTTCACGAGCTGCACGGGCCCGCTGTAGAAGATATTGGGGCCAAGCAATTCGCTGAAGTTGCCCTGACGCATGAGCGGAGTGGGAACCTTCTGCTGCGCGAGGTCGTCGTGGTTGTACTTGATCCACTCCTGGCCAACGAGGAAGAAGAGCTTGTCATGGTTCTTGTTGAAGCCGGGGAAGAAGACGGGGCCGTTCAGATTCCAGCCAAACTGATTGAAGCGGAAGGCCGCACGTGACTGGCCGTTGAAGTTGCGCTGCCAGGTGTTGGCATTGAGCACGTTATTGCGGAAGTACTCAAAGGCGCTGCCGTGGAACTCGCTGGTACCGCTCTTGGGAACCATGCGGATCTGGCCGCCGGAGGTGCGGCCATACTCAGCGCCGTAGCTCGTGGTGAGCACCTGCACCTGCGAGGTGGAGTCGACGTCGGCGACGCCGACGCTGGTGCCGTTGGAACGCGTACGCACCATGGGGGCGCCGTCGAACGTGATCAGGCTCTCCTGCGAGCGCGCACCGTTGACGTTGATGCCATTGTCCAGCCCGAACGAGAAGGCAGCCATCGACTGGCCACGTACGACGCCAGGTTCGATCTGGGCGAGGTAAAGCGGATTGCGGCCGTTGAGCTGGATGTTCTTGACCTGCTCCTGAGAGATGAGTTGGCCCACGGCTCCGCTCTCGCTCTGCACGATGTTTGCGTTGGCCTCGACGGTAATGGAGGTGGTGGTATCACCGACCTTCATCGTGATATCGACGCGGCGGCCGATGTTCGGGTCAACCTGAATCTGGTTGAGGTCTGTCGACTGGAAGCCCGCTGCCTCGACACGCATCGAGTAACGTCCAGACGCGAGATTGGTGAAGGTGTAGTTGCCGCCTTCGTTGGTGACCGCGCGAATCTCTGCCCGCGTTGCCTCGTTACGAAGCGTGACGTTCGCCTTCGCTACCAATGCACCGGATGAGTCTGCAACGGTGCCGGTAAGAGACGAGGTGTCTTGGGCAAGTGCGCGGAGAGCGGGGAACATGGCGCATACGAGAAATAGGATCGCAAAGAGTGGGTATCGTCTGTTGTTCAAAATCGGACCTCCGAAGGTGTGGGTACATCTCGTGGTTGTTCTTTTTACTTTTCAGTTACCGCTAACGAAGACTTTTTCGAGCGTTCCCATTTAAGAAATCTGGCAATGTTGTGTCAAGCAGATTCGTGATGACGAACATGATTCGGATACAGGGTGAATTCTGGAGAGTGATATGTATCAACAGCTTGCAGCATGATGAACATTCGATAAAAACGTTCATACCGTCATGGTCGACCGCTCTCTCATCACGCTCTGACCACGAGGAACAGATCCGGTGCAGCAAGAGAAAGAGGCACGCAATCTGACGCGAGCCTCGCTTCGTTTCTGTAACGGTGACTTTGCCTGGTCTGCCGGGCCGGCGTCGGGTTGCGCGGCAGCATCTCCGTGCGTGCGCGATCGAAAGATCTTCGGAGATTCAAGGGACTCCCCGCGACACACCGGAGCGAAGCGCAACGAAAACCTTCATCCCGCGATAGGCTTTCGGTATGAAGCTCTGCCTTGCCGTTGCACTGTCTCTCCTCACGCTCGCCGCGCATGCACAACGTCCTGACCCGCTGCAGTACGTCGATCCACTGATTGGCACCGGCGCCGAGGGCCATACCTTCCCCGGTGCCAGCGCGCCGTTCGGCATGGTGCAGCTCTCTCCCGACACGCAGATTCGCCCCTTCAAACAGAGCTACAAGTGGGCCGCGGGCTATCGCTACGAGGACACGACGATCCTCGGCTTCTCGCACACGCACTTCTCCGGAGCCGGACACAGCGACCTGGGCGACGTTCTGCTGACGCCTTCGACCGAGGAAAAAGTTCCGCTCGATCCCGGCGAGATCGACAAGCCGCGCTCCGGCTATCGCTCGCGCTTCTCGCACCAGACCGAGCACGCCGAGCCGGGCTACTACGCGGTGACGCTCGACGACTCCGGCGTGCGCGCCGAGCTAACCGCAACCACGCGCGTCGGCGTGCACCGCTACACCTTTCCGCCGGAGGCGAAGACATGGCACATGCTGCTGGACCTGCGCTCGAGCATCTACAACTACCCGGGCAAGGTGCTGTGGTCACGCCTGCGCCTTCGCAAGGACGGAACCATCACCGGCATGCGCGAGACGCGCGGCTGGGCTCCGGGAAGGCAGCTCTACTTTGCTATCCGTTTCTCGAGTGTGGTGAGCGGGCATCATCTCTACAACCGCGAGGACGAGCCGCCGCCGTACAAGGGCTTCAAGACGCCGGGCACCGGGGCTGAGGACACCGAGAGCATCGAAGGCCGCGGGCTGGAGGCCGTGTTTGATTTTTCTCCACAGAAGACCCCGCTGATCGTCACGGTCGCGCTTTCGCCTGTAAGCGAAGACAATGCGATCGCGAATATGAAGGCCGAGGTCCCCGGCTTCGACTTCGACGCCGTGCGCGCACAAACGCAGGCGCAGTGGCGAACGGAGCTTGGCCGCGTGGAGTTTCACGCCTCGCCCGAGATCGAGCGTTCGCTGTTCGACAACCGCTCTCGCTCTTCCTCTAATACCCCGCGTTGGAACTCTCCAAAGCGATGGTTTCATACTGCACCTCATTGTGGGGTTTGAGTTGGGCTGGCGTTTCGAGCGTATGTTGATTGACGGAGGTTGGCTCTCAACATCTCAATGTTTTCGGGCGGTCCGTAGAGGCAGCGGCTCTGGTTGCCATGGTATCTGCGAGACAGCAGGCCTTCTTTACGCCAACACTTGATCGTACTTTGTGAGACCCCGAGGCGCCGCCGTAGCTGCTCAGTGGTCCCGAAGCCTTGTTCCTGCAATCGCTGCCGGCGGCTCTTGAGCTTATAGGTGTCGCGTAGCCAGACGACTCTATCGA
>NZ_JQKI01000065.1 GCF_000745965.1 Edaphobacter aggregans DSM 19364 | reverse complement strand
GTGCCCTACATGCAGATTCGGGGCGGCTCTGACCGTCCTATATCGCCCGGAACAGCCTGAACCACAACCCATTGGGCTCTGCTGAAACAACCAGACAAGCAGAAAACACCTAATCTCCAGCCGTGAGTGAACGCAGTTCCATCCAGCCCCACGGGTCACAAATCAAATGGACCGAACCTGATTCCGCATCAAACGATGCGGGTTTACTCATTCGATCGACATAAGCTCTTCTGAATTAGTCGCGTGGTACTTCCGCAAATCGTTCATCTCAGGTACGCAAACGCTAAGAGGACATGAAAGGCACGGCCTTCCTTTGTCATCGCAGTGAACCAATCTCGTTCGCATATTTTTTCATGGGTGATTTACCATATTTGAGCCGATCAAATTGTCTGGCGACCGGTTTAATCTAGACCGTTTTTAGCCGCATTGATGATGGCCGCATTGCAGTGCCTGCGATCCGGAGCAGCACGAGGTAGTAAACGACTTTGGAAGCAGTATTTACTCCGCTCATCATGGTCACCATATGAAGCATGGTCCAACCAAGCTGCCGAGCGGCAACAAATACTAAGAGGTTTCCACCGAGGATCAACACGTCGTAGATCAGCTTCAAACGCTGGCCGTGCAACACGTAGACTAACCGGCTCAGCGGACTGACGATGAACGAAGTCAGAAACCAGGGAGCGACGATTACGGCAATTGTCCCCGCCAACTTCCATTTGATCCCAAACGCGAACATGAAGATCGGCTCGCCGAAGAAGAAGACAGTGAGAGCTGGGGTAATTCCCATAGCCAGTAAGGCCGCGGAGGTACTATGAAAGAACCTAAGTAGGCGTTTAGGATCTTCGCGAGCATAAAGTGCAGCGCGGCTGTGAAACGCATCAGCCAAGCTGGCACTGATGAGGACAATCGGTGCCGCCAAAACTCTCCACACGAGGGAGTAGTAGCCGCCCACGTCTGAGCCGTAGAGCGTTACTAGTAGCGGCAACGGGAGGCTCGTGCCGAGCACATTGAGCAACGAGGACGGCGTTGAATACAGGGGGAACTGTCGATTGCTCCCCAGCACTCTTGCCGCGTCGCGAACGTTGGGCGCATACTTGCGGATGACCGGCCAGGCCTTGCGCGCCATGCGGCTCATTCCAATGCCGCGCCCGAAGACCTCACCCAATAACAGGCCGAAAGAATGCAATCCAATCGTTCCCAGAGCGATTTGCAACACGCTGCGTCCACCATTCTGAAAGATGAGAGCGTGCGACACAATACCGAACCTCTCGTTCCGCAGAGACCAGTAGCGCAAGATCGAAAATAAGCCGGCAAAGAAGATGGTGGGCACCATCAACCCCGCTGCATATGCCGGCAATACGCCGAAGCCCACTAGTGAAAAGTGGATCATGACGTAGAGCAAGAGCCCACCCGATAGGCTCATTGGTAGAACGAGCAACATTGATACAGTTGCAAGATGGGCAGCTTCTTTTTCGTCAGACGCAGAGACGATTGCAACGTCATACTGCAGCGAAGCCACCACCGCGGTAACAGCTAGGAACGTATTGAAGAGTCCGAGGTTGCCGATATCGTGCGGTAGATACAACCGGGTCAAGAGCGGCGCCGCAGCAATGGTGAAGCAATGCGCCAGCGCAGCGCCGCCGCTCAGCATGGCGACATTGACCGCGAACGAAAAGCTGCGACGCACTTTGGGCCACGGATCGAGAATTCTTCCCGTCACATCTTGCGCCGAAGAACTGGTCTGTATCGACATAGTTTAAAGTGTTCCATGTTCCTACATCAGAAGGCGTGCTGCATCCATCGTTCCGCAATGAACGTACGGGCGATATCACTGTCTGGGATTGCCGCTCCCCGCTGGAACCGATCGTAATACTTCATAAATTCTCGGTCATTGAGGATGCCAGCCCGGGAAAGTTCACTGTCGTGGAACGTTTTACGGATCAGCTGGTCCAGATCATGCTTCAGCCAATTTTTCTCGGGAGTCAAGAACCCCTGTTTGTCGCGGCGCCAGCGAATTGTGTCGGGCAACTCCGGAAACGATTGCCGCAACAGGTACTTGGTCCACCCGTTCCTAATCTTCCATTCGACTGGGACATTCGTCAGGAGTTCAACCACTCGGTGATCGAGAAATGGGTGCCTCACCTCGAGCGAGTGTGCCATCGAGTTTCGATCCTCATAATGTGTCAAAGCTGGAACAGAGTATTTCTCGATATCTGCAATCTGGCGAGATGCAATGTCCCCACACGACCAAATGGGAACGGGAGCGAACCGAGATTTGAATACACGGTCCAGCCCTGTACCGAGCGTCGGTATATAACGTCGAGCTGAACGTAATGTAAACTGGTGCACAACTGTACGCTGATACAGGCTCGCACCTAACTGGAACATTACTTGCAAATACCTCCGTTGTAGGTACAGCAATTTCAAGTGGAAGAAGAAGAACTTCAAGTAGCCAAGAAGAACCTCATCCCCTCCTTGACCACTCAGAAGAACGGTGACATCCGTTTCCTGCTTAATGGCACGGAATAATTTGTACTGTGCCACTACACTGAAGCCGCCGACGGGCTCATCGTTGTGATCGAGTACCTTATCCAGATCCTGAAGAACATCGTCGCATGCGAAAACAATTTGCCGGTTCTTCAGACCCGTCTCGGCCAAAATGTTGATGTGTCGGTGCTCGTCGCAAAGGCCGTTCTCAGATACGATGGAATAGCTCTCGACTCGGTCACCACTAATCATTCTGCAGCCGACCGCAATCGAAGACGAATCGAGTCCACCGCTCAACAATACCCCCACCTTGACGTCGCTGCGGAGGCGTAGCTTGATGCTGTCAAGGAATAACTCGCGGAACTGTTCTTCGGCTTCCTGCTGTGAACCAATGTGATTGGTACGGTCAAATTTCCAATACACGCTTTCGCTAGTATCCCCGGTGTCGAGCGCAATAACGATGTTCGTCCGCGGCGCCGCCTTGACGATCCCCTCGAAAAAAGTCTCGCGCGAATGATCGAGCAATCCTTGCATGATGAATGCCGACATGGTCTCGACATTGAGCCGGCGCGTCGGTAGGAGAGGAAGAAGCTGCTTGATTTCGCTCGCGAAGTAGATGCAGCCGGGAAAGCGTAATAGATACATCGGCTTGATGGAAAAGCGATCTCTGCTCAGCACTACGCGCCGATTCGGCACGTCAACGATGGCAAACGCCCACATGCCGTTAAGACGATTGAATCCCTGCTCTCCATATTCACTGTAAACATGCAAAATGACTTCAGTATCCGTGTCGGTGGTGAATTCATGCCCCTTGGCCTGCAATTCCAGCCGCAGTTCCAGGTAATTGAAGATTTCACCGTTATATGCGATCCAGCGACCTTGCTGATCCGTCATCGGCTGGTGGCCGTTCGAGCTGAGATCGAGTATCGACAGGCGGCGATTTCCTAGAAAAACGTCGAAGCAGTCACCTACCTGCGCTTCCGACTGCTTAAGCTTCAGCCGGCAGACGCCGTGATCATCAGGTCCCCGATAAGATGTCACGTCGTTGAGTTTCGAAAAACGCTCGAATGCAGCGCGATCGAAAAATCCATCGATGTTTACAGCGCCGAATATTCCGCACATATTGTTCAGCCGCTCCGATACGGCGGGCTATACTTTTCATGTACTTTCAGTTGATTGCGTGTGGGTGGCTCCGAGAAACAAAAGTCAGCGCCCCCGGCGCTAAGACGCTCTTCCCCCACAACGCTACGGCAACAGCCATTAGAAATGGGCTTCGTAACCGAGTGGATTTCGCAACGCTCACGTTTTTTGGGTAACAGGCCCTAAGCGGTACGGTCTGCCGCTATCGATGCGCCTCGCCCGCGGGCAACCGCAACATCTGACTCTTTGCGCCGGAAGGACTGCGCCCACATGCGATAACACAGCTCACGGCGCTTCGCCCAGATGAACTCAAGCGTTCGCTTTGCCTGGCGCACATTACCGAAATTTAAGAACTCCGTCGAGAGGATGTTGAGGTAGAACGCTAGAGGGTTCGGCTCTTTGAAGCGGTAATCAAAGTACATGCCGGAAACCTCCATCGCGCCCCAGCCCCAACTGTATGCGAACCCATACCACGCCACCTGACTGCACATCACGTACCGTGCAGCGTGGCGCCTCTCTTCCGTGGCATCCTGAACCTCGCATGTACCCGCCGGATTGACCTTCAAAACCTTGTCTAGATCGTGCAGGTATATTGAAAACGATTTGATTTGACTGATAGTGAATTTGCCAAACCGCGCGCGGAGCGCTCGCAAAGTCCTATCTACTGCCTGCTGAACGATGTGTATCGGGATCATGGAGGGAGTCGGATCGATCACCTTCGGACGAGTCACATCGTTCATGTATTTTTCGATAGCCTCGGTTGAGCTGAACGTTCGCACATCTGAGTCCCATTCGTCACCTGGGTACATGAAATTCACACCTGGCAGACCCAGATCTGCAACGCGCCGTGGAGTAATGGCAAACTCATTCATCCAACTGTTCTCCTGGCTACAGAAATATACGAAACTGGCGAACGGAATCGTCGCCTCTGGCTTCAGCAAAGTCACTCGTTGCTGCACTTCTCGCAGTTTGGTTTCAGCCTCTCCCAGTTCATCGGCTCGGTTTCCGATCCAGTTCGCAAAAGAGAACTGCGTCAGCAGCACTGTTACTTTTCCGACAAGTCTCGAGATATACGCCAAATGGGCCGGCTCGATCATGCAATCGTTGAGGTTCAATACATTCAGACCCTCAGCGCGAACCGCTATCCAGGAGTCCATCGACCCGGCAGAGCCGCACATCACTTCAATACCGCCGCGCAGCGATGTCCACTTGTTCAAGGTGAGTTCCCGGACGTGGGAGTACCCCAATCCTCGCAGCACCTTGGGAATGCGGAGCGACGCATGCTTCTGGTAGAGCACGGTCAGGCGATTCTTTTCCTGAGGAGAAAGGCTCTTGAGCGTTGGAAAATGAAGATGATCGGGGTGCTGATGGGAGATCCAAAGGTAATCGATCTCTTCCCAATGTACCGTAGCAGCTGGACTTAACAGAGCCCAACCTTGGTTAAATGCCTTTCCAAACAACCACGGATCGCATAAGAGTGTGATTCCCCTGCTTTCGACACTGAAACTCGCGTGACTCACAAACCTAATTTTCATACCTATCCTAGGTCGTTGGTGAATGAATCGAAAACAAATGTGGTCGTTCGATCGCCTCGTGTCCTCATCAATTACACAACGTCAGCATAGTTGTTGTTGCGCTCTCCATCGGCGACTCACGACGACATGAGTTCTGCCCCTGGGACCTCAAGGCCGGGTAAGAAAGATGAATAAAATGACAGTCGCACCTGCTCCTCCCTCATTGGTCCCCATTAAAGTGCTTTCCGGCCGCTCGACGCCCACTGCCCGTTCCTTCCGCTTCGCTGGGATTTCTGATCAGGTGCTCAATTGCAGCAGCAATGGTCGCGCAGCATCCATCGTTTCGCAATTCGAAAGAGGGGCGATGGACGCGACACGGCGTGATCGTACGGCATTCGTCCCTACGAATTCAGTACAGGTCGTGGAATTTGGTCAGTGGAATGAAAGGTACTGCCAATTGAATGCTCTCGCGACAGTTTTGGTTGTGAAAATCCGCGAATTCCGACGGACACCCGTAGGTTGACAAGGTCGTCGGGGAACCCACCAGGAAGAGGTTCGTCACGCAGGAACTCCAAGTTACCATACGACTCCGATCGGAACCACTCGGCAACCTCTTCATAGGTATGGCGGTGAGCAAACGGTGGAGTGAGACGATCACGGGCTGCGATTAAAGCTTCCGTCCAGCCATACTTAACTGCTGCTTCAGGCCCCATCTTCCTCCTGCGGACCAGGCTCTGGTGGAGCATATATGCAGGCAGAACGGGCGCCAGAAAGATGATTTGGAGGCTTCGCGGCAGTCGCGAAAGACTAGGCCGAACAGCCCTTTCAATCTGCATCAATATGCGACGAACCCCACTCGTAGTTTCCTCCTCATGGGAGTAGACCCACACGTAAAGCATTCCATTCTCTTTTGTCAAACCGGTCAGGTGTGAGAAGGCGGTCCGTGTGGAATAGGTGTGATGAATAACTCCATGGCTATAAACCACATCAAACGTAGTTCGCCGGAATGGCAGAGCGAAGACAGAGGCCTGGACGATGTGCAGTCGGTGATTCTCTCCGAAGAACTTTTGTGCCCGATCTACCCCATAGCCCAAGTCAACACCAACAATTTCACAATTCTCCACCCTAGAGACGCCATCCGCCATTGCACCGATGCCAATCCCGACCTCCAGGGCAAGCTTGCCTTGGAGGGGATGCTTGCTAGTACCAAGCGAATATCGCATCCAATCCACGGCTCTCGCCGGAGTAGTCGACCAATAGCTGCGTCCAGACCAGTCGAACTCTGTCCACTCTATGGAAAAATTTCGTAAGACCTCTTCCTCGCCAGGAGGCGCAGCGCAGTGTGGGAGCGTGAAGCCGGGGAGTTGCTCTTGAATCCACAAAGCATTTTCTCTTTGATGAACGCGGGCTACTTCGGTGGTATAAGTTAGCATCCGAGGCACAGCGTTGTAGATCGGGTAGTACACTCGGCATGCCGCGCACGCCAAAGCGCCCGTAATAATCTCAGTCTCGACTTCATCCGAATCTGTAATCCGCGCGATTGCACGCAACAGATCGTAATCGACTTCATTTATGGACAACCTGGAGCACTTTGAAGCAAATAGCTCCAATGCGCCATTGCAGATAGGACATATGAGCCATTTCAGCAATCGCCTTCGCATCTTTATCTCCTCCTATCAAATACTTGTTGGATCGCCCAACCAAGTCAGTAGCCTGTCGTTTTTCGGTGCACATTCAGTGCATGATGACGGTAACGTGATCGATTCGCAAAGCAGCGGAGCTGACGATCTCCGTTCCAGTCATGCCGCGCTACCAGCAGATCCAGCTACCCTGGATGGCGGGTGGTAATTGTTTCTCCAAATCTCGGTGACGAGCTGACGGGTTCTCTTTTCGTTGATATAGACGGGATCTGCGATATTGATACCGTTAGCCTCGGACAATTTCTGTTGGATCTCGGTAATTCCTTCAGCTACCGAGAACCTGGGTCTAAAACCGAGAGTCCGCGCGATCTTCGAAAAGTCCACATGATAATCTCGCAGGTCGATCGATTCTGAGAAAAACTTCATCCGCGCAGAAGGAATTGCGGAGCCGATAAGGTCGGCTATGTCAAGGATTCGATAATTGTTGGAATCAGCGCCGACGTTGAAAATGACATTTGAAACGAGAGAGATATCGCTAGACAGAACGTTCGCGAAAGCGGCGGCGGCGTCCTTCACATGTAAGAAGGGCCGGCGCTGCCCTCCGCCTGTTATCTCCAACGTCTCCGCCCTGCAGGCCCTCGCGGTAAGCACATTCAGGACCAGATCGAAGCGCATTCGGCTTGACCAACCGAATAAAGTCGCGAGCCGCAGGATAGTGGGATGAAAGGAATCGTCGGCCATCCCCTGGAGAGCCTTCTCGCAAGCAAGCTTGTCCTTCGCATAATAAGACAGTGGGCAAGTAACGGACTCTTCGCTGAGGTTAACGACCTCAGAGTTCGAGCGACCATATACGCTGCAACTGGACGCAAAAATGAACCTGCAGATTCCCAGCCGCTTGCAAATGGCAGCTAGCGTGAGGGTACTGTGGTAGTTGCAGGTGTAAGTGAACTCGACATCGATCTCGCAAGCAGGGTCCCCGACGAGACCGGCAACCCATATCACCGCTTCGCAGCCGCGCAGCAGCGGCAGCACCTTGTCGGAGTGTGGAACGTCTACCTTCCGGCTACTGAAACCAGGGTGCCCATGGAGAGGGCGCAAGGCATCGTCCCCGAACCAGTGTGCATCGATCGATGCAACCTCGTATCCCAGACTGACCAGATGGGCACATAGTGTGCTCCCCAGATACCCTGCGCCGCCTACGACGACGACCCGTTTAATATTGTATTTCATAAGTCCTCTCAGCAAAGTCGTGTAAAGTAGCTTTCAACTCACGTGACGTCAATTGCTCGAATGAGCTCAAATTGGGCGGGTCGAAAAGCCAAGCCAATTTGGTGACGTTATCGCCATCGATTGAACCGATCCCTAAGGGGTTTGGGCCTCTTCAACGTTGCCGCGTTAAGCTGTTTTCGGAACAGGGCCCGTACAGAGCAGTGATAAATAGAATGACAACAGCGTCTGCTCCTCATTGGCCCAGTTAAAATGCGCTTCTACAGCTTTGCGCCCGCGTTTTCCCATTGCTTCGGCTTCGGTGGGATTTGTTATCAGACGCTCAATTGCAGTAGCAATGGCCCGCGTGTTAAACGGATCCACTAACAATCCGCAGCCGGCATCCTCGATAATTCTCCGCCACAATGGGAAGTCAGAAGCGATCACAGGAATCCCTGCGGCCATGTACTCGAAGAGTTTGTTCGGTTGTGAGACCTCGTGGCTTTTTTCAGGATGATACACGACCAACCCGGCCCGGACACGTTTGAGCAAAGAGGCAGTGCTGTTACGGTCGAGCCCGCCATGCCAGTCTACATGCTGCCATTGCGAGCTTGCGGCTAGCTCAGTTTTGAGCCCCTCAACGTAAAACCAGCCTGCCAACTCGAGTCTTGCGCCAAGATGTCGCGGGAGAAGGTCCATTGCCGTCAACATCTCACGGATGCCACGTTCTTCGGAAATCCCGCCGATGAGAGCAACAGACGCATTGCGGTTTTTCCACTCCCAACCCGTGGCCGGGGCGAATTCATCGAGAATCGCGTAGTTGTTCACTACAACTGTGTTGCTATGCATCGTACAGAACCGATTTGCGATAGCCGGGGTAGCGGTGACCAAGCCACTCATAAGCTGTGCGGCAGCATTCTCCGCATGCTCAACGATCCACATCAAAGGTTTCCGAACCGGTTTTGGAATATACGTTTTGAAGAGTAGATCCCTAGGAAGGTCTTCGTGGATGTCATAGACAACCCGCCTTCCCGTGGCCCGGAGGAAGAGTCCAACCATGAGGAGTTCCGGATCGTGAATGTGGTATACGTCCCCGGCAGCTCGAAAAGCCTCTCGGCAGATGCCAATCAGTTTCACGGTCATTCTTTGGATCCGACCGCTACTCCGTCCTAATCCTTGAAGTCTGACCCCGTCAACTATGTCATTCGATTCATGGTTTCCGAGCACAATGACTTCGTAACCCGCGCGCGCAAGTGAACGGCATTCCTTGTGAAATATCCGCACATCCAGCGCTTCGTGGGCCGAGGTCAGATGCACTATACGATACGTCTTCCGGTCAATAACTCTCGACATGGTTTGTTTCCAAAGGGTCCATAATTCCAGGCCGCTATGTATTGAAAGCCGCGGCTTCCTAACCGTCCCGGCTCGCAATTCTGCGCAAAAGCTGTTCCGCCCTCGAATGAACGACGGTCCTCATCACAACGCCGGAAGCGAAATACACGTAGATGATGAAACGCCACCCGCTGACTCGAGGCGATCCTCATTGGCCTCGCAGAGGGTTTCGCAGAAATTATTCACCCTCGCCCTTCAACTACTGAACCAGTACTTCACGAGGGGCCGCATTGGATCGCGATATGGCATTGGGAGATTTACTCGATCAAAAGTTGATATTACGGAAAACAAAATTGCGAACCTAGTCAATGTAAATCGCCCCAAAACTGCCGTGTCGGGCTCTTGCCATTGAAAGATATGGCCGGCTTGCAGCGCGGACCCCACTCTGTATACAAGCCCCAGTCTATTGAAAGTGCTGCCCTCAATAGGAGAGTGGTGATTTGTCGAATGATTTAGTATCATCGAGGATCGCAAGTGCGAACTTCCTATCCTCAGGAAACCTGTTCATCGATTTCACCTGTAGTAACTTCTCTTTCTATCCAGTGTCGCCCCAGCAATGGGACGAGCGCTGTCCTAAGCAGAATGCCACAATCGCTCCTGAACGTCGCCCGCGCAGCATACTTACTGTCGAGTCGCGACTTCTGTGGAAGAACTTGTTGAAGATAGAACGATGCTAGTTGGTCTGCCGGTACCTGCGCCAACAGTCGTTCTTCGTCACAGAACGCAAGACTGGCCAATCCAGTTACACCTGGAGTTAGTTCAAGAACCCTGCGGTCTTCTGGGCTAGCTTTCGACCAAAATTCTTCCAGATCAGGTCGTGGGCCAACCAAGGTCATCTCCCCTTTCAGCACATTGACCAATTGCGGCAATTCATCAAGTTTATGTTTTCGCAGCCAGCGTCCTATCTTGGTTATACGGGAATCGCCATCGCAAGTTACCCCGGGCCCCCTCTGGGCGGCGACTTTCATCGTGCGGAACTTTAACAACCCAAATTCCTGCCCGTGGCGACCTAACCGCTTTTGCACAAAAATGATTGGTTTGCCGGAACTGATTAGGATCGCCAAGGAGATTAGGACGATCGCCGGCAGCAACAAGAACAGGCTAAGAGCAGCGACAATGATATCTACCAATCGTCTTCCAAGGGATATGCACCAGGCTGAACCAACAGTCGAGCGTACCGGATTGAAAGGATTCGCGACCACAACACCTCCGATCTCAATCTGCACAGACAGGTAGACGTCGACAGTTTTTTTGAACAAATTGCTCGACCGCAGTTGTCACGCGCTGCACATTCGTCTCGTTCATATCGGGATATATCGGCAGAGAGATACAGCGCGAGAACGCGTCCTCCGCATGAGGGAAGTCGCCACAACGGTACCCATACCTGTCCCGATAATACGGATGCAGGTGGAGGGGAATAAAGTGAACACTGGTTCCAATGCCGGCTTGCTTTAGTTGCTGAACTAAATCATTGCGTCCTGCTGCAAGCATTCCCGGGCGAAGGCGCAGTATGAACAGATGCCAGGAATGCACGGTATTCCGGTCTCCAGTAGGCGGCATTTCCAACTCCTCTATGCCGGACAATTTTCGCAAATAGAGTTCGGCAATCTCGCGGCGTCGAAGGTGGAACGCCGTAGCCTTTTTCAACTGCGCCAATCCCACTGCCGCCAACAAGTCAGGCATGTTCGACTTGAATCCGGCATCCGCAATTTCGTAATACCATGAGCCCGTATTAGAATATCGTTTCCACGCATCGCCACTTATGCCGTGCAATCGCATCATGGATGCTCGCCTGGCATGTGCCTCATCGTTGGTCGTTAGCATCCCGCCCTCGGCAGTCGTAATTGTCTTAGTCGCGTAGAAGCTGAACGCAGTGAGTTCTGAAATAGACCCGACGCGTCGCCCTGCATAGCTGGCTGGAAGTGCATGTGCTGCATCCTCGATCAGGTGAATGGAATGATGCTTCGCAAGCTGACGAAGCGCTTCTAAGTTGCACGGTTCACCTGCGATGTGTACAGCGATGATGGCACGTGTCCGCGGTGTAATTCTTCTAGCGGCGTCGACCGGATCAATATTGAATCCACCCGGCAGACTATCGCACAGTACCGGCCGTCCTCCTCTATAGGTCACGACTCCAGCGGTCGCCGCAAAGGTATAACTGGGCACCAGAACCTCATCACCTGCAGTTATACCTATCGCATCCAGTGCTAAATGAAGAGCAGCTGTACATGAATTTACTGCGACTGCATACTTACACTCGACAAATGACGCAAACTCTCGCTCAAACCGTTGGGTCACCGGACCTGTTGTTAACCAGCGCGATTCAAGCACTTCACGTACAGCCAGTATCTCATCTTGGCCAATTGATGGACGATGAAATGGAATCCAGTTATCTTCCATAAGAACACTCCACCTCGCAATGCTATGATGATTAGCGATACAACATGTTGTCTGACTTAGGCCGCGCACACTGATGGATGAGTTGCCCCTCGGCAATAGTTGGCGTCGATATCATAATCACGCCCACACGCAGCGCAGGTTATTCTTCCTACACCAGCCAAACGAACTCCGCATACGCACACCCACCCGGATAACGTTGCTGGAACCCCCATCACTAGTCCATAGTCCGGTACATCGTGAGTGACGACCGCGCCGGCGGCTACGAAACTATACTGGCCCAGCGTTACGCCACAGAGAATAGTTGCATTGGCGCCGATTGAAGCACCTTGCTTCACAAGCGTTCGCCTGTACTCATGTTTACGTTCGACATGGCTACGGGGATTGATCACATTCGTGAAGACCATGGATGGTCCGCAGAAAACGTCATCCTCAAGTTCAACACCGGTATACACGGAGACATTATTCTGGATCTTTACCCTGTCTCCGATCTTGACATCTGGGCTGATGACTACGTTCTGCCCGAGATTACAGTCACGTCCGATCCGAGACCCGGCCATCAAATGGCTGAAATGCCATATCTTGCTGCCGGAACCGATCTCGCAACCACTATCAATGACTGCGGTCGGATCAGCGCAATACTTCGTTGGCGTTTCATTTATCTTGACCATTATGGCCTTCGCGTGGAGGGACCGCTCACAAGCATCTAATACTTGAAGCACCCGAACACCCTCTCTGGCATTTGTTCGCGGGGTCGTGCGGGTGATCATACTTTCAATGAAGTGCTCACATTCCTGCCTGAGAGGTTCCACTGCTGGAAGAAGCACGATCCGACCTTCATCCTTACGAGCCGCTGGTAGGCGATTCACCCAATCGATACGATGCGGATAAATGACAAGCTTGCGCTCACTTTCTACATCGTCGAAGACGGCTGTCTTCTGCTCGCCAACAATGACCATCCTCTGCTCCTTGAACGGGTGGAGCCAACTCACAAAAATGTGTGCTTTAACGCCACTCTGAAATTCACACGCTGCCAGCGTGGTGTCATGAATCTTAGGATTTATATATGAACCGCCAGTCGCAGTTACGCTGACGGGCATCTCGTCTAGAAGATACAGGATGGCAGAAATATCATGTGGAGCAAAACTCCACAAGATATTCTCCTCTGTTCGAAGTTTTCCCCAGTTGAGGCGCGACGAGTAGATATACTGAATTCGGCCTAGCTCCCCTGATCCAAGGAGCTCCTTGAGCTTAAGAATTGCGGGATGATAGTGGAGGATGTGTCCAACCATTAGAATGCGGTGCTTCTTTTCTGCGATATCAGCAAGTTCCTTCCCCTCGTCTACGAGAAGCGCGAGTGGCTTCTCCACATACACGTCTTTGCCTGCGAGCAAAAAGTCCTTAACTAGTTGGTAATGTTGTACAGCGGGAGCTGCAATTGCAACGCCTTGAATTTCGGGGTTACTCAGGAGCACCTCGGGTGAGGTGCAGGTATCCACGCCGCACTGGGCATGCGCATCTTGCAGAGCCTCTGCACGTTGGTCACATACGCACGCTAGCACGCCAAGAGCATGAAAATTGCGAACCAGGTTTTTTCCCCAGTACCCATTTCCGATCACGGCAATCTTTGGAAGCATTGTTTCTCCTTCTAGCTAACACCGTCTCTAATAATTTTTAGAGCTCACGTTGATAGAACTGTGAGATCGTCCTAACGACGTTACGTTGCTGGTCTACTGCCAACTCTGGATAGATTGGCAGCGAAAGTACTTCTCGGCAGGCGACTTCTGCGTTTGGAAAGTCTCCAGCGCGATAACCGAGATACGCAAACGCCGGCTCTACATGGAGAGGGCTAGGATAGTACACCTCAGTGGGGATCCCATGATCGCGCAGATATATCTGCAGTTCATCTCGCCTGCGGACGCGGATTGAATACTGGTTATACACGTGAAAGCTCGTTGACTGCGCATGTGGCAATGCTAGCCGTTGCATAAGGCCGTATTCCGCGAAGAACTCGTGATATCGCTCGGCATTTCGTCGGCGTAGCTGAGTCCACGTATCTAGATAGCGAAGCTTGACACGTAAGATCGCCGCCTGCATCGCGTCGAGTCGGCTGTTGATTCCTAGTAAGTCGTAGTGGTATTTCTTCGCGGTGCCGTGGACCCTAAGCATGCGCAGGCGTCGCGCCAAGTGTTCATCGTTTGTTGCAATCATGCCACCGTCGCCAGCTCCTCCAAGGTTCTTTGAAGGAAAGAAGCTAAAGCACGCGATGGTTCCTAGACTTCCAATGCTTCGCTGCCGCCACCGAGCGCCTATTGCCTGAGCAGCATCTTCAATTACCGCCAGATTGTGTTTGCGGCCGATCTCCAGAAGCGCGTCCATATTTGCCGGCAGACCGAACAGGTGTACAGGCATGATAGCGCGGCTGCGCGGCGTAATTACCGCCTCGAGCTGTCGCTCGTCGATATTGAACGTATCCGGGTGAATGTCTACGAACACAGGTCGAGCTTTTAATCGTGCAATAGAGCCCGCCGTAGCACCAAAGGTGAATGGAGTGGTAATAATCTCATCATTTGGCTCAATGCCGAGGGCCATTTGACTCAGTAGAAGAGCGTCGGAGCCAGAGCCGCATCCAATCGCAAATGCCGCACCCACATATTCGGCTATTTCCCGCTCGAGCGCCTCGACCTCTGGACCAAGAATAAAGTGCTGCGATTCTAGAACTCCTGTTACTGCAGCGATGAGTTCATTGCGAATCTCCTGGAATTGTGCTCGGAGATCCAAAAACGGAAGGGTCGCGGTCGACGCCTCTGAAGAGGTCTGCAACTCGCGTTGAACCGACATAGCTGTACTTGGCATGCTCATAAACTATACCTAAGACTTCTCACACTACACGCCCAGCATAAATTGCGTTCATCTGTCTGGATTTTCTCTCGTCGCTAGACGTCGACCGGATCGATACACTCAGGAACAGTCTAACTACTGTATGCGCTGTAGCCATAACGCTCGTCTACAGCATTCAGAACAATGCTTAGGATCGGGGCCGAGTTCATAGTTTCGAGTAATTCCATACTCCGCGTTATCGCCCCTTTTGGAGTCTGGCCAGCGCGCCCCACCAAAATTACACCATCTACAAGAGTCGAGACGGCGAGTCCGTCAGCATAGAGCAATATTGGAGGGGTATCGATGACTACGAAGTCGAAGTGCTCGCGCACGCGCATCATGAATGATCTGATCGGACTACCTGTTAGCAGATAGTTAATATGTTCCGTCGGCGTAGTAGACGGAATGATCGTTAGATCTTTAACGTCACCAGATGGATACATAACTTGCTCTAGGGTCGCCGATCCCTGCAAGTAATGCTCAAGCCCAACTGTGGGGAGCAGATTGAAACTCCCACCGATAGCCGGCATTCTAAGATCGGCGTCAACCAAACACGTTCGGCCATGCTTTGCTAACGCAATCGCCAAATTATTAGCAAGGGTGGTTTTGCCCTCGCCGGGCAAGGAAGATGTGATGAGGATCACCCTTGGTGGATCCTCGGTCGGAGACTCGAACAGCAGCGTCCGAAGTGCATGTACCGCCTCCGACTCCGGCGACTGGGGGCGTCGCAGAAGGAAACAGTTAGGTCCAACAATGCTCTCCCCGTTTGGGCAGTCCAATTCTAGTAATGTTCGATTTCTTCCCCGGATTTCTATTCTGTGCTCTGCTTGAATCGCTGGCACAATTGCTATAGGCGGGAGACCGGTCCACTCGCGAATTTCATCGGCAGTATGAATGCGGTCTTGAATCCGGTCTTTTATGAAAGCCAATGCCACCCCTCCAATCAACCCGATGACTATTCCTGCCATGATATTCAGCGTCCTCTTAGGACGTGTCGGACGATCTAGGACACGGGCTTGGCTCACTATGTGAACATTGCTCGACTTTGATGCAGCAGCTAGTCCAGCCTCTTTGATCTTGGCGTAGAGTGTGTCGTATAGCGCGCGGTCAGCTTGCGCTTCTCGCTTGAGGACGTTGTACTGCGACAGAATGGCAAGGTCCGTTGTTGCGCCCTTCACCTGTCCATTCAGCAATGCCGCCCGCGCCTTTGCAGCACGATAGTTGGTCCACAGTTCCGAAACGATTGCTGAACTCTGTGCCTTTAGCTGGCTCTCTAGTTCGCTCACTTGATTCTGTAGTTTGCGAACCTCAACATGATTGGGTCCATAGATTACGCGCGATTGAGCCAACTGCGCCTCGGCTTCAGCACGTTTCTGAGTGAGCGCCTGCACCACTAGATTGTTACGAACTTGCGGCAGCGATTCGGGATTGCTAGTCGGCTCCAGGAAAGACTGAAACTGAATTCGATCGGATTCCGCCTCCACCAGTTTTCTATTGAGATCGCCCATCTTTTCGGCATAAACTGTGTTTGAATTCGGATCCACGTCGGCGATACCCGTCTTCGCGCCAAAGTCGGCAAGCGCACCCGCGGAGGATTCCATCTTCGCTCGGATGTCATCGAGTTGGCCCGAAAGCGATACCGAAGATTCCGCAATCACTCGCCTCCGTGCCTCGATGTTCTCCTGTACCATCAGCCTCATCAGCGTGTTCACAACGTCCGCTGAAAGACGCGGATCGTGAGCGGCAAAGGTTACACCGACCAGACGGCTTGAGGGATCGCGACGAACTGAGATCCGCGATTTAAATCTGCGAAGCGTTGCCATTTCTCGCTGCGTTAGCTGATCAAAGCCACTGATAGAAGGCCCGTTACGTTTCTCACTGGATATCTCTGGATTCGAATCCAAATGAAGCGCTCGGATTGTCGCCAGTGCCAGGTCATCTGTTTGAAGTTTCTGCGCCTCAGTTGCGATATATTCCGAATCGATTAGCCCTACCCCGGTGGCATCAAGCGAGAAAACCTCTGCGCCAGGGGGATCGATCTGCAGTCTGCCCTCTGATTCGTAAACCGGCGTCATGGAAAAGGTTGCTACCGTGACCGCCACAATGACCGTAATCGCGAACAGCGCTGACCAACGCCACTGCTTTGAGAGAACATTGAATGCACGGAACCAGTCGCTCGGAGGACGCCTGCGATAGGGACGCGACTTTCTATGTCGCACCTTGCGCAACCTTCTAGGCAAGGCTTCGCCTAGCTCAACCGCAGGGTAATACTGGGATAACTTCATAATAATCTGCTGTTTAGAAAGTTATTTCAACGAATGCCTCTACAAATTGCGGTTCCACGGGCCCGGGCGCGCAGATGTTTCCGAAGATCGAGGGTAATCCGCGTACGGCTTGCAGTTCAGCAAAGGAATTCATATCTCAAGGTTCCTCTCGGAACAGGAAACCCACAGTAGCCATTTGGCGATAGGGCGTCAGTGTGGTAGTTCACATAGTTTAAAAATCCCATTTAATTCCCCTTCCTTCTAAAAATATGAAATTACTTATAACCGTTACCGCGCATTACTCAAGTAACTTTCCGTTTAAATCCGGCTGATTTAATACTTTGCCTCTAGCCACGCCGCTCGTTTTTGGAATAAAGTGATGGCGGTTCGGCTCAACTCAACCTTAGTTGATGCGGAGGCTACGGTAAGTCGACCTGCAATCATCGAACGAGTTCGTGCGAAGGTTCCTACCTACGTCAACGAGCGGGGTCCCTATTAGCTCGAACTAACCCTCTAATATGTGAGGTACTCCCGGACGATTACCCTCAGCAATAACAGAGTAATCGCCTCGGATCGGAGGCTATCGATGCTCAGAGCTGCAGAACGACAGGATTTTTTGGAAAACCATCTTTTACGCTCTCTCTCTACTGAAGAGCGTGTGCGTCTCTGCCCTAGCATGCAACATATCTCCCTGCCACTCGGTCACGTGCTATATGAGGCTGGTGGCTTCCTCGACTATGTTTACTTTCCAACCACTTGTGTCGTGTCATGTCTCTACACGATGCACGATGGTTCCACGGCCGAGATGGCCCTTGCCGGAAATGATGGGGTAATCGGCATCGCCTTATTCTTAGGAGGCGGCACAGCTCCGCATCGCGCCGTGGTCCCGATCGGCGGGTATGCGATCAGAATACCCGCTAGATCGCTTCAGGCAGAGTTTGCGCGTGGCGGGTCGCTGCAACATACCTTGCTGCGTTATACCCAGGCACTCATTACCCAGATTTCACAAACAGCTGTCTGTAACCGTCTCCACTCCCTAGAAAAGCGCCTCTGCCGATGGCTTCTTCTGTGCCATGATCGGGTTAAAGGCGATGAAATCAGCATGACGCAGGAGTACATCGCCAACATGTTGGGCGGGAGGCGGGAAAGTGTAACCGTAGCGGCTGGACACCTTCAAGATATCGGGCTGATCCATTACTCCCGCGGTCGTATCACAATCCTCGATCGGAAGGGTCTGGAGCGGATGGTCTGCGAATGCTATCGAACCGTCGAAGACGAACACGAGCGACTAATGGTCGCCAACGATGGAAGCGTAGTTAGCAGGTAGAGGTGTGGTGCTGAAGAAGACGATGGACTAGGTTTCTAAGTTGGTCGAAGTTATCAGGCCGAGTCACATAAATATTTCTCTTGACCTCCATCTCGGCACCTTCGGGAATACTAGGAACACAGAAGATGACAATCGCAACATCTTCACCGAATGCGGCTTGTTGGCGTATTCGGTGGGCGGTTGCGAGACGTTGTTCGAGCTCACTGCCTACACTCATCAGCATCAGATCAGGAGCCTCGGAACGAGCTCTCGCAATCGCGTCTTCTTCATTCCTTGCCACAGTTATGCAGCAGCCATTTTTGCCCAGCATCTTCTCTGTCAGGTGGAGCGTCTCCTCGATGTCGTCGAGTACTAGGATGACTTGGCGGTGCTCGCTTTCTATGTTCATTTCTTCGTCCCTGATAGACGGAACCGCCACCTAAACGAACTCGCCGCAGCGACAGGTGTTGTTCTTGATAGATTCCATATCAGTATTCACCCGCACGCGTCTGTGCAACGCATCACATAACATCCACGGGAACTTCGCTTCCGTGTCATCCGCATTCGCAATCCGCAATCCTCGGCACTGGAGCAACCTGGTCTTGCTCTATCTGGGTGAGCACGGGTTTTGCTCAGGTATGTGCGTTACCGCACTGACGCATGGTGGTGAAATGTCTAGTTTGGTCTCCACTTTGCTGCGAGTCTCTTTGGAGTTAAGTGAAGGTGTTAGTCCGGAAAGAAAGGGCTTTTCGCCGGCAGCGAATCGGCAACTCGTTATCGCCGATATGTTTAGCTAGCTTCATTATGGCTTATTCAGACACTGGTGGTCGAAAGAGTCGGAGCTTTGACACATCTAGAGTCAATACGCGCTTCAGATCTACGACCGCATTGGTATGCGGTCTATACTTTACCGCGACACGAAAAGTCTATCGCAGATCGCCTTATTCAGCAGGACTTGGAAACATATCTGCCTCTTTACTCTTCATTGCGACAATGGAATCGCCGCCAGGCAAAGGTAGAGCTTCCTTTATTTCCGGGCTATGTTTTTGTCAAACTCGTAGTTACGGAGAGAGTCCGAGTTCTCACACATCCCGGAGTGGTTCGACTGGTTGGCTTCAACGGAAACGCCGTTGCTATCCCCGATTGTGAAATTGAAAGACTACGGTCATTGCTGGCGGTCTGGAAAGCAGAGCCATATCCATTCTTGACTGTTGGGAAGCAGATAAGAATTAAATCTGGACCTTTTGCGAGCCTCGAAGGAAGAATTATCAGGCGTAAGGGCAAAATGCGCCTAATTGTCTCACTTGAATTTATTCAGCGGGCGGTCCTACTGGAAATGGATGCAGCTGAAGCACAATTAGCCAGCTGACACGTTGCCGCCCCCACAGATTCATGGCCACCGTTGGCCTAACGCAAATATTGTCAACTGTTGCGGGTCACAACTCCCAGGGCTCATCGTTTTTTGGATCTCTTTCGCCGCTTGAACGTGCTGACCTTAATTTCACACTCATACCTTTGATAGGTGGGAAATATCATGCATACAACTATTACGGACCAATTATCTTCTGCAACTTTGTTGAATGAAAGAATGCTAGCTAAGCTTAATTCGAGGACCGCTAATATCGGTGTTATCGGCTTGGGATACGTCGGACTTCCTCTGGCACTCTTGTTCGCCGAAGAAGGTTTCCCGGTAACGGGCTTCGATATCGATCGTAACAAAATCGATACGCTCGCCTCCTTGCATTCTTACATCTGTCGCATCCCTGAAACGGAGATCGCGCTTGCCAACGCCCGCGGATTTCGTGCCATCTCTGATTTCATGGGGATCTCCAAGATGGATGCGATCGTGATCTGCGTTCCCACTCCCCTGACGGAGTATCGTGAGCCTGATCTCAGCTACGTCACGGATACCGTGAAATCGATCGCTCCGCACTTGAGAGCTGGTCAATTGGTTGTACTCGAAAGCACGACTTATCCAGGAACGACAGAAGAAGTAGTTGTACCGCTACTGGAGAAAGGAAATTTGGCGAATCTACGCGTGTCGCGCAACGCTTCTGAAGATAGCAACATTTTCTTTGTTGCATTTTCTCCCGAGCGCGAAGATCCAGGAAACAACACCGTTGCCCGCAGTGAAATCCCAAAGATCGTAGGTGGTGTCGACCATCATGCGAGTGAGATCGCAACTGCACTCTACGGAGCTATCTTTCGTCGAACAGTACCAGTCTCAAGCACAACAGTTGCTGAGATGTCGAAGTTGCTCGAAAATATTTATCGTTGCGTCAATATAGCGCTGGTCAACGAATTGAAGCTGCTTTGCCTGCGAATGGGCATCGACATCTGGGAGGTAATAGCTGCTGCCGCGACCAAACCATTCGGGTTCCAACCGTTCTATCCTGGGCCCGGCCTGGGCGGACACTGTATTCCAATCGATCCTTTCTATCTTGCATGGAAGGCGAAAGAATTTGATTTTGCCACGCGCTTTATCGAGCTCGCCGGCGAGATTAATATGGCTATGCCCTACCACATAGTTGAGTTTATCGCGGAAGCACTCAATGTTCGAAGTAAGGCCTTGAATGGCTCTAAGGTTATGGTGCTGGGAGTCTCCTACAAAAAGGACATCGACGACCTCCGGGAATCTCCCGCAATTACGATCATCGAAGCCTTGCAGAGGAGTGGGGCCGCAGTAGTCTATAACGATCCCTATTTTCCAAAGATCGGAAAAGGGCGGAAATACGATCTCCAGATGCAATGCATGCCGCTGGATCAGATTGGCCAATATGACTGTGTGGTTATCCTGACCGACCATTCTAGTTATGACTATCAAATGATAGTCGATGAGGCGCAACTCGTGATCGACACTCGCAACGCCACATCTGGGATCGTGTCAACAAAAGTCGTGCGCTGCTAGCCGTTTCAGCTAGATCTCCCACGACGGTACGCGTATTGTTCATTGTTTGAGGCCTCAGGCGACGAATGAACACGGTTTCAACACTTCCGATTGCACAAGCCGGCGCGAGAGGTCGCCCTCTTGTCTCAGCGATCATGGCCGTCCGCAATGAAAAGCGTCACATTGAGACCGCAATAGAGTCGCTGCTGAAACAGGAAACGCCGGGGTGGGAGATAGAGATTATCGTCGTGGATGGTAATTCTTCAGACGGAACAGGGGAGATCGTCGAACGGATTGCCAGCCATGACTCTCGCGTGACGCTTGCCATTAACGAGCATAGAAACACGCCCTATGCATTTAATCTAGGTATTCAAAGAGCCCGTGGAGAATATATCTGCATCCTAGGCGCCCACACTAAGTACGCACACAACTATATCGCTACATGCCTTGAGGAGTTAAAGCTTCACGGAGCGGCCGGCTGCAGCGGCCGGCTGATTATCCGGCCTGGAGGGGATGGGCTTCAGGCACGCCTCGTTGCCTGGACGCTGGCTCACCCGTTTGGCACTTCCGCCCGATCGATGCGGACGCGAGGGGCAGGCTTCGCAGATACCATTCCCTATCCGATATTTCTGAAGCGTACTCTCCTCGAAGTAGGCGGCTACAACACACAATTGCATCGCAATCAAGACAACGATCTCAGCCAGAGACTTCGCGCGCGCGGTTATACACTCTACCTTACCGACAAGACCACATGTGAATATTTTGTGAGTTCCAATTTGGCGTCTCTTGCGAGATACGCATTCAACAATGGTTTTTGGAACATCATTAGTTTCAAGCTGAATCCTGCATCCATGTCGTTGCGGCACTTTGTGCCAGGCGCGTTTGTCGTGGTCCTGTTTCTTGGCGTTTTGATGTTACTCTACTCAACCATGGCGCACACCCAATTATGGCTGCGGGTGCCCATCCTTCTGCTTGGTCTGACATATGGAGTGGCAAGTGTTGGAGTATCATCTTGCGTCGCGTTGCAAAAGCGATCCATAGAAGCTCTACTTATGCCGATCACTTTCCTTCTTCTCCATGTCTTCTATGGAACGGGTACCCTAACGGCGGTTATGAGAAATGCGCGTTCTCCATCTTCGCAATAAGCAGTGCCCTGCAAGACAGCAGGCCGAAGGGCCCGGTTCGCAGATACGAAGGACCACATATGTATATAACTCGATCAATTGCACTTGCTACTAGCATCCTACTCGCGTTTGCTCCAAGCATTCCCGGCCAGGAAACCCCCGTTCGTCCTAACCCTGCTCCACCAGCACAAATTCCCGTTGAATCACATGCAACTTCGCCCGACGTCATCCTGGAAAGCGGAGACTTACTTACGGTGAGTGTGGCCGGCGCCCCGGAGTATCGCTACGAGGTGCGCGTCAGCTCGGAGGGTAGTATTTCCTTGCCAATGTTGGGCAACGTTAAGGTTGCGGGGCTCTCCACCCTACTGGCTGAACGTACCGTTGCGCAACGTCTACAAGAAAAAGGCTTCTTCAATGATCCTCAGGTTTCAATTTTCGTAAAAGAGTATGCGACTGCAGGCATCTCAGTCCTTGGCGAAGTGCTTAAGCCCGGCATCTATCCCCTCCCAGGGAATCGAACCCTCCTCGACGCGATCTCCGCAGGCGGTGGCCTCACACCAAAAGCCGGAAAGAGCGTGACGATTACTCATCGCGATGGGAAGGATAATCCCGAAACCGTGCCACTATCGCGGGACAATGGGCAAACAATGACGAATATGGCAGTGCAGCCGGGCGACACGATTGTGGTTTCGAAAGCCGGAATGGTGTACGTCGTCGGAGATGTAAAGGAGCCAACCGGGATCATCATGGATAATCCACATCTGACTGTTCTACAGGCCGTTGCGATGGCGCATGGAACAAATCCTACTGCAAAGCTGAAATCGGCCAGATTGATCCACAAAGCCAATAGTTCCCCACAAGACACCCCTATTCCTCTCGATAAAATCCTTGCGGCAAAATCCCCCGATCTTGAGCTTCAGCCAGACGACGTTGTCTTCGTTCCTAACAGCGTCGCAAAGGCGGTAACACGCCGCACTCTTGAGGCGGCCTTGCAAGCCGCAACCGGAATCGCTATCTGGGGCAGGTATTAGTCTCGTCTTTCCGGGAACCAAGCTCAACGTTGCTCTTTCACTAGAGCAAGAAGGCCGGTACTGTCCGGTCTTTTTCTTTGGAACTGGCCGTTCGCCGTAACCCCCTTGTCATTAGCTTGGATTGACTAAGCTTTTTCAACAAAATATAGGACATGATCATAGATTCACATGGCTTACGACGGACAAATAGCGATTATCGGCGGCGGAATTGTCGGACTGGCAACCGGGCTTGAAATCGCCAGCCGGTTTCCGGAGGTACGGGTAGTAGTAATTGAAAAGGAGCCATTCGTCGCAGCCCACCAGACGAGCCACAATAGCGGCGTGATTCATTCTGGAATTTATTACAAACCGGGCAGTTTGAAGGCTAGACTTTGCGTTGAGGGAGCCGATGCGCTCTTGCGATTCTGCCAGAAACATGGAGTGCCTTTCGACATCTGCGGCAAGGTGATCGTTGCAACTTCAGATAGCGAGCTACCGCGCCTCGAAGAGCTTTTCCGGCGCGGCAATGGAAATGGCTTGAAAGGACTCCAGATGCTCACGGCGGAGCAGATTCGCGAATTTGAACCACATGTTAGCGGTATTCGCGGCATTCGCGTACCTGGAACAAGTATTGTAGATTACAGAAAAGTGGCTGAAAAGTATGCGGAGTTGATTGCTTGCAACGGTGGAACGATTCTGCTCTCGCACGAAGTGACCGGTTTGCGGCGCTTCGGCAGCAACACAATCATCGAAACAACCGGCGGCCCCGTCGAAGCGCGGCTAGTCATCAACTGTGCTGGTCTCCACAGTGACCGGATCAGCCGAATGAGCAAGGCTAGACTCGACCTCATGATCGTGCCTTTTCGCGGTGAGTATTACGACTTCGTCGCATCGAAGCAGCACTACGTGAATGGCCTTGTCTATCCAGTTCCCGATCCGCAATTCCCCTTTCTCGGGGTTCACTTTACAAAGCGTGTCGGAGGAGGTATCGAGGCTGGCCCCAACGCGGTGCTTGCCCTAAAGCGCGAGGGCTACTCGAAGAAGTCGTTCCAGGCCAGAGACATCTTCGAACTAGCGATGTTCCATGGCTTCTGGAGAATGGCCGCAAAACATTGGAGGATGTCTATCGGTGAATATCATCGCTCTTGGAGCAAAGCCGCTTTCGTTCGAGCGCTTCAACGTCTGATCCCTGAACTAACCTCCGACGACCTAAAGCCAGGCGGCGCTGGAGTCAGGGCACAAGCGCTGAGTCTCAATGGCGATCTCATTGATGACTTTCACTTTGTTTATACCCGCGGCATATTGCATGTTTGCAACGTGCCCTCTCCCGCGGCGACCGCATCGCTTGCGATTGCCCGACATATCGTCGATATGGTGGCGCAAGATCTTCATAAAAAGTGATGTGCCGGGCCAGTCCTACCAAACTGCGCTCACTGTAGCCGTCCGCAGTTGGATCGCGCCCCGTAACACCTTCCTATCGGCCTTTATGCAGCATTGTTTGCACTGTCCCGGCTGTGACGTCATACGTGGCGCCAGAAACCATTCGTGCGGCATCAGACGCAAGAAATACAACCAAAGGTGCCAGATCCGCCGGGTCGATCCACGGCACTCCGAGCGGTGATTTCGCCTGCAGTGCCTTCTTCGCGGCTTCTTCATCCTTCGGCACGTCACCGGTTGGAACTCTGCCCGCAACTTCGAGTACCTGCGCATACCGCTCTTCATGCCTCGTCAAAGGAGTATCAATCAGTCCTGGGCTGAGAGCATTCACCGTAATCTTGTACTTCCCCAAATCTAGCGCAGCCGACTTCATCAACCCGATGATTCCCCACTTCGAGGCTGAGTACGCTGAACCATACATCGTTCCGTGCTGCCCCTGGGTGGAGGTCGTGAGGATAATGCGACCAGCACCTCGCCACACCATCGCGGGCGCGAAAGCCCGGATCGCATTTGCCGTCCCTGTGAGGTTCACATCGATCTGAATGTACCAGTCAGGGTCTTCCATCTCGAGCAAAGGCCTGAACGCTTGAATCCCGGCATTCGCAAAAAGAAGGTCGATTCCCCCGAAGTTGTGCTCGACCTTTGCCGCTGTTGATCGAAGCGCAGGCCGATTGCGTTGATCGACAACGAAACCCTCCCACTTGCCGCCCACGGCCTTAACCAGACGCCCCGTCTCGTCGAGTTCTGCCCTCGTTGCCGGCGTCACTCCCGACCTGGGATCTACGGTCGCACAAATGTCTATGCCGGGGACCCTTGCTCCCCTCTGTGCCAATCCAATTGCCACAGCCCTTCCAATGCCTCGCGCAGCGGCAGTAACGACTGCAACCTTGCCTTGGAGAATATTGGTCCACGCATTGCCTTGCTGCCCAGAGCTTCCGCGCTCTCCGAAAGCGCCGCAGTCGCAAGTGCCGCAGATCCTGCTCCCAGGAAGCTTCTCCTCGAAACTCCTCGGCTCGACGCGGTTTCATGCATGTTGTCAATCATCTTCTATGGTCCTCATCCTCTGGTATTTTGATCAGCAACGACCGAGATTCTCATCTCGCAAGAACCTGAATCACAAGCTCCCGATCACGGCGCAACTTGCAGACATCGCAATGCCAGTCTCGCAATTGCGCGGCGATTTGCTCTTTCAGATTCGACGGAAAATTGAACATTCTTCTGACTGGATGGGGATGCTGCAATTCATATTTCTCGATTCGCCTGATGATTTTGAATTCATCCGATGATCTCGCTGGCACCGCCGTCATGGCCGCGATTGCTCGGACAGCTTGAGCTATAGTCGAAACATGACGCAAGCAGGCTATCCCTGATCGTCATTGAGTAGTCCACAGCGTCATCAACAAGTGGCGAGGGCCCGTAGAAGACTATGAGATCCGTGTTTGAGACGTTCATCGAGAAGGTGCATGGCTTTACCTCCCTCTCTACCACAGACGCGCTTGCTGTCGAGGAGCCGCTGGAGATTCAGCTCGGTTATGGGCCGCGCGGGGATCGAAACGTGAAATCAATCGCGGTGACCATGCGGACCCCGGGTTACGACTTCGAACTCGCTGTCGGCTTTCTCGTGACGGAAGGTGTGATCCATGACGCGGCCGATATCGAACAACTCGGCTACGCGCAGGAGCGAACGTGGGAGAGGCCGCAGGAACCTGAGGACCGCGGAGCAGCTCTTCCATATCAGCCGAGGAGGAATATCGTCCGGGTTGAATTGGCGCCAGATGTCGCATTGAGTCTCGCGCACATCAATCGCAACTTCTACACGACCTCCAGTTGCGGCATCTGCGGAAAAGCGTCCCTGCTTGCACTGCAAAGCGTGTGCCCGCCGCGCATCTCCAATCAATTCTCCATCAGCGCTGAAGTCCTCTACTCCTTGCCCTCCCGCCTGCGTGAGGCACAAGCGATCTTCAATAGCACAGGCGGCCTCCACGGAGTCGGGCTCTTCAATGCTCAAGGCGAGCTGATCGCCATGCACGAAGATGTCGGCCGCCACAACGCCGTAGACAAGCTCATAGGCGCTGAATTTCTGCAGGATCACGTTCCTCTTCGCGACACGATACTCCTGCTGTCCGGACGAGCCAGCTTCGAGCTCCTGCAGAAGGCACTCATGGGCGGTATATCGATGGTCGCCGCGGTCGGTGCACCATCCAGCCTTGCAGTGCAAGTCGCGAGGCAATTTGACATCGCCCTCGTGGGATTCTTGAGGGACGATCACTTCAATATCTATCACGGGTTGGAGCACGTCTCGGGTTGCACCTCATCCCGCAAGGAAAAGCTCATATGAAACTACGAATCAAGGGCGATTCATTACGCCTCAGGGTCTCGCGCTCCGAACTGGCACGGCTTCTTGGCGGAGAGCGTGTCGAAGACACAGTTCACTTCGCGCCTATACCGGATGCACGTCTCACCTACGCCCTGGAGTCTGCGTCACAAGCGGACCCAGTGCGGATCCAATACGAACCGCAGAACGTAACTGTCTTTCTTTCCGAAGAACAGGCTGAATTCTGGGCCAAGGATAGCGAGGTTGGGATCTATACCTCCATCAACATTGGTCCGGCTCGCTCTCTCGAAATCATCGTCGAGAAGGACTTTGCCTGTCTCGACCGCAGCGAAGAGGAGAACGCTGATACCTTCGTAAATCCCCTTGTAGGAGCTACTTGCTGACCGCCGGATGCATTTCAGTGATCGTTTCGCAGTAGTGATCTGCCATCGCATCACAGAGCTGCCGGCATCTAGGTCGGCATGCGTCTGAACATTCCTGGACGGAGGTACAGTACAGATTCGGTGATAAAGGTGAAGAGCTGGAAACCTATGACGATGTATTTATATCAGGATGAACGCGGCCGCCGCACCGCCTCCAAGTCGTGGGAGGCGATGATTCGCCTGCATGATCGCGTGTTCTCGGATGACAATAGGAGCGTGCTGAAACGGCTGGTTGTAAAATTCAGCATTGCCGGCTTTGCTGTTCATCTCCTTCTGGTCTTCTTTGCTCGTACTTTCCAGCACCAGCCTCATTTGCTGGCTGCAGTGGGGACGAATTATCTATCGGCGATCACAACGCCGTTCAACTTCATTCTGTTTTATGAAGTGTTGACGCTGATCGCGGCGCTCCCCGCTTCCACGACACGCTCGATTGCGAACCAGTTTGAAATCGTGTCTCTGGTGTTCATTCGGGATGCCTTCAGGGACATTGCAGACGCCGATGGGCCCAACTGGCTTCTGCATGCGCATCAGGAAATACCGCTCATGTTCGATATGTGGGGAGGGCTTTTGATGTTCCTGTTGGTCACAGTCTTTCAGCATGTGGCGTCCCGACAGGTCCGGTTGCCACGAACTCCAGAAATCACTCAGGGGAGGAAAAAGTTCATTGCGCAAAAAAAGGTGGTGGCGCTGTGTCTTACGCTCCTTCTCCTGGCGCTAGCGGCCTATCATCTCACACGCTTCATAATCGCCAGCTGGAGCGCAGCACACACGGGTGATTACAGAAACCTCAGACTGTCCGGAGTGTTCTATCACGATCTTTTCACGGTAATGATCGTTACGGATGTACTGATTCTTATTCTGTCTCTCGTCGTATCAGCACGTTACGAGATGGTCTTTCGCAATGCAGCGTTTGTCGTCTCCATCATTCTTATTCGCTTCTCTCTATCGGAGAGTCGTCCGTATGGAGCGGCGATAGCTCTGCTTTCCATGATCTTCGGAATCCTGACATTGCTCGTCTTCAACTACCACTCTCGCCTCCGCGCGTCAGAGTCGCTGCAGAATGCAAAATGCACTGATGCGATTACCTTTGATCTCCAGCAGCCGGTTTTTCAGAGCGGTACTTCCCCGGCGTCATCCCGACCAGGCGCCGAAATAACCGTCGTGAACTGGCTCTGACTTGAGAAGCCACACGCCAGTCCGGCATCCACTAGCGACAGCTCCGGGTTAACCAGCAGACGTTGAGCCCGCTCGACGCGACGGTGATTCACATACTGATGCGGCGTGAACCCCGTTGATTCGCGAAAGAGCCCAGCAAAATGCTGAGGACTCAATCCAACGACCTCCGCCATCGCGTGAATGGAGAGATCACCTTCAAGATGCTCTTCAATATGTTCGCGGATGCGCCGCTCCCTTGTCGGACCGAGGCCGCCGTGGAAGTACGCCGCGTCATCGGGGCGAATTGCGTAAGAGCGCAGAAGGTGAACACACAACACCCCAATGACTGACTTAGCGAAGACATCGTGCAAGGTACCGGTCTCGTATTCAACATAGAGGCTGCGGGCTAACTCCTCGATAAGCAGATCCCGCACAAGAAAACGCGGTTGCAGCTCATAGCAATCCTGATGAAATACCTGCTGGGAATAGCCGCAAAGCATCTCCGTGCTCAGGTAAATATGAATCAGGGCGGCACGCCTCTGCCATAGCACCTGATGCGGCTCACCTGCGGGAATTACGGAAACTGCGTTTCCAATGAGCTCCTTGCGCTGCTTGTGTTTTCCTCCGGCCCGCCACTCCGCGTGCATATGAGCTGGCTCCAGCCCCACAGTGACTTGCACACAATCGTGTACGTGCTCACTCCATGTGCTTCGAGGCTGCTTCGCCGCGTAGATACTGAAATCGTCTCCATCGAACCAGCAGTGGTCAGGCGGGAGCGGATCGTCAAGCCCAACCAGAATCTCGCGTTGTCCAGCATCTTGTTTCATTACCGTACGAACCTCTGCGTTCATTTTACGATCTCTGACCCACCCCCGGAAGATTCCTCAAAGTTGAGAAGAAGCGCAAATACGGCTCGGCGATGTTGGGCGCACACTTCAAGAGTGGGGTGAAGCGAGACTTACTCGACTTACTCCAACATGACAAGGAGACTTATGAGCACAGCAGTTGCAACCCGGCCAATCTCAGTCGCGAAACTTACCGAAGACGCCAAGCTCTTCGAATACAGCAAGGCGGCCGATCCTGTCTCCTCTGGAGCCACACCGCGAGTACCAGTTAAGGTATTCTCGGCGGACCTCTACGCCTCCGGCGCCACACGCGTTGTTCCGCTGGACCTCAGCGCCGATCTTCACTCGCCTGTCGCAGCTACCGGCCCGAGTGTGCTGGCGAACTTTGTTCGCATCAAGGCGAATGAATCACTCACGACCTCACCCAATGCCACGAGCGAGTTCTACTACGTAATCAAGGGTGCTGGACAGACAGAAACCGAAAATGGCTCCATCTCCTGGTTCGCAGGCGACATCTTTTCTCTCCCTGGAGTTGCCGCTGTTCACCGTGTACCCAGGATGCGGCCTTCTACATGGTGAATGACTCCCCTCTCCTCGCCTATCTCGGTGTGCAGAAGGCGGAGAGCCGCTTCTCGCCTACTCTCTATGCTGCTCCAACTATCCTAGGCGAATTGGAGAAGGCAAAGAACGACCCCAATTCCGCCAAGCGAAGCAGAATCAGTGTCCTCCTGGGCAACCGCAACTTCGATCAGACCATGACCATTACGCACACACTCTGGTCCATGTTCGGAATCGTTCCTCCGGGAACCCGTCAGCTGCCTCACCGCCACCAGTCTGTCGCCCTGGACTTCGTCGTCGATGCAAAGCCTGGCGTCTACACCCTGCTCGGAACGAAACTCAATGAGGATGGCTCCATCAAAAATCCCATGCGAGTCCCCTGGGAGAAGGGCGCGGCATTCGTTACGCCTCCGGGTTATTGGCACGAGCATGTCAATGCATCGGGTGCTGACGCCTATGTCATGCCCATTCAGGATGCCGGTCTCCACACCTACCTGCGCACCCTGGACATTCAGTTCTATCTCGAAGACTAACTGCCTTACCTACTGTTGCGGCGGACCCAAAGGGTCCCGCCGCAACGAAACCCCAGGGAATAGATCAGCGAATGAATGAACGAACAAGATGCAGCGTAGATGACCTGCCATGCCCGGGAACGACACAACCTTACCAACGCCGGCGACAATCTCCCCGGCGGCGTAATCTTCAACTGCCTCTCCCACGATGTTGTGGCGCATGAGACGACGCACGCGCTGCTAGAGCAGTTCCAAGGTAGTTATACCCAGGGAGTAGTGTCATAGGGCAGAGTGGTAGTGGCGAGTTTTCTGCGACACGAGACGATGGGGCGAGCATTTTCCGACGATTTGCGCTGCCGGATTCTAGAGGCGTATGCGCGGGGTGGGGTGTCGCTGCGACTGCTGGCCGAGCGCTACGCGGTGAGCTTCGAGTATGTGCGGAAGATTCGCAAACAGCAACTACGGAGCGGGCGGCTGGAGCGAGTGCGTCAACGGCGGCATGGACCCGAGCGGCGGGTGACTGCGGAAGTTGCAGGTCG
>NZ_JQKI01000064.1 GCF_000745965.1 Edaphobacter aggregans DSM 19364 | reverse complement strand
ATCAGCAATGTCTGGCCTTTCACGAGCTCCAGATTGCGGAAGAGGCACGTCCATGCTGTCGCGTAAGACTCAGGAAGGGCTGCTAGTTCCTCCCAGGGAAGGTCCGACTCAAGTTGCACCACACCGTTAACGTCGGCACGCGTGTACTCGGCATAGCTGCCATTGATGGTTCTTCCCAGACCGCCCATCAAAGCGGCAACCTTGCTACCGACGGAAAACTCGCCGCTGGGACACGACTTTACGATGCCGACACATTCAATGCCGCTGACCGGCGCTGCTTCGGCCCATTCTCCGCGACGCATGTGCATCTCGGCATGATTGATTCCAAATGCCTTGACCTGAATAACGACTTTGCCTGGTTCTGGTTCTGGTTCGGGAATCTCCTTGATGACCAGACTGTCCAGACCTCCAAAGTGATCGAGTACGATGGCGCGCATAAATTTTTCTCCTTCCATATCCATATCTTGTTTAAGAAAGCGTCGCTTTAGCCGCTTCAAGGATGATCTCTACAACCTTGTCTGGCGCGGTGAGCAACGTAGTGTGATCAACTGCGAAATATCTCACTTGTGAGAGGAATCGGCGCGGCAATTACATTTAATCCGCGCTCCTCGATCGGGCGCACGATTGCTTGCCAACTCGAACCGTCAGCGCACGCTCCGTGGACCACTACTACCGTGGCGTTTTCTGAGAAAGCCATAACTCTCATCCTTTCTGGTAATTCAAAGTGGAAGATACGAGGAGACTACGGTCTCCGTCACGCAAAGAACCTTACGATTTGCTGCGCGATGAATTCGCACGAATCCTCAAGTGCAAAGTGGCCTGTATCGAGCAGGTGAAGCTCGGCGTTGGGAATATCTCGTAGGTAGGCCTGCGCCCCCTCGATGGTAAAGAAGGGATCGTTCTTTCCCCACACGATCAAGGTCTTCGGCTGCTTGTTCCGAAAGAATTCATGCCAGCCATCGTAGAGTGCGAGATTCGATTGATAGTTGTGAAGCAGATTCAGCTGGATGGCGTCGTTTCCTGGGCGATCAAGGAAGAGCTGATCCACGGTGTATGAGTCAGGGCTGATCCGTGAAACATCCTTCACTCCGTGCGTGTACTGGAAGATGGTTGTTTCTTTTTTTGAGCAGGTCTCGTACAGGCTTCTCTGTTTCTGAATTGCCATTTGCCCAGAACGGTTTCATGGGGTCGAAGGCCGCCCCAATGCCCTCGGCATAGGCGTTCCCGTTCTGCACTACGATGCCTTCGATCGCGTCCGGGTGCCTGGAGGCAATTCGATAGCCGACTGGTGCTCCACAATCCTGTACGTAGATGCTGAACTTCTTCAGGCCGAGGACACCGAAGAGCAGCTCCTCTATATGGGCGGATAGATTGTCGAAGCTGTAATCGAACTTACCTGCGTCCGGCGCATCGCTATAGCCAAAGCCCACATAATCAGGAGCAATCACGTGAAATTTGGCTGCCAGCTGCGGGATGAGGTCGCGGAACATGTGCGACGAGCTTGGGAAACCGTGCATCAGCACGATGGTTGGAGAAACCTTTGAGCCTGCCTCACGATAGAAGATCTTGAGGCCGTGAACAGTCGCGTGTTGAAACGTTGTCATGGTGATTTCCTTTCCCGGGAACGCAAGGTCCCGCTTACAGGAGTGAGATTACATTACACCTCTAAACGATGCATTAGCGGTGTTATAATTATTTTGCAAAATATTTTTAAAGAGGACTTATGCGCGCTGCTTCTCAAGAGGTGAACGAATGGATCGATGGGTTCCTATTCGTGGCAAACAAGCCAATCCTGGATTTGTTGAATACAAAGCCTGTCCTTGCAGACGGCCCCACGGAGTTGCTTTCGGATTGTCGAGCACTCGAAAGGTGGTTGATCGCTTCGGGGATGGTGACCTCGGCCAAGACTAAGGCCATCGTCCGAGGCTGGCGCCGTTCAACCGAGGCAACTGCCTTCCTGGAGCAGCTAATCGCATTCAGAGAAAGATTGAGGGATGCTGTTTTGCGGATAGAGAGCGCATCGTCGCCGAGCGATTCGTTCCTCGCCGAAGCAAATTCTCTGTTGTTTCAATATCCTCTCCGTACTTCGCTTCACAAGCGAAATGGGAAGGTGGTTCGGGAGACTTTGTTCGATCCTCGTAAGCCCACCGACCTCTGGGCGCCGATCATCGATGCCACGGCAGACCTTCTCGCGGAAACTGAATCATCGCGCATTCGCAAATGCGAATCGTGTGTCGTTCATTTCTTTGACACGAGTAAGAAAGGCTCCCGTCGGTGGTGCAGTATGAACATCTGTGGTAACAAGCTCAAGGTGGCTGCTTACCAGAGAAGAAGACGTGAAGAGAATGCCACCGCGAACTAGCCTCGCCGGCTGTAGAAATCGAATCCCGGTCAGCTTCACAGATCGATGACAACGTCGCGAATCGGTTGTGAGCAGCAAACGAGAAGGTTGCCGTCGGCGGGTTTTTCGAGTGGCTCCGGTCCGTAGACGACCGCGCCCGAAACCAAACCGCTCTCACAGCTGTGACAAACACCGGTCCGGCACGACCAACGGACCGGGACGTCGCATGCCTCGGCCAGTTCCAAAATGCTCTGGTAGACCGACGCCTTCCAGTGTGCGGCGATGCCACTGCGCGCGAACGATACCAGCGGACCGGTGTTGGCGTCATCTTTGGGCAGATGCGGACCCCGCATCACTCCGCCGACGACACCAGGGGTCATCGATTCGCTGCCGTTGAAGATTTCGACGTGAATCCGCTCCGGAGCAACGCCCAACGTTGCGAGCTCCTCTTTCATGTCTGCCATGAAGCGATTCGGTCCGCAGAGGTAGATGTCCGCCTCTCGCGGAACGCCGGCCTCGTCGAAGACCGATCGCGACAGGTGACCGGTCGCGTCAAAATCCTTGCTCATTTTGTCGCGCGAGCCGGGCCTGCTGTAACAAACGTAGCTGCGGCCGTGCGTGAGCGCGGGCATGAGGCGGCGAACTTCGGCGGCGAAGGGATGATGCTCTCCATCACGAGCTCCGTACAGCCACAAGACCTGCCGTGTCGAGCGCACGGCCGCCAGCGAGTGTAGCATCGCCAGAATCGGCGTTGCCCCGATTCCCGCGCTGAGCAGCACCACCGGCCGCTCTCCCGACTGCAGAATGAAGCTTCCGCGTGGCGAGCTGACGTCGAGAGCATCGCCCACCTGCACATGCTCCCGCATGTAAGTTCCGGCCGCCCCATTCGGTTCGATCTTTACGCTGATCCGATAGCGCTCCGTCGAGAGGGGACCCGAAAGCGAGTAGCTGCGAAAGATCGGCGGGCCGCCTGCGGCCGTTTGAAGACGCACGACCACGTACTGGCCAGGCATCGCCGTGGGCAGCGGCCGACCGTTCGGGCTCTGCATCGTTAGCGACAGGACGTCGTCGGACTCATGATCGATCGCCGTCACCGCAAGCGGTCGAAATCCCGGTGAAGCCGGATGCGCAGCTGCTTCCGGCACGAGCCCCGCATTACCGCTCATTTGGCTCTTCAGTAACGCCTCAAACGACGAGCGCCATCCGGGCGAAAGCGCCTCGATCCGCAGGGCCCGCTCCAGTCGATCGCGCGCATGATCGGGCGAATAGAGGAGCGCGTTGATCTCTGCGATGGTCATTCGCTCTTTCCCCTCTCCCACCTTCACGATTTCGCCGCCGGGGCCGACCTCGCCTTCCTGCAGCACGCGCAGGTAGAACCCCGGCCGTCCGCTTGATGTCAGCAATGCCGGCATCCGGGGCTCGTTCATCCGAATGCCGACGCGATAGCAGGTAACGCGAGGTTGCGTGACCTCGAACAGCGCGCTGCCAATCTGATATCGGTCGCCGATGCACACGGCATCGTCGGGCAATCCTTCAATCGTGAAGTTCTCGCCGAACTGTCCGTGGACGAAGTCGGCCCTCCTCAGTTGCTCCTGCCAGTAACGATACGATTCGATCTGATAGACGAAGACGGCGCGCTGCTCCCCCCCATGCCCGGCCAGGTCACCTTGACCGTCTCCGTCAAGATTCAACCGGCCGACCCGACAACGGCCAGGCACGGGATCCTTCCATATCGCGGTGTGCACTGTTCGCCCCTTCCACTCGATATTGCGTGGAAGTCCAACGTTCACCGATAGTAGTCGAGGCATGTCGCCCACTTTAGAGGGACCTCCCTTAGTCGTTGTCAGGCGGCAGCGCCTCGGCGACAGTGAGGTCGCGATCTGCGCCGTGTGAAATTACTGTCTGACCCGGCTCGAGACGGAGCTGAATGCCGTCGAGTTGTACCGAGACGATGTCCGGCTCGAACGACACCATGCCAGAGATACGGCCGACCTGAGGATAGGCGTCAGGATACAACCATGCCGCCAGACGTGCGCCACCTATGTCGTAATAGCCGCACAGACCTTTGTACGGGCAGAAGGTCTGGTGTTCCACGGGGGTCAGCGTAGACTCGTCGACGTCGGCGTGTTCAACGTACCAGCGTGGCGCGAAGCCGGACTCGTAGAGGACTACCGGTCGCTTGGTGTCGGCGATGATGCGGTCATTGTGGCGGACCACCAGTCTACGGGAGGCCTGACGGATGTCGATGCGATGGTAACTGTCAGCGGCATAGCCGACGATCCGTTCATCTTCCTCGTAAAAAGCGTCCATGGCCGGCCAGGCGAACGCTACCCGTGCCTGCAACTCGCTCGCGTGGGCGGGCAGGTCGGTGTGTTGCCACGCCCCTCGCGAAGCACTCTTCTCGCCTGCCCGGACGGTGTACCAGGATGTCAGCCCGAGGTCGGGATGCCGGGTGGTATGCTCGCTGCGTTGCAGTGTGTCTGGAGAGACGTCGGCCTCTGGAAAGTAGGCCATAGGATAGTGGCCGGGTTCGAAGAGCAGGAGGACGTCTTCGCTATCGGCGATCCAGGTTCCACCGAAGCGTACGCGCATACGGCGGCGCAAGGGCTCGGCGTATAGCAATCTCTTGGGCAGCGGTTCTGGCACGAGGAACCGGCCGACTGCTCCCGGTGAGAGCGGACCTTGTTGCCAAGACAGTCCCACTACTCTCCCCTCCTAGTGCTAACCAGCTGCGATCGCGCTACCCGGCAGGAAAGCCAATGACAATGCTATGTTCTTGGGGATCGGTCGGGTTGGTTTCGGGATCCCTGAGCAATCCCTCTCAATCTTCCCCAATTGGCACCGGTGACGTCGACCGGCGCAAGGCCATCGCAATCCCCTTCCCGATCCCAATCAACTATTCCGCTTAACCATACACCGTAGGAATGTCTTTAGCGGACCGATTATCCGCCGCGCGTAATCAGGAGTAAGTGAGGCTAACTATATATAGAGGACTGTGTCAGGCCGAGAAGGTGAAATCTTCAAACTATTGAAAACACGCCAGATATCCACTGTACCGGAGGATCCACCTTCAACACTTCCCTCCCCTGCAATATATTGAAAACACATAAGTTAGATGGTGCCGGGAGGGGGAATCGAACCCCCATGGAATTGCTTTCGACGGATTTGAGTTTCCTGAGAACACCGTAAATCTATGATAAATAAGGGAAATTGAGCGTAGTTCGTGGACCAGCTAAACCCGTTCCCACCCGTATTTTAGCGTAGCTTGTCGAAATTAAGGCGAACTGACGTCTACCCGAACGTGTACCCGAAAATCTTGCACTTTGGCGCCCTTCCTGTACCGCATTAGCAGTTCGAATCAACCGCAGCGAAGCGCCAGGAGTTGCTGTACCAGGAAGAACGGACCTCGGACGTTTGTGGTAAAGAGGTTGTCAAATTCCTCTACCGTGTAGTCAGCGATAGTTGCCGCCTTGCTGATTCCGGCGTTGAGCACAAGCACATCCAGTCGATCGCCGACAATGGAGTGCACCTGTTTGGCGAGCAGCAACGCGCCATCCGGAGTTCCTAGGTCCGCCGAAATTGCATCGGCGCGGCCGCCCTTCGTTTTGATTTCGGCCACGAGAGATTCAGCTTCCTGCGCAGAGCGGCCATAGTGGACCACGACGTGTGCCTCTGCCCGGGCAAGCGCCAGTGCGGTTGCTCGGCCATACCTCTCGATGCGTCCGTCACGAGCGCAGTTTTGTTTTGGAGTGTGGTCATTGTCCTCTCTCTTGCCAGTCAGCTAGCGGATAAGACGAGTACGGCACCTGGAGTCGAAGGAGAGCCGACTCCTTTAGGTCGTCGGCTCTCAATCAGGTCAGCTCGGAGACGTCTGTCGTAAGGCCCATTGACTGAGTGCGCGTTGGTTCAAGCGTTCATTCCGCCATCCACGGTAAGATTGGCCCCTGTAATGTACGAGGACTCCGGACCGGCGACAAACGCCACCATCGCGGCGATCTCCTCAGCGCGCCCATAGCGGTCGAGTGCTGTGGCGGCCTTCTGCGGTACCGCCCAATCACCCGAGGCGGGATTCAAATCCGTGTCGATCGGACCCGGCTGGACGTTGTTGACCGTAATGCCCCGGCTCCCGACCTCTCTTGACAGTGCCTGAGTAAACATCTTGACAGCTCCCTTCGTGGCCGCGTAGGGCACAAGCCCGGGCGCAGCAGCACGCTCGCCGACCGCCGAACCGACCATGATGATGCGACCGCCATCCTTCATGTGCTTCAGCGCCGCCTGCGTGGTGGCGAATATGCCGCGGACGTTGATGTCGAGCACGCGATCCATCTCCTCCAGCGTCGACTCCTCGAACGGTTTCGGAATTGCCGTGCCGGCATTGTTCACAAGCACATCAAGTCGGCCGAAAGTCGAGAAGGCCTTTTCGACCGCACCCTTGACTGCTTCGACGTTGGCAGCGTCCGCCTGGATCGCGATGGCCTTTCCGCCACCGAGTTCAATCGCTTTGACTACGGCCGAGGCCGCGCTGGCGTCCTTCGCGTACGTGATGGCTACGCTTGCTCCATCGGCAGCCAGCCGCTTCGCAATCGCTGCGCCAATGCCCCGGGAACCGCCGGTAACGAGTGCCACTTTCTTCGCTAACTTAGACATAAAATCTCCTTTGTTATTCTCGGAACAATTCACGAAGCCGATTCGGTAGCGATCTTGCCCGATCGTGTCGGACGGTTCTGAACCATTCAGTTCTATACGATGATGTCGATGTGGCGAAGATGCAAAGATATTGAACTATTTAGTTTTTTATTGGATAATTGTCTATGGGGCGCCCAAAGAACTTTAGTCGAGAGGAAGTGCTGGAGAAGGCGATGCCTGTCTTCTGGAAGCACGGTTTCTCAGATACAACCCTTCAAGACCTGGAACGAGCCACAGGCGTGAACAAATCAGGGCTGTATGCCGAGTTCCGTGACAAGGAAGATCTTTTTGTTGCTTGTCTTCGGCACTATCTTGAGAGCCAAGAGAAGAGAGGGATTCTCATCAAGGAGCCTCTTGGCTGGAAGAACGTCGAGACTTTTCTCAAGAATGGTCCTCTCAACAAGCGGGAACAGCAGGGGTGCTTTTCTGTCAACTCTATGAGGGAGTTCGCTATCCTGCCGGATGAGGCTTATGGGGTCGTGACGGAGAATCGGGCACTATTAGAGCGCCTTCTCGCCATGAACATCGAAGCCGAAAGACCCAGGATGGCTCCTTCTGCAATTGCGGAGATGGTGCTGTCCTTCTTCTCCGGATTATGCATCGAGCATAACCTCAAATCCGGCAAAACCTCGTCGACCCGCAAGATCGAGAACTTTATGACAGCCCTTCGAAGCCTCTAATCGACGATCAGTGGTATGAGTTGGGGATCACCGAGTGGTGCAGTTCGCAACATGGCGATCCCGGACTTCCTTGGAGGCCGGACCGAGAGCTCGAGCAGGGTTCTCAAACAGACGCTGCTTTTCCTCCGGGCTGAACATACGGAAGAGGTTGCCCGGCTGCGAGTAGTAGTCGTGATCGTCTTCGCGGAAATCAAACTTCTGAGCATCTCCGTTGATTGCCAATGGCGGCTCCGAGTAATCGGGCTGCTCTTGCCACTCGCCATGACGTTCGGCTCGTAGCTGGTCGCGCTCCATAGTTTCCGTCAACACGCATCGCGCCATCGCGATGGTAAGCATGGAACGGGCACTTGGGCGCGTTTACCGAAATCAGATAATGATTGACGCCGAGGCGGTAGCGCTGCGTGTCGCCGTACGAGAACAGGCATCCTTGAAGCATCCGATCCGGCGAGAAGCCGATTCCCGGGACGATGTTCGTCGGAGCAAAGGCAGCCTGGCCTGTTCGACATCCGCGAAGAAGTTCTCGGGATTCCTGTTCAGCTCCAGGACGCCTACTTCGATCAGAGGATAGTCCGCCTGAGGCCACACCTTCGTGAGATCGAACGGGTGGATATGGTAGGTGTTCGCATCCTCCTCGTTCATGATCTGCACATACAGCGTCCAACGGGGGAAGTCGCCCCTCTCGATGGCGTCGTACAGGTCGCGCTGGTGTGTCTCACGATCCTTACCCACAAGGGCTTCCGCTTCCTGATCCGTGAGGTTCTGGATACCCTGCTGGGTCTTGAAGGTGAACTTCCTTCACCCAGAAGCGCTTATTCTCAGAATTGATGAAGCTGTACGTGTGGCTGCCAAAGCCGTGCATATGGCGGAAGGGATCGCGGGATTCCACGATGGCTCATGACTACAGTGACCTGGTGCAGAGCCTCGGGAAGGTTCGTCCAGAAGTCCCAGTTGCTATCTGCGCTGCGCATGCCGGTTCGCGGATCGCGCGCGATGGCGTGGTTGAGGTCGGGGAACTTCAGCGGATCACGAATGAAGAAGACGGGTGTGTTGTTTCCAACCAGATCCCAGTTACCTTCCTCGGTATAGAACTTCAGCGCGAAGCCGCGGATGTCCCGCTCGGCGTCGGCCGCACCACGCTCACCGGCAACAGTCGAGAAGCGAGCAAACATCGGAGTCACCTTGCCGATCTCGGAGAAGATCCTCGCCTTGGTGTACTTGGCGATATCGTGCGTCACAGTGAAGCTTCCGAAAGCGCCTGCGCCCTTGGCATGCATACGCCGCTCTGGAATCACCTCGCGGTCAAAGTGTGCCATCTTCTCGATAAACCATATGTTCTCGAGTAAGGCCGGTCCGCGTTTGCCAGCGGTCTTTATATTCTGGCTGTCATCAACTGGAGCGCCGAACGCTGTTGTCAGTTCTTCATGATTCTCCTCTCTTTCGTACTTCGTTGTTAGGCCGCTCCCCCACTTCAGGCCGTAGCGGAAGTCCCCGGAACGGTTGCCATAGAGAGCAAATTCGTTATGCGAGCGGCGTTCTTTGCCTTTTTGCGTCTGCTGTGTGCGAGTTGCTCACCGAAACAACTTTGAGCGTATCGTCTCAGCAAGCGTGGAGGTAGAACGGCTGGGCTATAGTTGATATTGCATTTTCCGAATAGCTGCGAGAGCGCACCATTGACGCGGCTAGTGCGAGTTTCTATGCATCCGGCTTTGCGATCGATTCCGCTACGGTTCGCAACCACTTCATAAAAGCAGGTCAATGTCCTGAGCCTGGCGCTGCTCTTGAGACGCGCGTAACCAATGCGCCTCGACATTGGAAGGTCGAGGACGGCGCTTAGACTGGTGTTTGAGATTGATTGGAGGGAAATACTGTGCCTGAGTTGCCAAGCGCTCCGATTACCCTTGAAGGTTTCAGCGTTCTTCATCAAATGTTTCGGTTGACTGGGAGTCATGGAAGAAGTTGTCTGTGCAGGATCAACGCAAAATAGAAGCCGAGGCTGTCAAACTTGTTCAAGCGTGACCTTTGATGTGAGGTTCAAGGACTCACGCAGTGACCTTTTTTTGAGCTTCGGATCAGACAGCTGTCAGATCCCTATTGCGTGCCGCGTCTTGAGATTTAGGGGATCTATCGAACCAATCGTAGAATGTGGGCAACAAAAATAAAGTCAACAAAGTTGAACTGATCAGTCCACCGATCACGACTGTCGCCAAGGGCCGCTGGACTTCGGCTCCAGTTGAAGTGGAAATAGCCATGGGAACGAATCCGAGACTAGCGACAAGGGCTGTCATCAGGACCGGTCTCAAACGGCGGCCTGAACCTTGCAGGACTGCATGGTGTAGCGAGGCGCCTTCGTCTCTCAATTGGTTGATGGAACTGACGAGCACTACACCATTAAGTACTGCGACCCCCAGCAGGGCGATGAAGCCTACCGAAGCGGAGAGATTCAGATTGAGGTGGAATATCCATAGAGCGGCAATGCCGCCTACCAGTGCGAATGGCACGTTGACCAGAATCAGCATGGCCTGCTTGATGGAATGGAATGTCATATAAAGCAGGCCGCATACGATTGCTAGCGCCAGCGGGACCACCAACAAGAGTCGCCGCGTTGCGCGCTGCTGGTTCTCAAATTGACCGCCATAAGTGATGGTGTAACCGGCAGGCAGCTTCACATTGTTATTCACCTTCTGCTGGACTTCCGCAACAAAACTGCCAAGGTCGCGGCCTCTCACATTCGACATGACGACAATGCGCCGCTGTCCCTGTTCGCGATTGATCTTCTCAGCTCCGCGCATCACATCGACGTCCGCGACCTGACCCAGCGTCACCATCTCTCCGCCCGGAGCATGCAATGGGATTTCACGCATCGATGCGAAGCCGGAGCGATACCGATCGGGCAGGCGTAACGCTATAGTGTAACGGCGTTGGCCGTCGATCACCTGCGAGACCACCGCTCCCGAAGCGCCCGCCTCCACTGCCTGTTGCACATCGAGGACATTCAATCCATAGCGCGCCAGCGCGTCCCTGCGAATCTTCACAGTCAGCTCCGCAACGCCGGAGTTGATTTCCATCTGCGCGTCGGCAGCGCCGCGTACAGCATTTACCTGGCGGAGCACCTGTTGCGCGAGCGAGTCGAGCTGTTGGAAGTCGTCTCCGAATACCTTGACGGCCAGATCGGCTTTCACGCCGGACACGGTCTCGTCGAGCCGCATGGCCATTGGCTGGGTAAAGTCGTAGCTAATGCCGGGAATCTGCGTGAGCGCTTTGTCCATGGCATCGATGAGTTCTTCTTTGGAGTGGAACCTTTTCCACTCGTGAGTTGGGGCGAGGGCAACATAGACATCGCCTTCGTTAATGCCCATGGCCTCGGTGGCAAAGTCAGGGCGGCCGATCTTGGTCGTAACATCCTCAATTTCTGGAAAGGCGCGGAGTGTCTTCTCGACCCGCTTCGAGATCTCGATGGAGTCAGTGAGCGAGACACCTGGGAGCTTGCGTGTCTCAACCAGGATAGAGCCTTCGTCGAGACGCGGCATGAACTCGGTGCCGATAAATGCCAGTGAAGCCAGCGAGGCGATCATGACGACGGCCATTGCGGCAATGATGGCGATGCGGTGGCTAATCACCCAGGACAGGCCCGCGATATAACGGTGACTCAACGGCTCCATCCAGTGCTGGTTCGTCTCCTTTTTCTTCCGGCGAAGTCCCTTGCGAAATACGAAGGAGCTGAACACGGGAATGACGGTGAGGGCTAGCAGCAAGGAGCCGAGCAGCGCCGTGCAGACCGTGATGGCCATGGGGCGGAACATGCGTCCCTCCAGCCCCTCCAGAAAGAGGATAGGAAGATAGACGGCGATGATAATGCCGACGCCAAATGCCATTGGCCGAGCGACCTCAAGGCCCGCAGTGGCAATCGAAGTCATCGGAACCTCCTCTTCTCCATGTTCCTGCATTCGATGCACTGAGTTTTCGATCATCACGACCGCGCCATCGACGATCATGCCGAAGTCGATAGCGCCCAAGCTCATCAGGTTAGCGCTGATGCCGAAGAATTTCATCCCCAGGAAGCTGAAGAGCAGAGAGAGTGGAATGATCGATGCCGTCACCAGTGCGGCGCGGAAGCTGCCGAGAAAGAGCAGCAATACGACTGTGACCAGGATGAAGCCTTCAAAAAGATTATGCTCGACCGTGTGAATGGTTCCGTCAATGACAGTCGATTGATCGTAGAAGGGCTTGAGCATGACGCCCGCCGGCAAATGGAGGCTGGCGATCCGTTGCTTCACCAGTTCGATGACATGTTTGCCGTTCTCGCCTTTCAACATGATGACCATGCCCGAGATGGCCTCGCCATTTCGTAGGACTGCGCCCTGGCGGGGCGCTGGTCCAATCGTCACTTGCGCGACATCATGCAGCATGACCGGCGTGCCCTGGTTGGCAAACAGAACAATGTTGCCAATATCGCCGACGCTGGTGGTCCTGCCAACGCCACGCAAGGTGTACTGTTCATACGCGTGCTCGATGTATCCGCCACCGAAGTTAGTGTTGTTCTCGGCGACACGCGTGGCAATGTCCTTGAGCGTCAGTCCATACTGCTGCAGAAGGGCTGGATCCACCTTAATCTGATATTGCTTTGTCTCGCCGCCCCAGGTATTTATATCACTGACACCGGGGATCGTTCGCAGCTGCGGCTTGATCTCCCACTCCTGCACATCCTTCAGTTCCATGGGCGAGAGTCCGTTTCCTGTAAGCGTGTATTGATAGAGTTCCCCAAAGGCGGTCGATGGCGGACTGAGGACTGGCTGTATCCCCGCGGGAAGCGAAGTTGCCACCTGTTGCAGACGCTCGTTGACCAGCTGGCGCGCGAAATAGGTAGGAACAGTGTCGTCGAAGACCACGGTCACCATCGACAGCCCCAGCTTGGAGAGGGAGCGCACCTCCTGCTGCTTCGGCATTCCCATCAACGTACGCTCAACAGGATAGGTGACAAGCTGCTCGACTTCCGTGGGAGGCATCGACGGCGCTTCGGTCACGATAACGACCTGATTGTTGGTCAGGTCAGGGAAGGCATCGACAGGAATGGTGTAAACGACCCAGCAGCCTGCCGCAATCAGCACAAGAACGCCAAGCAGTACGGTCCAGCGATGTGCAAGCGAAAAAGTAAGAATTCTTGCGAACATGTCGGATCAATCCCCCTGCATGGAAGCTTTGAGGAGTTGAGATTTCAGTAGAAAGCTGCCCTGGGTCACCACCTCTTCACCTGGGCGCACGCCCTCAGCGAGAGCGACTTTGCCATTCAAGGAACTGCCAACCCGCACGGGGCGCGGCGTGAAGCGGTCGGCTGCCTGGCGAACAAAGACAACATCTTGGCCGTTCACCTGCTGCACGGCCTCGGGCGTAATCAGGATAAGCGGACGCGTTTCACCGACAGCGATCTCTGCTGTTGCCAGCATCTCGGGGCGCAGAATTCCCCCGCTGTGTTCTATGTCGATACGAACCTGAAGACGGCGCGTTGTTGGGTCGAACTCCTGACCGAGATTGCTAATCCGTCCAGCGAATCGTTGCCCCGTGCCCCCTGGAAGCGTCACCCATGCGCTCTGGCCAACCTTCAACTGACTGAGTTGTTCCTGACCTACGGACGCGAGCATCCACAAGTGCTTCGGGTCTCCGAGAACGAAGATGTCGGTGACTGGCGCCACGGTCGTACCGGGAGTCGCATTCTTCTGCAGAACGTATCCGCTCGCCGGTGCGACAATCGGGATCAGTTCCGCAGTTTCGTCATTTGCGTTTGCCGGCAGGTCGGCGAAAATACCGAGGTTTTCCTCCAGATGTGTTCTGCTGCGGACGACATCGGTCTGGCCATTCTCAAGGGCTGTTTTCGCATTGACCAGTTCCTGCCGCGCCTGCTCTGTTTGTTCGACCGAAGCGGCGCGGAGAGCATAAAGACGCTGCATGCGGTCGAAGTTCACTTGCGCCAGAGACTCAGCGGACTGCAGGCGGCTTTTCTCGGCAACAGCCATCGCATATGCGGCCTGAGCTTCGTGTATGGCGTGGCTGTGCATGCGCGCCAGCACCGCGCCTTTATGTACGTAATCTCCCAGATTGGCGTAGACACGCTCGATGCGCCCGGTCGTGAGCACACCAACATGCCAGCTCTCGTTGTCGGGTAACACAATTTTCCCCGGAGACTGAAGCAGGTCCGACTCCTGCTGGACAGCGAGCGTTGTGGTGGCGATAGCTCCCCGTTGTTCGGCGACGGGAAGCACTATCTCCGCTCCGTCGCTTGCGCTCTTCGATGCTGCAATCTGACTCGAGGCATTGGCTCGAGCATTGGACTCACTTGCTGCCGCACTGTGGCAACCGCTCGCGAAGCCTGCGATCGCTGCAAGGACCGAAAGCACCAGCATCGCTATGACATACCATTTCCATTTCTGTTGTTCCGCGCACAATCTCATAGATTCTCGCCGTTGCAGTTCCAAATCAGTTTCTATATTCATGGCTCTAGTCCTTCTGCGTATTCCAGTGAAACAACGCTCTGGTGGTAATTGCCCAGCGCCTCCACCCATGCGCTCTGGGTGTCCACACGCAACTGCTCCGCATCCAGCAGCCGGAGTAGATCGGTGCCGCCTTCGCGATATGCCGCACGCGAGATATTTGCAATATCAACTGCCTGGTCGAGAAGAGGTCGATAACGATCCGTAACCTGACGCTTCCACATCCCATAGGACATGCGGGCCAACGTCAGATCGCTCGCACTCTGCTGTTGGACAGCAGCGAGCGTGGACCTGTTGGCTTCGATATCGAATCGCGCTGCGGCTACCGCTCCCTGATTGCGGTCAAAGACGGGCAGGTTCATCTGAAAGCCGGCAACCATCGTATTCAAGCCAGCCGTGCGTTTGTATCCGACGAGTGCATCAATGTCAGGTCGCCCTTGAGCCTTCTGCGTCATAAGATTCGCGCGGGCGGTATCGATTGCCTGCTGAGCCAGCTTAACTTCGATACGCTCGTTCTGTGGACTGTCCGCAGAATCAGGATTCTTTGGCTCGTTGAGTAATTCAAAGGGTTCGCTCAACCGCCAGTTCCCTGCTTGGGCCAATCCCATCTCACGGGCAAGTTGCTGCTTTGCCTCGGATTCTGCCAATCTGCTGGATTCAGTATTCGCTTCGGCGCGAGCCTCTTCCAGTCGCACGCGCAGAAGATCGACTGCGGCAATCTTTCCCTCGTTGAAGCGCTTCTCGTTATAGTCAAGAATCTCGCGATAGTACCCGACACTCTGCTCCGCCAGAAGTTGCAGATACTGAAGGCGCAGGGCATCCCAGGAAGTTTGAGCTACGCGAAGTTCTATTGACCTCTTCCGTTGCTCGAGCGTGAGCTGAGACCGGTAAACGGCGCTGTTGGCCGTGGCAATGCGCGCTCCCCGTCTTCCAGACACCTCAAGCGCTTCGGTCGCGTAGGCGTACGTATCGACGTTCTGGGTGAAGTTCATGTCAGGCCGCAGATTTTCCGACTGATAAAAAAGCCTGGGGTTGGGAATAAATCCCGCCTGGCGGCGCAGCTGGGCACTTGATGCCTCAACCTGCGCCGCCGCCTGCAGCTCTGCCCGCTTGCTCATGGCCGACGTAATCGCGTCGCTAAGAGAGAGCGCCTGCGCTGATGGATCCTCCGCGAAGCCGCAGGGCGAGAAGAGAACCAAAACGGCAATCACTACAGTCAGAGAAACTAGCCATCTGGATATTGTTTGCTTCATATGCCTGACGTGGATAAGGCAACTGAAAGGCCAAACAAATCATGTACCAGGCTATTGCAATAACGGGTGATTACGACCGCACGGTTTCCAATGTGGACAAACATTCAAACCCGCGTCCAAAGTTTTGAACAACGTGAAGTCCTGCTACAAGCCATATTTCGAGAGTTTATAGCTGAGATCGCTCTTGGAAAGACCAAGCCTCCTTGCCGCTTCCGTCTTCGATCCATTGGTCTTCGTCAGCGTCTGCTCAATGATCCTTCGCTCCCAGGACGCGAGCGTGCTGCGCAAGTGAAATTCTTCCGGCAGCGACGCTCCATTAAACACGGGAGGACCGGAGTCTGCGTCCGTCTCATCCTGTAGAACCTCCGGTAAATCAAACCAGAGTATCTCCGGGCCGTTCGTCAAAATGCAGGCCCGCTCCAGCAGGTTGCGGAGTTCTCGCACATTGCCAGGAAAGCTGTAGGACATGAGTTGCTGCAGAGCATCCGGGTGAAGCGTACGCTTTGTCGTTTTTAGATCGCTTGTGATCTCGCGCAACAAGTATTCTGCGATCTCAGGAATATCTGTGATTCTCTCGCGCAGCGGCGGGACCGCGATAGGGACAATGGCGAGCCGATAGTAGAGGTCCTGGCGGAAGTTTCCTTCCTGCACCTCCTTCCTCAGATCGCGGTGCGTTGCCGTCAGCACGCGGACATCGACATCCCGCGCAACCGTAGAGCCAACGCGGGTGATCTTTCCTTCCGCCAGAACGCGCAAGAGCTTGGCCTGCGCCGCAGCAGACATCTCTCCCGCTTCATCCAGAAAAAGCGTTCCCTGGTGTGCCGCTTCAAAGAGTCCGTGGCGCGTCCTGTCAGCTCCGGTGAACGCACCCCGTTCATGCCCAAAGAGTTCGCTCTCCAACAGTGTTTCGGAAAATGCTGCGCAGTTGACGCTGATAAGCGGCCTATTTGCTCGCGTGCTGTTTCGGTGGATTGCTCGTGCTACCAGTTCTTTCCCTGTTCCTGTTTCTCCGGTTATCAGTACCGTTGCGTCTGTCGGACCGACCCGAGAGATCAGTTCGCGCAATTTTGCGACAGACACGCTCCTGCCCCGGATCTCCGATTGCCCTTCAAGCCGGTCGACGGTATTACGCAGCAAATGGTTCTCACGCTGCAACAAAGACCATTCTGCCGCGCGATCAACAACCGCCCGCAGGTTGTCTGAAGAAAAGGGCTTGGTCAGGAAGTCGAACGCGCCGCTACGCATTGCCTCGACTGCGAGCTGAACGGTGCCATAGGCAGTTAACAAAACTACTGCCGTAGATGGTTCCAACTGCTGGATTGCTTTGAGAACCTCGGAACCTTCGCCATCAGGCAGCTTCTGGTCAAGCAAGACGACCTCAAAGTCATTGCCATGGACCGCCTGCAACCCTTCTTTGACTGTTGCTGCTTCCACCAGGACGTGCCTGTCCTGCCGAAGGTTTGCGGAAAGCACCTTCCGCATATTGGATTCATCTTCAACGATGAGAACTCGGGCCATGCTAAAGCTCCCTCACTGTGTGCGTTTGCACCGTATCTTCTCCATCTATGGAAGGAACCCTGATCGTGAAGACGATGTGGTCTGTGTCGTTCCGCTCCAGATGCAGTTCACCATGGTGCCTGTCTACAATGCTTCTGGCGATCGCAAGGCCAAGACCGGTACCACCCTCTTTCGCGGTAAAGAATGGCTCAAAGATATGATGCACCACACGGAGCGGAATCGCAGGACCCGCATTTTCAATTCTGATCTGAAGACTCTGTCTGGACTGCTTTAGGACGGCAATCAGAATGGACCCGCTTTGCGGCGAGGCTTCAATGGCGTTGCGCATCAGGTTGAGAAGTGCCTGCTGCAACTGGCCCTCATTTCCATATATGCGACAGGCATCGCACATCTCGACTTTAATTTGTAAGTTCTTTTGAAGAGCCTGCGGCTGCACAATCGCAACGATGTAGCCAACCAGCGCCGTGGCGTCGAGATGTTGAAAAGGGGCGCTCCCCGGTCGGGCGTACGAGAGAAAATCGCTAGTTAGTTTTTCCAATCGTCTCGCTTCCAGTCCTGCGATCCGCGACATCTCTTCCCGCTCCTCGGGGGCGAAAGATGCTGAGGCCGCGGTCTCAAGCGCGCTGGAGATGATGGCGACAGGATTTCTAATTTCGTGAGCGACGGCGCTGGCCAGCCGTCCTATCGCTGCTAGTTTCTCTTCTTCAATAAGCCTGCCACGCGTCGCCTCCAGGTCATCGAGCTGCTGGCGAAGCTGCTCTTCGCGATCGCGCAGCATGTGTACCAACAGCCATACCAGGCATCCGACGATGAAGTACACGAGCACTAGAGTGCTCGCCTCGAGTATCTCGCCGCTTTCAAATGGAGGGGTAAAATTAGCTGCAAACGCAACCCAGAAAAGAGAGATGGTAGATGCTGCCGCAGAAATGAGTAACGTTATCGCAAACGAGAAGTAGATTGCCGCTTCCAGAACCGGCAGAACCAGCATCCCGAAGTAGTGCGTATCCGGCTGGCGCGTCAGCACGGCGAGTAGGAGCGCGAGTACCAGGGTCCACGCAATTGACGAGACGGCAAACCGCTGACTCCTCGACTTGTCTTTCGTCACGATCTGTTCTGCGTAAAAGATCTCAATCAGGCGAAGACTACTTGCAAACGCAACCAGAAAGAAGACGGAAGGAGGCGGCAGGGTCAGGAACGTTGTAAAAAGTATCTGCGCTCCGAAGAAGATCAGGAGGACGGCGAGGTAAACCGAGCCAATGATTGAGCGGTTAACAAAGGTGCTGGCAAATGAAAAGCGGTGGGGCATTCAATCTGTTCTCTCTCTATAGGAACATCTGAATCGTACAGCATTTCGAGGGCCAGTCTTCTGCGCCAATATAAACCCACACCTACCGTATTCATTGGCAGTATCGATTTCGAAAAATCAAACTACAAGTACAAATCCTTGAACTGCTCAACGGTATATGAGGTGGCTTTACACCCGTATCCTTAACAACTCTTGTCCACACAGGAATGGCCCTTAGCTTGCCATCGACCTTGCAGGAGTTAATCAATCGGGCTATGAACAAGTATGTGATGGAATTTATCGGAACGTTCTTCCTGGTCCTCACGATCGGTATGTCGGTCATCGCTGGCGGCAGCGGCGTCATCCCTCCGCTCGCGATCGGCTCGGTCCTGATGGTGATGATTTTTGCCGGAGGTCACATCTCCGGCGGCCATTACAACCCCGCCGTTACCCTGGGAGTCTGGATGCGCGGCCGCACCGAAACTAAAGATGTCGTCCCCTACATGATCTTCCAGACCGCCCGAGCGCTGATCGCAGCCACCGTGGTCAAATACCTGGATCCCACTGCAGTGGTCCATCCGCACGTTCTAGCTGTCTTTCCTGCGCTGCTAGCCGAATTTCTCTTCACCTTCGCCCTGGTCTTCGTCGTCATCAACACCGCCACGGCCAAAGGTACCTCGGGAAACTCCTTCTATGGTCTTGCCATTGGTTTCACCGTTCTTGCAGGCGCCTTTGCCATGGGCAGCGTGACTGTCGGCGCCTTCAACCCTGCCGTGGCCCTGGGCGTCTCTGTCATGGGAATGGCCGCCTGGTCACAGCTCTGGTTATTCCTCGTCGCCAATTTCCTGGGCGGAGCGGCTGCAGCGCTTACCTTCAAATTCCTGTGTCCCAACGATAAGTAGCGTGCTTTCCCGGTGTTGGCAATCCGCTGCAGTCTGCCGGCGTTTCATCACTTCGTTCGTGTGGGAGATGACTCCCAACGGCCAGGGAGCAAATATTCATATACTCGCAATCGTTCGCGGCGGTATTAGCAGTCTTATAGCTGAAGTGCCGGAAGATCACATCAGACTTCATATGCTCTCGTCGGGAAAAGCACGGCCCAGCCCCATGAGCTCACTGAAGATCTGATTGATCTCGTAAGGGCTCACTGGAAATAGAAAGGGGATGACGAATTCGGACAAGAAGAGGCTTCTCGCTGCCCTGGAGGCTAACTGGCAAGCTGAGATGGAGGGTTATTGCACCTACACAGCCTTTGCCAAAGACGAAGTCGATCCGCAACGCAGGAACGCCTTGCGGGGTCTGGCCGCCGCAGAGAAGCATCATGCAGAACTATGGGCCGGACGTATCCGAGAGCTAGGCGCACCAGCGCCCCAGTACGTCGGCCACCCGGCGGGTCAGGCGACTCGTTGGCAAATCGAGTGGGCCGGGCTGATCTGGCCCTACGCCGACTCGAGATCGACGATGGCGAGACATCGCCAAGTATGGAAAGCAGCTGAAAGCCCTTGGCGACCAACCCAGCGTTGCCATCCTGGAAGAGGTGATTGCTGACGAACGGGAACACTATCAGACGCTTGGCAATCTGATCCGTTCGCGCCGGCCTCTGCCTACGCCTGCCTCCTGAGCAGGCGCAAGAAGCCCTTGACGATCTGCTGACCTCGCGCGACAAGGGTCGTACGCAAGCGGCAGGTTGGGTTGGGGACGCAATCTACGGCGTCAACGATGGCCTTGGGTCGATCTTCGGCATTGTCTCCGGCGTCTCGGGAGCGACATCGGGCAATAGCCACTTTGTTCTTATTGCAGGCTTGGCGGGTATGGTCGCCAGTGCGTTATCGATGGGGGTCAGGAGCGTATCTTGCCGCAAAGAGCGGGAAACCACGCGGAGAGTCAACGGGAGCGTCGCGAGAGAAGCTGAAAAGATGCGACCCTTGCTTGTTTCAGTTTCCTAGGCATTAACCCGCGCTTTCAGCAAATCTTCTATCCGCACCGGAAGCTCGCGTACTCGTACCCCTGTCGCGTGATAGGTCGCCGCAGTGATGGCCGGCGCAATACCTGCCAGTCCAATCTCTCCGATGCCTCGGGCTCCATATTCGTTCAGCAGAGGATCGGGAATGTCCAGGAAGTGAACGTCGATCTGGGGCGTGTCTGCAATGGTCGGAACGACGTAGTCGGCAAAATTGTCATTCACGGCGTGCCCGTTGCGCGGGTCATAGACGGTCTCCTCGAATAACCCCATGCCGATACCCATAACGACCGCGCCCGCCATTTGATTTGTCGCAGTTCGTTTGTTGATGATCCGTCCTCCGTCGACGACGCTGACAACCCGGCTCACACGCAGCCGGGCGATGCCGGGGTCCCACTCCACCTCTACAAACTGCGCTCCGAAGGAGTGCGTCGAGTAATCACGGGATCTCGGATCCGCTCCGAGGCCTCCGCTCTTTCCATCACCGTTGGCGCTCGCGAGATTTGCCAAGCGTAGGATCTCATCGTAAGGAACGCCGCTCGCAGCCGACTGCCCTTTTGCGTGCACGCGACAGCGAGTCATCGTCAGCGAACCGGGGTCTTTGCCCTGGAATGGTGAGCCCTTTGCATTGGATGCCACAGTCAGAACGACCTTCATAGCAGCATTGACCCCATCGATCACCGCCGGCAGAAAGGTGGCCGTCGCCGTGGAGCCGCCGGAGGTGGGTCCCGGAGGCAGCGAGCTGCTCCCCAGAACAACATCGACTTTGTTGACAGGGATACCCGTCTTGTCACTGACAACCTGTGCGATTACTGTGTAGCTACCCGTGCCGATGTCCTGGGTACCGCAACTGACACGGGCTGTGCCGTCGCACAGCAGGCTGACTGACGCCTCACAGACGCCGCGGTTGGCACCCCAGGATGCCGCAGCCACACCCCACCCCAGGATCAGGTCGCCTTTGCGCATCGATCCAACCTCTGGCGTACGACGTGACCAGCCAAACTTCGCCGAGCCTAGTTGGAGGCATTCCTTAAGATGTCGCGACGAGAAGGGTTTGTTCTTCTCCTCGTCCATCAGAGTGTCGAGCGAAAGCCGCAACTCCACAGGATCTTTCTTCAGCTTGATAGCCAATTCATCCATCGCGGATTCGAGCGCAAACAGTCCGGGTACAGCTCCGGGACCTCTCATCGGCGTGGGCGTGCCAATGTTGCGGCGCACTAACGCGGAGGTTACCTTCAGGTTCGCAGTGCTGTAGAGAAATGGTGTGGCCTCACCGCAGTTCTCGCGAATGTCGTCGCCGTAGCTCGTGTGGTTGCGGTAATCCTGCTGCAGAGAGACCAGCTTACCGTCGGGCGTCGCGCCCAGGCGCATTCGCTGCTGTGTGCGCGGACGATGACCGGAGTTCGAGAACATCATCTTGCGGCTGAGCGTAAGCTTGACCGGCCGGTTGAGTTTGCGCGAAGCGGCGGCTGCAATCGCAGAATGAGGCCAGGGGAAGAGCTTGCCGCCGAATCCCGAGCCGATAAACCGTGATATCACCTCAACATTTTCCTTCGGCTCTCCCAGCACCTGGGACATGACGTTCTGATGGTTCATCACGCCCTGCGAGCTTTCATAGAGTCTGTATTTCTTTCCATCCCATACAGCAACCGTGGCGTGCATCTCCATGGGATTGTGCGTTTCTACCGGCGTCACGTAAGTCTCATCAACCTTCACCGGTGCCGACGCGAATGCCGTGTCGGTATCGCCGCGATGGCTCAGAACCCGCGGACCGCCGGGCTGACCTTCAGCGGGCAAGTTGTCGGACAAGGAGGAGTCCACATTGAACTTCGCCGGCTCGTATTGCACCTTCACTGCTGCTGCTGCCGCTTGTGCCTGCTCGAACGTCTCCGCCACCACGGCGGCGATATATTGACCCCAGTAGTAGACCGTCTCGTCTTCAAACGGTGGACGGCTTTCGCTGTTGCGGCCGCCGGACGCGTTCCTGTAGAGCGGAATCACATTGCCGTGATGCATCACCAGCAGCACACCCGGCATAGCCTCTGCAGCAGTGCTGTCGATGCGGGTGATCTTGCCGCTCGCTATGGTCGCGCGGACCGGCACTGCATACACCAGGCCGGGAAAGTTGTAATCGGAGGCGTAACGCGCAGCTCCTGTAGTCTTCAGCGGACCATCAATGCGTGGCACATCCGCGCCAATAATCCCTGACGGAGCGGGCGCGTTCGGGTCCACGCTCTTTGGCGCAGCGCCATCCTGGCTGCCAATGAACTCAACAAACTCTTCGAACATCATGCGAATCGCCTCCTGCGAGATCGTCTGCTGGCCGTCTCGCCTTTGCTGCTCCTACTATGCGGACTGCGTAGATACCGTAAGTGCGCGAACGATGCATCGCTTCGCCAGTTCCACCTTGAAGCCGTTTTCGCTCGCCGGCTGCGCATCCTTCAGCGCAGCGTCCGCGGCCCTGCGGAAGCTTGCCGCATTCGCGGTTTGCCCTTCCAGAACATGCTCTGCTTCGCGAGAACGCCATGGAACTGTGCCTACTCCACCTAGCGCAACACGCGCACGCTCGATCCTGCTGCCGTTTAATTTGAGGACGATCGCCGCCGAGGCCAGGGCGAACTCGTAGGCAGCGCGGTCGCGCAATTTTAGATAGTACGATCGCGTGCCGGGAAGGGGTGCCGGGAGCGTAACGCTGACAATCAGGTCGCCAGGCTCCAAAACGTTCTCGCGATCCGGAGTGGAACCGGGCTTGAGATAGAAGTCCTGAATAGGAATGGTGCGCCTGCCCTTCACACCCTCCACCTGGATAGTCGCCTCCAGAGCCGTCAGCGCGACGTTCTGATCCGATGGATTGGATGCGATGCAATCCCTGCTGGTCCCCAGGATGGCAAGCATCCGATTGTGGCCGCCAATAGCGGAACAGCCGGTCCCAGGCTCGCGCTTGTTGCAGGCATGCGCGATATCGCGGAAGTACACACAGCGGGTGCGTTGCAACAGATTTCCGGCCGTCGTTGCCATATTGCGTAACTGCGGCGACGCACCGGAGAGCAGCGCCTGAGAGAGCACTGCGTAGTCCCGCTGGACAACCGGATGATGTGCTACAGCAGAGTTCCGCGCCAGTGCGCCAATGACGAGTCCGCCGCCCGGAGCGGACTCAATCTTCGCTAACGGAAGAGTGTTGATGTCAACGACCTGGTTCGGGCGCTCAACATCAAGCTTCATCAGATCGACCAGCGTTGTGCCGCCAGCGATGAAGCGAACATCCGCATACTGCTGTGCTGTCTTCGACTGGGCCCCAGCCTGTACGGCCTGGTTGACGGTTGTCGGTTGTTGATATTGGAAGGTCTGCATTCTTTCCTCCGTCGAACTTTCCGCTAATAGCGGAATCAGGCTTTGCGGCGTACCGCTTGAACGGCGGCAACGATATTGGGGTATGCGCCACAGCGGCAGATGTTTCCATACATCGCCTGCTTGACGTCGTCATCTGAGGGTCCAACGTGTTCAGACAACACAGCCACCGCCGACATAATCTGACCCGAGGTGCAATAGCCGCACTGGTAGCCGTCATGCTCTACAAATGCAGCCTGCATCGGATGCAGATGACCCGGCTGGCCGATGCCCTCGATGGTTGTGATCTCGTCTCCCGAATGCATCACCGCGAACGACAGGCACGAATTTACCCGCTGGCCGTTCACGTGAACCGTACAGGCGCCGCACTGACCATGATCGCAGCCCTTCTTCGTGCCAGGCAGGTCCATGTTTTCCCGAAGACAATCGAGCAGCGTGGTCCGAGGATCGAGGCGGAGACTATGGCTCTTCCCATTCACCTTCAGAGTCACCGGAACGGTACCAGCCTTTGCTGCGGTCTCAGAAAATTGCTCCGCAACTGCAGCCCCCGGCGTTGCCGCCGCCAGAACAGGCGGAGCTGTTGCCGCAAGTCCAGCCGCTCCAAGCTGCGACAGAAAGAAACGGCGGCTGATCTGCGGAGTCTGTGACTGCCCTCCGATATCGTTGGGCTGTTCCTGCTCATGAAGATCGGTCGTGGATGCGGGCTTTCGATCGGTGGCCAAGAGAACACCTCCATCTAACTACATGAAAATCTATCGAGCGATTCGCCGATCAAATTGCGAACCGAATACTAACGCGCGCCGCAAAGAGGAATGCAAATGTTCAGGAAAATCTCTTCCGGTCTTCATTTCTAGACAGCTCCGCCGAACCTTATACTGAGTGACGTAAGCGATCGGTGTAAAGCTTCGTGAATTCTCGAACTCCAACACTGTCGGAGGGTTTGCCACGTCAGCTTGCTAAACAATTCTGAGGATTGTGGCGGCTCAAGTCTCACCTTCTGTGAAGGCACGACCCAGATTCCAAAACTTGCCTCGCGTTGTGAGTTGGTTTGCATACCGGCTCTCCTGAGATTGCCGCGATCAAGGGGTTCGGACTCGTTCGCCTGCGTGGCATGGTTGAATCAAGAATATACTGTACCGTACAGTACACTAGAGAAATGCAGCATAGCAACCCTCCTCCTTGCCAGCAGCGCACGAGAGTCGCATGTTGCGGTGAGCATCGATAAATAGGGAGCCAGACCTTATCTGCTGGCGCAGAGACGTCGACCGTCATCGGGATGGAGACGTAATGTGGATGAGGAATCTGCAAAGACGCTTGTGGCGAGCGGGCCGCAGAAGTTGTGCAAAGCTCGCCTCGAAGCTCGCTTTGCAAACGCGCACTGGACTGAGCGGTCATTATCGAGACGGCGCTTCTCATCAATCGAGATTCCGAACCTCGAAAACTTGTTTATCGACATGCTTGATGAGTGAGCGACATAAGCGCCCTTAGGACACATCGCTACGATGGTTCCCGAGAATGAGGTCGACTGCTGCGCAAGCCAATCGCTCGAGTTCAGCATCATTTTCATGCTTACCGACTCCCGCCAACAGACGGTATAGGATGTCTCCCGTCAATGAGTCGTGAAGGATCACCGCCATCCGATCGATTGGAATCGTTGTCTTTCGCAGCTCTTCGCGACGACTTTCCAACAGAGATCGTATGAACGAGGCCGTTCTGGCCGGACCGTGCGTGTACCATGCCTCGCCTACTTCGGGACAGTTCAGGGCCTCGCCGATGGCGAGACGATGAAGCTCTACGGACCGTTTTGAGGTTATGAGCTTCAGAATATGAAAAGAGAGCTTCTTGAGACTCTCTTCAAGGTTCAATCCTGTGTAATCGATCTTCGTGAGCGGTTCGTTCGCCTCGCGGCACAGGTTCTCAATACTGCTGATAAACAGCCCGCACTTCCCGCCGAATTTGCTGTAGACCGTACTCTTCGAACCACCAGCTCGCTCGACGATCTTGTCGATAGTGACGCCTTCATAGCCACGCTTCAGAAACAAGTCTGCTGCGACTCTTTGAAGCTTGCCGTTTCGAACCTCTCCTCGCGACCGCTTGTTACGCATTCATCTCTCCCTCCCTTCTCTCCGTCCTGAATGCATCCAAAAAATATTCAATGCGATCCACAGCTTGAATCCTCCTGTATTAACAGCATTTTATGCGACCTCTCTCTTCAGGCCACTTCTGAATTGCCCTGCCTGTAGGGTTGTCGTGAAGTGTTTTCATAATGTACTGTACTGTACAGTACGGTATGCTCGCTGGAATCGATGGCGAGGCACAGGGAGAGTGCATGGTAAACATATCCAATGATTTGCTCGTCCACCCGATGGCTGACCGATCTGTTCGCGATGCAATGGAAATAGCTATGCGCGGATTATCTGAACCCAAGCGCAATCAACGATCAGTGTCGTGCATCCCGCTGAACTGAGCAGCGAAACCCAGCAGACGCCGGGATCGCGGACGTTGTCCGCCATTGCAGCAATGCATGGTATTGTCTCCTCGCTATGGGGAGGCATATTTGTGGTCGAGCCTCAGCGAAGACCGGCATTCACCACCACGACGAACAGGACACTGTCGTTTACGTCCTTGAGGGAGAGGCTTGTGTACGGTGGGGCAACCTCGGAGAATACTCAGCCACTGTTGGGGTCGGCGATTTTCTACATGTGCCGAGTTGGTTGCCACATCAGGAACTCAACCCTTCGAACGAGCATCCATTTTGGTGGGTGGTCGTTCGAAGTACGCCAGAGCCGATCGTCGTCAATCTACCTGACGATTTCTGGACACGCGCCTACTGAGGTGTGAGGCACCGCTGATGTATACGAGAAGAGTTCTTAAGCGTCACAGTCGAAGGACCTAGTCCTGCCGAGGCTTGGGCGGAGATCAGGACTCGGAACCTGATCGATCAAAATGTGCACGTAGCTGCCTGAGTGCAAGAGCCGGCTCGTCATACATTCCAAATTCTCAACACGAAAGGAGTAGTCTTATGAATAAGGAACAAACTCTTTCAGCTGCAGCTGCTGGCACGGTTACCGTCGGTGGTGATCTTACGGTCATCCGGATGGGCTATGGAGCAATGCGGATCACAGGGGCAGGCGTGTGGGGACCTCCCGTAGACAGGGCTGCCGCGGTTGCTACCCTCCGGCGGGCGATTGAACTCGGAGTGAATCTGATTGACACGGCCGACTCCTACGGCCCTGGCACCTCCGAAGAGTTGATCGCAGAAGCACTCTACCCATATCCCTCTGAATTAGTGATCGCAACCAAGGCTGGATGGGAGCGCCCGGGTCCCGGCCAATGGACGCATAATGCCAGCCCGAAACATCTTACAGAGGCACTCGAGGGAAGTCTGAAGCGTCTGCGGCTGGACCGTATCGATGTCTATCAACTGCACGCTCCCGATAATGCTGTGTCCTTCGAGGCGTCGGTAGAAGCACTGGCCGGACTGCGCGAGCAGGGTAAGATTCGCCATGTCGCGCTCTCGAACGTGACTCGCGAACACGTGGAGAGGGCACGCGTGATCGTGCCGATTGTTTCTGTGCAGAACCGCTACAGCTTCGCTGATCGGGAATCGGACTTCATCGTCGATTATTGCGAGCAGAACAAGATCGCTTTCCTTCCGTGGGCTCCGCTCGGTCAAGCGAAAGAGGCGCATGAAGCCATCAAGAAACTTGCGAATGATCTTGATGCAACTCCTTTGCAGGTGGCTTTGGCCTGGCTACTCAGACGTTCCAAAGTAATCTTGCCTATTCCCGGAACGTCCTCGGTCAAACACTTGGAGGAGAATATCGCTGCTGCGGGTCTTGAACTCTCTCAGGCCGCGTACGACACGTTGTCCGCTGTAAGTCATCCTCCCGCAAGTCTGCGTGGTTAAGGCTGGCCAAATTTCGCGCCATTGCTTCCTACGTAAGCCGAGGCACTATCAACTGTCCCCGAATTGGGGATCCCGGAGAATTATGAGATTTTCACCCTTCGCAAAATTCCAGAGATTGGCCACTCTGGCCGTTGCCACGTTTCTTCCTTCAGCTCTCCATGCGGAGCAGACGATTACCGGCCAAGCCGCCTTCGCCGACTACACCCACCAGAAGCCGGGCACCCGGCGCAAAAACCGTGGCTGATCTACCGGAACCGAAACCGTCTGAATCTATAGACAATGGTCCCTCTCTCGTCCAAAGGCCTGAGGGGGCATGGCCCATTGCCCCAGCCGGCTTTACGGTTCAGCTCTATGCTGGTGGTGATGCGGCTACTCCTATGCAGCGATCCGAAAACAAGAAAGAGACGCATCCGCCCACCTCTGGAACCTTCGTGATGCCCCGCATCATCCATGCCGCACCGGTCCTCCATCGTCTCCGCGTTGAAGGTCAGGATTTCGGGATCGATCCGGTGGACCGTTGCTTCGAGTGACTTCAGCAGTTCCTGCGGCTCTTGCGCTGTCCTCGCAACAATGAACAACGCATTGTCGGGGCTCCTGGTTGAACGGCGTATACAGTACCGGCTGAACCTCCTCATCCAGAGGCCCTTCCTTGAGGTCGTCCACAATGCCGACGATCTCGATTGCTGGCGTCGACGTTCCTCAAAATGAAGAAGTTCGATATTGCGTCGCTCAAGCGGGCGGCTGCGGGCTGAGGCACCATTTCATCTCTACGAGGAAAGCAGTCATCGCGCTTCAGATAGCCGCCCGGAGCATCGGGAAGATCGGTGGTGACGACCCCACTTGAATTGTGCCGAGCACGACAAAGCCGTGTCGCTCGTATAAGGGAACATTGGCCGGATTCGACGACTCGAGGTAAGCGGCCACGTGATCTTTGTCGCACTGCAGCAACGCGTGCCGCAGGAGCGCCGAGCCATAGCCGCGGCCCTGGTGGACTGGGTCTACACCAATCATTGGCAGATACCAGTGGGGCTCGGCCGGATGATAACCACCCATGCGCTCGAAGACGCCGGACACTTCCTCAAGCCGATCCGCGGCCAGGCTCTCCTGCATTATGGCCCCAAGAGCCTCATGGTCCGGGTGAACGCCGGGCGGGAGCCAGAGCGCAGCCCCTCGAAATCCGCTCACCTGGTGACCGGTACCCTGCTCAAAAGACTTCCCGCCGAAAGCCCGCACGATTCTCGGGAAATAACTGACGTACGCGTGTGGGTCGGGGTATGTCCAACGTGCTGCCGGATCGGAGCTGAAGGCCAAGCAGATCACCGCGACAGCCTGGTCCACTTCCGGCGCCGTAATAGCCGCCACGGTGGAGGCAAGCGGTGAGATATCACCGGCAGCCGAATTCGTCTTCGCGTTGGACATAACTCAACTTTAAAGATGTTCGCCGCGTTTGCAGTACGCAAAATACGCCACTCTGTTGACAGATTACGCCAGGCGGGTTCCGTTCGGCCGGGTGATCTCGGAGGGCCATAGCTGAGCGAGGTCGCGAAGCGCTGCTCCCGCTAATCGATAGACTGGATCGCCGTGTTGAGGTCTGCGGAGCCGATGCGTCCCCCATCGGCACTGGGGACAAGATCGGTCGAGTGCATACTTCAGCTACTCGGATAGCAGCGTGCTGTGATCCGCAGCGGTGGCGCGGAGATGAAGGGCTTGTAACCGCCGCTGCTCCAAAAGTGTGATGTGTGCCATGGCTACCAATGGCACAAAAAAGCCAGGGATTAGGACAAACGGCAAGCCCTGCATGAGCACCGTGGTCACCGACGAGGCTAATCCGGGCCATAGGTACAAGTGTGCCTAGGAAATCCGGGATGCCAAACATGTTCCACGCGAGGAACACCCTGCCGAAGCGAAATCGATCATCGGCGGCAACGCGTGCGGCAATCCACGGAGTAGTTGCCGCCATGGCGATGTCGCCGAGTCCAGCAGGCCAAGCAAACCCGCCGGGCAGCAGCCCCTCCGCATAGCCCATCAAGAATCCCAGGCCGATGAATCGCCAACCATTGAGTGCGATCAGAAATACTGGCGAAATGGAAACAACCAGTGCCCGCCACTTTGAAAACCAGCGCACGCTCGGCAGAAACAATAGGATCGGCGTGATGAAGGCTACGGCCAGCTTTATCGGTCGCTCGTTGGGCCCGCTAATGAACACGCGGCGAGCGGCTAGCCCAAAGACTGCGCCAAACCACAACAGGGCGCCGAAGAGCAGAATCCAGTGTCTATTGCTCATACCCCTACGGTGAGTATTGCTCCCAGGTGAAACGGGATCATGAGAGGTCGTTTGTGCTTTCCCTGTTGGCTCGGTTCGCACCAGGAGCCGGAACGCAAAGTACATGGGTGATGAGAAGCAACGGGACCAAAACGGTGGGGATGAAGCATGCGGCGCCCTGCTGGCCAGGTTCGAGGTTGACAGCATTTCCTTTGTAGAACGCGTGTAGGAGATCAACACTCCCCACAATGTTCACGCCCCACGCAAGAATAATTCCCAGTTTGCTGCGCAGGGTTGTGAGCCCAAGCAAGGCCAAGATAGCGGTGGCCAGATCGCCATATGCGGCCGGGCGCGCGTAGGCGGCGGGCAAGCTCGGCGAGACCACACCCGGAATAACGAAGGCCAGGCAACGAAGCGAAAGCTGTGCAGCAAAAGTATGGGTCGTAAGGCATCGCCGCGCGATCGGCTGCGCAGGGCCGGCCAAATATACTGGCGGGAAACGACAGTCCACACGACGAAGCTGAAAACGACGCTGACGCCAAACAAAGCTATGGAGGACATGCTGATCTCACTTTCTTGAGCGCTTCTTGCTCTTCGCTTCAGGGTCAGTCAAAACCGATAGGTTATCCAGGGCGAGACATAGCTCAGGCTCCCGGTTCCGCGCACAGATTGCTGCTCGAACCGTCCGTTAAAGACATATGGGCATTCGCGGCCCTAAGGGCGTCGTTAGGAGCGCAACTCGAAAGCTCGCCGATACCGCGGAATTCCATTGGTTGTCGACCGCTCGGCAAGACACTCCCCTATGCAGCTCCATCCGCCCCTCGATCTCTGCTCACTCAAACTTAGCAATGGAACCAACGCGATTGTCGAAAACTTTTACCGCCACCTTAAAAGGTAGTTATTCACTTCGAGCGCGATCGCACGGGGCGGAAGCTCGCCGGCGAAGGACACAATCTTGGTAGCCAAGCCTGGCAAAACGACTTTGCGTCCACGCATCATGCCTCGATATCCGGCAGTGGCGACCGATTTTGCACTCATTTGTGGGAAGAATTTGTAAAGTGCTGTTCCGCTTGCGCCGGCCCTTTGCTCAAATGACGATGTTGTTAACCCGGGGCTCAGGGTTGTGACGGATACGCCGGAACCATCGAGTTCTCTAGCCAGTCCCTTGGAGAAGGACAAGACATATGCTTTTGTTGCGTAATATACGGCCATACGCGGACCACCGGGCTGATAACCAACCACAGACGCGACATTCAGAATCTTTCCATGCTTGCGCGCCAGCATTTCTGGAAGAACCAGCCGGGTCAAGGAGGTCAAGGCTACCATGTTTAGCACCTGCATTCGCTCGAGGGCCTCGAGTGACATGCTGTGAAATTCGCCGTAAGCTCCGACGCC
>NZ_JQKI01000063.1 GCF_000745965.1 Edaphobacter aggregans DSM 19364 | reverse complement strand
GCCCGCTCCAGCCCGCCATCAAGATACCGCTTGCCGATCTGCCATACCGCCTTGGCGGAAAGCCCCAGGTTGGCTCCCACCGCAGGCGTGGACTGTCCCTGATCCAATTGACGCAAGGCCAAGGCGCGCAATGTCGTGCGTACCGACTGCAACCCGCCTCCTAACAACTGATCGATCTGCTGTCGATCTCGCTGCTTGAGTTCAATCTGAAGTCGTATGCCTCTGCTCACTCCCCAGATATACAGCCAGCACCAGAACCCAACAAGCGCCTACATTGGTTACCTATACATACGGCCACAGTACTAGTGACACTCAGGCAGCGACTTGTCTTGCACGAGTCGGTCCCGAACGTCCTTCGGGACATATTTCTCTTCGACAGCAGTTGCTTTCTGTAGTTCGGCGTGGGCAATCTCACAGGTCACTGCATCAAGCCGGCTTTTTCCAGAATCGACCATGTGTATACCGCGTGATTCCGACTCCGCCCGAATAAAGTAGTTCTTTCCTTCCTCGAGCTTAAGGGACAACTGAGAGTTCTCTGCTGGATGTTTCCCGCTGTAGCTGGCGGAGAACACGTGCTCGCCAGCTGGAAATCGTAACGTCATGAATCGATGACGTCGCAGGTAGCCAAGACTTTGTTGTCCGTCAAAGATCACGCCCATAAAATATCCATGTTTTGATCCTGGAACCCCGTACGTGGCGAGCGAACCTTCGGTATAAAACGTCACAAACGCATCGTTCGTTGCTGCAGCCGACCAGCTCGAAAGAGTGAGAAGGCAGAAAAGAAGCAAACGCATGGATTCAACGCTCCAGTTGAGTTGTTCAGAAATACAGAATCAAACAGACTCCGCGACAAATTCTAACCTGAGAGTTCAGGACAAGCTTTCAGGCACGATGCTTCTCCGCCTAACGCGCTACCATCAAAAAAGCCATGGCAAAGACCCCCACCAAGCCCACCGAGAACAAAGCCACAAAGCCCCCCATCTACCTCCTTGACTCGATGGCCTTCATCTTCCGCGCCTATCACGCCATGCAGCGCTCGCGCCCCATGTCCACGCGCACCGGCATCCCCACCGCGGCCACATATGTCTTCGTCAACATGATCAACAAACTGCGCAAGGACTTTCAGCCCGAGTACCTCGCCGCCGTCTACGACGTAGGCGCTCCCGTCCATCGCAACAAGATGGCCGCGCAGCTTAAGGACGTCAAGAAATTCAACATCAAGACCCAGCAGTTCGAGGCCACCGAGTACGGCGGCTACAAGGCCACACGTACCGAGACTCCTCCCGACCTCATCCAGCAGCAGCCCTACATCCGCCGCGCCCTCGAGGCCTTTCGCATCCCCATCCTCTACTACCAGGGCTTCGAGGCCGACGACGTCATCGGCACCCTCTCGCACAAGCTCGCCACGCTCGGCCACCACGTCTACATCGTCTCCTCCGACAAGGACATGATGCAGCTCGTCACCAAAGACGTCTCCATCCTCAACCCGACCAAAGATAACCTCATCCTCGACCCCGCCGGCGTCGAAGCCAACCTCGGCGTCCCTCCTGAGCGCGTCATCGACGTCATGGCCCTCCGCGGCGACTCCGTCGACAACATCCCCGGCGCCCCCGGCATCGGCGACAAGGGCTCCGTCGAACTCATCCAGCAGTTCGGCACCGTCGAGGCCGCCATCGACGCCGCCACCGCCACCCCTGACGCCATCAAGCGCAAGACCTACCGCGAATCCCTCGCCAACAACCGCGACAACATCCTCCTCTCCAAAGAACTCGTCACCATCCACACCGAGGTCCCCATCGAGTACACCCTCGATGCCATGCGCACGCAGGCGCCCGACCTCGCCGCCTGCCGCGACCTCTTTTCCGAGCTCGAATTCACCACGCTTCTCAAAGAACTCGCCCCCGCCGCCGACACCACCGTCCCCACCTACGAGACAAAGCCCACCGCCGTCCAGATCAAGCACCTCCTCGAAGAGGCCCGCGCTACAAATCCCGCCACCGGCGAACCCAACGGCCTCGCCATCGCCATCGCCCAGACCGCACAGGCCATCGCCGCAGAGATCGCCGCCGAGCCCACCGAAGACAGCGCCGAACCCGAGTCCCCGCCCGCCGAAAACATGTCTCTCTTCGGAGCCCAGCCAGCCACAGAACCGGGTGCCCCAGGACCTGCCCTGAGCGAAGTCGAACGGGTCGCTTCTGAGACCTGGGTTCGCGCCGAAGACCCCGCCCGCCGCCTCGGCCTCGCCGTCAACGATCACTTCGCCCTCGAAGTCTCTCTCGACTCCCCCGGCATCAAAGAAGCCCTCGCCGACGCCACACTTCCCAAAGACGTCCACGACCTCAAAGCTGTCCTCCGCGCACTCGAGCCGCACAACGTCGCGCTCGAGGGCGTCTGCAACGACGTCATGCTCCTGAGCTACCTCATCAACCCAACCCACGGCTCACACACCCTTCCCGACATCGCCGCCCGCAGCACCAGCCGCACCCTCATCCACCAGCCCACCAAAGACAATCCCAACGACCCGCGCCGCCTCCCCGAAGCCGCCGCCGCCATCGTCCGCCTCTCCACCACACTCGGCCAACAGATCGCCGACTACGCACCCACACAACACCAGATCCCCGCTGACGATCCCGCCCTCGGCGGTGCCGTCACCACGGAGATGCTCTTCGCCGACCAGAAGGCAGCCACAAAATCGAGTGCCCCAGGACCTGCCCTGAGCGAAGTCGAACGGGTCGCCTCTGAGACCTGGGATGTTGCACCACCAACGTCTCCCCTCCAGCACGTCTACGACACCATCGACAAGCCTCTCGTCCCCGTCCTCCTCCGCATGGAGCAGACCGGCGTCCGCATCGACCCCGCCTTCCTCCGCGAGATGTCCTCACGACTCGCCGTCGAGATCGACAACCTCGCCGAGCGCATCTACGCCGACGCCGCCGGAGCAGGGAATCCAGCCCACCGCTTCAACATCAACTCCCCCAAGCAGCTCGGCGACGTCCTCTTCAACAAAATGCTCCTCCCCAAGCCCATGAAGTACGGCAAGGGCAAGGTCGTCTCCACCGCGCAGGACGTCCTCGAAGAGCTCGCCGAATCGCACCCCATCGCCGCCCTAGTCATCGAGCACCGCCAGCTCCAGAAGCTCAAGGGCACTTACCTCGATACGCTGCCGTCACTCGCCGACTCCGAAGGTCGCATCCACACCACCTTCAATCAGGTAGGCGCGGCAACTGGCCGACTCTCCTCCATCAATCCCAACCTCCAGAACATCCCCATTCGCACCACCATCGGACGCGAGATTCGCGCCGCCTTCATCGCCGCCCCGGGCAACGTCCTGATGTCAGCCGACTACTCCCAGATCGAGCTGCGCCTCATGGCCCACTTCTCCCAGGACCCGCTCCTCCTCGACGCCTACCGCACCGGCAAGGACATCCACACCCTCACCGCCTCCGAGGTCTTCGAGGTCGACGCCGCCACCATGGACAAAGAGACCCGCAACCGCGCCAAGGCCGTCAACTTCGGCATCGTCTACGGCATCTCCCCGTTCGGTCTTGCCGCGCAGCTCGGCATCGACCAGAAGACCGCCCGCGAGTACATCGAGCGCTACTTCGAGCGCTACTCCGCCGTGCGCACCTTCATCGAGCGGACGCTCGATGAAGTCCGAAAAGCCCAGGCCGTCCGCACCTTCTTCGGCCGCGTCCGCCCCATCCCCGACATCCAGTCTCGCAACGCCAACATGCGCGGCTTCGCCGAACGCACTGCCGTCAACACGCCGCTGCAAGGCACCGCCGCCGACCTCATCAAGCTCGCCATGATTCGCATCGATGCCGAACTCACGCGCCGCAACCTCCGCTCCCGCATGACCCTCCAGGTCCACGACGAACTCCTCTTCGACGTAGTTCCCGAGGAAGCCAAAGAAGTCGAAGCCCTCGTCAAGCAAGAGATGGAGAACGTAGCCGAGTTCTCCGTCCCCATCGTCGCCGAGGTCGGCGTCGGTCAGAACTGGCGCGACATCAAGTAGTGCTCAGCGCGAGCCCACCCCCACGCCCTGCAGGGGCACAGCAGACCGCGTTGCGTCCCTGTGCCTTTGCCTGATACATGGCCCTGTCCGCCGCCTCCAGCAAGTGCTCCGGAACACCCTCCGCCGTCGGATAAGCCGTTGCCACCCCGCAGCTCACCGTGGCCTTGATGCTCGCGTCATAAGGCCTCTGCGAAGGGTCGAGCGCCGGGAACCCGGCCAGCTCCACCATCTTTCGCAACCGCTCCGCCACCATAAAGGCCGCGCTCTGATGCGTCGCGGGCAGCAGAATCACGAACTCCTCGCCGCCGAACCGCGCCGCATAATCGTCCTTCGCGCGCAGCGCCTGCTGCAGCAGCGATCCGATGCGCTTCAGAACCTGGTCGCCATACAGATGTCCGTAGCGGTCGTTCAACTGCTTGAACCGGTCCACGTCCACCACGATCACCGACAGCACCGTCCCGCCAATCACTGCCTTTCGCCACAGCTCCGCAAACTGCGCATCGAAGGAGTGCCGGTTCGCCAGCCCCGTCAGCGCATCGCTCTCCGACCTCCGCAGCAGATGCGCGTTCAGCCGGTTCAGATCCGCCACCAGCAGGTCGCTGCGAAGCTGCAGCAGGAAGTTCAGCCGGTCTTCCTTGCCGAAGCTGTAGTTGGCCAATACAGTCAGCAAAACCAGCCCGAAAGCGATGGAGAATCCAAAGATCTTCTGGTTGTGCAAAAGAGATTGATCGTAGCGCAGAAAGACGATGTCACCCAGAAGCATGGTCACTGCCGCCGCGACTGCATAGGGGAATCGGATGCGTGCAACAATCGTCAGCCACAGAGCAATGGACAGCACCGCCAGTTGCCCATATGCCGCCATCACCGGCCCTCTACCGCTTATGAGATAAAGATTGGACAATCCCGCCAGGCAGGCCACCGCTGCGATGCTCGCCTCGCGAAAGATCTTTCCCGGACGGCGCCGCAATGTGAAGTTCACCGCCAGCGCGATCGGCGTGACGATAAAGAGTCGAACGACAAGAGCCCGCACAAACCCTTGAGCTGACAACGTGTATCTCGCGAACAGGAAGAGATCGTAGAACAGGATCGCGATCAGTGTCTGCCGCGCCAACCACGTGCACCGCGCCTGCGCCGTCTGGTCCTCAAAGCGGTCCTCCAACTCTCGTGGAAAGAGAAGTCTGCAAAACCCCAGTCCGGAGAGGCGGGAAATCTGCTGTTGGACAACTTCCTTGAGAGCCGCTCGGGCTGTAGACATTGCTGAAGCTTCCTTGGCCTTGACCTTCGAATAGGTATATCGGAACCAATTTCATCTGGATGAGAAAATCCCCCAAATTGACCCCTGACAACGACTACAAGACGTAGTAATCTCGCTGAGTCTTGTCTTTGCGTCGCACCCCGCCTGCGTAACTGGTAAACTTAGGTTTCTGCGCCTTTCATTCGCGCATACCCATCTCGCGATGCGGATCGCTTCCGCTGGCGAGTCAACGAAGGAAGATCCGACCCAGTGGACCAGCAAACCCGCCAAGCCCTCAAGCACGACCAGTTCGTCGACACCACCCAGCACGGCCTCGAGTGGGCCAGCCACCACCGCCGCTCTCTTGTCCTCACTGGCATCGTCGTCGTCGCGCTCATCGCCATCCTCGGCATCGGCGCCTTCATCTACAACCACCGCAGCCAACAGGCCGACATCTCCTTCGGCGACGCCATGCAGGTCTACCAGACGCCCATCGCCGCACCCGGCCAGCAGATCCCTCCCGGCGTCAAGACCTTCCCCTCCGCTGCCGATCGCGCCAAGGCCGCCAACCAGGTCTTCCTTCAGACCGCCGACCGCTACGGCATGACGCCCGGCGGACGCCTCGCCCGCTACTTCGCCGGCCTCACCTTCCTCGAAGCTGGCCAGAACGCCTCCGCCGAGAGCACCCTCAAGCAGGTCGCCTCCGGATGGAACAGCGATCTCGCCTCCCTCGCCAAGCTCGCCCTGGCCCAGCTCTACCGCCAGACCAGCCGCGACCAACAGGCCGTCGACCTCTACAACGACCTCACCGCGCATCCCACCACCTCGGTCCCCGCAGGAACCGCGCAGCTCCAGCTTGCCGACCTCTACGAGGCCGAGAACAAGCCCGAGCTCGCCAAGAAGGTCTACGCCACCCTTAAGGACAAGGACGCCAAAGGCCCCGCCGGAATGATCGCCGCTCAGAAGCTCAACCCCGCCCCCACCGCCGGCGGCCCCGCGCTCCCGAAGTAGCTCTTATCACAGCAAACAGCAAGGCCTGCAAGCCAGCTTGCAGGCCTTGCTGTTTTTCCGTTGCATTTGCCTCCAAGATAGATCCGGGCAGCCCGGACATTCTCTGCGCAAAAAAGAAATGAGGGCTTCACAGCCCTGAGAAACGTCCGCTCTCCGCGCCCGTTAGAAAGTGTCATCCTGAGCGGAGCGCGAAAGCGCGGAGTCGAAGGAGCTGCGGTTGCACTTGCCGTTGCATTTGCACTTGCCTTGCATTTGCACTTGCCTTGCATTTGCACTTGCCGTTGCATTTGCACTTTCCGTTGCATTTGCACTTTCCGTTGCATTTGCACTTTCCGTTGCATTTGCACTTTCCGTTGCTGTTGCTCCTGAGGTAGGCCTGGGGCTTCAGCCGCTCAGGTACCGTCTTTTGCTCGCGAGCCACTTGTCAGCATCCTCTTTAGCCCCTGGGGGTATGCCTTTTTCGCGCCCCGAATATCAATGCTCCTCATGCAGAAGCACCGACCCCGATCGCTCCGCCAACCCCCGCACCGCCTCCGCCTCCGTGCGCATCTTCGTCAGCAGCCGCCACTGGTCCTTCTCCTTCTTCTCCGGAACCCACGCCGGCAGCGGCATCCTCAGGTAGTCCGAGAGCGCTCCCGCATGCCGCTCATACAGCGCGCGAATCGTCTTGAGCCGCTCTGCCGAGGCCTTGTCTCCGCACAGCCGTAGCCTTACCTCACCCAGCATGCCGCACAGCCGGTCGAAGTCCCGCTCCGGCAGCCGGTCCTTTCCCTCCTGAGCCGCCCAAACCCTCTGCTCCTGGACATGGAACACCAGCCCTAGGTCGATCACCGCATGCCGCGCCATCACAAACGTCAGCTGCGCCTGCCGTGACGCCGGCCCCTCCACCACCGAGATCAACAGAGCGCACGTGTCCAGAATCGCCACCAGCGACGCCAGCCAGCTCTGGTTGTCATGCTGCGATCGGTAGTAGCAAAGAATCGGGTACGAGATGTGCGACTCCAGGATCTCCGCCGACCACCGCTCCCACTCCGCCAGCAGCTCGATCAACGCCTCCTCGCCACCCTCGAACCCATGGCGCTCGAGCAACTCCGCCGCCGTAGGAGGCGACCCCGCCCGCGCATCCAGCAGCGCAACGCTCACCTCCCTCCGCGAGAACGCCTGATATAGCACCGGAAGATAGCCGATCACCAGCGCCACAAACCCCAGCCCCACCCCCGCCTCGCAGATAATCAGCACCCGCGCCGCCAGGCTGTGCGGAACCACGTCTCCCAGCCCCAGCGTGAACAGCGTCGTCCCGCTCACATACAGATCCGTCCGAAACTCCGAGAGTCCAAACACTGACTGCACTCCCATCACGTCGGTAAACGGCGACCCCAGCGCGTAATAAAACAGCCCAAAGCCGAAGACCAGCAGCATCGCCCACAGAAACAGCAGCAGGATCAGCGATAACGGACCATAGGCGCTGTAGATCTGCTCCCGCGCCTTCGCATCCTTCGCCCGGCTGGCGAACGCCGCCCACGGCCGCCACGTCGCGATAAAGAACATTCGCGTGATGCGGAATCGCCCTCTCGGCCTTCGCGGCAGAATGATCGTCTGAAACGTGTCCACGAAGACCGCAGAGCAGCACAGGACTCCGGCGATCAGGGCAAGCACATGCACGAGTCGATCCTCCCCTGGCACGCTCCCTGGCGGCCCCGGCTCAACCTTAGCAGAGCCGCCGCCGCCTTCGCTATTTCGTCGCCTTAATCGGCGCTCTCACGCATTTTTCATTGGACAACTCCGCTGATTCTGACTAGCCTTGTCCTCACCCCCCGAGCAGGTTGGCAGCAGAAATGCTTTTCTAAGGACTGCGAGCAAGTTATGCAAGCGACTCCCCAACGCATTCTCATCGTCGACGACGACCCCATGGTAGCCGATACCCTCACCCTGATCTTCCAGAAGAAGGGCTTTGACGTCCGGACGTGCAACTCCGCCGAAGACGGTCTCGAGTGTGCCCGTGTCTTCCGCCCCGATCTGCTCCTCTGCGACATCATCATGCCCGGCCGCGGCGGCCTCAACCTCGTCGCCGACATCACCCGCGAGCTGCCCTCCTGCCGCATCCTCGTCCTCACCGGCTTTTACGCCGATCTCGGCGCCGTCGAGAAGCACTCCCGCAAGCTCCCTCGGCCTCTCGGCATTCTCACCAAACCCTGCCAGCCCTCGCTCCTCCTCCGCGAGGCCAACGCGATGCTCGCCAGCGCCTGACCCTCGTCCCTCCGCCTGATTCCTCGTCCCCGCCCCCGCCCCGGAGTATCATCTGCCTGGAGCGAATCCCATGTTCGGCCTCGGCCGCATCCTTATTTTCTTCGGCCTTCTCCTCGTCGTCATCGGCGTCGTTGTTATCCTCTTCAACCGCCTCAACATCCCCCTCGGCCGTCTGCCCGGAGACCTCACTTGGCGAGGCCGCGGCTGGACCGTCTCCTTCCCCCTCGCCACCTCCATCCTCATCAGCGTCCTCCTCACCCTCCTGCTCTGGGTCATCAGCCGCTTCCGCCGCTAGCCTGATTTTTCTTCCTGATCGGCGCACTTTTTTACCTGCAAAAGTCTGCAAATCTCCCATCCGTTTTCCGGCTCGAAAAATTAATCTCCGCTCTCACCAAACGCCCGTCGTTCCAGCAATCTCCCTCACCGCTCCGGCACAAAAAATTGCCTCTCCACCCTGCTAGACTCAACCTCGTATGGCACCCCGGCAGGAGAACCCGCCGCCCACCCTCGCCAGCCTCCGCGCCGGCCGCACCCCGCCACGCTCTCCCGAACGCCAGTCCAGCCTCATCTTCACGCAGACCCCACCCCCCTCCGCTCCCGAAAAGACCCAGCAGACCGAGCGCCGCATCTGGACCGTCGCCTCCCTCGTCTCGAGCATCCGCCGCCAGGTAGAGACCTCCCACACCGATCTCTGGGTCGAAGGCGAGATCTCCAACTGCCGCCCCGCGCCCTCCGGCCACATCTACTTCACCCTCAAGGACGCCAACGCGCAGCTCCCCGTCGTCCTCTTCCGCCGCGAGGCTCAACTCCTCCGCTTCCGCCCGGCTGATGGATTGGCAGTCCTCGTCCGCGGCCGCATCTCCGTCTACGAGTCGCGCGGCCAGCTCCAACTCATCGCCGAGACCATGGAGCCACGCGGCGCCGGCGGAATCCAGCTCGCCTTCGAGCAGCTCAAAGCCCGCCTCCTCGCCGAAGGCCTCTTCGACGCCGCGCGCAAGCGCCCCCTGCCCGCCTTCCCTCGCTGCATCGGAGTCATCACGTCGCCCACCGGAGCCGTCCTCCGCGACATCGTCACCGTCGTCCACCGCCGCCACGCCCCGCTCAACCTCCTCGTCCACCCCGCCGTCATGCAGGGCCCCACCAGCCCCTCGTCCGTCGCCCGCGCCATCCGCTGGTTCAACGCGAACCCCCGGCACGCCGACCTCATCCTCATCGCCCGCGGCGGAGGCTCCCTCGAAGACCTCGCCTGCTTCAACGACGAGGCCCTCGCCCGCATCATCGCCGCCTCTAAGATCCCCACCGTCTCCGCCATCGGACACGAGACCGACTTCACCATCGCCGACTTCGTCGCGGACCTCCGCGCCCCCACCCCCTCCGCCGCCGCCGAGATCATCACCGCCGCCCAGCACCGCATCGAAGAGCGCGTCCTCCAGCTCTCGAACCGCGTCCGCCGCGCCATCCGCCTCCATCTCCTCGAGGCCCGCCAGCGCTACGCCCGCCTCTCCGCCTCCGCCGTCCTCCGCACCGTCACCCAGTCCATTCAGCGCCGCTCGCAGCGCGTCGACGAGCTATCGAACCGCCTCGACCGCGCCATCCATCGCCGCCATCGCCTGCAGTCCGAGCGCCTCCGCTCGCTTAGCGAGCGCCTCCGCCGCCAGCAGCCAAGCCTCCGCGTCGCCGCCGCACACCGCCGCCTCGACCGCGCCAACACCCGCCTCGACCGCGCCGCCTCCGCCCTCATCGCGCAACACCGCGCCCGCCTCGCCGAGACCACCGCCCGCCTCCAGGCCCTCTCCCCGCTCAACGTCCTCTCCCGAGGCTACGCCCTCGTCTACAACGCCGACGGCACTCTCCTACGCTCCGCCGCCGAAGCCTCCCCCGGCCAAACCATCCACGCCCGCCTCGCAGAAGGCTCGCTCACCGCCCAAGTCACCAGCACCAACCCTACGGAGACCAGCAAGAAATGAAACGACTCTTCGGAACCGACGGCATCCGCTCCGTCGCAGGTCAGTACCCCCTCGACGCTCCCACCGTCTACGCCATCGGCCTCGCCCTCGCCCATCACCTCGGCTCCTTCCCGAGCGTCGTCCTCGGCATGGACACTCGCGAGTCCAGTCCCGTCATCGCCGCCCAGCTCACTTCCGGCCTCACGCAAGGAGGAGCCACCGTTGAGAGCGCCGGCGTCATCACCACTCCCGCCATCGCGCACCTCACCCACACCCACGGCTTCGCAGCCGGCGTCGTCATCTCCGCCTCCCACAATCCCTGGGAAGACAACGGCATCAAGATATTCGGTCCCGACGGCTACAAGCTCCCCGACGCCACCGAACTAGCCATCGAAGACGAAATCTTCAAACACCTGAAGGAACCGGGTTCGCAGAATGCGGGTGCCCCAGGACCTGCCCTGAGCGATGTCGAACGGGTCGCTTCTGAGACCTGGGTTTCGCAGGATGCCCCCGAAGTCAACGAGTCCGACCGCGCCGACTACATCCGCTTCCTCCTCGCCGCCGTCCCCGGACTCTCCCTCGACAACCGCCGCATCGTCATCGACTGCGCCAACGGAGCCGCCTCCGCCGTCGCCCCCGAGCTCTTCGCCCAACTCGGCGGCGCCGACGTCATCATCACCCACGCCTCCCCCGACGGCCGCAACATCAACGAGCACTGCGGAGCCCTCCACCCCGAGATCGTCGCCGGAGCCGTCCGTCACTACAACGCCTCCCTCGGCATCACCTTCGACGGCGACGCCGACCGCGCCCTCTTCGCCGACGAGAACGGCAACGTCGTCAACGGCGACGCCGTCCTCCTGCTCGCCGCGCGCGACCTCCAGGCCCGCGGCCTCCTTACCAACGCCACCGTCGTCGCCACCACCATGTCCAACATGGGCCTCGAAGCCGCCCTCAAGCGCTCCGGAATCCAGATGCTCCGCGCCGCCGTCGGCGACAAGTATGTCCTCGAGCAGATGCTCGCCACCAACGCCGCACTCGGCGGAGAGCAGTCCGGCCACATCATCTTCTCCGGACGCTCCACCACCGGCGACGGCCTCCTCACCGCGCTCCTCCTCCTCGACATCGTCCATCGCTCCGGCAAATCTCTCTCCGAACTCATCGCCGACCTCAAGGTCTTCCCCCAGGTCATCGTCAACGTCAAGGTCCGCGAAAAAAAGCCCCTCGACGGAATCCCCTCCGTCGCCCAGGCCATCGCCGCCGCCGAAAAAGAGCTCGCCGACTCCGGCCGCGTCGTCATACGCTACTCTGGCACCGAAGCCCTCGCCCGTGTCATGATCGAGGCCGAATCCGAGCCACTCATGCGCCACCACGCGGACACCATCGCCAACGCCATCCGCGCCGAACTCGGACTTTGATCGCTCAGGAACGGGGAACGACATTGGCTCCTGACCAGGAAAAAGCCGCATCACAATTCAAGCGGATCGTCGCCTACGCCTGCGCCGTCGTGCTCCCCGTCCTCGCCACGCTGTTTACCGTCAGGACGCCCGAGCTCCACGGCATCCCCTTCGCCCTCAGCTTCACCATCATCTGCGCCCTCGGAGCCCTCGCCGGCTTCGGGCCCGCGCTCGCCGCCATCCTCGTCTCCAGCGTCTCCTTAAACCTCCCCTTCAGTGCTCCCCTGCACAGCAACTTCGCCACCGGCCAGTTTCTGCGCTCCATGGTCTTCGTCGCCGGCGCCTTCTTCATCACCCTTCTCAGCTGGAAGCAGCGATCCACCGAGCGCAGACTTCGCTCCACCCTCGACTCTCTCCGCGAACGCACCGACGCACTCACCCAGGTCCAGCAAGCCAGCGAACTCGCCACCTGGGTCTTCGACGCCCGCACTACGGAGACCCTCTGGGACGAAGGCTCCACCCAGGTCTTCGGCCGCCCCTTCGCCGAACTCAAGGGCAAACCCCTGCCCCTCGACTTCGTCTTTCCCGACGACCGCCAGATCCTCACCGACGCCGTCACCGCCTCCACCCACACCGGCCAGCCCCTCCGCGTCGAGTACCGCGTCGTCTGGCCCAACGGCGACATCCACTGGCTCGAATCCCGCGGAACCCAGGTCCCCTGCTCCCCCGGCCTCTGGCGCGGAGCCACCTTCGACATCACCCGCCGCAAGACCGTCGAAGCCGCCCTCGTCCACTCCGAAAAACTCGCCGCCGTCGGCCGTCTTGCCTCCACCATCGCCCACGAGGTCAACAACCCCCTCGAGTCCGTCACCAACCTCCTCTATCTCATCGACAAGGACCACACCCTCAACCCCATCACCCGCTCCTACCTCACACTCGCCGAGCAGGAGCTCTCCCGCCTCTCTAACATCACACGTCTCACCCTCACCTTCGCCCGCAGCACCAGCATCCCCATCGCCGTCGACGTCGCCGAGACCTGCGACTCCGTCCTCACCATCTACCGCCACCGCTGCGACCTCCTCGCCATCCGCGTCGACCGCAACTACACCCCCCGCGTCGAGATCGACATCCCGCCGCACGAGCTCCGCCAGATCCTCATCAACCTCATCGCCAACGCCATCGACGCCGCGCAAGGCAACGCCGGCATCCTCCGCATCGAAATCTCTATCGCCGGCAATCAGGCAATCCTGCTCGTCGAAGACAACGGCCACGGAATCCGCCCCTCCCACCAGACCCGCATCTTCGAAGCCTTCTTCACCACCAAGGCCGACATGGGAACCGGCATCGGCCTCTGGGTCACCCGCGAGATCGTCGAAAAAAATGGCGGCGCCATCACCGTCGAAAGTGGCGACCTCGACCACGGCATGCGCACCCGCTTCCGCCTCTCCTTCCCCCTCGCCTCCCCCAAAACCGCCGAAGTCCTCGCCGAACCAGCCCAAGCCTCCGCATCGAACCCAGCCTCTCCTTCTCCTACCGCCCTCAACTGATCCTCACCCGACATCCCGCGATCCCCGCTCAGCTCTCCCTCCCGCGCTGCAATATTTATTTCCTTCGGAAAACCTGCCGCAGCAGGCAGGAATCTCACGTACCGCGACGGGTACAGCAACTCCATCCACTCCCTCGGGCCAGCCTCGCGTTTTTTTCTGTCTGGACCGCCGCTCTCGGGATCCAAGAAGCTCTCGGAGGTTCCAAAAATGCGCTTTCTACGACTCTTTCCAGCAGCGTCTCTCCTGCTCACCCTCCTTCCTCCGGCTCACAGCCAGAATGTCCGGCTCACCAACGACGTCAGCGGCGGCTACACCAGCGCCTACACCCTCGCCACCGGAAATCCCTACACCGATTCCGTACTGACCGAGTGCTCTATGTCGCGCGGCCGCCAGAACGAGCCCTCCGTCGCCGTCGATCCCCGCAACACCGCCGTGCTCATCGGCAGCTCCAACGACTACTGCGGCGTCTTCAACACCACCGTCAACGGAGTTCCCCTCGCCACCGGCCCCATATGGCTCGGCTACTACCGCTCCGAAAATGGTGGAGCCTCCTTCCAGAGTTCGCTCGTCCCCGGCTATCCCGAGGACACGTCCCCCTATGCCGCGCTCGCGCAGATCCGTACCGCCAGTTCAGGCGACCCCGTCATCGCATGGGATGGCCACGGTCGCGTCTTCATGGGTTCGGAGAGCTCCGGTGATCCATCCGGCTCAAAGAAAACCTTCGGCGACGTCTGGGTCGCGCGCTTCGACAACCCGGGCGGCGAAAACGGCAGCACTCTCAACGATGGCAAGCGCTTCGTCGGCAGCACCATCGTGCAGCGCGGCTCCTCAGCCCCCAATCTGCTCGGCCGCTTCCAGGACAAGACCTCCATCGAAGCCGACCGCACCGGAGGCCGCTGCGATGCCAACGTGTACTTCGCGTGGGCCAGCTTCAACGGCAACGGCGCCAACCAGATCTATCTCTCTCGCTCCACCGATCACGGCGCGAGCTGGTTGCATCTCACCAAACTCAGCGAAAGCCTGCAGTCACTTCAGGACCCGGATATCGCGATCACCGGCAATGGCAACGTCTACGTAACCTTCCGCACCTTCGCCTTCCGCAACGGCGAGCCCGACGCCGTCTACTACGTAAAGTCGACCGACTGCGGCGCAACCTTCTCCCCCCCGGCGCTCGTTACGACCTTCCTGCGCTGGGATGCTCAGGACCAGACTGCTCCACAGGGTGCTCTCGGACCGTCCTCTCCGCTCGAGGACGTCGAGTTCGACGAGGGCGCACCGAAAGAGGCCCGAGCCCGCGACTGTGGTGACTTTGCCGACCACTGCGTCTCCGGCTACACCTTCTTCCGTGTAGACTCCTCGCCGCGCTCCACGGCTGATCAGTACGATTCCACCCACGAGTACATCTACATCGTCTACGGCGCCAGCAAACCCGGCACCACCGTCAGCACCGGAACCACCTACGGCACCATCGTCTCCGGTACCGGAAGCCAGAGTGGCGCATACTTCACACGCCTCAACGGCGCCACCGGAGACCACACCACGCCCATCCTGCTCGACGCGCAGGCTGCCGGCCACCAGATATGGCCCGACGTCTCCGCCGATGGCGGGGTCCTCCACGTGTTCTACTACGACAGCCGCAACGACTCGGCATACTCTCCCGCCCGTCCCATCGGCAACGACGCCAGCCGTGGCACCCACCCCGCGCTCGATGTCTTCGCCACCCGGTCGAGCGATCTCGGCGCCACATGGGCTACCCCCACGCGCGTGACCGACTTCACCAGCAATCCAAACTATGAGCAATTCGACACTCGCGCTGTCCCATTCAACGGCGATTACCTCTGGATCACCTCTTTCGGCAACTTCTCCTACGGCACCTGGACCGACTATCGCAACACCGTCGCCGGCCTCGATGCCCGCGAAGGCGGCGACTCCGACAACGACGGTGCCGACGTGAAGCAGTGTCGGGCCGTCGACCCCGTCACCGGAGCCGTTGGCCCCGACACCTGCCCGCGCGACGGCGGTCTCGACCAGAACATCTACGGTTCGCCCACACCCTGATCGCAACCAACACGCAACAGAAATCCGCTCGTAATAGCAGCAACATTCGCCGGGTGCCCCACTCATGCAGCTTCACCGCATGAGCGGGCATTCGCACGCAGCTCCCGCCATGACGCTCAGCATCCCGTCATGACAGCCCACCATTTCCGTCATTCTGAGCGCAGCGAAGAATCTCAGTAGTTCGCCAGTTCGGCCCCCAATCTCTCCGGGACCGCATCCAGGCGCCTCATCGCATGGGGGCATTCGCACGCAGCGCGACTCCGCCCATCCCAACCCCGCCCTCTTTTCACCCTCTGAAACCGCCGCGACTCACCCACCCTCGCTCACGTATAACACTCACATCGTCACGACCCCACGGAGCAACATGCCGACCCTGCGCCCTCTGCTTCTCCTCCTCGCCACCCTGCCCGCCCTCGCTCAAACACCTGCTCCACCCCGCGTCTTTCTCCTCGACGGCAACATGCTCGCCGCCATCAAGGCCGCCCCGGCCACCGACCCCCACAAGCAGGAGGTCCTCAAGGCCGCCACCGCAGCCGCCGACAAGGCCCTCACCGAAGGCCCCTTCTCCGTCACCCAGAAGGGCGTCACCCCGCCCAGCGGCGACAAGCACGACTACATGTCCCAGGCCCCTTACTTCTGGCCCGACCCCGCAAAGCCCAACGGCCTCCCCTACATTCGCCGCGACGGCGAGCGCAATCCCGAGCTCAAGAAGATCTCCGACCACGACCAGTTCGGCCGCCTCGGCGAAGCCTCCCGCTCCCTTGCCCTCGCCTGGTACCTCACCGGCAACCCCGAATACGCAAACCGAGCCGCGCTGCTCCTCCGCACCTGGTTCCTCTCACCCGCCACTCGCATGAACCCCAACCTCGAGTTCGGCCAGGGCATCCCCGGCATCAACACCGGCCGCGGCATCGGCATCATCGAGAGCCGCTCGCTCATTCCCATCGTCGACGCCGCCGGCCTCCTCGCCGGCTCCCCCGCATGGACCCCCGCCGACCAGAAGGGACTCACCGACTGGTACGCCGCCTTCCTGGACTGGATGCTCACCAGCAAAAAAGGCCGTGACGAGGACGCCGCCAAAAACAACCACGGCACTTGGTACGACCTGCAGGTCACCGACTACGCCCTCTTCCTCGGCCGCCGCTCGCTCGCCGTCGACACCCTCAACCGCGCCAAAACCCGCCGCATCGCCGTCCAAATCGAGCCCGACGGTCGCCAGCTCCTCGAGCTCGCCCGCACCAAAGCCTGGGGCTACTCCATCGGCAACCTCGACGGCCTCATGGAACTCGCCCAACTCGGCCAGCAGGTCGGCGTCGATCTCTGGGGCGCTAGCACCCCCCACGGCCGCAGCATCCGCGCCGCCCTCGACTTCCTTCTCCCCTACGCCCTCAACCAGAAGCCCTGGGACTACCAGCAGCTCGAAGGCTTCCACGGCGAAGCCCTCCTCTCCTGCCTCCAACTTGCCGCCAGCCACTACAACGATCCCAAATACACCGCCGCCTCACAAAAACTAGGCGCCAACCGCAACGACCTCGCCACCATCCTCCGCAGCGGAAGTTAAGACACACCAGCTAACTCCGCTCCACCTGTCCCCATCGCAAATGACCTTCGCTCCCACTCCTCCTCGTAAGCGATCTCCGCTCCCCTCCCCGTCATTCTGAGGGAGACCCCGCCCACCGGGTGGGGTCGATCGAAGAACCCCCCGCCTTTCGCCTCGCAGCGCCGTGCAGTCGAAGGCCCCCTAACCGTCATTCTGAGCGCAGCGAGAATCGCAGTAGTTCGCCAGTCGTGCCCCCAAACCTCCGGCCCCAACAAAACCCAGCAAAACTGTCAAGTCCTCCAAAACACCTGCCACCCACAAGCCAATCAAAACAAATTACTTATCCCCAAAAAATAACCCCAAAAAGCGCCGATTAGTTACCCTCGACTCGCTAAACTTAAAACAGTAGGAAAAACAGTAGGAAGAAAAGAGAAGTCCAATCACTGCGTAACCCGTTTATTTTCTAATTTTGATACTTAAACCATTTTAATCGAATATTTTACGAAGCACCATTCAGCCTAAACCAAGCAAAATCAATACTTTACCAAAGATCAGGGGAAAGGGGGCCCAGAACGCCTCACTGCGCTAAAATGCAACCATGTACGAAGATTTCAAAGTGACCGATCGCTGGACCGGCGAGCAACTTCATTGCCAGTGGAAGGGAACCGTAGTCGCCATCGCCACCCGTCACGCCGACGCGACCGATATCCGCTTCGCCGTCAACGGCCGACATGTCTGGATCGCCATGCCCAACCTCGCCTGGGTCGAGCAGAAGCGCCGCACCGGCTACGTCATCACCGACTACCTCGCCGCCCAGATCGCCGGCCGCTATCTCAAGCACGCCATCGAATCCGGTTACGACAACGGCCGCGAGATGTATACCATGACCGTCGACGAGGTCCTCGCCCACGCCGATCAGGTCGTCAAAGAGGCAGGCAGCACCAATAATCTGCCCAGCGTCCCCGTCATCAACGAGAACATCCCTCCGGAAGACGAGATGGGAATCCACCTTCCCGGAGAACCAGCGCTGAAACCATGAACGTCACGCGTCGTCGCTTCCTCGTCCTACTCCCCGCGGGCGCAGCCTCGGCCCAGACGATTCACCTGCCCTTCAAAAAGAAGACTCCTCCACCGCCGCCTCCCGTCCGCGTCTACATCGGAACCGACACCACCAAGGGAGTCTGCAAGGGCATCTATCACGCAACCTTCGATCCAACCTCCGGAAGGCTTGGCGTCCCAATCCTCGCCGCCGAGACGCTCCGGCCCTCGTACCTCGCGCTCTCGCCCCTCCGCAGCGGAGACGCCCACCGCTCGCTCTACGCCGTCAACGCCGTCGCCGACCCGTCCGCGACGGTAACGACCTTCGATCTCAACCCGAAAACCGGCGCTCTCATCGAAAAAGGCAAGGTCGCCTCCGCGGGAGCCGGCCCCTGCTACATCTCCGTCGACTCCACCGGACACGCCGCCTTCGTCGCCAACTACTTCGGCGGAACCATCGCCTCCTACAAAATTCAGCCCGACGGAACGCTCTCCGAGCCCGTCGACAAGTTCGACTACAAAGACCCGAAGTTCGGCCACGACGGCCCGTTTCCGGCAAGACAAGACGCGACGCATCCGCACTCCGTCTACATCTCGCCCGACGATCGCTTCCTCATCGTCAACGACCTCGGCAACGATGCGCTCTCCGTCTTCCTCATCGACCCGATCACCGCCCAACTCTCACCAGCAACACCGCTGCTGACAACGATGCGACCCGGATCCGGACCGCGCCACATCGCCTTCCATCCCAACGGCCGCTGGATTTACTCCATCAACGAGCTCGACTCCACCATCGACCATCTCCTCTGGACCACAACCCACACGCATCCGCATCCGTCGGGCCAGACGCCGCCCAGCCCTCAAGGGATGCTGATCAACACCAACACTCCCGTCAAGACCATCGCCGCCGACTTCCCCGTAGCCAAAAACACCGCCGCTGAGGTCGCGATCCCGCCCGGCGGAAACTTCCTCTACGCCAGCAATCGCGGCGAAGACACGCTCGTCGCCTTCTCCATCGGAGAAAAAGGCGAGCTCTACGAGATCCAACGCATCCCCTGCGGAGGAAAGACGCCGCGCCACTTCACCTTCGACCCCACCGCGCAGTGGATCCTCTGCGGAAACCAGGACTCGGCCTGCATCACCGTCTTCCGCCGCGACGCAGGCACCGGCAAACTCACCGGACCCATCCAGACAGTCCCTGTCGACTCGCCGATGTTCACCCTCTTCGTCTGAAATGTTCGCCCGCAAGCTGCGCATAGAACGTATCGACCCCGCAGGCGTCGCTCATCCCTGCTCCATCAGGTGGATCGACAGCTTCGCCATGCGCAACTTCACCAACGACGCCATCTTCGACGACACGCTACCCATCGCTGACGGCCTCCTCGAAGCCGGCAACCGCGTCCCGCTCGACCGCCTCAAGACCAGCATGGAAGACTGGTTCCGCCGCAAAAACTACATAGGATCCGAAGAGCATCTCCTTATCTCAGAGGCAGCATAGCAATGCAAGCCGGACCTGCATCGGCCCTCAATTTGGACTGAAATTGAAGTTCACGGTGATCTGAGTCTGAATCTCAACCGGAACGCCATTGACATGTATGGCCTGTAGGTCCATTGACGTACCGCTGTGATTGCGGCGATTGCGAGGTCCGGATCCGGAACCTTCAGCAGCTTCATGGAGTGAATTCTTCCGTCGGTTCCGATGATCACTCCAATCAGGACGGTTCCGCTTACGTGATTGCGTTTGGCGCGTTCCGGATATACGGGCCTGGGTTGGCTCATCGCATAGCCCTGCACAACCCCGCTCGCCACAGTTGCTGCCTGGCCATCGATCCGTTCCATGTCAGCCGAAGGGGTCAACTCGGCCTCGGTGATGGCTGCGGTTCGAAGGTCGTCTATGTGGGCACTTATCGCTTCCACGGTGTTCTGGATTAGCTTCTGGTCCACAGTAACCAGGTGGTTCTGAAATTTTCCGATGCTATTGCGCAGAACCATCTGCGTGCCGAAGTTGTAGCTCGCACGTAGAGAATCCCGGTCGCGATCGAGGCAATACGTTGGAAATAGACCGAGAGGAGGGTAGGCGACGTTCTTGATCGGTTGCGTGATCATGATGCAGTCCAGCTGCACTTTGCCGAAGGTCTCGCGACGAAGGTCGGGAACGCCATCCTTTACCTCACTTTCCGCAAGGGGATGGACGACTTGTTGCAGCACTGAATCCAGCAGATACGGTGCGGAGGGCTGGTCCCTGGTTCGATAGAGGCCGGCAGCCGTCTGAAGCTCGGTGCTCTTATAGGACGGGCTTGCATAGACGATCTTGTAGAGCGAAGGAGATTTCCACCACTCTTCGATCGTTCCTTGTTCCGAGAGATGACCCTTAGCATCCATGAGCTGAAAGCTCAGCTTCAAATGCCAAGGCGACAGAGAGGGGTCATCGATGCTGTTAGTCGCTGCTGCGCGCGAGATTTTCTCGGCGATCTTCGCCGCGTCTTCGGCTTGCGAGACACGCGCGCAGGAAACCAATCCTGCGCAAGACAGAAATTCCGGCTCAGCTTTCCGAGATTTGTTCTCATCTAGTTGCCGTTCAAGCTGCTACTCGTCATAATGCAGTAAACTCAGCACGTCATACTCCGGGAACTTCTCCCGCCCCTTCAGGAAGTCCAGCTCGATCGCAAACCCCAGCCCGCCGATCACGCCGCCCATCTGGCGCACCAGCTGCACCGTCGCTTGCATCGTGCCGCCCGTAGCCAGCAGGTCGTCGACGATGATCACCCGCTGCCCCGGCTTGATCGCGTCCAGATGAATCTCCAGCGAGTCCGTACCGTACTCGAGGTCGTAGCTCACGCGAGCCGTCTTCGCCGGAAGCTTGTTCGGCTTGCGCACCGGAACGAACCCGGCGTTCAGTCGATAGGCCAGCGCCGGCCCGAAGATGAACCCGCGCGCCTCGATCCCCAGAACCAGGTCGATCTCGCGGCCGATGTAGTACGCCGCAAAGGCATCGATCAGCTGCGCGAAGCCCGTCTTGTCCTTCAGCAGCGTCGTAATGTCGTAGAACAGAATCCCCGGCTTGGGGAAGTCCGGTACAGTCCGTACCAGCGCCTTCAGAGGCTCGCAGTTGATCAGTCTTTGGTCTTGCATCGTGTCTCTACCAGGCTCCTTCAATCACAAATGGTCCGAGCTTCGCATCTTCGCTCTCGTCCAGCTCTTCTTCCAATAAGGCGTCGACGCGGCTGCCGCGCGAGCCCTCGTTCAGCGCTTCCTTCAACTCCGCCAGCAGTTTCGGATCGCCAGACGCGATCACCTCCACGTGGCCGGCATCGGTGTTCCTCACCCAGCCGCGCAGGCCAAGCTCGGCGGCCTCACGCTGCACAAACCAGCGGAAACCGACGCCCTGCACACGTCCCTTGACAAGGTAGTAACGCACCATGGAAGTCTCAGTGTCGCAGAGCCTCCAAGCGCATGCAAGACATCAGCATCCATAAAGCAATCGAGGCAGAGCGCCCGCTCTGCCTCGATTGCTTTGATCGAAAACTATGCGCGGCTCATGTAAGCGCCTTCGGCCGTATCCACGCGGATCTTTTCGCCCTCGTTGATGAACGGCGGCACCTGAACCACGAGGCCCGTCTCAAGCTTGGCAGGCTTTGTCACCGACGACGCCGTCGCCGACTTGATCCCCGGCTCCGTCTCGACCACCGTCATCTCCACCACACCGGGCAGCTCGATGCCCACGGCCTTGCCGTCGTGGAAGCTCACCGCGATCGTCAGGTTCGGCAGCAGGTAGTCCACGGCATCGCCCAGCGTCTCGCGCTTCAAGTGCGTCTGCTCGAAAGTCTCCATGTCCATGAAGTAGTAGTCGTCCCCGTCGTTGTACAGGAACTCCATCTTCACCTCGTCCACCACGACGCGGTCGATCGGGTCAGGCGAGCGGAAGCGCTCGACGAACATCGCGCCCGTGCGAATGTTGCGCAGCTTCGCCTGGATGAAGGCGCGGAGATTGCCCGGCGTGCGATGCTCCACCGAAAACACAAGGTGAAGGTCGTCCTTGAACTTGATAACCATGCCCGGGCGCATCTGTGTTGCGGGAATCGACATAGAAAAACCTCTGATCCTTAAGAACTGTGCTGAATTTCAGCTTTGTTTGAGAGTCTGTCCGGCGGCGCACAGCATGGCAGCCGAGCATCCGGACGCTGATTCTATTGTATCGCAGCCAACCAGCGGAACCCGTCTCAGTGGCCGCCGAACATCTTCTTGAAGAATCGCCCGATCGCATGAAACACATCGCCCGAAGGCGGCGCCGGAGGAGCCGGTGGAGCCTCCGCCTTCGCCGCCGTGGCGCTCGCATTCGTCTCGGCGGACGCGTGCGGCGCCGCATCGACAGCGGGCGTTGCCGACGCACTCGCAGCCGAAGAAGGTACAGCACTCTTTGCCGCGGAAGCCGTGGAAGCTGCGGAGCCGGCATCTCCGCCCGCGCCATCACTCGACCCACTCTCTCCGTAACTCATCGTCGTCGAGACCTGCGCGTGCACCACGCCCGCAGGAGCCGTCGGTGCCGAACCTGCAGGTGCGAGCCCGGCGCTGACAGCAGCAGGGAAGGGGTGCTGCTCAGCTGCGGTCTTCGCCGCGCCAGTCGTGGCGACTGCACTCCCCGGCGCCGCAGCCGCACCGGCGCTCACACCGGCATCGGCCACCGACACGATAGGAGCCGGCGGACATCCGCACGGCTCGTGTTCGTTGTCCACGACCTCTTTCAGGCTGCCGTGCTCAAACAGCACATGCTGCCCCGCTTTGATCTCGTAGCTCGACTCGCCGAACTGGTCGGCGACACTCACCACCGGAGCAGCCGCGCCGCGATTCTCCACACACGTATCGCCGTTTCGAGCCACGCGCACCTGCAGGTCCAGCGGCCCCGCAGACTTCATCGTGAACCGCAGATCCGGAGTCATCACCACATCGCTCGTCGTCACGCGCGCCGCGACCTCAATCGCCCCGCGATCCAGCGCCAGCATCAGCGGAGCGTCCACCGCGCCCTTGCCCGCCGTCAGGTGCAGCCCGCTCGTCGAGCACACCTTCACAGTGCCTCCGCGATTCAGCGCAACCTCAGCCGTGTGATCCTTCGCCGTAACGGTCGAGGCACCCAGCAGCATCGCGCGCCCGTTCGACACCTCGAGCGCTCCGGCCACCGTAGCATCCGCCACGCCCACCGACCCAATCGACTGCTGCGCCCGCGCGGCTCCGCACGCCGATACGCACGCCAACCCAATCGTCGCGATCCTTCGGCGCATCACCGTTCCGCTCCTACATCTTCAAAAAATTCGCGATGATCTCTTTGCCATGCGAGGTCAACACGCTCTCCGGATGAAACTGCACACCCTCGATCGGAAGCTCGCGATGCCGCAGTCCCATAATCGTCTCATCACCCGTCACAGGGTCGATCGTGCGCGCCGAGATCTCCAGTTCCTCCGGCAATCCCTTCGGGCTCACAATCAGCGAGTGATACCGCGTGCAGGTCATCCGCGACGGAATCCCGGCGAAGATCGTACGGCCGTCATGCTCCACCTCGCTCGTCTTGCCGTGCATCAACTTCGCAGCGCGAACCACTGCGCCGCCAAACGCCGCGCCAATCGCCTGGTGCCCAAGGCACACGCCGAGAATGGGCACGCGCTTCTCCGACTTCGCGAAGTGCCGGATCAGCTCCATGCTGATGCCCGCGTCCTGCGGCGTGCACGGCCCCGGCGAGATCAGGATTCGCTCCGGATTGAGCCCGGCGACCTCCTCCGGCGTCAGCTCGTCATTGCGCTTCACGACCATCTCGGCGCCCAGCTCGCCCATGTACTGCACCAGGTTGTAGGTAAACGAATCGTAGTTGTCCAGAACGAAGACCATGGCTCCTACGATTCTACGCCGAGGCAACGAAGCAGACATTCACCGTGGCCCCACCCTCCAGCGCATCAAAAAGTGTCATCCTGAGCGAGCCGCAGGCGAGTCGAAGGATCTGCGGTTCCTGCCTTGCAAATGCGGGCAACGAAACCCCGCTGTTCCACGGTCTTATGTCATGGAGAACATTATGCAACTCGATCTCAGCCGCTGGAAGCACTTCACCGCCATGGCCATCATTGGCGACGGCGTGATGGGTATGATTCAACCCACCCGGACAGCCAAGGCATGGCACTACGGCCCCGAGCCCTGGAAGAATCTCATGCAGTCGCTCGAAGACCGCCCTAACCTCACGAGACTCATCTCCGCCGCGCAGGTCGTCGGTGGCATCCTCTGGGTGCTCCATTCCAGCAGGGAAGACGTCACGGCAAAGACTCCCGTAAAGATCGACGAAGCGCGACGCCGTCTGGCTTAGTGTCACGTTATCAAGGATGAGATGAACAAGAGTGTTTAGCCACGCGCCCGTTCTATGGCCCGCACGACCGCCTGCGCCTTGTTCCGGCACTCCTCAAACTCCTTCTCCGGAACCGAGTCCGCCACAATCCCCGCGCCCGCCTGAATATGCCCATGCGGGCCATCCATGTAGAGCGTTCGAATCGCGATGCACGAATCCAGATTGCCGCTGAAGTCCGCATACAGAATGCTTCCGCCATACACTCCGCGCCGCGCCGGCTCCATCTCCTCGATGATCTCCATCGCCCGCACCTTCGGAGCGCCGCTCAGCGTCCCCGCAGGAAAGCACGCGCGAAACGCATCGATCGGCGCCAGCCCGGCCTTCAGCTTGCCTTCGAGCGCACTCACCAGGTGCATCACGTGGCTGTACCGTTCCACGAACATCAGGTCCTTCACCTTCACCGACCCGAACTCGCTCACGCGCCCCACATCGTTCCGCCCCAGATCCACCAGCATGATGTGCTCGGCGCGCTCCTTCTCATCCGCGCGAAGCTCCGCCTCGATCCTGCGATCCTCCACCTCGTCAACTGAGCGCGGACGCGTCCCCGCGATCGGCCTGTACTCCACCTCGCGCCCATGCACGCGCACCAGCAGCTCCGGCGACGAGCCCACAATGTGATGCCGAGAGGAAGCGGGCGCCCCACGTCTCGATTTTGAGACGTGGGTTCCCTCCAGCCCAAACCGCAGAAAATACATATACGGCGAAGGATTCACAATCCGAAGCGCGCGATACACCTCAAACGCATCCACCCCCGGCTCGCAGTCGAACCGCTGCGACAGCACGCACTGAAACACATCTCCCGCCGCGATGTACTCCTTCGTCTTCTCAACAGCCTTCAGGAACCTCGCCTTCGTCGTCCGAGGCACCAGCTTCAGCGTGCCCATCGGCTTCTTCTTCCGCATTGGAGGCAGAGCCCCGACCAGCCTCTTCTCCAGCGCATTCAGCCGCTTCATCGCCCGCGCATACGCTCCCTCGCGCCTCTCGCGCGCAAGATCCGCCGTCACCATCAGGTGAATCTCTTTCTTCACATGGTCGAAGGCCAGCACCTGGTCGAAGAACATCAGGCAAGCATCCGGAACCGCCAACTCATCCTTCGCCGTCGAGGGCAGCTTCTCGATCTGCCGCACCACGTCGTACGCAAAAAAACCCACCGCTCCCGCGGTAAACGGAGGCAGCCCCGCCAGCTTCGCCGGCCTATGCCCGCTCAGCGCCTTCTTCAACTCCGCAAAGACGTCGCCGGTAAACCTCGTCTCCTTGCGCCCTTCGCGAACCGTAATCTCGCTCCCCCGCGCGACCATCTTTTTATACGGCTGTATCCCGATGAACGTATAACGCCCTACGTGCTCGCCGCCCTCCACCGACTCCAGCAGAAACGCCTCCGGCTCCTCCGATGCGATCCGCAAAAACGCCGACACGGGCGTCTCCAGGTCCGCCGCCACCGTCCGGTACACCGGAACCAGCGTGTGCGTTCGGCTCAACCTCAGAAAATCGCGCTCCGTGGGCAGGGAATTCGTGGTGGAAACAGGCATAGTTACACCATCATACCCGCGCGTTATCAGGGTTTACGGTTCTTGCGCAAGTAGCTCGAAAGTGGTACGCAACCTCCTTTCCTTTGTTTGCGAAAGCCTCTTTCCGAGGCCTATACTCCCTGAGGTTTGGCCACGGACCGGTCTGGCTCAAGCTATATGCTGCTTCCAAAGGGGGGCGAAGACGATGGCCGGAGAATCGCTGATACCAGCAACAGAGAAAAAGGAAATTACGATGCAAACCCTCACCCTCGAGCAGGAGACAAACCCCTGGGAAGCCCAGGCTGCCCGATTCGACTTCGCCGCCAAAAAACTCAACCTCGATCAAGGTCTCTGGCGTGTCCTCCGCCAACCCTCGCGCGAGATCATCGTGCACATCCCCATCGCCATGGACGACGGCTCCGTTGAAGTCTTCACCGGCTACCGCGTCCAGCACTCCGTCGCCCGCGGCCCCGGCAAGGGCGGAATCCGTTACGCCCCCGACGTCTCCCTCGACGAGGTCCGCGCCCTCGCCTCCTGGATGACCTGGAAGTGCGCCGTCGTCAACATCCCCTTCGGCGGAGCCAAGGGCGGTGTCATCTGCGATCCCAAGAAACTTTCCCAGGGCGAGCTCGAGCGCATCACTCGCCGTTACACCGCCGAGCTCATCGAGTTCCTCGGCCCCGAAAAGGACGTCCCCGCCCCCGACATGGGCACCGACGAACAAACCATGGCTTGGATCATGGACACCTACTCCATGCACATGCGCCAGACCGTCAACGCCGTCGTCACCGGCAAGCCCGTCAACCTCGGCGGCTCCCGCGGACGCACCGCCGCAACAGGCCGCGGCCTGTCGGTGGTTTGTGATGAGGCCCTCAAGACCCTCAACATGCCTGTCGAAGGCTGCCGTGTCATCGTCCAGGGCTTCGGCAACGTCGGCTCCAACGCCGCGCGCCTCATGGAAGAGAAGGGCTACACCATCATCGGCATCGCCGAGTACGATGGCGGTCTCTACAACCCCGACGGCATCGACATCCACGCCCTGCTCGAGCACCACCGCCGCGCCCGCACCATCACCGGCTTCTCCGGAGCCAAGGCCGCCGATCCGCTCGAGCTCATCACCCGCCCCTGCGAGATCCTCATCCCCGCAGCCACCGAAAACGTCATCACCAGCAAGAACGCCGACCGCATCCGCTGCAAGATCCTCTGCGAAGGCGCCAACGGCCCCACCACTCCCATCGCCGACGAGATCCTCGCCGACAAGAAGGTCTTCATCATCCCCGACATCCTCGCCAACGCCGGCGGCGTCACCACCAGCTACTTCGAGTGGGTCCAGGACCGCATGGGCTACTTCTGGACCGAGGCCGAGGTCAACCAGCGCCTCGACCTCATCATGACCGAGAGCTTCCGCGACGTCATCACTTACGCCCAGAACCACAACGTCAATAACCGCATCGCCGCCTACATGCTCGCCATCGACCGCGTCGCCTACACCACCAAACAGCGCGGCATCTACGCCTAGCGCTCACAGATTGGCAGCCCAGGTCTCGCTTATGAGACCTGGGCTGCAGTTTCAAGTGGCGTCATTCCGAGCGAAGCGAGGAACCCCCGCATTTCGTCCGTCGTGCCACACACTCTTGAGGGAAGCCGCTAAGGCGTCACCACCAGCTTCACCTTCTGCGAAACCACCGCCCCACCAGCACTCCCCGTCACGGCAATCGCATAAGTCCCCGGCCGAGTCCCCAGATCGGTACAGTTCCCCGTCACGCATCCAGTCATCGCTCCCATAGCCGTCGCCGCACAAACCACCGCCAGCAGACTTCTCACCACCCGCCGTCGCCCAGGCACCAACACCACCAGCAAGCCAGCTAGCACAGGCCCCGCAAACGGCAGCCCCGCGCTGTTACTCGAAGCCCATACGGCACAGAAGACCCGCAGTCCCGCGGCCCCGCCGTACTGATCTTCAGCGTCGCCGTCCCTCCGCCCGCCGCCACAGTGCCCGACACAAACGAGCAGCTCGCCTCATCCGGCAGCCCGCTGCAGCTCAGGCTCACTGCCTTCGCAGACCCCGACCCCATCGTCACCTTCACTGGCACCGCCGCCGTCTCGCCTGCAACCACCGTGATCTGGTCCACGCTGATCGTGAAGTAGCCCGGAACAGCCCCCTCGTTCACCACCTCATTCATCGCCCGCGAAACACTCGCTGCCGTCGCCGCATCCCCCGCATACCGCGCCACGATGCTGTGCCTTCCCACGCTCAGTGCCGCGGTGCTCCACTCCGCCTCTCCCGCTGGATTCACCGCGGCCGACCCCAGCACCGTCCCGCCCTCCACAAACGTCACCATCCCGCCAGCAGCCAGCTTGCCGCCCGTCGCCGCTACCATCGCGGTAAAGGTCACGCTCTGCCCCGCAACCGCCGGGTTCGCATCCGAGGTCAGCGTAGTCGTCGTCGCCGCCAGCGGAGCCTGCACCACCTCACTCAGTACCGCGCTCGTCGACCCCGCCGAGCTCGCACTCCCCGCATACACCGCCGTAATCGCATGTGTCCCCGGCACCATCATCAGCACCGACAGCGCCGCCGTTCCATTGGCATCCATCGCTGCCGACCCCATCGAGACCGTCCCATCCAGAAACTTCACCGACCCCATCGCCGGCCCATGCGCTCCCGCAACCGGCGCCGTATACACCACACCGACGCCCGCTGGAACCGGGTTCGCCGAGCTCGCCACCACCATCGTCGTCGTATCCTGCGCCACCGTGACGGTCACCGCATTCGAGGTCGCCCCCGCATGTGTCGCATCGCCCGAGTACCCACCGTAAACACGTGCGCTCCGGCCCCGAAGCTCGTCGCCGGGCCCGCCGGACAGCTCGCTCCGTTGTACAGCGTCAGCGTGCAAAAGGCCGTCGTTCCGTCGTAAAAGGTCACCGTTCCGGTCGCCGTCGAGCCATCGCTCGCCGTCACCTGCGCCAGCCCGTCGATCGCCTCGCCGTAGAACACCGTAAGCGGCGTCGTCACCGTCAGGGTCACCGTGCTCGGCACCTTCGTCACGCTCGCAGCCCCGGCCATCACCCCGGCCGACGGAGGAGCGATCACCGGCACCGAAACCGTCTGCCCCGCAGCCGCCTGTGCGGCCAGTAGCACCCCAGCCAGCGTCGCCAGCCGCCGCCAGCCCTTCCCCAAACCTCTCGCACTGCCGTTGTAAGCCACGTCGCGCACCATCCCCGATCGAAAGAACCTGACGTTCCCTCTATCGGCCCGGCCACGTCAATCCAACAGCCACAACTGCGCCGCGAGCCGTTGAAAGTGTCATTTCGACCGACCCTGAGCGAGCGCAGCGAGTCGAAGGGGGAGTGGAGAAACCTGCTTCTCCTCCTATGGAGCGACTCAGGAAGCCTTCACGAGACGACAAAACAACCCAAGCGAGCCCCACCCCGCTGTGGCAGAATGTGATTGTCTGCCCCGGACGCGCGATCTCTCCGTCCAACAAATCGCGATGAACCTGCCGAACTCCATTACGATGAGCCGAATCGCGGCGATCCCGCTTCTTATCTGGATCCTGTCGCCCGCCTTCCCCCTCCAGGGGCACGGCCAGACCGGCCTCCGCGGCGGCGAGCAGGAGATCATCGCCTCCCTCGTCTTCATCGCCGCCGCCATCACCGACGGCCTCGACGGCTACTTCGCCCGCCGCCGCGGCCAGATCACCACCATGGGCATGCTCCTCGACCCCCTGGCCGATAAGCTCCTGGTCTCAGCCGCCTACATCGTCCTCGTCGCCTACAACCCCCGCATCGTCCCACCCTGGATCGCCGTCGTCGTCATCGGACGCGAGTTCCTCGTCTCCGGCCTCCGCTCCATCGCCGCCACCGAGGGCTTCACCATCGAGGCCTCCGAGATCGGCAAGCTCAAGACCGTCATCCAGATCGTCTCCGTCGTCGCCGCCATCCTCGCCCACCGCTGGGACTACTGGCTCTGGTTCCCCAACTTCCACGGCGGCTTCGTCATCGCCATCCGCTTCATCGCCGTCACCGCCGTCTACTGGATGACCATCGTCTCCATCATCTCCGCGGTCGACTACTTCGTAGGCTTCTGGAAGAAGATCGACCACGCCAGCGAACGAGCCCGCCGCCGCGTAGTCCTAAGCCGCAAGGCGAAGCCCACCCAACCCTCACCCGAACACCCCTCGCGTATCGGCTAGTCATAGATTCAACGTGTGTGATAACGGACGGTAATTAGATTCCGCGTGGAGATCGGCACGGAATTTATTAACAAAGGGGTATAAACCCACTGTCCGACAGCATCTGCTGCGGGATCCCGCAAGACCGTCGGACCGCTAATAACCTGAATATCTGCAGGGCGGCCGCCGCTCTCAGAGAAACGAACAAGTAACTTAACATCTCCCTGTATGTGTGCCGCGTTCGCGGTTTCCGGATAGATTGGCCGAACCGAGGAAACCCGTTTCCCGCCCGACCACTCCGCGCCGGCGCTATCATTCGGATGATCCTTATCCCGCAGTTTGTTCATAAAATAGCGTGCGGCCTCTTCATTCAAGTCCAGAAGAAGACCATCTTGGCTACCGAACAGCAAGGTCCACTCGCAAATGACATCCGTTCCAGGCTCGGTGTACGACAGAAGCACGCAGGGAAGCATAGTCTTCCCACAGATTGCCGGAGTGTCTTTGGAAACAAACCAGCTTCCTTTTCCAGAAAGAGGTTGGTTCGTCTTTGGGACCACATTCGTGGGATCGATGGCGAAACGACTCGCAATAAACTTGCTCCCCCGCAGTCCAAGCTCCTGTCGAGACGAAACAGCGGCAGGCGTGTCCTGCGAACCTGCGATTGCCGGAATTCCGCCAGCAAAGATCAACGTCCACAGCGCTAAAAAGGCTCGGCCCACAACCGGTCGTTTCATGAGTTCCTATTGGTAAATGGAATTTACAAATTTCCCGCTAAGAATAAATCATCGAAATTTCTCCCAGAATAGGGTTTCCCGCAAATGAAAACACCCGCACTCATGCTCCTTGCATCATCCGTCGTGCTCCACGCCCAGACACCCGCTGTTCCCGACTGGGCACAGCCCGGCTCCCCCACCCATAAACAAGTTCCTCCCCCACCCGACTTCCACCGGCTCAGCAAGATCTTCGGCACTCCCATCGGCATCTTCGACGGGCAGGCTGACATCGGCTCCGCCGTCGTCCCCGGCAGCGCATCCTACGATCCCACGACGAAGCAGTACACCATTCACTCCGCCGGCTATAACATCTGGTACTCGCGTGACGAGTTTCGCATCCTCTGGAAGAAGCTCTCCGGAGATATATCCCTCGCAGCCGACGTCACCTTCCCCGACCCTAACGGCTACAACGACCGCAAGGCCGTCCTCGTCATCCGCCAAACCCTCGACGACGACGCCAACGAGATCATGACTGGCGAGCACGGCACCGGCATGGTCCACCTGGCCGCCCGCCCCTCCCGAGGCGCAAACTTCATCGACTACGAGTACCGCATCGGAGCCATCGGCCGCCCCGGCGCTTCCAACCCCTCTCGCCTAGAAAACATCCTCCCCAAACGCATCGGCATCGAGAAGCACGGCGACGCCGTTACCCTCTGGATCTCGGTCGAAGGCGAACCCATGCATCAGTTCGGTACACCCATCCAGATCCACTTCGATGGCCCCGTCTACGTGGGAATCGGCTTCTGCTCGCACCTCCCCGCCACCGTCGATAGCGCCATCCTCTCCAACGTCATCCTCGAAAACGCCGCAGGCAAGGTTCGTTGAAAGCCGAGATTTCCACATAAAATCTTGTCAAGCCCCTTGCTAACTAAACCTTGCATATTCAACAATATCCATTTGCCGATTAGAGCGGATTCAAGGTAGCTGCACCCTGTAATTGCAGAGTCTGAACCATGCTGTGGCGTTGTGGGCGTTGATCCTGGGCAAGGCTTCTGTGATGGCCTGGTCGAGCTCTTTGGGGTCGCGTGCTTTGGTGGCGCGAAGGAGTTGTTTGAGTTTAGCCCAGGCTTTCTCGATGGGGTTGAGGTCGGGCGAGTAAGGCGGCAG
>NZ_JQKI01000062.1 GCF_000745965.1 Edaphobacter aggregans DSM 19364 | reverse complement strand
AGTTAGACGCACGGTGCCTCGGGCACCCAGTCTCACACCCGACCCTAGGCCCTCTCGGATAACCTGAAAAAGCAATGGGCCACGAGTCCCAGATAGAACTATGGTTGGCACATGACCAACGTTCTGCTTGCTGGTTTCACAAGTCACTGGCATCGTCGCAAATCGAGTATGAGAACCACAGGGGGAGAACCCACAAGCGCTACGCGGTTGTCCGCAGCGTCCCGAGCCTTGGAGCGGAATGTGAGAACAATCCTGCTCAATTCCAAGGGGGCTGAAAATCAACAAAAATTCAGCCGAAGGCGAAGTGTTTTTTGTTGACTTTCCTTCTTATAGAACTTTTCGGGAGCGAAGCGAAAAAGGGCGATGGATACCGCAGGTTTGCTCAGCTCTGTGGGGCGCCGAAGTGGGTTCGGCGCTGACGCTACAGCTCGCGCAGAGCCTACGATACAAAACCCCGTATGTAGGGAGTATTCGGCGGCCGCGGCTCCGTTTCAAACATCGGTCCGTGTGTCGAGCGATACTCTACCTGCCATCCAGTGCAACGGATGCTGCCACCAAGTGCAAAGTTATGCTGCCATCCGGTGCAAAGTTATGCTGCCACCTTCGGCGATCCCAAAGGGTATGCAAAATATCATCCACGCCGAAGGCGGGCGGCTACGCAACCTCGGTTCGATCAGGACTTGGTCGGAGTCAGGCGCTGGAGAGTAAGGTGCGGTTTGCCGACAAACCGGGAGCAATCCCTTCTCCGACTAGGAATAGGCAGTTTGGGACAGTTCGCGAGGAGCCCTGTTTACTATGACGCCTACTGAAAGTTCTCTGCCATCGTGATGGAGCTATGCCATGCACCCTGGGCAAACCATACGGTCCGTCCGTGGCGCGAAGCGGCGAGATTTGCTGTCCAGGAAACAGGGATCTCTTCCAGTTGCAGCACCGGTGTAAGTCGCTTCGTCTGGAAGTTGTAAAACATGATCGTAGGCTTTGGTGCCCGCGTCAGAATTGAGCAGGTAGATTCCCGTCTCAGTCACGGCAAAATTGCCCCAATAGCCTCCATAGGGTCTTCAAATCTCGAATCATGCCCGGCGACTCTTGCTCGGTGGCTCTGCCGGGCCCTTAGTGGCTGCGTGCGCGCATTCGTTGAGAGTCGCCCTGGCTTATTCGGTCGGGAATCCTATCTGGCGGACTAGTTCAGCATAGCGCGGCTCGTTACGAATGGAATCGAAATCGGGGTCAACGCGGACCTGCAACAGTCCGGGTTGATGTATTTTCAGTCCCTGGAACAAGGTGTGCAGCGCTTCTTCCCGCATGCCCGCCAGCACGTACACGTTTGCCAGTTCCCAAAGGTCCGGCTGTGGGCGCTTCAGGATCTCGCCCAAGTACTTCCTCGCCATGAATGACATCGCCGCCTCATACCCCTTCCGACGGTACTCACGCAGGTATGCAGACACCCAGTCACTGTGCCCGTCCAGAGCGAGCATCTGGCTGCATTCGGCAACAGATTCATTGAAGAGCTTCAGGGACCCCAAGTCGAAGCAAAGAAAGCCGTGAGCAGAGAAGGGGTCATACGGAAGCAACTGGCGCGCCGAGGTCGCAGCGCCCTTGTAATCTCGCGCGATGTAGTACTCATTTGTGAGATCCCATCTCAAGTCCACGCGAAAGGGGTCCAGAGCGAGCGCCTGCTTGGAATGGTTCAATGCCTCTCCGGTGTTGCCCGCGAACCTGAGATAACGCGCGTATACGGCATGAGCCTCGGGCGAACTGGGATTCAACTGCAAGGCCCGCAGAGCATGTTCGCGGGCTGCGCGCCAGTCCCAATCGTGCGTCAGCTTGATCTGAGCGATGGCGGCGTGGTTTTCCGCAGCTTGGTCGTCCAGCGACAGTGCCTGCATTGCGTGCTGCTCAGCCATCCGCCAAGCCTCTTCGTCACCTTCATCATCCCGCAACGCGCGTTGACGATAGAAGTCCGCCAGACCAGCGTGCGCCGGGGCATACGAAGGATCCAACATAGTGGCGCGCTCGAAAAACGTTCGAGCCGTATCGTAAGGAGCGGGGGGGCGCAACTCATAGCGGCGGCTCATCTCAAATCGGCCACGAAGGTATGCTTCCACAACCTCAGGGTTGGCGGATTTACGATTGGCGCGGCCAAGTACCTGGATTTGCAGCTTCCGGCCGATACGTTGCGCTATCTCCGACTGGACTGACAGGACATCGCCAAGCTGCCGATCGAAGGAGTCGGTCCACAGCGTCGCCCCGTCAGCCATTCGCACCAGGCGTATCGAGATTCGTTTCTGGTCAACGTAGTGCCGAACGCTGCCCTCGAGCAAGTACTGCAAGTCGGATCGCTGGCCGAAATCGGCTATCGCGGACATGCTCTGCGGCATGGTCGCGGAGGGCCTGTATCTCACGACACTTAGTCGTTCTGGATTGAGCTGTCCGAGTTGGGTCAGGATTTCGTCAGTGAGCCCGTCGGCGAAGTAATCTTGCCCAGGATCTTCGCTGAGATTCTGAAGGGGAGCGACGGCAATTATCAGATGGCCCTGATTCTTACCCGAGGCCGGCGGCGTGCCACGGTGAATTACGAAGAGGGTGAGCAGGAGTACGGCTACCAGCCCAACTACGGCCAGGACTGCCTTGCTTCTATTGCCGGGCTGTTCGCGAGGGGCCGAGGCGGTTTGCGCCGGAAGCGCATCATGGTTTTCCACGACCGTGATGGCTCCGGTGAAGCGGTAACCCTTGCCGATCACAGTTTCGAGGTAACGCGGAGAAGCGGAATTGTCCTCCAGGGCCTGCCGTATCTTGCGAATGGCTGTGTTGATCCCGGCGTCGACGTCGATGTGAACGGCGTCTCCCCAGACAGTGCAGACGATCTCTTCGCGAGTGACGAGGGCTCCCTGTCTGCGGACCAGCAGCGTGAGCAGCTCCATCGGGGTTTTCTCCAGCTTTACGCGGCGCCCTGCACGGATCAACTGGAAGGAGGTGAGGTCGAGCACGAGCTCCTGCGGTACGGCTTTTTCGGGCGCCATTGAACTCACCCCGTGGCAAGGGATTTTACCCCTTTAGACAAACTTCATGGAAAGTTCAGGCGGACTCCAATGGACGAGCCAGCCCGCAGTGCGCCAGTCTGCTGGAAGTTTGGGACTGCCCTTCCGAGGTGACTATGAAACTAAGAAATTGGATCGTTGCTATCGCATTGGTGTCGTGGACGCTCAGCGGCCAGTGTGTCACCAATGCTTCCCCTGACAACAACCGACATCCCAACGTTGGCACCATCGTGGCTGAGTACTTGACTCCCGGAGTGAAGGATCAGGCATGTACCGGCACATTGATTTCAGCGACGGTATTCCTGACCGCCGGACATTGTGTCGCCTTCCTGCAAGGAATTGGTGTAACCCAGGTATGGGTCACGTTCGATCCAGTCTTTGGTCCGTCCGTGGCCCTGTACCCGGGGACCATGAATTTGAATCCCGCGTTTCCCGGCCCGAGCACCCGAACCCGAAGACCTGGGCGTGATCGTGCTCGACGCCCCCGTTAAGGGCATAGCCCTGCCACGCTACCGTCGCTGGGGCTCCTGGGCCGCATGTTCGCTGACGGCAGCCTGAAGAACACCCTGTTCACTATTGTCGGATATGGTGCGGCTGACACTGTGTTCGGAGGAGGACCTCCCGGCGCTACTCAGGGCGGGGTATCAGGCGCTATGCGGCCGAGGGATTCCAGGCGCTCAACCCGAATCTGCTAAAGCTGACCCAGAATAGTGTCTTCGGCTATGGCGGCAGCAATTGTGGCGACGCTGGCAGTCCCAATTTTCTGGGCGCCGCAGCCAGCGAGACCAGCATTATCGCCGCGATCACGATTGCAGAGACCCATGGGGGGATCGAGCTGAACGTCGCCTATCGTCTAGACACATCTGAGGCTCGTGCCTTCCTGGGGCAGTTCGTGATTCTGCCATAAAGGAGGGTCATCATCACGCGACCGCGCAGGCCCCCCGATCGCAACCCCCTTTATCGAACCTTACCGCTTGAATTCACATGCCAAGCGGTCCGATGGTATCCGTGCGTCTGTATCCGGCGCCCACAACGAAAGGTGAGGTCGATATGAAACGAAAATTGACGTGTTTCGTGGTGTTCAGTGCCGCAATCGCGGGCACAGTTCTCTATCCAGCAAGAAGTGTCCACGCGACGCCGGCTAACGGGTTACACGAACACGACGCTGGCTTTGGGCCGGGTCGGCGAAATCGATGTTTTTAACACTTCATTCCGCCCAACGGCGTCCTGGCGTGTAACCAGTTCTCCACGCTTCTCAACCAGAAGGAAGAGCAACTCCATCGGCCGCCTCTCAAGGGGCACGATCCGCTCGTCCCGTTGCAGCCGATAGCGCGACTGGTCAAGTGTGAACTCACCGAAATGGAATACATGGGCCGTACCTGCCCCCAACTGGTGCTGACATGCTGGCTCCGAAGATGATGCGACAAAGAGCTAAGTAGCAAACTGGTCAGTGCTTTGGCGCTTCAGAAAAACTTCAGACGACCTTCATTCGACCTCCATTGCATGAGATTGATCTCTCTGCCAAAGTACCCTCCTATTTCCCATAACCGGAGGTCAAAAAAATGAAGAGCAAAGTTCTAAGAGCGACAGCAACCGTTGCAATTCTGTGCGTTCTTCCGATTAGCGGGTATGTGCTCAAGATGTGGGCAACACAGCCCTCAGGCGTTATCCGCAGCTTAATTGGTAGAGGCACCTATGACCGCTTCATGGTGAATACTGATGTGAACCAGCCCGGGTTCCAGTACATAGCAAAAGGGCAACCCGCGATTGATATGGAAGTGGACACCCATTACTATAATCCGCTGGGATCGACTGGCTGGCATAAACATCCCGGACCGGTGTACATCACCGTAACCTCAGGCCAGCTCACCTTCTATGAATTTGATGACCTGACGTGCTCGCCACATGTGTATAGCGCAGGTCAAGGCTTTGTTGATTATGGCAGCGGGCATATCGGCATCAACCGTGATCCTAATAACCCGGCTAGCGATGTGACGGTCGCAGTGACATACGTCGGGGGTCCGTTCCGCACTGAGCTCGCTGCTGGAAACCCCAATTGCAACTTTTGACGGCATAACGATCGAATAGTAACGGGCCTGCGTTCGGCTGAAGGGAAACGTGCCAATGTATTCCGGATAGCGGTGCATCGCGATCATTCGCTTCCTGGGCTGCATTCAAGTGCATTCACGCGGAATTCGCCAGGCTCATCATAAAGGTGCGAACGGCTCACGCCGAGGCCTATCTGGTTCATTGAGTTGCGAAAGCCCAAACCACGTAGAGCGATCGCTGCGTTTGTGAGCGGATGACGGGCAACTCTGAAGTTATAGGATTGGGTAAGAGTTGCCGACGAGCTAGTACGGACTATCTCCCCATAATCTATGCTTCACCGCACCCTCACCCCATCGCTTCGAATGGCCGCGGGCGTAGGCGTAGTTGTCCCTGCCCGGAACAGGGCTGAAACCACTGCGTGAACTTGCTTCCCGTGATCTGCGAGCACGAACTTAAGTTGAATCCTCTGTCCTGGTGTCACGCCCGGAGGTGGAGGGAAATCAATCTCCGCGCTGCCGGTGCAATCCGGATTCACAGTGTAGGTCCCCGTCTCCCCATCTCTGAACCCATTCTCGTTCGTGGTGCCGGGGGATGGCGCACCATTGATCATGGTGAAGTCCACCTGAGTGAAATGGCCCATGCCGTCAAAACGCATGATCGACACGCCAGCCTGGGCGAATGCTACTCCGGTTGACGGAGGCGTGGTGGAAGCGGGGATAACAAGAATTTGGCCGCCAATCGTGAAGGCGTAGTCGCCAGAAAGCAATGCATCCGAGCATCCTCTCTCGTCGCCTCTCTCATTGCCTTGTGTGTAGGCCGGGGTAGCCAGCGCCACCAGGACGAACGCCAGTGGAAGTAAACCTCTGCCGATCCAGGATTTCATGTTTGCCTCCTTGGTTGGACACCATGGACGGCGGTAGAATGCATCCGCTCCTCCACCGGTTCCTGTTGACGGAGATTCTGTCTGCGGAGGTCCCGAGAGTCTCCCAAGTGGCACGACCATCCGAGCTCAAACTTGCCACGGCATGCATCTCTGGCATTCTGACTCTTACATGCACTTAGTCAACAAACCCGTTTGGGTGAGGTTGATGAGCAATAATCAACTCATCAACGGTGGTGTACAAGTGGTGTACAGACAGGGCCAGAAGCACCCCACAACACCCCAAAACGTCCTCTAACAAGCTTAATCACACAACAACATACGCAAGGTGGGGCCGTTTCGTAATCAGCAGGTCATCGGTTCAAGTCCGATCGTCGGCTCCATTCTTTCTCGATGAACGTTTGTGGCTTCGTGTGCGAGTATCTTCGTCATGAGGTTCGTCGCCCGTTTACTGACGGCGTTGGGTGCGGTGTGTCTTCTGAGCGCGGGGGCGACGGCTCAGGACCTGGAGCCGCGCGCATATTCGGCGTCGCCGGTGGGGACGAGGTTTGCCGGTGTGGGGTTTGGCAGATCGAGCGGAGATATTACGTTCGATCCTACGGTTCCGCTGACAGATGTGAATGCGACGTTCTACAGTCCTGCGCTCGGACTTGGCACGACGTTTGGTCTCTTCGGGCGGCAGGCGCTGTTGGCGACGGTAGTGCCGTACGGGTGGGGCAACGTTACGGGCAACGTGGGTGATCAGCGGGGCAGCGTGCATCGCTCGGGGCTGATGGATATCAGAACGAGGTTGTCGGTGAATCTGCGGGGCAATCCGGCGATGACTCCGGCGGAGTTTGCGAAGAGGCAGCATCGCAGCTTCATCATCGGGACGAGTGTGAGCGTGTTGGCGCCGAGCGGGCAGTATGACAACACGAAGTTGATCAATATCGGGGCGAACCGGTGGGCGTTCAAGCCGGAGGTTGGTGTGTCGTGGCCGGTGAAGAAGCTGGATCTGGACTTGTACGCGGCGGTGTGGCTGTACACGCCGAATGCGAGCTTTTATCCGGGGACGGCAGACCGGACGCAGTCTGCGTTGACGGCGCTGCAGGCGCATGTGAGCTACACGGTGCGGCGCGGGTTGTGGGCGGCGTTTGACGCGACGTGGTACGGCGGCGGGTCGACGAGGACGAACGGTGGATCGCCGACTGAGCGCCAGGCGAACACGCGTCTTGGCGCCACGCTGTCGATTCCTGTGGCCAAGCAGCAGTCGGTGAAGATTGCGTACAGCTCGGGTGTGAGCGGAACGATCGGGGCAAGCTTCAGCACGATCTCGGGGGGCTGGCAGTATGTGTGGTTCAAGAGATAGCTGCGGCAAGGGTGAGAATCTGATTTGGTACGCGTTATCCACGAGATTTTAATGGAGAGGGCCGTAAAGGTCTTGATTGGTGCGGACTTCCGCAGGATACTCCAGACAGTAGTCAGCAAGTCAGCAAGTCAGCAAGTCAGCAAGTCAGCAAGACGAAAGACAGTTTGGTTAGCAACGAACGAAAGATGCTTTGTCCCCGAGACGCCGACGTGACCAGATATAGCCGTCAAGACGTACTTCGGATCCTGCACCTGAATACGAGGCAGATTGCCTCGTGGGAGCGGGCAGGGTTGATCTCCCCGACAGAACAATATTCCTTCGAAGAGCTGGGGCAGCTTCGCGCGCTGCGCGATCTGCAGGCAAATGCGCTGAAGGCGCGGGCTCGCATCTCGGCGCGGAGCATACGGGCGTCGGTGGACGCGATGCAGCGGGCGGCGGGGATGCGGAATCCGCTGCTGGAGACGACGGCAGTGCGGCGCGGCTCGCGGCTGGCGTTCCGGCATGGCGGAGCGCTGGTGGATCCGATGACGCAGCAGCTGGCGTTTGACTTTGACGCGACGTCGGGGTCGCGCCTGGAGGTGGTGCGGACCGGCGAGTTTCGGCATGCGAGTCCGGCGCAGAGGGCGGCCGAGGTGCAGGAGATGTTTCTGCGCGCGGTGCAGCTGGAGGAGACTCCGGCGACGATGGCGCAGGCGGTGGAGATGTATGAGTTGATTCTCGCGGTGCGGCCAGAGCATGCGCCGGCGCTGATCAACCTGGGGACGATTCATTACAATCTGCGCGAGTTCGCGCGGGCGGAGAGCCTCTATCGCCGCGCGACGATCGCGGACCCGGAATATGCGCTGGCGTTCTTCGACCTGGGCAACGTGTTGGACGAGATGCAGCAGCTGACCGAGGCGACGGCGGCGTACCAGAAGGCCGTGGCGCTGGTTCCGCAGTACGCGGACGCGCATTACAATCTGGCGCTGGCGTATGAGCGGCAGGGGCAGAAGCGTCGGGCGCTCAAACACTGGCTGACGTACGTGCGGCTGGATCCGGTTGGACCGTGGTCGAGCCATGCTCGGGACCAGGCGCGGAAGATCATGAAGGCTGAGAAGCTGTCCATCGTGAGCCGACGGGGTCGGCTGGTGCGGGCTGGGTGACCCCTCCCTCCCCGTACTTTTTGCGCAAAGTATTCAATTGAGATGCTTTAGCTTCGTACTTCGCTAATTTTCGATTTGTAAAGTATCTCGATTCAGTTACTTAGATTTTATGTTCCTGCAAACTATTCATTCTATTCAGTTTACTTTCGGATGAAAAAGAGCCCCCGGGTGATCCCGAGGGCTCCTTTGACCTTCTTTATCAATTGTAGCGAATGGAAGGTACAATTTATATTTCGTTTGGAATCATTGAGTTAGGTGGTTTTTGGGCTTGACAAGGATTTTGGGGTCTCCCGGAAAAGGTGGGTCGCTTCGTCCTTCGGACTTCGCTCCGATAAAAGCGAATATGCAAGGTCTTGTTTTGGACGTTTTGACCGCAACCAGTTGCGGAACGCGGGGTTCAATAACTTATTGATAAGTCGCTGATCCGGTGACGACAACGCGAGACGCGGTCAACAGTCACAAGCGGGGAGACAGGAAAACCATCCTCGGGAGATGATCCGGAACACGGTACTTGTCAGAATTTGAGGTGGCTAAATTCCTCGTGGAGATTAGTCAATGAACACGCCCCTTACTTCTGTTCCGTCTGTTATGGCTGAAATCAGCCGCCTCCTCCTTCTACCGAAGACTTCCAAGAATGTCGAAGCGTTTGAAAAAGCGATCGGCCAAGCGAAGGCAATAATCGCCGAAGATAACAAAACTTTGGGATATCCCGTCCAAAACGATCCCATAAACTACGCTGTCACGATCGCAATGGCAATCTGGACCCTTCAGGGATGAACGAACGCGCCTAAGAGCCTCTGACGGCGAAGCGTGGGGTCGCTTCGTCCTTCGGACTTCGCTCCGGCCTTCAGCAGAGCGGTAGCGCCTTCGGCGCGGCTTTTAGAGTGCCAAGCCTGAAAGCTTGGCGTACCTAGCTAGAGGCGGTTCGAGCTTCGCTCGAATGAACCCACATCTCAGAATCGAGATGTGGGGCACCCGGCACCCGACGCGGCGAAGATGAGGCACCCGACTCTTCGTCTTGAAAAGTATTTCTCCATGCATCCGCAACAATAGTTACTCTGGGACGTCAATGAATGTGTCTTGCGATGTTGGTTCCTCACGGAGTCAGTATGGTTCGGACACCTCTCTTTGCTCTTACAGCGTTCATTCTGTCCGTGCTTGGCTTGGCCCGCGGCTGGGCGCAGGAGACCCCATGCGCTTTTAATATTTCTTCCGTGGGGTTCCCTCATGAAAAGAGCGGACCATTCACCGCGGTCTTCAAGACGACCTTTGAGCACAAGCTCGCAGATGGAAATCAGATCAATACGACCACACTCACTCGTCTGGCGCAAGACGCCTCTGGCCGAGTCTTCCAGGAAGGGCAGGCCGGCTGCTACGTTAGCCAGAATGGGCAGCGACTTCCCCGGTATCGCATCTCGATCAATGACAGGAAGGCAAAGATTATGAGCTCCTGGGCTACGGGCGAGGATGCGCAGAGGCTGATTAACATCTCTCACTATCCGGATTCCGCGGCGGTCATGAAGGCAAGTGAAGGGAATGCAACATCAAAGCCGAGCATGCCGCAGCAAAATGTTTATCAGCTGGAAACGAAGTTCGAGAGGCTCGGTACACGGGCCTTCGATGGAATCGCTGCTACAGGAACGCGAAGGACAAGAGTGATTCCTTCGGGGGAGGAGGGAAATTCTCAGCCAATTGAAACGGTCAACGAGGTCTGGTTCTCAGAAGACCTGGGGCTCGCCGTGATGACGATCACCGACGATCCTCGCAGCGGCCGTACGGTAACTCAACTCGCAGAGATTAAGAAGGGCGATCCGGATCCGGCGCTCTTCAAACCGCCTTCCGATTACGCCATTATCGAGCAAGGCTCCACCGTGATTACACCTGCGCAGAACTCTGGGGAGGCTCAGGGGCACTGAAGGCACGCAGTGAATAATTGTCCAAGGTGTCCTATAGCGGTGGTGGCGACACTGGCGAACTACGGGGATTCCTCCCCTTCGCTTTGCTCAGGGTCAGAATGACGGGTGTTTGAAGAGAAGAGAGTGTTGTGTGGGCTTCTATAGCGTCAGTTTGGCGATGGTGGCGAGTTGCATGAAGGATGTGCCTTCGTAGATCTTGCCGATCTTGGCGTCGCGGTAGAGCTTTTCTACGGGGTAGTCCTTGACGAAGCCGGAGCCTCCGTAGACCTCGACGGCCAGGGAGGCGACCTTCTCGGCGACGTGGGAGGCGAAGTACTTGGCCATGGCGGCTTCTTTGAGGAAGTCGTGTCCGGCGTCTTTGAGGCGGGCGGCGTTGTAGACGAGGAGGCGGGCGGCTTCGATCTGGGTGGCCATCTCGGCTAGCTGGAACTGCATGGCCTGGAAGTCGACGATGGGCTTGCCGAACTGCTTGCGCTGTTTGGCCCAGCGGACGGCGTGGCCCCAGGCGCCTTCGGCGAGGCCCAGCATCTGGGCGCCGATGCCGATGCGGCCCTCGTTGAGGGTCTCGATGGCGATCTTGTAGCCGCGGCCGGGTTCGCCGAGGACGTTGGCGGCGGGGACGCGGCAGTCGCGGAAGACTAGCTCGCAGGTGGAGGAGGCGCGGATGCCTAGCTTGTCCTCCTTTTTGCCGAGGGTGAAGCCGGGGGTGTCTTTTTCGACTAAGAAGGCGGTGATGCCTTTGTAGCCGGCGGCTCGGTCGATGGTGGCGAAGACGATGAAGAGGCCGGCTTCTTTGGCGTTGGTGATCCAGAGCTTCTGGCCGTTGAGGACGTAGTCGCCGGTGTCGAGTCTGGTGGCGCGGGTCTCGAGGGCGAAGGCGTCGGAGCCGGAGGCGGCCTCGGAGAGGGCGTAGGCTCCTATGGTTCCTCCGGCTAGTTTGGTGAGGTAGTTTTTCTTTTGATCGTCGTTGGCCCAGCGGTTGAGGGCGTTGATGACGAGGGTGTTCTGGACGTCGACGAGGACTCCGACGGCGGGGTCGACGGCGGAGATCTCTTCGACGGCGAGGATGGCTTCGAAGAAGGTTCCGGCGGAGCCGCCGTATTGGTCGGGGATCTCGATGGACATGAGGCCGAGGGAGTGGAGCTGTTTGAGGAGCTTGGGGTCCATCTGCTGGGTCTCGTCCATGTGGCGGGCGAGGGGGGCGATCTCGTTGGCGGCGAACTGGCGGACGGTGTCGCGGAAGAGGCGCTCGTCTTCGGTGAGGTGGGTTAGGGCGGCGGGGGTGTTCTGCTGGGTGGTGATGGCTGGCATGGGTCCTCTTCGGAGGAAAGTCTAGCATTTGGGGTGGTGGGGTGGGTGGGGATTCAGTGATGATTGCCTTCGTGGGCAGAAGGCAATCATCAGGGGCTTATGCCCCTTTTCAGGGCGGGGCAGAATGCCTGGGCTAAAGCCCAGGCTTACCTCAGGAGCAACGGCAAGAGCAAAGGCAACCGCAGGTCCTTCGACTTCGCCACTGCGTGGCTTCGCTCAGGATGACACGTTGTGAGGGACGCTGGGATCTGCGTTCTACGCGTGAGGATTTAGACTGGTAATTCAGGCCTTTACGCGATGACGAAGAAGCTGAACCCGACTCCGAAGACTCCGCTGCCGTTTCTTGGGCTGGCATGTGCGGTGGGCGTTTCGACGATGTATTACAACCAGCCGCTGCTGGAGGAGATTGGGCGGACGTATCACGCGGATGCGGGGCACACGGGGTTTGTGGCGACGGCGACGCAGGTGGGGTATGCGTTGGGGCTGCTGTCGTTCGTTCCGCTGGGTGATGTCGTGGAGCGGCGCGGGTTGATGATGAAGCTGTACGCGGCGGTGGCCGTGGGGCTGGTGCTGGTGTCGGTGGCGCCGAGCCTGTGGTGGCTGATCGTGGGGTCGGTGGTGATCGGGGCGCTGGCTTCGGTGACGCATGTGGTGCTGCCGATTGCGCCGGACCTGGTGAGCCATGAGCAGAGGGGCAGGGCGATCGGCACGGTGATGACGGGGTTGCTGCTGGGGATTCTGCTGGCGCGGACGTTTGCGGGGTGGGTGAGCCATGCGGGCGGGTGGAGGTCGGTGTTTGTGGTGGCGGCGGTGATGAATGCGGCGTTCGTTCCGCTGCTGTGGAAGGTGATGCCGAAGCTGCCGCCGAAGCAGAGTTTGAGCTATGGCGAGGCGATGCGGTCGCTGTGGACGCTGTACCGGTCGCAGCCGTTGCTGCGGGAGTCGAGCGCAGTGGGGGCGCTGGTGTTTGCGTCGTTCAGCTGCTTCTGGACCACGCTGGTGTTTCTGCTGGAGAGCCACTACCACCTGGGCGCGGGAGTGGCGGGGACGTTCGGACTGGTGGGGGCGGCAGGGGCGCTGGTGGCTCCGGTGGCGGGAAGGCTGGCGGATAAGCACGGGTCGCGGTGGGTGATCTCGGTGGGGATGGGGCTGCTGGCGTTCTCGTATGTGTGGCTGTGGGCGGAGGAGAAGGCGCCTGTGGCTACGATGTGGCACATGGCGGCGCTGGCGGTGGGAGTGATTGTGCTGGATGTAGGGGCGCAGATGTGCCAGGTGGCGAACCAGACGAGGATCTTCGGACTGGTGCCTTCGGCGCGGGGGCGGCTGAATACGGTTTATATGACGGTGTACTTTACGGGTGCGGCGGCGGGTTCGGCGCTGGCGACGCGGGCCTGGGCGCACTGGCAGTGGAATGGGGTGTGCGGGCTGGCTGTGGCGATGATTGGGTTGGCTGCGCTACGGCATCTGCTGGGACGGCGAAACGCGGATGAGGACCGCTGCCATCCTCGCCCGGAAGACGAGCTGATGGAGGCCTGACGGGGCTTTCTTCGAAACATCCATACCCCCTGAGAATCAAAGGAGGCCCTGTTGAGTTTACGGGCGAGGCGAATAGACAGATCGAGGAAGCGATCATAGTTGACTACCGAAGATTAGTCGGTACAGCGTCTCAGCCCTTTGGAGAAGCTGCGTTGCGGCAAGGTGGCGTGTCAGAATCCGAACCTTATCGTCCGTATCGAACTGGAGTTCATCGAGCTGCTCTGTGATTACTCTCATGTTCTCATGGAGAAACGGATAATCTCCTCCATAATTCTCTACAGCTCTCCGCCGTTCGGCGATGTCAGTTGTCAGCAAAGACCCTTTGGTGGTAGAACCAAGCGCACAAGGGAATCCCCCCTTACCTACAACTCTCTGCATTGGAATTGATGAACCACAGGGGTCCCCAACAGGAAGAGGCTATCCGATCCATTTATGAGAAAGCGAGAAATCGCTCACCACGCTTTTACGGAGATTATCATGTCATACCAAAAAATTGACCTCCGCGCTGAATTAGGCAAGCTCTCACAGGGCAAACCAACGAACACCCCCGCGTGGCTCATAGCGAAACTGATCCTCGATATGCTCCCCAAAGACCGACTCCCGAAGGGTCGAAAGCCGGTCGCTGTGGAGGAGTTAGAGCGTATGTTCCAACTGCCGGATTCACGCGCTTAGGGTGCCCCTTAATCGCATATAGAGACCCGCAGGCGCATCGGCGCTAATGCGCGCTGGTACCCCAGCTACGGTTTTGAGAGCAGGCTGACGCGCTCGTGGATGGCCTGGAGATCCGCCGTCACAAGGTTCGCGTACCGTCGCGTCATTTCGAGCGAGCTGTGACCCAAGACCTTTTGCAGATGGAACACGGAGCCGCCACGGCGAAGGTAGTTCACCGCGAACGTATGCCGGAAGGCGTGGAGGGTCCGAGCCGGTGGTTTGAAGCCAAGGTCCGTGCAAAGCGTCTTAACGTTGCGTAGAGCGTTCCGGCGGCTCCAGAGTGTGCCCGTCCTGCAAGCAAACAACAGCGCGTCTTCCCGGCACCCTGCGACGTAGCGAAACAAAACCTTTCGCAGCTCGGCACTGAAGGGGACGATTCGTTGCTTTCGGCCTTTGCCGTTCAATGTTACGAGCAGATCGGCGAGGTTGAGGTCCGATACACGCAAAGAGAGAGCCTCGGAGATGCGGCAGCCGGTGTCCAGCAAGAGCAACACGAGCAGGTGGAGCCGTCGCTGATACTTTCCTTTCGGCCTCCAGGAGACGAGACGCTTAACCTCAGCGTCAGAGAAAACCGGGAGCACAAGCTCAGGCTCTCGAAGCTGCCGCACGTGGGGGTGGGTGCAACCCGCTCCGCACCGCCGCTCCGAACCGCTCGCCCAATGTAGGTATGCGTTGAGACATCGCAGAATCGCGTTCGCGCCGGTCTCTTTCAGGCCCTTCTCTCGCATCTTCACCACAAGGTCTTTGAGGTCCGCCTGCGTGGGCGACTCTGAGGGCAGCCATTTTAGACAGCGCCGATACCATTCCAGTGTGCCGGGTGAAACGTTGGTGAGGTACTGACGTTCGCGGACAAATGCTTCCAGTCTCGGGGTCAACAAGGTTTTCTCCAATCTCGGGGTACAGGGATACGGAGGAAATCTCTTTAATTGTCGTAAGTTATTGAGCGCCGAGGGTGTGGTAGGCGAGGCAGGGATCGAACCTGCAACCCCGAGCTTAGAAGGCTCGTGCTCTATCCGATTGAGCTACTCGCCCCCGGCGCGTGCGTTAGTACGTCTGATTTTCATTGTAAATGGGGTTAGGAAAAGCCTCGAAAGAGGGTTGCGGGTTGCTATCACCCGCGTGTGTACTGGGTGCACGCTGGAGGAAGGAGATTCGCGATGGACAGGCTGAAGGGGAAGCGTGCGCTGATTACGGGTGGGACGACGGGGATCGGTCTGGAGACGGCGCGGCAGTTTGTGGCCGAAGGCGCGAGGGTGGCGGTGACGGGGAAGAATCCGGCGAAGAAGGAGCTGGGCAGCGGGGTTCTGGTGATCGAGTCGGATGCTGCGGAGGTTGCCGCGCAGAAGGCGCTGGCGAAGCAGGTGGGCGAGGCGTTTGGCGGGCTGGATGTGCTGGTGCCGAACGCTGGCGTCGTGGAGATGCGTCCGATTGGGCAGTGGGACGAGGCGGCGTTCGATCGGTCGATGGGGATCAACTTCAAGGGGCCGTTCTTTCTGATCCAGGAGCTGCTGCCTTACTTTGCGAATCCGGCTTCGATTGTGTTGATGGCGTCGGTGAATGCACACGTCGGGATGCCGAATACGAGCGTGTACGGGGCGACGAAGGCGGCGCTGGCTTCGCTGACAAGGACGCTTTCGGGAGAGCTGGTGGGGCGGGGGATTCGTGTGAACGCGGTGAGCCCGGGGCCAATTGCTACTCCGCTGTATGGGAAGCTGGGGCTGCCGCAGGAGCAGCTTGCGGGTGTGGCGGAGGCGATCAAGGGACAGATTCCGGTGAAGCGGTTTGGAGAACCGGTGGAGGTGGCGAAGGCGGTGGTGTTCCTGGCTTCGGACGAGGCTCCGTTTACCGTGGGCAGCGAGCTGCTGATGGATGGCGGGCTGGCGCTCTAGGAGGTTGCGAAGGCTCGGCTGCGGAGGAGGGTGGAGATGTCGGCCAGCGCGGACCCCCAGTGTTCTTCGGCGGCGGTGGGGTCGTGGCCGAGGGCCTTGAGGTAGAGGGTGATGGCGAAGCCTTCCTGGGGGCCGGAGAAGTCGATGAGCGCGGGGCGGAGGGTGCATTCGAGGAGGGCGTAGGGGTGATGGACGGGAGCGGTGAGGCGCGTGATGCGGTGGAGGAGCTGCTCGTGCTGGTGGAAGGAGACGAAGGTGGAGCGGTCGCGCCAGAGGAGGTCGATGTAGCTGGCGATGCCGAAGGGGGAGTCTTCGGGGATTAGGTCGAGTTCGAGGCGGAGTGGGGAGAGATCGTCCTCTGCGAGAGGCCAGACGTCACATTTGGCGGTGAAGACGGGAGAGCGCGGAGCGTTGAGGGCTCGGAGGGCGTGGAGGAGAGGAGGGTGCTGCGCGGCCTCTTCGATCCAGTCGAGGTCGTAGGGGTTCTCGCGGAGATCGATGAAGTGGCGGGCGGGATTTTCGGGGTCGGACCAGGGGACGACGAGGACGGGGTCGTCGGGGCCACATTCAACGGTCCACTCGGAGAGCATCGTTTTATTGTAGCGAGTCAGCGAGTCAGCGAGTCAGCAGGTCAGCAGGTCAGCAGGTCAGCGAGTCAGCAAGTCAGCAAGTCAGCGAAAGGTCCTATGCTTCAAGTGTCTTTAGCAAACCGTTGAGCATTCTGCTGACCTCATTGCATCTTCCAATGAGGTCCTCCGCGTTCCTGTTCTCAAGAAATTGCAGGTCGGCTGAAAGTTGAAGCTGCGTCTCAAGCTCATATGCCGAACCACGCGCCTGGGCAAGGAAGGTTCGCATCAGAGGATCGCTGAGACGCCCATGCCCCTCCGCAATATTGGATGGAATGGAAACCGCAGAACGTCGAACCTGGCTCCTCAGTCCAAACAGCTCATCTTTCGGAAAGAATCAGTAGCGCGATAAACATCACGCGCCAAAACCATCGCCTTCTGCCAAACAAGAAGATCCCGAAAGTGTCGTGTCCTCATCGCAATTCAGCAATTCTAAAACAGCTGACTCGCTGACTTGCTAACTCGCTGACTTGCTCAACAGGAAGCGGAGGAGGGTGTGTTCGGCCCAGTAGCCGTCGTAGCCGTCGACGGGTGTGGTGAGGAAGGCGCAGTGGCCGCCGTGGGTGGTCTCGAGGAAGGTAATGTTTGTGTTGGCGGCGATCTTTTCGCGGCTGTCGGGGAGGATGCGGACGAAGGGATCGTCGGCGGCGTTGAGGATGAGAGTGGGGACGGCGATGCGGTCGAGGACGCGGGCGGCGGCGGCGCGGTGGTAGTAGTCGTCAGCGCCGGTGAAGCCGGAGTAGAAGGCGGTGACGCGATCGTCGAACTGGCGGATGGAGCGGATGGCGCGGGCTAGGGCGGGATCGTAGGTCTGGGGGAAGAGCGCGGCCTTGCGAAGGTAGCGGGCGAGGAGGTCGCGGAGGAATTTCATCTCGTAGATGCGGTTCTGCGGGGCGTGCAGGGCGTCGGCGGAGGGGCCGAGGTCGATGGCGGGGGAGATGCCGATGACGGAGCGCAACTGCGGCGGCGCGGAGGCGGCGAGGTCGCCGGCGAGCTTGAGGACGAGGTTGCCGCCCATGGAGTAGCCGATGAGTGAGATGGAGGTGAGCGAGAAGAGTGCGACGAAGTGGTGCATGACGGCCTCGACGTCGGTGGAGAGGCCGGAGTGATAAAGCGTGGGGGTGAGGGCCTCGGTGCCGCCGCAGTTGCGCATGTTCATGCGGATGATGTTGGCGCCGGTCTGCCAGAGCTTGTTGGCGTTGCCGATGACGTACTGCGAGGTGGAGGAGCCTTCGAGGCCGTGGACGATGATGGCGGTGGGACGCGCGGCGCGGACTTCGGCGGGCTGCCAGTGACAGTCGCAGCGGACCTGACTGGCGATGTGCGTGTTAGTCGTGGGGGAGACTTCGACGAGCACGGACTCGGCGGGCGGGAGGGAGTGGGTGCGCGGGAGGAAGTTGCCGAGGATGGTCTGGAGGTGGCCGTTGGAGAAGAAGCGGCGGGGTGCGAACTCAGGCGCGTGTGCGGCGTGTTCGGCGATGGATGCGGTGACGGACTCGATCGTGGTGGACATCAGCGGTGCCCTGCTTCGGCGGCTACTCCAGCGAGGAAAGAGACGGCGTTGAGCGCGCCGGAGGGCTCGTCTTCGTGCTTGAAGTAGATATAGACGTCGCGATCGGAGGCGAGCGCGGTGAAGCGGGCTACGAATTCCTTAATCTCGGCCGGTGAGTAGGCTCCGGTGCGGCGGAGACGGAAGCTGGTGTGGGTGGTGGCGGTGTGGACCTCGGGGGTGGCGAGGTCGTCGCTTTCAGCGATGCAGAGGGCGGCGCTATGGGCGCGGAGGATGGAGTAGATCTCGTCGGTGAACCAGGACTCGTGGCGGAACTCGAAGGCGATGGGTGGGGCTCCGGGGTCGTTGAGTGCGGGCGCGGCGAGGAAGGCGGAGAGGCGCGCGGCGTCGGCCTTCATGTTTGGCGGGAGCTGGAAGAGGATGATGCCGAGGTTGCCGGCCTGACGGACTGGTTCGAGTGTGGAGACGAGGAATGCGACGTCGGACTCGCAGTTGGCGAGGCGCTTGATGTGGGTGATGCGCTGCGGGGCTTTGAAGCTGAAGCGAAAGAAGTCGGTCGTGGCGGCGAGCCAGCCTTCGAGCATTGCGGCGGTGGGGAGGGCGCGGAAGGTGTAGTTGACCTCGACGGAGCTGAGCTGCGTGGAGTAGAAGTCGAGGAAGCGTTTGGCGGGAGTGCCTTCGGGGTAGAAGGCGGGCTTCCAGGTGGGGTAGGCCCAGCCTGAGGTTCCGGCGAAGATGCGTGCGGATGCGGCGGTTGCTGCGGTTTCGGAGGAGGGGAGTGCGGCTTGGGGAGTGCGGGGCAAGGTATCCGCAGGATGCTCGGTGGAGTCTTGAAGGATGTTTGGGGCGGCTAGTGGGGTTCGAACCCACGACATCCGCTGCCACAGAGCGGCGTTCTGCCACTGAACTATAGCCGCCGTACTGGTTAAATTGTAGCATCAGAGCGGGATTCGCGGAGATTTTGTCGCTCTCCGGGAAAAACGAATGCAGCCTTCTGCCCAGCCCGAGGTGCTCTCACCGCGAACGCGGCGTGGACGCAGGCTCTTCGACGACGAGAACCTCGACATTCTGTCGCACGTTCTGGACGACTTCATCAAGATTCCGGGCACGTCGATACGGTTTGGGCTGGATGGGATTATGGGGGTGGTCCCGGGGATTGGCGATATTCTGGGCGGCGTTGCTTCGTGCATCATCATCATCGCGGCGTGGATGCGCGGCGTGCCATCGGTGACGGTTGTGCGGATGGTAGCGAACATCGCGATCGAGGTGGTGGTGGGATCGATTCCGGTGCTGGGGGATGCGTTCGATATTGCGTGGCGGGCGAACCGGCGCAACTATGCTCTGCTGACGGGAAGCATGTATGAGCCGCGGAAGCACACAATCCAGAGCTGGATCTTTCTGATCGTGCTGTCGATGGTTCTGATGGCGCTGATGCTGGTGCCGATGCTGCTGCTGGCGTGGCTGGCGAATGGGCTGATGCACGCTCTGTTTGGAGTGGAGGTCCACTTTCCGACGTGGTTTTAATAGCTTGGCGCGCGAGTGGATGCGATAAACTGAAGGGAGTCGGGGCGTAGCGCAGTCTGGTAGCGCATCTGCTTTGGGAGCAGAGGGTCGGGGGTTCGAATCCCTCCGCCCCGACCATCGAATCAATAACTTGGCGAGTCTTCGCTCCCCTTCAAAATACTATGTAGCGGATACTGTAGCGGGTGGCTGCTTTTTCCGTTCAATTCCTGCTGTTCTCATTACCCTTTTGCGCCTTGCTCGGAAGCTCTTTCGGACCTGGAGACGCGAAAAAATGTTCATTGGTTTGCAGGTGCCATTCACGGTTTGCCCGCAATTCAGACCAGGGAGGCGTAATCGCGCATGGCATTACAATGTCGGCGAAATCCTCTCTTACAGCCGACCGCGGTGGCCTGAAACTCCCCCGAGCTGCTGAACAGCAAGTGATATGCCGGGGATCTCCTTCGCCCATTGGATACAACTGGGAGCAAGTGCTTCGTATTTTTGGACCAGTACGCGCACGCGAGAGGAAACACACAATCTGCACGCCCCAAAAAGGTCGGGCGATCTAGGTATTGTCTAGGGGGTTTGCGGTAGCCAATAAAAGCAGTAGTTCGCGGAGCAGTACGCGCGCGCGAGGACGCGGCGATTGCTTAAGGATAACCTCACATTCGGTTCCTCAACGTCTACGAGGTCATCAACTTGCGCCGTGCTGCTCCAACCAGACCGAGGGCGCCGGTACCGAAAAGAAGCCAGGTTGAAGGTTCTGGTGTCTGCGCTTCGCTTACAAGGTAGAGATGGGCGTCGAAGTAGAACTCAATGCCCGAGCGGCGAATGGGTGGATATGTAGTGCCATTGAACAGGTAAGGTGGGAAGAGAAAGTCGTAGCCGAAATAGGTGTATGCGTCGGTCTCGCAGTGTACGGTGAAGCATAGATCTCCGCCACTGTAGTCGATCAGACTGTTCGGTGTGGTCAACGTAGCGAAAAAGCTGTTGCCATCCAAGGTGGACGAGGCGAAGTGCATCGCGTGTCCGTCGGGATACTGGAGGCAGTTATTCAGGCACCCTGAGTTGGTAGCATTGCTGAGGATTTGCATGGTGATGGGCGGATCGAAAACTTCGCCCAGGTCGTTCTGGGGGAAGATCCATGCGAAGGTAGCCGTAGAGGGCCTGACCAGTAGTGGTGTCGATGGTGATCAGACCGCTCAATGTGCTTAACCCAGCCCTTGTGCTGCTAGTGGAGCCATTCACGTCGTCGATGGCAAAAGTGCGGAGCGTATCGGCGTTTACAGTGGCAGAGAGTAACGCAAGGACTGCAAGGGCGAAAAAGCTTCGCTTCATATCCAACCTCACTTGATTTTGATAAGGACGCCCTTCAGGATGCGGTTCACCAGGAATTGAGTCAAGTAAAAGTGATCGCCAATCTGTATTTCTGACATGCAAAGATGTGCAATCAAAAGTGAACTAGGCGAATAGGCGTTAGTGCTAGGAACGTGCTTCTGTTCAGCAACGTCAGACTGTTCCGACAAAGTCGTCTTTCGGCGAGTCCGGCCGGAAGATTGCCGGAAACGTCACTCGCAGGAAAATTTAGATTGAGTGGAAGTTGCCACTACGCGGGCGCCTGATTTGCTAGCACCGAAGCTGCGGGCCCCGCGCTGACCAACTTGCCTTGATGAAGCATGAGTGCATCGTCGCAAAACGCCAAAGTGTTTGCTTTGTGACTGACAACAAGTATCGTCATCGATCCCCGTAGCTCCTTCAGCATGCGAAGGATGTTTTGCTCTTTCGCTTGGTCCAGCGCGTTCGTGGCCTCGTCAAAGATCAACAGCTCCGGCCTCCTGACAAGCGCGCGGGCGAGCCCAATCCTTTGGCGCTGTCCACCTGACAAGCCGAGGCCGCTCGGTCCAACGGGGGTATCAAGACCAAGCGGCAGGTCGAGGACAAAATCTGCTTCAGCCGCGCGGACTGCGTATCTTATCTCCTCTATTTCTGTCTCGGCCCGGCCATATGAGATGTTCTCGGCAATGGTTCCGTCGAAGAGGTCGACATCTTGCCCCGCAATCGCGATGCTATTGAGCCAGTCCACCGCACGAAGGTCGCTCAACGGTGTGCCGTCAATCCTGATGCTGCCTGAAGTTGGTTCCAGAAGGCGGCACAACAAGTTGATGATGGTCGATTTACCGGAGCCCGATTCGCCCAGCAGCGCCGTCGCGCGTCCGCGACGCAGCGCGAAACTCACGTTCGAGAGCGCGGGAGCATTGCGAGTTCCGTAGTCATGTGTGACATCTTCGAAAATGATGTGATCACGCAAGCCAGCGAAAGGAACAGTGCCCGTCAACGCGGGCGGCTTGTTAGATGGGTCTAGCAGCCATTCAACCTCTTCGAAATGTGCGCTGGCCGCGGCAAATGCGGCGGCGGTTCCTTCCAGGATTCGCAGGTGCGGTTGTATGCGGTTCATCAGCACGAGAAACGTCGCGAGTACGGGTACCGACATACCCGTGAAGATGGCCGTGAGCAGCACGATGACAAGCAACAGCCCGTGGAGTGCTTCTAGCAATGGCCCCTGCGTCCCGGATACCCGCTCGGACGCGAGAATGGCCTGGCGCACATCGTCGGAACTTTTCTCAAAGTGCTCTTGCTCTACCTTTTGCGTGTTGAAGATGCGTATAACTCGTGCGCCGAAGATCACGAATAGCATGCGATTATGCAGAAGTTGGTTGACCGCAACCGTCCTGTGACTCAGCGTGCGCAGCTTGCGTTCCATGCGCTTTTGAATAGCCCGAGCCAAGAGTCCGCCGACAAGCACCATCATCGTCAGCCGCCAACTGACGATGAAGAGCAGCACGCAAAACATAACAACGTTAGCTGTGGAGGCTATCTGGTTGAGAAGTACCCGTATCGCATCGGAGGCCTTCCAGGACTCAGTACTCACGATGTTGAATAGTCGACCTGGATTCTCTGTCAGAAAGAAGGGATAGCCCACGCTATTGAGGCGCTGACCAAGCCCACAGCGAATCTCCTGACCTATCTTGCCATCCACCCAGGATGCGAAAGTGCTAGCGGCTGCCTGAAGAGTCGCTTTCAGCGTCACGGCCACGACGATCACACCGGCGATGATCCATAATCTCGCATCGCGGCTGTGTCCAGCGGCGAACACGACTAAGCGCCCGACAGGGCCATGACCTTTGCTGCTGGGTAAATCACCGGTGAGAATACCCAGCAGAGGAATAAGCAAACCAGCGCCAATGCCTTCCAGCAAGCTGATAGCAAAAGCGAGCGGTATCACAATACCAATTGTCCAGTAGTAGCGCCGGGCAAGGAGATCCAGATTTCGGTTTACCCCGAAGACATTCAGCGCCTTCATTGTCGCGATACGCCCACCGTTTCCCCAGCCACTAGAACGAGCGCACAACATAGGAAAGGGCTTGAATGCCCTCTCGAGAATGCCCGAATTTTGAGTATACTACCCGCATAATCGGCCCTGAGCGGGCACTCTTATAAATGACAGAAGCCGAATCAGAAGTTCTTCGAACTGAGCGCGGTACAAATCCGGAGGAAAGTGTTGCTGTTGTCATCACCACCTTCAATGACACAAAGTACCTCCTAGACGCGCTGCATAGCGTTTTCGCCCAGACCCGTCCAGCAGACGAGGTGATCGTGGTTGACGATGGTTCGGAAGTGACTCCGGCGCCGCTCCTCGAGGCTTTCCCAATTGTCAAACTGATAGAGAAGGCGAACGGCGGTGTTGCCAGTGCGCGAAACGTCGGACTTTTGCAAGCTACCTCTAGGTTTATTTGCTTTTTGGATGCTGATGATCGGCTAAGGCCAAATGCCTTGGCAGCCGGTTTGGCCTGCTTTCAAACTCATCCAGAAACAGCCCTGGTATACGGGGGCCACTATCAGATTGGTCGAGATGGCTTACCCAAAGGCAACACTAACGTCCCCATGCCTACCGGAACTGACCCCTACTCAACTCTGCTGACGGGAAACATGATCGGGATGATAGCGACCGCTCTGTTTCGGCGAGACCGTCTGATGGAGCTAGGTGGGTATGACGAACGACTGCGCAGAGGCGAAGACTATGAGCTATATCTTCGGGTCGCGCCACGGTACCCGATCGCTTCACATTCGCAGGTAGTCGCTGAGTATCGGTGGCATGGAGACAACATCTCGAAGGACACAGCGCAGATGCTGGAGGCGATTCTCTCGATCCACGACAAGCATCGGCCCGATGGCGGACACCGCTTAGATTTCTGGCTCCAAGGTCGGCGCAACTGGTACGACTGGTACAAACATGGCCAAGAAGCAATGTGGGGGGATGGGGCTTCGAATGCTGCAAAAAGTGTCCTTGCAGCCCCGCGCGCCCATGTTCTTCTGAAGCGTATCTTCCGGGCGGCTGTACCCGAGCGTCTGCGCGCTCTGAGACGGAGGACCTGGCCACCGCGCGTGGGGAAGGTTGATTTCGGTTCTCTAGCCAGTACTCGACCATTGAGCATGGATTTCGGCTGGGAACGCGGCACCCCCTTGGATCGCTACTATATCGAGGGCTTTCTCCAAGAGCATTCGCGAGACATCAAAGGGCGTGTTCTCGAGATAGGCGATGACCTCTATAGCCGTCGATTTGGCACCGAGATCGCACAACTGGACGTATTGCACGTCAGTAGTGAGAATCTGAAAGTTACGATTACCGGTGACATTACAACGCGAGGCGTTCTTCCGGAAGGTGCGTTCGATTGCATCATCTTCACCCAGACGTTGCAGCTCATATACGACCTCAATGAAGCCGTCGAGCGGCTCCATGCGGCGCTCAAGCCGGGCGGTGTTCTTCTGCTGACAGTTCCAGGGATAAGTCAGATCGACCGTCACGAGTGGGGGACGAACTGGTGTTGGTCGTTCACGGTCAGCTCGTTGCATCGCCTCTTTGAGCGCGTCTTCGGACGAGGAGAGCTGCAGTTTTCAACCCACGGTAATGTGTTTGCCGCCATATGCTTCCTTACGGGTGCCGTCGTGGAAGACGTCGATATAAGTGACCTGGATGTGCATGATCCCGCGTACCCAGTCAACATTACACTTCGAGCGCAGAGAGCCCGATGAGCATCCCTTCGATCGCACGCAGGGTCTTCCGCCTCATTCGCGGTCGGCGGGCCGCCCCTGCAATCCTTATGTACCACCGGGTGATCGCACTTGAGCAGGACCCTTGGGATCTCGCTGTATCCCCCGAAACGTTTGAGCGGCAACTTGCCTATTTGAAAAGCCATCGTACGGCTATGCCGCTCGATCAACTTGTTGAGGGGCTGCGTAACGGGAACCTACCTCGGAACGCCGTGGCCATCACCTTCGATGACGGCTATCGCGACAATCTGGTTCACGCCAAGCCTTTGCTAAAGCGTTATCACCTACCCGCGACCCTCTTCCTTGCAACAGGATGGGTTGGTTCCAGTGTGCCGTTCTGGTGGGATGAACTGGCCGGATGGACGCTCCAATCGAGGCAGGCGGTCGATTACACAGTGTTGGTTTCGAATGAGACATTCTCGCTGCGGTGGGGCGTGCCCGAGACAGCGGATATAGATGGAAAATGGCGCGCATCCGGTGAGCCGCAAACAGCACGGCAGAGAGCCTACCTCGGGTTGTGGCGTAAACTGCGAGATGTTTCGCAGGCCGAACGTGTGCGCGTGATGGCTTCGGTCCGTGGCACCTTCGGCGGTGTGCATAATTCTCTTTCGCTACCGATGAATCACGCCGACGTTCAGGAGCTGACCCAGGACGGATTGATCACGCTTGGCGCTCATACGATCCATCACCCGGCTCTAACGACCTTGACAGCAGAAGACTGCCGCGAGGAGATCCTCGCTAGCACACAGCAATGTCGAATGATGACGGGAGTGGAGACCTCCTTGTTCGCTTACCCTTATGGCGATATGAACGATGGGGTTCGCAATATCGTGGCAGGTTCCGGTTTTGCGTCAGCATGCTCCACCAGGTCTGCTCACATTAATGTTGCCCGCGAGGACCGATATGAGTTGCCGAGATTCGCGGTGCTGAACCGCGATATGGCGCAATTCAAAGCGCTCCTCAATTCCTAGCGACACGGTAGGCAGGCTCACCAGCATTATCTTCGACGTGCGTCGACGAATTTATATTGCCTTTGATAACCTCCTTCCACAGCTTGGCATCAAGCTCCGTCAATGCATCGAGAATCTCTCTTTGGCGCGGATGGCGAGTATTAATCTCGCTTGGCTCAATCTCTGGTCTGACATCTGTGAACAGTGGCCCGGCGATTTCTTCAACGGATTTTGGCTTTTTGAACAGGAGACGAAGTAGTCGCTTCGGCTGGCGCTTCAAGAATCTCAGCGAAAACTCTATCGCTTGCATTGGTTGATTTATGAACAGAATTCCCAGGTGTTTGGCGGCCTCAGGCCAGTCGCGTCCGGCTATAAGTTCTGGCACGGTGTAACCCAAAAGCGCTCCATACACGAGACGGGTAGCCCATTTCGGAATCTGCGGATTTGCCTTGAGGTGTTTCTGTATTACACCAAGGGCGCCGCGAGCCATCTCTCGGTGACGGGTCGACATGCTGCCAGGTGCCCTGCGATAACCTACCAGAAGCTGTTGAACACAAACTATCGGGTATCGGGCAGCCACTGCCAACTCGAAATCGATATCCTCGCATCCGCCGCTTCCGTGTGCGATCCAGGAAGAATCATAGCCCCCGACCTCGAGAGCCACATCACGAAGAACCAGAACGGAGCTCCCATTGCCGGAGAATCTGAAGTACATGTTCCGCAGCAATATATAGCCGCTCTCCCCTGGGGTGGCTCCCTTACTTACGACCCGATCATGCGCATTAATGAGGCGGGCGAGCGCATAACTCGCAGCAGGCAGCGCTCCGTCTAACGGCTCTTGCATCGACTCCACCTGCAGTCTGATCTTGTCAGGGTGCCACAGATCATCCGCGTCCAGAAAGGCAACATACTTTCCACGAGCTTCGCGGATACCAACGTTCCGAGCGTTTGCCACACCTCCGTTTGGAATACTGACTACGCGGAAGCGCTCATCCACTGCGGAAATCGACTCAGCCAGTTTGCGAGTGTCGTCCTTCGATCCATCGTCGATCACAATAATTTCGAGATTCGGATAGTTCTGCTTAGCAGCAGATAATAACGTCCGTTCTAACCATACCTCTGCGTTATAGGCCGGAATGATTATTGAACAAAGTGGCAGGCTCATATGAGAGTGAGTTGATCTTGATATTGTTGCGCAAGGTGCGCACGGAACCAGTCCACTGTTAATTGGACGCCCTTCTCATAGGGCACTTTACATTTCCAGCCGGGCAAAGTGCGTCTCGCCAGATTGAGATCGGGCCTACGATTCGTGGGATCCTGCGGTGCGGGATCGACATGGTGAATGGGCAGATTCCCAAACATTTTGCTGATGTACCTTGCCACCTCAATGACCGGAATCTCGCGATCATTTCCAATGTTCAGCGGCCCTGGATAGTTCACAGGGTCACTCCAGAAGTAGCGCTCCAAGCCGTCAACTATATCTTCGACATAGCCCCAACTTCTCGATTGCTCCCCGCTTCCGTATACGGTCAAGGGCTGGCCACTCAGTGCCTGCATAATGAAGTTGGACACCGCACGTCCATCATCGGGTCGAGTGCGTGGACCGTACACATTGAAGAGGCGGACGACTCGCAGATCTATCCCCTTAGTTCTCCGAGTTTCGAATAGTAGTGACTCCGTGCACCGTTTGCTCTCATCGTAGGATGATCTCGGCCCGGTGCAGTCGACAGAGCCCCGATAGCTTTCTGGCTGAGGCGAAACGAGTGGATCCCCGTAGATCTCCGAAGTAGACGTAAACCCGAAGCGCCCGCCGGGCGCGAGTAATTCCAGCAAGCGCATAGCGCCGATTAGGTTTGCAGAAATTGTCCGAATCGGCTCGCTCATATACCACGGGGGCGATGCCGGGGACGCTAGGTGATAGATCTCATCGAATCGTAGGTCAGTCTGGAACCGCTCTACGTCGGATTGCACAATCCGAAAGCGATCGTCGCGAATATGTGCGAGATTTTGGACGTCCCCTGTCCAAAGATTGTCGACGACGATGCACAACTCCAAGTCTGATCGCCGCATGATTCGGTCGCATAGGTGCGAGCCGATGAAGCCACACCCACCACTTACCAGTACCTTCGACATCTGTCCCTCTACCAAAAACGAGCTTGCTACAACGTGCCGGCGCTCTCTCCCGGCGCGTCATCCTGTTCAAAACAATCTCGTTCCGCTCGTGGTGCAGATTGTATCCCACACACAAAATGGGTTTGTATCCCACAAATGGGTATGGATTGCCCGCTGTTTTGTATCACTCCAATTCGCCAGATTCCGCATTTTCGAAGATATTTTTCCGGTGCTTCGGGTCGTCTTCAAATTCCTCCAGGACCATCCAGAAAACTGAACCAGAGAAGGGCAAAGTTTGTCTTTGAGGCACTGACTGAAGCATTCCCGTGTTCGCATTAGCACGATTTATCTGATTGATCCGTCCAGCCAGACATTCAAGACTGTAGCGGATACTGTAGCGGGTACCCGTCTAGACAGGCTTATATGGCCCAACATGCCGAGAGCGTAATCGCCTGAAAATACGACTGCATTGAAGTAGGTACAACTCAGGCTAATTGGCTGGGCTATTCTTTGGGAGCAGAGGGTCGGGGGTTCGAATCCCTCCGCCCCGACCAGCAAAATCAACAATTTGACTCTGCGGTAGGTTGACCCGCAACCCCACACATCCCCACGCCGGCATATTGGAGCAGTTTTGTGTGCGCTTCGAGCTTGCTGTCCATCATTCCCTTCCCGTAGATGTTCATCGTCGTGGCCACATCAGCATGACGCATCATCTTCTGTTGGACGCCCACCGCAGTTCCCACCGCATCAAGCCAACTGCGGAAAGTGTGTCGGAAGGTGTGCCAGCCAAGCCTTGGCACGCCGACTTGCGCGGCCAACGGCTTGAGATGACGACGGAGGAGAATGCCTGCATGGTACGGTTTGCCCGTCACAATGCTCGGGAACATCCAGCCCTCTTCCGAAACCGGTGCAATCCGCTGCCATCTTTGAAGAAAGGGCATGAAGTCACCACTGAGAGGAATGACATCTCTCGAGATGCTTCACTTTTGACATCCGAAACGTTCCCGTCAACGGCCGAGCGCCGGATGGAAAGAGTCTGAGCCGACACATCCAGATCTTCCCACTTGAGCCCGAGCACTTCGCAGATACGAAGGCCCAGGTAGCAGGTAAGCTCGGCCATTAGCAAATACGGATCCTCGAGGTTTTGTCGAACGATCAGCATTTGTTCAGGCATCAAAACCACCTTCTCGATCACTCGGCTTCTCCCCTTCACGCGAACAAGGCTGATGGGATTTCTCTGAGCTTCCAGCCAGCCTCGTTTCATCGCAAGTTCGAACAACCGATACACCATGCTCCTGATGTGCCTTTTCGTTTCCGGTGCATACGGCAATTCTCGCAACCACACTTCAACTGCATGGGGTCGAATTTCCGAAAGCTTCTTGGAGCCCCATCTCGGCTCAATGTGCCGATCCATCAGCAGGCGATAATTCTGACGGCTCTTGGGCCGCTCCGGCATCTCTTCCTGCTCATAGATTTCCATAACGGCCTTCAGCGTAGGTTCCTGAAGAGCTGCGATGGTGGCGCTTGAATTGAGTTTCAGAAGCAAAGCCTCCACTTTGCGCTTGACCGCGCCTCAGTCGGGAACTTCGTTGTGCTGAGGGTTAATTGTTTCTGTTTGCGCACTCCACTCTCGTAAGTGCTATATCTGAATTCCCAGACCGCAGGCCCTTTCGCTCTTTCGACCTTGCGCAGGGAACCATGTTGGTATCGATCTCTCGTGACCGTCATTTTTCCTCCAGTCACGGGAGCGGTTGGCTGATTGAGCTTAACGCGGGGCCGATCTCGGAGTCCATCCGTGTCACACCGAGATTGGTTGGCGGTTTCGTGCTGATCGACCTTTGAGCAATCGCTCGTCGACTCTGCACGAAGAAGCTCATGCTCGGCTTGGCGCATCCACGCTGCAATCGAACAGAGAGAGCTGTCTGAGTGTGCGAGGGGAATCGCGCATGTTCCACATGCTCCTTGCACTCACAATGATTCAATGCGGATTTGATGTCCAGATGGTCTCTGCATGAGGTGGAAGGAGCGAATAGGACGTGTGAGGACTCGATGGTCACGAGAGGAAACTTTGAGAAACGGTTGGAACTAATCCTCCTGTGGAAAAGCGCAAGAAATCTTGACGAGAATGCGGGAATCTCCACCACCTCGGAGAAGCTTTCAATGATTCCGGGAAATACCGCCTCTACCCCTGGAGCACAATTGCGCAAGCTCCAACCAACGTGGGTTGGAGTTGCTCTCTGTTTAGTCAGCGTGTGATGACCTCCCGGAACCGTTCGCCAAGACTCAGAGGTTAACGGCGGCGGGTGCGTCCGGTCGTGGGAATGGTATCGCCTGGCGCAATCACGTGCGCTCTAAGCTTCTGCTGTGGGAAGTCAGAAGGGTTGAGCGTAACGATAGAATCTGCGTTGCCAGCCTCCGCGCATGCACAGAACGGCTCGTCATCAGGATCAGGAGAAATTCCATAGCCCGGAACGTCGGGAACAACTTGAGCTGCGGTGCGGATGAGGCTGATCGCATGAGCAATCAGGTCGCGACGGACTTTGCACCGCGCAAGGATTTCTTTGTACTCTTCCAGGATTTCTTCCGTGATAAGCCACTGGAAAGTGTCGTCCTCAATCCAAGCGCGGAGAATCTGTGCACTGGGCACGATCGATCGGACTCCAACTCTTTTGAAGGCGGCAATCCCCGCCACAAGAACCGAGGTATCGACGACGCCCTTAGGCCGTTTTCTTCTGTGAGAGGGCAACTACGCTGATCTCCGGTGTCTTCCTGCGCTGTGCTCGATAACTCTTAATCTCGTTCAAGATGTCCTTCTCGGATATGCCCTTCAGGTCTTCTGCCACGTCCTCGAACGCGCGAGTGATTTCTTCCTTCCAACCCTTGCGCCTTCTTCCATCTGCTTCGTTCCGCGAAGCCTTGGGTTTCGGGAGCCGTGCCTCCAAGTCGGTCGCCAGCGCTCGTAGCGGCACTTCGATTCTCACCACTTCCTTACCGCTCACAGGACGCGAAGAGATTGAAACATCGGAGAAACGGCCGGATTTCGATTTCTGCGCCTCTGCAAAGATTTCTCGTATAAACCGTGCCAGTAGGGGCACCGAGGTTCCAAGCGACTCTTTGAGATAGAACGCAACCCTTGCCTCCAACAGAGAAGTCGCATCAAACACGAAAAAGCGATCCCGGCGCTCCGGCTGAAGCACGCCGAACTGGACCAGGTTCTGGAGGTCCTTTGGGTTAACGCCTAGAATGGCGCTCGCTTCGCGGAGCTTGAGCTGAATTGTCGGCATCATAGCCACCTTCATCTAAAGTTTAGATGAAAAGAGACCGCGGTGCAAGGACACGTGTCCTTGCTGCGTTTACACTTGCTTCTCTCCGCACCACCTGTGCCCACATGTGGAATCTCATGAGCATTCTCGAGACTTGGAGGGAAGCAATATGCCTTGTCGCTTTACTGTCGATAGGCGGGATCGAGCTGAACAGTTTCCCTAAAACTATAGATATGAATCAAATTAATCTGATTGAGGTGTATCAGGCCGCTTGTTCCAAAGAGCCAAATCCAGCTCACAATAGAAATAAATATCGGGGCCGTGATTCAAAAAGAATGCTGTAATGATCTCTGTTTCTTCCCGGCGATTTAGGTTGCGACAAAAACAGGTTCAGTGGCAGGTGGAATCTTGAGGGCTTTCTCTTGATTCAATCGGGAAATGGAATTCTGGGCATTGCCATCGCAGCTCTCGGCGGAGCCGCAGTCGGCGTCGATCGGCAACGTGCCTATCGTGAGAATGAACCGGGAGCAATCGGCGGCCTCCGCACATTTACGCTACTTGGCACGGTGGCTGGAGTATGTGGCTTTCTCATTGCCAACGCACTCATCACGCTTGGAGTCGTTATCCTTGCCAGCACTGCGGCTATGGTGTTGATTGTGCGCCTGGGTGCAGGCAGGATCCCGCGCGACGCCACAACAGAGGTTGCGGCTATGGCTGTGTTAGTCAGCGGTGTCACTGCCGGGCTTGGCCATCTGGGTATTGCCGCAGCGCTTTATGCCTGGACGCTTCTCTTGCTTATTGAAAAGTCATGGCTCCATGCGCTGGTCAATCGCATTGGTCTTATCGAGCTTGAAGCCGCGGCACAATTTGCCGCGATGGGGCTCATCGTTCTCCCCCTTCTCCCTTCCGGGGATTTCGGCCCCAGAGGGATATTAAATTTGCGTTCTCTCTGGACACTTGTCCTGGTATTCTCCGGAATCAGCTTTGCCGGATACCTCGCCAGAAAAGCCATGGGCGCCAAAATCGGCTGGGTCCTTACTGGGCTCATCGGAGGGCTGATCTCCTCTACACAAGTGGCTTTGTCCTTCTCGCGTGACAGTCGCAGCCACCCTGAGTCCTACGTTCCTCTTTCTGGAGGGGTGATGGCGGCAACCTCGGTTTCGATGTTACGAGTATGTATTCTGTGCTTGCTGCTTCGTCCGGCTCTGGCCATCGCTACTTTCTTCTACGTTATCGCTCCGCTCTCGATTGGAGTTTTATTTACTGTATACAGCCTTCGCCGTCCATCCAGTGAGCGTGCTTCTTTGGAAGAAAAAAATCCCCTGCGCGTCCTTACCGCTGCCTATCTTGCTTTGATCTTTATCGCTGCCCAATACTTGGTGACCTTTGCGCGTGCATGGTTTGGGAATGCTGGAATGTTTGGTTCGGCCGGTCTGCTCGGCTCGGTCGATATCGATGCCCTTGTTGCCTCTCTAGCACCCATGGTGCGGCGGGGCATGGAGACGTCTGAGGCTGCGAGAGTCATAGCGGTTGGTATCCTCGGCAACACGGCAGTGAAGTGTGCTATAGCTCTGATATGGGGCAAGAATGCATTTCGCAAGAGTACGACCCTAGGTTTTGTTTGTATTCTTTCAGGGCTTGCCCTTAGCCTTGTCTTCATTCGCCAGTGAATGCGTTTTAGCTGAATTGTGTGCAATGGGAACCTTCTCAATATCTGTTCTATTTACCTCCCGCAACAGGCCTAAAAACAACTCCTGAAACCGCGGCAGTCAATGGTGCAGCGAGGGCTATGCCCAAGCTCCAGTAACCGATGCCAGGAAGAGTTGAACAGCTAACGTGAGTCCAGACGGCAGCTTTACGATCTGCCTTTCGGTGAACGCGGTGACGAAGTTTCCCTCGATACAATCTTTTCCTTCTGACTGTGGGCGGCCTGTAGTCATTTCTACCTCCGTGCCCGTGCCTTGATTCACCGCGATACCTCGGCTGATTGCATTTGAGTCGCCGAACGCGCAGTGCGCTTGAAGTATTTTGCGATTTCACTCACCCATAAGACACTGCTTGCGATCGACACGCAGAGTATCCAGTCAGCCAAGCTTAGTGAGACGACTCCAAATGCGAGCTGGAGATAAGGAAGATTGAGAAGAACTATTTGAAGTCCAATGGATAGCAAGATGGAACCCCAGAGCCAATGATTGCCGAACATGTCACGAAACGCACTGTCAGAATCAGAACGAGCACTGAGCGAATTGAACAATTGGAAGAACATAAGCGTTGTGAAGGCCATCGATCGTTTATGGAGAATGGAGGCGCCGCTCGGGGCCGAGAAGAAGATCAGCAATGTCCCCACTGTCATTGCCGTCGCAACGAGCAATAAATTGCCAAACATCTGGCGACCGATGATGCCCGCATTTGGGCGTCGCGGAGCACGCCGCATGACATCCGGGGATGCGGAGTCCATTCCGAGCGCCAGCGCAGGTGCGCCGTCGGTAACGAGGTTGATCCAAAGAATCTGAGCTGCAGTGAGAGGCAACACAAGAGATTGCGCGACACCGCCGCTTCGGAAGGACAGTATGACGGCGCTTAGGAATAGCGTGAAGACTTCTCCCAGATTGGTTGCCAGCAAATAGCGTAGAAACTTCTGAATATTGTCGAAGACGATGCGGCCCTCCTCAACAGCGGCAACGATCGTGGAGAAATTGTCGTCAGTCAGGATAAGATCGGCAGCCTCTTTCGATACATCTGTGCCGTTGATGCCCATGGCAATGCCGATATGTGCGGCCTTCAAGGCCGGCGCATCATTCACGCCGTCGCCCGTCATTGCTACGATCTCGTTGTTCTGCTGGAGGGCATGCACGATACGGAGTTTGTGCTCTGGATTGACCCGTGCATAGACCTCAGTGGTGCGGACGGCGTGCCGCAAGTCAGCATCGGAGATTTGATCAAGTTGGGAGCCAGATACAACGACCAGTTGAGATGATTCCCAAGTCCTGAGCGACGGCCACCGCCGTTTTGGGGTGATCGCCGGTTATCAGGATTGGGCGGATGCCGGCCTGTTTTGCTTGCTCTACTGCACGACGAGCCTCGGGACGAGGCGGGTCCATCATGCCGACTAGCCCAATGAACGTCAGATGGCGTTCCGTGGCTTGTTCGTCGATAGCTATGGGGTTAGCTGCCTCGACTTGAGTCAAGAGGCGAGTAGCAACGCCAAGTGTACGAAGTGCAGTGGAGGTCAATTGTTCATTGTTGCGGAGAATGTCTTGCCGGCGCTGAGGTGTCAAAGGACGGCAGACCCCGGCGGAAAATTCATGCGTACAGTGTTCCAGGAGGATGTCGGGAGCTCCTTTGGTAAAAACGGTGATTGCCCCGGAATGCTGGCCCTGTTCATGTAAGGTGCTCATCATTTTTCGTTCCGATGAAAAGGGAATTTCCGCCAGACGAGGGTAGAGACTTTGCATAGCTGAAGGCAGGATCTTCGCCTTCCGAGCGGCGGTTAGCAGTGCAGCCTCCGTAGGATCTCCTTGAATCTTCCATCCCCTTGCGGATTCGCTAAGCTGTGCGTTATTCACGAGGGCCGCCGCAAGGAGCAATTGAGATATTTCTCGCGACTGAGCCTCTGTGAATTGTTCATTGTTCGGTGTTGAAAGATTACCTTCAGGGGAATAACCGCTTCCAGAGACGTTGGCATAACCTGAAGCCGTGACAAGGGCGCGAACTGTCATCTCGTTGCGCGTCATGGTCCCGGTCTTGTCCGAAGCGATCACGGTCGTAGACCCCAAAGTCTCTACTGCAGGGAGCTTCTTAACGATTGCCCCTCGACGAGCCATACGTTGCACCCCGATTGCCAGCACCAGCGTAATGACAGCGGCAAGACCTTCCGGGGTAGCGGCGACGGCCAATGCGATCCCGAAGAGCAGTATGTTCATGACCGCAGTGGCACTTTGCATGCCTTGAACAGCGAGCAAGACCGTGACGACACATGCGGCTATTAGGACGACCGCGACACCCAACTGCTTACTCAGGAGTCTGAGTTGTTGCTGCAAAGGGGTAATCTGGTTTTTTCAACGTCAAGAAGTTTTGCAATCCTCCCACACTCAGTTTGCATCCCAGTAGCAGTGACGACTGCTTTCGCGTTCCCGGAGACGATCATGGTGCCTGCAAAAACCATGTTCAGGCGATCCCCAAGTGCTGCGGTATGCTCAATTGACTCGGAATGTTTATGTAGTGCGCCGGGAGACCGGCAAGGAGTAGATGGTGCAAGTCCATTACGGTGAAGGTGTAGCGAACCACGCCGGCCCCGAGTCATGCGCAGTATACCGTGAGGGGTGCGGCGAAGCGTTGACAGGGGAGCGTGCAGGCCAGCCATTGAGCCACGAAATCTTTCTCATCCAGGACGCCGACGTAGTTACGTATGCGGAAGGCAAAACGAACGGGTGCGACATCGCGAGTGCCCGAACGGTCCTGCGTGGTCGTAGACCCTGGCATGCACGGACGCTCTTTGCTTGGGAACCGGGAGATCTCCAGTTTGGCCATTTGCAGTCAAGGGGTGGTCCGCGTCGGGAAGGCGAGGAGCCGTAGCCGATGATGAACGAACCGGAGAAGTCAGACCCCTTCCACAGTAGCTGCGAAGCCGGCGAACAAGACCGGACGATCGGACGCGGAGTCGGTGGAGCCAAGGGAAGGGGCCAAGGGGAACACGCCCGAGCCGCACACGCACCGGACATGGAGCCGGGTGAGCGTGTCACCGGGGCTTGAGCGTGTACGAGAGCGAGCAAGGCAAGGGAAGAAGGAACGGTTCACCGCCCTACTTCATCGCGTGACGGTCGATCTACTGCGAACGGCGTATCTCAAGCTTAAACGAGATGCGGCGCCGGGAGTGGATGGCACCACGTGGCGCGAGTACGGGCATGACCTGGAAG
>NZ_JQKI01000061.1 GCF_000745965.1 Edaphobacter aggregans DSM 19364 | reverse complement strand
CCCCGATTGAAGAAATCTAGAAAGCGTGCTCCGGGGCGGTAAACCGCCCGTGGCGACAATCCGGGGTGCTCAAGGGGTTCCGGGTCCGACTGTTACACGGGCTGATGCGCACCAATCTCATACCGACCTCTATGCCCACGACGCGAAAACACTCTACACCAACTCCCTTGCACGTTTCATCTATCGCGGGTCGGAAACACCGGTGGGGGACTGTTACGAAACTCTATGCGCGGACCCATCTCATCGTCAGTGCAACTACCGAGTTGCTGACCTTCTGAGAACTGGCCCGCGAAATGCGCTTTTATGAGAACTAATCTCACAACCGATCTTCAATTGCCTGATCTTCTTCCCGTCCACTCCTCCATCCATCTGTAGAGGGTTGGAAGAACCAGCAATGTCAGCAAGGTGGAGGTTATCAGGCCGCCGATAACAACAGTCGCTAGGGGACGTTGCACTTCAGCTCCGGCACCTTGAGAGATTGCCATTGGGATGAAGCCGAGACTGGCGACGAGCGCTGTTGTCAGGACAGCGCGCAACCGATGAGAACGGCGACACCAAAGAGTGCGATGAAGCCGACTCCAGCCGAGATACTGAAAGGCATGCCTCGGAGGAGGAGCGCAACGATGCCTCCCGTAGCGGCCAGAGGAATGTTCAGGAAGATCAAGAGCGCAGGCATTACGGCTTGGAAGTTGATATAGAGAAGGACGAAGATCAGCGTGAGAGCAACCGGTACGACGATCATCAACCGTTGACTCGCGCTCTCAAGCTGCTCGAACTGGCCGCCCCACTCCAGTTGATATCCACTTGGAATGTGAACGGCATCGTCGACTTTCTTCTGAGCCTCTGCCACAAAGCCAGCGAGGTCACGCCCCCGAACATTGACTTCGACGCTGATCCTTCGTTGGCTGATCCACGGCGTTTTCCAGTCATAGGGACTACGCCGAAACTTTGAAAAGGTTGTCCCTTTTGAGGTTTGTTTCCGCATTAGAGAGTGAAGGCAGTCGAAAACAGACACTTCAGAAAATGGCGCGACGATCATGGAGAACCAATCGATTCAATTCAGTCCTCCGCTCGGCCGGCCTGGCGAGTGTGCCATTTTCTCTCATTCATCATCACTCGGGAAAGCAGAGGCCAGACATGATAGCCACTAAGCGACGACCCGCTACTGGACGGCGTACTTCCCAAAATCCGGCGCAGCCGTTTGTACTGAACCGCCTAATCAGTGAGATCTTCGCCACCGCCGTCAAACTAGCTATCTACACTCCAATCGCGGCCATTGTCGTCACTATGCTGGTTGCGTTTGTGCAAAGGATATGCTTCCCGCAGTGTTTGGCGGTCGTACAAGAGTTCGAGGTGTCGCCAGAAGTGGCCAAGCGGTTGTCGATGTCCGGCAAGAACGCTTCGAATATCTTTGTGGACACCCTGAACCAGCACGCGGCGCTCGGTTCGCAATTCCATGGGGCCGAATACTATCTCTACGACATAACGGGCACACAATCCATCGCGCTCGAACAGTCCATCAAAGTTCCGGTTCAAAGCTCCTACGGGATCGAGGTGAAGGGGGTTTCAATCGATACCATTATCAAGATCTACAACTGGATCCGCAATCGGGAGTGGACGATCAGCGGAGACATCAACTCAATCGGAGACCTGATTGTGGTGAGACTGAGGATGAATGGACACGACGTCGCAAAATATTGGGAAGTGACTGATCCAGGACAAAGTGACGGAGCTGTCTTGATTCGCGGGGCGACTGAGAAGATGCTTGCCGACGAAAATCCAGAATTACTGGGACGCTCGTTTCTGCAGCAGCGCCAGTATGACCGTGCGGAAGAAATTTTCAGGAATTGGACGATTTATGATCCCCGTAACTGGAAGCCCTCCTATTATCTGAGCCTGGCCTACGATTATCAGGGTCGCGCACCGGAGGCTCTTTGCCTGGCGCGCTGGTCTCGAGATGTCGCAAAGCACCAGAAAGAGATAACCGCAATGATATCCAAGAAGCCAGCCAGTTCAAACACTGCGGTTCCTTCCCAACTAGCGAAGGTCACCGAGGCGGTTTCGCTGATGAACGCAATTCCCAAAGAGCCGACAACGTCAAAAACAGAGGCAATCCGGAGACGGTTGCAGTTGGACAAAGCAAAAGAGCAATTGGAGGATCTGTTGGCGGAGAGTCCGTCAAACTCGAACTATACGATTCAGTTGGCGAGATCCCTAGATCGACTAGCGGATCTGGAACTGAACTCCCTGGAAGATTTGAGTAAAGCGACTGACCTTGAGAAGCGTGCCATTGATCTTCTCGATAAGGCCATTCGAGAGGCGCCGGAAAACGGTGGGCTCTATGAGCAGCGTGCAGTTTTCCTTCAGCGGCTAGTAACTCTTGAAGAGAGGCAAAATATGGATCCCAAAATCGTTACTAAGCTGAGGAACGAAGAGACCGATGGATTTCGGAAGGCCCTTGAGTTCTCGCCATCCAATGTTTCTCCATTGTGGGGAGCCGTCTACGGGCTCCTCGACCGTCATGACAATCAGGATGCGATGGATCTAGCTCAGGCGATTATGCTACTGCAACCGGACTCCACCAGTGCGAAAGTTGCGTACGCTGTTGTCCTCGCTCGAGCCGGGCGGGCTTACGAAGCTACAAAATACTTGCCACTTGTCGTCGCGAAAGCGACCGAAGCTGAATTGCAAGCTCTGTGGAGCAGCTTCCAAGCTGCTGGCGACTCAGGGAGTCTAAGCCAAATCGAAAAAGTTGGAAAAGAGCGTTTTCGCCAGGACTTTACTCCCCCGCCGAGTTAGCTCGTTTGGCAAAAAGCGAAGCCAGCCAGACAACGGGCACCTGAATCTCCTTCTCACATCCGCACCAGCTGGCTCGGTACAACTTCTTGGTCGCCACAGCTGCTTAGTTCCTTTGGGGATTTGGAAAGTTACGGGTGCCCAACCAGCTGTCGCTCTATAGTCAACCATGGGAATGACGCGAAAGCTGCCATGTGACCACGCTAATGCGTCACGGGATGTTGTCAAAGAGATCTACAGGCGGGGGCCGGATGACGGGCAACATGGAAGTAATCCCGTTGTGCCTGGTCGGCTTTGCGGCAAGTTCGGCCCAGTTCGGGCCGTCTGGCCCTGCGAACTTTCCCAAAACCAATGTTTTACTCCCGTTTACCGCTAACTCGTCCACAATCCGCTGAGCCGACCCTTCGTCCAGGAACGCTCAAATGCGATACAGTGCTCAGGTGCTATACTTCTCGGCCTGTTTGCAAGTTAGAATGCCCCAAGTTCAAAGGAGACAAATATGCCTATGGTAATCGTCACAGCGCAGGTTCAAGACCCTGTGAAGTGGGAAGCAGGCTTCCGGACGCATGGCGACCTGTTCCGGACGTATACCCTCCGCGCACCGGTCCATTACACGATCGCAGGGAATGAAGTCGCGGTCTGCATGGAGCCAGAGAACCTGCAGTCGTTTAAGCAAGCCATGGAGTCGCAGGCGACGGTAGAAGCCATGGCCTTTGACGGCGTCAAACGCGAAACCGTGAAGACGTTTGTCCTGGACAAGGAAATGAAGCTGTAGAACGGCGATAATGCACGCCCGCCCCCCGAGGAACTTAAACTTCTTGCCTCGCAAAACGCCTTGGCAGTCTGGTTGGAAGAAGGGCAACTTCCTGTTTACCGACAAGAACGAAGCCGCAGGCGCCGCGGACGCTCGACTGTGCCATACTCGGGGTGTATGGGCTTGCAGAGATCGCTTCATCGGCCTTCGTTGATCTAGCTAAATGGCTGATTACAGGCGTGCTTTGATTCAATCTCCATAGACTCATCGCATCCGCGGCAAGCGCCTGCGCCTTCCTTCTTGCCTCCTAATCGAAAGCGCCTCGGATCAACACCTCGCCTTTCCACTCGCATCATGGCCAGGGCGCTTCCGATGTAGGCTAGCGACCATACACCGGAAGCATCTTGGCAGTCGCAACAGGCTCAAATTGAACGGCTGTACGGCCCTATCGATGGAATCTGCGTTCCTCTGAAATTGTGCAATCCTAGACAGATCAGCATGCCTCGGCTTCGGGTTTGTCACTCTCAAGGAGCGCATCGAGCCTGTAGTCCGCGGACGCGGCTGCCTCCAGGGCCTCGTTGATCGCCTTACTTAACTCCGCGATTGCGCTGCGGTCTGGCACGGCTTCGCCAGCTAACTTGCGCAGGACTGGCAACTGGAGCCACCAAATCAACTCCTCATAGGACTCCTTGACGAAATAGGTATGCCCGTGTGCCTCGTGTACGCCGGTTAGCCAGCGGACATCCGCGTCGTGCCACAGGATAGGTGAGAGAGCCGGGGTAGCCTGCTTCTGCTCCCCTGGCGCTTTGGCCGGAGCAGCACTCGTAGCGGTTGCAGATGCCGCGACGTCGTCAATCGGCACTGTTTCCGCTCTTTCGGGTAGGGCCATGGTGCTGGAAGCCTCGGGCGCGGACACTCCAGCTTCAACCAGCAGGGCAACCTTGATTCGGGCTGTCACGCGCCAGCTTTCCTCCCCCTCTAATCCCAGTGCTGAGAAGGAATGTGCCAAGGGTTCCCGAAGGCGTAATCGATCAAACAGATCGAGTGCCGCGCGCTCCGGCTTCTCTGCGTCGATCGACTCCGCGAGCAGTTCCAGGACACACCAGCTGAGCACCGGACCCCAAATGGCGGTGGCTATCAATTCGGGGCTCAGGCTAGGCAGTAATCGGCGGGCCCCGACCTTCCAAGGCGTAGGAAACAGGCTCTCGAGTGCTGGGATGTCCATCGCAGCACGCACACGCTCGCGAAATTTCTCTGCGAGCAAGGCTGGATTCGTCGGTCTGACCGCGAGAGGTTCCCCTTTGCGAGCGCGATAGGCAACCTGCGATTCGCGCAAGAAATCCTGGCTTCGTGTCCATGCTATCTCAAAGAATTCCTCCTTCTGCAGCTCGATATTCTTCTGCTTCTCCGAGCCTCTGGCTGCTTGCGGATGTTCAGACAGTTCGGCGAGTGTTCGCACCAGCGCCGGGTCCAGTAGCCGGCGGAGGGCGTCGTGTCCAGGCCGCAATGCCAGGTTGATCAGTTCATCTTCCAGATTGGGAATGCCGCGCCCGTTTAGCTCGTCGCACAAGCGGTCCCATGGTTTGTCTGCGGTCGCACGCATCTCGCGCCAATCCAGAAAAACGTGGCATTGGTAGGCGCGCAGCTCGATGCTCAGTCCGTGCTCCGCCGTATTCACGGCGCGCCGCAGATACTCCAGCCCGGTCAGGGAATCGCGATACCTTAGTATGATCGCGGGATCGCCGCTCAGATCCAGACCATCCTTCAACCGTTGCTGGCGCAGTTGTCCCGAATGCTTGTCTGCGTAGGCTGCCGACCAGTCGACGGTCCCTTTTGTCGTGGAATAGCGGTTGTTGTAGAGTACCAGCCCACGCTGGTCTCCCAGCCAGTTCGAGTAAGCGAAGACATTTTCGTCCACCCTGCCGTTGTCGTTGAAGAAATCATAGAGCAAGAAGTTGCTGCTCTCGGCAAAGAGGGCTCGCTGGTGAAGCAAGGGAGCTATTTCGCGCTCATGTCGTTCCACCAGCCAGGGGTTCGGAGTCTCGTCATACCGTGGCCTCCGATACTCCATACCGTACTTCTCGGTGAACCCGTCTACCTGACCGTGACCGAACATCGGCAACCCCGGCAAGGTCGCCATCATCGCAGTAACGCCGAAGCACTTGTCGCCGTCGCCAAACTGATCAATTGTCGTCCGCTCGTCAGGATTGCTCATGAAGTTTACGTAGCGCTTCATAATGTCTGGGTCGAACTCCAGCGTGTTTTTTAGCACCAGCCGATATTGTGCGTTCTCCTCGTCACGCATCATGTTCATGAAGGCGCTGTTATATACACGATGCATTCCCAGCGTTCGGACAAAGTAACCCTCCATCAGCCAGAAGGCCTCGGCGAGCAATAGTGTTCCCGGAACCTCGGCAGCTACTCTGTCTACGACTTCCCGCCAGAACTCATGCGGCATATGTGCGTTGAACTCGGCATTCGACATCCCGTATTCGGCGCGGGAGGGAATCGCTCCGCTGCTACCGGGGCCGGGAAACCACAGCCGGTGAAAGTGGCGCTTTGCTAGGGTCATGGCCGCGTCGAAGCGGATGACCGGGAATAGACGTCCCACATGCAGGATGGTCTGGATCACTTGTTCGCGTACTGCGGGGTTCAGGTAGTCCAGTTGGGCGGTATCGTTCCATGGGAAGCTCGTGCCATCATTGCCGTGATAGATGTACCTTGTCTCCCCCGACGCCCGGTCACGCCGCCGAAACACGACCGCTGCGTCCGTCTGCTCGTAGTAGTGGCTCTCGATCTTGATCTCCACACGCGGGTCCTGCGACAGGTCGGGGCCATCAAAGTTGTAAGCGGGATAGGGAGGATCCTGCCGCGAGATGAACCAGTCCGGATGCTCTACGACCCACGGCGAATCGATACCCATATGGTTCGGCACCATGTCGCTGGCCAACCGGATGCCCCGCGCATAGGCACGACTCCGCAGGTTCACGTAAGCGGGCTCGCCGCCCAGGTCCTCGGCGATGTTGTAATCGAAGAGCGAGTAAGCCGAAGCCACTGCATCCGGGTTTCCACAGAGCTGCTTGATCGTTTTCGACGCCCGGCTGCGCTCCCAGATACCGATCAGCCACAGCGAGTTCATCCCGCGACGTGCCAGCGTATCCAATTCTTCATCCGGGATTTGATCCAGTCGATTAATCGACCTCCGATGTTGCTTGCTGAGCTGTGCGAGCCAGACGTAAGTGCTCTTGGCGATCAACACAGCGCCCGGCATCCAGGCCACGTCCGGGCTGAACTTCTCAGATTCATGGGCCGCTTCGCCAAATTGCGGCACCTCCGACTGGCTCCCCGTCGAAGGCCATTGCTGCTGCCCGCTCTCCCTGCGTCGTTGCGCTGCCGCTGCTGCGGCGGCCTCCGCAGCGGCCCTGGCAGCCGCCTCGGTTGCAGCGTTCGGTGGATTGAATTGCAGCCAGATAGCCAGGTCTTCTTCGTGCAGGATCTCGCCTGCGATCGACAATAAGCGGTCGAGACTCTCCCCGATCAGCCGTCTCCACTGTATCCGGATCAGATCAAGTTGCTCCCTCAGCGAGCCTGGAGCGGCCACCGCGGGTGCTCGCAACACGTCAAACAGGCTCTGCGGCTCGGAGTCCTCCATCGGCACAAGGGGTCGGGTCGCAAAATACGCCGGTAGCCTCTCCACGACGCTCCGATAGGCGGTTTGCTCCGCCAGGCCCCTGTCCTCGAACAACTCTTCGAATGGCCGGAAGGCCTCATTGCGGTTTGCCATCCAAAGCAGCATCATCTCTTCCAGCGCGACCGCCCGGTGCGGTGTACCGTCGGTGGAGCCTGCCAGCCATTCTTTCGGGGTTTGCAGCGCGCGATAGACGCTGCTGCCCGGAAACTGCTCCACAAAGCTCAGCAGCATCCGGTCCAACTCATGCGATCCGATGTGCCCGGAGAACAAGGTGAGGGCATCTGTCATTGCGGCGGGATCAAGCTCTTGCCGATAGCGCTCCAGAAGTACATGACTGGCCTCGTCAATCAAACCCATGGCGTAAAGCGCTCCTGCATGCACCGCACGCTCTGGATGCTTCTGCACATCACGGACCTGATTCATCCGGTGCGCAAACTCACGGCTTGCCGACACATTTGCGAAGACTACGTTGCCCGTAAAGGAAAAGAGATTTCCCGCGAACTGGTAGCGGTCTCGTGCGCCTCTCGAAATGTGAAATTCCATCATCGCAAACTTGTCCCCAATCAAAATCTGGCATTCATCATTGCCCTAGTATTGAAACCCTGGGCTCAACCCCGAGATTCGCACTAAAGCAATACGCAGGATCGTCCAGGTGAGTCAAGCAAGAATGCCATATCACCTCCGCTTTTGTTTTAGCCAGCCGACCAGATCGAACGTGGTTTGGAAGCCTTCCATGCCAGAAGCCTTCCCGCGCGCCATTTAGGCGCCTGAAAACTTTGCGGGCACTACGGGATTACTTCCAGCTAGCGGTAATCGGGAGTAATCCACCGCAAGTGTGGCACACTGGAGAGCTAGCAGCTGAGGGAGCGGCTATGAGTGGAAGGAACTTAACGGCTTTGTCCCGCACGGGTGTGCCTTGAACCTACTGATGGTACAGATCGCGGGTTAGATCGCTGAGTGTTGAGTGCATCAGGGCCAGGGGCTGGCGGAGTGAACACCTTCACTGCTGGTGTACGAGCGCCTAGGGACGCAATGCGCGGAAGCATCGCTGCTCTACAGGTGGGCGGATTCAGCTACGGATTCACGCGAGATGGCAGTACGGTGCATGTCCACGTTGTAAATGATGTGACAATTGATTCGCTGTTCTATCACATACCGTCTGCCTACAATGCGGCCTTCACGGGAGGTCCGTTCTTGCCCATGCCTTCAGTGCCAGACCAAACCTCGTCCGGACACTTTACAACGATTCACCAATCGCTTAGCTATGACGAGACCAACCCATGCCGCTAAGATACCTGTATGTTGCCTTTATATGGGTTTTGAGCATCTCGGTAATTGGCTGCTACCCTGGTGCTCCAGACGCAAGGATTCCGGGAACCTACCATTTTTCGCGCTCAAATTATGTGACAACCTTAGAACTCAGAAAGGACGGTACGTCAGTTCAAAAGCGACAAGATCCAAATGGTTCATCCAAGGTCATGGAGGGAAGATGGCGTATCGGTCCATTAGATGGCCACATCACAATAGACCAAGTAGTTCCCTTCTACCCGGAGCCTGGAATCGATATGTCTAAACCGAGTTTTTATACGCCTGAGGTCACCATATTGTGGGGTCGAGTCTGCTTGCTTGTCGATGGCAACAAGGATTTGGAAATGTGCAAGCAATAACGATCTATGTCAGGTCACGTTCTATCGGCTGAGGCGGCCATGCGACGTAAAAGCGTCACATTTGGCTCAGGTTAACGGCTCCAAAGCCCCGGCCAAACTGGCGCGTCAGATCGTCCGCAAGCTGTTTGACCGAGAGCGAAAAGATAAACCCTACGCACGTCGGCATGATACCTCATCTCCCGGCGATGAACTTGGGTTGAAGTGTTTATGAGACCGGCTCTATATGTTTTTGAGAGGGTCAGCCTCTGCTTCCACTGGTCAGGTAGCCAGGCGTGCAGTTAGCTGATGGTAGTGGAGGGCAGGTTGATGAGCAGCTGCGTGAGATAGAGCTGCGATCGATCTGGTGCCTGCGGCAGGAACTGGTCAGGCTGGCGAGGATCGCCGCAGTTCGTCCGCCGCGCGGATTGCCCACAAAGAGCGAGTTCTTTCGGTTCAGGTTTTGGAAGCGGAAGCTCATAGATCAGCTTGATGTGCACTTCCCGGAAAGTCACATTTCAGGCACTCTGTTGTGCAGCCCGGCTTCTAGACGATGTGGTTACTTCAGGATTGGCGACAACTTCCCAGAACCCGAAAAGAGAGATAGTTGCCAGTCGGAGAAGTGGTAACATCTCGGGGTCATGAAGTCGATGTCCGTCCTCGCGAGCATCATACTGCTCTCAGTTACAGTGGCACAGCAGCCCGAAAGGCCGATTGCCAAAGGGGTGATTTACGGAACCGTCGTCGATCAGGACGGAGAGCCGGCGAAAGGGGTCGGCCTAACGGCTAACCCATTAGGCGTTCCGCTCGGGGCAATTCTGCCACATACAAAAACAGATCAAAACGGAAAATTTCGCTTTGATTCCATTCCCTGGTGGGGCCGATACACAGTATCAGCTGAGGACGAGGACGCAGGATATTCCCTGTTCAGCACGGGCACGGGACTAAACGATCCTAAGAGCACTAAAGAAGTGACGCTTTCTCCAGCGCAGCCAGAAGCTGATTCAATCTTTTCCTCCCTCCGAAGGCCGGCTTCCTCGAGATCCATCTGACGAACCGGAAAACAGGTGAGGTTATCGACGCGGTCTTGGTAACCGTAATGTCGTCCGAAAACCCTAAAAGGCTTATGTCCTCGATAAGCTGTTCTTCGGCGCACGCCATCTTAATACCGCCTGACAGAGACATGCTCCTGCACGTAACCACCATGGACGGTGGCGATCTCGCATGGCGGGACCTTGAGTTCTCCGTGAACCATGCTGGCGAAGCCGGGCAAAGGCAGATCACCCTGCGAGGTTTGCGCCAGCGGCATGATGGCCATCAAGTCGGCGATGCTGCAGGTCACCGGCGCGGGCCGGCGCAACGCTTTGGTCTGCGCCAGCGAGTTTGCCAGCCGCCTCTTTAAATCCAGCCGCTTTGAAGACCAGCTTGCGGTGCGCCAGAAAGGCCTCACGTACGATACCGAATTCCTGCGCTGGATGCTCTCCGACGGCGCCGGAGCGGCCGTGCTCTCTGCCACTCCCGCGCGCACCGGTCTCTCGCTCCGCATCGAGTGGATCGAGCTGCTCTCCTTCGCCAACAAGTTCGAGCCCTGTATGTACGTCGGTCCCGCAAAAAACGGCGCGCCGACTCCCTCCTGGCTGGACTATGCCAACTACCGCCAGGCCGCGGACTCCGGCGCCATCACTCTGCGCCAGGACATCCGCATGCTCAACGAGGTGGTGCGTCACGCTGTTTACGGCCTGTTGCAGACCGCAAAACAGAAGGATCTCGAGCCCGCCACCGTCAACTGGCTGGCCGTCCACTACTCTTCGCGTCTGTTCCGCGATCAATCCCACGACCTCGCCGCGAGGGCCGGCTTCGAAATCCCCTTTGACCGCTGGTTCAGCAATCTGACTTCCACCGGCAACGTCGGCTCTGCGTCCACCTTCCTGCTGCTCATCAAGAGCGCGAATAGAAACTCGGTGGAGAACAACATGCGTCGCAACCAGCCAACAACAAAAGCAAAAGCCCAATGAAGGGAAAAACAAATAACGCACCTTGACTTCAGTGACCTGCTCATAGAAAGTCAGGCATTCACCAGGGGCGAAACGAACATAACGATGAACTGGATATACGATGATGGCGGTAGAAAGGCCGCAGGATTCAAGGGCAGCGCGCGCGATTGCGTGGCGCGGAGCATCGCTATCGCCAGCGGACGGCCGTATTGCGAGATCTACGCAGCACTCGCCAAGGGAGCCGGGAGCGAGCGCAAATCGCGCGGAACCTCTGCCCGGAACGGAATTCATGTCACCCGCAAGTGGTTCAAAGACTATATGCGCTCCATCGGGTTCCGCTGGTTCCCAACCATGCAAATCGGTTCAGGCTGCAAGGTCCATCTGACAGACGGCGAGCTACCAATGGGTCGGCTGGTGGTAGCGGTGAGCAAGCACTACACGGCGGTGATCGACGGTGTAGTGTATGACAACCACGACCCCCACCGGGTCTCCGGGCGCTGCGTCTATGGCCACTGGATTTTTGACGACGAATAGAACCGTGGATGGTCGTACACTACATCCCATGAACGACATCTATGATGTCTTAGCTGAAGAATCGCCGTATAGCCGCCATCTCCGGCGGTTCATTCTTCTGTGGCGAATGGTAAGGTGACACTGCGGCTGGAATCACTTCATGATCAGGCGACAGAGGCGGCTCTTCATCAGGGATAGCAGCTGGTGCTGCTACCTTGCCGAGTACTTTCTCTGTTGTTAACTTCAGGCGAAGTCGCGCAAGAATAGCCGGCGGCAGCTCCACAGCAATGCGGGCTCGGGTCAACGCAACATAGAGCAACCGCATCTCCGCTTCGTAATCAGAGCCTGATGTGCGCTTCTCTCGTGATTGCTCCGGCTTGAGCGAACGCGCAATTGCGGTATCGAAATCTTCATCGAGCAGAACATGATCCCATTCCCTTCCCTTGGCGCGATGCGCGGTCGAGCAGACGACTTGTGCCATGCGCTCTTCTGTCTCACACCTTGAAAGGGCTGCCTGTATCCTTGCTTCCCCGAATTCACGCACTAACCCGACCAACTGACGGAGATCCGCGCCTTCGGGTCGAGTGCTCTGGACCAGCACGTCTTTCCATGACGAAAATCCCAGAAGTTCCTGCGTGATCGCTGGTTTTCCGGCCTTGATGCGGCGTACATCGTCAAGAAGGAGTTCGAGCGTTTTTGTCCCACCCAAGACATAACAGCGTTCATTGCGCTTTAGGCTCCTGAGCACATGTGTGATCACACCCGCGTTCGATCGAGAAAGAATTGCATCCGGTCGGACTCTCGCGAGATGAGAGGTGAGTGAAACATTTCCACGAACCGGCTCGGTTGCGCCAATTCTTCGAATTACCTCCGTGGCTGCCTGAGCGAGCGCCGGGCCAAAGCGAAACGACTGCGAAAGAAGAACTCTATGATCAACCTTGACCTGGTTCATGGCATTGATTGCGCCACGCCAGTCATAGATCTGTTGAAACGGATCTCCAACGTAGACAAGCGGGCAGGCAACGCTGCGCAGCACACCCAGCAGCACGGGATTGAGATCCTGTGCCTCGTCCACCATGATGTAATCAGCGGTTGCAACGGGCTTGCTTAAAGCCCAAAGCTTCAGATAACCGTCGTGACCGAGCGGGAGCACACCCTCACGGGCGCACATGTTGCTCCAGATCGCCTGCACATGCCCGACTGCCTGTTGCGCAAAATCGAGGAACTTGTCCTCGGGAATGAACTCAAGCATGCCATAGCGCGGAATATGCGAGAGAGAAGGTTCTTGGTCGCTGCTACGCAGAAAAGCCCGCGTCCCTTCGAGCAGAGCTGCAGCGTAAGACTGTCTTGGCAATGCAAAACCCGCCCGGAACGTGATCGACTCAGGAAGTCTGAAGGCCTCTAAGAGACTATTCAAAGTCAGCGACCCCGTCAGCTTGTTCTCTGGATACTTGAAGGTCCGGCGAACGCCGCGGAATGCAATCGAATGGCTTGTCACGCATGCTATGTGTGGCGGAAAAGTTTGCTGCGCTTCAAGTGCAATGCTGCGATTGAAGGCTAAGTAGAGACCTTTCTTCTGGGTACTGTTGGCCAGCAAACGGAGAGTTGCCGTTTTTCCAGCACCTGCATAAGCATCGATGCGAAGGTTTCCACCCTGGAGAAAGAGATCCAGTGCTCTTTGCTGCTCGGCTATGGGCTGAAACGGCGGCTGCATCCTGTGGACCATTTTAGTTGTCGGGCCATACCGACACCTGCAGAGCCATTGAGAAGATCATGGCGAAAGTGTCCATCAGGCCCGAAATAGTCGAACCTTCCTTCGACATGCGGATGAAGATTTCACCAGGCTGCCCGTTCGGATACAGACCAACCGTGATGTAACCCTCATGCCCACCGATGCTGAACTTATGCGTCAGAGACGCACGTTCGTCCGGCAGACGGTGGCGCGATGCACGCGGGGGAGCGTTAAGGTCCGGTGGTTTGACCGGCTCGCTCGACGCGACCTCACTAACGTCCTATCATAATTCGTCGGATTTCTCTGATCCTCCGGAGTGGCTATGAACGGATTCTGGCAACGAGTGGTCTTTGCCTTTCGGTGTTTCCTTTCAATCCTGTTCCGCGCTGACATACCCAACGACATCGCACAGAAGCTGGCCAAGCCTGTCGGCCCGGTTTCACCGGAGCCCCCAGCAGCTGCGCCCTCGATGTCTCGTCTAAAGGAAGTTCAACAAACACCCTCGGGAGAGTTCGATCGCGCGGTGCAGATGCTCGCTCTGCTGCAACGCGATGGGCGGCTCATTGATTTCCTGGCGGAGAACATCTCTGGGTATCCCGACGTACAGCTTGGAGCCGCCGTCCGCACAATTCACGACACTTGTCGACAGGTGCTCGACCGGTATGTGAAGCTGGAGCCAATTCTGAACTCCGAAGAGGATCAACCTGTGACGGTACAAGCGGGTTTTGACCCGGCAGCCATCAAATTGATCGGCAACGTGGCGGGAGAGCCGCCGGTTCGCGGTGTGTTACGGCATAAGGGCTGGCGCGTGAAGGAAGTGAACCTGCCCCCGTCGCCGCAGGCCGCCGGCCGGATGGTGGTTGCCCCGGCTGAGGTCGAACTCTCCTAATGGCTGATCCACGTGCGCTCAACAAAAGTTTGGCTTAAAAGGAGATCTTCATTGGCAGCCAAATACATCGTGGGCATCGATCTAGGAACCACAAATTCGGCCTTGGCGCGCTGCGCCGAAGAGGACGGCCGCATCGAGGTCCGCAGTATTGCGCAGTTGGTGAATCCGAACGAACTGGCGGAACGCACGTTGCTGCCGTCGTTTATCTACATCCCGGGCGAATTCGATTTTCCCAAGGGCGGCATAGCCTTGCCATGGGAACCCGAGCCGAAGCTGGTGATCGGCGAACTAGCGCGCAAACGCGGAGCTGAGAGTCCAAATCGCCTGGTAGTCTCTGCCAAATCCTGGCTCTCTTACGCCGGAGTGGACCGTACTGCGCCTATCTTGCCTTGGCAGGCGCCCGAGGAGGTGCCCAAGCTATCGCCGGTCGAATCGTCATCGCAGTTCCTGCGGCACCTGCGCACCGTGTGGGACAACGGCGAGGAGGAGCAACGGGAACTTGCTCTTGCGGAGCAGGACGTGCTGCTCACTGTGCCCGCTTCGTTCGACGAAGAAGCACGCGAGTTGACCAGGCGCGCCGCCGAACAGGCCGGTTATCCGCACGTGACGTTGTTGGAAGAGCCCCAAGCAGCCTTTTACGCTTGGATTGAAAGCCAGGGTGATACCTGGCGGCACCGAATCAAGGTCGGCGACCTGGTTCTCGTGTGCGACGTCGGTGGCGGCACAACGGATTTCAGCCTCATCATGGTATCCGAAGAGAACGGCGAACTGACGCTTAAACGCGTCGCTGTCGGCGACCACATCCTGTTGGGCGGCGACAACATGGACCTAGCTCTGGCTCGTGTTTTGCAGCAGCGCCTTGAAGCCTCGGGCAACCGCATCGATACCTGGCAGTTGCACGGCCTATGGCATCAGTGCCGCATGGCGAAGGAAAAACTGTTCGATTCGCCCAAGACGCAGAATCACCCCATCACGTTGCTGGGCAAGGGGACAAAGCTCGTCGGTGGAACCATCAAGACGGAACTGGCGCGCGAAGATCTTGACCAGGTCCTGGTAGAAGGATTCTTCCCCGAAGTCGCGAGCAGTGAATTGCCTGCGCGGCAACGCCGTGTCGGCTTTCAGGAGTTGGGCCTGCCGTACGCGGCCGATCCCGCCATCACCAAGCACCTCGCGCGGTTTCTGTCGGAGCAGCTTCGCAATAGCCCCGAGGCGTCGGTGATGCGGCGTGGCCGCAGCGGACTGGCGTGTCCCACTCACATCCTGTTCAACGGCGGAGTGATGAAAGCGGCGGTGCTGCGCGAGCGAGTGGTCGAGGTGCTGAACAGCTGGTTACGAGAAGAAGGATTCGACGCGCTCGGGGCGGAGCAAATCCTGGAAGCTCCCGACCTAGAGCACGCGGTTGCGCGCGGCGCCGCCTATTACGGGAAGGCGCGTCGTGGTCGCGGCGTGCGCATACGCAGTGGCGCGTCGCGCACGTACTATATCGGAATTGAAAGCTCAATGCCTGCTGTTCCCGGCATGGAGGCTCCGCTCAAGGCGCTCTGTGTCGTTCCCTTTGGCATGGAGGAGGGCACCGAGGCCACGATTCCCGGCAGAGAGTTTGGCCTCGTAGTCGGCGAACCAGCGGAATTTCGTTTCCTGAATTCCAGCGTCCGTAAGCAGGACCAGGTCGGCAGTCTGCTGGAAGATTGGGGCACCGATATCGAGGAACTGAGCCCACTGGAGGTCACGCTTAAAATGGATGGCCAGCAGGGAAAGGTTGTACCGGTGCGGCTCGAAACTCGCGTCACCGAACTCGGCACCCTCGAGGTTTGGTGCGTATCCCGCGACGGGACGCACCGCTGGAAGCTTGAGCTGAACATTCGCGAAAAGACTGCGAGGTGAGGTCGTCGGTGCCTTCTCGTTATCTGATCGGCATAGATCTGGGCACGACAAACTCTGTCGTGGCGTACATCGATACTCAAGATGTCGCTGATGGGGGCTCCGCTATTCGTGTATTCCCCGTGCCGCAATTAGTGGGACAGGAGGAAGTCCGCACGCTACACATACTTCCTTCTTTCCTTTACTTCCCCACCGCAGATGAGTTGTCTGCCGGAGCCGTCAGCGCCACGTGGGATGAGGATCCTCCAATGGTTACAGGTGTACTCGCGCGCGAACAGGGAGCGCTTGTACCGAGCCGCCAGGTGTCATCGGCCAAGTCGTGGCTTTCCTATCCCGGCGTGGATCGCCGCGCCAGGATCCTACCAGCCCAGGCTGAACCGCCGCAGCCGATGATTTCCCCTGTTGAAGCGTCTGCGCGCTACCTCATGCATTTGCGCGACGCCTGGAACGACGCAATGCGGATCGATGCAGAAACGAGCTTTGAACATCAGGAAATTGTCCTCACCGTGCCAGCTTCGTTCGACGAGGATGCGCGCGAACTGACGGTCGAAGCCGCCCGCAAGGCCGGACTCGACAAACTCACTCTGCTCGAAGAACCGTTGGCCGCGTTTTATGCGTGGATCGCGTCGAATCGGTACGCGCAGGTAGACGGCCCATCCTCGAGCCCATATCGGGCGCGAGGTGAGAAGGGTGAAGACCTCCTTGATGGCGATCTGATTCTGATCTGCGACATCGGCGGTGGCACGACCGATTTCAGCCTAGTGAGGGCTCGCCTGGTCAATGGCGAGCTGGAGTTTGAGCGAACCGCCATCGGCGAGCATCTTTTGCTTGGCGGCGACAATCTCGATTTCGCCCTGGCCCGGCGCGTGGAAGAGAAACTCAAGGTTGAGCTCACACTGCATCAGCGTTACGCGTTACGCCGGGCCTGTTGTGCCTCGAAAGAGCGGCTGCTGAGTGATTCCTCTTTGGCGCGCGTGCCGGTCACAGTCCTGGGCAGCGGCCGCGCCGTCGTCGGACAGGCACTCAGCGTTGACCTGACGCGCGAAGACGTGCTGCAGATTCTTACAGCCGGGTTCCTGCCGATCACTCCGCCTGATGAGATGCCGGCGCATGGCCGACCGACAGGGTTGCGCGAACTCGGCCTGCCCTACGCCAGCGATCCCGCCATCACCAGGCACCTTGCCGCATTTCTGACCCAAGCGGCTGTTGCCATGAAGAGTTCGTCTGCAAACCACCGAATGGCTCGACCCGATGTCGTGCTCTTCAACGGCGGTTTCTTTGCACCAGCGGTGACTCGGGAGAGAATCGTCGAGGCAATTTCCGCCTGGTTCGATGGACCCCAAAGCGGCTGGCGCCCCAGGCTCCTCAACAACGAAGCGGTTGATAGTGCGGTTGCTCGGGGCGCTGCTTGTTATGGCCGCGTACGGCGCGGCACCGGTTTGCGTATAAGGGCCGGCAACGCGCGAACCTACTATGTCGGGTTGCCCTCGAACGACGGTCTGCAGGGCATCTGTGTCTTGCCTGCTGAGGTCGAGGAAGGCACCACACTTCCGCTGCTAAACCGCGAGTTCTCGGTACTGGCTAATCGCCCGGTGTCGTTCTCGCTTTACAGTTCACGCACCCGGCGCGATGCACATGGTGAAATTGCTTCGCTGGACGAAGCGGACGTACATCGTCATGCTCCGCTGGTGACCTTGTTGCGCTACGGCAAGAAATTGCGCGAAATTTACTTGATTGTGCGTATCAGAGCCCGTTTCACCGAGGTCGGCACCCTCGAACTTTGGTGCGAATCGAGGGACACACCGCATCGCTGGCGGCTTCAATTCGAACTCCGTGGCGAAGAGGCACAAGAGCAGCAACTCAATACGGCGAAACCACAACCCATGCCAACACGTTCATCGGTCATTACGACTTCTGATGCAGCTGTCGAAACAGCTGTGCGACTCGTTCGCGATGTTTTCGGCGGCTCTGCTGAGGGCGACATACTGGCGCCCGAAGCTCTTGCAAGTCAAATGGAAGCTGCGCTCGGCGCGAAGAGAGACTCATGGCCGGTCTCAGCCATTCGCCGGTTCGGCGAGGTGCTCATCGAGGTTGCCGCCAGACGCAAAAAATCTCCGCGCCATGAGGTGCGCTGGCTCAATCTATCCGGCTTCTGCTTGCGGCCGGGGTTCGGTGTACCAGGGGATGATGCGCACGTTAACGCTCTGCGGACAATCGCGTCGAACGAACTCGTCTTTGCGGACGATCTCCAGTGCCAGGTCGAATTGCTTGTGCTGTTGCGTCGGATCTCAGGCGGCATCAATGCCAGAGAGCAGCAGGGGCTCTATCGCAAGTATGCCAGTCGCGCCGGTCGCAAGAAAAAAGGCTGGGTAAACCGGCAACTCAAGTACGAGGAGTGGCGCCTGCTTGCGAGCCTCGAGCATCTGCTGGGCAGCACTCGTGCTTTGCTGGGCAATGAACTGGTGGCGAAGATCAGAAAAGAACCCGAAAATGCAATTTGGCTATGGTCGCTCGGCCGACTAGGCGCTCGCATTCCGCTGTACGGGCCGCTGCACTCGGTAGTGGTGCCTGAAATTGCGGGCGAGTGGTTGAAAGTTCTGCTGGACTTACCGACGTTCACGGCGGCAACGGGTTCCGCCATTGTAATGATCGCGCGGCGCACCGATGATCGCTCGCGGGACATCGATGATGCAATTCGCGAGCCGGCAATCTCACGCTTGATGGTGCTTGGGATCGACGAGGAAACCATTCAGCTTCTGTCAAAGTATGTCCCGCCCGAACGGGCGGACGCAGTCCGCAGCTTCGGAGAATCGCTGCCGTTCGGGCTGCAAGTTGTCAGCTCTTCGAACTGCTTGTTATCCGTACCCGCGTTGCACAGCTCTGGTTTGTCTTTTTCGAATCCGGCAGAATCTCAGGTCGCGTGCGAAGGAAGCCAGAGCGGAACTGCACCTAAATCGGACATGGATGTCGGCTAACCGCACCTTACTTCCCTGAGCTCTAACCGGACCATCGACCGTCACGGCATCACCACCCCCCCTTTTTTTCCCAAATAAACGATAACTCGGCCGATCTAAAGCATAATTTGGCACACCTAACTCTCGTGCATTGAATAACGCCTCAGATACGGAAAATGGAAGCCACGGCGGGTGGATCATGAATTTGTATGGCAGTCTGACACGCATGGTAAAGAGCTGCACCCTTGGACATGTCTGGCTGGCCAAAGGTCTGGGGACGGAAAAAGAAGGCTAGCGCGATGTTTCTGAGGTTTGGGGGGCCACCGTGAGGCAATTCTGGAACCCTGCCGTGGAACATCGAGATTGGTGTCCTGCAGGCCAAAGGGAATATACTGAACTTGGTCAACGCCGCATCGTGCGCATCAGCTGGGTAGAACCGAGCCATTTCTCGATTGACCAGCCGCATCGAGCCCGGATCGGTCGTGTCGAGGCAACTATGGTGTTTCCGATCCTTCGGTCCGAATTCTGACGAGCACTTTCGCGGCGATCCGCTGACCAGGATCCATCCAGAAGGAGGGTCTATGGCTGATCCGGAAAAAACAACACCGGTCGTCAGTGATGTCCTGCATTCTGAGGGCCACAGCAAGCTCTCGGCCGAAGAAATCGCCAAAGCCGTTGCGCGCCATAAGCGCGAACACCCAAACCAGGCGGCCCGACAGACTCCGAAGCCTTCGAAAAAGACACCTCCCCGGTAGAAGGATGCCCGGAAGTCTGTGGTCCGCCCGTGCGGCGGGGTTTGTATGATTAGCTGCTCCCGGAAGTTCTATCTGGCGGATGCTCTTGGCTTGACTAAGCTGAATTTGTGGAACCGGCGGCAATCTTGTCCTTCCAGCGTTGTTCCAGCCAATGCGGAGCGAAGGCAGTAAGTCAGGCTCTTGCCGGCAAACTCTTCGAAAAGATCGTGGACAAACTGCTTCATTATTGATTGTCATTCGTGTTTTTTTGATGGACGCTCTTCTGTGTGTCGGCGCTTGTCATTTGCCCCCCTCATGCTACCGCGGCGTGGCTATGGAAACTCTCTTTATTCTCATTCAGAAACTGATCCACGGTGATCGGAGCGCGGCCCAACAGATCGGGCAAAACCTCCGTCACTGCGGCGCATTTGCCTGATACGTAATATGCCTGCAGGTCGAGGAGCGCCGTTACCTGCCATTCCGGCATGCCCGCATCGAGCATCGTCTTCCGCTGCGCCTCTTCCGGAATATCTACATACTTCACTTCGCGACCGATGATGCGCGAGATTCTCCGAGCGATCTCATCGTTGCTGAGAGCTTCGGGCCCCATCAGCTCGTATGTCTTGCCAGAGTGGTCCTCAGGAGAACTCAGCGCTTTCACCGCCGCAGCGGCAACATCACGCACATCCAGCAAACTGGTCTTTGCGTTGCCCATCCCAGCGTAGAATGCACCCTGTGTTCGGATGGTTGGCGCGTTGTATGCCACGATATTCTGAAAGAAGCCGTTGGGGCGCAGGATGGTATAGCTTAGCCCGGAGTTCATCAACTTGTCTTCGACTTTGCGGTGCCAGCTAGGGAACGACTTAGGGTAGTCGCCCGCGCCCAGCGCTGAATTCAGCACTATATGGCGCACACCGTTTTTCGTGCAGGCCTCGATCACGTTACCCTCAAGCTCCACCAGCTGCGGAATGGGCGAGCACACCAGAAAAATTGTGTTCACACCCGCCACCGCTTTGTTCAAGCTGTCTTTGTCTGCGAAATCTGCCATCACGCTGGCGGTTCCAGCAGGCGCCTTCTTTGCATCATTCTCGCTGCGATACATCGCCTTAAACGGCTCGCCCGTCTTTCGCATTTCTTCGAGGACGGCACGGCCTACCGTTCCAGATGCACCCGTAATCAGAATCATGGACTCTTCTCCTTTCTCGGAATGCTTCCCTTCTCGTTAAATCTGATCAGCCGAAGATTCATGCCGCTGACCGCTTTGCAGCAGGAGCCCGCCGCGCCCAACGACCTCAGTTAATTCGTAGTGCTGCATCGCTTCGATATTCGAGAAAAACGGCTGCACTAACTCAAAGAAGCTCTTGAAGTTGGATTGCTCGTAAGCGTCATCGGTTATCTGGAAGGACTCAGGCTTGCGATCGATGGAGGACGGACCTGTCTCACGTGGGTGGCAAGTAGCGCTTAGGTAAGAATCCTAGAACGACCTGATCCTTGGCCATCGGCCCTACTCCGGTATAGAGTCTTCGGTCCCCCGAAAAGTCCCTGATTGCGGTAAGTTCGACAGGACCGTCCCTCTAACGGCAGTGTTCTTCCCTGAAACCCCGTTTTTCCGTGCGTTACGGCTCAGCATGTTTCCCATGAATGGAGAACAGTGAGAAGCAAACGGTGTATGCTGTTTGGCTCTCGGTTGAGGAATTCGACATAGTCACTGTCAGCCGCTCTTTTCACAGATGTGAGCCAACGAACGAAGAGCAAGAAGTATCCGCCTGGATCACATTCAAGACAAGCGTGTGCGACTCGATAACTAGGGCGCGGATGGAGCTGCAGCAAGGCGGTAAGGCTCAATAATTCGCCGTTTCGGATCGCCATTTCGCTGAGTAGGCGCGGACACGGCTTCCGCAAGGGACGGCAGCAGGCATCTCAAAATGGTTCTCAATCGCGAGGGATAATCCTCGATCTTCGTAGTCAACCCTTCGTGAGAAACGGGAGCTCTAACGGGATTATTTCCTGGGTGATTTTCCGGTGCGTTGTCTTCGAAGTCTTGCCAGAACTTTTCCGACTAGGGCGTCGGCTTCTCCTGTGCGGCGGCGATCTCAACTTGTTGTTCAGCTCGCGGCCCCGTATTAGTGGCAAAGACGACTTGTCCTGCAGTAAAGGTAGGATTGACGGCTACGCCGTCGACGCTAAAAAGAAGATCGATTTTTCTCTTCGCCCCGAGCGTGCGGAGCACATAGTCAAGCCCAACGGTGAGCTGGCCACGCTGAGCGGTTCGCGACCCAAGTGAAACAGTGATGCGCCCGTCAGTAATGTGCACTCGCATGCTGCCATCGTCGCGGAAGAATGAGGCGTCGAAGCCGTCCTGCGACCGTAGATCGATGCCGTAGCGAGAATTGGTGACCGTCCATAATCTTCCGCGAAAAGGAACGGCCACAGCTGAAGGTTCCGAGTTCGATTCCAAGCTGTGGTTGGCTATTTGGATCGATCCGTCCGCACCGAATTCCAGACCGAATATGCCCCGGAGAATCGTGTCCACTCCCGCACAACTGGCGATTAGATTTGAGCGGCCTGCACCGACACGTCCGCCAAAGCGCTCCGACTGCGGATAGCGGAAGGCATAGCTATCGTTTGTAATCCCCTGCGGGTACACGGCAAGGTGATCTGGCCACCAAAGGATCTTATTCAGAGCCATCCAACCTTGAGCCGGAAAGCCTGCTGAAAAGAAGTCTGCACTCAACTCCGGACCGGTTCCCGTGTAGCTCATTGGACCAGCCCAATCGTGATCGTTATAGTCGAACAGGGGATCCTTGATCGACATGGATCGTACGCCCCACTGTGCGATGAACTCGTTATCATTCAGATGAGCCATCAGTCTTTCGGCGCGCTCGCGTGGTACCAAGCCAGGCACTCGGAGCAATTCGTACACTTGGATTGAATAAACGGGAATCACCCTACCATCGCGCTGCTTGGTACCGTACCAACCCTCCTTATCGAGCCATAAGACCTGATTGACGGCCTTCGCTACCGAATCAGCCATGGCACGCAGATGACGTACCGTCTCCTGATTTTGCTGTGGCGCTATGTGTTCTAAGAAATTTGCAACTGTCCGATAGACATAGACGCGTTCACCATTCGGGCTTGGCACTTCGTTGATATAACCGGGACCATCCCCTGTTTTGTGCAACTCAAGCAAGTTCGAATCATTTCCATAGTCAAGCAGCCCATCACCGTCTGCATCTCGATCTTTCTCTCCCCATTCTGCAAGCAGGACGAGCCAATCGAGAATCGTCTTCCCCGATGCCTGTTCCGTCAGTACACTCCAGTCCCCCGTGGTTCTCAAGTATTGATCTACCGTGCTGGTAAAGACGTAGGGATTGTACGTATAAAACGTGCCAACTCCTCTCCCATGAAGAGGCTCGATGGAGTAGTGCTCGGTAAGAGGGGCCGCAGGCAAAGCCTTGATCACTGCCCTCAGGGCTGATGGATCGAGAAACGATAACGTGAGCGCGGCGTATTGAACATCCCAAGCATAGAGATTCATGCCGCCTGAATCACGTCCGGAGACCGGGTACCAGGGGTCGAGAACGAACGTGTTTCCGAGTTTCCATCGATCGTAGAGAAGCTGAACCGCGGCGTGATAATAAAAACGAGCGACAGCGGGAGTGGCTGTCAAACGCGGCAGTCTTTCAAACGCCCTCCATAAGTTTTCCTGCATTTCGGCTCGACTCTTTTGAATCTCCTCCTCAGGGGCAGCAAGAGCATGTTTCAGATTGGAAGACGCTTGACTCGCATCAGGGGAGACCTCCATGACCACATAAATTGTTCTCTGCACTCCCGCATTGAGTTCTACATCCCAGGACATGGCCGTGGTTTCAAAGGCGCTCTTCTGCCCCTCGCCTCCGGCTTTTTGTTCCGTCACGCTGGCGACAGCACCATCAAATGAGCCGTATCCGGTAACGGATGCCTCATGCGAACCTATGGCAACGGCGCCGGATGCATTTGCGTGTAGCGATCCGTCAAGAATCAAGCCTGTAGTCGGCGCCGCCTTATCCACGGAGAACGTGGGACTGTAAGTCCACTCAGACGGACGGCCTACCTTCGGCTGCTGGATACTAAACACCCGGAACACGCGCCTCCGTGATGACTTGTTACTCACAACAATTTTTTCGATGATTCCCGTAGAGCGACTCAATGCGGTTTGCTGGACCGAGAGAGACAAAAGTTTGCCCTCAAGTGATGTCGTCCATTGCCCCGGCTCCCAAGCTGCGGAAGGTGTTCCGATCAGTTCGAAACCATGGCTAGGTTTGCCGTTGACAATGCACTGCCCGGTCTCCGTATCGCAAACGCCCACCTGTTGACGTAAAGAAGCAGTGAGCGGAGGCGCAATGATCTTCTCGATTCCCTCTCCGTCTGGAATCGCCGATATCGTATCGCTGAATACAACGTGCTGGGCGCTGTCGATCTCAGGCAATACCTCTGAGGCGGGAATACGAAAGTCGGATAGAGCGGGACGATAGGGCTGCGGGGTCAACTGAGGAAGTCGGAGAGTCTGCTGGGAACAGGCGGGAACAACAAGCGAGGAACCCAAGAAGACAAGACGCACAACACTGCAACGCAGAAGTGAAGTCAACAAACTCATTTCCCTCGTTCACCATTTTCCAAGAATTCTGTCTTTAGGAGATATTGTTCCCATCGCTTAGCGCTTATCTCAGAGAGGACCACACCGCAAAGCTAAAGGAGTTCCTCTGAAAGCGAGGAACTCCCGCTCAACTAGTAGATGAGCTTCAATGCAAACTGAACCCGTCGTGGACCGTTCTTGGTTCCCGTAATCTGACTGAAGTTCGTCGGTACGGTGAAGTTTAGATTTCCAGGTTGCGCAAACGATGGAGTATTGGTCAGATCGAAAGCCTCAGCGCGGAACTGTAGCCGGAGTGTATCTCCAAGATTGAAATACTTGAAGATCGACGCGTCCACGTTCTTAAGACCTGGACCACGGACCTGTGACGGCTGTCCTCCCAAGACCGAATAGTCAGTCTGACCGACCTGTGTCACGAGATTCGGCTGGATAAACGCCGACGGATTGAGCCATTGCGTAATGTCATGAGGTCCGGCATAGGGATCCACTCCTTTCGCTAACGGAGCGAAGCACCCCAATCCAGCAGCAGTTGTCACGGGACAGCTGACCGTGAACGGCTGACCGGTTTGGAAACTGTAGATCCAGTTCACCTGCCATCCCCCGACGATCGCATCTGTCATCCGGTTCGCGCTTGATAGAAGTGCTTTGCCAGTTCCAACCGGGAGGGCATAGGCGCCCGAGATGTGGACGATGTGCGTAGCGTCCGTGTCGCAAAGCGCATAGTCCTTGCCATCTCCAAAGCCCGGCAGCCACGTTGCTCTATAGCTCGGAGTCGTCGTCGACTGGGTTCTTTGGTTGCTCTGGCATTTGCTCCATGTGTAGTTGGCAAGGACAGATAAACCCGCATTCAACCGATGCTCATACGTTGCTTGGAGCGAGTTATAGCTGCTGACCGAGTTAGTAACCTCCCAATTGGAATTGCGCGCAAACTGCGGGAATGGAACATAGTTCTGAACATTCGCCGTTGGGGGCAGAAGTTGAGAAGGAGAGTTGTGAAGCTCCATGGAATTCAAATGACGGCCAAACGTGCCAACATAGCCCACCTGTATTGAATCGTGTTGAGTTACCTGGTCCTGCACGGTCAGGTTGGTCACCTGGACGTATGGAGTCTGATAGTTGGGTGTGCGCCCATAGAGGCTCACTCCTTGGCCGCTATTAACCGTGGGATCCTGCAGACTTATGGAAACGAGCGCATTTTCGATCGTTGCCGTCTGGTTGGAGTTTGGAAGAATCAACGGGTGTTGCGAATCGGGAGCATTGAACGCGACGTTATAGATAAATGGATAGTTGGTTCCCAGCGTGCCACCGTAGCCAATGTTTCCGAGCGCACCGTACTCAATGGCATACCCGCCGCGAACGACGACCTGTGGTGCGATTCGATACGCAATTCCTAACCTTGGTGCGAAATTAAGCTTTTGCGTACTCCCCAGAGAACCATCGGCACAGACTAATGAGATGTTGCTTGCCGCTAGCAATCCATCGAAGGATGCCGATCGCGGTATCGAACAGCCTCTCTTCGACATATAGTAGCTTCCGGAGTTTCCGTTTCCGCCATCCGCCACGAAGTTGGCTTCTCGACCATCGATCTCGGAATACGGCGTGAAGTAATCCCAACGCAGGCCAAGATTCAGTGTCAGTTTGTCGGTTGCCTTCCAATCGTCCTGAAGATACAGCGCGGTATACCAACGCCGGTTTTGGGTGGCACTGAAATTCGAGCCAAGCAACGAAGCTAGGCCACCGACGTTATCGATGCCACCGACGGTCGAAGGCGTCGGGGTTAGAAGCAGATCCGCGATTCCGTTCAACGAGCTGTTCTTGCCCGGGATATCTGTAAATTGCCCGTTGTAGCTGAATTGGCCGCGGCTATAGGGCGGCTGGGTGATATTCGATGTTAAATCGTCAACCTGAACACCCGCCTTGTAGGTACTCTTCCCGTGAACCCACGTGATACTGTCTGCGGCTTCAACACTGTAGATCGTCGAAAGTGTGGGCCTGTAGGTCTTCTCCCCAAGACCCGTGAGACCACTCAGGCTTATCGGAGGAAGTCCTCCATTGCCCGAGGGCTGCGGCACACCACTGATGCCATACTGCGCCGGGATTCCCATAGTATTGCCGTAGTGATTCTTGATGAACTGATCTACATGGAGGAACCCTACATGTAATTCATTAACGAGTGTTGGGCTAAACACCATCGTGTCGCCAGCGGCGATGGCATACGCGGGAAAGCTGTTATCGAGAGATCCATTCTGCCCGACGGCTACTCCAGGGAGAGCACCGGGCTGTGTGTTGTCACGAAGGCTTCTGTCATAGACGCCGAAAAGATGATTCTTTGGCCCAAAGCTTTGGTCGATCCTAATGTCATATGCGTTCCCCGTCGTAGGAGACTTGGGAGCCCAATAGAAGTTGTTCGAGAGGCCTGCCGAGGTGGGAGCCGGATAGAGGCTCAGCAACTTCGTAGCATTTGGATCGAGCCGTGACCCGGGAATAATGTTTAGTTGCGCCGTCTTTCCTGAGAAATCTCTAACCCCACCCAAACTACCTCCGCTGTAAAAAGGATCACGAACGTAGACAGTGCTGTTGCTGGTATTTTGGAGCCCGGAGATGGGGTCTACCGCTCCTGCGTTCACAGCGCGTGTCGTGGCAGGGTCCAGTATGGTTCCGTGTGGAAAGATTCGACCAAGCGCATCGGTTCCTGTTCCGCCACGATAAGTAATGAGGTCCTGCAAATTGGTAAACCCGCTGCTCATCATATTCGCCGTGGGAACGGTGCTCGTACTGGCAGAAGGCGAGACGATTCGAATTCCTTCGTAGTCGAAGAAGAAGAAGGTCCGGTTCCTCCCGTTGTAGAGATGCGGAATGACTACCGGGCCGCCGATGGTTCCGCCGAACTGGTTTTGACGGTACTCCGCCTTCCGCGTGTTTGTCCGGCCATTGAAGTAGAGGTTTGCGTCGAACAAATCGTTGCGAAGGTACTCCCAGAGGTTTCCGTGAATGCCGTTCGTTCCCGACTTGAGAACGGCATTCACCACGCCACCCGTTGAGTGCCCGAATTCCGAGCTGTAGTCACCGCTCTGTAGTTTGAATTCCTGAATCGCATCAGGAGGAGGGACGATGGCGGCATTCCTTCCCAAAGAAGCTCCGCCGTAGACTTCGATATTGTCGTTGATCCCGTTGAGTCGGAAATCGTTCTGCCAGAGACTCACACCGTTTACGGAAAAGTATGCGCTCGCTGTACTTCCCGAATCTCCTGTGGGACCTCCCGGCGGCGCTGTTGCCGTTCCAGCAGCGAGTTGAGGCAAAGAAGTCCAGTTGCGGCCATTCAACGGAAGGTCGTTCAAAGCTTCGCCTGTGATGGTCTGGCCGACCGCCGCACTCTCCGCCTGTAGCAGAGGAGCGGCTGAAGTCACAACAACCTGTTCGGTGACCTGGCCAGGTACAAAGGCGATGTCAGCCGTCAGAGTATGTTGAATGTGAATCTCCAATCCCGTTTGAACAAACGTCTGGAACCCAGGGGAGACAGCACGCAGGGTATATGTTCCCGGTCGGATCCCAGTGAGGGAGTAGGTTCCGGATCCTGTAGATACAGTTTGGCTGACGACATTGGTCGCCTGATTCGTAAGCGTAATCTTGGCGCCCGGAACGATCGATCCCGAAGAATCCATCGCAGTCCCAGTCACTCCTCCTGTATCAATTTGCGCCCAAACAACACTGGGTATTAGGCCTGCGAGCTGCAAGAATAATGCCGCGTGCACCAAACGTAGCCGAAATCTGTTTCGAGACATGGTCTAAACAACCTCCCAAAAATCGATCCGCAGTCGTAAAGGCAAAGGGTGAAAGCGTGTCATGATTCCTGCACGCAACAGACCTCTGCAAGTCAAGCGATTGCTCTTGAAATTGCGCGTTACTGCTTTGAAGAACTCGCGGATCGGATATGCGATTACAGGCAGGAAATATAGCTGTGAAGGATATTATCAGTCAAGATAATTGCGCGTTATCGATTGCAATGAGCATTTTATCTGCACTAGATGGGCAACAAACAGCGTTCAAGCCAGTTGCAAACCGCGTCGCGGAACTGCTCGAATAGGTCGATTTCGCGCGACTTTCCTGTACATTCGATACATGGAACTGCCACGGAACAATGCAGGGCGGCGGGAGCGCCTGCAAAAAATTCTGTCTTCTCTCACTGCGTCCAGTTCGATATCCGTGGAGGAGATGTGTGCGTCTTTTGGTGTCTCCGCATCGACGATTCGCCGCGATCTAGAGGTTTTGGAGTCGCAAGGACTTCTACGTCGGGAGCATGGCGGCGCAATCTCTCTCGAGCCGCTTATCTATGAAGCGTTTACAACCGACTCCTCCTTCCAGGAACAAGTTCAGAATCAGAGCGACGAAAAGAAGCGCATTGGCATCGCTGCGGCTTCGATGATTCAGAATGGCGAAACCGTAGCGATTAGTGCCGGGACAACGACGACGCTTGTCGCTCGCAATATCCCGATGGGATTGAAGGTCACGTTGTTCACGAATGCCGTGAACATGGCAATGGAATTTTCGCGCCGCAATAATCTGACAGTGTCCCTCACAGGCGGAGTGATGCGAGGAGCATGGTTCTCTCTCGTTGGTCCAGGAGCTATCGAATCCGCGCAGAAGATCAATTGCGATCGGCTGTTTCTGGGTGTAAATGGAATCAGCATTGAAAAAGGATTGACGGACTTTCACCATGAAGAAGCCGCGGTCAATCGGGTTTTTGTTGAGCGTTCAAGAAAGAAGATCGTCGTGGTCGATCACACGAAGTTCTCTGTTGTCGCTCCCAATGTAGTTGCAAGCCTGAACTCCATTGACATGATTATCACTGGCGTCGAGGCCTCCGAGGAACTGGTTCAGCCTTTCATTGACCGCGAAATCGAAGTCAAACGGGTCTGATACTGTCTTCAAGCTCGAATGCGACACACCGCGTGATGGTCTCGAATCTTATTGCTCGTCCCACCTCGGACGATGCCGCGGTATATGGACTCATGGTCCCAGGTTTCACTAGGTGTTGTTCCCGGCCCACGCAACGAACCAGACACCAATAATGAGCAACAGGCATCCCGATGCAGCCCACAGCACGGATCCCCGTTCCGCACTATGCCATTCGCCTTTTAACAGCCCCCAGACGTTCGCCGACAAGACAATAACAGCCATGAAGATCGGCCATCCCACAACCAATCCGAGGGGCCCCAGCGAGCGAGCGCCAGCTCCATACAGGAAGTTGCTTCCTGACCAAAGAATTGCCATGAGTATGACCCATGCGATATTCACTACGGTTGATTGTTGCAACTGCGAGATGTTCTTGTTACGAATCATTAAAGACAAGCAATACAAAACGTTGACTAGCATCCCTCCGCCGAGAAGAATTGGCCATACCGCATTCAAGGCCGTGCCTTGCGATGCGCCCAATCTTACAGCTGCATCTGAAACGGGTGTCGCTTCATTAAGCGCCAAACTCATACAGCTTGATCCGATCCCTGATAGAAAACAGAGAAACAAGCCGGTGATAAAGCTTCGCTCGCTTCCTTCTGAACGGTTCGCCTCGCGCAACAATCCTCCACGAGCATTGAACGCTACCCCGACTAACACGCAGGCTGTTCCTATCAGTACGAGGCGATCAGCACGAAGAAACACGCCATGGCGAAGGACAAGCAGAGGAACGAGTGTGCCCACCGCAGAAGACGTACCCAGAATGATTCCAAAACTCAAGGCGATGCCTACCCGCGAGATCCCAAGACCAAACAAAACAGTGCCTGCGCCCCAGAGCATTCCATAGAGAGCCGTCGCCCCAAGAGCCGATGCACCGGCTATGCGATAGACACTCCCCAGATGAGGCACAGTTGCGAAGCAGACGCTTGAAGGAAGGACAAACATTGCCAGGATCGACCAGAGCAACCAGATGTGCTCCCACTGCCAACCGCGAATACGGCTCATTGGAGCAGCAAAGCTGCCATTCATACTGCCCGCAAGGATGACCATCACTAACGCTGCAAGGATCATATTCGATCGAATTTCCGCTCCATGCTGGCATCTGAATGGATAACGCGCCCGGTTGAAGCAATGGCCTCTAACGCGAGCGCAACGCCGCCATAGACGCCAGCGGCGTCGCCCAACTGCATCGGAAGAATCTTTGTTGCGCCAGATTGCAGAAATTCGACCCTCGTCTCGACCTCCCGCCGGATAAGATCCAGGAGGTTTGGTCGATGACTTATCAAACCACCGCCGACGAGAATCAGTTCCGGATCGAGAGCGTAGACCAGGTTCGCGACCATCACTCCAAGCTCTGAGATCAACTTGGTGCCCAACCGGCAAGCCAGCGGGTCTCCCGCTTCGATGGCATCAAACAATTCGCGCAGTCCAAGCTCTTGGTCGTCAGCGACTAACTTGGTCAAAGGTGACGATTCTCCTTCTGCGAGTGCCTTGTGCACTTGGCGCGCTATTCCGCTATGTGAGGCATGCTCCTCAAAGATTCCCGTGTTTCCGCAAATATGTCTGGGGCCGGAGGGATCACTCGACATGTAACCGAAATGGCCGGCCGCCCAGTTCTTTCCGCGCAACATACGGCCATCCGAGACGAGCGCGCCGCCAATACCGGTTCCCACAGTGATACCAATTGCCGACTGATAGCCCTTGCCAGCACCAAACCGCATCTCCCCGGAAAGAATCGTATTTACATCGTTGTCGACAACAACGCGGCACGATAGCGTTTCTCCAAGCCGCTCAGACAGCGATACTCCTTCAAGAAACTCGAGTTTGCTTCGCAGCCAAACCACTCGTCCTTCCTTGAAATCAATCCTGCCTGGGCATCCGACTCCCGTTCCTATCAGTACGCCAGCGACATCGGCAACCATTGTCTTGATCTTGTTGGAGATCGAACGCAGGAAGGCTTCGAGATCCTCAAAGCTCGCCGACTCCGTGATGTCGCTGGCCAGCAGCGTTCCTGACGCGTCTGCGATCCCGACCTTCATTCTCGTTCCGCCAACGTCCACACCTGCCAACACTTCAAGCATCGCTATCTGCACCCCAGAGCCGACATAAAACCACATCAGAAATCTATATATAGAGATGTGCCAGGCTTTTTCGATATTCCTCGTAGAAGGTTTCCAGAGCATCTTCCGGCTTTTGCTGCCCTGGGAAATGGTGACTCGGGAGAACCACAGGCGAGATGCCCCGCGCGATGAGCTTTTCAGCTGTAGAAGACCGGACCATATTGACCGCCATCGCACCGGTTAGCGTGGAGACGGGGCCGGTGGGCCAATCCAATCCATCGATCACTTGGGCGCAGTCTCCTGGAGGGCACTGATTATCGATGACCACATCGGCAAGATCCAGCAACTTATTACCCGAAGGATGAGTGGCTGAAGATTGATCGGAATGTTGCCGCGAAACCAAACCAATAACCTTCATTCCCCGTTCGCGAGCTCCCATGGCCATATCCACAATGAGCGGGCGAATGCCGCTTGTAGACACCAACAAAATGGCATCATGCGGACCGAACTTAAAGCTCTTGAGAATCTCTTCGCCCAATCCAACGTACTTTTCCAGAAAGAGCGGAACACGCAAACCGTTGGAGCCGACGATCGCCGAATGATTTGAGAAAGCAAGTTCGACTAAAGCGACGAAGCCTACAATTCCTCCCTGACGCGGTGTCATTTCATCGCACATAAACCGCGAATGTCCTGAACCAAAAACAAAGACCAAACCTTTCTTCGCGATCGCGTTTGCGCAAATCTCGGCCGCCCGGTCGACATTTGCTGTCTGGGTCTCGTGGAACCGTTGCAAAAGCTTGGTTGCTATCTGGAAATAGTTTTCAGCCGCACTCACTTTGTTCGTCATCCCCTGATTGAAATAGGTCAAGCTAGCCAGGGTAGATAGAGCATAAGCTCTCAATTCCCGAGCCCTCGCCACACGGAAAGCTTATGCGACCGTTCGCCACCAGTCAACTTTATTGCGTGTTTTATTGACAAATACGCACTTATATAGAAACAATGACCATAAGTTATGCAGTACACCCAAACTTTAGAAGTTCTGACGGCCGTGGACGTTGTCGTTGTCGGCTCCGGTTCAGCAGGCTCATGCGCTGCCATCGCGGCAGCAAGGGAAAATGCATCGGTCCTTCTGCTGGAGCGGCACCCTTTTCTCGGAGGAACGAGTACAGCAGTTCTTGACACGTTCTATGGGTTCTACACCCCCGGTTCGCAACCTCATAAAGTCGTTGGCGGTATCGCGGACGACGTGATCTCAGAGCTGAGGCGCCTGGACAAGATCATTGAGCGCCCTAATACCTATGGTGCTGGCCAAGGGATCACCTATAACCCTGAATATCTGAAGTGCGCGTGGGAACGTCTTGCTCAAGACGCGGGAGCTCGCGTCCTGCTGAATTGCTGGGTACAAGATGTAATCGTCCGTGACAATCGTATTGTCGGCCTTATCGTTGCCACGCGGAAGGGCCTGGCAAAGGTTGAGGCAAAGACATTCATCGATGCATCGGGAGATGCAGATCTCTGCTACTGGGCGGACGCACCCTTTGAGCTGGCAGGCGAGCACCAAGACGCTCAATCGCTCACAACTACTTTTCGGATGTGCAATGTCGACATCGATGCGCGTCGCACGATCGATAAAAAGGAACTCCATAAGATTATGGGGCAAGCTGCAGATCATGGATATGCCCTTCCTCGCCGTGAAGGCAGCGACCATATAACGACGATCAACGGTGTTCTAGCGACCAATCTCACGCGCGTGAAATCTTTCGACCGTCGTCCTGGACAAATGGTGAACGCTACCGATCCTGCCTTCTTAAGCGGAGCCGAAATGGAGGGCCGCAGGCAGGCATTGGAATACATCCGCTTTCTTCGGGAATGCGTACCGGGATATACGAATGCAGACCTCGCCTCCTTCAGCACGCAAATAGGTGTGCGGGAGACACGACGGGTCATCGGAGACTATGTACTCACTAGAGAAGATGTCTTAACCGCGCGACAGTTCGAGGATCAGATCGGCCTTTGTGGCGCTCCCATTGAGGAGCACGGTCCAGGGGATGTAACGCGTTGGGAGTATCTTCCCGACGGGGAATGTGTCGGTATTCCTTATCGCACCTTACTTCCTCAGAGCCTCGAAAATCTCTTAGTGGTCGGACGATGTTTCTCTTCCTCGCATGATGCTCACGCAAGCGTACGTTCCATGGCCCAATGCATGGCAATGGGACACGCGGCCGGCATAGCCGCAGCTTATTGCAGCAAACATAATTCGCACACGCGAGCTATTCCCTTTCCTCGATTGCGAGACCGCCTACTCGCGTCGCAAGCCATCCTCGAACTAAAACGGCAGGTCAATGTATGAGCGTTATCCGTACCGTTCTCGGCGATATTGATGCGTCCCTATTAGGAGTCTGCTACGCCCATGAACACATCGTGATCGATCGCAGCTTTGTCACGCAACAATACCCTGACTTTCTGCTGGAAGACGTGGCCCGGATCACCGAGGAGCTACGTACGTTCTATCGTGCCGGCGGCCGCGCCATGGTGGATTCGATGCCTTGCGGAGGTGGACGGAACGTCGTCAAACTGGCGAGTGTTTCCAGGCAAAGCGGAGTTCACATACTGTGTCCCACAGGCCTGCATCAGGCAAAGTATTATCCTCACGGCCAGTGGATCACACGCGTCAATCTTGAACAACTCGCGCAGATATTCGTTGATGAGATTGAGCAAGGAATAGACGCGAATGATACCAATGGACCCAATGTGCAGCGCACGGTCCACCGAGCAGGCCTCATAAAGGTTGCGAGTGATTTGAACACGATTGGCGCCAGAGAGCAGAAGATCTTCGAGGCGGCAGCCGTTGCGCACACGAAGACCGGCGTTCCCATCATGACGCATACCGAGCAAGGAACCGCAGCAATGATGCAGATCGACCTGTTTGAAAGATGTGGCCTGCCTCCATCAAGCATCGTCATCTCGCACCTCGACCGGAAACCGGATATCGCGTACCATCGCGAGGTTCTTTCGCGTGGAGTATTTCTTGAATACGACTCGGCGTTTCGCTGGAAATCGCAGGAAAATCCGACCCGCGACCTATTGATCGAACTGGCCTCCCTTGGATTTCTGCGACAACTCATGCTTGGTATGGATGCCGCGCGAAGCAGTTACTGGATCTCCTTTGGAGGCTCTCCAGGACTGACTTTTTTGCTGGATACCTTTTCGCGTCAGCTTCGCGACGCTGGCTTCACCGATGAAGACCTGAGAGCAATATTCATCGATAATCCAGCCCGAGCTTATTCCCTGACGTTGGCTCACCTCACGTCACAGAAGTCGAATCTGTCGGAAAGCAACTCCTTAATTGAGCCGCGACTCCCTCGATACGAGGGGAGCATCAATCCGGGAGAGGCCGAGAGATGAGGCTCCGTGGCAAGACACTTTTTATTGCGGGCGCCTCCGGCATGGCTGCGGAAACAGCGCGCCTCGCTCTCAAGGAAGGTGCGCAAGTATTTGCGGTAGACCGAAATCCCGACACCACCAACTTCCTCAGGAGTGAGTTATCATCGCGGACTGCATCGATCGAGACCTATTGTGCAGATCTTGCCGAGGAGTCTGAAGTTGAGGCCGCATTTCGCCAGTGCATAGAGACGTTTGGCAGCTTCGATGCAGTCTTTCACGCAGTCGGAATCAGTGGGCGCCGCTTTGGAGATGGCGCACTCCACGCGTGCACGTTGGCTGGATGGGACACAACACACACCAATAATGCAACAACCGCATTTCTCGTCTCGCGCGCGGCGCTTCAATATTTTATCGCCCGGGATCCGGTTATGCCCGCTAATCTGCGCGGCACGATCCTCAATATGGCGAGCGTCCTTGCTTACTCCCCGCAAAAAGACTTCTTTGCAACACATGCGTATGCTGCAAGCAAAGGTGCTGTGATCTCTATGACTCGCTCTGCTGCCGCCTACTATGCGCCGCACCGCATCAATATCAATGCGATAGCACCTGGCCTCGTTGCTTCTCCCATGAGTGCCCGCGCACAGAATGATCCAGCCATCCTCGAATTCATTCGCCACAAACAACCACTCTCTGAAAATCTTCTCGATCCGCGCGAGATTGCAGAGGCCGCTATATTCCTTCTGAGCGATGCAGCAAGAAACATCACGGGACAGGTGCTGGCTATCGACGGTGGCTGGACCGTCAGCGAATAACCTCAAAACGTATCCTCGATGTCGGGTGTGTCGCCAAAACATTCCATGCAGGGTGGGGTTTGCGATGATTGTCACCTTCTGCGATCTCGTTTTTGTTGCGGATTCTGGGGCGGAAGGGCAAACTTGCTAGTACTGTGGCCGCATGTATAGGTAACCAATGTAGGCGCTTGTTGGGTTCTGGTGCTGGCTGTATATCTGGGGAGTGAGCAGAGGCATACGACTTCAGATTGAACTCAAGCAGCGAGATCGACAGCAGATCGATCAGTTGTTAGGAGGCGGGTTGCAGTCGGTACGCACGACATTGCGCGCCTTGGCCTTGCGTCAATTGGATCAGGGACAGTCCACGCCTGCGGTGGGAGCCAACCTGGGGCTTTCCGCCAAGGCGGTATGGCAGATCGGCAAGCGGTATCTTGATGGCGGGCTGGAG
>NZ_JQKI01000060.1 GCF_000745965.1 Edaphobacter aggregans DSM 19364 | reverse complement strand
AGCATACGGCGTTCGGCATGCCGCCGATCCCTATCTGAAGGCACGAGCCATCCTCGATTTCGGCTGCGATGCGCAGAGCTACCGTGCGATCAATCTCGCCCGGGTCCGGGTTGGGCAGCTCCGCGCACGGCTGATGATCTCCCTCAATGACGAAATCGACCTCGCTCACATGCACGCCGTTCTCTTTGCCGAATACGTATGGCATCTCACGATTGATCTCGACGATCACCACCTTCGCGCGTTCGACGACGGCACGTTGCCACAAATTTGTCGGGCCGAAGTTGAAATATCCACCGTCGTCCATGGGGCAAGTTTTAAAGATGGCGATGTCCACAGGATCGAGAAAGCGCCGGTAATAATCAGGCACCTCTCCCAGATTCAGGGCACATAGTTGCAACGGCCTGCGTCGTGTTTCCTGCGGTCGTAGGCTGAAAAATGCCAGCTGAAGATGTGGAAATGCTTGCCTTCCGGATTGTCTTCGATCACAGCGCGGGGACGTAACGACAGGCAGGAGCGGATCTTGACGTTCGCTAGTTCGTCTTTGCGTGCAGCTAGCTAGCGCTTGATCGAAAACATCGGGCTGGCAATGCGACACACCATAGTCCAGCCACATGCCGGATTTGACCAGGCTGGCTGCGTGTTCCGAGGAGATCGTTTCACCAGGCATCTGTGATCCCTTTGCCAGTGCGATTCACGTTTAGGAGAAGAGTTTATAACGAAGACCGCGGAGAAAGATTCTCAGTTCTCGCTATCAGGCGATGTCATAAGTTTGCGTCCTTTGGTCGCCGGGACCCCGGGGCTTAGCACCCTTTTGGTTGAGGCCCTAAGCTGGGCTGGTGACGCTGCGAAGAATCGGAAACTAAGCCGTAGTTGACGCAGCCATACCGAGTGAATCACGGGCTATGCAGAAATAAGCCTCTCCAAGTGATCTGCACGCCAGAAATGGCCAGCATACTTTGTCAGCACTGGCACGCCTGCCGCTTGATCTGCGAACTGTGCGAACTTTCCTCGCCCGCAGTATTGGTCTGCCTGACTCCTAATGTCAGCGCTATAATCGCGTGCATGAAATCCCGATATCTCGGAGTTTGGATTCTTTGGGCTTCGTTTGTGGCGGGTGTGACTTGCTCTGGGGAAGCGGCGAGCGCCCAGGCGGCGGCACCATCCGACGATGCGCAGGCGCTGATAAAACAGGGACAAAAGCTCAATAGCGAGGGAAAGCAGGATGAGGCGCTCAAACTATACCACCAGGTACTCGAGAAGTCCCCAAACTTATACGAGGCGCATCTCGAATCAGGCATTGCCCTTGATCTGAAGGGTGACTACGCGGCGGCGCGCGAGCAGCTCCAGAAGGCGATCGATGTGGCTCCGGCGGACCAGAAGAATCGCGCTAGGCGCGTGATGGCCTTTTCTTATACCTTCGAGTGCAACGCGGCCGAGGCCGAGACGTACGAGAAGCAGGTGTTTGATACGCTGCTGTCCAAGCCGGACTTTGAAGCGGCGGCCGGAGTAGCCAATGAGCTGGCACGTATCAAGCTCGAGTGCGGCGATATTGATGGCGCCGCGAACTGGTACAAGACCGGCTATGACACCGCGATGCGCAAAGCGGAAATGAAAGAAGCCGACAAGAACCTGTGGGCATTCCGCTGGGCGCATGCTCAAGCCCGTATTGCTGCGCGCCGTGGACAGCGCGACGAAGCACAGAAACAGATTGCTGCGGCGAAAGCTGCACTCGAGAAGGCGAACAATCCGGACCAGGCACAATTCTTCCCGTATCTTACCGGATATGTTGCGTTCTATGGTGGCGACTACAGAACGGCGATCACGGAACTGGGAAAGGCCAACCAGGAAGACCCGTTCATCCTGATGCTACTCGCGCAGTCCTATGAGAAGTCTGGGGATCCTGCACGTGCAAAGGAGTATTACCGCAAGGTCATGGCCAATAACGGACACGGCCCGACGAATGCGATTGCGCGTCCGGTGGCGCGGAAGAAATTGGCTGGCGGATAGTATTAGCTGTCTGGGAATCCCTTTCGTTACCTTTCGCTACCCACACGGCTGCCAGCAGCGCGATGCCACGATCCTGAGTGGATGAGGCGCAAGGCGGAGGTAACAGCTCGAACTATCTGCACGCCTGAAATTACTTCCTGTTGGCCGACGACCCGGAAACTGTCCGGTGCTGGCTCGAATTGAAGTGCCTTCACAACGTTTCAGACGTAATCCGGTCACTTCTCAAACATGCAAATCCAATTAGAGGGAACGAGACATGACTACGAGCGGAGGCCACCCCTTGAGCCCGCTCGGTGCAGGTCATCACGGCCGTAATAGAGGGCTGTTGTTAGCAGTGCCATGAGCAAGATTTGTAGAGAGGCGCTGAACGATCAGGCTAAACAGTATTAGGACTGATGTAAGAACAATCCGCGGATAGAGGCCGCTAACGCGAAAGAGTTCTACTATGAGGATCAGGCTGGCCAGTACCAACAACGTGAGCGACATGGCGCGATGGAATCGTTGCATCCCGTATTCAATTCCGTGCAGATCTCTTGATTCAATCTCTCGGCCATGATCGGAATCAGTGCAGGCGGCCTTGCTTCTGCATGAATTGCAGGCTTCTGCCGGAGCGCGGTAGATGACGACTCCTTTCGCTGAATCCGAGAAGATCGGAAACAGATGCTGATCTTGCGGGCACCTCCAGATATCCCGGTCAGGGTGATAGGTGAAGCCGGCTGTACTCGCTCCGAGAGACCGCCGGTGAGCATATCGCGCTGCCCATTCCAGGAAGAGCGCGATGAACGCGAGGGAAACGGCATATCCCAGCATGAGGATGAATTCAAGAGGAATGCGAGCCATGATTCAACGCTCCTGTGCCGGAGCCACAACGTCGGTAAACAACATTTCTTTCGGTTCCTCCGACGTAGAGCCAGTTCGCATGTGGCGAATGCCGAGGAAGGATAAGTAGAGAATCGGCAGGGTTCCTCCAAGAATAAAGACAAAATCTCCTGGCATGCGCAACCACTCCAGTACAGAGTTTGCACGGCTGCCAATATAGTTCAGCGTCCGCGCGTCATAGTAGCTCACGCTGATCGAGTGATAGAGCTGCAGAATCCCCAGCGGAAATAGTGTCGCGAAGACCATCCATGCCAAACCGAGGTTGAGAGACCAGAAGCTGATGCGGGCAGCCTTATCCGACCAGTACTTTTCCGGGATGATGTAGCGCAGGCAAAAGAGCGCGAGACCGATCGACAACATCCCATACACGCCCATGAATGAGGCATGTGCGTGATTCGCAGTCAGAGCAGTGCCAATTTCGTAGTAAGAAACAATGGGTAGATTGATGAGAAAGCCAAACACGCCGGCGCCGAGGAAGTTCCAGAAGCCGACCGAGGCAAGGAACATCACAGCCCAGTAATGCGGAAATGGCGTCGTCGCTCGCGCCCCTTGTGCCGCCCCCAGTTGCAGGAAGCTCCACGCCTCAACTGTAAGGAAGGTAAGTGGGATAACCTCTGCGGCCGAGAAAAACGCACCAAGCGCCATGTGCATCGCAGGCTCACCAGAGAAGTACACGTGGTGCATGGTGCCTACAATACCGCCAGCAGAATAGAGAATAATGTCGAGATAAATCACTCGCAATGCGGTTCGCTCGTGAACTACACCCAGAAGAACAAAGGTGTACGCAACCAGAATCGTTGTAAACAGCTCGAGAAAATCTTCGACCCAGAGATGCACTACCCAGAAGCGCCAGAATTCGGTAGTCGTAAAATGCTCTCCGGGATTTGCCAGGAGGCCGACGGCATAGAAGGCAGGAATTGAAAGCGCTGAGAAGACAAAGAGCCACGGCATGTTTCCTGCGTGTTCGGCAGAGAGCCGGCCGCGGAGCCCCCGATAGAGAATGACAACCCAGAAGAGCAGACCGACGGTTAGCAGGATTTGCCAGATACGCCCGAGGTCCAGCCATTCAAAGCCCTGATCACCGAACCATGAGTTACGAATCAGGCCCCGGATTCCGCCGAATTCTCCGAGAAGACTTCCGACCACGACGATGACGAGCGCACCCAGCAATCCATATGCGAGCAGCTTTTGTCCTCGTGGCTCGCGGCCTACGATCATCGGCGCGAGGAAGATACCGGCCGCGAGATAGGAGGTAGCAACCCAGAAGATTGAGAGCTGCAAGTGCCATGTGCGGACGAGGTTGAAGGGAAGAACGCGTCCCAGATCGATACCGAAGAAGTTCTGTAGCTCGGCGCGGTAGTGTTCTGTAGCGCCGCCGAGCAACGTCTGGACGACGAACAGCGCCGCCATGACGAAAAAGAACCATGCACATGCATTTTGAGCGGGGGTGAGCTCTACTTCATCTGGAGCGCGAAAGGACACGTTGTGTTGTTCGCGGCCATGCCATCCCAGGAGATTCCACCGGCCAAAGGCTCCCAAGAGCAATCCCGTTCCGCCTAATAACGCGATCAGCGAAAGCACACTCCATACGACAGAGTCGGCCGTTGCATGATTGTCCACAAGCGGCTCTGGAGGCCAGTTATTGGTGTAGGAGTAGGCATGGCCGGGGCGAGCCGTAGACGCGGACCATGCAGTCCAACTAAAGAATGCGGTCAGCTTGCGAATGTCTTCCGCATCAGAAATGGCCTTCGGTCTCAAGCCGAACTTCGTGGTGGGCTCACCAAAGAACGTTGCGTAGTAGACGCGGCACTCTTCAAATGCATGGACCTGGGCGTCTGTGTATAAGAGTGTGCCCGTGCTTTGGTCGAATCGGTTTGTCTTGAAGTCTTGTATGGTGCGGCTGTGTGCTGTGTCGGAGTTTTGGCCACCGTAAAAATCAATACTTGAGAGTGCCGCGCGATGCAGATATTCCGCGGTGAAGTCCGGCCCAAGATAGGCGCCATGGCCAAAGACCGAGCCGTATTGCATCAGGCCGTTGCCCAGAAAAATCTGCTGACCATCCATAATATCGCTGCGAGTGAAAAGGACTGCGCCGTTCGTATCTTTGACGACGTCTGGAATAGGAGGTTCGTCGTGATAGGTGTAGTAGGTCAGCACACCCATAATGAAAAACCCAATGATCAGGACGATGACTGCTGCCTGAATCCAAGCACCAGAGACCATGAGTGGGCGCTTTACAATCGTGGGCATAGATCACTCCTGCCGTGGATTTTCAGTACCTACAGGGCCCGCAAAGCTGGAACGACCATCATCTATCGTCCGTAGTTCTGCGTCAATGCGGTTGCGGACGAAGAAGCTGATTTTCGGTCAAGCGATTGTTGGGCGTGGCCAGGAACGCATTGGCCACATTATTAGTTGTTGTTAAATTGATGAGCCTAGCTAGGGCAGCCCGCGTTTGGATTCGATGCCCAGATACCGCCCGTCGTACTCATTCCTCCCGATTTACGGGCGACCCCCTTCCATAATCCCGTAAGGGAAGGGTTGGCGACGGTCCATCCGCAACCGTGGCCGAATCCATCACGTCTTGTAAAGTGACAAAACTGCGCCATGCCATCCGATAGAGATAGGGGAGCGTCAGTCACTATGTCAGTGGTCTACCTTTTGTCTCGGGAATCCAAAGCCAACAAAATGCAGCAATAACGAATGCGGTACCGGTGATTGCGAATGCGTCGCCGAATCCGTGCTGTTGGGCCATGTTCCCAACTGCAAATGGCGCGGCGGCGCTTGCAATGCGGCCAACGTTGTAAGCAAAGCCTTGTGCTGTAGCGCGGACTCGGGTTTGGTAGATCTCAGCCGTCACTGCGGCGAACCCGGTGTAGTAGCCGGTCCCGAAGAATGCCACCAGCGGGCCGAGCGCTATAAGCAACCATGATGTATGAACGCGCGCGTAGAAGAACATAAGGATCCCTGCCAATATCAAATACAAGACATAGCAGCGCTTGCGCCCAAAGACGTCGCTCAGAAAGCCAAAGCTGACGTAGCCGAACCACATGCCGGCCTGCATGGCGATCACGGTGCCAGACATAGCGTGGGCTGACAGTCCGATTCCGCCTCGATCGCGGGGCAGTGAGAGGTAGGCGGGAACCCACAGATTGAAACCCCACCACGCAAACAGGGTGCAGGAATTCATGAACGTGATGGCGATGGTGATAGGCCGCAGATCACTCTGAAAAATGCGGCGAAAGCCGTGCATGGGACCTTCGCGGGGGAGGGTCGTGCCGCGCTTCCATATTTCAGGCTCAGCCACGCGACCGCGAACGACCAACGTAAAGAAAGCAGGCAGAATTCCCACAAAGAAGACGACGCGCCAACCTTTCCAGGGGAGGATGAGACCTGCGACCAGAGCTGCGAGGGCATAGCCGACAGCCCAGGAGCTCTGCATGATTCCCAGCGCCTTGCCGCGGTGTTTGTCGGGCCACGTCTCGGCCACGAGCGCCGCCCCGCTCGCCCATTCGCCACCCATACCAAGGCCAAGCAGGATACGGAATAGTGCGAGCTGGACGATGTTTTGAGCGAAGCCGCAAGCTGCCGTGAAGAGCGCGTAGATGAGCACGCTGCCGATCAGGGCCCGCACGCGGCCGTATCGGTCTGCAATGACACCGAAGACCAGGCCGCCTGCTGCCGCAGCGAGCAGTGTGATGGATCCGAGGACGCCGGCCGTCTGTTTGCTGATCCCAAGATCCAAAATCAGAGAGGCCAGAACGAGCGCATAAAGCATCACGTCAAAGGAGTCCAGCATCCAGCCGAAAGAGGCCGCAGCTAGAGCGCGACGTGCTTCGGGGGTAGCCTGACGCCACCAATCAAGATGCCCCGGCCGTGATGTTTCGCTCAGCTGTGGTATTTTGCTCATCTCGTGCCCGTAGCGGCAGTCGTGGGCCCGAATCCCCCTCCGCCGGGCGTCTCAATGCGAAGGCGATCACCGGGCCTGAGTTCGAGCCGTACTTTGGCAGGCACCATCTCGACGGAGCCACCGGCACGCCCAACCGTGTTTCGTCCGCAGCCCCCGGGTTCGCCCCCTTGCACCCCGTAGGGATGGCTGGTGCGGCGTTCGCTGAGCAGCGTGATGGACGTTTCGGTCAACATCTCATACTCGCGCAGAATCCCTTCTCCGCCAGGATAACCGCCAGCTCCGCCACTGCCTTGCCGCAACTCGTAGCGACGAATGAAGACAGGGAGGTAATGTTCGATCGCCTCGATCGGCGTATTGCGCGTGTTGCTCATGTGGGTATGCACACCGCTAAGGCCTGGCAGGCCGTTGCGCCCTCCCATACCGCCGCCGATGGTCTCGTAGTAGGCGAAGGGAGAGCCATCGTCCGGCCGTCTTCCTCCCAGCGTCACATTGTTCATAGTTCCTTGACTCGCGGCAGGAATAATGTGGGGCAGCGCCTTCGCGAGCGCTCCAAGGACGACGTCCGTAATTCGCTGAGAGGTCTCCACGTTGCCACCGGCCACTGCCGCCGGATGCGCTGCGTTTACGATCGTTCCTCGCGGGGCGATCACACGGATAGGACGGGAGATGCCGGTGTTATACAAGACATCCTCCTGGACCAGGCATCGAAAGCAATAGAGCGTGGCCGCAAGGGTGATGGCAAAATTCGCGTTCACGCCGCCACCGGTCTGGAGCTCTGTGCCCGTGAAGTCCACCTCTGCCTGATCGCCTGCGATGCGGACTGTAGTGCGAATGGCGATGCGCTCGCGGCTGAAGCCATCATCGTCCATCACGTCTTCAAAGCTGTATTCGCCATCGGGAATGGTGGAGATGGTACGACGGAGGATGCGCTCGGCGTAGTCCTGCACCTCGCGAGCATGCCTTCGAACGCGCTCAAGCCCGTAGCGTGCAATGAACGCGTGCAGACGGGTTTCGGCGACCCGGTTCGATGCGATCTGCGCGCTGAGGTCGCCCTCGCGCTCCGCGGGCGTCCGCACATTCGCCAGAATCAGCGCCATCACATCCTGACAGATCTCACCGCGACGCACGAGTTTGATCGGGGGGAGGATGAGTCCCTCCTGGAAGACCTCCTGAGCGAGGGGCATCGAGCCGGGGCTGACGCCGCCTACATCGGAGTGGTGGGCACGATTGGCGGCGTAGAACGCCGGGGTTGGTTCTCCATCAAGAAAGATGGGCTGCACCAGAGTGATGTCAGGGAGGTGGGTGCCGCCCCGGAAGGGATCGTTGAGAATAACCATGTCGCCCGGCTCCATGCTCACCTGCTTGATGGCCGCCTCGACGGAGAGTGGCATGGCGCCCAAATGCACGGGCATGTGATCGCCCTGCGCGATGGTATGGCCATGTTCGTCGTAGATGGCACAGGAGTAGTCCAGCCGCTCCCTGATATTGGGCGAGAAGCCGGTGCGGCAGAGGGTAATTCCCATCTCCTCCGCGATGGAGACGAAGATATTTTTGAAGACTTCGAATTCTATGGGATCGAGGGTCTTTTTACATGATTCACCAGGCTCCGCTGTAGACACTACTGCGAGTTGATTCTGGTCAGTCGCTTCGATGCGTGTAGCAACAAGGGTGCCTACGCCGTCGATCCGGAAACGATAGTGCGGCGAGATGACCACGGTTGATTCGCCGCTCGTAAGGATCGCCGGCCCCTGTCCTTCCATGCCGGGGAGCAACGTCTCCCGATGGTAGATTGCCGTCTCCCACGTGCGGCCCGCAAACCATGCCGGGCGCGTGCTGACCGGTGGCGGCAAGGGTTGGCTGACAGCCAGTGATGAAGAAAACGCGGGCTTCTGCGTGATGCCGGCGGCGTTGACGCGGACGTTGACCACTTCAGTGATACGCGAGGGATTCGAATAGCCGTAGAGCCGGTCGTGTCGACGGCTGAATTCCGCATTGAAGTCAGGGCTGAGGGACACGTTAATCTCGTAGGCCTGTCCCTGATAGCGCATATCGAGCGAGCATTCGATGACGATGCTCTGCGGCCCAAAGCCCTCGCTGGCGAGATCTGCCTGCGCCTGCCGGACCAGGGGGGCGAGATGCTGCTGCAGATCAGAGAAGGTGATGGCGCTTGATGGCTTCAGGATGGTCTGCGAGTAGTCTTTTCTCACATCCGCGAGCAGCATGCCCAGCGCCGAGAGGACGCCCCCATGCTCCGGGACAATCACGGTCCCGATCTCGAGCGCGTCTGCAATGTGGCAAGCGTGCATGCCTCCTGCCCCGCCGAAGGCCAGCAGTGCGAACTCACGTGGATCGTAGCCGCGCTGGACCGAGACGGCCCGAATCGCACGTTCCATGTTGGCGTTGGCAATCTGAATGATTCCCTCTGCTAGCCGCGTAGAAGTGATCTGAAGTTGGTCTGCGAAGGCCCGCGCGCGTTCCGAGGTGCGTTCGACGTCAAGCTGCATGCGGCCACCGAGAAAATACTTCGGATCGAGGCGGCCGAGCAGCAGGTTCGCATCGGTGACGGTCAGCTCGTCTCCCTTGCCATAACAGACTGGCCCTGGATCGGCGCCAGCACTGTGGGGGCCGACACGCAACGAGCCACCGCTATCCATGTAAGCGATCGAGCCACCACCAGCGCCGACCGAGTGGATGTCGAGCATCGGCAGACGGACGGGAAAGTCCCCTACGGTGGACTCGTTCGTCGTACCCAACTGGCCGTCGATGAGGCTGACATCTGTGGAGGTGCCGCCCATGTCGAAGAGAATCACTCGATCAAAACCGGAGGCGCGAGCAACCGCTTGCGCTCCTATGGCGCCGGCGGCAGGACCGGAGAGGATCGTGCGCACCGCAGAACTGCGAGCCTGGGGTGCGGAGATGGAGCCGCCGTTCGATTGCATGATGTGCAACCGCGTTTCACCGAGACCATGGTCCAGGGTAGAAAGATAACGCGACATGATGGGTGTCACATAGGCGTTGACCACCGTCGTGCTCCAGCGCTCGTACTCGCGATATTCGGACAGAATGCTGTGAGAGGATGAGACCGCAAAGCCAGCTAACTCCAGGTGGCGAGTAGCCTGCTGCTCATGGAGCGGATTTGCGTAAGAGTGAAGAAGGCACACAGCCACACACTCAACTCTCGCGTGATTTAGTTTTTCGGTCAGTTCTTCCAGTTCCCGCAGCTGTAAGGCCTCCAGCACATTCCCGTGACAGTCAAGCCGTTCGGCCAAGCCAAAGGTAAGGCCATCGTCGATCATGGGCCGGTTGCCCCGCACCTGGAAGTTATAGAGCTCGCGTCGGGTCTGTCGCCCGATTGCGAGAACATCTTCAAATCCCTTCGTGGTTACCAACGCAACGCGGGCGCCCTTGCGCTCGATCAGCGCGTTGGTGGCCACGGTCGACCCGTGAATTACTTCGAAGACAGGATCGCTCCCCATCAACTCCCCAATACCGGAGAGCATGGCGCGAGCTGGATCGTCCTGAGTAGAGCGGACCTTATGAACCGTAAGCCCGCCAGCATCAAGCCGCACCAGGTCGGTAAACGTACCGCCAGTGTCTACACCAAATCGAATCATTCGCCTCTCTGTTAACTGCACCTGCTGTAAAAACACTGAAGAAAAGCAATTGCACGCAAATCAAACCGATCATACTTCAGGCCCAGCACCTGCATGGGAATGACCGGTTGCCGTGATCAATTTAGCCGCCTCGCTTCTCCGCGTATTCAGCAAACTACAGAGCTGCGAGAAATTCTGTCCACGGAGTGGCGGTCAGCGTTTCCGTAATTGAATGTCCATGGCTGCGGATGATCATCGCAGCTCTTTCAATATCCTTGGGATCGTCAGCCTCGACGATATCTACTACGTCGAAACGCCCCAATGTAGCAAAGCTTTGCTTCCAAGTAACACCTTTACAGTCCTTCTTGATTCTTGCGGACACTGCGTCTGCTAGTTTTCCGAAGTCCTTGGGCTCTGCGAATGCCCCTGGCGAAAAGCGGCTGAGAATCACATAAGTAGCCATTTCATACCTCCTGCGGCGCGAACGACTTGCTTGACCTATTATCGGCCTCCTGCGACTCGCAGGTACATAATCGCGCAGAAATGCGATCCTCGTGGCGCCTCAGAATTACAGGGCCGAAGTACAGGAAAAATTCGTAGGGTACGGGGCGCAAGTTCACAGCGCAAGCTCACGCTCTCGTTCGTAAGTGATCCACGTTTGATCACGTCCGGCGTGAACACATCACCCTGCAACAGCCAGTCGTGATCGCTTTCCAACGCGTCGAGTACCTCGCCGAGCGAACCCGGCGTACTCCTGACCCTAGCGGCATCCTCGGGCTCAAGCTCATAGAGGTCCTTATCGACGTTCTGGAAATAATTGGTCAACTTCCGGCTTGCCGACGTCCGAAATCGGGGTTCGCAGTTCGATCCCATCTCTGACCACGACTCTGAAAGCCTTGGAAGCTTTCGCCGCGAGGATTGGCGACGCAGATGCATGAAGCAGTCCGCCGCGGCCTCTCGTGCTGTTATCTCGCCAACCTGGAAGAGGACAAACCGTCGCCTATATCGGGGGTGCATCCTGTACATCGATCGGAGAGGGTTCCTGTTCCCATACGTAGGTTGTGGTTTGCAGCAGGCGTACGCAGCGATTCCAGCGAAGGATGGCATCATCGTTTCCTGCTGGACGAACCTCTTCGGCCTCTGCGAATGCGCGCAGAGCCTGGTCGAAGAGCGGCATTAATGTATGAGATGGGAGGCCGGCGTGGAGCTGCGCCTTCGCGCGTCGTTCGTATAAAATCCCTGCATAGTAGAGCCGCTCATAAGTGTCGTTGAGCTGCTGAAATGTCGCTTCCGCTTCGCGGTAACGATCGGACGAGCCGCCCGTGAACTGATCTGTAAGGGCAAGCCCAAGCAACCGCAATGCAAGTTGATGTTGTGGTGCGATGATCAGGATATCGCGACAGATCGACTCTGCTTCTTCCGGTTCGCTGAGGCTGCGGTAGCGTTCCGCCTTTGCGATGGCCTCGGTGATGGCTGCGGACGAAATACGTTTCAGCTCGTATGTCATGGTGCCCTTCCTTTTACAAATGAGCTTTTCCGGCGCTGCGGATCTTGCGGACAAGCATGAGCAGCGGATCATAGTATTCATCCACGACCCGCTCCTTGAGCGGGATGATGGCATTGTCCGTGATATGGATATCTTCAGGGCACACCTCGGTGCAGCACTTGGTGATGTTGCATAGCCCAAGGCCCAGTTGCTCCTTCAACACGTTGGCCCGCGAGACGTCGTCAAGCGGATGCATCTCAAGCGAAGCCGTGCGCACGAAGAAACGCGGTCCACCAAACTCCTCCTGTTTGCCGTGCTCGCGCAGAACGTGGCAGACATCCTGGCAGAGGAAGCACTCAATGCATTTGCGGAACTCCTGCACGCGGTCCACATCGCGTTGGTACATCTTCCACTCGACGCCGGCACGTGGCTGGAAGGGCGGGATCTTTTGATTCACCTTGAAATTCCAGGAGACGTCCGTCACCAGATCCTTGATGACTGGGAATGCCTTCATGGGAAAAATGGTGATGGGCTGGTCGAGTGGAAGCGAGTCCATGCGCGTCTTGCACGTGAGCCGCGGATGGCCGTTGACCTCGGCTGAGCAGGAGCCGCATTTACCCGCCTTGCAATTCCAGCGAACGGCGAGATCGGGTGCCTGGTGTGCCTGAACCGAATGCAGCGCATCGAGCACAACCATCCCGGGAACGAGCGGGACTTGATAGTCAACAGCCTTGCCATCCTCCCGGTTACCCCGGAAGACCTGCAACGTCGCCTGCGCTATCGGGACATCAGCCACAGCCTGCCTCCGTTATTTAGCTCCACTCTCCTCTACGAGCAATTGCTTCAGGTCATCTGGCATCTCGAGGACGGGTGCTTCGAAGAGCGTCATCGTGTCCGCCTTTTTCACCACGACATTATGCATCTTTCCCCACGCATCATCCAAGCCGGGGTAATCGATGCGGCTGTGAGCGCCCCGGCTCTCGCGACGCGCGAGCGCGCTGCGCGTGACCGCTTCGGCGATGGTCAACATGCTTTGCAGGTCGCGCGCAAGGTGCCAGCCGGGGTTGAAGAGCCGCGAACCTTCCGCATGCGCGCGGGACGCGCGCTCTTTCAGCGTGTCGATCTCTGATAAAGCCCGTCGCAGGTCTTCGTCGTTGCGAAAGATGCCGACAAGGGTCTGCATAACACGCTGCAAATCATCGTTTATCGGGTAAGGGCTTTCGCCGCCGGAGCGCTCGAAGGGCACAAGCATCTGCCGTTCCGCATCCTCAATTTGCAAAGAGTCGATTGCGGGTGCCGGGCTCCGCTTGGCGTGCTCGGCGGCCGCCAGTCCGGCGCGCCGGCCGAACACAAGCAGATCAGAGAGTGAATTGCCGCCCAGCCGGTTTGCACCGTGAAGGCCAACAGCTGATTCTCCCGCTGCAAAGAGCCCCGGAATTGTGCTCTGTGCCGACTCTGCATCCACACGGATTCCCCCCATCATGTAGTGACACGTCGGGCCGACCTCCATGGGCTCCTTCGTGATGTCCACATCGGCCAGTTCCAGAAACTGGTGATACATGCTGGGTAGCTTTCGCTTTACGTAGTCTGGGGGCTTGTGAGAGATGTCGAGGAAGGCGCCACCGTGCTCGGTGCCGCGACCCTCACGCACTTCCGTGTAAATCGAACGTGCGACGACATCGCGGGTGGATAGCTCGAGCTTCTTGGGGTCGTAGCGCTCCATGAAGCGCTCGCCATTCTTGTTGCGTAGGATGCCGCCTTCGCCGCGCACCGCTTCGGTCACGAGAATGCCTTGCACGCCCGGAGGCCACACCATCCCGGTGGGATGAAACTGGACAAACTCCATGTCCATCAGGTCGGCGCCTGCATCAAAGGCAAGGGCCATGCCGTCACCTGTGTATTCCCACGAATTCGAAGTGATCTTCCAGGCTTTGCCGATGCCGCCCGTGCAAATGACGACAGATTTTGCCTTGAAGACGACGAAGCGCCCCTGTTCGCGCCAGTAGCCGAAGGCGCCGGCGATACGGTCGCCGTCTTTGAGCAGACGCGTGATGGTGCACTCCATGTAAACGTCGATGCCCTGGTGCACGCCGCGATCCTGCAAGGTACGGATCATCTCGAGCCCAGTGCGGTCACCGACATGACACAGCCGTTTGAAGGTATGGCCGCCGAAGGCTCGTTGCAGAATCTCACCACTCTCTGTGCGATCGAAGAGGGCACCCCATTGCTCCAGTTCGCGCACGCGTTCGGGAGCTTCCTGGGCGTGAAGCTGGGCCATGCGCCAGTTGTTCAGGAATTTTCCGCCGCACATGGTGTCGCGAAAGTGCGCGCGCCAGTCGTCTGCCGCATCCACGTTCGCCATTGCCGCGGCGATGCCGCCTTCAGCCATTACCGTGTGCGCTTTGCCAAGCAGGGACTTGCACACGACGCCGACGGTTACGTCCTGGGCCAGGGCTTCGATTGCCGCCCGCAGACCCGCGCCGCCCGCGCCGATGATGAGTACGTCGTGTTCGTGTGTTTCGTACGCAAGGGTCACAGGAGTCGAATATCCTTGAGGAGACCTGCGGAGACCATGCGCACGTAGAGATCGGCAAGGCCCACTGAGATGAGACTCATCCAGGCATAGAGCATGTGGCGTTCATTCAGACCGCTGAGCCATCGCCACGCAGTATGACGCGTGGGGCCAAACGACGTGCAGGAGAAGCAATCGAACTTTCCTCCCGCCAGGTGACGCAGGGAGTGGCACGAAAGAGTGTAGAGAGTCAGCAAGACGATATTGACCAGCAGGACAAGTGAGCCCACGCCGATTCCAAACCCGTCTGGGAAAAAGAAAGCGCGAATTGCGTCCGGCCACAGGAAGGCGAGATATACAAATGCGAGGTAAAGAAACCAGCGATGGAGGTTTTGCAGAATGAATGGAAAGCGAGTCTCACCACGGTACGCTCCTCTGCCTCCTTCGCTCACCGCGCAAGCGGGCGGATCGAGAAAGAACGCGCGATAATACGCCTTCCGGTAGTAGTAGCAGCTCGCCCGGAATCCCAGCGGTCCTGCCAGAATCAAAAGTGCCGGGGAGAACCGCCACCAGTGGTGCTCAGGATCGATCAGAGGGGAATAAAACGGAGATAGGTAAGGCCCCCACGCATAGAACTTTCCTTCGAAGGCGCGAAAGGTGGCGTAGATGCTGAACGTGCCCAGCAATATGACAACCGGCACAAGTTCAACCCACCACGCATCCCGACGCAGCGTACTACCGAAACCGCCGATCTGAACAACTGCAGAAGGCTTCGCCATGGGTGCCCCCACGTCGGTCATAATACTAGCCGCAAAAGATACTTTTGCAAATCAGAATTTTGCAACTCTCGTCTGGATGAGGGTCTTGAGAACAGCCAGTTGCAGGACTCGGAGACAACGCTGCCCACTTGACGCTGATTGGTGGATGACGGTCGTACTCTATCGGAACCGCTCCATACCAACATCATTCGACGAGGCTCGACCTGTTCGGGGAGCGGTTCGGATAGAGCCGTAAGAAGTAAGCCGATGGTGCGGTGAGGGCAGGGTGCTCGGGGCTATGGGTTTTCAGCCCCGTTGATGGCTGGAGGGGCTGGTGAGAAGCGCGGCAAGCGACGAACTCCGGAATGTGGGGAGTGCGCATCCTGCATGCGGTCAGGGCACAGAGTGTTGGTGACTTCGATGGTCACACGGCCGTTTCGAGGCACGGGGCAGACGTTCAGAGAGCATGGCGAGAGGCATGCGCAATGGGTCGGGTTCAGCGGGCGCTCAAGAGGTGTCATACGTACATGCCAGTCTGGTTTCGGCGAAGGCGATCTGGGCAGCGGTAAGCCGCTCGACCACGCGCATGGGGCCGTGGCAGTGAGGGCATGGCCAGGTAGTAAGCTTGCTGGACAACGATGCAGCAGTTGCCTGCAGGGATTGGTGGAGGAGGCAGCGGCAGATCGGCAGCAACTCTCTGCGTTTACGGTTGGCGAGCCAACCGAAGTAGCGGATGCGGGGGAAGCCTCTGGGCTCCACTTGGAGTTTCTAGCAGAGAAGTTGCGTCCGGGCGCTTCGCAGGTCATCTCGGCGAGCGACAACTTCAGTGTTCCTAACAATGGACGATGCGTTCTTAATTACGGCATGCCTGCGTGTCGGTATGCGTTTCGCATGCTCGTACCGACGCGGATAAAAGCTTCGAATGGGCTAGGATTCAGCCCGAACGCTTATCGCATTAGCTACCTCAAAGGGTACACGCCGAGTTCTCCTTGAATCCTCGATGAGAGAAGCTGATTCCCATCCTCGGTCTTCAACTTGTGTAGAGCATAGTTCAGAACTTGTGAGCCATGATTTGGTTCTTTGAATCCACAAAAACAAGGCGAGGTTGTAGTCTGCTTGCCTCTTCTTCGCTCAGCCAGGCGAAACTTGCGATGATTACTAGATCCCCGGCCTGAGCAAGTCTCGCCGCCGCCCCATTGATACAGATTTCTCCTGAACCCTCTTCGACTGGAAGAGCATAGGTCTGGAGTCTGCTACCGTTGGTGACGTTCCAGACATGTACAGCTTCGAAGGGCTGGATATCCGCGGCTTGCAACAGCTTCGCATCGACTGCGATGCTTCCCTCATAATTCAGATCGGAGCGGGTCACAGTGGCACGGTGGATCTTGGACTTCAATTGTTTACGCAACATGTTGTACTCGGCTCTCCTGATCGATATTTCGACTAATCATCGGCTTGCAATACTTTTATGTTCTTCTTTCGCTGCAACTGGAGGCAAAAAAATATTGTCGATCAATCGGGTATTCCCGACCCAGGCTGCGACAGCTACGATGCTCCATGATCTAAGTCGTCAGTAGTTTCAAGGAGGTCTGGATCGACGTAGGCCACTCCAACTGGTGGAAGAACATCATCGCCCCGCACTTACCGCTTTACTTCCAGCCTCCGGTCCGGATGCGACTGATCAGTGCCGATGCGATTCGCTCAGAGACTTTAAAAAGTTTTTGCGGATCTGGTTCCGTTTCGAGCCGTTCTGACCAGATCTGAAATCCGTCTGCAGCGTTGACGACCCGTGACGTAATACGCAGCAGGTTGTTGTCCTCGTGCACGGTCCCTTCAAAGACGATCTGAACATTAAGTTTTCGGGCGAGAGAAGGAACGTCAAGAGCTTGCGCGACCAGTGGCGCCACTGAACTTGCGGCGGTCACGCACAGCCCATCCGTGCGTACTAATTCGTGAATCAATTCATCGGTGATCAATTCGGCGCAAACACCAGACAAGGCGCTGTGGGACGCGTCCAAAAAAGGCAAGACGGCTATACGGATTCCCCGTACTCCAGTGAAAAGCCCACCCGGAGCGGCATCTGTCACAGTGCCGTTAGGACCATGGCTGCGTCGGGCCCGAAAGACAGGCATATAACTGCCAGGCCGGTAGTAGATAAAGACGGAGTCGTCCTTACCCACAGAATCGTAATATTCCTTTAATTTACTCCGGAGCCGGCGAGCCTCGCTGCGAACAATCGAGTCTTCACTGGGATGATAGGAAGGCGGTCGATCGTATACCTCTGTGCCAATCAAGTACTCCTTCAATCTCTGCCCGTCGCCTGCCAGGGTCGTTTCGACTGTGAAGCGAAGAAATCGGCCAAGTCGGTCCGATTGAACAAACATCGAACTCTCGAGAATTCGAGAGAGCTCATTGCGAATCGCCTCTTCTGAAATCGTATCGTACTGGGCTGCGATTGAGCCCGGGGATTTCCTTTTGCCTGCGTGAACCTCGCGAATCGCATCGACTAACTCGCGAGGAGGCCTGCTTTTCAGCAGGTAAGCTTGTGCCCCTTCGGTCGAGGCTCGCCGAATCTCGTTGTCGTCCTCAAAGGTCGTCAAGATGATGAAACGTGCGTCAGGAAATTGCGCGCGGATGGCCCTCATTGCCTCTATGCCGCTAATGTCGGGAAGCCTGATATCCATGAGAGTGACATCTGCTCTCTGTTGACAAAACCCTTCAATGGCCTCGCGTCCGCTGGAAGCTTGCGCTATTAAATGCATGTCCGGTTGAGCATTGATTATGCCGGCAAGAGTCTCGCGCATCACGGGATGGTCATCAACGTTGAAAACTGTGATCTTGTTGCTCATGCTTCCTTCAACACTTACGGCGCCCCAAGGTTGTGTTCCGACCGTCATTTGTACCCTATTTCCGGTAAGCTTATGTCCGAGTCATCTCCACGCTAACTCTCCAAAAGCAACCCTTGTGCCACTCGTAATGTTATGAAAGAGCCGAACAGAACCTCACCCCTGTTAAAATACGATCATTGTGGCGAACCAATGCCGTTTGCTCACTGTGAGATTGCACATTCGGTTCCAAACTGAAAACGGACGCAAGGGTGTTGCCTGTCTTCGGTCGTGTCCTGACATGCAGTGGGATCGCGGACCACGCGAAGCTCCAATCTGGCCAACGTTACGCGTGCTCGCGAGCGGCGAGGCTGGACGGAAACTAATCCAGGAAACCTCGCTTATTCAGCCAAATGGAAATCGAATCACCACCGAGTCAGAGATTGTGGCTGTCAATGTTAGGCCTGACCGACGAGGAGATTGTGGCCCGATTTACGGCGTCGCGCGGGAAAATTGCGAGGAACTTGCGACCTTAAGAAAACGCAGAAGATGTGCGAAGTGCTTTCAGATGCCACAAATGGGGCAGAGCGTTAAAAATGCTGCTGCCCCAATAGGGTCAACTGGACCTCGGTCAATTACTTCTTGCTATCGCGACGCTGCAGAGCCTCTCAGAAAACCACACAGGCCCTCAATTGTGGGATGTCGCTTCAAATCTCAGTCTGTTTTGCGGATCCAGGGATCTATGTCTCGAGACGAAGAGCTTGAATCGAGTTTGTATAGCAAAATATCCGCGCTCTCCAATCGCGTGGCAACTACTGTGGATCTGCGCCCTACATCAGATACTGAAACTCTCTCATAGTCAACGGGAGGACAGCCGAATAAGCAAAGTCCACTAACATCATTCAAAGTCGGGGACGCGATATTTACGCTTGGCGGATTCGTCGACCTCGAAGACATTTTTCGTAGGAAAAACACCCAGAGCGACATTGCCACCATTTACGCCTCATCCCGTCAGCGAAGCATGGGCAACAAGTCACAGTTTTCACACACTTCACCAAGAAACGCAGATCGTACCACCAACACAAAAAATCCGCGGGCCATTATCGGCTTTGGAGGTTTTGGTTCTCCCAACACAAACAACCGCGCCATTCAACAAGCCACCTTCGATTGGCTGCAAGCATTCTGGAAGCATGAGAAGTATGGAGCGATGCAGTTCTATACCCAATACTCTTACCTCCGGAACATCAGGAACATAGCTCCGCGTACCCTACCCAAACTGAGGAATTCAATGTCAAAGACCAAAAATGACGGTTGCCGAGATTCGCGCGCCCTCGTCCTACCAGCGTCGGCTAAGCGGTACTTTTCCGGCAGTCGGGCTGATGTGAAGGTGCCCTACCGCGAACTCTCTCTTTCTGAAACGACACAGCGACAGGGTTGAACAGAACGCTCTGCCACTCTACGACACCTCCGGCCCTTATATACAGATTCCAAAGTTGACATCGATCTTGCTCGTGGGCTCCTACACAGCGCCGCGCCTGGGCTCGAAGCCAGCGCAAAACAGGTTGGGGCCGGGCAGGTTTCCACTGCGTCGTGAAGTGCTCTCGCAGAGAAAGAAGGAGGACAGGAGCTTGGGCGGGCAGAGATGATTACAGGCTGCGTCCCGATTTATGCTTGGCAACCTGACGAATCTGATTACGAACGTTCTCAAGGCTGATAGGCTTGGCGATATAAGAATCGAATCCAGCGGCGATTGCTCTTTCCCTGTCTCCTAGCATTGCGCTTGCTGTGAGCGCAATTACAGTCAGCAACCGCAGGCGTTCGTCAGAGCGGACGGCGCGGACTACCGCGAATCCGTCCATGACCGGCATTTGCAAATCGAGGAGGACAAGGTCTGGCGGGGACTCGCTGATAAGATCAAGAGCCTCGCGGCCATTAGCAGCTTCAGCCACATTGTAGCCGCATGCCTCGAGTATCTCTCGCATTAGCTCGCGGCTGGCAGCGTTGTCATCGGCCAAAAGGATTGTCATGTTACGGCACCTTGTACAGCACAAGGAGATTTTCACGAGTTCGTCTTGAGAGGAAGTGTCACATGAAACCGACTTCCCATGCCGGGCTCGCTCTCCACCCAGATTCTTCCTCCGTGCTGTTCGATAAGCAGCTTCGTAATCGAGAGACCGAGGCCAGTTCCCTCATGTGAGCGGGGCGCCGTGGTCGAAACTTGATGAAATGCCTCGAAGATGGATTCGTGCTCCTCGTACGGTATTCCGACCCCTGTATCGATTACGGAGAGTTTCACGAAAGCTCGCTCGGACTCAGTAATCAGGCAGACGTTTCCTTTCTCAGAAGTGAATTTAATCGCATTTGTTAGAAGGTTGTAGAGCACCTGCTTCAGCCGTAGGTTGTCCGCGAACATGGTGATCTCCTCAGGAAACTCGGTTTCCAGTTGGATCTGCTTCGCTTCAGCCAGCGGGCGCACTGTTGCTAGGACCTCGGAAGCAGCAGTATTCAGAGAGAAGCTTTCATACTTCAGCTCCAAGTGGCCAGCTTCGATCTTCGACAGATCAAGAATATCGTCGACCAGCGCGAGCAGGTGCCGCGAACTCTCCTTGATGTGACTAACAAACTGTCGCTGTTTCTGGTTCAGAGGTCCGGCAGTCTGCTCGGCAAGCAAGTCTGAGAAGCCGATGATTACATTGAGAGGTGTGCGGAGCTCGTGGCTCATGGTCGCCAGAAAGTTGCTTTTTCGCCGGTTGGCCTTTTCCACCTCGAGATTACGATTTTCCAGCTCCGCATTTGTGGTGGCTAGCTCCCGGGTTCGTTGTTCAAGACTTAAATTGAGCAGCCTGACCTGCTCCTCGACCGCCTTGCGATCAGAAACGTCGCGAATGACACAAATGACTCCCAGGCCCGACTCGCCGCTGAACGGACTCAAATTGATATCGACCGCGAATTCCGTTCCATCTGCGCGTCGCGCCCAGAGATCGAGTCCCGAACCCATCGGACGAATGACCGGGTGGGCGCAATATCCAGCCCGGTGAGCTGGGTGGCGCTTCCTAAATCGCTCCGGAATGAGGATTTCGACCACTTCGCCCAGCAGTTCCTCTCGCCTGTATCCAAAGAGCTTCTCTACTTGGGAGTTAATTAGGACAATTTTCCCAGAGCTATCGATCTCGAGGATGGCATCGGGCGCGGCTTCGAGAAGTCGTTGATAGCGGCTTTCGGTGCCGAGAGAGAAAGATGGCCTGCAGGAATCTAAGGACATATCGTTCCCTCAGGTACTTCTTTGTCTAGCACGAGCTGATCTTTTCCTTCCGTTATCATTTCACAAGCGCCGCTTTGCAGTGCGCCACGGGTTGGCCAGAGCTGATACTTGCGGATCCGATAGATCAGCGTCTTCCGGCTGAGACCAAGAAGCCGCGCAGCCTGAGATTGGTTCCATTTGCATCTTTCCAGGGCCCTGTGGAGCAGGTGACGCTGGAGGCTGTCCAGATTGATTCCGTTGGGCGGGAGAATCAGGTTGGGGTCGCTGCCATCTCCGAGGAATTCCGGCAGGTCGGTTAATGCGATTTCGGGTCCGCCGGCAAGAAGCGCAATGCGTTCTACAGTATTCTCCAGTTCGCGGATGTTTCCCGGCCAAGAGTAGGCCATAAAACGGCTGAGCAAATGCTCAGGAAGCACAACGCCACGCAGCCCATGCTTGCTGCAACTTCGCTTGAAGAGAAACCGTACGAGTTCTGGAACATCTTCTATGCGCTCCCGCAACGCAGGCAGTTTGAGCGGGACAACGTTGAGCCGATAATAAAGATCCTCACGAAAGGCGCCGTTTTCTACCATCGTATGCAGGCAACGATGGGTCGCGGCGACGATTCTCACATCGACCCGCGTGCTCGATGGTTCACCGACCTTCTCAATCTCTCCCTGTTGCAGGAGGCGCAACAACTTGGCCTGCGAATCCAGCGGGAATTCCCCAATCTCATCGAGAAACAGGGTCCCTCTGTTTGCGCATTCAACCTTGCCTCTCCTGTCCATAACGGCGCCTGTAAAGGAGCCTCTTACGTGTCCGAACAGGGTGGCCTCGATAAGATCCCTCGGAATTGCTCCACAGTTTACGGTCACAAATGGTTTCGCGCTGCGGTTGCTGCGCGCGTGAATGCCACGGGCCAGAAGTTCCTTGCCTGTCCCCGTCTCGCCCTGGATGAGGAGGGTCGCGTTCGTTGGCGCTACCTTCGCAGCTTGTTGTAGCGTTTGACGCAGGGCGCGGGATTGACCCAGCATATCTTCAAATCCATATTTCAAATCCAGTGCATCCCCGCCGGCGGAATTTTCTTTCCCTCTTGCTCCTGCCTCCAGAGCACACTTCACCAAGCAACGCAGGTCGCCAGGAGTTACAGGGCGGGTGACGTAATCGTATGCTCCGGCCCTCATAGCATCGACTGCGCCACCTACAGAGCTAAATGCGGTGATGAGGACAACGGTCGTGTCGGGGTGTTCGCTCCGCATTTGCCGTACAAGTTCGATCCCGGAACGCCCAGGCATTCGCACGTCGGAGATGACCAGGTCCACAGCGCTGATCTGCATCATTCGCATGGCATCGTTTGCGTTCTCGGCCTCGAAGAGCCGATAACCCAAGTTGTTGAGCGATTCGCGTATTAGTTCGCGATTTTGGCGCATGTCATCGACAATGAGGATCTCTTTCACTTCCCCTCCCCTATTGAATAACAGTTCCGGACATGACATTCTCCTGTCCGGTTCCTCATTTTCAAAAGCGAGATTGTGACTTACTCGAAGAGATTGTGGTTGTGACCGGCTGTCGAGATGGGTTCCGATGGTCGGGGCTATCAAGAGCCTATGTCATGAAGTAATTTCGCGATCTGTTGAATGCCATCGATGTCCTACAGCTCGTCATTACGGTCGATAGCGAAAGGTAGAAGGTTTTTTTTGAAATAACATCGGGGCTTGGCTGCGGCCAATCCTCCAAAACCACCGCCGATGATGTTGGCCACGGGAAGCTTTCCCGTCATTCCGGCTGAACGTCACGACAGTCTGAGAGTAGCAATCAATCGATGGGCGAGCAATCACATATTCATGTAATTTTCAGCACTCAACGCACATGATTAAATGGCCACAGTGAACCAGGGGTGCTCTACGTACTAGGGCTGAGAAATACCCTTTGAACCCGATCCGGGCAATACCGGCGTGGGAAGATTCAAGGCTGTATGCGTTTCCAGCTTATATGGATAGCATGACCCTCCTGTTTTACGACTAAGTAGGAGGGATCACATGCGGGAGACTGCCTCTACATTCTCTTCGCTTCGTCTGCCCACTGCCTTTCCAGCCTCGCAAAAAAAGTACATTCAGGGAAGCCGCCCGGATCTCCGCGTACCGTACCGGGAGATCACACTTTCCCCGACACACCACTCCCGAGGCGTTGAAGAGAACCCGCCCGTTCCCGTGTACGACAGTTCGGGGCCGTTCAGTAATCCAGATTGCATCATTGACTTGGCACAAGGCCTACCCAAGCTCCGTCGAGCATGGATCAGCGAGCGAGGAGACACTGAGGTTCTGAGCGGATCGACCTCGGGGTACGGGCGGCAACCCGCTAACGATTTGCTGACCCACGAGATCCGCTTTCCTGCACAAACACGTCCGCGGCGCGCACTGCCGCGACGCGACGTAATGTATCGCAGGCGCACTACGCCCGCAAAGGAATCGTGACTCCAGAGATGGAGTTTGTCGCACTGCGGGGAATCAATGAAGCTGCATGAGTTGCAGCGGGACTCGGCTTACGCGGCACTCCTACGCGCGCACCCGGGCAAGGAGTTCGGAGCCCGGCTTGCTACGGAGATCACTCCGGAATTCGTGCGTGATGAAGTAGCCGCAGGCCGCGCCATCATACCGGCCAACATCAATCATCCGGAGTTGGAGCCGATGATCATTGGCCGCAACTTCAAGGTGAAGATCAATGGAAACATTGGAAACTCGGCGGTGGCCTCCTCGTTGGCTGACGAGGTCGACAAAATGGTGTGGGGCATCCATTGGGGAGCGGATACCATCATGGATCTCTCCACCGGGAAGCACATTCACGAGACGCGTGAATGGATTCTGCGTAATGCGCCGGTTCCCATTGGTACGGTTCCCATCTATCAGGCTCTCGAGAAGGTCGGGGGCCGTGCCGAAGAACTCACGTGGATACTCGTCCGCGATACGCTGATTGAGCAGGCGGAGCAAGGCGTCGATTACTTCACCCTGCATGCAGGAGTACGCCTGCCGTGGATTCCGCTGACTGCCTCCAGGATGACAGGTATCGTTTCCCGCGGCGGGTCCATCATGGCCAAGTGGTGCCTGGCACATCACGAGGAGAACTTCCTCTATACGCACTTCGATGAGATATGCGAAATCATGAAAGCGTACGACGTATCGTTCAGCCTGGGCGATGGCTTGCGGCCAGGCTCAGTGTACGACGCCAACGACGAGGCGCAGTTTGCAGAGTTGCGGACGCTGGGCGAACTCACAGCAAAGGCCTGGGAGCATGACGTGCAGGTGATGATCGAAGGTCCCGGGCATATTCCAATGCAACTGATCGAACAGAACATGACTGAGGAGCTGCGGCACTGTATGGAGGCGCCATTCTACACATTGGGTCCCTTGGTCACCGACATTGCTCCAGGGTATGACCACATCACTAGTGCCATTGGTGCTGCGCAGATCGGTTGGTATGGCACCTCCATGCTGTGCTACGTCACGCCGAAGGAACACCTTGGTCTTCCTGACAAGGAGGACGTGCGGAGCGGAGTCGTCACCTACAAGATTGCTGCACATGCGGCAGATCTGGCAAAGGGGTGGCCTGGAGCGCAGTTGCGCGATAACGCGCTCTCGAAGGCGAGATTCGAATTCCGCTGGCAAGACCAGTTCAACCTGAGCCTGGATCCCGAGCGCGCAAGAGAGTATCACGACGAAACACTTCCCCATGAGGCAGCAAAGACGGCGCATTTCTGCTCGATGTGCGGACCCAAGTTTTGCTCTATGAAAATCACACAGGAAATTCGCGATACGTATGCCTGCGACGTGAAAGAAGGCATGGCGGGGAAGGCGCGCGAATTCCGCGAATCACATGGGGAAGTGTATCGATGACGACTGGTGGAGAAGTGGAAAGCGCGTAGCGGTTTCCACTTCTCCATGCCCCGTGCTGTTTGTCAGCCACGCCTCTGGCGCGAGTGGTTTATATCCCGACGAGGAGTGCGGTCGGACGGTGTTGTTGTAGTGAGTGCGCCAGCGCTCGGCCAACACCTGCAGTTCCTTCAGCGAGTAAATATCTCCCCGTTCAGGAACTCGTCTCGCAGTTTTGATTTGAACGATTAGCAACCGTTCTCACACGGAGAACCGGGTTCGATTTACAGCGTTTTCGCGCCGGTTGCTGCCAACCACTGACGCGGTTCTTTGGCTACGAACTCAGGTCCGTTGTCGGATCGGATGTGCTCCAAATGCTCCTAGACAAAATTCTCTCTCTGCATTTGGCTCATTTCAGGCCGGGCACTGCAAGGACTCGCGCATGATCTTTCTGCGAAGTTAAGCACTCTCGTTCAAACACGCAGGAACGCGCAAGATGGCCGAGCGCCCGGTCGCAACGACGTCTAGTCACGTGCTTGCCCTACTCGTGTTCGACGCGAGATTTGGCTTACGCGGAGTCACTCCAGTCAACCAAATCGGATCCCCGGATGTGCGCAAGGGGCGTCCTTATGCTCCCTTCAAAATGACGACGTTCAGGCCCAAGTGTCACCAGTCAAGGAGATGACATTGGCTCCGGCTCAATCACTGTGAGCTAGCCGTTGCTCACATTCCCGAGATTAGAGCAACGTGCGAATGTGCATATAGCCCGCTCGCTGAGAACTGAGAAAACAAAAGGAGATTGTGATTATGAGTTTACCTCTTGAAGGAATCAAAGTCATCGACTACACGGGAGTGCAGTCCGGACCGTCGTGTACGCAGTTAATGGCGTGGTTGGGCGCCGAGGTCCTGAAAGTCGAGCGCATGCACACCGGAGACAACACCCGAATCCAGTTGCGCGACATCCCGAACGTGGACGCGCTGTACTTCACCATGGTCAACAGCAACAAGCGGTCGCTCGAAATCGATTCCAAGACGCCCGAAGGCAAGGCGATCCTGGAGGAGCTGATCCGTCGCTCCGACGTGATGGTCGAAAACATGGCGCCGGGCGCGCTCGACCGCCAGGGCTTCACCTGGGAGCATATCCATGAGCTCAACCCGCGCCTGATCTTCGGCGTGGTCAAGGGCTTCCCCGATGGCTCGCCCTTCACCGACGTCAAGGCGTACGAAAACGTGGCCCAGTGCGCTGGCGGCGCCGCCTCGACGACGGGCTTCTGGGACGGCCCGCCGACGGTCGCCGGCTCCGCGCTCGGCGACAGCAACACCGGCATGCACCTCTTGATCGGCATCCTCGCCGCCCTCATGCAGCGTGAAAAGACCGGCAAGGGCCAGAGGGTGTTCATGTCCATGCAGGAAGCGGTGCTGAATCTCACCCGCGTCAAGCTCCGCGACCAGGAGCGGCTCGAGCGCGTCGGCTACCTGGAGGAGTACCCGCAGTACCCCAACGGCACGTTCGGCGACGCCGTCCCGCGCGGCGGCAACGCCGGCGGCGGTGGCCAGCCTGGCTGGGTGCTCAAGTGCAAAGGCTGGGAGACCGACCCCAACGCCTACATCTACTTCACGATCCAGGGTTCGAACTGGGTGCGAACCGCCGAGGCTATCGGGCATCCGGAATGGGCGAACGACCCGAAGTACGCCACGGCCAAGGCGCGACAGCCCCACATCTTCGACATCTTCGCGGAGATCGAGAAGTTTCTCGCGGACAAGACCAAGTACGAGGCCGTCGACTACTTTAGCAAGTTCGAGGTGCCGTGCTCGCCGGTGCTGTCCACGAAGGAACTCAAGCACGACGCGTTCCTGCAGAGCAACGGGACCGTCGTCGAGGTCCCGCACAAGACGCGCGGCTCGTACTGGACCGTCGGCTGCCCGATGAAGTTTTCGGCCTTCACGCCCGAGGTCAAGAGCGCGCCGCTCCTGGGCGAGCACACCGACGAGGTGCTGCGTGAGCTCGGCTACAGCAAAGACCAGATCGTCAAGCTGCACGAAGGGAACGTGGTCGGGTCGACGGGGATCGACTCCAAGCCCAAGTCCGAGTCCAAAGAGCCTGTGCTTTCTCAGAAGTGATGGGACAACTGTAAAAGAGCTGGCCGACGCACTGGAAAACTCGGTGGATCTGACCATCCCCGACTTTCCAGGGGCATCGGTCGGATAGATCAGAGCCCAACGTGAACAAATCGAAGAGAGACACTCCATGCTTACGAACAAACGAGAAGCAGAAAACGAAGTGGACATGCTTCGTGAAACGGACGTCGGTTCCGCAGGTAGCGGGATAACGACTAGCAATCTGGAAACGTTTGTCGGCTGCCAGCAATTAGTGGAGGCACTCGGCGATGCAGTCGTCATCTGCGACGGTGACGGTGTAATCAGGTTTTGGAACGCCGCGGCCGAGCGTCTTTTCGGATTCACTCTGGCTGAGGCGATCGGAACCTCGCTCGATCTCATCATTCCGGAGCGTTTGCGAGAGCGTCACTGGGCCGGTTACGAACGAACCATAGCGACTGGGCAGACGCGGTACCAGCACGACGTGCTGCGAGTTCCAGCCATGCACAAAGACGGACGAACCTTGTCCATCGCATTTACGGTCGGGTTGCTCCTCGGGCCGCAACGAAGGGTAACAGGACTAGTGGCCGTGATTCGCGACGATACCAAAGGCTTCGCCGAATTGCGAGATTTGCGCAATCGATTAGCCGAACTCGAAGCGAAACACAGCGCGTGAGCGCCACGAACCTTATCGGGAGCTAGAAATTCGCTCCCCAGTTGGAGAGGAGAAACTCTATGTCTGCAATTGAACAGAAATCATTGAGCGAATTGGAATCATCAAACGGGCAGAAAGCGCAGGCCTTAACCGACGGATTTCATCTGGTTATCGACGCGCTCAAGCTCAACGGAATCGACACGATCTACGGCGTTCCAGGAATTCCGATCACTGATCTGGCCCGGCTGGCCCAGGCAGAAGGAATGAGGTTCATCGGCTTCCGTCATGAGCAATCGGCAGGAAACGCTGCCGCCATAGCAGGTTATCTGACCAAGAAGCCGGGAGTTTGCCTGACCGTTTCTGCGCCAGGCTTCCTGAACGGCCTGGTGGCACTCGCCAATGCTACCACCAACGGCTTCCCCATGATCCAGATCAGCGGCTCGAGCGAGCGTCACATCATCGATCTCCAACAAGGCGATTATGAAGAGCTCGATCAGATGAATGCCGCAAAGCCCTACACAAAGGCGGCCTACCGAGTCAACAGGCCCGAAGACATTGGCGTTGGCATCGCGCGTGCGATTCATGCTGCTGTGTCCGGGCGTCCCGGCGGCGTCTACCTGGACTTGACCGCCAACGTCCTTGGCGCGGCACTCGACGCGGATGCCGGAACCAACTCGCTGGTGCGGGTTGTCGATCCTGCACCCCGGCAGATTCCTGCCCCAGAATCGATCGAACGCGCGCTCGAGCTTCTTGCGAACGCACAGCGCCCGCTCATCATTCTTGGAAAAGGCGCTGCTTATGCGCAGGCCGACGCTGACATCAGGTCATTCATTGAGACGACGGGTATCCCCTATCTGCCTATGTCGATGGCCAAGGGACTCCTGCCTGATAACCATCCTCAATGTGCGGCCGCGGCCCGCTCTTTCGTTCTTGGCCAGGCCGATGTCGTCATGCTGATCGGGGCTCGCCTGAACTGGCTTCTGGGGCATGGCAAACCCCCGCAGTGGTCGCCCAACGTACGTTTCGTCCAGGTTGACATTTCGCCGACGGAGATTGACAGCAACCGCCCGATCGCGGCACCCGTTGTCGCGGACATTGGGTCAGCTATGTCCGCATTTCTGGCCGCGCTCAAGCCCGGCCAGATTAAGGTTCAGGCTGCCTGGACCAAAGCGATCGCTGATCGCAAGCAGCACAACATCGAACGCATGGCGGCAAGCCTCGATGCCAATCCCAATCCGATGAACTATTCGAGCGCACTTCGCGCAATCAGGGACACACTCGCGAGAAATAAGGGTGTCTACGTCGTAAACGAAGGGGCAAACACGCTCGATTTTGCTCGCAACATCATCGATATGTACGAACCGCGGAAGCGACTCGACACGGGAACGTGGGGCGTGATGGGCATCGGTATGGGATATGCCATCGGCGCTGCTGTGACCACAGGAAAACCTGTCGTCGCCATTGAAGGCGATAGTGCCTTCGGTTTTAGCGGCATGGAGATTGAGACCATTTGCCGCTATTCACTGCCGGTCGTCACGATTGTGTTCAACAACGGCGGCATCTATCGCGGGGACGATGTCAACCGCGGGGGAGGTACGGATCCGTCATCCATGACTTTCGTCAAAGACTCGCGCTACGACAAACTCATTGAGGCGTTCGGGGGCACTGGTCATCATGTCACCGACCCGCAAGGGCTCACCAAGGCCCTTACCGAAACCCTGGCGTCGGGCAAACCGGCATTGATCAACTGCGTCATCGACCCGACAGCAGGCACCGAGAGCGGTCACATCACGAATCTGAACCCGCACAGCGGTATCTCGGAAAAGAAGTAGCCGACCCGCAGTCGAGCAGGTGTACCCGAACAACATTGCCTAACTGATGAAAGGAATCAAACTTATGAGCACTGTCACAATAGCTACCGGAACTATCGAACGCCAGATCAGCGACGTCCGAATCCGTCACTGGCTCCTCGACGCCCTCACGGTTTCGTCGGGCTCGATAGACTCGATCAGTTTCCTCGGATTGGGAAAGGTCTTCACGGCGTTCATGACGGGCAACGTCGCGTTTCTGGGGATGGGGATCGCGGGCAACCCCGTGCCCCGCATCGTGTCGGTCCTAGCGTCGATGGCCGGCTTCGCAGTCGGCATCTACTTCGCGACAAGAATCACGTCCTCGGACAAGCAGAAGAGTGGCGTCACCTGGTCGCCGCGGACGACGTTCGCCCTCGGCGTCTCTCTGCTGGCCCACCTCTGCTTCGTGGCGATCTGGTTTGCGACCAGTGGCCGGCCCGGTGCCAGTGCGGTTCCCATTCTTCTGGCCGTCTGGGCGCTGGCGATGGGACTGCAGAGCGGTGCCGTTCGCAAGCTGCACGTGGAGGGCATCTTCACGACCGCCGCCACCGGCACCTTCATCGTCCTGGCCAGCGACCTGGTCAATTGGGGGTTGACCCGTGACGAGCGCCGCCGGTATCGGGGCGTCCTCATCTCTCTCGTCATCGGCGCCACGGCCGGAGCGTATCTCTTCTTTCATGCGCCGATCTTCGCTCCCGTGCTGCCGCTCGTGATCACGGCTGGGGTCGCGGTGACGGCGGCGAGGGTCCAGTGGTCGTCCGACGCGCCGGCAGCGTGACACGTCTTATGACCATCAGAACCCAAATCGACAACAGGGTTCGTCGGAGCTGCGTCTTCGCTGGCCGACTTGATCCTCGAGTACATCGCCGAGAGCCAGATTGGCGCTGCACAGAATTGAGGGAGCGATATTGTGACTACTACGCCGACAATTGCCAACACAGCTGTGCCATTCGAGTGCCCTCTATCGGAGTTGCTCACGAGGCACGTTCAACAGCAACCCGCAAGGATCGCCATTGGTACTTCCGACCTGCGAACGACCATTACTTACCGCCAACTGGACGCTCTCGTTCGGTCGGCTATGGCGCAACTTTTCCGGATGGGATTGAAGCGCGGCAATACAATCGCATTGCTATCAGACAACAGTGTTGAGTTTGTGCTAGGTCTTCTCGCAATTATGTTTTCAGGCGCTCGTGTTGCGCCCTTGAACCCGGCACTAACGGCAAACGAACTGGAGAGACGACTCTCACAATTGTCCGCGAATGCCTTGTTGGTAACCGGGCAACTGGCGAATGGGCAGGGGTTCCCAAGCAGCATCCCCAAAAGCCTTTCCTACTGGATCATGGACCTTGAAGGGTCTGGGAGCTCCTCCGAGGTGCGAATCGTCGACAAGGAAGGGCACACTTCAGCGCCTGGCGGGACCACCGAGCCAAGGATTTTGATTGAGTTTGACGACATCGCTCTCTTGATGTTTACGGGCGGTACGACCGGCTTGCCCAAGCTTGTTCCTTGGACGCACCGCAACATTGCTGCGTCAATCGAAAACATCTCCTCCGGTTATGCGCTGTCGTCCAACGACGCGACGCTCCTTGTCATGCCTCTGTTTCACGGACATGGGCTTGTCTGTGGGTTGCTATCAACCTTGGCAAGCGGCGGCGCCGCCTATGTTCCGAGTACGGGTGCGTTCTCAGCCCATTTGTTCTGGCCAGATGTGCTTCGCCTTGGTGTGACCTGGTATACGGCAGTGCCCACCATTCACCGCATTCTTCTTAATCGGGCCTCCCACGATTACCCGAGGTCCTCTCCGGTCCCCCTTCGGTTCATCCGCAGTTGCAGCGCACCGCTGGACGAGGAACTTGCCGCTGCCACCACAGCGACATTCGGGTCCCCCATGATTTCTGCTTATGGTATGACGGAAACCTGTCACCAACTGTCGTCGAATCCTCTTCCCATCAATGGACCCAACAAAACGTCATCTGTGGGCTTGGCCACAGGTGTCGAGATACGAATTGTCGACGAAAGCGGACGAAATGTGCCATCGGGTGGCGTTGGGGAGATCTGGGTGCGAGGTGCGACGGTTACGGCAGGATATTTGAGTAATCTTGAGGCGAATTCGGCGAGCTTTGTCGATGGGTGGTACCGTAGCGGCGACCTCGGTAGCAAAGACGAGGACGGCTACATCTTCTTGGGGGGAAGGTTGAAGGAGATGATTAACCGCGGTGGCGAAAAGATCTCCCCGCACGACATCGATGTAGTTCTCTTGGCTCATCCGAAAGTGCTGGAAGCGGCATCGTTTGGTGAGGCCGACAAAATCTATGGAGAGAATGTCGAGGCAGCCGTCATTCTGCGCCCAGGGATGCAAGCCACCGAGAGCGAATTGCAAGATTATTGCCGTACACAGCTCAGCGCCTTCGAAGTGCCACAACGGATCCACATAGTGGCCAACTTTCCACGTACGGCAAAGGGTTCGACTGATCGCCGTGCTCTCGCCCTTCAGTTCGCCGCTTCAGAATCGTCTGCTTAGGCAGTCGTAGCACAAGAACCTGAGTTCGGTCGCAACGGGGCCTCCGAGAACACGTTAGCCTATACCGAAGAGAACGCGTTTGCAGTGGGCGGGAGCGATCTTCCTTGCCGTCGTCGGTTATCTGGACGGATGGGGCCTTCTGTTCCTGAAAACATATGTGTCGTTCATGATCTTTTAGGAGTTCCGCCATTGATAAATGCAGAAAGGATTCGGCAGGGAATGAGCGAACAGAATGTAGACCAACGCGAGCTGACCATGTCGGTGCTGATGAGGCCGGACATGGCCAACTTCTCCGGCAATGTACACGGCGGCGTGCTGCTTAAGCTGCTGGACGAGGTGGCCTTCGCCTGTGCCAGCCGCTACGCCGGCTGCTACGTGGTAACACTGTCGGTGGATCAGGTGTTGTTCAAGCAGCCTGTCCACGTCGGCGAGATGGTCACTTTCTACGCCAGCGTCAACCACGTTGGCCACACTTCGATGGAGGTTGGCATCAAGGTGGTCGCGGAAAACTTCCTGGAACGCACCGTGCGCAACACCACCAGATGCTACTTCACCATGGTGGCCTATGACAAAGGCAAGTCCGTGGTGGTGCCGCCGCTGACGCTGGACACCGAAATTCAAAAAAGGCGTTTCCACGAAGCCGAGATACGCAAGCAAATGCGGCTGGAAGCGGCGCGCGAGATGGAAGTAGCCTGAACCGCGGACCATGCTGTGTTCCGTGCCCTAACAGGATCGCGCGGAAGTATACGGCTTCGTGCTCCAAGCGTCTTTGCGAATCAGATCCGGCCCAACGATTCTCGCGATCCGAATCACCGTAAGCTAGCCGTTCATCACATTCCCCAGTGTAGAGCAACGTGCGAATCTTGGATCGCGGTTGAGACGCAATCGCACAACGGAACGTACCGGGTTACCCGGCGCGTTGATCAGATAACTGGGTTTGGCTACTGCAGCGTGAATGAAAAGGAGAATTTCATGCGCTTGATTTTGAGTGTAACCTTGCTCTCTCTGGTCTCTGTGTCTTCTGCATACGCTCAGCGAGAGATGTACCCGGAGAAAATGGGAACTCAGCACAAGTTTGAATATGACCCACTCCCAAGATGGGTAACATTTGATATGGAGCTTCGGGGCCGTACAGAGGAGCAGACCTCGCTGGGATATGTCTCTGGCAAGGACCGTTTGTACGAGCTTACTCGAATACGTGGCGGCGTTACGGTACGTCCTGTCTCGTGGCTGACAGGCTACCTGCAGTTTCAAGACGCACATGCGCTGGGACTTCCCCTGAGAGATCTGGCCTCAAACATGCGCGATACCTTCGATTTGCGACAAGGTTATTTGGACTTCCACTCGCGGAGCGTGCAATTGGTTGCTGGCCGACAGGAGTTGCGCTTCGGCGACGAGCGTGTGGTGGGAGTCTCCGACTGGACAAACACAGGCCGTACTTGGGACGGTTTCAAGCTGAGGATAGGAGCGAAGAACAATGTCGAACTTTTCAGCACCTCTGTCGTACTCGTTCGTCCTGGGAGCTATGACACACACGGTGCAGGGTTGACCTTTCATGGTGCCGTGGGCACCATGAAATCACTTCTGCCTAAGACCACACTGCAGCCGTTCGTATTGGTGAAGGCCGAACCCCGCGTCAAGAGCAGGCAGAATATATACGGCACAGAGACAGAAGTGACTACCGGAATCTTCTGGGACTCCAAACTACCACACGGTTTCGACACGTCCGGCACAGTCGATCTGCAGCGCGGTAGCTATAGCAATGATTCGATCCACGCTGGCGCTGCGATCCTGCGCGCTGGCTGGTCCTTTGCTAGTATTCCCGGAAAGCCACACCTTCAGGGTGAATATGACTATGCGACGGGATACAGTGGAACGAATCCGTTGCGAATCGGCACCTATGACCAACAGTATCCAAGCAGTCACAACGCATTCGGCGAGGTAGACTTGTTTGGTTTTCAAAATATTAAACAGAATCGTCTGAGTCTCACGCTCTCGCCTAGAAAGAACATCCTTGTATTGTTCCAGGTTGGATCATTGCATCTGGCATCAACCCATGACGGGGTCTACACAGGATCCGCCTCCAAATTGTTTGGGCCGCCTTCGTCTGGATTTACACACGATGGTATCGGCACCGAATTTGACGCGTCCGCAAAGCACGTCTGGTCAGATTCCTTTGTGACAAACATTGGAGTCGGCCATCTCTTCCCCGGATATGTCATGACCTCTTCGAATCACGGTGCTCCCCTTACAGTTGCATTCGTCCAATTGACCTATCGCTTCAAGGTAGACAAGGGTTCTGAGAACCACTTTGAAATTGACAGGAAGCACCCCCGGGATTGAAACATTCGCTACGGCATAGATGATGAGCAGGAAGCCTCTAATGAGACTCGAGAGCATTCGCATGCTGATACCAGAATTCACTTTGGTGCTCCGTAAGGTACCTGTCAATAGCATTCGCGAGATCTCTGCGGGCATGTTTTCGCAGCGCGGACTGCAGACGGTAATGCGCGTGTTCTATCACGCGGTTGGAGATGGTGGCATTTTGAGGAGTGCGGGATGCCCCGGGCAAAAACATCAACTTTTGGACCGGATGGCTGGACGTCAGGTTTTGAGGATCGAGTCGATTTTGGAGAGGAAAGTCGGGAATGTGCACAGGTGGATAATCGTGAACTCCTGAAGGCGGTTGCTATCACTCTCGAAGACGAGGGTGTTGAGTGCCACTGGGAAACTTTCATTTCCGATGACGCTTTTCTGGATGCGGGAATAATTGTGGATTGCCGTGGCATGGGCGCCAAGGGCGATTGGCCGAACCTTAGGGGCGTCCGCGGGGAGATTGTGCGCTTCCACGCGCCCGAATTGGAACTGCATCACATGGTGCGGCTGTTGCACCCGCGCTATCCGGTATACATTGCTCCTCGCGCGGAAGGACGACTAGTCGTCGGGGCAACCAGCATCGAGTGCGATGATCGCTCAACTGTTTCCGTGCGTGGGGCTCTTGAGCTGCTGACCTCCGCATATTCCGTGCTCCCCGCATTGGCCGAAGCGCGTATCCTCGAATTCAGCACGCAAGTTCGGCCTGTCCTGCCGGACATTTGCCCGCACGTCGGTTCGATCGTAAGCGCAACGCGCTGTACATCAACGGGGTTTATCGTCATGGGTTCTTACTAACACCCACTATCGTTGAAGAAGCGTTAGCTCTGCTGTCCCTGCAGGAGTCATCCATGGCCGTTGGGCGCTGGCCCTGTCTCCGCGAGGACCGTTCCGTAACCTTCTTTGCCGAGGTTCAGGAATAGGGACAGGCATGTTTTGTCATCGTGAACGGCCAAACGCACCTGTTGCCAATCCCGAACTAGCCGCATTGCTACTCTCGCTCTTGCGGAGCAGCGCTTGAGTGGTTGATTGTGATCATCAGAAGGAGAGATGACGTGTCAAGAACTGTTGTCGTGAAGTCGGGACTGTTGAGATACTCGCAGAAGATATCTGTGGGCTCACATGTGCTCCATGCAGATGAGCCAGGCGATTCCGGTGGCAAAGATTGTGGGCCCAATCCCTACGAACTCCTGTTAGCCGCTTTGGGAGCTTGCACGAGCATGACCGTTCGCATGTATGCTGAGCGGAAACAGTGGCCGCTCAAAAGCGTGGAGGTGCGTCTAGCACATTCGAAAATTTACGCGGAGGAATGTGCCACTTGCGAGACCAAAGAAGGCATGCTCGATCGAATTGAAAGAGAGATAGCTCTCTTTGGTGATTTGTCTGATGAGCAACAGCAAAGGCTACTAGAGATCGCTGAGCGGTGTCCGGTTCATCGCACATTAGTATCGGAAGTTCAGATTTGCACCCGAATGATTGCTGACCATCCTCCCGTTACTATCGCGGCCAAGCGAGGCGAGGAATCATGAAAACCTCGGGGAGTTCGTTCGAAAGCAAGCACCGACGATCCAGATTTTCGGCAACGGCCGCTTTTGCAGTGATCAGCGAGGGAATGCATCTTCGGGCTTCTTCGTTATCTCTGCAAAGCTTAACGCATCCACGAGCGAAGCTATCAATGCTCGTATCAGGCGCCTTTCTTTAACAGAGTAATAGTACTACTCTGTTATAAAATAGATACCTTTATTTCGATTTCTCTGGCGCTGGCATCAGTGATGCCTTACGTTGAGGTCGATGAGCCGCCATCGGACGAATTTCTCGCGCCAGCCTGATCGTCTGCAAGCCTATCTGGATGGTTTGACCCGGGTAGCCGGACATGCGGACCGAGTTGTTCCCATCGAAAACTACACCAAGGGCCTGATGCTTCCGATCGAGCGCAAGAGCGTGGAGCCGATGGCTGCGCGGCTTGCTCCCGGCAACGTACGCCAGATGCACCAGTCACTGCATCACATAGTGGCCGATGCACCATGGAGCGATGACGCGCTTCTCG
>NZ_JQKI01000059.1 GCF_000745965.1 Edaphobacter aggregans DSM 19364 | reverse complement strand
CCTGGGACATTTCGAAGGCCGGAACTGGCGCGGGTTTCATCATCATGCAACTCTATCGATCGCTGCCTATAGCTTCCTGGTTCTGGAGCGGTGCCTTTTTCCCCCCTCAAGCAACTCGTGGCCAATCAAAGCAGCCCACATCCAGATTCACATACCCCGCGTGCGATCCGACTACACGCCCAGAGGCGCTGCCCGTCCGCACAGAACGGCATAATCCTCAATCCATTACCACCCTGCGCCGACAGATCGCAACCCACCTTGCACGCTCTCTGCCCAGATGTCCCTGTTGTCTGCATCTACGTTAATACCACAGTAGTACTAGGAACTTGTTGAAGAATGCGACTGCTGTGCAGTCATGTTCGTCTAACTGGGATGCGTGGAGATGAGCGGTTTCAGGATGGGATGTTCAGGTATGTGTCGTTGGAAGAGCGTGTGCCTCAGGATCACCCGTTGCGTGCGGTGCGCAAGCTGACCGACCAGGTTCTGGAGTCACTGAGTGGGGAGTTTGACCAACTGTATGCTGCGACGGGTCGTCGCTCGATTGCGCCAGAGTATATTCTGGGCCTTGTTGTTGCAGGTGTTTTACTCGATCCGTTCGGAGCGGCAGTTGGTCGAGCAGATCGACTACAACCTGCTGTTTCGTTGGTTCGTCGGGCTCGGCATGGACGACGCGGTATGGCACCACGCGGTGTTTTCCAAGAACCGCGCTCGGTTGCTGAGCAGCGCGGTCGCACAGCAGTTCTTCAGCGAGGTCAACCGGCAGGCCAAGCGCTTCATGAGCGATGAGCACTTCACCGTGGATGGCACGCTGATTCAGGCCTGGGCCTCGCAGAAGAGCTTTCGTTCGAAGGACGGTCCGACGATGACGACGGTTCGAGCTTCCGCGGCCAGAAGCGCACCAACCAGACGCATGCATTGACCACCGATGGCGACGCCCGGCTGTACAAGAAGAGCTACGGAAAGGAGTCGAAGCTGAGTTATCTGGGCCATGCTTTGGTGGAGAACCGTAACGGCCTGATCGCGGCCGCGATGGTCACGCACGCCGAGGGATACGCTGAACGCGACGCCGCGCTCTTGATGCTGCATGAGACGCAGAAGCACCGCTCGCGGCGCATCACCGTAGGCGCGGACGAGGCCTATGACACGAAGGATTTTGTGGCCACGGCGCGTGAGATGAATGTCACTCCGCATGTTACGAAGAACGAGAAGGGCCGCCATAGCAATCTGGATCGGCGAACCACACGCCAGCCTGGTTATGGCATCAGCCTCAGCCGCAGATGGCTGGTTGAGAAAGGCTTTGGTTGGCTGAAGCAGATCGGACCACTGCGCCAGGTCAAGCTGCGTGGCCTGGAGAAGGTGGACTGGCTGTTCGTCTTCAGCTGCGCCGCCCACAACCTGATCCGGCTGCCCAGGCTCATCGCGCAACGACAGCATGTGAGGTTCAGGGAGCAGTGCGCCTGAAATCCGACGCGGCCTCCGGGAGCGCTTCCCGGAGGCCAAGCAAATGCCCCGTAAATACAGCCGAAATACCACTTTCAAACAAACTGCATCGGCGACAGAGCGCCAATCCCCACGGAATCCGCACCGCCGTGGTCAAATTCAACAAGCTCCTAGAGGTCGATGATTCCTCTTTTCAACCCAATCATTGCGGCTTGCGTTCGATCATCGGCACCCAATTTTGAAAGAATGCACTTGACTCGACTCTTTACGGTTTCCTCCGTGATGGAGAGTTTGCCCGCAATTTGTTTGTTGGCATAGCCGGCTGCGATCAGCCGCAGCACGCTGATTTCTGCCGGCGTCAATGGGTCATCGGTGGCATGCGTGGCGATTTCATACGAGACTTCCGCGGAAAAGGCCTTCTTACCGGCGTGCACCCCACGAATCGTCTCCAATAGTTCCTTGTGCAACGCATTCTTTAGTAGATACGCCTGAGCGCCAGCCTTAATGGCACGGATAATTTGCGCATCGCCGGCGTACGTTGTCAGCACGACAATTTTTGCCTCAGGAAATTCATTTCGAATGGCAATGAGTGAATCAACGCCATTCATTCCCGGCATTTGCAAGTCCATCAGCGTAACGTCCGGACGGTGCATCCGGAATAGCTGGATAGCCTCGCGACCGTCGGACGCTTCACCCACCAGGATCATATCCGGCTGGATGCTTACTAGACCGGCAATCCCCTGGCGGAAGATCGGATGGTCATCGACCGAGAGAATTCGAATGGGCGAGGTGCTGGCGTTCATGACCTCTCCTGGATCAAGCCTTCGCTTTTCCGGCAAGCTTTCGTGACAACCAGGAAGCTTTCCGGTCTGCTGTGTAGGCGGCACTGGCGGGTACCCACAGCTCTACTTCCGTTCCTGCATCCACTTCGCTCCACACCGTCAGCTTACCTCCAATCAGTGTGGCGCGTTCCCGCATACCAGGCAAGCCATAGTGCCTCTCGCCGTGCTGACGGAAAGGACGGCCGGATCGATACCTTTTCCATCGTCCCGCACGCGCAATCGAAATTACTCGTCGTCATAGCGGATTTCAACCTCAATATGGCCAGCGCGAGATCGTTGCTTTGGACTGTGGAATCACGTAGTCCTTGCACAGCGTCCCGACCTTCGGTGATCGCCTCAGCAACCTCGTCGATCGTGCTTTCCAGCCCTTCTTGCGCTTCCACCGGGGGGCTCCCGCATTAACTGGGAAACAGTCTGGAGCCGCAGCAGCACACCATGAAAGCTTTGAAGCAGGGTATCGTGAAGGTCACGCGCAATTCGTGTGCGCTCATCGACACGCGCGTCCGTGTCATCTCGAACTGATGATGCACTTGCCGCAAGCGCCATCGGTAGGCCGCCCACAGCAGCGTGGTGAGGAAGACGCCGCATAGCGCACGAAACCGCCATGTATTCCACCAGGGGGGCCGTGATCACAATGGTGAGCGACGCCCCTTCTTCCATTCCATACACCATCGCCGTTCGATCCCTGCACGCGAAAGACATATTTCCCAGGACCGAGATTGGTATAGGTAGTTAGTCGCTGCCTGCTACCCACCTCATTCCAGGCATGTTCAAAGTTCTCGAGCATATAGCGATAATGGTTCTTGTGCGAATTCGCATTCGGTGCCACCAAAGAACATCTCCCCATCCAGGCCGTGATAACAGCCCGTAATAACTCAACGCGGCGAATTCAAAGGAGAAAACACTGTCGCGGGAGGGGAGGGTCAGAGAATCACGTATGGGATGGCTTTCTTAAGCACGGATCCGGTACCTATGGGCGCAGGTTTGTTGAAGATTCTGAAGCTGGTGATTACGACCGGCGGCACGTAGGGATTGTCGCGGGCATTTTCAGGGAAAAATGCATTCAACCCATTCCGGGATTTGAGTGCAGCGTGACACCCGATCACGCTTGTTTGTTTTCAATCCTTTTCCGGGATTTAGGTGCATTGTCGCTGCACTGAAATCCCGGACTGTTGCACATAAAACCCGGACGAAGTTTTTGCTGAAGTTTGTCCGGGATATAAGTACAAAGATGACGCTATCCTCTTTCCTTGCATCAGTTTCGGTCCGTGATTGAGTACAAACAGCTCGGCGGATTCCGGGATTTAAATGCCGCTAAACAGCCCTGCAGAACATATATCCGGGATTTGAGTACAGCGTGACAACTCGCGACGCGTTTGTAATTGCGCTTGGCTCAAGCGCGCTAACCCCTCGCCCAGTTGACAAAGATTGGCGCAGTGCCCCAGACCGGTAGTGATGTCCACCTCCCCTCCATTGCCAGTGGCACGACCTCATCCAGGGAAATGGATTGCCGGGGTACCCGATATCGCCCGAGCGACGGGTAATCCGGAAGTAATCAAGTTTTTTTTGAATTACTACCGAGGAACGTCCTTACGACGTCGAATCGGTCAGGTTAGGGTTCAGGCGCGCCGACTTCCGGGTAGTAATACGCCTCGATGAGTGACTTGGCAACTTTTCGCCCAGCGTATGAACACCGCCCCGAATCGCGTCACCCCAGCGCGGCAGTACTCGGGCCTCCAGCGGCACGCGTCGCTGGGTGATCACGCTTCATCCCGAGCGATCTTGCTGGACGCAGTCTCGTTCGGATAGTTGAAGAAGAGCTGGTTGCCATCGGGATCATCAACTACTAGGAGCCGGTAACCCCACGAACCCTCCTTGACAGGAACGCCCTTGGCCTCCAGTTCTGTGCGCAGCCCATCCAGCTCGCCGATTGCGGCCTCGCACGTCTCCGGTTCGACGTTCAGGGAAATGAATATGAGCCCTTTGCCAATCTTCTGTGGCCACGTGTCGGCCAGGATAAGCGCACGGCCCTGCCGATCGACCTGGGCGATGCGGACTTTGCCGTCTTCGTCGTAGCGCCAGGGTTCGTGAAGCCGAGCTGGTTAACGTAGAAGCGGAGCGAAGCCACAACGTTGGTCACGTGCAGGACGGGGCGAGCGAACCAGTCTGTCATCGGCTAGGGAACGTCTGCACAAGTCTGAAATCCACAGCCGTCCTGAATAAAGTTGTAGGTGGATGAGGAGCACGGTGCGACAGATAACCTTGGCGTCACAGGCTGGTTTCGAGAAGTACGGGCGGAAGAGCAAGCGGGAGCAGTTTCTGGAGACCATGGAAAGTGTAGTTCCTTGGACCGAGTTACATGCTTTGATCGAACCGTACTATCCGAAGTCCGGCAATGGGCGCGAGCCTGTTGGGTTATCGATTATGCTGCGAATTTACTTTCTTCAGCAGTGGTTCCATCTCTCCGATCCCGGTGCTGAGGATGCGCTGTATGAGTCGCCGGTGCTGCGGCGGTTTGCGGGTGTCGATCTGGGTCGAGCCGCGGCGCCGGATGAGACGACCATCCTCCGCTTCCGGCATCTGCTGGAACAATACGAGCTAGGCGGCAAGATCCTGGATACGGTGAATCTGTATTTGGACAGCAAAGGCATCCGCATTTCGACCGGCACCATCGTGGATGCCACGATCATCGCGGCACCCTCGTCGACGAAGAACGCCAAGAGGGAGCGTGATCCGGAGATGCATCAGACCAGGAAGGGCAACCAGTGGCATTTCGGCGCCAAGGCGCACATCGGGGTCGATAGCAAGGAGGGCATCGTGCACTCGGTGTGCACCTCAGCAGCCTCTGTATCGGACGTGCACATGCTGGCTGACCTGCTGCATGGCGCAGAAAAGAAGGTGTGGGGCGACGCAGGCTATCAGGGCCAAACGGAGGTGATCCACGCGGTGCACCAGAGGCGCAGGACATGACTTCGCGGCGTACAAAACGCAACGGCGTCGTCGATGAGGTGGAGCGGCGCAAGAACCGCACCAAGGCACGTGTGCGAGCCAAAGTGGAGTGGCCCTTTCGCATCCTGAAGCGCGTTTTCGGATTTACCAAAGTGCGTTACCGCGGCTTGAAGAGGAATCACGAATGGCTGTTGGCGGCTTTCGCGCTGGTGAATCTATACCAGCATCGCAAGCGTTTGGCCCCGCTCGGGGCGTAGTGTCTCTGGGGGCCGGATCGCGGCCTCCAGAGACACTAAATAACCCCATAAAACATGCGTCTTGCTGCGATTTTGCCTCTAAATTCCACGGTAACAGCTTCCGCACTTCATCGCTCCGCAAAATGCTGACCTGCGCAGAGGCTCCCTAGGTATCCTTCAATGAAAACAACCTTAGATTTGCAAGATCGCACACGGCGGTCAAGTGTTGAGAACAGGGCAAATCCCTCATTGAAACGGGTTTCTGCGCCGAATGCAGATGGGTATTGGGAAACGCCTATTGCGCACGCCAACAGAGTTGCATGATTGGGCTAAGATGTCGGTGTTATGAGAAAAGCGCGCGCAGAGGTGATCATCTGCCTGGCCGTGATGTTGGCATGCTGCGCTTGCGCGTTGGCATTGGACCCGTCGCTCGACATCAGCCAGTACGCGCATACCGCTTGGAAGGTGCGCGATGGCTTTGCTAAAGGCTTCCTATACTCGATCGCACAAACACCAGACGGATACATCTGGCTGGGCACGGAATTCGGCTTGCTTCGCTTCGATGGCGTGCGCGCCGTGCCTTGGGAGCCGCCATCTGGTCAGGAACTGCCCGGCAAAGACATCGGAACTCTGCTGGTCACGCGCGACGGCGCTTTGTGGATTGGCACCTACAATGGACTCGCCAGTTGGAAGGAAGGCAAGTTCACTACGTATTCCGAGCTGAATGGCAGCCGGATCTCTGGATTACTTGAGGACGGCGAGGGCACAGTATGGGTCGGTACCCGCGAACCTCGCATTTTTGGGGAGAACGTCGGCGCGATCGATGCCGACGCCGAGGGAAACTTTTGGGTAGGTTTTGATAAGGACTCTCGGAAGTGGAAGTCGGGGCGACCGCAGTCATTCGAAGTATCGGACCCCCAGCATGCGCAACAGGCGCTTCCAGAGCACGAAGACTTCGCGTTTGTGAATGACAGTCATAAGGGAGGCCGAGGACTCATCCCCCGGCAAGTGCAGCGAGGTGCCTCAGTCCGCTCGTCGCAGCGGTTCAGGCCGTCGCAGATGCTCCGCGATCGTGACGGAGCGGTGTGGGTCGCGACATCAGACCGCGGCCTGATTCACTTCCATCAGGGCAAGACAGATAATTTTTCCGAGGCTGATGGCCTTTCCGGCGACACCGTGAACCGACTTTTGCAGGACCAAGAAGGCGATGTTTGGGTGGTCACTACGAACGGCATCGACAGGTTCCGTGAGTATGCCGTTCCGAACATCGGTATCAAACAGGGTCTCTCTAACACCAACACCTTGTCGGTTTTGGCATCAAGCGACGGCAGAGTCTGGATCGGAACCCACAGTGGTCTGAACAAGTGGAAAAACGGCCAGATCTCAGTGGTACTCCGTGGCGATGGAACGACTCATTCCGTATTTCAGGACAGCAGCGGACGCATCTGGGTGTCGACGCTCGCGGCATACGGATATCTCGACAGCGATCGATTTGTTCCCGTGCTCGATCTCGGCGGCGGATGGGCAGTTTCGGTGGCGGAACTCCCGACAGGGCATCTGTGGGTTGCGAATGACAGTAAGGGATTGTTTCATTTAGTTGGTGACAGGGTGGTCCAAAAGCTATCCTGGGCTGCGCTAGGACATACGGACCATGCCCGTGTTTTGCTGGCCGACCGCTCGCAGCGCGGACTCTGGCTAGGATTCAACCAGGGTGGAGTCTCCTACTTCGCTGACGGTCGAATCCGGAAATCTTACTCTGCCGCCGATGGGCTTGGACGCGGCAGGGTGAACCAGCTTAGATTCGGACCCAACGGCGGGCTCTGGGCGGCAACGGAAACTGGGCTGAGCCGCATCAAGGATGGCCGCATCGCGACTCTCACGAGCAAGAACGGGTTGCCGTGTGAAAGCGTGCATTGGAACATGGAGGACAACGATCGCTCCCTTTGGCTCTACATGGCATGCGGCCTCGTGCGAATTCGGCGGCCGGAATTGGACGCTTGGATTGCCGATCGTTCCAGATCAGTCCAGACTACGCTGTTCGACATTTCTGACGGTGTACCGAGCCATTCCTATCCTTCAGAAGTACATGGGGTCACCAAATCTTCCGACGGTAGAATATGGTTCGCCGCGTACGACGGGGTTAGTGTCATCGACCCGCATCATCTTGCGGAAAACAAGCTGCCGCCACCGGTGCGCATCGAGCAGGTGATCACCGATGAGAAGCCGTACGACGCGCGGAATGGGATGCGGCTGCCGGCGCGCATTCGTTATCTGACGATTGAGTACACGGCGCTGAGCCTGGTAATCCCGGAGAAGGTGCGCTTCCGTTACAAACTTGAGGGAGTGGACGCGGATTGGCGTGAGGTGGTGAACGATCGGGAGGTGCAGTATTCGAACCTCGGTCCCGGGGCGTACCAATTCCGCGTGAATGCGTGCAATAACAGCGGCGTGTGGAACGAAGAGGGCGCGTCGCTGGGGTTCGTGATCCCGCCGATGTGGTACCAGACGAACTGGTTTCGTGCGCTCTGCGCGGCCTTATTCGTGGCACTGGTGTGGGCGGCTTACCAGATGCGTGTCCGGCAACTGGCGTACCAGTTCAACGTGGGTCTGGAAGAGCGTGTAAGCGAGCGCACACGTATTGCCCGCGACCTGCACGACACCCTGCTTCAGAGTTTTCAAGCAGTTTTGCCACTGTTTCAAGCTGTCATTTACAAGTTGCCGGAGGGCGCAGTCGACGCTCGCAAAACACTGGAAGTAGCTGTCGATCGGGCCTCGGACGCGATTACTGAGGGCAGGGATGCCGTGCAAGCTTTGAGGGTGTCCGCCGTGGAACAGAACGACCTTGCACAGGCCATTCAGACACTCGGGGAAGCGTTGGCTTCTGCTGAGACGAATCAATCCTCTCCCCGATTCGACGTGGTCGTGGAAGGGACATCTCGCAATTTGCATCCGATTCTGCGAGATGAAGTGTACCGAGTTACTGCCGAGGCGCTGCGCAATGCCTTCCGGCATGCGGCGGCGCAAACTTTAGAAGTTGAGATTCGATACGACGAGAAGTACTTCCGGCTCCGCGTTCGGGATGACGGAAAGGGCATCGATTCGGACGTTCTCAGCCAAGACGGACGTGAGGGGCACTACGGCTTACGAGGCATGAAGGAACGAGCCGCGCTCGTGAGCGGGAAGCTAACGATCTGGAGTGAAGCAGATGGCGGAACGGAAATCGAGCTGATCATTCCGGGCTCGCGAGCGTACACGAAACCAACGCGGCGTTTCTGGTATTTCAGGAAGCGCTCGGCAACAGAAAGTGACGTGAATGAAACCATCGAGCGTCAGTGATGGGTCGCAACCAATTCGCATTCTTGTTGCGGACGATCATGCTCTGATAAGGGAGGGCATAGCGGTCCTCGTCGGCACTCAGCCGGATATGACCCTGGTGGCCGAAGCCTCGAATGGCTCCGAGGCGATACAACAGCTTCGTACCCACCGCCCCGACATCACGCTGATGGACCTGCAAATGCCGGAGATGAGCGGCTTCGATGCAATCGTCGCGATCCGCAGCGAATTTCCCGACGCGAAGATTGTCGTACTGACGACGTACAAGGGTGACGTTCAGATTCTTCGCGCTCTCAAAGCGGGAGCACAGGGATACCTGCTCAAAAGCACGTTTCACAAGGAGCTCGTAGAGACAATCCGAGCCGTTCATGCCGGCAGGAAGGCGCTCTCTCCCGAGGCCTCTTACGAGTTGGCTGAGCACGCGACGGACGATGCACTGACACCGGCAGAAATCAACGTTCTTCGCTTGGTCGCGGCTGGCAATACTAATAAGCAAATCGCCGACCAACTCTCGATCACCGAAGAAACCGTCAAGAGTCGAGTTAAATCCATCCTTTCCAAGCTGGGTGCTAACGATCGAACACACGCCGCAACGATCGGCGTGAAGCGAGGAATCATCGAGCTGTAACTCCCCCCTATCGCGCTTAATCACGGCGCGCGGTTGGCGCCTAGCCGTCAGTGCTTAATGAACGGTGCCCTTACTTGCCATTAAGGGGTAATATTGGCGCATGCCGACAGGGCATCAATTCGACAAAACGGGCAAGCTGCCCCCCGAAGATGTGGGCGCAGTTCGCAACGAGGTGCCCTCGACTGCAGCTCCCTCGCCGTCCCTGCGGCGGCGTAAATCAGTGATTGTGGTCCTTGCGGCAATCGCGGTTGTTGCTGTTTCTGTCGTGATTTCATCACGACGTCACCCGCCTCGCGAGTCCAATGCGGTACGGTTGTCACTGGGCCTGCCGCCCGGCATAACGCTACACAGAAGCTGGCACCCGTTCGAATATATGGCCCTTTCTCCCGATGGCGAGATGCTGGCCTTTGCGGCGAGTGATGCGTCTGGTCAAAGCTCGTTGTGGTTCCGCGAGTTAGGTTCTTCAGAACCGCGAAAAATAGAGCAGACTGAAGGCGCGCTGTTTCCGTTCTGGTCCCCAGACTCACAGTTCATTGGCTTCTGGGCGGGTGGCAAGCTGCAGAAAATAGGACGATCGGGTGGAACTCCCGAAGTGATCTTCAGCGTTGCAGAGGTCGCGCAAGGAACATGGGGCCCCGACGAAACAATTCTCTTCGCCAGAACCGTAAACAGTCCAATCTTCCGTGTCTCTCGTGACGGCGCAAAAGCGACTCCGGTGACGTCGTTGCTTCCGGGACAAGTCAGCCAAATGTGGGTTCAGTTCCTGCCGGATGGCAAACAGTTTATCTACCTAGCTCGGACAAGTCTGGCGGCGGAGGATCCACACGCGAAGGTGTATGCTCAGCGACTAGATGGCGACGCTCCCACTGAAATCGTAACCACGCAGCACAGGCCAGTAGTCGCCGATGAGTACTTGCTGTTCATCCAGCAACAGAATCTCTATGCGCAACGGATGGAATGGAACTCATTGCGAAGGATAGGGGAACCTCTGTTGGTGGCTCGCAACGTCGCTGCGTCGCCAGCGTACCTTGGCAGTTCCGAATTCGCCGCGTCGCAAAATGGAGTGCTGATCTACGGCACCGCAGAGGGATTTCCGGTCGATCAACTCAGGTGGTATGCACGAGATGGCGCAACGGTCGGCGGCGTGGATCCGGTGGTCGATTATCAGCAGTTCACGCTTTCTCCCGATGGTAAGCACCTGGCACTGAACTCGTTCCAACAGCATGCTACAGGCAGTCTGTGGCTGATTGATATTGGGACAAATACAACCACACCCTTAACGGTTGATCCCCACGCGCAGTCCGACCCAGTGTGGTCACCAGACTCTCGCTACGTTGCTTTCAATCTCATGCCGAACGGCGGGAGTGATCCGCCGTTCCTGGTAGCAAAGACCGAAGTGGGCAAGCAGCAGCTGGAGCCGATTTATGGCGATAACACAGCGCACTGGGTGGAGGACTGGTCCCCGGACGGTAAATTTCTTCTGACGCACGACACCAGGACACTTTCGGTACTACCCCTGACGGGCGACAAGAGACCTCAACCTGTATATTCATCGAGTTCCCGCAAAGATGCGTTTCATCTGTCTCCAGATGGACGATTGATCGCCTATGATGAGCTGCGCGACGGCAGATGGGACGTGTTTGTTGCTTCCTTTCCTGCGTTTCAAGACATCAAGCAGGTGTCGCCGGCCGGTGGCGTACAGCCGCGATGGCGCGGTGACGGCAGGGAACTGTTCTACATCAGTAACGACGGAGAAATGATATCCGTCACGTTGGAGCGCGGCTCGCCTGTGAAGATAGGCGCTCCACGAAAACTATTCGATACCGGATTTCTACCAGATGCAACGGTCAATCAGTATGCTGTCACGCCAGACGGACTCAAGTTTCTGGTACTGCAGCCACGAAAGGGCTATCTGGAATCATACTCCGTGATACTTAACTGGCCTGCGACGCTGAAAACATCTCAGAATGAACGCTTTGACCTGACTCCGTAAGCGCTCTCGCTCCATGCCACGCTGCCACCGAGTGTCAGCGCATGCTGCCCACATGCTGGCAGCACGTAATCACCCTGCTGGCCAAATCGTTGCAAATCGCTTGCCGCGCGAGCGGTATGGATATGCCCCAGTTTCATGTACCAACCAGGATAAGAGGGATCCCGTCATTGGACCTGCACCGGCAAAACTGAGCCAAAATTCGTTGGAGATTCCCTGCGTGACCAGCAGCCGAAGCAGTCGATAGGCTATTAAGATACCGAGCGCTGTCCCAGGTAAACGCCAACAGGAGCGACGTTAGCAACTGGCGCACAATTCTCAAGCTGCTGGCACCCACGGCGGATCGCAGAGCAAACTCACGGCTCCGCGGCGTGCCTCTAGCCAATAACAAGCTCGAGACATTGCTGCAGCCGATGATCAGGAGCATCGCAAGCGCCGCAAACAGCAAATACAGAGTGCCACCCATGTTTTGTGTGGTCTTGTGGGTCAGCGGGCGGATGGGTACGCAGCCAACATCGGTATGACGGTAAGCTGCGAGACTGCCGTCATCGAGCAGGTGACGGAACTGCAGCGCAGGAGTGCCGAACTGGCATCATGGGATGGTCCTCACGCCCGCCGCGAGGCATTTTCTGCGGGACAGAACGCCATGCTTGTCCGGGACGCCGAGCGATACTACCGTGCGATGTTCGAAGGCGGCGAGAGCTCGTGGAATCTGCGCGACACGCATATGACAGACACACTGGATCGGCTGTTGGCCTTTCTGGGTCCAAGGGCGACGCTCGTCGGCTTTAGTTCTTCTCATGATCCTGCGGGGATGTTATTGTGCGATGACTGGCTTTGATTTCCTTATATAGCTTGAGTTCCCGATTTGCATCGGCTGTACGGCCCGCCCGTCGATACGCCACGTGAAGCTGGTAGTGCAGGTAGTCATGCGTTGTATCAGCATTTGCCGCACGTTCCAGGTGCTGGATTGCCTGTTCCGTTTGCCCGTCGTCCAGCAGGAGTCTTCCCAACTGATACTGCGCTTGCACATATGCAGGGTCTGCGGTGATGATGGACTTCAGCAGCGTGGCAGCTTCCTCCTTGCGTGAGACCTGCAGAAATGCGTAGGCGAGATAGTATTGCGCGTCGAGATTGTCGGGACTGAGCTTTGACTCTGCCTGTAGTTCAGGAATGGCTTCTGTTGGACGGTCCAGCCGGATGAGTGCTGCTCCAGTTTCCAGGTGAGAGCCTTTGAAAGTGGGGTCCTGCTGGGATATTTGCCGGAAGCATTTGACGGCTTGTTCATAGTTAGCCGTTACGTAGTAGACTTTGCAAACCAGTGCGAGCTGGTCCAAAGGAAGCGTCTGGGTGCTCAACTTATCGACGATCTCGTTGGCCTTCGCCTGCCGGTCCGTGCGGGCGAGCGAGAGTGCCCAGGCGTAGGCTGCGCGAGGATCCCGCATCGCCAGGTCAGCGACCATCGCAAAGGTGCGAGCTGCATCCGAAAAACGGTCCAGCGAAAACTGGGACATAGCCAGCATCAAGCAAGTGTGCTGGTCTTGCGGTTCGCGCAAGGCGGCCAATTGCAAAGCGCGCACTGCTTCTTCATACTGCCCGTCGAGGAACGCCGCCATCCCGATGTTGCGCCGCAGGCCGGGTGTAGAGGCCTCCCAATCCTCGGCCTCATGAAAGTAGATCAAAGCTTCCGGGTATCGCTGCCGACGGGCTTCGAGTGTTCCCCAGTCATTGAAACTACTGCTGAGGATCTGACGCAGTCGTGTGTCAAGGGCAGTGAACATGTGTGCCTGCGATGGGCTTAAATGTGCGAGCTGCGAAGTTGTCGGCTTGGAGGTTGGGTCAATACGCCTGCCTGCCGGAGATACAGCTTTGGTCTGAGCTGCGCCATTTTTAAAGGTAGCTTTCTTTTGAAGGAGCTCCGCATCGGCCAGGTGGCTGCGGGTTTCGGGAGAATCCTGCAGGGCTAACGCCCTGTGGTAGAGTTCGACGGCTTCGGGAAGCATGTGCTCCGATGCACGCAGGTCGGCCATTGCATGCAGCGCAAATGCCGATAGGGAGCGGGTCGAATCTTCAATTGCCTGGGGATCGCCAGATTGCACCGCAGCCCGTTGCGCTGCCTGCCGTTGTTCGAGTTGTGCAGTGTCTTGCTCGGCTGCGCTTGATCGATGGTTCTGTGAGGTACCAGACGGTGTTTGGGCTATTGCCAAATGCCAATCTGGATTTAGGCAAAGTGCGACAGCTATTGCCGCTGCCATCAACGTGGGGCCGTAGAAGTGGCGATCTGCATGTTCGCAGCGGAATGGAAGAGAGATGCAGGCCATAAATGATGCGGTCCTATTCTAGAAGGACAAGAAAGGAAAACGGCAGGGCTGCTATCTTGCAGTCCCTGCCGGCTTGAAATGTTCTAGCGGCTAAAGGTTAAAAGTCGATGCGAAGCCCATACTGCAGCTGGCGTGCTGCGTTGCCTATTGTTGCGCCGGAGTTCCCGAAGCCAGCTTGTATGGGGGCGGAGGTCACCACGTTGTTCGTCGGGCTGCATGGGGCGTAACCTCCTGCAGTTCGCGCGCCGCAGTTCACCTGAGAGAACGGAGAGAAGCTGCCGTTGTCGGCGTTGAAGTTGGCATGGTTGAAGATATCGAAAAAGTCCATGCGGAATTGAATTGTCGCCCGCTCCTTGAAGATCTTCCAGTTCTTGTTCACGGAAAAGTCTGTGTTCACGAACTTGGGTCCACCGCAGAAGCCGCGAGGCTCTGTATTGGCCGGTATGGTCCCGATGACATATCCAACCATGGTGAAAGCATTCGGGTTAATGATCTGGCTGCCGTTCTGATTGGCAGTGCAGCTTTCCCCGGTGGTAAGCGGACGCAACGGATTGATATAGCCGGTTTGGGTCACTGAGCTGAGCGACTGTCCAGGTAGTGGCTGGAAGGCGAGATTTGCGGTGTTTTCAGATAGAGATGTGCTCTGGTAGATCGTAAATGAATTGCCGCTTGCGGCAGTGGTAATGCCAGTCAGTTCCCATCCGCCGAGGGTGTTTCGGACCAGGCGGCTTGATCCTTTCAACTGCGGCAAATAATAAATGGCATTGGCAACAAAGACGTTCGGCCGATTGGTATTTCCATTGCCGCGATCTAGCCGCGGATTAGGAAAGTAGGTGCGAGTCTGATCTCCGAGACCGCCGCTTGAGTCATCCAAGACGATATCGGCGATGGAGTGCGACCAGGTATAAGCGGCCGATAATTGCAGGTCTTTGACCCGAGATCTGAGCATCACCTGGAGGCCGTTGTAGTTGGAGTTGCCGTCGTGTGCCCACCATGTCAGCGTGCCGTACTTTGAGTAGGGGCGGAATGCGTTCACGGCACTCCCACTCGCGAACGACGCCGCCAACCAGTTTTGTTGTGGAACCTGATTGATGTCGTAGCTGGATGTGAGATGGATTCCGCGATTACCGACGTAGCTGATGGAGAGGACACTGTTCCTCGCCAGTGTCTGCTCCACTGTGGCGTTCCACTGCCAGGAATTTGGCACCAGAGCTCTAGGGTCGAAGCCACCGGCTGGACTTGCTGTGCCCTGTACAGCCGCTGGGGTAGCACCGTCGAGAGTACGCGGAATGCCGCTGGCGTTCAGCGCGAAGGGAGCGTTTGACACCAACGTATAGCGAGATACGCGCTCGCGCTGGAAGAACTGACCTGCCCCGAATCTTACTGCTGTGCGTGCGTCACCAAATACGTCCCAAGCGACGCCTACACGAGGCGCAAAAAGGTGCTTGTTGACGTCGACCAGATACTTGTTGGGTCCGACAACGCCTGTGCTGAACGCAGTACCAAACTGCGTGTTCGCCGTTCCGCAGGGGTCTGAGCCCTTCACGATCCAAAGACCGTTGCAGGCATCACTGGCGGGCTTAGACGGATCATAAAGCGAGGGCTGGAAATTAGTTAATTGATTATTCGGCTGGAAGGTTGGCGTCATGTAGGAGTAGCGGACACCGGCCTCCAGCGTCAAGCGTGGTGTGATCTTGATGCTATCCATGACATAAAACTCGTAGTCACGCCAGCGCAACTCTGCACGTACGTTCGTGGAGGTCTCATTGATGTTGAATACGTTCCTTGGAACAAGGAAATTGGCTAGGTTGTTTCCGGTGGCGAATCCTCCCGCGGTTGATGCGACATTCGTATCTGCGGTGTTCACGATCGGACGCTCTGAACTGGCAGGCCCCGTGTCTTCATCTTTGCCGTTCCAGTCGAACAAGATGCCGAATTTCAGGGTATGACGATTCCAGACCTTCGACACGTTGTCCTGGAGGGTATAGAGGTTTAGCTGGTTCTGCCAGGGGGCGATCATCTGGATGGTATCACCACCACTGCCGCTATAGACCCCGAGGTTCACCTGCGGGATGCCAACAGACGAGCGCTTGATCGAGTTCGAGTACAGGGGCTGAATAGCGGCAGATATCTGCGGCAGGAGCTCAGGATTGGTACCACCAGGAGTGATACTGATACGGTTGTTTGAATACTGGAAGGAGACCGCGTTCACAAAGGTGTTGCTGATGGTGGCTGTCCAGCGTCCTACGATCGACTTTGAAGGTTGTGACCAGCTGCTGTCCAATGCCGGATATGGATCGTCGCCCCAGTAACCCGCGTTATAGGAAGGGTTGTTCCAGGTGTCCTGTGTGTAGCGTCCCATGATCGCATTGCGAGGCGTCAGGTTATAGTCGACGCGGACATTTTCCTCACGCCAGTAGAGCGCCGTGGGCAGCGATACCTGCCAGTTCCGCCCCTGACTGTTGAGCGTGCTCAAATTGGGTAAGGGCATCACTTGGAGGACGGTGGCGGCAGACGGATCGACGGCGTTTAAAGCACGCGGGTTTCCGGGTACCTGAAACTGGGCCGGTATATTGGGTGCCGCTGCGCCGCTGCAGGAAAGATTTGTGAAGTCACCTGCACGCTCGGCGGCACTGGGAACACAGGCGCCCACTGTACGTCCGCGGATTTCGCGATTCCACTCCTGGCTCCAGAAGAAGAACAGCTTATCTTTCAAGACCGGTCCACCGATCGAGTAGCCCCAGTCATTGCGGCGGAGTTTATCTTTGCCATCCAGCGGAAGACCCTTGCCTGCGTTTTGCCGCGCGAAATAGGTGTAGGCGGAGAGGGCATCGTTGCGGCCGCTGTAGAAAACGCTGCCATGAAACTGATTCGTTCCGTTACGAGTGACGATGCTGATAATACCGCCAGAGGCCTGCCCGTATTCCGCACCATACGAGTTTGTGACGAACTTGAACTCTGCGATTGCTTCGTTTGACGGATAGATAAGAATGGTGCGATTGGAGCCGGTATCGTTGTTGTTGACACCATCGATCAAGAATAGATTGTTGGTTGTAGGGTTGCCGTTAACGGACATGTCCACGCCTCCCTGCAATCCTTTGTTCTTTGTGTCAAAGTTGTTGGCAGCAGAGACGCCGGGCTGCAACTGGGTCAGTTCCACGAAGCTGCGGCCATTAAGGGGCAGTTGTTTGACCTGGCCACCGTCAATCACATTTCCAATCGCTCCGCTTTCGGTCTGCACCTGGACCGCATCTGCCTCCACCGTGACCGTCTCGGATACACTCCCGATTTGAAGTTCAGCATTCACAGTGGCGTTTGTCGCTACCTGAACGTTGACCCCCTTTACGATCGCTTCTTTGTAGTTTGGAACCTTGACGGTCACCTCGTAACCGCCAGAGGGCAACTCTTCTACTGAGTACTGTCCCTCATTATTGGCGGATACCGTGCGGCTCAGTCCAGTAGTGGGGCTACTCACGATAATCGTTGCGTTCGCCACGTACGCCCCAGACGAATCTGTGACCGTTCCGCTGATCGATCCTGTCGTTACCTGGCCATAGCTTTGACCCGTAAGAAGAATGGTTATTGCTATTGTCAGAAATAAGAACCAATTACCTCGCCTCTTCATTGTCATTGCCTCCAGTGTTCTGCACAGCGCCACACTGGTAGTGGCTTTGAAATGCCGTACCCAGATCCGACTTACTCAAAAAGTTACAATTCCTTGCAATCCATGCTCGGGATCATTCCAACCGAAGGCCCCGGCTGGACGTTGATTAAAGCGCTGCAGAAGCGCTTCTGTAGGAATACAGCGAGGCATTAACCATCACCTCCTGGGCAACTGTCAAGTGGGAAATCTAAGTCATCTTTTTTGAAGGGGATACTACCCTAGAGGAAATCATTTACAGAGGTTTTGGCTGCAGATGAGCTTCCTGCAAGATGCTTTTCCTGGATCACGGTAAAGATGGTCATTGTTCGCTAATCAGGGGAAATGTTTAAAACGGGACGAGCCGAACCGCTTCCTCAAATTGGAAATGATGGGAGCAGAAGTACTGCTCGACCGAATTCAAATGCCCTGACGCTCCAACCGGAACTCATTGTTCGCGAGTCCACCGTCGCACCCGTTGACCACTGAATGGATGCAGCCAGCTGTTATTTATGCGCGAGGGGCCGAATGCGCTTTGCCTCCACCAGACCGGATCCTTCCAGAACGGAATAAAAGCGATCGACTGCAAGGTTTGTTATCTTCTCTGTCTTTCCTGATGGCCAGAGGAACTCGACTAAATCAATTTTTGTTGTCTTCGCAAGTCCAAAGTGCACACGCAAATCGCTTTGGGAAAGATAACTGCCTCCGCTGCGTACTTCATCGGTTTGCGTCATGCCGCCGGCGACCACTGTGATGCGCGCTCCCAGCGCCAATCGATTGCTTTTGGTGCCCGCCAACTCGAAGCTTACCCAATGAGCATCGGCGCTGCCGTTGTTATGCAGTACCATGGGTGAACCGTCCAGGTCTTCAACAACAAGGTCCAGATTGCCATCATTGTCCAAATCCGCGACTGCGAGTCCGCGGCTGACGCGTGGTTCGATCAGCGCGGCTCCGGCCTGCGCACTCGCATCGCAGAAGGTCCCATTTCTCTCGTTCATGAAGAGGTTCTTGGGCTGCCGATACCTCGCCCCTGACGGCAGTGAGTCCACCTGCGGATAGACCTGACCGTTGACTGCAATTAAATCGAGCCATCCATCATTGTCCAGGTCGAAAAATGCATCTCCCCATTTGAGCCATGGCAAGGAGGCAAGTGCGACGCCGGCGTCGTAGGAGACATCCTGAAAATTCAGCTTGCCGTCGTTTCGATAGAGCGTGTTGTATTCGTCGGCAAAGTTGGTGACATAGATGGAAAAACGACCCGTGTGGTTATAGTCGCCGATTGCCAGTCCCATAGAGCCTTGTTCGGAACCATCTGCGCTGACTGCTGTTCCCGATTCCAGACCGATTTCTGCAAACTTGCCCTTTCCTTCGTTGTGATAGAGGAAGTTTGGAGTGGAGTCGTTGGCGACGTAGATGTCCGGCAGCCCATCGTTGTCGAAGTCGCTCCATACTACGCCCAGACCATAGTAGCCGCCGGGGTCGTCAACTCCCGCACGCTTACTGACATCCGTGAATGTTCCGTTGCCATTGTTATGAAAGAGAGCATCTCCCGCTCCTTTCAGGCCGCGAGGTCCGCATTGAACATCGATGCCGCGGTACTTGCAGGTAGGGCTGCTGCCGAAACCGGGCAGGTCGCCGAGCTTGAAATCCACGTAGTTAGTCACCATCAAATCGGCGTAGCCGTCGCCATCGTAGTCGCCGAAAGCCGCTCCCGTCGACCAGCGGCCGTCCGCAACCCCCGCCTTAGATGTCACGTTGGTAAAGGTGCCATCTCCATTGTTCCGGTAAAGTACATTTCCTCCCAGTGCCGTCACGTAGATGTCCGGCCATCCATCGTTGTTGTAATCACCTAGAGCTCCACCCATGGCAAAGCCGGGATTCGCAATGCCGGCCTTGGCCGTTACATCTGAAAACGTGCCATCGCCATTGTTGTGAAAGAGGGCGCCCGATGCTTTTTGACCTTGTAGCATCATCTGGACGGTTGGGGCATTCGTAAAATAGATATCCGGCCAGCCATCCCGATCGTAGTCCAGAATAAGTACGCCGCCGCCCATGGACTCTACAATGTATTTTTTCTCGGGGGCCGCGAGATGTGTGAATCGAATCCGCGACTTGCTCGTAACATCCTCAAGTTGCGGAATCACCCTTCCTTTGCAGGTGAGTGTTTTGGCTCCAGGCGGCGGCGGCGGAGCCATACTGTGCGCCTGCCCGCGAGAGGGAATGATGAATGCTGCCTGAAGCACGACGCACAGCAACGCATTCCATCTTCTCCAGATCATTGTGCTCACAGTCTACCGAAAGTTGATGGACAACCTACGATCGCGCGGCACTCGGCTCTCGTCGTGCGCACTTCGCCCGGCAAATGCTGACCGAATTACTCCTGCTGTCACGCGGCAGGTTAAATCGGTCCTTTCGCACGTCGGTACAGCTAAAAACACACCCAGGCCCTCGGAGATCGGTCGACAGCTGATAACCCAGCCTCCCACAGCCATGAGAACACTCCAACCAGAATGCCGCTGATATTGAGGAACGTGTAGAAAAAACGTTCTGACGAACTTCGCCACGCTCCCAATCGCCGCATGGGGCATCGAGCTAGACCGTATCTTCCAGTACAAACGTGCCTACGGAGGATGCAACGGCGTGGTAGCCGGCAACGAGATCATGTGTGGGCTGCTGGGCACACCTGCGTCGCAAAGTGATCGGAAACCAAACCACACCACTTCGTCCACGCTTCGGTCACCCCCCGTCTCATCTCGGCACTGTTGCATTAACTCGAAATTAGGCAATCAGCATACAAGTAATAGGGTGACTGATCACGGTCGGACCGCTACAGGTTGTGCAAGAAAAGTTAATGCAACAGTGCCCGAATGAGCTGGCGGAAACACATTCCTGGCGCGAGGAAGGTTCCGCGGGCGTCGATTGAACTCCATCTGAAATGCCCGCCGTTCGTCCCTCACCAGCAAGGAGCACCACTACCGACCTTGCGCCAGCACGATATGTTGTCCCCAGAACTGGTTCCTCCGTATTCCATTCGGAAATCTCATGCGGAGGATCCAGTGCAGTATCAATCCACCGCCGCCATTTTTCTCTACCCTCCTTCAATATCGGAAGTTCGAACTCGAGAGCTTTCCGATACGCATTGAAGATGATGTGCGCCAATACCCGTTCGCTCTTCGGTTCCCCGCCGATTGCGATGCTGTGCGAGAAAGAAGACCAATCCGGCTGATTGAGTTTCACGCCGTGCCAGGCAAGTTTTTGTTCGCGGAGAACCAGGCTCAAACTCACGCGGTGGCGTTCATGTTCCACGTCGCGCATCATACGGCGCTCAATCAGCAACTTCACAAACCGGAGGAGATCGGCATGTTTGGACAGTAGATTCCAGTCGAACCAGCTCGTATCATTATCCTGGCAGTAGACATTATTATTGCCACCTTGACTACGCCGCACCTCGTCGCCCATAACGAACATGGGTACACCTGCAGCCAGTATGACTGCCGTGAAAAGGTTCTTCACCTGCCGATTGCGGAGAGCCTCGATTTCGGGATCGTCTGTCGGACCTTCAAAGCCGCAGTTCCAGCTTAGGAAGTCGTCACGTCCGTCGCGATTGCCTTCGCCGTTTTCTTCGTTGTGCATGTAGTTGTAGGAGTCGAGGTCGTTCAGCGTAAATCCATCGTGGCACGTAACGAAATTGATACTCTCCTCGACTTCGCGGTCCCTCCAACCATAAATGCTGGGGCTGCCAAGCAGACGATCCGCTACGCGCCCCACCGAATCATTCGCGCCCCGGAAGAAGTCGCGTATATCATCGCGAGATCGGTCGTTCCACTCCTTCCAACTGTCTCCCGGGAAACTGCCGACCTGATAAAGTCCTGCCGCGTCCCAGGCCTCCGCGATCATCTTCGTACCGGCCAGTGCCGCGTCGGACTCGATGTCCCAAAGCACCGGAGGACTCGACATCAGGGCGCCCGTCGAGTCGCGCGAAAGGATGGACGCAAGATCGAAGCGGAACCCATCCACATGCATCTCATTCACCCAGTAACGGAGACCGTCCACAATCATGTACCGTACGACTGGATGATTCGCATTCAGTGTGTTTCCTGTGCCGGTGAAGTTCGCGTACTGTGAGTGCTCTTCAGACAGAACGTAGTAAGTGGGATTATCCAGTCCGCGGAAACACTGCGTTGGTCCATCGTGTCCGCCTTCCGCCGTGTGATTGAACACGACATCGAGAATGACTTCGATACCGGCCCGGTGCATCGCCTTCACCATATCCCGAAATTCATCCAGCGCTCCAAGCGGTTCCTGACGGGAGCTGTATGCCTGGTGCGGGGCAAAAAATGATACCGGTGAATAGCCCCAGTAGTTCGTGAGGCATGCAGGGGCATCCTGTGCATCGAACTGAAACACGGGAAGCAGCTCGACCGCGGTAATACCCAATTGCTGAAGGTAGGGGATCTTCTCGACTAGCCCTGCGTACGTTCCCCGTTTCGATTCCGCCACCCCTGAGCTGGGATGTGCGGTAAAGCCGCGCACATGCATCTCGTAGATGATCGTGCGTGACCACGGTCGATTTAGAGGCACGTCACCTTGCCAGTCATACGCCTGCGGCTCCGTAACCACGCTCTTCATAGCCGTTGCGGAGTTGTCGCCCTTGAGACGCGCTGCTTCACGGCTATAGTTTTTCGGACGGCAACGGACCGGCCGTATGGGTCGAGCAATAGCTTTGATGGATCGAACCTTAGACCCCGATCTGGCTCATACGGCCCGTGGGCTCGAAATCCGTAGATCTGGCCAAACTCCACGCCGGGTCCGAATACGTGCCAATAGTGATAGGTACGGTTGGTGAATGGATCGATGGGGATGACGCGCGAAGGTCGAGCATCCTCGACCCGGTCGAAAAACAGCAGTTCGATCCGCTCCGCACTCCGGGAGAAGACTGAGAAGTTAGCGCCGCCGCTGACTAGCGTGGCACCAATTGGCAAGCTACGGCCCGTCGTGGGGGCGGCCGGAAGCGGTTTTTCCCTTACCCATTCTCTGGCACTGGACATGACTGTACGTTCCATATTTCGCCTGCGTATTCAGCGATGGTGCGGTCGCTGGAAAATTTTCCGGAGCTCGATATATTCCGGATTGCCTTGGCCGCCCATGTCTCCGGTGTTGCGTATAGTGCGCTAACCGCCTCTTGCGCCTGGCAGTAGGAGGTGAGGTCCGCCAGATGCATATAGTGATCGCCGTTCGTCAGAAGGCAATCGCGTATTGGGGTGAAGATTCCCGGTTCATTTCGGCTGAAATAATCGGAAAAAATCAGATCCAGAGCAGCTCGCGTCTCCGGTTCATTATCGTAATGCCAGTGCGAGTTGTACCAGCTCCGGCTGTTCTCGACTTGCTCGACAGTAAGGCCGAACATAAATAGATTCTCTTCGCCGGCTTCCTCCGCCATCTCTATGTTTGCGCCATCGCGAGTTCCAACTGTGAGCACCCCGTTCATCATGAACTTCATGTTGCTTGTCCCACTCGCCTCATATCCGGCCGTGGAGATTTGATTCGAGACATCGCTCGCCGGGATCAAGCGTTCTGCGAGAGAAACGTTGTACTCAGGCAGGAAGACAACCTTGATTTTGTCGCGAACAGCGGGATCGCTATCGATCGTGCCGGCGAGGTTATTGATGAACTTGATGATCAGCTTGGCCAGCCGGTAAGCGGGGGCAGCTTTACCCGCAAAGAAAAAGGTCCGCGGCACTGTTGCAAGGTTGGGATTCTCTCGGAGGCGGTTATAGACCACTACAATCCTCAACGCGTTCAGCAGTTGCCGCTTGTATTCATGGATTCGCTTGATCTGGCAGTCGAATATCGTGTCAGGATCGACGTTTACTCCCGATGAGGACCTTAGCCAATCGGTAAACCGCACTTTGGCTTCGCGTTTGGACGCGAGAAATGCGTCACGAAAGCCGGCATCATCGGCTAGCACTTTCAACCTGCTTAGATGGTTCAAGTCCGTGATCCAGCCCTCGCCAATGGCATTTGTGATTAGTCCGGAAAGCTCAGGATTGCAGAGTAGCAACCAACGCCGGGGCGTGACGCCGTTCGTTTTGTTGTTGAAGCGCCGCGGGTACATCTCGGCCAGGTCCCTGACCGTGGTCGTCCGCAGAAGCTTTGAGTGCACTGCGGCGACGCCGTTTGTGCTGTGCGAGCCAACGATTGCCAGGTGCGCCATGCGGACCTTAAGCTGGCTGCCATCTTCAATAAGGCTCACGCGCGTTTCCCGTCCTTCATCGCCGGGGAAGCGGTGGCGCACCTCATCCATCAGGCGACGGTTGATCTCATAAATGATTTGCAAATGGCGCGGGATGAGTATTTCAAACAACTCGACGGGCCACTTCTCGAGCGCTTCAGGCAGCAAGGTGTGATTGGTATATGCAAGCGTCTTCCGAGTCAAATCCCACGCCTGGTCCCAACCCAGGTGGGCCTCGTCCACCAAGATTCGCATCAGCTCGGGGACAGCCAACGAGGGATGCGTATCGTTAAGCTGGATCGCAGCCTTTTCCGGCAGCTCGTCCCAGTCCTTATTAAACCGCCGGAATCGACGTACAATGTCAGCGAGTGAACAGGCCACCAGGAAATATTCTTGGAAGAATCGCAGGCCTTGCCCAGCCATGGTTGAGTCGTCGGGATACAATACGCGGGTCAGGGACTCCGCCTCAAGCGTCTCTTCCACCGCTCCTGCAAATCCACCGGCCCCAAATTCCTCGAAATTGAAGTAGTCCGGTGCCGCTGCGGCCCACAGCCGGAGGGTGTTGATCGTTTTTCCTCCGTACCCCACGACCGGTCGATCAAAAGGAATGCCGATCAGGTTTGATGGCTGACCACGTAGAACCTGAAAACTGCCTGCGACTAACTTAAACGTGCAACCTAACTTCACTTCCACCATCTCGGTGGGGCGCGCGACCTCCCAGGGGTCGCCGCTGCGGATCCAATTGTCCGGATTCTCCTTTTGCCACCCGTTCACAATGGATTGCTTGAACATCCCATACTCGTACCGCAACCCGTAGCCCACAGCCGGCAATTCCATTGTGGCCATAGAATCCAGGAAACACGCCGCGAGCCGCCCCAGCCCTCCGTTGCCGAGTCCGGCATCTGGCTCTTCTTCAATCAACTCGAGCCAATCGAGCCCCTTTTCCTTTACCGCGTGTTGAACTAATGGGCTGAGCAAGAGGTTTGCTATGTTGTTCGTCAGCGAACGGCCAATGAGAAACTCCATGGAGAGGTAATAGACGCGTTTGGGATTGAGACTGTTATAGGTGCTCCTGGTCAGTACCCAGCGTTGGGCAAGGATGTCTCGAATGGAATGTGAAAACGCCTCAAAACGCTCTCTCGCTGTTGCAACCCGCGGGTTGATAATGCGATCGAAGACCAGGTGCCGCTCGTAAAAGGCGTTTTCTGAGCCGACAAAACCGATCGGGCCGCATCCGTACTGTTTGAGTAGTTCTGAAACACGCCACTCCTCGGGTGTTCTTGGGGCTCCTTGAATGACTTCGTGCGCGATCATGCCTTTGGTGTTCATCAGAATCTCTCCTTTCCAAACTCATTGAAGTTATTGCCTACCATCCGAAAACCGTCGGTCTGCCTTGTCACAGCCGTCCAGCGGTTCTTGCCAGTTCAGCCTGAGCGACGGCCCGCTGCATCTCGGCGTCACAGAGCTGTGCCTTGGCGTCGGCGAGTTGTGCCTGTGCCTCTTTCAGTGTGCTCAGATTCGCGGTTTTCGCTTCGACCTCGTCGCCCCGGATGCGGACAATCTCAGTTCGGGTTGCAACGTTCCTGCGCGCTGCCTCGAGGCTGGTCTCGGAACGACGAATTTTGCGAACCTCTGACTCGAAGTCCATGCGCACTCTGTTCTCGGTAGCCTGAAGGTTTTGTTCAGCCTCCACGACCTCCGACTTTCGCTCGCGGACTTTTCCGATTCGTTTGCCGAATTCCGAGATCGTCCAGTTCATGCGCACCCCGGCCGCACCTGAGCTTTGAGGCAGCAGCGGCGCTCCGTTCTGATAAACGTACTGTCCAAAAACGGAGATGTTGGGAATGTATTCCGACTTCGCCGCATTCAGGTCCGCGTGCGCCTTCGCCAGTCCCTCACGCGCCGAAAGCAGCTCGGGATTGTGCCCCAGCGCCTGCCTCTCGGGATCCGCCGGGGCAGCGATGAGTACTACGGTTGCCTCGGTCTGCTCAACCGGCTCGACGAGTTGCGTCCTCGTGCTCAGCGGAAGCCCAACGAGATCATTGAATGTGTTTCGCATGTCTGCGATGTCATCTTCAATTTGCCCGAGCTCGTTTCGGGCCTCTGCGATCTGCGCGTCGTTTTCCAGGACTTTCACCTGAAGCACGACGCCGCCTTCTACTGATGTTCTTGCCTCTTGCAATTGCTGTTCGCTCGCCTCGATGCGCAGTTCGTCCGCGATCTTGCGCTGCTGAGCGGAGAGCAATTGGTAGTAGACCTTCTTAACTTTCAACGACACTTCATTGCGCGACCGGTCCAGATCGCTGTGGGCGATGCGAGCCTCGGCCTCTGCCGATTTCACATCCGAGCGAATCTTGAAGAACATTTGCGTAACGGGCTGCTCCGCGGTGGTTGTCATTACGCCGAAGTTCTGTTCGCCGAGTTTGATTTTGACGTCGTTGGTGGGAATCGGGCCGGTACTGGCATACGTGCCCATCGATCCCTGAGGGATAGTCATGAATTCGGTCTGCGAGGTGTGGATCGCATAGCTCTGGTTTGTGATTGTTGGAAAATAATCGGCCCGAGCCTTTGTAAGTCGGGCATCTGCCTCCTTCTCTTTCTGCTCTGCTATCCGCACGCTCGAGTTCCTCTCCATCGCCATCCCCCGAGCTTCGTCCAGGGTGATCGTCATTTCCTGTGCATGCGCGGGAATCGAAAACAGGAGGAGAGCAAGCATGGCTCCCGTCACTGCGGCTGGCTTGACTAGCTCTTTGGCGGCCGTCGTGAGTTGCTCTTTCCTGTTCACCACGACGAACAGCACCGGAATTACGATGAGGGTAAAGAACATGGACACAATCAATCCAAATGCGATCACGCTGGCCAGTGGCGACCACAGGCTCGAGCGGGAGATGATCATGGGCGTAACACCTACGGCCGCAGCCATAGTGGTCAGAAAAATGGGACGGAGACGCCGCTCACCAGCTTCCAGCGTTGCCTCCTCGAGGGGTACACCACTCTTCATCCGCTCATGGATGTAATCGACCAGGATGATGGAGTTGCGCACGACCAGACCGCCGAGGCTGATGACCCCGATAAAAGCGGTAAAGCCGAAAGGGTTTTGAGTAATGAAAAGGCCGAGGGCAGCGCCTGGAATGGCGAGCGGTATGGCCGCGATCACGATGAGTGTGTCCGAGAGCGTACAGAATTGGAAGAGGAGGATGAGAAAGATCGCAATCAGGCTGATGAACAAGGCATGCTTCATCTCCACGAAGGTTTCGTTCTGATTCTCATACTCGCCGCCGTATTCAATTCGGTAACCGGCGGGTAGCGGCAGCTTTGCGATCTGCTTTTGCGCAACCGCAAGGACCTGGCTGGAAAGATAGCCATCGGCCGGAAATGCGCGCACAGTGAGAGTGCGAACTCCGTTGCGCCGCACGATCCTGCCCGGATGCCAGTCCGCCAGGAGCGACGCGACCGCGCTCACCGGCACTCGCGCACCGGTTACGGAAGAGAGCACATAAGTATCGGAGACGTTCTGGAATGTCTGCCGTTGATCGGGGTTGAGGCGCAGGTCAACATCGATAGCGCGATCGCCTTCCCAGAACGTGGTCACGGTTTCGCCATCGAAGTTACCGGCCAGTTGCTGGGCAATGCTGGAGTTCGTAAATCCGAGACGGTTCGCGACCTCCTGGCGAAGATTCACATCGGCCAGCAGGTTGTCTTCATGCCAATCCGTGTGAATGTAGGCCGCTCCTGGAGTGTGAGAGAGGATATTCTGAACCTGATCGCCGAATGAGCGGAGCGTCATCAGATCGTCTCCGACGATGCGAACTTCCACGGGAGCTTCCATCTGGTCGCCCTGCTGCAGCTCCTTCACGAATACTTTCGCTTCGGGCGCTATCGCGGGAAGTTCGCCGCGCAGTTCCTTTACCAGCTTCGTGGTTCCCTTGATACTGTGGGTATTGACCAGAATCTGGGCATAGTTGGTCGCAGTCGGAACGGGGTTAACGTTGTAGTAGAACCGCGGGGAACTCTGGCCGAAGAAACTCGTGTAGCTGCGGACTTCCGGGTTCCGGCGCAGTGTGTTTTCGATCCGCTGCACCGCGGCGTCCACAGCCTCAATGCGCGAGCCTTCCGGAAGCCAGACGTCCATGATGAACTGGTCTCGCTCGGCCAGGGGGAAGAATTGCTGGGGAACCCTGGTGAAGATGCCGATGCCGATGACTAGAATCACCCCCGCCGCAATCAATACCTTGGTGCGATGCTGCATTGCCCAGGTGATGAGCAGGTTGTAGTCGCGTTGCATGTGGTCAAGCAGCGTCGGCTTCTTGTTGGCCGAGTCGGCACTGTGATCATGCAGGCCCTTGCGGATAAAGAATCCGGCTGTTATCGGCGTCAGCATCATTGCAACTACAAACGACACGCTCAGCGAGATTGCAACCGTCAAGGGCAACGCGCGGATAAATTCCCCGGTCGTTCCGCTGAGCAGCAGCAAAGGCAGGAAAGACGAGATGATGGTCAGGGTCGCGGTAAGCACCGGAACGGCCATCTCCGTTGCCGATCTCCAGGAAGCATCCGCCGGCGGAACCCCGTGGTCGAGCAGCTCAACGTAATTGTCCGCTATGACAATCGCGTCATCGACAACCATGCCCAGAACAACAATTAATGCGGCAATCGACACCTGGTGGAGTTCGATGCCGGCGGCATTGAGCATGCCGAATGTCAAGGAAATCGTGACGGGAATCGCGACCGCTGCAACAAGAGCGACTCGCATGGGCAGCAGCACCATCGTCACGAGCACGACGGAGATAATGGCGATCCCGAATTCGCGAAAGAAGTCGCTGATCCGCTCCGAGACAATACGCGGCTGATCGGCGACGAATTCAAGCTGAACATCGGGAGGAAGCAGGGCCTTAACTTGCGCAAGCTTTTCATGCAGGTCCTTGCCAAACTGGACGATGTTGTTGCCCTCGTGCATCTCGACCGAGAGCAGGATTGTCGGATCACCGCCAATCCGCGCATAATCGGTCGGGTCTTTGTAGACACGGTCGACGCTGGTGATGTCCCCCAGATACACCGGCTGTCCGGACTGCGAAACATCAACCATGATGTGGCGGATCTGATCTTCGGTCTGGAACGAGGCGCTGGCCTCGATCTTCACCTTGGCGTCACCGGAAGGCACGCGGCCGGCGTATTCGATCGTGTTTCTGCCTTGAAGGGCCTGCGATACATTCTGTGGGTTGACGCCGTACTGCGACAGCTTCTCCCGCGACGTGCTGATCTCAATGCTCTCCTTCTGATCGCCGATGCGCTTGATCTTCGAGACCGCAGGGATGGTGCGGATCGCAGCTTCCACGCGCTTCGCGTAGTCAGTGAGATCGCGGTAACCGTAGGAATTGCCCTTTACCGCGATGAGCACGGCCACCGTGTCTCCGAAGTCGGAGTCCACGATGGGGCCGCGAACCCTGTCCGGCAATTCAGTCTGCTTCAGTTGTGCCATGTCCAAACGCAGCTTGGACCAGAACTCGTCGGAGTTTTTCACCGACTTGTTTAGTTCCACGTTGATGACAACCAGTCCATTGCGGGTCGTGGAGTACGTTTTCTCCCGGCGTACCTCGGCAAAGCGAAACAGGCGCTCTTCGATCTTGCGCGTAACCTGGTCTTCGACCTGCTCAGCGGTTGCGCCCGGGAACTGGGCGATAACAAGACCAGTGCGAATGGTGATGTGGGGATCTTCGCGGCGGGGCATGTTCAGGAATGCCACTACGCCGGCAAGGAACAACATGCCGATCAGAATCAGGGTGACCTGGCGGTAGCGAAGCGAGAGGCGAACCGGGTTCATTGCGCGCCTCCAATGACCGTGACCGGAGAGCCCTCGTGCACATTCTCCTGGCCCGCAATTACGAGTTGATCGGAGGGCCGCAGACCGCTCCTGATCTCGACCTCTCCCTCGACCAGATCTCCCACCTCAATCCGGCGCCCGAATACCCGCTGCCGTGTGTTGTCGTAGACGTAAGCGAGAGTAACCCGCGCGAGTCGCGAACTACGGCAGCTGCCGGCACGGTGAGAACATTGATCGTCGCCGAACTGTAGACCCGTGACTCGGTGATCATGCCGGAGCGAAGAACATGCTCGGGATTCGGCACCGCGATTTTCGTCGTGAACGTGCGCGAGGTGGAATCCGCAGAGACTCCAACTGCTTCTACCTTGCCTTCGAAGCTTCGTCCATCCAGCGATGGGATGGTCACAACGGCGCGAGCTCCTTCCCGTACCTTGGCGATCTGGGCTTCGGGAACGCCGACCCGCACCTTCACGGGATCGAGATCGAGAACCGAAAACACCGGGTTTCCGACCTCGACGGTGTCACCCACATCGACTTTCTTCATGCCGATGAAACCGCTGATCGGCGCGCGAAGCTGGCAATCGCTCAAACGCTTTCTGGCCTGGCTGAAGTCCGCTTCTGCCGCGTGCTGCCTGGCAATTGAAGCGTCTTTTTCTTCAAAGCGAGTGCCCTCTTGCGCCATCTTGTAACGCTGCTCGGCGTCGAGGTACACGGCCTCGACCTTGTGAAAGTCCAGCGCCGGCAGGCTCTGATGGTGTAGAGGTACTTCTGTCGCTGGTATTCATCGCGTGCCCGCTCGAAGTCGACCCGCGCCTGCTCCAGTTCCTGTGTCCGCACGCCGTTCTGCGCCTGCAGGGCCGCAGCTCGCGCGGCAGCGGCCTGCCCCGACGCGGAGTCGTAGGCATTGCGGTAATCCGTAACATCGAGTTCAGCCAGGATCTGACCCTTCTTCACGAACTGACCTTCTTCGACATACACACGCGCGACTCGGCCCCCCACCTGAAACCCTGTCAGTGCCGTGAGATTGGCCTCCACGGAGCCGCTGGCGGCAACGGAGACAGGCTCCTGCAAATGGTTGGGCGCGCGCAGACGCACTGCAACCGGCTGGTCCGCTGCCAATATAGCCTCATGGCGGCAGCCTGCAAGAAAACACAGAGGGAGCGGAATGCTGGCGACCAGCAGCAATGCCTTCAGCGGCCCACGAAACTCGAATTTCTGCGAAAGGTTCATAACTCGTCCTTTGGCAACTGAACATCTCTGGATAGGCCCCGACACCGCTCTGCCGGCACAAGGCACCGAGCCATACTTCAGTCGCCCATAAATTAAACTTAGAAATGACATATCATCCTTTACTTGATTTGGCCGAGATAGGAAACGGCATAGCGAAAGTCGTTTGCTGCCGAGTCTAGAAAAGGCTCTCGGTTAAGTTGGAATTGAACCTGATCTGGCCGTTCTTATCGGCTGACTTCATCCGGATCTCAAAGGCAAATGAGGAGAGCTGTTGTTCGGAGAAGCCTGCGATGCGCTCCCTTCCGTTCTCATCGGTACCCTGCAGGAAGACGACACCTGCTTCTGCTCGATAAACAAACCTATGGACCGTAATCGCTCCAATGGATGTGTGAAGAATGTAGAGTGCGTCGTCCGGCCTTTGGATCACAGATCGGACATCTCGATACACGTCCCAGAAGCGTGCGCTCATTGCTCCTCCTCGTTGAGTGGGACTCGCCGGCTGTGTCGGCGGACGGGTCCAGTTCGCGTAGTGCGAAGTTGTTCTTTCGCCCCTCGCAGCTATTTACCGGCCTGAGGCGGATAGTTCTTGAAAAGCTTGACCATCGCCTTTTGCAGGTTGTTGTAGTTTTTATTCGGATCTTTCTTGAGGTCGACGGTCTTACTGGCATCTCCGCGCCAGATCAACTGTTTTCTTGCAGGGTCATACAGGCCCACCACCAGCGTCCCGATGGGAACGGTAGAAGTCTGGCCTTGAACCGAGCTGAAGCCGCCCCCCCAGTATGGACCTCCGCCCCAAAAGCCATTGGTTCCCGAGCCCCACAGGTTTATGTTCTTTTCCTCACGGACGTGCGCCTGGTATCCCACCAGAAGGTCCCCACCCTTGTCCACCTTGGTGAGACCTTTCTCTGCGAGCTGTGCATCGATCGCCCGCTTGATGTCCTGGTCAAGCAACTGATCATCTGAGACAGTGCTGCCAGCCCTGGGTGGTGGGCCGACCGGCAAATTTGGCAATCCGCCCGGGACGTCGACCTTCGGGGGACTGCTCGGACTGCTTGTAAGATCGACCCACTGGTAAGTCCTATAGGATTGAAAGTTAGCGCCGCGGTCATAGTTATAGTGGACGTCCTGTGCGCAGGCGCAAGCGATCATGGACAAGAAAGCTGGTAAGGCTATCTGGAGCTTGCTGAGTTTCATTACATATCCTTTCTGTTGTGCCAACATTTCGGTTCCCGGACCGGGATGTTGGCCTTGATTCAGCTCCCCGATGGGCACAATCTTTCTCATTAGTCCTCTCCGCAACCTGTCCTCATTTAGAAACAGACATATGCGGATCCAATGTGCCCGGAGGGATTCTTCAAACATCCCGTCCCACTTAGATAAAAAGCATTTTGAGGCCCATTTACTTCAGCGGCCGTCACTCGCCGAGCGGGAGCGGCATAACATTGGCAGCAACATCGATTCACTGCTTGTTTGGAGATGACACTGTTGGCGCCTCGGCCGGCGAACCCGCCGGCGGCGGCGCGGGGCGGACATCTACCAGATATTTCTTTCTTTGTGTCAGTGCATCTGACACTCGCGTTGTTTCTTCATCCTTAATCGCCAACATGCGGTGGACCTTTTCTTCGGGAGAGAGTGAATTATCCTTCGCGACGTCGTCCGCCTTCCGCGCCTGCTCTTCCAGGATTGCGTGAACGATCTTTGCTTTGTCCTCAGATAGGCCGTGACGCTTGGTCATCCTCTCGACTTCGGCCGAGATGTCTCTGGCGGGAAGCGCGCCTTGTGGCGGTTCGAGCCCTATCTGCGGCGGTACAGAGAATTGCGCCGCTACGATTGGTGTGGCAAAAGTATGGCCGCGAAGATGGCGGACCCAGGCAACTGTCCCGGCTTTGTTCATCGTGATTCTCCTTTCCTTCTGGCTGCTGCGTGCCTTGCTGTCGCGGTGTGCGACGATTGCGAGCCGATCGCTCGCGCTACTAAGACCCTGGGAATATATGCAAGGAATGACGCATCGTTCATTAATGAAAGAAGGACACATCGTTCTATTCTTTTGTCAATGCGCTTCACTAAGAGCGTCGGTTTTGCCGCTGTGGGACTGAGAGAACTGGCTGGACGAGAAGTCAGTCTCTGTCTAGACTAAGAAATGACATATCATTCGCATTATCAAGAGGTTGAACTGAATATGGTGTACCGCAAGACCGAGGCAACTGAGGGACGCAAAGAAGCTCGCCGCCGTCTGATTCTCGACACCGCAACCAGGCTTTTCGGGAAACATGGCTATCACGCCACCACTGTGCCGATGATCGTGGCCGAAGCCGAAGTGTCTACCGGCAGCTTCTACATGTACTTCCGCAATAAGGAAGATCTCTTTAATTGGGCTCTTGAGGAACTTGGAGTCGCCATTGCGAAAGTGTTCGACGACGTAAAGCATACTCAACCCAATGCGCTGAAACGGATCCCGCAAGGAGCAGAGGCGTTGTTCATGTTTCTCGCGGAGAATCCCGAGCAAGCGCGTTTGCTGCTCGTCGAATCCTCAGGCTTGAGCAAGCGTCTCGACGCAACGCGTCGTGCAATCTTGTCCGGTCAGGAAGAAGAACTTCGAAAGATCTTTGAATCAGCTCCGACCCTGTTTTCCGTGCACAACCCGATCGTGGCGGCACGCTGCATCGCTGGAGCCACCTTTGAAGCGGTTTATTGCTGGCTCGGAGAAGATCCAACGACCAGAATGCCAGCAGCGAAAGTCGCACGCGCAGTCGCTCGATTTAATACCCGGGCCATGGAAAAGGGACCCCGCCTGTCCAAATAGCAGCGGAATTTGACATCGCGCATTCACTGACCACTTTATGTTCTTGAGGGTCACACGAAGAATGTTCGATCGTAACACAGCCGGATCTGAGAAACGCACGGAGCTACGCCGCCAGTTGGTACTCGACGTGGCGACCAAACTCTTTGCGAAATGCGGGTAAGCCGATCTGCAGCGGATGACAGTTCTCACACATGGCTCGCTCGCAAACGGCAGCTTTCCAATCGCGCCAGATGGCAGAGACAAATAGCTCCTGACTGGAAAGTGCAGAAACCAATTCTCTAAGGTCCGAGATTTTAGCAAAGAATCGCTTGAGAAAGAGCACTCACGAGGCCGAGTTGGAGCCCGCCAACGGCAGGTGAATATCACTGCTTCCACGGTCGAACGATGCCGAGTCTTTTCATTTGAAACTGGAGCGTTGAGCGTTTCATTCCCAGCCGCGCAGCAGCTCCCTGCGGACCAGCAACAACCCATTTTGTTTCTTTCAAAATCGATATGATGTGCTCGCGTTCGGCTGCCTTGAGGGTCCTGCCACTTGTTTCTTCCTGATCGGGTATGCAATGAGAAGCCAGAGCGGCGATTGACACGCGGAGCACCGGACCCGGCGAAAGGATCACAGAGCGCTCGATTACATTCTGCAACTCACGGATATTTCCGGGCCACGGGTACCGAACCAGCGCTTCCATCGTTTCTGACGAAATCGCATCGATTGTTCGATTCATCCGGCGGGCGCACTGCTGTGCAAAGTGCCTCACGAGCAAAGGAATGTCTTCGCGACGTTCACGGAGGGCGGGCACGTGGATAGGAAAGATATTGAGCCGATAGAAAAGGTCGGCACGAAATATACCTTCTTGAACGCAAGCCGCCAGATTCCGGTTGGTCGCCGCGATGAGCCGGGCGTCGGTCTTGATGGTCCGCGCACTTCCGAGGCGTTCAAATTCGCGTTCCTGCAGTACGCGCAGCAACTTGGGCTGAAGCTCCAGCGAAATCTCCCCGATCTCGTCCAAGAACGCGCTGCCATGGTTCGCTAATTCAAACCGGCCGATCCGCTGCATAATCGCGCCGGTATACGCGCCCTTTTCGTGGCCGAAAAGTTCGCTCTCGAGCAGGCCTGTTGGTATCGCAGCACAATTCAGCTTTACGAATGGCTTCGAACTGCGCGGGCTGCGCTCGTGAATGGCACGTGCGATAAGTTCCTTCCCCGTACCAGTCTCGCCGCAGATCAGGACCGTCGAATCCGTGGGGGCAACGAGTTCAACGTTTCGCAGTGCAGCCCGGATTCCAGAACTGCGACCAAGGATTTCCTCAAACCCGTGCTCGCTTCGAATCTCGTCTTCGAGATACAGCTTTTCTCTCGAAAGCTGCTCCTTCAGCTGTCTGACTTCCGCAAAAGCAAAAGCATTTTCAATTGCCATTGCGACCTGGTCGGCGATTTGTTTGAGGAAATCTATCTCTCGGGGAAGCTCTTTTCGCCAATTGAGTTCCAAGACTCCCAATATCCGGCTGCACCTGAGGAGTGGCATTAGGTATCCCGTTCCTTCACGAGTGAGCATCAGCCTCTTGGTCCGGAAGGCTTCGCAGGCGGTTTCGCCGCTGTTGTCACCTTGACGAACGGCTTGATCACCATCGTTGCAAGTGTCAAACGTGAAGAGTCGCAGCGAGCTGTTTCCTTTATCAGGCAAATGAATCGCAATGAGATCGCACTGGGTCATACACCGGATTGTTGCCGACGCGGTGCGAAGAAGCTGCTGAAGATCCATGTCGGGTGAAACCTGGGTGGCTAGATTTAGAAGCAGTTGCAGCCTGTCCTTCTCCGCCTTGAGGTCTTCTTGCATGAATCTCAACTGTTCGAAGTTTGAGCCGTGGTCCACCGCGGGGCAGATGATGTTCGTTATGCTTTCTCCTGTGAAGCCTCCCTGGTCCGTAAAAGCAATAGCCGCGTGCGCCATGACTTCCTCCTTAGCCCGCATTTAATCCGTCTCTGATTGAGCTTGAATTCAGGGCCCAATTTTCTTATGAGCGAATTGTCTAACGAGTTCCGTTTGGAAACAGCCCCACTACGGGGCAAATCGCAAACTCTAGGGAGGGAAAGTAGCAGCCTCCTTTAAGCCAGAAAGTTCGGTGGTTGGTAGAAGGAAGATTTCAGGAGTTGGAGCTGATTTTGCGCGGGGAAGGTTCCACGCGCTTCCATCCGAAAAGGCGGGCATCGATTGACCATAAGCCCGGCCCTAGCATGGCGAGAGCGCAGCCAATGGTAACCAGCAAAAGAGCGACCCACTTATCTCCAGGTATCGTGATCATCTCCCAGGCTTCGAGCAAAGCAATCAGCCCTCCTACGATGGGCGTCCAGAGACCAGGGATCAAAAGAAGTCCCAATCCACTGAGAAATGCGGCCATAACCGTCGTAGTGATCGGAGGGTCGCTCCACACCACCGAACTCGCACGCACGATCAGTGCAGTGCCGAGAACGAGGCGCATGAGGAGCAAACCTATTCCGGGCCGGCCACCAGCGAATGTAGAATATAGCCGCCGCAAAACGCACCTTTCTAAACTCCTAGTCTCTGGTTTGGCGAAGGCGGATTGAAACCCCAAAGAGAGTCGTCATCCGTCACTCTTTAGAGTTCTGGCGGGAGCCCGTCGGGGAAACTAGAGCTCGAAGATGCCTCTTTTGAGTCCGATGATAGCGGCGTGGGTTCGATCATTGGCGCCTAATTTCGAAAGAATGCACTTGACTCGGCTCTTGACGGTTTCCTCGGTAATGAAGAGCTGGTCCGCAATTTGTTTGTTTGCATTGCCGGCTGCGATCAGCCGCAGCACGTTGATTTCTGCCGCCGTCAATGCGTCATCGGTCGCATGCGTGGCGATTTCGTACGAGACCTCCTGGGAAAGGGCCTTCTTCCCGGCGTGTACCCCACGGATCGTCTCCAATAGTTGCTTGTGTAACGCATTCTTCAGTAGGTACGCCTGACCGCCAGCCTTAATTGCACGGATAATTTGGGTGAGCGTTAGCTGAAGCACAGGTGCTGCGGCGGGCCTGGAGCTTTACTGCGCGGAAAGGTTGGTGCCTGGTGCTTCTTCCACAGATCGGGAAGCCATGTGGCAAGGTGGCTGATGGGCATGGATGGCAGGTTGACGAGCAGTTGGGTGATGTAGAGTTGCGGGTCAACGTCGTGGCGGCGGTCAGGTGCTTGTTAAGCTGGCCAAGATTGCGGCTGTTCTTCCTCCACGTGCGTTGCCGACGAAGAGCGAGTTTTTGCGATTATGGCAAGATTTCCATAAGGCAGAGCGTTTTTAGCGTAGCGGCGCGGCGCAGAGGAGCATTGGGAACAGGTGGATTCTGAATGGCGCGCCGGTCCGCTAAAAACGGATTGGGCTAAACCGCTCCACGATGCTCGCCCTATGGGTATTGAATGGTTGGC
>NZ_JQKI01000058.1 GCF_000745965.1 Edaphobacter aggregans DSM 19364 | reverse complement strand
GTGGCCAGAGTGCAAACACAGCGGAAGAGGCGGGCACTCAGCAAACTGTCTGTTACGCCACCGGCAACACCACTGGGTGGACTCTTGCCGACTGGACCGATCTTTATTCCGGCCGAGCTGATCCGCCAGAAGCAATCTCAGAGCCGACAAGAGTCGGTGATGGAGCGCGGTGCTTCTGGCCCACCGGCCATTGTCCCTCTTACTGCTGAATTACTCACGCAGCGGTGGATACAGAGCCGGGTTTCTTGAGCTTGAGTGTTCTCGTGCACGACGCACCCTGTTGCGGACTGGCCCGGGTCCCCTGCAGTCGCGCGTTGTTACCGAAATGCCGACGAACTTCACGGGCAGTTGGTGAAATGGCGGTTGTACTAAACCGCGCTCCGCGGTCGGTTGTTCCTAGCGGAAGTTCTCTACCATCTTGATAACGCTCTGGGGATCGTACTGGGTGTAGAAGATGGTGCGCCCGTCTCGCGTCGTGCTTAAGCTGGGCTGCCAATCGCCGGGGCTTTCTTCAAGTGACAGGACTGGCGTAATCCTGCGGGTGGCGAAGCTATAGAACTCGATCGTAGGACGTGGTTCGGCATCGACGTCCAGGAGGTAAAGTCCGCTCTCCGTCACGGCCCAGTGTCCCCAGTAACTTACTTGCGGTTTGCCGGTCACCACAGGCGACTCGCTGCCTCCGCTTGCGGGCATGCTCCATATCCCAGGTTCGTCAAACTTGCTGTAGTAGATCGTTCGCCCGTCGTAGGACTCAAAAGGATCAAAGCCGCCATGCTCGGTCAGCCGTCTCTCTGACCTGTCCTCAACAGAGTGCTTCCAGATCTGCCTGGTTCCAGTACGGTCCGACGCGAAGTAGATGGACCTGCCGTCACGGGACCAACTTGGCACGTAGTTGTCGGAGTCACCATGCGTGATCGCATGAAGGTTCCTGCCCTCTGCATCAACGACATAGATATGGGAGTAGATATGGACATGATTCTCTACATGGGCATCGAAGGCGATCCATCGTCCATCGGGCGACCAGCGCGGAGTGCCCGAGTGCCCGCCTATATTTGTAAGTTGCACGGGATGATCGCCGTCGGAGCTGTTCAGCCAGATCTGGCGTGCGCCGGAACGTGCTGATTGCAGCGCAAGACGCGTCCCGTCCGGGGAGGGTTGGGCAGCGTCCTCCATGAACTGTGAATAGATGAGCTTCTTGGTACGAAGCACTGGACCGCCTGCTTTCGAAAGATCCGCGCGCCAGATTATCGCGGGAGCAAGGTGACCGGAAGAACCCCCCACCTGGCTCTCCGCATAGACAAGCCTCCGCCCGTCCTGGGAGATCGAACCCACGACCGGGTAGACCATCTCAGGTTCGACCTGGCCGCCTGCGACCGGCACCCTCCAGGGGCGCACCATGTTTCCTCGCATCGAGTAGAGGACGATGTATTTGCCGTCGGGTGTCCACATCGGGTTCCAGAAGAAAGCATCGGCTGAAACAAGACGCCTCGGTGGGCCACCGGTAAGCGGCACGGCATAGAGCTCGCTATAGCCTCCGTCGGTCTGACGAAAAAATGCAACGGTTCGTCCATCCGGGGAAAGCGCATCGTCGGCGGCAAAGTCTCCGTGCGATCCGGTCGCGAGACAGCGCTTCTCACCGGTTGCGAAGGAGAAGAGCACAAGCGCGCGGGGACCACCTGGGGTGCACTGGTCGAGCATCACCATAGCTTTGCTGTCGAGAGTCCAGGCGGGCCGGCCTGCAACAAAGTCCCGGCAGGCCGAGCTCGTCAGCCGACGCTCGGGGCCGCCGAGTGCGGGGACCGTGTAGACCCCATCGCGGTCGCTATTGCAGCGGGCAAAGGCGATTTCCCGCCCATCCGGCGACCACTGCGGCAGGCCGGGAACACCGTCGCCTCGCTTGTGGTGTGTGATCTGTAGCGGCGTGTCGCCTCCTACCAACTGCACATAGATGTCGTAGTGTGTGCGCTCCACACCATTCCAAACGAACGCGATCTGACGCCCGTCCGGCGAAAACGACGGGGATCTCGCGTCTCCGGGCGCGCTCGTGAGAATCGAAGAACTCAGATTTGAAGACATCATGTTCGGCTCGCCCGAGAATGGCTTAGGCTGGCTCCCAAATTGAACAAGGGCGGATCGAAGAGACGCAGATCGAATGAGCGCGGCGATTCCAATTGCGGATACGACGCATACGATGATTAGGGCTAACTTCCTGGAGAGCAGCCTTCGACGGTCTGGCTTCTCGTCAGGCGTAATAGTGCGGACTTCAACGCTCCCGTTACTCTGTCCCCACGTGTTGGATACAGCCATCTCGGATATCGCAGTCAATCGAGACGAAGCACCGTCATTCTGCGCATCCCCCGGTTGGGAGACGGGCGCGACAAAGCGATAACCCTTCTTCGGGATGGTTTCGATGTAGAGAGGCTTGTCGGCCGAGTCGCCCAAGGCCTCGCGGAGCTTCATGACAGCAGAATTCACGCTGTGGTCGAAATCGACGAAGGTGTCGGATGGCCAGAGATGCTGGCGCAATTGCTCGCGCGTGACCATCTGCCCCGCGTGCTCGAGCAGCAGGAGCAGAATGCGCGCCGGCTGTTCGCGCAGCTTGACGACGGTGCCATTGCGGCGCAGTTCTCCACTCGAGGCGTCCAGTTCGAACACGCCGAAGCGCCAGGTCCGTGGAGTGTCGACCGGCATGCCCATTAGCGTGCTCCTCTGGGCTGAACAACTTTATACCTTTCTCAATCGGCAGTTCCAGCAGAACTCGAACCAGCAATTTATTCGAGGGTTAAAATCCTTTTGTTTCAAGGGCGGAGAGCGCAATGAGCAGATGATGACGGAATGATCTCCAGAGCATTGAGCGGATCGCAGCAGCGGCGCACATTGCGAATATCCCAAGCGGTAGTTGGAGCAGGGACAAAGCCGCAGGATCATCGAGGAGGTTCGCCATGTTCCGTACATCTTCCATCCTTACCTGCGCAGCTCTGGTGCTTTCGCTCGGCGCGGCGCTGACTGGGCCGGCGGCAGCACAGGCTCAGGCGGTAACCGTCAACATTCCATTTGACTTCTCCGCCAACGACCAGATGGTGCCTGCAGGCAGATATCGCATCTCACTGCAGGCACCCCGGTACCTTTCGTTCGTCGACACCCAGTCCACCAAGAAGCAGTACCTGATGTCGGTCCAGCCCGCCGGGGAGCAAAACAGTAAGGATGGGGGGCGCCTGATCTTTCGGCAATATGGAGACAGCAACTATCTTTACCAGGTCTGGATGCCGGGCCAGGGTGCGGGCCGGCAGTTCGGACGCAGCCGGGCTGAGCAGGAGACGCTGCGGGGGCTGAGATCCCCAGCGCTCACGCAGGTACAACTTCCGCTTGGACCGACAGGGCATTAATCCGTCGATCGGTGAATTTGCGGGAGGGGAGGACTACCCCATGGAAAATCAAGATCTTTCTCGGCGCACCTTGTTGAAGGGTGGTGGGGCGGCGTTGGCGGAGCTGACGGTGTTGCGGGTGACAGGCCTGGCGCAAGCCTTTGGGGACCCGGGCGACGAGGTCATTCCGTGGCTCGACCAGCCCGCGCCGAACCCTATCCCGGAAAACGTCGGCAACCTGCTGAAGTGGGAGGCGCTCGACTCCTGGCTGACACCTACCAACAACTTCTTCTTTGTTAACCACTACGGCCAACCCGGCGGCCTTGATGAGTCCACATGGCGCGTCGGCATCGCGGGCCTCGTTGCGCATCCCCAGTCCCTGACGCTGGCCGACCTCAAAGCCCGCGAGCGCCGCGAGGTGGACTTCACATTGGAGTGCTCGGGCAACACCGGCACCGGACTGGACTTCTTCATCGGCGGCATCGGCAATGCCCGCTGGGCGGGAGCGCAGTTGGCCCCGCTGTTAGAGGAGGCGGGTATCCTGGAGGAGGGCACCGAAGTGGTCTTCTGGGGGGCTGATAGCGGCACGGTGACAATTCGCGACAACTCGGGGATCGTCATTGGCGGCAAGACGGGTACAGTCCAGCCAGATTCTGACGGCGGACTTGATCTGACGATCACCGAGCAGTTCGCCCGCAGCATGTCTGTCCGCGAAGCGCTCAACCGCGACAACCTGCTCTGCTACGAAATGAACGGCGAGCGACTGCCCCCGAGCCACGGCTTCCCCGTGCGCCTGATCGCCCCGGGCTGGTACGGTGTGGCAAACGTCAAGTGGCTGACACGCATAGAGGTGGTGGGCCACCGCTACGCGGGTCGCTTTATGGCGCGGGACTACGTCGCCATCCGCGAGGAGCAGCGCGACAGTCAGACCGTCTGGACGTTCGCCACCGTGAGTCACGACCGGCTCAAGTCGGCGCCGGCCAAAGTCACGCGCAGGCAAAATCGATACGCCATCATGGGTGCCGCTTGGGGCGCACCGATCGCCGCGGTGGAGGTCCAAATCGACGACGGGCCCTGGACGGCGGCGAGGCTTGAGAGTCCCGCTCCGATCGCGTCGGCGGACGTGCAAATCGACGACGGGCTCTGGGGGGCGACGAGGCTCGAGGGCCACGCGCCACACAGGAAAAGATCGCGTGGCTACACCTGGAGGTTCTGGACGTTTGAATGGGGGGCGCCCGCCTCGGGCGAGCACAAGATTCGGTCGCGGGCGTTCGACGTCGACGGCAACGTCCAGCCAGCGCCGGAGGACCCATTCCTCGCCAGCAAGAGGACCTACTGGGAGAGCAACGGGCAAATAACTCGTCGTGTCAGCATCCACTGACGGTCCGTGGGGGCGTGTTGCGCGAAACTGGTACAACTGCAGTTGCAAACAGCGATGGAGGTAGCAATGGACGCGGATCGTCTTGCGCGTGCGTGTTTGGTTCATGCGCCTTACGGCCATGTGGTTCTCGGAAATTCCGACGTGCACACCGCCTAGACATCGAATGATTAAGCCCAGTATATAAACGCCGCAACGCTCGTCTCGATGATCTCAATTCCCGACGCAAGCGCCTCTTCTCGCAAATAACGAGTCAATTTCAATCTGGGCTGAAGGAAAGCAGTAACGAAAATCAAGTTGAAGGGCTGGCTGCTTCCTGTGCCGGAAACAATCCCCACTTGAGTGGACATGATATGCCCTAAAAACGGGGTTTTGAGAAAGGCTCTGCGCTCCCAACCTCAGGCCCATCCAAACGCCACGGCGCCTGCCCCAAAACGTCCACACCTCGACGCCACAACCGATCCCGCCTGATTGAAATCCCATAGCAACCCACCGCATCCACCACGCCAGCGGTTCACTTCAAACGGTTCTATCGTAACTGCCCCATAGAGCCGCGCCCCTCCCACTCCCGCCGCACGGCAGTCACGATAGAACACTAACGTTTGAACTGCAAAAGGCTACTTGTTTGCGGTCAAGCCCATTGCTGTTCGAACTGGACCGGGCTTAGGTAGCTGAGGGTTGAGTGCATGCGTGTTTGGTTGTACCAGAGCAGCCACGCGAGAGTTTCATCCTTCGCCTGGCGGATGGTTTCGAATCGTTGGCCGTGAAGCCGCTCCACTTTCAGAGAAGCAAACAGGGTCTCGCTGGGAGCGTTGTCCCAGCAGTTCCCCTTGCGACTCATCGAAGCTGTGATGCCGCACCGCTGAAGAACCTGGGCGAACTCATGACTGGCGTATTGGCTGCCGCGATCGCTATGGAAAATCTGCGTTGCATTCCGATCGGAACTCCGCCGCAGCCATGCCATCTCCAGCGCGTCGATGACCAGGCTGCTGCGCATCTCCGGTTGCATCGACCAGCCCACGACGCGGCGGCTGAACAGATCGATGACCACGGCCAGGAAGAGCCAACCCTCGCTGGTTGGAATGTACGTGATGTCGCCGGTCCACGCCTGGTTGGGCGCAGCGACGGTGAATTGCGGTTCAGCAGGTTGGGCGCGATCGGTAAGCTGTGACGGCTGTCGGTCGTCGTGACGCGGAAGCGCCGCTTGCCGCGGGCGCGGATACCGTGCTGCCGCATCAGTCGCTGCACGCGCTGCTTGCCCACGCGGATGCCCTGAGCGTGAAGCTCCCGCCAGATGCGCGGCCAGCCATATGCTCCGCGGTTCGCGGCGTATACAGCGCGGATATGCACGACGATAGCCTCCGCAGTCAGATGCCGACGCCGGACGATATGCGGGCGACGAAGGAAGTGCTCGTGGTAGCCGGCCACACTGACTCCAAGCATGCGGCACTGTACCCGAATCGGCCACAGACGGCGGTTGCGTCGAATCAAGGCGTACTTCACTTCTGCCCCTTGGCAAAGTACGCCATAGCTTTCCCCTTCAGCGTGCCTTCCCGATGCGCCTTGACCCAGTTGAACAACGTCTGCTCGACCAGACCCAAGGTTCTGGATGCCGCCGCGATACTCTGGCCCGACTCCACAAGCCGTACCGCCTCCTGCTTGAACTCGAGCGTATAACGCGCCCGACTCGCCTTCATCATCGTTTTCCCCTTCGCTGATTGTCAGCTATGGGATACGTTTCGCGGGGGCAAGATCATCCGCAGCACGCAGTCAGCGAATCTCTTCTTTCCGTCCTCCAGCCCGAGAATATGGTCCGCCGCCGCACGCATCGGCTTCAGAGCGTTCACCCTGAAATCGCTGTAATCCAGCCCGTGCAGCATCCCCCAAGCGACCCAGCGTCCGAGGCTACCCATGACTAACAGCATCCAGAACTCCCACACCGCCACCCGTCTCAGGTTCGCTCGCGCTGTCCTCGACTGCATCCGCAGCTCATCCCCCGCGCGCGTTGCAGGGCGTCTAGGAGGCGCAGACGCCACCACGCCGCCATAACCGTACCGTCCACCGCAGCAGCCCCAGCAATCGCACTTTAGAGGCCAATCCCATGAGCCACACGCAACGATGGACCGACGTATTCACCGAGACCAGCCGCCGCACCATCAGCAACGGCGGCTGGAAGACCACTTCAGCCGATCAGATCGTTTGGGAAGGCGTCTTCGAGAGACGGTTGCTCTGCATCCGCACTACCGTCCGACTTCTCTTCGGCAACATGGCCCACTTCTGCACGAACTCAGGTTCGCGCATTGGCGAGAACGATTGGAACCTGCGGGGGCATTACCTCGACCTGGAGGTGACGAGCAAAGACAAGCTCACCGATGCCGATCGACCCGAGATGACAGTGGGAAAACTCGAACAATAATCTTTGCTATTTATTCGAATAAGCTTGACGGTTCACTGATCTCATGGAATTTTTTGGCGTCGTTCGGCCCAGCTCCCCCCAATAAATAGAGGAGAAATACAAGCATGACGTCACGACGTACCTTCCTTACGGCAGGCGGCGCAGTCGGTCTTGTTGCCGCATTACCTTCTCCGATTCAAGCCACCCCATCTACCGAGCTTCCCAAGAAGTCGACATCCATCCTGTTTGACACGATCACGACCATGTCCCTCAATACCCTCAAGGAGCTGGCAACTCCAGGTCCCCAGAGGGCAACCGTTGACACAGCGGAAATCCACACCAACCTGGCTCACTTGTTCAGTCAGTTCGAAGCTTCTGGGGTCAACGAGAAGATCAACGCGTACCTCAAGGCCAAGGGAGGATTCACAAAGGCACGAGCCAGAAATACCGCACCCTATAGCACCAAAGATTTAGAAGGCATTGTCGAGCAACTCAAGTCGCACGGCGTCCCTCTGTCTGCCAATGACGTCCATGCGGTGAACGTGATGCTAAACAGCCCTGCACCTCTTAACGGAATCGCGGCAGCGATTGATAAGCATGGCATTTCCTGCACACAGCGAGCGCTGGTACTTGGAACCCATCCGAAGGCGGAGGCGAGGTGGGCACTCTATAAGAACGGCGTCGATCAAATGAAGCAGGACCCTTCAGCGACAAAGATGTTTGTATCTGAAGCGGAGGGCTTTCAGGATCCGCCGCCATTTGATCCGACCAATTGGTGGTGGTGGACCGATTGGGGATGGTGGAACGAAGTCACCCATCCACGACAAGCTTTTCCGGAAGAGGAAGCCCAAGTCGACCCCAGCGGAGGTTTCTGGTGGCCGTCTGTTGATGACCCCACCAACTACACGACTTACACCGAGGATTTCCTGGCTGCCAATGTCGCTAACTTTGTTGCCCAGAACGGACAACCTTCCTACCAATGGTGTACTGTGATCCTCAGCCTCAGCGCATTAACCATTCGGGAGTTCTTTACTTACCTGAGGGAAGATCCTGAACTATTGGCGTATATCGCATTACTAATGGGAATTGCTCCCGAGGCTGTACTCTTTTTAGGGGTCGTTATGGCAGCGATGCTGATCATCATCGCGGGATATTGTGCCTATGCACGTTAAAAGGAGACGTACATGGAGAAGGTGTTGAAAGTGTTCCCCGCATCCAGGTGGCCTTTGGTCCAAGGCGTTTCGCTTACGCTCATAGGCATAGCCATGCTTTTGGTGTTCGCGCAGTCTCATTGGAATTTGATCGCTGCCATCATGCTGGTCATCAGCGCGAGGTCGTGCTGGTCCGTCTATCGGGGAGTGCAGCGACAGAGCCAAAGAGCCACCACGGATGAAGAACGGCTGGACGCCAATTGGCAGCTCATGCAGTTGATGCTGGCCGTCGTTTCGGTACTCAGCTTGTGCATCCTCTTTCTTCGATCGGGCCGCTGTACATAATCCTCAAATGACGAAGGGGGAGGTCTTCAGACCTTCCCCTTCTTTGTGTATCGTGTACAGCGACTGTTGCTGCAAAGTAGATTTGTCTTACGGGCTACAAAGTAGAACTGTCCAAACTCAATAGTAGTCGTCGTGCGGTGGGAATGTGGTAATCGCTGTTCTTTAGCGATTTCCAAGGACTGTGGGAAGAGAGGGAAACGGCTTCATGTTTTCCTCTCTTCCCACCAGGCCGGCATTTCCACCGCTCCAGTTTTTCGCGCGTACATCTCGTTGCGGGTCATGTGTCCGAGAAGCCCGTTTTCGAAAAGCGTTATTTGCGATCACGTCCAGAAGGCCAAATCTCTATGCGATTGATCGTCGTCAGCTCACCGCGAAACTGGTTCAGATCTCCCGCACGAAAGATACCCTCACATATGACGTACTGATTGTTGAGAATCTGGTTTTCGTTCTTCGACAGATCTCTTGGAACATCGACCCAAATCCCGTTAGGAAGACCGCGTTCGTAGTCTTCTCGATGCAGATACAAAGCATTTCCTTCGAATTCAAGTCTCAAGAAACCGATTAGCCTGACAGGTTTCCCGTTGTATCTCTCAGGATTGGCGATCAACTGTATGAGGCTGACACTTATGGATTGTTGGTTTGCGCTGTGCTTTGGGTTGTATCCGACCATCTGAGCTGTTGCGCTGGAAGCGGCTGAACTCAGCAAGAAAATAACCGTCATAGCTTGCAACGCGAGTGAACGTCTCCGCATTGAGGAATTCTAAACCTTTCTAAAAACAGGGCTTCCACTCGTCTGTGAAGTCGACATCTCGCACAGGTAACGAAGCAAAGGCGAGACTCGTTCATGAAAGGACGCGGTTGGACGTTACGCCTTCTTGGCGGTCGGCTCAGCCATCACTACTGACTTGGCGACGATTTTGGGAACATAATCAGGTCCATAGATCTGCCGCCCGCGTTTCTGATATTCGCCTTTCTCGCTGTTGGTCTTCACCTTCGCCTCGAAGTGGCGGTCCTGCTGTGCCTTGATCAGGGCCAGTGTGTGGCCTAGACGCTTGTTCTCGACGATCGCCGTGTGACTGACCCTCTGATCCTTGCTGAAGACGCTGTAGGGAAGCAGGAGGCCCTTCGAACGCACCTCCAAGCGGCCATCTGGGAAGTCGTACACGTCAACGTACTTACCCCCTAGCTCCTCGGACGTGGCGTTTCGCTCAAGGATGATTCGCTTGCGGTCGTACGACAAGGTCAGTTGGCTTCCCACGTAACGCTGCTCGCGATGGCACAGGATATCGGTGAGCTTTTCTACCGGGACTGAGAGCGGCCGGTGCATGTCTTCGGAGCGGACGGGCGTGACAGCAAACCTCTCGTTGTGTGCCAACAAGAAGCCTGGCAAGAAAGAATTACTAGCTTCGATGTTTGAAATACCTGCGAGTCTGAGTTCTTTGACGAGCCGATCTTGAAGCGTGCGGTTCACGCGTTCGACGCGGCCCTTTGCCTGGCTTGAGTTGGCGCAGATGATCTCGATGTTCAGCTCGGCAAGGGCACGACCGAACTGGGTCATGCCGGTGCCGCCCGGAGCGTTCGACCGGTTAATCCGAAAGCCGGTGTGCTTGTCCGAATAAAAAGCGACTGGACAGCCGAAGGCGACGACATAGGCGTGTACCGCGCTGAGGTAACTGTCCGTGCTCTCGCTCACAACAAATCGAAGCTGCACCAGACGACTGGTCGCGTCGTCGATGAAGACAAGCAACGTGCAGGCATCAGCCCGGTTCTCAAACCAGCGATGGTCGCTGCCGTCAATCTGGATCAGCTCTCCGAAGGCCTCACGGCGCAATCGTGGCTGATGGAAGCTGCGGCGCTGTCTGCGGGAAAGCCATAGCCCATCGGCCATCATCCACTTCCGCAACGTCTCTCGGGAGACCTTCACGTCGTGCTTGGACAACAGCATCTCTGTAGCGAGGGAGGGACCGAAATCAGCGTAGTTCGAGCGCACGAGCTCGACCGCGTACTCTCGGATACCTTCCAGCAATCTGTTGTTCGAGGCGCGGCCCCGGGCTTATGGATGACGCTGGCTCCGCCGCTAGCTCGGTAGGCCACAACCAGACGGCGTGTCTGTCTCGTGCTGATGCCCAGGATCGTAGCGGCCGATGCTTCCGTGCGCCTCTTGGACAAAACCTCAGCAAGAACCTCAATGCGCTGCAATTCGTTTTCGCTCATCGTCAAAAATCCCAATCTCCGCCTCCGCCATCTGTCGGAAGGGTAGTTTGGACATTTCAACTTTGCAGAAACCGGACACTTCTACTTTGCACGTACAGCGACACATTATCAGACTTAGAATCAATAACTTACTGGGCTTAGCGACCAAACAACCATACCAATCAATTAACCGCAGTGCAAGCAGGCGTATATCGCGAAGATCGTAGTCCATCACACGACCGGATGATGCCTGCTTCATGCTATTCAAGAGATCGGGAGGAACGTGAAGCGCCCTTCAGTTCCTCAATGAGCCGCTCGAGCTCCTGAGGCATGTGCGGGCTGAGTTCCTGGAAAACAAATCCTGCTCCATGGCCGAAGCGCACCATGCGCAAATTAGCCGAGAGCCGCAGCATAACGCCGTTCGCCCGGAAGACCATCTCAACCGGAGCGCCGATCGACATACGAATACGTGCCCTGGTCGAGATGAAACAGCCGGACAGGCTGATGTCCTGAACCCGGCCGCGAAACACCTGCGAGCCCTTCGCGACCAAGACCTCGGCATCGCCTTCAACGGCAAAGCGCTCATGACGCCGACGCTCCGCTCCGATTGCATTCGTCTGGCCACAGTCCTTAGAGCCGAGGTTCAATGGGTCACTATGCTCGTCCATGCTTCCTTTCATAGCGCCACTCTCCTTCCAGAAGAGAAAAGGACCGCCCAATAGGTTATCGACGGTCCTTCCCCATGTCTTGAGCTGCTTTGGCACTTTAGAGTTAATCCCAGTCCAAGAGGAGCATGGATTATATGTGCTGCGCATTTCACATTGCAGTTCAGATATATGTTTCTGTCTCCTGCTCTCAAGAGGGGCTCTTGAACGTACTTATGAACGTAAAGAGAGCACCTAACCCGGTCGAGTTGTTTGTAAGGACAAAGATCGCAGCAGTTTCGCCTCACGTCGAGGGGACCCCTGACGTGAGGCGCTGATTGTCATTCACACCTTGTTGGGTCGCAATCAGACCGCGACAGCTGCCTTTGTCAAGGCCTCTTTCAGGTCCTTCATGCTAATGCGTGTAGACGCCTCAGGTGAACCGCCTCCATGCCAATGTGTCTCTAAACTCACACCATAGCGATAGCCATTGGCTTTGAGAGCCTTTAGTTGCCCGACCCAATCGATAACTCCTTGTCCCACGGGTTGCCATTCGAATTTTCCATTTTCCAGGCGCTTCACATTTTTCACGTGACAATGACCAATGCGATCTTTCGGCAGTTTGTTATAGGCATCGGGATAGGGAACGTCGTTTGGGAATGTACCCGCATTGCCAGGATCCCAGTTGAGCATAAAGTTACGGTTGGGTACTCCACGAAGCGTCTCTAACGCCTCTTCTCCTGAACCAGTGTTGCAGGCCATCTCATTTTCAAGCAGGAGAATTAGCTTGTACTTTTCCAATTTGGATGCGGCTTCACTCAATTTTTGATTGATGGCCTTGCGATAGGGTTTTGGATCCTCAAGACGCCAGAAATCGAAGCAGCGAATGCGGTCTGTGTCGAAGGTCTTGGCCAGTTCAATGCAACGTTCTAACAGTGCATCTTGTTTTTTGAAGCCGAAGTCAGCGTTGAACTGATCGTGATGCGGACTCTCTTTTGAAATGGGAGCTCCCGGCCAGTCAGTTTTAAACAGTGGGCTGGCAATATCGGTAACACGTAGATTGTATTTTTTTAGAATGCTCTTGGCTTCGCTCAGTTGCTGTGCATCGAGGTCGGCCAGCGTCTTCCCCCACATGGAGCGAATCTCAATCCAGCTAAGACCAAAATCGTTAGCGGCGACAGAACAGGCATGATCGAAATCAGGAGAAATTTCGTCATTGATAACGGCAAGACGAAACTTCGGGCGAAGAGTTGATTTCTTCGTAGCCTGCGCAATTGCTGGTGCACCCATGACAACACCGGTTGCTGATATTCCCGCAAGAAACTGACGACGTGTGGTAGGCATTTATCTCCCTTATATGCTGGTTATCGGCAGCAGCTGTATCAGCCGCGTTTGACCATGGCACGGCTGATACAGCCCTTTAGAACGTTATCTTTCCCGCAAGCTCTGTCACGCGGTTTCCGGTTGCATTTCCATTTGTAAAGTTAATGTGACCGAAGTCTGCGTTTGAAATATTGCTGCTCGGATTGCCGAATTGGGGAGTGTTGGTAAGGCTAAATGCCTCTGCACGCAACTCCAGTCCAACTCTTTCTGTAATTGCAAATTTACGGAAGAGTGCACCGTCCAGGTTGAAGAAGCCCGGCCCGATATAGGCATTCTGCCCGCTATTTCCCAGCCCAGAGATGCCCGTTGTGGCGGCGGAAGGCTGAGTGAAGGACGACGGATCGAACCACAGACTATTTCCCACCCCTTTCAGCTTGTGAAAGGTTCCATCGGTATTTGCCAACTGCATCGAGTTGCCCGGAGCGTTCAAGCTGGCAGTGCTCGCTGTTACGGAGAATGGCGTTCCCGATTCCAGGGACAGAACACCGGTGACCTGCCATCCCCCGGCTATCCAACTTGCCACTCCACTGTTGAGCCACTTCTTGCTTTTGCCGAAGGGAAGCTCGTAGATAAAACTTTGAACGAAAGTATGTTTCCGATTGTTCCCCAGCAATGAATAGTTGCGAGAAAAGTCAGTATAAAAATTTGTGCCGCCTACACCAGTTCCACTTGAGGTCGTATAGCCAAGCGCTTTCTGATAGGTATAGGAGGTGGTAGCGGACAGTCCATTCGTAAAACGACGATCCAGTTTTACCTGGAGCGAATTGTAGTTCGATCCAACCTGTTTGAAGATATTCGTGGCGGCAGTCCTTTTGAACGGCGCGTACTCCGGTTGCCCCGCAGCACCGGCCCCGGCTACGAGTCCTGCATTTAGGTTATAGCCCTGAGGTTGCCGTATACCGACGTTCCCGACGTAAGCGACATCCAGCACAAACCCGCCTGGAAGAGAGCGCTGCACGGCTGCATTGAATGAGTGCGTATAAGGAGCCTTCCAGTCGGTAGGCACGGTGTAGTAAGTCTGCGCAATCAACTGAGGCGTGTTTGCCGGAATAATTCCATTGGCAGGAATCGTGGCAAGAAACGGTGCCGGGAATCCGGCAGCCATCGATGCTCCAGACCCATCCGGCTCCAATGCCTGTGTATAGGTGCTCAGGGCTTGAAATGCATTGTTCTGCTTCAGTGGATAGTTGGTGGCATAAACATTTAAGTTATCCGGCCAGGATTGATAGCTGATTCCATATCCTGCACGGACTACAGTTTTGTTGTCCAGGCGATAGGCCAAGCCAAAGCGAGGAGCGAAGTAGTAATATCGCGTCTTCATGCCGAGGTTGGCAGGATTACCGCCAATTCCAGCGATCACCAATGAGTTTGTAGTTGGGTCATAATTCGAATAATCGCCATTTTGGCGCGCAGTCGGCGGAACGTAAAGCTCCCACCGTAATCCAAGGGTCAAAGTGAGTTTGGATGTCGCCTGCCATGTGTCCTGGCCATAGGCAAAGACCTGCGACTCTCTCCAGGAGGCATCTTTTACATTGACATCCCGCCCGACTACATTCGGGATATCAAGAAGGAAGCTTGCGAAATCATTTGCCTGTCCCGTTCGCGGCGCAGTCCCGGAGTTAACTTTGAGTCCAGTCTGACCATCCCGGAACTGAAAACTGCCTCTCTGTCCGAATACCTGTCCCTGCTGAAGATCATCGCGAACGCGACGGTAATTAACACCGAACTTCATGCTGTGATTTCCCTTGATCAGGGTCCAGTTGTTGGCGAGGTCGATGTTGGTTTCGCCACGATTCCAGGGATAGGAGGCTCCTGTACCAAGGATCGGAGATGAATAGCCCGCGATATCAATCCCAGTCATTCCGCTTGTCAGGTCGTCGACATTGACTCCGGGAATGCCTATGGCATCGGAAGCCTTTGAGCCATAGCCAACCGGAAGAGCGACATTTTTGTAATGGTTGAGCCCCAGACGAATTTCTGTCAGCAATGTTGGTGAAAAGACATGGGTGTAGTTGAAGGCGGTGTTGTATGCGGTCTGGTTTCCAAGAGCATTATTCCCTCCCTGTGCAGGTCCACCGGCCAAGCCAAAGATCGCTCCCTGATTCTGAGTGACCTTTTGCCAGCTATAACGATAGGAGACGTGATCCTGTCCATGAGGATTTGCATCGGCTTTGACGTCGAATGAATTCGTGTCCCGGGTGAACTTCGTGTTCTGGGAATAGTTATTCGTCAGACCTGCCCCCGGAACATTGGGAAGCGGGACAAGAGCCAGAATATTTTTTGCGATCGGACTGATTCTGGCAGGATCAATTACATTGGCGCGGCCTTGATAGTTGAACTGCGACCTCCCGGTTCCATCCGAATTACCGGTCTGAGGGTCGTAGATATTAAATCCGCCCGCACTCAGATCACCGTTACGAAATGCAGCGGTAGGTACAGTGATCGTATTGAATTGCCCCTGATGATCGGCCACATGGAGGTAGTCGCCAAAGATAAAGAGTTTATTGCGGATGATCGGTCCACCGATATTGGCTCCGTAGTAATTGTAGGTACTTACCGGATTGGGGCCAGTCTGGAAGTAGGTTTTGGCGGCCAATGCACTTACACGATTGAACTCGTATGCCGCGCCGTGAAACTCATTTGTTCCTGATTTCAGAATGATGTCCGTTACGGATCCGCCCACTCTTCCGAACTCAGTCTGATAGTTGCTGGTCGCTACACTCACGCTCTGAATCGCTTCACTGGGAGGAATAAGAACCTGCAGCAGACCGGAACGTTCGTTATCGTCAATTCCTTCGATCATGGTGTTGTTGGCAAGGCGAGACTGCCCATTGACTTCTGTAGAAAGAGACGCCTGAGCATTGAAGAAGCTTGAGTGCGTAAGATGCGGCTTAGTGGCACCCGGCACAAGGGCGAGCAATCCCTGTACATTTCGATTCGTCGTCAGGGGGAGATCCTCTGCCTGCTGAGACGAGATGTCGATTCCGACGTCCGCACGATCCGTTTTTAGAGCTTCGGGGGCCGAAGAGATCGTGATGCTTTCTGTCGCCGAACCTACTTCGAGTGTCAGGTCAACGCGCATTGTCGTATTGACCAAAAGCACTCTATTTTCAATCTTGGCCTGTTTGAAGCCGTTTTGCCCTGCAGCGATGTCATAGGTACCAGGTTGCAAAGCTTCAAAGTCGAAATTGCCGCTCTCGTTCGTTTGAGTGCTTTTGGTAGCCCCACTCTTTGTTTCTGTAATGGTTACAGTCGCCCCGGGAATCGCGGCTTTCGTCGGGTCTGTAACGGTGCCCACAAGATTTGCATTGACCGCTTGTCCAAATCCTATGCATGAGGGGCCCAGTAGTAGCAGCAGAACAATACTCCATAACACGCGTTTGCGTTGCATTACAAGAGACCTCCAGAGCTTTTTTTAGTCAGGGAGAGTAGATGAATATTATTTTCAGAGCGTCGGAAAACCTTAACAGCCAAGCATTAGGAATGGCAACAATAGTTTGAAATATGTACTATTAAAATCTTTTGACACTTCCTCTCAAGAGCGCCCGTTCCGCGGCCCGTTGCGACACTTGGCAGCAATGGCCGCGTTTGATTGATTCTTTGAATAAGACGTATTCTTTTGGTTCTCATCCGGAGTAGAGAAGAACCACGAAGTACTGTATGGGTGTTATAGATGCGGCTCCCAACCCTTTTCGTAGTCGCGGCCCCAATACTTCATAGCTTCTGAATCATTCACGATGTGGCCTGTTGCGGAATCGATCTTGAGTGCGCGTTGCACTTCCCAAGCTATATTTGACAGTTGGAGCATGGTGACGGACATATTGCCCGAAGAAACAGGTTGCGTAAGTTTTTCGTTGCTTCGGATCGCAGCGATAAAGTTCGCAAAGTGACTATCCGTCATATTGTCAGCCCCCGTAGTATCCGAAGATGCCGCGGCTGTTCCTACCATATGTTCACTTGTTTTCTTGCCCTGCAGGTCGTAGACCTCGTAGCCTCCTGTATCAACTACGACGCTACCGGTAGTGCCAACAATGACTGCCCCGCGATCACGGTTGTAGAGCTTCATCCCATTGCAGCTCCTGCTTTCCCATGATATCGATTTGCCGTCGTATTCAAAGTCGGTATTCAACGTATCGTAGAACTGCCAGTCGTCCTGAAACTGATACCTGCCACCGGATGCAGTGACATGATTCGGAAGATCCACATCGAGAGCCCAGCGGCACACGTCCACCTCGTGCGTTCCATTGTTCAATGCTTCTCCGGTTCCCCAAATCCTGAACCAATGCCAGTTGTAAGGCTGAACGTTATCCTTGTAAGGCTGCCGGGGAGCAGGACCCTGCCAGAGATCCCAATCAAGAGTCGCAGGAATCGGAGCTGGCTTGCCTACGCCGATTGATTTGCGGGTATTGCTATACCATGCCTTCGCGTAATAGGCCCGGCCAACCAGGCCTTGGTGAATTTGTTTTATGAGATCGATATAGAGTTGCGAAGAACGTCGTTGCGTTCCCATCTGAACGTGCTTGCCATATTTCTTCTGAGCTGCGACAAGGAGCACTCCTTCAGCAGGGTTATGGCTGCAAGGCTTCTCGACATAGACGTGTTTTCCTGCCTGGAGTCCGCTGATTGCCATTGGCGTATGCCAATGATCCGGCGTCGCAATTGTGATGGCGTCTACGTCCTTGGACGCCAGAATTTTTCGGAAGTCCTTATTGCTTGCTGGAGCGTACCCCAGATTTTTTTCCACACCGCCGGAGAACTTCTGAAGGATATTGCTCTCGACATCGCAAATGTGTGTAATGCGTGCATTTTTTTGATTTACCTTCAGGGACGAGAGATGGGCATAAGCGCGCCCATGGAGACCTATCACCGCGAAGTTTACCCGCTCGTTCGATCCAATAATCTGGCCATAACTCTTTGCCGTAGTACTGATCGCTAATCCTGCCGCGCCAGTTGCAAGGGTGTCGAGAAATTCACGTCGCGAGATCATTTTTCTCCTTAAACAACCTTTTCTGCGGGTGGCCAATGAGAATTGAAAAACTTTTGCCGGACAAGAATACATGCCCAAGAGTAATTAATACAAACTAGAAACAATATTTATAGCAATCTCCCTCGACATTTGGAAAATGGCTCGTCGTCCTGGGCGACAGCAAGCTGTTCTCCAACGTGAAGTCGTCGCAGGGGAGCATTGAGCTGAACCAGCAGTGCCGCAGCGGATATCGAGCGATTCTTCCGCCAGAAGGTTTCTAAAGATGCCGGTCGCCTAGAGCGGCTCGCGATGTTCTACGATGGTGAGATTATTCAGCCGTGTAGTTGGAATTGCCCGCTTAGGGCTAATTGGCATTGCGAAGAAATATGAATTTAACGTGCCGGGTTGGCGAAATTGCGAGATGCGCTTCGCTTAAACGAGGCGGTGGAAAACACCGTGCGGGTCGAAGTCACATGCCCCGGTACAAATTAGGTTACGGAAGTATTGTCGAAGTGCTTGGAAAAACCAAAAGTATCTATACCAATGTACCGTTGCACTAATCACCGGTTGTCTATATCTAGATAGATAATCGCACGCCGGGCAGGCGAGTTGGACAATGGACGGATATGGATTTAAGGGAAGTTGCCACTATAGTTTTGATTCTGTCTCGGGGCAGTGCTTTCGTGGGACATGAGCAACAACCAATACTCGATCGATGTCGAACCGACGTGGGAGTACACCGGCCATGGTTCTTCTGCTTTCTGGCTTAGAGAGCTGGGTTGTGGCGTTAAATTCCAATTCCGTAACCTTCGATTTCGATTTCCGGGCTCGATGGCTCCGATAGGTTGCCGAGGCTTGGAGCATTGGAGATCCCTTCCTTTGTGAGAAGGCTCTGATTAGCAATGCTGTGTTCTTTATGCAACGTGTTTGTACTGTCCGACGTGTGTAGATCGCGAGGTCGCGGATTTTTTGGTTCAGCTTCGTGAGGGCGGCTTGCTGCTCTGCGAGCTGGGCGCTGTGACCAGTGAGCACGATTCGGTCTGCTGACAACCGTTTCGCCGTTGCAACGGTGTAGCCGTGGTCGATATGGTTGGCCTTCTCAGCGTCTAGGGTCACTTCCCTTCCATTGTCCATCCGGACGGTAAGGGCATTGTTGTCTCTGATCCGCTCGACGCTTGCAAAGTCGCCGGAACGAATGCGATTCTCACGGTCCGGCGCGGTGAAGGTGATCCTGTCGCCTACAGCCAGGTCAAGCTGCTCCTGCCGGTAGACCGTACTCTGTCTGGTCTGCTGTCTGAGTTGCACTGGGTTATAAGAAACCTGCTCACCGTCGCGAGTTTCTATGGTGAGCAAGTTCTTCTTCGCATTGGTCTCAAGAACCGTCGCAGCGCTGTTATGCGGGATTCCCTCAATCGAGGGACTACCGGTACGGTAGTGGATCTGATCGCCGGGAGAGTAGCTGGCGGCAAGTTTAGGGTTGGAATATTTCTGCTCGACCAGGATGGGGACGGAATGGCTCTCGGCCGATATTTTGCCTTGGGCCTGTAACTCTGCGCGGATGAGCTGCGTTAGCTCTTTCCGCTCGGCCGAGTCCGGTGCGACGACGACGGCACGATCCGGACGGGCTGTGTAATCGAGCGCAACCGCCGCCAGGCGATGATCCGGATTTGCATATTCATAGACACGCTCTTGTTTCTGCAATATCTCAGTTGCCGTGGCCGGGTCATTGCTGCGGAAAGCAGAAACCGCTTCTCGGGTCTGTTCCGTGGAGCTGGGCTGACGGAAATCGACCGCTGCGGTTTTGCTAATGTCGGTTGCGAGTCTTTGGCCGAGGGTTTCGGCATTGTTTGTGTAGATGCGAGCGTCCTCTGAAGCGCGAGAGACGGCCACGTAAGCAAGGCGACTGTTTATGAGGCTGCGCGAAGAGTCAGTATCTATATTGGCAAGAACACGACCAGACGTCAGCCCTTGGGAGCTGTGCGAGGTCACTGCATAGCCGTGGTCAAACTGGCGAAATTTATCCGTGTCGAAGGTGACTTGTCGCTTGGCTTTACCGTCCAGCTCGACGGTCATCTTGCCGTCCTCGAGCTTTACGATGGTCGCGAGATCCCGGTTCGCTACTTTGAGCTTCTTTTCTCCGGCTGTGAACTGGATTCGGTCCCCGGTGGCGAACTCGCGTTCAATTTCAGTAAAGACGTTCACCCCTCGGAGCCGCCGTGGATCATAGCTCACGGTTGTTCCATCTTGCTTCTCGACCGTAAGCATATTGGAACGGGCGTCTGCCGCCCGCACGGTCGCAAAGCTGTTGCGGTCGATGCCTTCGGTCTTGCTGCCCGTGGTGTACTGCAAGACTTCGCCGGGGTTATATCGTGCCGCCCAGGTTCGATCCGCGCCGGTCATATCGGAGCGGTGCAACAGAGTTCGAAGCTGTCTACCATCCTCCGAGAGCGTTCCGGTCTTTAGAAGTTCCGCCCGCACGGTTTCATTGATTTGCTGGCGGCTTTTGTTATCAGGGGAGATGATGATGGTGTTTTCAGGACGTTCCGCATAGTCCTTTGCAATCGCTTGAATCCGGTCCTGAGCGCTTTTAACCTCGGTTACTCTTCCCTGCTCTGCCAGCAATTCGATTCCTTTAACGGTTTCATTGTTGGCGAGATGCTGGACGGCTTTCAATAGCTCTGGATCTCTCTGCCTCATGATCTTGTCCAGCTGCGAAGTCTGCATCCCCGCCTCCTGCATCTGCTGGAAAGGTCGTCCGGCATCGACGGCCTGGTGCTGGCGGGTATCTCCGATCACAAGAACCCGGTCCTCTGGCTTCAGCTTTTGGAGAAACGCTCGCATCTGCCGCGTGCTGGCAAGGCTGGACTCGTCGAGCATATAGAGGTGCTTTGGCTCTGGTTCGTCAGGGGACGACTTAACCTTCCGAGACAAAAAGCTCTGGAGGGTCGTCGCATCGACGCCTGCCTCACGGAGCTGACCCGCGGCCTTGGACGTTGGGGCAAAACCCTCGACCTTATAGCCCTCCGTCTCCGCACCTTTGCGGATGATTTCCAGCGTCGTCGTCTTTCCGGTCCCGGCTAGCCCCTGCAAACCGTGGATACGGTCAGAGGAGTTTAGAACCTCCTCAATCGCTTGCCGCTGTGACTGATTTAGAGAATCCTTTGTGTTCGCCTGCTTCCTTGCTTGCTCTGCTCCCATGATCGGTTTCGCAGAGTTGCGGCCATCGAGCACGTATTGAACATTGGCGCGTTCTGCTGCGATGGTTTCGGGCGTGGTGAATCGGCGTTCCGAATCATATTTTTGGAATTCGATCGAGCGAAATCTGCCGGTTTGTCGCTGCGATTGGAACTCGTCTCGTACCTCGCGAAAGGTCGCTTCTCCCATGCCGCGACGAAGCGCGGTGGTAAGGATGGCTCGCTTGTCGGCGACGGCCTCCCGCTCGAAGATGCTCTCGCGGGCGAAGCTGACGGCCTCTTTCGCATGAGTGGTGCTTTCCGGCCGCTGTTCCTGCTGACTGGCACGGGCGCGGGCCGCCTCGACGACACGCTGCGGCTCGTTTCCGAACTCGGCTGCCATCTTCCGATGGCCTTCTAAGACCTCTTGCGGGGTGAGGTTTTGTTTGGATTCGCGGGTAGCGTGAGCGGCAATCTGAGCGGCTTCAGGGCCGCTTACTCCTGCCTGTTCCATGTGCTCGCGGATCTTCTGTGAGCGCTGGCTGGACGCCTCCAGGTACTCCGAGGAATAGCCTTTGATCTCTGGAGCGCCGCTTTTCCCTCGCTCGATCTCGTAGCCGAGATTCTTCAGACGGTAGAACAGCTCAGCCTGATAGACCGCCCCCACATAGTTCTGGCTCTCGAAAAACGGCTTTTCTTGTAAAGCGCGAGTAGACCCGTCCTCGCGTTCTGTGACATTGAAGATGACAGCGTGCGTGTGGAGCTGAGGAGCGGCGTAGCCGTCTACCGGACGGGCGGTGTCGTGCTCGAAGGTGGCCGCAATAAAATGCCCGGTGGATTCGGCGGGTTTATTGCCGCCGATCCGCGCATGGGTGTAGCTCTCCAGCTCGGAAAGGGCGACTTTTACGGCCTCTCTATGAGCTTCCCTAATCCGTTCGTCCCCTCCGACCAGTGCCGTCAGAGAGACCGACTTCGACGGCGCAAACTGCGCGTCCCATCCCGCCCGATGCTCGACGGCTTTGGTTACGGAACCATCCGGATTTTCGTATTGCTGAGACAGCCGATGCCGGACCATCTGCTCGCCCGTCTCCGGATGCTGACCATCTACGAGCCGACTAAATTCAAGCGGGCTCACATCGCCGGAAAGTCCGAGTGAGGGAGCCAACTTGCCGTTCCATTCGCCTTTAACCTCGCCGCCCTTGTTGTAATAGCTCTGGGTTGCGGAGGCATAGTCCATCTGATGGTAGGTCTTCGCTTGTGACGCATTAAGGGCGTTCGAAATACTTAGCATGGATTTATGGCCTTATCTCAAGGCTCAAGCCTTCGGGGTTGAGAGTGCCGTTAGCAAAAAGGACCTGCTGAGCCGTTTCGGTTTCATTCTGTGGAGAAGATACGGGGCTTGGAGGCTGAGCCACAGAGGTAGACGCGGGCCGGTTCGTTTGGCCGGCGCGGGCCGGTTCATTCTGGTTCTCTTTCGGCCATGGAATCGGTCGAGGTTTCCTTGCGTGTGCGATCGGAGCGCCACTTGTCGATCCGTCGGCCACGGGCTGACTAGTTGGCATCTCCGACTTTTCCTCGGATTCGTAATCTTCGTCCTCGTCATCCATATCTGGGAAGGAGGGGCGACGTGGTTCGAGCGTGTCTGGATCGAAACTCATCCCGCCATCTGCATGCTCACGTGGCAGGAAACCGGGGGTGGGAGTGGGCAGATCCAGATAATCGAAATCAAAGCGGGCCACATTATTCCCCAGCTTCAGGTAGGCGTGTCGATCATCCAATCCGGTTATCTCCGAACCCATGACCAACGGCTCGATCTGCCGGTCCAAACTGAAATTGTGCCCTGATCGCGTCCCGTCGAACTTGGTCTCCTTGAGCCTTTCGATTTCGACCTTGCCGATGGCTTCGGAGATCCATTCGGCTGCTTTTGGCTCTGCGGTCTTCATAACAATTTTGGTTGCAGGCTGGGACAACATGACCTCGGCCAGATGGCCATAAATCACTTCAAGCTGGGCCTTGCCTTGGAATCCGAGTACGAGCGGATTCTTGCTCTTACGGTTCTCAGTTATCGCGGTGTGGAGCTGGGGGAGCTTCTGCAGGCTGGCCAGCTCGTCGATCACAAACCAGACCTGCCGCTGTCCCGGTTGCGGGGCGCTGAGAAGCCGCATAACCAGCAAGTCGATCCAAAGCGAGTGCAGCGGGCGCAGTGTCTCCCGCTCGGGTGGACGCGACGTGATGAAGATCCAGCCCTTTCGTTCTTTGGCCCAGGTCCGGGCATTCCATGTACGGGCGCTCTGCTCTTTTTCGGGCAGGAGACGGAAGGATTTTGCGACCAATCCCAGTGAAGCCAGGACACCAGCTCGCTGCGGTCCGGCCTTCCGGTCGATGTAAAAACTCATCTCAGTCCCGGCAACAAGGCGCTCAAGCGTCTCGCTGTTTGCCATCCACTCGGCGAGCTGATGGGGGGATGGGCCTTTCTTTAATAGATGGGCAAAAATCTGAGCGGGCGTCTGATGGAAGAACTCATCTTTTGCGTCCGTCGTCGGCTGATAGAGGAATGAGGCAATCGCGTCGGCCTCTGCGTTGGTCTCCATCTCTTGAGCCGGACCCCAATACGGGCACCGCTCGTCCAGAGGGTTAAGAATGATGTCGTCGCGGTCGGCGTCGTAGAACCGCTGGACATATTCGCAGGCCGGGTCGTAAACAATCGCTGCGTCTCCGCGGTCCCTGATCTGCCGAAGGATCTGCATTATCAGCTGCGTTTTTCCGACGCCTGTATCGCCCATAATTTGGAAATGCTGGGCTTCCTTCCGCTCCGGAATCCTCATCATTTTGCCTAGTTCCGTGGTCTTGAACCCGATGCCGTCACCCTTGGCCGCTTTATTGAATTCAGCCGGGGAGAGCATCGTCGGCCCGCGCAAAACGCGACCATATTTCATCTGTTTGAACCGCTTCAGATCCTTCGGAATTGCAAAGAACAACATCGCACCGAGGCAGATTCCTCCCTCGATAAAGCTCACCATGAACAACTCCAGCATGCCCTTGTCGTTGTAGACCGCGCCACGAAGCCAGCGTTTCATCGAGGCGTCGGGAAGCTTTTGTGCTGGGGCGCGGTAGAACCAGCGATAGCCCTGAACTGATGCCAGTTCGGACAGTCCGATAGGCACTGCCTTTCCGTTTGGAAGCGTCGTCTTGCCATCTGTCAGATCGACGGGCAGGGCGAGCCGGGGCTTTACTTTATCTCCGGCCAGGTACACGAGCTGATAGTTCTCGCTGGCTTTGAATGTGGCCCCCACCTCAGATCGAACGTACTCGATGATGTAACTCTGTTGGAGTGGCGTCATTGAGAAATTGAGGCGTTGCCACATGAAGAACAGAGTGCAGAGAAAAGCCATTGCGATGGCCGTATAGCTCATTACCGGTGCGTGCGGAGGCCAGATGATCGTTTCTTTACGTCCCCATTGTGTCGCCATGCCTTATTGCCTCCCTGCCCTGTCGTCGTTGTACTGTTGGCGAACCTCAAGAGCGGCTTTTCGTTTCTCTTTGCGGATTGCCGCCATCACTTCTGTGACCCATTCCTGCGATACAGGCTTGCCCATGATGAGCGGCTTGAACAGGTTCAGCATCAGCATTCGCATGGCGACCAACTCCGTGAAAAATGCATCGTCATCTGACCGCCGCGCCGTCTGTAAGAGCACGTCGCGTGTCCATTCGCTGAGGTTGCGACCGTCCCGATTCGCCGCTGCAATCAGCTCCTGCTCCTCGGTCTCGGAGACTCGGGTACCTACTGTTTTGCTGCGGAGAGCGCCGCTTTTAAGGCGGCGGTCCAGCCTTCCCCGCAAGTCGATTGCTGTCTCCATGTTCTCTATCCTTTCTGCTGGGGAAGTCCTGTTCACTGTGGTGAACTTAGGTTCACCACAGTGAACGCCATCCCCGTATGTTGTGGCCCTGTCGCGCGTTCACAACGGTGAACGTCAAGCCTCAAAACACCACCCTCCGAGGGATGGAGTGTCATCATTTTTCATGTGCGCAGCACATCACGCTCTGGACGCTTCTACGGTGCTCGGCTTGGCTACTTTTTTCGGTGCGGCAACAGTGCTCGGAGCTTTCTTGATCCGCAACGATGCAGGCACTTGAATATTGGGCTGGGAGCTAAGGTGTTGCTGAAAGTCTTTGTCTTTGGTAAAGATGTATTCCATCCCTTTATCGACAACTTCATCAGCGGAAACCTGTAGGAAAGCCGCATAGCGATCAATCATTTTTGCGGTTGACTCTTCAAGTCTGAGAGTGGCGTCGATCTTCTTGGAACTCTTCACGGTGAGCAATGCCATGGTGCTTAATCTCCTCGGTGTTGTTGTGGTTTATGCTGCGTGGATGTTGGTAGCGCTGTAGACGATTTCGGTCTCGAAACGCTGTTCGGCGTGGTCATAGCCGTTGACGGTGATAAGCTCACGGACTTGGCGCCGACCGTTCGCCGCACGCTCGCAATAGAGAGCGAAGTCGATAGCCTCCGCAGTCTCACTCCGCATGAAGGCGTGATTGAGATTCGGGCGGGCACTGAGGGCGAGATTGGAAAGCCGGTTCAACGCATCCCATGCAGACTTTGCATGGATGGTCGATAAGGTTCCTCCGTGGCCGGTGTTCATGGCTTGCAAGAGGTCATAGCCGCATTCGTTGCGAATCTCGCCCATAATGATGCGGTCGGGCCTGTGACGAAGTGCAGCGGCCAGCAGCTCACTCGGTGTAATCGCTGCCTGTCCCTGAATCGCTTCGACGGCCTCCCACCGCACAGCATTCGGCTGTAAAACCTGTAGCTCTGCGGGCTGCTCGATGATGCACAACCGCTCTGTCTCAGGGATGTGGTCAAGAAGGGCTTTCATCAACGTTGTCTTCCCACTGCCCGTACCGCCAGCGATGATGCCGTTCTTTCGCTTCATGATGAGCTGGACAACCAGGTCTCGCACTGATGCGGTCATGCTTCCCGACGCAACAAGTTCGTCTGATGTGAACCATTTGTTGAATTTTCGAATGGTGAGCGTGGGTCCATTGATCGAAGCCGGGGGACCAACGACGGCGACGCGTGAACCATCGGGTAGGCGAGTGTTCAGGATCGGGTTTTGAGTTGTGAGGTCTTGTCCGAGAACACGAGCCACACGCTCGATTGCAGCTGTCAGACGCTCGTTGGTGTAGGGAGTCTGGAGCTTGATATGCTCCACAACTCCTCCTTTGTCCGCATAGACGCCGGTCGTTCCATTAATCATCAGGTCAGAGATGGACGGATCGAGCAGGAGGCCGCGGATCTCTTCTGGAAAGAACGGAAGGATGAGGTCGTAGTTCAACGTAGACCTCCCGCGGCTGTAGCCGGAAATGTGGGCGTGGTCGTTGTGCCAGGAATGGACGGGAGAGCAATCGGTTGAGCAATCTTGCTCGGCTCGGCGACAGGATCGACACCGACTCGGTTCTCATGGAACTCAGTGATGGTCATGCCCAGGGGATTGATCGTCTCGAACTGCGGAAAGACTCGGGCTTGCTCACTGACCTGCTTAGGATTGAGGTAGTAAGTAATCGACAGCATCCAATGCTCGGTGCGAGGATCATGGGAGTTGCGCGGGGAATAGAGCCTGTCGATGTTCACAAGCGCGGTCCCTTTGGAGATGCGCACACCCTGCAATGTCTCTTCTGACATGCTGGTGATTGTGACGTTTCTCACGTCAACGTCACTCTGTTCTATCTGTCCGCCCATGACCTGGGAGATTTTGTGACTGGCATTGTCTTCCGACATCAACTGGGTCGAGAGCTGCTGGGAGAGGAAATAGTAGTTAAGGGGATACTTCTTCGAGATCGTGTCTTTGCTGATCGTGTAACGGTAGTTGGCCCAGTCGGTGAGGTACGTTCTTACCTCGCCTTCACGCGGACTGTAGTTGAGGTCGGTGTACTGGATCGCCTGCGCCCTCCCCATCTCGTCAATCCGGATGTAGCGGTTTTGCACCGGCTTGTGAGCCAGGGAGACGATTGCGAACAGGCATCCTAAAATGGTCGCGGTCTGCGCACCGATGATGAAGCGGCTTGCTTTCCGCTCAGCGTAATGGGACGAGTAAACCTCGTTGGCAACTTCATCTACCAGCAGGGCTTCTTGTGGGGTGGATGCTGCGTCGGTCAATGAGACGGTGTGTGTGGCCATGTGCGTGACTCCTTTCAAACCTTCGTTTAGCGGCGATAAAGCCGAGAGTTGTAAAAATCACTGATCCGGCCATCAGGAGAATCGAGCCGGTTCGGAAGATGTAGACCAAGAATCGGGGCGGTTGAATCGGAACGGCGAAGACGACATTCATGAGTTCTCCTTAGCTGCTGCCACCATTAGAGGCACCCCCTCCGCCGTTGGCTCCTGTGCCGCCACCGGCTTGACCCGCGCCTTTCTTGGCTGCCCTGAGTTTGAAAAGGACCACGCTGGTCGCTAGGCCCGCGGCTCCGCCAGACGCCGCGGCTCCCCCTCCAAAGATCGCTTGAGTGAGGTTAGGGATGAAGAGCATGTTGATGATGAACGCGGCGAAAACCATGATTACGGGCACGAGGTTTGCGAGCCACATCCCGATGGAATAGTCGCCGTGGAACGTCTGACTGAGGAAGGTATTCATGAAGCCTCCCCAGACAAAGATGAAAGCCGCAGCGACAGCGCGAATCATCGCAAAACTTGCAAGCGTCTCAACAAAGCTGAGGAATTTCCCTCGGAAGCTGTTGGTCATATAGAGGGGGATAAACAGCGGCCCGAACAGTGCAGTGATGGCATAGAAAATGAAGGAGCTTATGTTGATAACGAAAAGGATCGCGCTAGCGAGGCCCAAGATGATCTGCACGAGGTAGTAGGTGGCCTGCTGGGTGACAAGCAAAAGCGATGGGGTCTCTGTTTTCGACGCTGCGTCGCTTAGGAGTTGGTTGAAGTTCTGTAGAGAGTTCTGATCGAGGGCCGTAACAATGGACTGGGCGAAATACGAAAAGAGATGGTTAAGACCAAAGCTCGCACCGGGAAGTGGGTTTACCCAATACGTTTCGAGGAAGCAGCAAAAGGCGAGGCGAAGGAGAAATCTCACGACCTCGCCGCCGTCCAACGGGGTCGGATTCAAGCTGAAGGTCATGTTGGAAAGGCTGAAGTTGATGACCATGTTTGCGAGCATCATCAGGGCGATAAAGCTCAACAGAGTGAGGCCGAGATTGGTAAGCGCCCCACCATTAGCCGTAGTGAGGGCCGTGAGATTATTCGTGAACTGGTAAAGCCAGTCCACCCCCGGTACAGCCAAAGCTAGCGCCGACAATGCTATGTGGTAGATCATCATTTGGTCTCGATCCGTGACGTTGTTTGCGTTTCCGGCCTGTCGAACGTTTGGAGAGGTAGCGCCGCAGTCAGCGGCGCTACTCCGGTTTCGTTGTCCTCTTGGTGGCGCATCTTTATGGGAGATACGTCGTCCACGTGCCGGTATCGCTCACGTTGAGGCTGGGGTTGGTGGTGCGCTGGGCTTGTACGAAGCCCCACGTATTCAGGTCCGCAGCGGCGGCGTTCCGCTGCTGCATGTTCTGAATGGTCATTTGCTGTGCGAGGCAAGTGTGCAAAGCTCCCTGAGCCTGTTGCTCATTGAGCTGCTGAGCTTGCGACACGTTGAGGAGGTTGAGTTGTTCGACCTCGCTGTTAGTGGAAGCTGACCCGTCGAGCTGGGCGGCTTGTAGGCTCGCCTCGGCTGTGACTGAATCATTGCGGGATTGGCGGTAGGACCCCACGGCGTTGAGACAATCCGGTGAAGCTGCATCGGACGCCTCGATCATCGCGAGTTCCGAGAGATTTCCGCTTTGCCCTACCGTCTGGTTAGTGAGAGTGGTGCTCGATTCTGGAGTCAACCCTAGTTTGGTGTTGGTCCAGGCCATCGCGGCGGCGCTTTGCGAGTTGAGGTTGAGAGCATTGGTCAAACCGTTCGTTTCCCCGTACGTGTTGGGAACCGAAACGCTTTTGATTTTGTTCAGCTCTGTTTGCCAGATCGTCTTGACGCTGAACTGCTGAACGTTGCTCTTGACTGTGTTGTACTCACTCGTCGCAGTTTGAAGCTGGCTCTGCGCGGTGGTTAGCATCTTCACCATGTTTGAGAGTTGTGCGCCAAGGGTGCCGTAGGCTGTCGGATCAAACACGATCTCCGGAAGCCCAAATATGGCGTAGCTTGGTGTCGCAACCCCGAGGATCAAAGCACTCGTGATGATCCATTTCCGGTGCTTTGTAAACGCAGCTTTCATACGTCCTCCTGACTTCGGGAACGGCAGTTAGAGCGCTGAATCGACGCGATGCTCTGCGTAGGAAGGGATAAGTATGTCTTGATTGATGTAGACGCGGGCGCGTGAACCCTCCTTTACTGTGATTACGGGCAGACGATTGAGGAAGTGATTCAATATCTGCTCGCCCTCCATAGCTGTTTGCGCGGAGATCCCGTTGCGAATTTGCGTGTCGGCGGTCAGAACACTACCGTTGTTTCCGATCTGCGCAAGGCCCCCCAGCCCACCGATCGCGGCGGCGGCGGCGAAGGAACTGAGGATGTGGTTGTTGACGTTCGTCGCAAGCCCGGTTGTGCCGAGCGGGTCTAGACCTGTGTATTTGTTCAGATCAATAGAGAACCCGTCCGGGCAGACAGCGCGATTGAAGACGACGAAAAGTTTCCGCTGCTGAGAGCTTCCTACGCTCTGGACGTTTCCGATCAGGCGGGTGCCCTGAGGTAGGAGTAGTTGTTGATGATCGTGTGAGTAATAGTCGGTCGTGAGCATCACGATCAGAGGGCCATTGAAACCGCCGTCTATATGGTTGGTAACGACTCCTTCAAACACAGTCCCTTCGAAGACGCGGTATAACCGCCCCTGATAGCCATCGAAATCGTAAGCAGCCATAGAGTCTTTCGTCGCCGGTTGCTGTGCGGAGACACTGTGGAGCGTGGGCTCGGGTTGTTGGCCGACCTGAGCTGCCTCCGCTGCCGCTCCGGGTGTGGGTACTGTCGGAGGGACGTTAGCGGCTGTTTCCGATACAACATTGGGAGTACCTGCACCAGAACGGGCGAAGTCGATTGCTACGGTGTCGCTGTTGAGTGCGTCTTGGTGTTGCTTTTCGATGGCCAGTGCTTTCTGCTTAGCCTCGGCCTGAGCCTGGGAGATGTTGGAGGTGTTCTTTGGCGCATTGGGGCTGTCGCCGTAGATCGCACGACGTTGGGCCTCTGTCATCGGCGCTGCGCTCGCTGATTCAGGGCCAGGAACGGCTTGCTCCTGCTGAAGGAGAGCCATTTGCGCGGCTAGCTGCTGTTGTCGAATACGTTCGGCTTCGTCACGCTGAGCAAGTAATCTCTGTTGTGCTTCAAAGCTGGTGACCTGCTGAGCATTTGGAGATGTCGGACCTATTAGAAGGGCACTTTTGGGAGCCTCTTTCGCTCCTCCGTGAACCAGGTTGCCCAGGTTGAGAAGCACAATAACGAGGATGATTCCGCCGATGATGTACATCATGGGCTTGGAGGTCCTGATGGCCGGTGTAGCCTCGGGCTGTGCTGGCACAGTGCCCGGCTCGTGGTCGTTTGGTGAAATTCTGTTTTGCTCGTCCATTAGTTCCCTCCCCCCATCCGGCTGAACTCGACCTTCTTCTTCCCGATGGTTAGGTAGCCGTGGTCAACCATCTTCGGAACCGTGTACAGACCGTTGTTGAAGTCAAAGTTGATGAGTGAGCCTTTTCCGTCCTTCAGCTCATAGAGGGCGGGCGTCTCTTGGAACTGCCCGCGCAGGTAGGTGAACTTGTCATCCCGCCACACCTGCTGAAGGCCGAGAGCCCTCGCTTTGTTCTGGTCCCACGTGTAATCAAAGTGGAGTTGGCCGGGGTACTGGCTCCGGTACTGCTCTGCCTTGGCGGCTTCAACCTTCCGCTCCGTCGCCTCTTTCGCCTGGGCCTCGATTGCCTCTCGTTTCGCCCGGTCCAGTTCTGCGACCGGGACAAATACCGGAAGGGCGGCGAGTTTGTCTTTCCCGGTCTGGTCACCCGGTGTAACAAAGACTTTGGAATCGAAATGAACATCGGAGTCGTTCGAGACCTCACGGAGCTGCAGGGTGTATTCGTTACCGTGATCTGACACGATATGAACGTCTGTCGTGCTGTTTGCAATCTTGGGTTTGATCGAGATGAACCGGCTGGCGACATGGCCACCGTCGAACGCCCACGAGACGGTATCGCCGCCAAAGACGGTCGCAACCTTCTCTTCTGGTGGAAGCATGATGAGAGTCGATTGCAGGAGGCCCGCCCTGACAACGGGCGGGGTCTGCGCGTCCAAGATGACTACCGTGCGGGGTGCGCTCGGTAAGAGACTGTGAGCCGGGTCGGGGCCAGCGGCATAGCAGTTAACAACTGCGCCAATGGCAAGGCTGAATGTTGTAACGAGGCGGAACGGGATTTTCATAGCATTTTCCTTGTTTTGGGGTGGTGGTGCGGCGCAGCGGCTAAATGTCCTCTCCTTGGGCGAATCGCTCGATGCCCTCGGTGAGCCCGTACTTTTCGATCAGCTTCGACCGGCGAACACGGTCCTTCGGCTTCGTTGAGAATTTGGCGTAGCTTCGTTTGTCGAGATTGAGGGTGATGACCTTCGTCAAACCGTCGCGGCGGACGTACAGGCCCTCTCTATCTCGCAAAGACTCGAATAAATCGAGCTGCTGGTCTGTGAGCTTGAAGAGTTCGCCGTAATGCTTCCGGTTGAATGTGGCATCCGGCAAAAAGAGGAAGGATGTGCAGGAGTTGACGATGCTGTCTGCGTTTTCGCCCAGGTCGTTTGCGGATTGGCCAATGAGGGTCACTCCACCGAGGTTCTTGCGAACGGTTTTGATCGATGCGAGAGCCGATTCCAGGAGCTGCTTGTTCTTCATGCTGGAGAAGATCTCCTCGATGAGAACGTGCTTCGGAACACCGAGATTTGCAGGGTTATAGAGAACATCGTCAATGCGACGAAGAATCCAAACCATCAGCGGCTCGATAAGGTCTGCATACTGTTTGTTGTTGACGCCTTGGAAGTCGAAGCACTGTATCTGCCCGAGAGACAGCTCATCGTTCACGTTGTCGAAGATCGCGGAATAGACTCCGTTCCCAACCCACTTGGATAGATAGCGGTCCAGGTGTCGCGGCAGACCGAGGTTTGAGAGACGACGATTCTCTGCCTCAAGGTGATACAGACCCTGTACGGCTTTGTGGATCACGTCATCGTCTTCTGGGCTCAGTTCAGCGCCGCCACTCGTGAGCAATAGCTTCACGAACGAATAAAGAAATCCGATGTTGCTTTCGGTAGGAACTAACGAGAACGGATTCACACGGGGACCGTCTTTGCCGACTCGGGTCACCTTGCCGCCGTAAAGCTCCACTTGGCTCTCATAAGAGCCGCCGATATCGAAAATGTAGGTGAAGCCGTTGTATTTGCGCTCCAGTGCCAGCATCTGGTTGGCATGAACGGATTTTCCTGACCCCGTTGGCCCGATGATGAGCATGACTCGAACGCCGTTTACATAGGCGTCTTGGAAGAATGGGGTACGAGTCCGGGTCTCGAAGACATTAAGATATTCGGCTCCAAGGTCTCCGGAGTGGCAATGGCCGAGGTGTGGAGCAAACACCGTGGACATTCGAGCGTGATGGTCTTCACGCAGCCACAAAGGAAATACGTTGAACTTTTTATTGCCGGAAAACATCGTGTAGAAGGCTGAGAGGTTTCCAAGTGTCTCTTCCATCGCCTGGGCGCGGGCTTCAACGAAGATCCGATGTACGGCCGCTCCATTGTCATAGAGCTGTTGCATACTACGACCCGCAAGGAGCAGGCGCATGGTGAACTCACCTTGGGAGTATTTGTCGAGGGAGCGGATAACCTCGCTGAGATCATCTATATTGGCCCCGGCTGCTATCGCGGCTGCGCCCTCGTCGAGGGAGGCGGTGTCGGTGCCGCTCATAACGCGGGACAAAACCCCAACCTTGAAGAACGATATAAATTTCTCTTGATTCGAAATCTCGGACCGTGCCGCTGACGCTGACTTCGGTCTCCAGCTCGTGCAGAGAACCGTGTCACAGTCCAGTGTGAGCAGTTCGGAAAATTGGCAGGGCCGCGATACCTCCGGGGTGGTCATCAAAGAGAACAACTGAACGTATCTCTTCCCTACTCGGAGATGATCGCTATGCCATGAAACCGTGCTCTTGACGATCTGGCGATCCACGCCGCTGTCGCTGCGGAGCTGGTCATTCAATGCCCACGGTTCAAGGTTGTAGAGGTAGGAGAAGAATGGGAAGGCTTCGACCTTGGACAGCAGGCGAAGACCGATAGCGGAATTAAGCTGCGCTTCTAGGATCGTGGCCGTTTTTTGAAGACTTGACACGGTTCTAGCGTTGTCTGCGGCATTGTCTTGGGGTTTGCGCTGGAAAGGGTTGGCGTGTTCTGGCTCAAACGTAAGGCACCAGTGAAGGTCGATTCGCCGAAATCCCGCATTCTCGTTTAAGAAGGTGAGGCGGTCATTTACGAAAGACTCGGTGACCGGGTTGCTGTACCTGTTTTGGCGGGGGATGTCGTAGCCCGACAACACACGGGCGTACTGATAGAGGCAAGCGCCCTCTGGTAAAGCATGAAGTGCGCCTTCGATGGAGCGGACCCTCGCCTCTAGCTCTTGATCGGTGAGGCTCTCTTCATCGACGCCAATGAGAGAAAACAGGCAGCCATAGCCACCTGTTTTGATTGCGAAGATGTTGGAGTTTACAAAGCGGGATATAGGGATGATGCTGCACCCTGCCCCGGCCTTTGCGTACCACGGCGTAGAACGTAGCTGCTCAGTCTTATTTGCGCGGGTCATAGTAGCTCTTCTGTGAAAGGCTGTGCCCCCAAAGCTGGAACATCTTGGGGTGCTTGCGAACGGTGAACCACGCCCCAGCAACCAACATCGGGAAGCTGAGGAGGGCTAACATGCGAAATCCAACGATGAAAACCGTTACTGAGACGAAGACGATTGCCATCCACGCCGACAGGTCTAAGCCAAGTTTTGCTCGTGGCCTGTTCATCGCTTGATTGATCGGTAACGGTTCCCCTCGTTTTGTCATGGTTGTTGTCCTTAGTTGACCGACTGACCGGTGAGAGAGCTGATCCAACCAGCGCCCCAACCGAGAACGCCAGCGCCGAACAAGGCTCCGAAGAGGCCGGGAATTGCCTCTTGGAAACGCCCGCTCATCATGCGGATTCCAGCGAAGATCAAACCGGCAAAGCAGATGATCGCGCCCGAAAAGATCGCGAACGTTTTGAAGGTGTTCATCAAAGTGGTCGCGCCCGAAAAATCCATGCTGCCCTGGGCGTGAGCGGCTTGGGTCAGGAGAAGGGCGAACAGACACGGCGCGATAGTCCGCAGCGTGCTCTGCATTTTGGTTTTGAGGTAACGACGGCTCCAACGACGAGCGAGGCGTGCATCAATCAGCATTTTCAAAGCGGTTCTCCTTGTGAAACGAAATGAGGAAGCCAGGTAAGGGGAAGGGTTAATGCTCTGAATCGAGCCTTCGTGTAGCGGTGTCTTGTCCTCCTTTCGGGTTAGGGCTTTGCGGTCCACAACCCGACGGCCACGCGGTACGATCCGCCGCCGTGTACACGTTGTTGTGTTACCACAAACTTGTGTCACCTTGCACAACTTATAGCGAGTCTTCAACATCGTGTCAACACACTTTTCATATGCACAGTTTTGTGTACAGAGCGCGACGCGTGTTCCACCACATTTGTGTGTGTGCATTGGAGGTTGCTAAGATTTTCCAGAGATCGCTATGCGGGGAGGTTACGATGTGCTCTCATCAAATTGCGCGAGGTTCACATCGACACCAATTCCATGCTGCGATACGACTACAAAGAGTTCTCAGCAGCTTTAGGTAAGCGAGTCAAGCAGATGCGCAAGGAGCGCGGGCTGACCTTACGCGCACTTGTTGTCCAGCATGGTTTTCACCTGACCCAAATACAGCGTATTGAGAAAGGCGATGGTGTCTCCGTGCCGACTCTGCTAAGGATAGCCGAGGTTTTTCAAATACCAGTCGAAAAACTGATCGTCGGCCTGGGGTTGGTCGAGGGTGGCGACTCGCGTTCGAAATCGTCAAAGAAATAGCTCTCCTTTCACGGAGTCTGCACCTCGCTGGCGATATGTAAGAGACAAGTAGTAAATTGGACATCTACCCTCTAAGCGAGATGAGAGGGGCACTTTTTGACACCATTGCGCAATTTTTTTTCAGAGACGATTTGCCAATGATTCGGGCTCAGTTACATCTCGTGGATACGGCCGGGAACGTTGTCTGCCCAGAGGTAGAAAGCGCAGTAGAGCGGGCCTTTCGCTGGGTACTTCGCGATTACCCTCAAGTCGATCCGGCGATGATTGCGAACTGGGCTGAAGAAGTAGCTCACAGCATGCAAGAGCGAGCAACAATCCTTGTTTCACCTCAACGCTACGCATACTCCGCACTCAAAGGTAAGGTTCGCGACTGGATGAGGAGTGGAGCGGCCAGAGAGCAAGTCGTCGGGATTGGGCACGACCTGGAAAGTATTGGCGGTCTGAGTGGGTCGTTTCAGGTGGCAATCGACCGCAAAATACTGTTTGAACAACTAAAGGCAACCCTGAATGAACGGGATAGGTATATTCTCGTTCTGCTCCTTGAGGATAAAACGAGCCCGGCAACTGTCGCGATTGCGTTGGGAACGACTTACCCAGCAGCCGCGAAAGCCATCCAGCGCGTCAAAGAGCGCATAGCTTCCACTTTGACTGGTGCTCGCAAAAGTGACGATCCGGGCCACGGCTCACCACAATTTTGCGAGACGAAAGGGTAGATCGTCATTGAACCCGGATCTGATGAAGGACTTCCTTCTTGGGACATTTCCGAATCCCGAGCGAAAAGGCTGTCCTGACGACAAAACGCTAGAAGCCCTGGCTGAGGATAGGCTGCCGGCAGAGCATCCAGCCCGCCTTCATGTTGGATCTTGTTCTGAGTGTTATGCCGAGTATCGGCATTACCGCTTGGATTGGGAAGAATCGAAGGCCGCCGCCTCTACGCCCTACTCCGATGTTATTTCTGGGCCTGTCGAGGTTACGCCTTTCAACGTTGCGCGAGTCCCAAAAACCTCGCGCTTGAGGGCTGTTCCTTTGGCCTTGGCGGCCTCTCTGATTGTGATGTGCAGCGGCGGTTATGTGGCATTCAGGCACTACCATTCAGCGGCCGCCCCGAGCGTCCAGGTTGCCTCGGCTCAGCCTGTAAGCGCTACGGTCGATCTATTCAATAGCGGCACGCTGAGAGGGGCTGACGATGACACCACCCCGTTGCAAGAGGTCTCATTGCCCGCCGCAATCGTCCACCTTTCGGTTGTGCTTCCCCGCTTCAGCGAAGTGGGAAGCTATAACGTGAATGTGTCCAAGGACAAGACTGGAAGCCAAATCGTCGCGACGGGGGCCGGGAATGCCATTGAAAGAGACGGAGGAAAGGTCTCGGTGAATGTAACGCTCGATCTGCGAGCTGCCAAGCCAGGAGCCTATTTCCTCGCGACAGTGCGCGGCACTGACAACGGCACGTACTACTATCCGCTGAAGATTAATTAGCTCCGGTTGCGGCATCATAGATGTGTGGATATGAATACTCCCCCTAGCCGTCAATCGGGCCTGACTGACAAAGCGAAGCATGAAGTTCTTGAGCGTGTTCTCAAGGCTCTGGACTCCAAGTTCTACAAACCGGAACTCCTCGGGAATGATTGGCAGAGTGCGGTCACGAGTCATCGTGCCGCAATTGAATCTGCTGCGACGCCGGACGCTTTCGAGCAAGCGATGACAGAGCTGCTCCAGGTGCTCAAAACTTCGCATCTTGGGTTCTTTCATGGAACTGCGCGGCGAGCTTCAAGTCGTGCGGCCCTTAGCGCAACTTACCTCTCCGACGAAACGCCCTACGGCTCAAGGTGGATATTTCAAGATGTGCATGACGGCGGAGCGGCGGCTCTCGCCGGAATAGAGTCGGGAAACATTCTGCTTCGGGTAGACGGTAAAGAGATTGTGCCGCCTGAGCATCCGGTCTTTCCTATGGGATCGACTTCAACCCTCCACATCATTGCAAACGATGGAAACGAGCGAACCGTCTCCGTCAATGTGGCACGACCGAAGGGTAAGAAGCTGCAATTTGTGGAGCCGACGCTTGTTCAATCGAAGAAGCTGGGCGAAAGTCTCGGATACCTCAAGGTCGCGATGTTTCCCGGCATGATCGGTGTCGAGGTTTCAAACGCGATGTCCGATGCAGTTGCGGAGCTAGGCGATGTCGGTCGGCTCATCGTAGACCTACGCGGAAATACAGGCGGGGGCGCCGGCGCTCTACGACTGATGAGCTTGATGACTCCAGACAGAGTGCCGGTAGGCTACTCTCCCAACAAACGTTGGGCCGCGCGTGATCTTGCCACAGTGAAAACCGGCTTCCCGCGTTTGGGCAAGATTCCTGCGACAACACGCTTCCTCTGGCTGCTAGGCCTGCGGTTTCTACCTGCTCTCGTCACCCAGTCTCCGATTGTGCTGGAATCTGAGGGTTTGGGTCCGAAGCCCTATGACGGGAGAATCATCCTGCTCGTGGATCGACATACGGCCAGTGCTGCGGAAATGGTCACGATTTTTGCGAAGGAAAATAAGCTCGCAACGATTGTTGGAGAAAAAACGGCCGGGCGCTTGCTTTCCGCTACATCGGTGAAGGTCGGGCACGGTTTCCGGTTGGCGCTTCCCACCGGAGCTTATTACACCTGGAACGGAACGGCTCTCGAGGGAAGTCCAATTGAGCCGGATGTAGTTGTAGATTTCTCTTGGCAGGATCGGAGAAATAGGGTTGACGGGCAGCTTCAAAAGGCGCTCGAACTGATCGCAGGATGAAGCGCAGTACAGAACCGTGGAGAAATGGGTCGTTTCTGCAATGCGCAGGAGGCCCTTTTCGGGGGGTAACTTCTGGATTGCCGGTCAATCCGCCACTTGGCATGGATATCATGTGGAATGAATGAATGAATCTGCATGCCGGTTATCGCAGCCGTTGACTCCCTATTCCCTCATCTCCCTGACCTATTCAAACCGCAACGCGCTCATCGGATCCACCCGCACCGCCCGTTGCGCCGGTACCCACACAGCCAGCAGCGCCACTGTGCTCAA
>NZ_JQKI01000057.1 GCF_000745965.1 Edaphobacter aggregans DSM 19364 | reverse complement strand
TGCCGATCTGCCATACCGCCTTGGCGGAAAGCCCCAGGTTGGCTCCCACCGCAGGCGTGGACTGTCCCTGATCCAATTGACGCAAGGCCAAGGCGCGCAATGTCGTGCGTACCGACTGCAACCCGCCTCCTAACAACTGATCGATCTGCTGTCGATCTCGCTGCTTGAGTTCAATCTGAAGTCGTATGCCTCTGCTCACTCCCCAGATATACAGCCAGCACCAGAACCCAACAAGCGCCTACATTGGTTACCTATACATGCGGCCACAGTACTAGATCAGCATCTTTTGAACCCCAATTACTAACCTCGCCACCGTCAAAGATGAACGTGCTTTGGCCGTAATGAGTAAAGCCGTCGAAAACAATGGAGCTGCCCAAGGGAAGTGGTTTTGCCGGTCTCGCGGGTGAAGCAGTAGGTTGGGAGCTAACTGACACTTCAGCAGCTTTTATTGGAGTATCCCGAAGGGCATTGCGCAGCGCAATATACGAATCCGCTTGCTGATCGCATGGCTTGACAATCGTTGCGAAGCGGAGGTCTGCACAAGCGAAGCGCGGAAGATTAGGGTGCCTCTTGCGCGCGCCAGAGGCGGAGCTTCTGAGCATACCGGGGAGATGCTTTACAAAACAGACCGGAGACATGCATTACAGCGAAGCGGAACCCCGATGGTTCCACAGCTTTGGTCTTACGCACGATGATGCGGTATGCCCTGGAAAGTGAGCCGTATCGTGGATCAACGCCTGCAGTTTCTGTCGAGCTACCAAAAGGAGGAGATGTCAGTTTCGGATCTCTGCCGTGAGTTCGGACAGCAACGCTCGTCGTTTTCCTACTCGAATTGACATCTATCTTATTGAAAATAAAAGGTAACAGCGTAACATTTACAGCTGGAGACTGTGCAAAGGACAATTCAGGTGCAATCTTTGCATGAACAAAAAACCGGATCACAAGGGGAGATAGTCAATGCAACTCCACCGTTTCGCCGTACAAAGGTTGAGGCCGTTGCTGCTGCTTTTCGTTTTGTTCGGAATGTTCGGCCTTGTAATGAGCTGGGCACAAACCGCCACCGGAACGATTACCGGAACTGTCACCGATTCGAGCGGAAGAGTCGTCACAAATGCGCAAATTGTTGTCCAGAACCAGGCGACCAACTTGGCATACAAGGCGCAGAGTCTACAGGACGGCACCTATACGGTCCCACTCTTGCCCGTCGGCAACTACGAGATCACGGTCACCGCACCGGGGTTCCAGACCTTTCACCAAACTTCGGCAACACTCGACGTGGCACAACGGCTTCGAATCGATGCAGGACTAGTTGTCGGAGCAGCAAACCAGACGGTCACGGTCACCTCCGAAGAACCGCCACTACAAACTGAGGAGTCCTCCCTCGGCAACGTGATGGGAGGGCATAGCATCCGCGAGCTTCCTCTGAATGGCCGTCAGCCCTTCACTCTGGTACTGCTGATTCCCGGAGTTCAGACGACCTCCCTTAGCTCGAATGGATTTGCCGATGCCAGCAACCAGGGTTTTTCACGGCTGAAAATAAACGGCGGCTCAACCACCGGAAACCAGTTCCTGCTCGATGGCGCGATGGACACCCTTCCCACGATCAATGAAGTTTCAGTCGTCCCCATGGTCGATTCCATCGCGGAGTTCCGCGTCATGACGAACACCCTGCCGGCCGAGTTTGGCCAGACCTCGGGCGGAGTCGTCAACCTCGCGACCAAAACCGGAACCAACGATCTGCACGGAACGGCATATGAATTTGTTCGCAACGATGTTCTGAATGCCATCAACCGCTTCGCGGTAGTGAACGCAGCGACGGGTTCGGCAAAACCAAAACTGCGTTACAACCAGTTCGGCGGAACAGTCGGGGGTCCTGTGTGGATTCCCAAGATCTATAACGGGCACGATAGAACCTTCTTTTTCTTCGGCTATGAACAGTGGCACCAGCGCAGCGCCAGCCTCAGTTACAGCACCGTGCCCACGCAGCTACAGCGTTCGGGGGACTTTTCGCAGACCTATACCAGCACCGGCGCTTTGATTCCGATATACGATCCGAACTCGACCGCACCGAATCCGGCCGGCAATGGCTTCGTCCGCACCCAGTTTATGGGCAACGCCATTCAGTCGAACAGGATGGATCCGCTCTCGCTTGCCGTGCTCAAATACATTCCGCTTCCGAATGTCACTCCGCAGAACCCTTATACAAACGCAAACAATTTCTTTTCGTCTGCCGCCGGGGCCATTGATCAGGATGTCATTGCCATTCGCGGAGACCATCGAATCAGCTCGAGCGACAGTGTCTTCGTTCGCTATGCGGGCAATCTGAACGAAACCCACTCACCTGGAAACGGGCTCGGGATCTCTGATCCCTCGGCCCGCAATGACACTCGCAAGAACTACAACTTGGCCATCGGTGAGACGCACACGTTCTCGCCGACCATTCTCAATGAGCTAAGGATAAGCTTCGTGCGCCAGCATCTCACCTATCTTGCGCCGAGCGTAGGTGGCGACTGGCCACGGCAACTGGGCTTTCCTTCCATCATTCCCGACACTGAATTTCCTTCCGTGGCGATCTCCGGCATGATCAGCACCGGCAACACCAGTCCACCCTCTGTCGGAGTTCGCGTCGGCACTGTGATTCAGTTCGCGGACGGCATAACCTGGGTGAGAGGCAAGCACACGTTCAAATTTGGCTTTGAGGACCACATCTCGCGCTACAACCAGCAGCAGCAGAACTATCCCTCCGGTCAGTTCACCTTCAGCGGCGCGCAGACCGCCAATCCGCAGGCGTCGGGCGGCACAGGCTTCGGATTTGCCGACTTCCTGCTCGGACAAGTGGGAAGCGGGCAACTGACCATCAACCCTGGCTTTTCCGTGAACTCGTGGGCCGGGGGTGTCTATGCCCAGGACGACTACAAGATCAGGAACAATCTAACATTCAACATCGGCATTCGTTACGAGCTTTTCGGGCCGCCAACCGAACGGCACAATATGTTCTCGACCTTCGACCCGACAGTGATCAATCCGGAAACCGGCATGCTCGGAGAGATGGTCTATGCCGGCGTCACGGCGCCGAGAAGCTACGTACACTACGGCTACCCCTATTTCGCGCCCCGGTTTGGATTTGCGTACTCCCCTAACTCTCGTACGGTTGTGCGTGGGGGTGGCGCCATGATCTACAACCCCGTGGAGTCGGCTGACATTCATCAGACCAACAACACTGCGATCGGCTTTTCCGCGACGAATACCTTCTCTTCATCCGGACCGTACGCTGCTTTCCAGTTCAACCAGGGACCATCCTCGTTGATTGCTCCGATTGGCGCAGCCGGAGGGCCTACGGCGTATCGGGGACAAAGCGTTTACTTCCAGGAGCACGATACGACTGTTCCCTACGTCATACAGTGGAATCTGACCGTGCAGCGCGCACTGCCCGGACAGTGGACCGTTTCAGCAGGATATGTAGGTAGTCACGGTGTCAGGCTTTTGGGTGGGAACTACGCGTACAACCAGCTCGACCCAAGTTATTGGGCCACCTACGGCTCGAAGCTGCAGAACCAGGTCCCCAATCCATTCTTTGGCCAAATCTCGACCGGTCCCCTATCGGGCCCTACGATCAGCCAGAGCCAGGCGTTGCTTCCGCTACCTGATTATCAAAGCATTACTACTCTTGCCCGTCATGGTGCCAACAGTATCTGGCACGGCCTGGAGGCAACTGCAGAGCATCGTTATTCGCATGGGCTGACCATCCTGGTGTCGTACACCAAAAGCAAGCTGATCGACGATTCCAGCTCGAGCGACAGTGGCGAAAGCATCGATGGCGCCTTCAGAATCGGCCGCTATAACCCCCATCTTGACCGTTCGCTCGATAGCAACGATGTATCTCAGAACCTGGCCGTCAGCGGCGTATGGCAGCTGCCTTTTGGAGAGAACTCGCATGGGTGGCGCTATCTCGCCATCGGTGGATGGCAGTTGAATGGCCTTATGGCTTGGCAGACCGGGTTTCCATTAACTATCACTGGCTCGAATAACTTCACTGGTACTCCTTATCCGAACCTCGCGGGTAATCCGACGCTGTCCGCTTCGAAGCGAAGTGTAAAGCAGTGGTTTAATACCAACGCATTTGCAAAACCCGCCGATTACACGCTTGGAAATGCGCCGAGAACACTGCCGGCAACCCGCGGGCCGAATTACACCAACGCTAACGCATCGCTCACCAAGAATTTCAGGCTCCGGGAGAACGTGATTCTGCAGTGCAGAGCAGAAGTATTCAACGTGTTCAACCACCCCCAGCTCGGCATGCCGAATACTGGCTTTTCTCCAAATTCCAGCGGCGTGAATACGAACTCTCTATTCGGTACCATCAACAGCGCGCTCGATCCACGAAGTATCCAGCTTGGTATGCACTTGGGCTGGTAGTGATCCTGTATCCGGCGCGCAAACCGCCTTACAAAACATCGTCCCTACTAACAAGACACCCACGGCATTGCCCGGACACAGGGTTTGGCCGTCGGTCATACCTGAGGAGAATCATGAACCGAGCTGCACGGCTGAAAGTTTTCCTATTCTTTATGATTGCCGGGCCGTTGCTTTTGCCCTTGGAACTCTATGCGGTGAATCCCAAACCTTTCGATCTCGTTGTCTACGGCGCGACCGCCAGCGGCGTAGCAACAGCGGTTGCTGCGGCCCGTGAAGGCCTGCATGTGGCTTTGGTCGATCCTGGGCATCACGTCGGGGGCATGGTCTCGGGAGGCCTCAGCTTATCCGATGTGGGAAGGCAGGAGGTGATCGGTGGAATATCGAGAGAGTTCTTCGAGCGGGTGGGCCACCACTACAACCAGCCTATTGAATGGAACTTTGAACCGCACGTTGCCGAGGAGGTCTTCAACGACATGTTGCGCGAGGCGAAGGTCACGACGATCTTCGATCAGAGGCTACGCGAAAAGACCGGCGTTACGAAAAATGGGGACATAATCGCCGCTATCACGCTGATGGATGGAGAAATCCTGAGCGCTAAGGTATTCGCAGATACCACTTATGAAGGTGATTTGATGGCTCAGGCCGGAGTGGCTTATACCTGGGGACGGGAGAGCACATCTGACTACGGAGAATCGTTCGCCGGAGTACGCGGCAAGCAGAGGCCGGATCACCATTTCAATGTTCGCGTTTCTCCCTATACCGCCAGTGGATCCCTGCTGCCTGAGGTATCTCTCGGGCCTAAAGGGAAAATAGGACAGGGGGATAAGAAGGTACAGGCGTACGGCTTCAGAATGTGTTTGACCAACAATAAAGAAGACAAAATTCCGTATCCCAAGCCTGACAACTACAACCCGCATCGATATGAACTGCTGAAGCGTCTCATAACGGCGCTCACTGAGGCAAAAGGCCATCCGCCGGCGATGCGCGAGATGATGATCGTCTCGCCGCTGAAGGGCCATAAGTTCGACATCAACAACTTCGGCGGATTTTCCACGGACCATATTGGTGCAAACTGGGACTATCCAACAGCCGATTACAAGCGTCAGGCAGAGATATGGAAGGATCACTATAACTACGACGCAGGCTTCTTCTATTTTCTGGCCAATGATCCGAGCGTTCCTGCGCCTCTCCGCAACGAGGTCAATGAATATGGCCTTGCGAAAGATGAATTTACCGACAACCATAACTGGCCCTGGCAACTTTACATTCGCGAAAGTCGCCGCATGGTGGGAAGGTATGTAATGACGCAAGACGATATTGAGCACAATCTTGCTAAGCCAGACTCGATTGGGATGGGTTCTTATCCGAGCGATTCGCATCATGTGGAAAGAATTCCCACTCCGGACGGTGCGGTTGAGAACGAAGGGGAAATGTCTGACGCGACAGAGCCATACCAAATTCCTTACCGAATGATCCTCCCCAAAGGCGGCGAGGCCGGCAATCTTCTCGTTCCCGTTTGTTTCTCGGCAAGCCATGTGGCGTATTCCACCATTCGCATGGAGCCGCAATATATGATCATCGGGCAGGCAGCAGGCGTCGCAGCAGCAATCGCAGTGCGCCATATTCTGCCGGTCGGGGAGATCCCGATTCCGGAGTTGCAGAAGCGCCTGCTGGAGGAGCGGGCAGTCTTGTCTTTGCCTTTCGCTGCGCAAACACCTCCGCAGGATCATGCTACTGCAAAGGAAAACGCCGTAGCGGTCGACATGGTGTGGCAGACAGCGAACGCAAAATTCGACAAACAACGCAACGAAATCCTGGAGACAGTACTTAAGGAATCCACCATAGGTCCTTTTCAGCCTGACTGGCAGTCGCTCTCTCATTACGAGGTGCCAGAATGGTACAAGGATGCGAAGTTTGGAATTTTCATTCATTGGGGTGTGTACTCGGTTCCAGCATTCGGCAACGAGTGGTATCCGCGTGAGATGTACATCGAAGGCTCCGAGGCGAACAAACATCACCGTTCCACGTATGGCCCGCTGACTACGTTAGGCTACAAAGATTTCATTCCCATGTTCAAGGCCGAGAAATTCGATCCACAAGCATGGGCTAGGCTTTTTAAGGCGGCGGGGGCTCGCTATGTTGTTCCGGTTTTTGAGCACCATGATGGCTTTGCAATGTATGACAGTCAGCTGTCTGATTGGACTGCTAAGAAGATGGGGCCGAAACGCGACATAGATGGAGAGCTCGCTGCCGCGATACGTGCGGAGGGTTTGCATTTCGGAGCGTCATCGCACCGAATCGAACATGACTGGTTTATGGAGGGCGGACGCAAACAGGATTCCGATGTCAACGATCCGAAGTACGCGGCGTTCTATGGTCCCGCGCATGTAAGGGAGCAAGCTATAACTGATCCACTTTCGGAGGACTGGACATATGTAAGCCTCGCGTATGCACAGGACTGGGTGGCGCGCAATGCGGAGATTGTGCAGAAATATCATCCAGAACTCATCTTCTTCGACTGGTGGATCGGTCAGCCGTCTGTGCGACCATATCTCGCGGAGTTTGCCGCCTACTACTACAATGAATCTTCGAAGTACGGTCCGGTGGGCATTATCAATTACAAGTTGGTTGACATGGAAAAGCACTCTGCCGTACTGGACATCGAGCGAGGGCAGACCTCTACAATCTTGCCAACTGTATGGCAGACCGATACATCGGTTAGCAATAAATCCTGGGGATATATTGAAAACGATACCTTTAAAACTCCAGACTTCATCGTGCACCAACTGGCGGATGTGGTAAGCAAGAATGGCAATTTACTGTTGAATATCGGGCCGCGCGCGGATGGCACAATTCCGGATGAAGTGCAGAAGGTGCTACTCGAAGTAGGCGGCTGGCTCAAGATAAACGGAGATGCCATCTACGGTACCCGCCCGTGGACATCATTTGGCGAGGGGCCTACGGAGACCAGGGCCGGCTCGTTCCACGATACAGACTCCGCGCAGTACACGCCGCAGGATTTCCGGTTTACTACCCACGGTAGCGATCTATACGCCATCGAGATGGCTTGGCCTGCAAACGGAGAGGCAGTGATTGGATCGCTGAGGAAAGGCATTGCGGGCGCGCGCAATATAAATCGCGTTACCCTGCTGGGGTATTCGAAGGCGTTGACCTTTCAACAGCGATCAGACGGTTTGCACATTAGTGTTCCGGCTGAAGCTCCCGGCAAATATGCCTATTCCTTTCGCATAGGTTTCGAGGACGCGACGCGGGAATAGTCAATTTGAGCCAAACTACTGCTTCATTAATTTCAACTTCAGGAAATCCATGCATCTGATCAACAGGAGAAATCTGCTCAAGAGGATGCCCTGTCTCCTCGCTTCAAGCTGTGCGAAGCAGCTCAAAGCCTTTACATGGCCGCTCCCCGCGCTTGAGACATTAGAGACGGACCCGGACGACGGCCTGGCACAACCCTCGTGGCTGCAATCAGCTGTCTTCTATCAAGTTTATCCGCAGAGCTTCTATGACTCCGATGCTGATGGCATTGGTGATTTGATTGGCCTGATTTCGAAGTTGGACTACATTCGATCTTTGGGATGTAATTCAATATGGCTCAATCCAGTGTTCGAATCTCCGTTTGGAGATGCGGGGTATGATGTCGCGGATTTCTTTCGCGTTGCGTCGCGGTATGGAACGAACGATGATATCCGGGTGCTAGCAATCGAAGCGCACAGACGCGGAATGAGAGTCTGTCTCGACCTAGTTGCGGGTCATACTTCGGTACAGCATCCATGGTTTCGCCAATCGATGGAGGCCAATGCCAATGAGTTCAGTGATTGGTATATTTGGATGCCCGCGGACGAGGCGGTGGCCAACTCCTTCGCTCCGCCGGGAGGTTTCACGTCGAGGCATCGCCCTGAGCACTACCTCTCTAACTTCTTTTCTTTTCAGCCGGCATTGAACTATGGCTATTTCAAGCCAGACCCATCGAAGCCGTGGCAACGCTCCATGCACGATCCTGTTTGTCGGGTAGTCCAGGAGAATCTAAGACAGGTAATGAAATTCTGGCTGCAACTTGGGGTGGATGGATTTCGTGTAGATATGGCCTCATCGATCATTCGCAACGATCCAGATGGAGAGGGCATCCGCCAATTGTGGAAGGAGAACAGAAAGTGGCTTCATGCGCATGATCCAGAAGCTGTTCTCATTTCCGAGTGGGGGCACCCTGCCGCGTCGATCCCAGCAGGTTTCGATATAGATTTTCTACTCCACTTCGGACAGCCAGCGTACATCGACCTGGTTGGTCCTGGGAGCAAGCCAGATGGACCGAGCCGCAAGCCGGATGCATTCTTTGAGAGGTCTGGAAATGGAGATGCTACCCGGTTCGTCGAAAACTATATGGCGAACTACATGCCGACGCGAGGTTTCGGTTATGTCTCGTTGCCGACTGGCAATCACGATTTTCCACGGCTGACATGGGGGCGTGAGGAAAGAGAAGTGCGAGTCGTGTTTACCATGCTGCTGACAATGCCGGGAGTACCGTTTCTGTATTACGGCGATGAGATCGGAATGCGCTTTCTTGAACAGGCACCGGAAAAGGAAGGCGCGAATCGTGCCGGCCTGCGAGCAGGCTCGCGCACGCCAATGCAATGGTCTACCGCCAGGAACGCAGGTTTTTCAGAGGCCCCCGCTGGAGACCTCTACCTTCCGATTGATCCGGATCCGGATCGTCCCACGGTCGAGGCACAAGAGAGAACACCTGACTCCATGCTGAAACTCACTCGAAAGTTGCTTCAACTGCGTCGAGATATACCGGCTCTTTCCAACACTGGTGATTTCAAGGTCTTGTATGCGGAACGTTATAAGGTACCCTTCGTCTATGAGCGAAGTTTCGGAAGACAGCGCGTGATCGTTGCCGTAAATCCAAGTTCAAGACCCTCACATGTTCTGCTGTCAGGTATTAAAGCAAATATTCCATTATTGGTACAGGAGGCCAAGTTGACCGGCGGAGTCCTTGAGATGGAGCCAGTATCATTTGGTGTTTTCTTAACTGAGGATTAAGTGCGGTCCCATATCTCGCCGGGGACGGTAAGCTCGAACCTGCAAGATTACCAAAATGTGTTCAGACTTCTGCCCACGCGGAGATCGCCGAGACGAGAAAGTCAAGCTGTGTCCGGCTACTATGCGGACTTGGTGGTGCTGCATTGAGACCTCGTGAAAGCGCATCGGGAAGAAATCTTGAAGACGCGGGTACCCGCAGGGCTGCAGTCGCTATGTTTTCCCGGCAGACAATGACTGCTCTCGTATGTGCCTGCGACTTTTCAAAGTTTAGACCGCTCATAGACTGGAACAACAACATGGGGTGGGTCACAATGCCTTATGACGTGCCTTCGAAGAAGTACCTGATGGTCACAACGGATAGCGGAACGACGGGCTCGAAGTTCAATATCTACATTCTCGAATCGAGCAGCTTGACTGGACCCTGGAAGCTCGTCGTCTACATGCGGAGCTTCGGTGAACAAGGTTACTTCGCAAACTCAAAGTTCATCTCTCAAGACGGTAGGACGGTCTGGCTCTCGTACTCGGCCAATATACAAACCATTACAAGCCCGATCCGCTGGGCAAATGGGTATTGGCGGTGCTTACAAGGAGTTCATTTGCTCGGGCGGCAGAAGGTGCGTTCGGAACGCGCTCGATGAGGAAAATAGGAGAGATTCGGGACATGTGCAGGCGATTGAACATTGAGGAAAACCTTGCTCGATACGGTTTTGAGCTGCTTCTTCCCAGGCTTGTCGTAATTTGCAAAAGAATACGCTCAAGGCCGTTTTCCATTGCGATGCTCGTCTTGGGGTTTGCATTTTCTCCAGTTGCCGTGGCTGCAGGTGAGCCGCAGGTCGCTGTCACAGCTTCCAGCATCGCTCCCCAGCATCTTCGTCTTGAGTCTCTCGATAGTCCCATTGGCCTCGACGCTCTAACGCCACGTTTCAGTTGGACGCTGGAGGCGGCGAATCCCGCTGCACGAGATCTTTCTCAATCCGCATATCGTATTCTCGTCGCATCGTCCAAGAGTATGCTGGCGCGAGATGAGGCTGACGTCTGGGACTCTGGGCGCGTCGCTTCCAGCAATTTTATTGAGGTACATTACGCCGGTTCCGCTCTTAAATCGCACACGACCTATTGCTGGAAACTGCGTGTCTGGGATCAGGCCGGTAAGGGATCTGCATGGAGCGAGCCAGCGTCTTGGACGACTGCCCTTCTTCATCCATCAGATTGGTCTGCGAAGTGGATTGCGGCCGGGCCAAACCAGTATATTCAGGCAGAGGCACTCGAGCACCATGGCAAGAACACTGACTCGACCCAGGCGCTCCCGATCTTCCGGCACGAATTCCGCGTCGATAAACCAGTCAAGAAGGCCATCGTGTATGTTTCAGGGCTAGGTCAGTATGAGCTTCACCTCAACGGAAGGAATGTAACCGACACCGAACTCAATCCAGGCTGGACGAACTATCGCAAGACGGTGCTTTATAATACGTATGATCTTACCTCCCTGCTGCGACAAGGCCGCAATAGCTTTGGCGTCATGATTGGCAGAGGAATGTACGATGTGCCCGAAACGAAAGGGCGCTACACAAAGTTCATTGGTACATTTGGCGAGCCGAAACTGATCCTTCAAATGCACGTACTCTACACCGACGGCTCTGAAGCGATAGTCGCGAGCGACAGGAGCTGGAAGATCACCTCGGGCCCGGTCACCTTCTCGTCCATCTATGGTGGCGAAGACTATGATGCGCGCAAGATACCGCCCGGCTGGGACTCACCAGGCTTTAAGGAATCCGGTTGGACGGCTGCAATCGAAGTGGCGGGACCAAATGGAGATCTCGCAAATCCCGGCCGTGCACTGTCCGGGCGTATCATCCCAAGCATCAAGGTCGTCCAGAGCTTCAATCCAACGAAAGTGACGGAACCCAGACCCGGGATACAGGTTTACGACCTCGGTCAGAACTTCTCTGGATGGCCGGCTATCACTGTGCGTGGCAAGCCTGGAAGTATCGTCAAGCTCATTCCCGGCGAACTCCTCGATGGACACGGCATGGTAACGCAGGCGAACGCCGGAGCAGACCCTGCTGCCCGTGTTCTCTTTTCGTACACGCTGAAAGGCTCTGGCATAGAGAAATGGCATCCACGCTTCAGCTATTACGGATTCCGGTACGTACAGGTAGAGACAACATCAGGTGGGCCCACCTCTCGGGGCAAGCCCGTCCTGCTGTCCCTTGAGGGAAAATTTGTCCATGATGCCGTCCATGTCAACGGGAACTTTTCGTCGACAGTGGCTCTGTTCGATCAAATCCACAATCTAATCGACATGGCTATCCTCAGCAATATGGTCAGCGTGCTGACCGATTGCCCGACGCGGGAGAAGCTGGGCTGGCTGGAGCAGACGTATCTCGCCGGAGCCTCCATCATGTACAACTATGGCGTCTTGAAGCTGTATGAGAAAGTGGCCGACGATATGGCGGAGGCGCAATTACCTAACGGCTTCGTCCCAGCAATCTCCCCGGAGTACGTTGCCTTTGTGGATAGCAAAGGAATGAACACAAACTTCCGCGACTCTCCAGAGTGGGGAAGCGCGATCATCCTCAGCCCCTGGACTGCGTATCAGTTCTATGCAGACAAAGACATCCTTGCAAAACACTATGATGACATGCGACGGTACGCTCAATATCTACATGACAAGTCGCAGGGCAATATGCTGCACTATGGGCTGGGGGATTGGTATGACATCGGTCCACGTTTCCCAGGCGAATCCCAGTTGACCTCCAAAGGGTTGACCGCGACAGCCATTTATTTTCAAGACCTAACCATCTTGGCGCGTATAGCTCGGCTATTAGGGAGGGAAGCAGATGCCGTCAAAGATACAGCAGAAGCGCAGTTAGTTAAGGAGGCATTCAACAGGAATCTCTTCCACCCTGAAACGAACGAGTACGACCGTGGTAGCCAGACCGCAAATGCCATGTCCCTTGCCTTGGGACTTGTCCCGGAGGATCGCCGCCAGGCCGTTCTCGACAATTTGGTCAAAGACATTCGCAAGAATAATAACCACGTCACAGCGGGGGACATCGGCTTCCACTACGTTGTGCTGGCGCTAACGGATGGCAGTCGGTCCGACGTCTTGTACGACATGCTCTTGAGGACTGACCCTCCAAGTTACGGATACCAGCTCGCAAAGGGCGCCACGACGCTTACCGAAGCCTGGGATACCAATCATTCCAGCTCACAGAACCACTTTATGCTTGGTCATGCAGAGGAGTGGTTCTACCGTGGTCTCGCCGGCATTGATTTCGACATGAGCCGGCCATCACTGGAACAGATCACGATTCATCCCGCGATGGTGGGAGACATCCAGAGCGCATCGGCCAGCTTCCAGTCCATCTTGGGAACCATCAAGAGTTCTTGGAAACGCATCAACGGCAAATGGTCCCTCAGCGTTTCTATTCCTCCCGGTGCAACGGCAACAATTTATCTTCCAAGCGATCTACAACCTGTCAGCGGTAGTGAATTTCCACCAAACGATGCAGAAGCCACCAAAGCACTTACAGGAAACAACGGTACTAAACCGAAACATATAGGTTCCGGCCAATACCACTTCGGCGCTAATCCCTGATACCTATTCTCGGGCTCGGAAAACATCTTAAGACACTTTATCCCGAAAACTGTCCCACAGATGGGGACGTATCCAATATGTAGGTCAGGTTTCGCAAATGGAGTCACAAAATTAAAGGATTGCGTCAATCCGTGATGACGATCGTCGGTGTGGTGGAAGATGAAATCCAGGGAGAAGGATCTGGGGTGCGCCGTACCAACCGATGGTCTACATCGATTATCTGCAACTTCCAAAAGGTTCTCTGTTGAGTGATGTATTTAGCATGGCGTCGCAGTACGCGGTGCGGTCCGTTCTGGCGCCGGCAACGCTGACGTCGGAGCGGCGCAGTGCCCGGAAAAGAGGAAGCACCCACGATCGCTGGGCCAGCGGCGGCTTGCTTTGCGTCTTGTCGCCGGATTTGACATCATCGCGCTGCTCCTATCGCCAGTTGGAATTATGGTGTGCTGGCGTATTCGGTGGCTTTACACCGGCGCGAAATCGGAATTCAGATGGCGCTTCGATCTTCGGCCGAAGTAAGAACCTACACTGCAAGCGAAACCACCTTCCAACAGTAGAGCCTTCCGCTATATCTACTGAATCCTTCATCACTTGAGCCGATGCTAGCGTGCTGCCAGATCTCCCCCGTCGAGGGTTTTGTTCGACGGTTGTGGTCCCGTCCTCAGTCACTGGCCAAGCGGAGAATACCTCCCTTGTAGACCGAGATAGCAATTGTGTCGTTGGTTCCGGCGTTCCATTGTCGTGGAAGGAGATCGCCAGAGAGTCGTCTCCTTCGACCGAGATTGGATTCAGCGGATCCGTTACGTCCTGGATATTCGCCTTGGCGATAAAAGAACCATAGCCCCCTGCGCAGTATCGGTGACTCCGAGAGAGGGGATCGAGTTGCTCTTAATCTTAGAGTCGACCGCTCCTGCGCACGATGATGTTGGCGTTCCCCTGCAGGTTCGTGCCGCCCTTGTTGTACTTCACGTTGAAACCGAAGTTGGTCTTCACACCGGGATCCCCCGCGTAGGCGCCCGCGGAGGCGCTGTTCACCAGCAAACCGCCTCCTGTGATTAAGTTGGTCTGGTTAGGGAGGTTGATGGACATTGGGAAATCAGTGTCGCCCGTGCTGTCAGCATAGTAGCTGTTCGTGTCTGGCGACACCGTGATCGTGGGTGCTATGCCGGTCTGGCTACTCGAGAAGGAGAACGTGTAGATGCAGCCGATCGTTCCCACCCGAGTGTCAGCCGTGACGAGTGACGGCTGGAGATTGCTGCATTCAGATGTGGCAACGCCGTCGACCAGAATCTTGTAGCGGGCGTTGCGAATGTCCCCCGGATTGAGATCATAGATGGCCAACGTATTGGGAACCGCGTTGCTCTCCTGGACCGTGAAGGTTAACGGTGCAGTCGCCGAGTAAGTGCTGGGCGAAGACGTGTAGAGCACGTATTGCCCCGTATAGGTGACGTTAGCGTCTTCCTTGACGATGGTCAGAGGAACTTTGTTGATGCTGCCGGTAAAATCAACGGAATCAATCGGCGTGAAGATCGCAGTTGCGTTGTGATCCCCGGGAGCTATCGATCCTGCCACACTCTCCAGCAGCGTGACATTGGGGACGGTGGCCGTTCCGTTCGGGCCGACTGCCTGCGTCGCACCGAGCTGTTGTTGGCTGGCGGTTCCGTAGTTGAGGTAGAAGCTTACATCGTCGCCAATTCCAGGCGCCGAGATTGGTGTGGCTGAAATATTGATCGCGTCGCTGTACTGCTGCGGGTTCGGGCTGACCGTAAAGCAAGCTGGAAATCATCGTCGGTGCGGGAGTGATGGCGATCGGGGCCGGAGCAGAAGTGTCCGACGTGTAGTTGGCTAAGGGCAAAACTCGCGGTCACGGCGCAAGTGCCGACAACCAGAGGTGGCGTAGCCATGGGCCGTACGCGACATCCCTGTGCCGCTGTAGCTCAGAGTCACCGGTGAGAGCGTCTCACCGTTCACGCCCTTCGCCGAGCCGCTGCCGGAGCACCCGGAGGCGTTATAGATGCAGGTATTGCCAGTGGCTGTTACGGTGAATATAGAGAGGCTGGCGATTTCCCAGCTTGTCGCAAGACTATGTCACAATCGTGATCGTCACGCTGCTTGATCCGGAAGCGTAGTCGGTCCCCCCTCCAAAGGTTGCCGTGATGGTATGACTGCCGGCAGTCAGGTTAGAGGTCGTGTAGCTGGCTTGTCCGTTGCTGTCGACCGCGACTGTCGCCAGCAGTGTACTGCCGTCATAAAAGGATATCGCGCCGTTGCCACTTGGTGCCCCTGCACTCCAAGAAGTCACCGACGCCGAAAACGTCAGACTTGTTCCCATGGTTAGGTACCAACTCGAAGGCGTGAGAGATACAGCGACAGGAGCCGGTGTCACAGTGAAGGTTTGAGTCTGGGCCGCCGCGCCGTAGTTGGTCTGTTGCGGGTAGGCGATGACAACCGAGTGGTTGCCCGCGGCCGGCTTTATAAGGGTGAACCCGGCATTCCCATTACTTAGCGGAACAGCTACCTGCGTGCCGCCGTCGTAGCTGTAACTGATCGAACCCTGCGCCGATCCAGCATTCGAACTCACGTTGACAGTGCATTGATAGTTGGCGCCGTAAGAAAAGGAGGCATTCCAGCAGGAGACTCCCATGTTGACCGGAACCGGTCTGACATCCACCGCTGTCCGACCCGATATGCCAGGGGCATTGTTCCCATCGCCGGAGTACACCGCCGTCAACGTGTGCACGCCAGCAGCCAGGCCGGGCGAGATGTACCAGTAGGCACAGCCATTTCCCTGCAAAGGCTGTGTTGTGAGAGCTGTTGCACCGTCTTCAATCTGAACGGTTCCGGTCGGCGTATCTCCTGTTACGCAGACAGTGACGTTTGTGGCACCAGGATAAACCAACTCTGTACTGGATAACTGGAGTGCGATTGCCGGATCGTAGACATTCAATGCGAGGCCCGCGGAACCGGAGAGGTGGTTTGTGTCTCCCCCATACTGTGCCGTAATCGCCTCGGTGCCAGAGGTTGCAGGGACGAAGGAGCAGGTTGCCACGCCGGACTCATTGAGTATTGCTTTACAAAGCGTGGTTGCGCCCGAGGTGAAGACGACAGGACCTCCGGGCTGGCCTGGACCGGTCACCGTAGCTGTAAGCGTTTCTGTTCTACCCTGCGCGGCGGGACTTGGATTTGCAGCGAGCGACACCGTTACTGCAGCCGGCTGAATGGTCAGCGTCCCGTTCACAAATTGGAGGCTGTAATTCGGCGCGCTGAGGGTGCCCGCCGCAACGGTGATGGGGTAGGACCCCGCAGCGTTTGGTATCGCCGGAACAGTCGTGAACGAGGGCGATCCGGTCAGGATTGACGCGCTGTCCCCACTCACGAAGCCGCTGTAGGTTGCCGTATATGCCGGCAACGGCTGGCCATACGTGATCGTCGGGGACGCTGCCGTTACTGTCAGGATCGGTTTCGCGCCGCAAGAGGGGACGCAATCGCCTTGGAATTGCTCCAACGCATAGCTGGTGGAAGGTCTCTGATCCACCAAGATGCCTGGGTTGCCGACGGAATACGTAGTATTCGTTCCAGACGCATGGACTCCCGTGGTGACATCTGTGCAGGTATAGGTCGATCCGACGACAGAAAGTTGTAATGTGTCGCCGTTTGCGGGTAATGCGCAGTTCACTACGCTCTGGACGCCCGCGCCTGCCGTCAGCACATAAATTTTTCCTGAATCTGCTATCCAGCAGACACCGTTCCCCGCCGCATTCATGTGAACGCATGGACCGGTGGAATCAGTGTGTGAGGTATGATTCACAAACTTTACCTGCGAATACTGATCGTTTGTGAACGCGATACCTGTATAGATCGCCAGTCCCTGCTTTGCAGAAACGGAGGGCACGACCGTCCCACTGGCCTGCACCAGAGACACGTAACCAGTAGCTGTCGTATTCGTCCAGTAGACCGACAGCGCGCCCGATCCGCTGAACGCATCCGTGACCGGATAGCTGGAGCTGGAAATGATGGTGTATGCCGCCGATCCAACGGCGCTGGCAGTATAACCGCTCGCGGTGGCGATGGCCTTCACCGTCTCGCTTGCGGAGACGGCAACTGGACCCGAATAAACCGTCGAGCTTGTCGTAGGTGTTGTCCCGTTGGTCGTGTAGTAAATCGTCGCCGAAGGTGTCGTCGTGCTGATCGTCACCATCTGCGCCGAGCTGTAAGTTCCGCCCGCTGGGCTGAACGTGGGAGTCGCCGCTACCGAAGTGATGGTGTAGGCCGCCGATCCAACGGCGCTGGTCGAGTAGCCGGACGCCGTAGCGATTGCCTGGACTGTTTCTGTGGTGGAGACAGTGATTGGGCTCGAGTAGACCGTCGAGTTCGTCGTTGGTGTCGTTCCGTTGGTTGTGTAGTAGATGGTGGCTGACGGAGTTGTGGTGCTGATGGTCACCGTCTGTGTTGTGGGGTAGGTTCCAGCCGCGGGACTGAACATCGGTGGTACCGCCGCCGAAGCAGAACCAGTGGAATACAGCATGTTCAGGTTGGCGCTGTTGCTAGTCCCGTAGGCAGGGTTATTTAGGCTAAGCGTAACCCCGGAACGAGTCTCCGTTGCGAAATACTGTCTCTGACTGCCACCTCCGAAATATGACTGCCCGGTGATAAAGTAGTTGGTGTCGGTGAACTTAAATCCAGCCCATCCAGGAGGTGAAGACCTTATCGGATATTGAAAGAACCCATCAATTTCAACATTTCCGTTGACGATATTCAGGTCTGTGCCGGCCTTCTCAGACTTCCACCCCAAAGCCCACAGGTTGATCCCAGTGCCGGTTACCTTGTCGAATTGCACGCGGTAGTTACCAGCCGTCTGCGCCGTTGGAGGATAATCGGCATGAGTTCCATACCATGTAGCTGTAACCGTGCTGCCAGAAATACCAGTTACAACCGCTGGAGTAGAACTAAGCCAGGTTGCAGGCGAGATTCCCACGAAGTATACGTACGATCCAATCGTCATTCCGGGATCAACAGCGAGCGTAAGCGTAAGGGTGTGGGTTGCGGAAACATAACCTACACTCGTTACTCCAAGTATCTGCCCCTCAGCCTCATCGTCTAACCCGCGAGCATAGATGGACTGTCCAGTGCAAAAGCTGGTAACGCTAAGTTGTGCATCCTCAAAGAACACATTACCCGCCCCGGCAGAGCAGTTGTAAGAAAGCCCTGAATCCTCAAATACAAGCGTGCGGGAGCTGGCATGGGATACGATTGGCTGGTTAATCGTACTGTTGAAATGATCAAGGATTATCGGAGGGTTAGATGATGATCCACCAATGACCCAGTTGATTACCGCCCCAGCCGTGGTGTAGTTGTTGCCCATGATGTGATTGATGTTTCCGGGGACCGTTACATTGATTGTCCCCTTGGTTGTTGGGCTATAGTATCCAGTCTGGGTGGCTATCTGAGAACAGTCGGTCGTGTTTCCGGGATAGTTGCAGGACACCGGAACATACGCCGTAGTTGCTGCGCAACTAGCCAGAGTTCCAGTCCAAGTCGTAGGATCAGGCCCAAGAGCGCACCACGTAGACGGAGCGGGGTCACTTGCAAGGGGGGTGTCGGGAGAGTTCGGGATTATGATTCCGGTGGGAGTCCCTGAAGGGAAAAGACTCCCCGCTGTTCCCGACCAATGCTCCGTGATTGCGCCATCGTTCGTAGTGTTCCCGTTAGAATCCATCATCGTATGAAGATATCCAGCGGGAGTAACGTCACGCGTGTAGAATGTCCCGTTCGATCCGTTGGTGATGGCTGTATTTGCCGATCCACCCCCGATCAACTCAGCACCTAGCAATACTTCAGCTCCGCTATTATTAGTCCACGCGGGTACGGAATTGACGGAGAAGTAGTTGCTGGATTCTAGGTTGTATCCTCCAGTAATAACGCCAGCTGTTGTCTGATTTTCGCATGTGAGATTGTAGATAACCGAGTTGTACTCCAACTCTGCCGTTGCTTTGAAGCAATATGAACCGCCATATCCCGCTATATTCTTGAATAGGGTTTGCCCGGGGAACGCCCGATCCACATTGAAAGCAGACTCCCCCTGGGAATCGTCAAACCATACCTTCACATTCCTTACCGCATTGAAGTTATTACCGATAAACTCAACAGCCCTTGTACTGGGATTTCCCGGACCAACCTCTACCCCGATATTCTCAAAGTGCTCGTTAAAGCCATTGTTATTTGCCCCATTTGCCAGCCCGCCGAGGAAGTATATGAAGGGCAAGGGAGTACCAGAGAATCCCGGAGATGCCGAAGCTAGTTTTACGATTGACTTATTCCACCCGTCTCCCGTAATCGCAATGGCGCTGCCGCAGAAATTCAGCGTTCCCGATACGAGATAAACGCCACTGGGAAGATAGAACTGCTTCGGATGCGCACCATAGGTAATGCAGCTAGTCCCACGTCCCGTATTCAGAAAACAATTGAACGCAGCCGTGTTGTCCGTAACCCCATCACCGACAAGAGCAGAGCATGATGAATTAGCGACGGTCATATTCTGCATCATCCCCGAAGGCTGAAGCGGTACGGTAACCGTTGCCGCACCCATTCCCGTCGCAGCCTCTACCGTGATTGTCCCGGAAACGAAGGAGAACGTATACGATCCGTTTGCTACAAGCGATCCAGCCGAGCAGGTTACGGGGTAAGTACCCACTGCCGACGAACTCGTGTATGTCGTGGTACAGGAAGGATATCCACTAGTTACTGCATTAGACCAAGTATCAGTCCCCGCGAATCCGGAATTTGTCCACGTCAGAGGCGGGATGTCATCCCCATAGTGAACGGTGACATTATTTGCGGTAAACGTTAGAACGGTGGCGCGTGCTACACCCGCAAACATGAGCAGGATGATAAGTAGTCGTTTCATTTGTATACCTTCCTATCGAGCCGAAGATTGCACGTGAAACGATCTGTTGCCCAGTCTCCAGGCGTAAATGTTACGCTGTTACCTGTTAGTTTCAACCAGATGGATGTCGACTCGAGATGGAGACGACGAAGCATTATTCGTTGCGACACAAGGCGAGCCGCCGCTAGCTTCGAGAACCCGAAATCTCCCAGGAGAACAACCTCCGCATGAAAGTGTCAGCCCAAAGCCGGCAACTCTGTCGCCATCTGCGGTAGTCCTAGTTTGCTGGTTGATCGTACGACCCACCGAGAATATGCGAAGAATTGCCGCAACAAGAGAGGGGCTGACGTCGCGTATGCTGTAGGTTTTTGAAGATTGAGGGCGGCATCTATTTTGCCGGCGTGGAGTCCTGCTGCGCCAAAGGCCGGAATGCTACCAGTCGGCTCTGAATCGGATTTTCCCCGTTTACCTCAGATAGCACGACTGCTTCAAAGAATGGGTTGTGACCATGCTCTGCCTCGGCCTGCGTAATCTCCCTCATGCCGGTTTCAGAGGTCATATACGAAATCAGCGCCGTAGTCTGCGCGCCTTGCACCAGTAGGATCCGGCTTCCAGAAGCCCGTCGCGGCAACAGCGCGATCAGTCCCGGCGTCACCATCCTGGAAGCAGACTCCTGGTCCAACGGGAACTGTCGAGGACTTCCGGCTGGCATTCGCTTATCAATAACATACTTCTCATACGATCCCAGCTTGTAGCTGAGACGATCGAGATCCGACTGATAGGCAGTCAGGGACGACGTCGTACCGAACGCAACCACATTCTCGTAGTCGATGATTTGATGGGGAGATTCCGCTGAGCTTGAGATCAAGGTCTGTACCCCATAGCTGTCGAGAAATCGTTCAAGCCGAAGTGCGGCGAAGGTGTCCGAAGCAAAGGTGTAATTCTGCCAGGCCACCGGTTTGCCAAACCGCTTTTCCATATCCGCCAGCTGAGGTGAGTCTTCCAGCTTGGTAGACTCGTTGACCGAGAGGTCGCGAGCTATCAACGTGCTGGTGCCCCCGTCTGGCCGCCATGCAAAAAAGATAGGAGTAGGCAGGATAATGCGAGTCGCCTTTCCATTGTTTGTAAGGTCCTTCCAGAAAAGGGGCAGTTCCTGATCCATTGATGCGCTGTTCTTCCCACCGTGGCGCTTTGGTATCAAGAGTAGCCAACTCAAACAGGAGAGGAGCAGAACAATGACCGCGACCAGCACCGAAACCAGAAAGCGATTAGGGCTGGACCACCCTCTGGGGGTGGGGAAAACAGTCGCAGAGGGAACTACGTCGCCGCTCGTGTCGCATCGCAGATGGGTCCCAGGATTGGATTTCAACCCCTCTACAACCTCGCCATCCGGCATCACCTCAACCAATTGAATTTGGTGGGTACCGAGCGGAATAACAAGCCTGGTGGTGAAGCGGCTCCCTTCCCCTTCGTAATATCTCCTGAGAAGAACGCGAAGCCTGGCAATTTGAACGCGGACTGTAGCATCGATCTTTGATTCGAAATCCGGATTCCTGCCTAGACCGTCCACCGCGATAGCATACTCGCTTATGCCCTGGTACCGGTTTTCCCAGAGATAGAGAAGCAGGGCGCGCAGTCTCGTTGCCCGCTCAAAGCACTTGCTTTGGAGCACCTCCTCCAAATGCCGAACGTCCGGAATCTTCGATTCTGGCTCAACCCTATTTTCGGCCAATACTGACACGGAAAAAATCGTATCCCTTCGCTGCCCAGCCAAGACCGTCTTTCGCCCTTACCCTCAATGGAACGAAACACTCTTTGCTTTTGGCGCCTCAACAGTAGGCGTTTGTTCTTCGATTCGTCAACAGAAAAATTCTGAACCTGTTGCAACAGGTCCTCGATCTGTTCCGGAGCACTGTCGATACGGCACACTAGTTATCACTGAGTAACCGGCCCCGACGCGCTGACCGTGGGTTAGGCTGTGAGTACAGTAGGAACTGGAACGATACCCTGTAGGGGAGTCGATCGACGATCAGCTCGTCGTGATCGTTTCAATCAAGCTTGGTGACATGTCCGTGGCTGACATTGGCGATACCAAGCGGCAACAGTTTGATGGGAGGACGCAATCTGAGGAGACCCATGCAACGATTCTGTTTCACGCTCGACCTACGACCAGATCCGGAACTGATCGCGGAGTACATTGAACTCCATCGCTCTGGACGCCCAGAGATACACAAGGGCATTCGTGATGCTGGGGTTCTTGACATGCAGATATTCATTGCAGGAAATCAGCTGTTCATGATTATGGACGCAACAGATTCATTCACTCTTGACCATAAAGCTGCGATGGATCGAGCGAATCCCGCAGTGATGGAGTGGGAGCGTCTGATGAGTCGCTTCCAAAATGTCGACGAAGAGAGTGATTTAACCGCGCGCTGACGATCGTTGACCAAGATATATCAGCTGGAACAGGGCTAGTGATGCAGGTAGTATTTGGTCAGTAAATCATTCACTATGCGGTAAATCAATGGAGATTGAAACAAATTGCGATATCGGATCCTTGGAAATACCGGAGTCTCCATTTCCGTCATCGGCTTTGGAGCCTCGCCGTTGGGGAATGTATTTGGAACCATTTCTTCCTCTAGCGATTCCGTATTGATTGATGCCGCGATCGATAAGGGCATCAACTTCTTCGATGTATCTCCTTATTATGGTTTGGGCCTAGCAGAGGAACGCCTTGGGACCGCTTTGACACCGCATCGACAGGAGGTTGTGCTTGCAACCAAATGCGGACGCTGCGATGTAGATGACTTCGACTTTTCGGCTGGAGGCATCACCTCGCGGTTAGAGGCTTCTCTGCGAAGGCTGCGAACTGACGCCGTCGATTTACTGCAGCTACATGACATTGAATTCGGGGATGTTAAACAAGTGATTCACGAGGCGCTCCCCGCTCTTGCTGAGCTAAAGCGTCAAGGAAAAGCGCGTTTTATTGGCATAACGGGATACTGGTCTGGTTTACTTGCAGGCGTCGTGCAGAGCTTTCCCTTGGATACCGTGCTCAACTACTGCCGTTGGAATTTGTTTGCCGACGACATGGACATTCGCCTGACGCCGGTCGCGAAGGCTAATGGCGTGGGCTTGATCAACGCGTCCCCTCTGCACATGGGCTTGATCGGCAGTTCAATTCCTGACTGGCATCCTGCCCCTCAATCTGTTCGCGTGGCTGCCGCTGATGTGAAATCGGCGTGCCAGAAGAGAGAGGTAGACCCAGCAACGGTCGCTGTATGGAGATGCCTTCAACATCCAATGGTCGCGAGCACGCTCGTAGGAATGGCTGACGTGTCGCAGGTTGCAAGTAGCTGCACTGCACTTGAGTTTCAACCGGACGATGACCTACTAGCTACGATCACCGAAGCGATTTCCCCTGTGTATAACACTGTGTGGTCCCAGGGCAGGCCACAAAACCAAGATGGTGTCTTTGATCGGAGCCTGATCTTCATGGATCACGATGAGGCTGCAGATCAATACGGATCCTCAGCGACGGTGGAATCCACCCTAGGTTGCTGGGAATAAATCTCATCTTGATTACCAATTCACTGTACCCATCGCCGAATTACGGGGTGTGGACATCTGCAACAGAGAGGACCATTCATGAGAGCGTTATCGATGCTTTCGCCAGGAAATCTTACGATCATTGATGTACCCGAGCCGACAGACGGGGAAGGCGTGTTGTTGCGGGTAGAAATGGTCGGGCTCTGTGGCTCGGACTTGAATAGCTACCGCGGCAACAATCCCATGGTCACCTACCCTAGAATTCCAGGCCATGAGATTGCTGCGACGGTGATGGAAGGCGGTACCCGCCACGCGCCTGGTACGAAAGTCACGGTTTCGCCGTATACACATTGCGGCCGATGCGGCGCTTGCAGGAATCAACGCTTCAACGCGTGTCAATCCAACGAGACCTTCGGTGTGCAGCGGGATGGTGCGCTTGTCCAATGGATTCGTGTCCCGGAAGAGAAGCTTTATACTTCAACGCTTCTCTCAATACAAGAGCTATGTCTCGTCGAACCGCTTACTGTCGGGTTCCATGGTGTTGCACGCGGTCGGGTGTCAGAGCAAGATACCGTGGCTGTATATGGATGCGGCGGCGTCGGATTAGGCGCAGTCGCTGGAGCAGTTTTCCGAGGAGCGCACACAATTGCGATCGATCAGGATGACGACAAACTTGACGTTGCTCGGTCAGCAGGAGCCGCTCACGTAATAAATACGAAGTGCTGCAACGCGACCAAGAGGTTGAAAGAGATTACCAATGGTCGGGGGCCGGACGTGATTATAGAGGCGATTGGGCTGCCCGAGACTTTCCAAGCTGCTGTGGAACAAGTAGCCTTCACAGGACGTGTCGTATACATCGGTTACGCGAAGCGGCCGGTGGCTTACGAGACAAAATTATTTGTACAGAAGGAACTGGATATCCTCGGTTCTCGAAACGCGCTGCCCGAGGATTTTGGAGCGGTTATCTCTCTGCTCGAGTCAGGTACATTCCCGGCTGAACGCGCTATCAGCGCAGTGGTGAATTTGGACGACGCACCCGGAAGCATTGCTCTCTGGGCGGCTGAACCATCGAAGATCACGAAAATTATGGTTCAGGTCAACGCTTGATCCCGTTTTTCAAGAGACGGACGGAGGAACTCGATGTCGGTGGAAGACGGCAGTCTTCCGTGGGTGGCACGAGCCGGATAAGCCGAGAGGTTTAAGTCCGGTTCTGTGAGAGGCTCGGGGTGAAATTCCCCGGGCCTACTCGGCGGTCGGCAGGTGGACTGCCGCCCCTATGCCGATCTGACGGCCAATCCGGAAGCTAAAACGCCCTCGGCCCCCAGGGCAGCTTTTGCAAGCCTGGCGATTACCTCAACACGATGGGCTCCTTCGGCTATCAAAGAAGGACGTTGTGGTTGTTGGGACGGTGATCTTTTAAACAGCGATAGCTGCAAATGAATCCTAATTCTGGGATGTGATCCGTCCACGTGTTGCAGGAGAATCCGACGATTACGACGCCTTCTGAAAGGGGAGGTCCCAAGAGAATTCCTTTTGAATGGAGTCCTTCCGGCGGATCGATTTGATATAGCTACGAGCGAAGCTTTCGGCAAGTTTTGAGGTGTTTGTCGCCCGGATGAGCAAACTGGTTGAAAACCTTAAACTCTCATCTGCCAAAGGTTTGAAGACGGCATCTCTTCCACCCAATTGCTCCAACGATCCGTGACATAGGAACGAGATTGCATCGTGGGATTCAACAAGCGCAACTCCCTCATGCGGAGTCGTGATGGGGAGCAAGCGTCGTGGTTGCAATCTCTCTTGGCGAATAATCGCCAATATGGAGTCGTACATCCACGGGTGGAGATTCCGCGCAAAGAGAGCCCAAGAGTATCCATCAAGCTCGCGAAGGTACACGCTCTCCTGCTTCACCGCAGGATGAGTTGGGGAGAGCGCAACGTATAGAGGATCGCGCCGAAGTTCTACCGTCGTTAGCCCTCGATGTTCGGGAATTCCGATAGCAATAGCAAGATCAATCGAACCGTTTAGCACAGAGCGAGCCAGGTTCGGCGAAAAGGCGCTTTCAAGCTGGATAGCCAGCTGCGGATACAGCGGAAGTTCGATCGAGAACAGGCGATTTACGAATTCAATCCAAACGTATGGCGAGCGTCCGATTGTGAGAGAACGGAGATCAATTTCTCCGCAGGACTTGGCCGCATACATTGCCCGTTCGCTGTGAAGTATGGCCAGTCTTGCTTCTTCCACGAAAGCTTCTCCTGCACGCAGAAGGGATACGTGTTTCTTGTCTCGCTCAAACAGTGCAACAGAGACCTGATCTTCAAGCTCTCGGATCTGCTTTGTCAGGGCAGATTGGGTGATGTGAAGTCGGTCTGCAGCGCGCGCATAATTCAATTCCTCGGCGAGCGCGACGGCGGCATATTGAAGACGAAGGTCGACGGCGGATGACATGGAAACACTCCCTTCCGAGAAGCTCTACACAGGGAAATCTCGGCTCATCCAAGGCGGGCTCGCTGCTAAGGAAAGGGCTACAACGCTTTCACTTTGCAATCCAATTTACAAAATGAAGAGACGGGAGGCAAGCGCACACCTACCACATTTAGACGATTTGGAATTAGACCTTCCCGAAAAATAATTGGACAAGAATCCACAGAAATGACCATGCTTTCCACATGGAGGATCAGTGCAAATGATCGATCTGAAGAAGCCTGTGTCCCGCGCGGTCGCGGATGAAACGAATGGATTCGTCACCGCGCTTCCGTTGATGCGGCGAGCGGAAGCTCGAGAGCGGGAGGCCATGTATCCCGAGACATTGGATCTGAAACAGGCGGCCGCAGTTCTACACTGCCACCCGAAGACGCTGCGGCTCATGGCTATCGCCGACAAGGTCCCAGGACGCCGAGTGGGGCGACTCTGGCGTTTCTCCGAGAAGCGTCTCAAAGAGTGGCTTGAGGCCAGCTAAACCTGCGCCAGCAGCATTTCAACTACTTTGCTATTGGCCTCTCGCTTTTCCGGTGAGAGGGCCTTTCCGTACACGTTGAATGTCGTCGAAATCGCGGAATGGCGCATGAGGTCCTTCGTAATGCCAGGCGCGATGCCGGCAGCGTCAAGCCACGAACGGTAGGAGTGGCGCAGAGAATGGAACCCCAATCCGTGCACGCCGATAGCTTCGCCTGCAGGCCGTATCCAGCGTTGTTGTAGAGACGGGGAGTGATAGGGCATTCCAGTCTCGGGATTCGCGAACACCCATTCAAGCGGCATTGTCTGATCTTTGTTGAGTGGTTCCGCTTCCGTTTCGCACTTCTGTCTCCAGGCCAGCAACAGCTTCGCCAGCGCCGGATGAACCGGGAGCTTTGACTTTGATGCGACCGTCTTGGTCTCATCGATCGAGCCTCGGTATGCACTCCGACCGATCGTTACAGTCTGATGTTTCCAATCGAAATCATCCCACTTCAAGCCTAGGGCTTCGCTGACACGCAGTCCGAGGCAGCCCATGGTGATGGCTATCAAGTTCACGTATTCCGGCAAGCGTTTTACGACATCGCGGAACTGAGCGGGTGATAAGACGACGGATTCTTTACGCCGCTTCGTCACGTTGCGAATCTTCACGATCTCGACGGGATTGCGCCGATCGATGGAGACGTACTCCCAAAGCGTCGCCAGATCGAAGAGTTTATGAAGCAGGCTCCGCAGATGTCCCTGGGTTACGGGAGCGAGATCGAGAGTCCGAAACCATGCATGAAGATCAGCGGGGCGGATCTCGGAGACGATCCAAGGCCCCCACTTCGGGCGGATGTGTCTGTTGATGATGGAGCGATAGCCGCCTCGGGTGGAGTGGCGGACAGGCATCTCTTCGTCGATGTAACGGTCAAGAAGAGCGTTGAAGGTTATGTCTGAGGATCGGGCATACTCCGTCGTCTGGTTGAGCTTTACGAGAAACCCTGCGAGGTGCTGACGGACTGCCTTCTCCGTCTTGAAGAGCGAAGCATCGAACGTCTGAACCTTACGGACGCGCGCGCCGCTGTCGTCGAAGTCGTAGTAGCGGAATTCCCACGCGAAGCCCTTCGCGCGTTTTACCTTGCGGATAGCCCCGTGCTGGTAGCGCTCTTTGGTCGTGCTCAGCATGCGAAAAACCTCCTGATCGCTAATGAGATTCTAGCAATGGGGTTTTTTGGGGTTTTAATCAATTTGCCAGAAATGGCATAAGTTATTGAAATGATTGGAGCACCGAGCGGGAATTGAACCCGCGAATACTGGTTTTGCAGACCAGCGCGTTAGCCACTTCGCCATCGGTGCTCTTTACTCCGCCGGGCAGGGACGCGGCGGAGGAGCGCAGTGCAAACAGACTACCTTACTGAGGCTGCGCCGTCGTCCGAAGATACGGCTTTACCGTCTTGTAGCCCGGAAAGATCTTGCCTGCCTCTTCGTTCGAAACTGCTCCGGTGATGATCACATCCTCGCCCTGCTTCCAGTTCGCCGGCGTCGCAACCCTGTGCTTGGCCGTCAGTTGCATCGAGTCGAGCACGCGAATGATCTCGTCGAAGTTGCGGCCCGTCGTCATCGGGTAAGCCAGCAGCAGCTTGACGCGCTTGTCCGGGCCGATCACGAACACCATGCGCACCGTCGCATTATCTGCGGGAGTGCGTCCCTCGCAGCTGTCGCCCGCATCGCCCGGCAACATGTCATACAGCTTGGCGACCTTCAGGTCGGTATCGCCGATGATCGGATAGTTCACGGCTGAGCCGGTCACTTCCTTGATGTCCTCGGCCCACCTGCCGTGGTTCTCCACCGGATCGACGCTCAGGCCGATCACCTTCGCGCCGCGGGCGGCGAACTGTTGCTCCAGCGCGCCGACCACGCCCAGCTCCGTCGTGCAAACGGGTGTAAAGTCCTTTGGGTGAGAGAACAGCACGGCCCAGTTGTCGCCAATCCACTCATGGAAGTTGATCGTTCCCTGCGTCGTCTCGGCAGTAAAGTCTGGAGCCACGTCGTTGATTCGGAGTGCCATGTGAGTTATGCCTTCCGGGGTGCTACCCCAAGTTCAGATGTATCGATAACAATTGGCGCAAAGAGAAAACCCACCCTGCGCGGTGGCTCGGGTGGGTTCTGCGCTACTCGAAGAGACTCGACTCCGATTCGCTCATCCGCACACCCTCGCCGGGCTACAGCGACAGCGCATCGAGGTCGTGTTGGGTGGCGTCGTCATTCGCTTCAATCTTTTGTACCGCGGCTAGCTGGGCTAGCATCAAGCAGGTTGGCCTGACTTGCGGTCTACCCAAAACCATAGTTCGAGGAGCTTGCCATGTCAACTCTGCCGATTTCATCCGAGCCTCCCTCCACAGCCCACGTCGCCTTCGACTACTGCCAGGTCGACGTCTTCGCCGAGCGCCCGCTCGAAGGCAATCAGCTCGCAGTCTTCGGCGACGCGCGCGGCCTCTCGGATGACGAGATGCAGTCGCTCGCACGCGAGACCAACCTCTCGGAGACGACCTTTGTCTTCCCGCGTGCTCCTGAGGTCGAGCAGCGCCACGGTGTCCGTGTCCGCATCTTCACCGTCGCTGAGGAGCTGCCCTTCGCCGGCCACCCCACGCTCGGCACCGCAAGCTGGCTCTACTGGAACCATCCCTCACTGCGTGGAGCCGAGACCATCACGCTCGATCTGAACGTCGGTCCCATCCCTGTGCGCTTCACACCACCGAAGCCATCCGAGCATGGAGTCTTCGGAACCATGCGCCAGAACGACCCCGTCTTCGGCGCCCCGCAGAACCATGCCGACCTCGCCGCCGTCCTCCAGCTTCCGCTCGACGACCTCGACGCCGGACTTCCCATCCAGGCCGTCTCCACCGGCAACCCCTTCTGCATCGTCCCTCTGCGCTCGCTCGATGCCGCCCGTCGCCTCGCCGTTCCGCAGACCCCGCAGGTGAAGGCTTACCTCAAACAGTACGACGCGAAATTCTTCTACTTCCTCACACGCGCCGAAGAAGGCAGCGGAGCCGACTGGCACGCCCGCATGCAGTTCTACAACGGCGAAGATCCCGCCACCGGATCGGCGGCCGGCCCTGCCATCGCCTACCTCGTGCGCCATGGTCGAGCGGCCAGTGGCGAGACCATCGTCATCGAGCAGGGAGTCGAGATGCTCCGGCCGAGCCGCCTCTACGTCTCAGCAACGCTCACCGGCAGCAACGTCTCCGATGTGTTCGTCGGAGGCCGCACCATTCCCGTTGCAATGGGACGCCTTTTCCTGCCGTGATGCACGCGATTTCAACAAGCGCCTCGTATGAATCGCCAGCAAATTCGCACTCTTCCACACGCCGGTGGATGTGCAAGTTCTAATCTTTCTCATTTTCGCCTTAACTTCGCCATTGCCAAGCCGCTCAAGTCTTCATACTCTTGGCAAGCGTTAACGATGTTCTCGCACGCAACGTATGAGGACATCGGTGATGAGTCTTTCGCCTGTATTACGGACAATCTGAGTTGAGAGACGCTCGACTGCTGCACAGTCGCGACTCCTGAAGCGCATCATCGCTGCCCGCAAAACGCAGTCGAGTGCCGGGCCGCCCTTTTCTGGTTCCTGCATTTACCGCACACGCGGCAGGCCGATCTTCTGCGTTTCCCGGGCCCTCGCGAGGCAACCTGCGCCTGCGCGAGCATCTCTCTCACCCTGCGGTCCGGCCGCGTTCGCCGGACTAGTGGCACTGTTCCTCGTTTGGAGCAGACAGGAGAGCCTCGGCTCTTCTGTCTGCTCTCTCCCAGGGAGTGGATGGCCAACTACGCTCCGGAGTACGTCTCCGGTCGGACCCGCGGGGGTGCACCTGAACACCCAGGCTCGTGGAGCGGCAAACCAGCCGATCCTCAGCCTGGCCCATCGGCCGGGCCGTCGTTACGGCGGCGCACCGGCAGAAGCGAGATATTACTTTGCGGCCCAAGAAGACGATCCTCTGCGTAGACGACAACGAACAAGCACTCTCTGTCCGCACCTTCCTGTTGGAAACGCGCGGCTACCGCGTCATCCCGGCCCTCTCTGCCCATCACGCCCTCGAGGTCATCGAGCAGTCGCTCCCCGGCTCCCTCGATCTTCTGCTTAGCGATCTCAACATGCCCCAGATGGACGGCAACGAACTCGTCCGCAAGGCCAAGCAAATGCAGCCCGCGCTGCCTGCCATGATCGTCTCCGGCACCGTCGCCGCCTTCGACCGCGGCTGCTCCGCCGACGTCTTTCTGCCCAAAGGGGCAAGCTCCCCGGCCGAGATGATCGAGCGCATTCGTGTCCTCGTTGCTCGCAAACGCGGCCCCAAGAAGGTCCACCCCACACAGCCCGCCGTCTCCATGCTGAGCCAGGCAGTAGCCTCGTAAGGAAATGAGGGAGTAGGGAAAGCAGTTTTTCCTACTCCCTATCGCCCTACTCCCTGCCTCTAAGCCTCGACCAGCCCATAGCGTCGCTGCCACTGCTGCTTCAATCTCGCCCACACCGCCTCTCTCTCCTCGCGCGTCATCGCTGGATCAGGCCGTTGCACGAACCGCGTAGCCTCGGCCTTCGCCAGCTCCAGCACCGCGCGATCGCGCAGCAGGTTGGCGACGCGGAACTCCGGCATCCCCGCCTGCCGCGTTCCAAAGAACTCGCCCGGCCCGCGCTGCTCCAAATCGAGCTCAGCCAGCTCAAATCCGTTCTGCGTCGCGACCATCGCGTTCAATCGTGCCTCGGCCTGCTCGCTCACCCGGCCGCCCGTCATCAGGATGCAGTAACTCTTCGCTGAGCCGCGTCCCACGCGCCCGCGAAGCTGATGCATCTGCGCCAGCCCAAACCTCTCCGCGTGTTCGATCACCATCACTGAAGCATTCGGAACATCCACGCCCACCTCAATCACCGTCGTCGCAATCAGAACGTCGATCTCACCGCGCTGAAACCGCCGCATCACCACTTCTTTTTCATCCGCGCTCAGCCGACCGTGCAGCAGCCCCAGCCGCAGCCCGGCCAGCGCTCCGGCCCGCAGCTCTTCATACATATCGGTGGCCGCCCGCAGCGCCTTCTTCGGCTCAAACAGCTTCTCCGTCTTCGCAACCTTTCTTTCTGTCGGCTTCTTCCTACCCTTGGCACCCTTCAATGACGTGACATCCTGAGCGGAGCCTTTGCGCAGCAAAGGCGCAGTCGAAGAATCTGCGGTTTGTTTTGCACTGGCACTCTCCTCCTCATCCCGCGCAAAATCCAGCTCCGGCTGATCGTCCTTCGCGCCCTCAATCACCGGATACACGATATAAGCCTGCTGCCCCGCGGCAACCTGCTTGCGCACAAACGCCCAGACATCCTCGGAGCGCTCCTCCGTCGTCCTCCGCGTCACGACCGGGGTCCTCCCCGGCGGAAGCTCATCGATCATGCTCGTCTCAAGATCCCCATAAAGCGTCAGCGCCAGCGTTCGCGGTATCGGAGTCGCCGTCATCACCAACACATCCGGCTCCGCCGATCTCCCATCGGGGCCCGGCTTCTTCATCAGCCGGAACCGCTGCTGTACGCCGAAGCGATGCTGCTCATCCACAATCACCAGCCCCAGATTGTCGAAGTCCACCTTCTCCTCGATCAGCGCATGCGTCCCAATCGCCAGCCCCGTCTCTCCGCGATAGATCCTGCCCCTTGCCTCGCGCTTCGTCGCATCGTCCAGCGAGCCCGTAAGCAGCGTCACGCGATACGGCCGACCCGTCCGCGGAGAAACCACGCCATCCAGCAGCTTCCTCGCCGAAAGATAATGCTGCGTCGCCAGAATCTCCGTCGGCGCCATCAGAGCAGCCTGGTAGCCGTTCTCGATCGCCACCAGCGCAGCCTGCATCGCGACGATCGTCTTGCCCGACCCCACATCGCCCTGCAGCAGCCGCCGCATCGGCTGCGGCCTGCGCATGTCCGCCGCAATCTCGCCCAGCACGCGCTTCTGCGCCGCCGTCGGATGAAACGGCAGGATCTGCTTCAACGCCCTCCGCACGCGCTCATCGGTCACAAACGCCGTGCCCTCGCGTTCGCGTAGCCGCCGCCGCTTCAACTCCAGCCCCAGCTCCAGATAAAACAGCTCTTCGAAGATCAGCCGCCGATGCCCTGGCGTAGCCGCCGACATCAACTCAACCACCGGCGTCCCCGCCTCCGGAAAGTGCACCGCACGCAGCGCGTTCAGTCTCCCCGGCAACCCAAGCCGCTGCAGCATCGCAGCAGGCAAAGTCTCCGGCACAACCCCGCCGCCTCGCTGACTCTCCAGCTCCTCCAGCAGTCCCCAAACCACCCGACGCAGCCACCGCGAGGTTAGTTTCGCTCCCCAGGCCGTTGTTCCGCCCAGAAACTCATACACCGGAACGATCCTTCCCACCTCCAGCGATACAAACTCCGCCTCCGCCGAATCCGCCCCCGGCAGAATCTCAAACTGCGGCTGAATCATCTTGAACTTGCCCACGGTCGAGCGCGAGGCCTCAAGCTTCCCATACAGAGCCACCATCTGCCCGGCCTTGAACTTGTCCTTCAGGTAGCTGCCGTGGAACCACATGCACTTCACCGTGTCCAGCCCCTGCCCCACGGTCATCTCGAAGATCGGCATCGATCGCGTACGCAGCAGCACTGAACCCCGCACCTCCCCGATGATCGAGGCCATCGCACCCGCCTTCAGTTGCCTGATCGGCACCGGATTGAGCCGATCCTCATACCGGAACGGCAGGTGATACAGCAGGTCTTCGACGGTCTCGACCCCACGTTCCGCCAGCGCCTCAGCAACGCGCTCTCCCACGCGCTTCACAAACTTGATCGGTGTCGACAGTTCCAGCACAGACCGATGCTACCAAGCCTCGCTAATAATGGTGCCGTGCTCTGAGCAACTATACTTCGGCATCATGCGACCACTCTTCCAGATCATTCTGTTGGCCATCACGGCATCAGTCTCTGCGCAGCCGCCCGAGCAGCCCATCAAAACCACTCTCTGTCAGAGAAAGGAAGATCCAATTAGCTTCAACAAAAAGCTCGTTGAGGTCTCGGGTTATGCCACGCACGGTTTCGAGGACTCGATGTTCGAAGAACCATCCTGCTTCTGGAATAACAAAAACAACTTGCCCGGCATCTGGATGGAATATGGAGGAACTGCAGGGACCAATACGATGTATTGCTGCGGCATCAGTCCCAGCAACAAAAAGAAACCTCTCGTAGTCCAGGGTGCTCCCGTAATGCTGGTGAGAGATGAACTCTTCGAAAAGTTCGATAAGTTGCTCCATTCCAGGCCCGGAAAAGACATATCCATTCGTGCTACTGTTCGGGCGCGCATCTTCGCTCAAGTGGTTTCTATCGACAGCCAACACCACTACGTCGGTGGATATGGACATATGGGCTGTTGCATGCTTCTTGCCGTTGAACAGGTTAAGTCTATCGATTCAAAGGAACCAGAACCTTCGATCTTCGATCTGGCTACCTCGTTCGAACGTAAAAGCCGCTAAAAGGTACTGATAAACTGGCCGTATACCTTCGTACAGGAATCCATGGCCATCGTTGAACTTCACCAGGTCCGCAAAGCCTACGACACCAAAATCGCCGTCGAAAACCTGAGCTTTCGCATCGAGCCCGGCAGCATGTTCGGTCTCCTCGGCCCCAACGGCTCCGGCAAGACCTCCTCCATCCGCATGATGATCGGCATCACCGTGCCCGACTCAGGCTCAGTCGAGCTCTTCGACCGGCCCTTCAATCGCAAGGACCTTCACCGCGTCGGGTACCTTCCCGAGGAGCGCGGCCTCTACAAGAAGATGAAGGTCATCGACCAGCTCAGCTTCCTGGGCCAACTCCACGGCCTCGACGCCGCCACAGCGACCAAGCGCGCCCACGTCTGGTGCGAGCGTATGGAGATCACCGAGGCCATCCCCAAGAAGACCGAGGAGCTCTCCAAGGGCATGCAGCAGAAGATCCAGTTCATCGCCGCCCTCCTGCACGAGCCCGAGCTCGTCATCATGGACGAGCCCTTCAGCGGCCTCGACCCCGTCAACGCCACCTTGCTCATGGATACCCTCGTCGACCTTCGCAAACAGGGCCGCACCGTCCTCTTCTCCACCCACCGCATGGACCAGGTCGAAAAGCTCTGCGATGCCATCTGTCTCATCCACCGCGGCCGTCTCGTCCTCTCCGGTGGCATGCAGGAGATCAAGTCTCGCTACCCCAAAAATCGCGTCCAGATGGTCTTCGAGGGCGACGCCTCCTTCCTGAACAACCCCTCCGTCGAGAGCGCCAAGAACTACAACGGCATGGCCGAGATCAAGCTCCGCGACGGCGCCAACGCCCAGCCCCTGCTCGCCGAGGCCGTCGCAAAGGCGCGCATCACCCGCTTCGAGGTCATGGAACCCACCCTTGAAGAGATCTTTATCGAAACCGTAGGAGACCGCGTCGATGCATAACATCTGGCTCATCGCAAAGCGCGAATACCTGGAGCGTGTCCGCACCAAGGCCTTTCTCATCTCCACGCTGATGATTCCGCTGCTGATGGGAGGAGGCATCGTCGGCTCCGTCGTCACCAGCAGGAAATCGAAGCCCACTTCGCACATCACCGTCGTCTCGCCTGACCAGCAACTCGCTGTCGACCTGCAAAAGGAACTTGAGAACGGCAAGGACAGCCGAATGACGGTCGACATCATCTCCCCCGGCAACTCTGCGACCCACGACACCCTCGACAGCATGCTGGCCGATAACCAGATTGACGGCTACCTCTGGATCACTCCCGCCTCCGCTCCCGGTGGCCGCCCCAGCTTCTCGTACACGCCTCGCTCGGCGGCCGACATCAGCACCAAAACCTCCATCAATAGCGCGCTGCGAACTGTGCTGATGCGCGAGCGCCTCACGCACGAGGGCATGGTCGCCGGCGACGTCGACGCTCTCATGCAACCTATCAAGGTCGATACAACGCAGGCGGGCAAGAAGGCCGATACCACATCAAGCTACATCGCTGCGACTGTTCTCTTCGTGCTGATGTATATGGTCATCCTGCTCTATGGCATGAATGTCGCCCGCTCCATCATCGAAGAGAAGACCTCGCGCGTCTTCGAGGTGCTGCTGGCGACCATCCGGCCCGAGGAGATGATGGCCGGCAAGGTCATCGGCGTCGGCTCCGTCGGACTAACCCAGGTCGCCGTCTGGTTGCTCGCCGCAGCCGTTCTCACCAGCGGTTCTCTCCTCGGCGCAATGGCCGGCGGCAACGTTCATGTCTCGCTCAGCCCCATGCAGTTCGTCTTCTTCGTCGTCTACTTCCTGCTCGGCTATCTGCTGTACTCCTCCGTCGCCGCCGCGCTCGGCGCCATGGTCAACTCCGAGCAGGAGCTTCAGCAGCTCAACATGATCCTCGTGATGCCGCTGGCCGGCTGCATGTTCGCGCTCGCTCCCGTCATCAGCAATCCCAGCGGCCCGCTGGCGCGCATCATCTCGCTCATACCTTTTTGCGCCCCGCTCATCATGTATCTGCGCATCTCGCTCGCCACGCCGCCCGCCTGGGAGATCGCTCTTTCCATAGGCCTGATGGTCGCCACCATCTATGCCATCCTCTGGGTCAGTGCGCGCATCTACCGCGTCGGCATCCTTATGTACGGCAAGCGCCCCACCCTGCCCGAGATCATGCGCTGGCTCAAATACAGCTAATCGATCGCATCCCCTGAATCGGGCCGTCTGTCAGGCGCCTGCCGCAGCAGCCTCTTCAGCGTCTTTCCCGTTGCTCCCTGGGAGCGCCTCTCGAAAAAGGCGTCTGCCGTCTCCACGACGCCGATCTTCTGCGCGACAGCGACCGAAATCCACTGGTTGAGCGAGACGCCGTCCTCCTTCGCCAGCCGTTGAGCAGCGTTCTTGATTGAGGTCGGCAGTTTAAGCGGGTATGTAGAGCGGCTCATTCTGATATCTCCTCTAAAGCTTCTGCGGGGCTGAGAATCCGTAGCCGGAACTCGTGTATCACCGATAGAAAGTCCCTTCGGTTATGAGTAACAATGGCATCGGCTCGTCCATTCATCGCGGCTTCCAGAACCATCTCATCATTCGCATCGCGCAGATGTGGCCGCCATCGAAAATGAACTTCAACCGGTTCGATCAGACTGGCCAAGTCCCGCATGAGCAACTCGAGATCACGAAGCCCAATCCCATGAATCCTCCGCTGCTCCGGCCTGCGGAGAACGTCCTCGTACTCAAGAAACAACGCAGGCGTGGCGAGCATCGTGAACCGTCTCGCGCCAGCAAGTTGAAGCAGCCGGTTGCTGGCTCCTGACCTGCTTCGAAATGCCGACACGACGACAGAAGTATCCAGTACCAGCCTCATTCATCATACATCCTATACGATGTCTCATTCCTGGCTTCCGATCTCCCGCAAAACCCTTCGTAATCGACACGGTAAACTCAACCACGTGTCCGATTCCTCGCAGACCTACACCTTCAAGCAGCGCCTGATCCTCGCCATCGTCCCCCCGATGGCCTACATGATCATCTGCCTGCTCGGTGTCACGCTGCGCTACGAAGACGTCTGCGAACCCGGCGTCCTGCCTGCCTACCACATGCCTCGGCCCCTCATCTACGCCCTCTGGCATCGCTGCCTGCTCGCATGCGCCTGGCGCTTCCGCAACGGAGGCATCCACATCCTCATCAGCCGCAGCTTCGACGGCGAGCTGATCGCCCGCACCGTCGAGCGCCTCGGCTTCGTCGCCGTCCGAGGATCCAGCTCCCGCGACGGAGCCGCCGGCCTGCGCAACCTCCAGCGTGCCTATCTCGAAAAAAACTACTGCGCCATCACCGCCGACGGCCCGCGTGGCCCCGCTCAGATCGCCAAGCCCGGCGTCACACAGCTCGCAAAACTGGTCGACGGCCACGTAGGAGCCCTCCACCTCCATCCGCATCGCGCCTGGGTCCTCCGCTCCTGGGACCGCTTCCTCATCCCCAAGCCCTTCTCACGCGTCACCGTCGGCTGGGCCGCGTTCGCTCCTGCCGAACAGTCAGCCGTTCAATCCGCGCTCGACCGCGCCGTCGAGATCGCCGAGTCCGGCTCCCCCGAGCCCCACCTCTCCGCACACTAAAATCGATGCAGTGCGCGTAGCCGACTTCCATTTCGATCTCCCCGAAGAGCTCATCGCGCAATCGCCTCCTCCCGTCCGCGGTTCCAGCCGCATGCTCATCCTCGACCGCCGCGCCCGCGAGTACCGCGACGACTTCTTCCGCAACCTCCCGCACCTCCTCCACCCCGGCGACCTCCTCATCCTCAACGACAGCCGCGTCATCCCCGCGCGCCTCTACGCCACCCGCGTCCGCGGCCCGCACACCCAGGCCAGCTCGCCCGACCCCTCCGGCCGCATCGAAGTCCTCCTCACCCAGCAGCTCGGCCCGCACGAGTGGACCGCCCTCGTCCGCCCCGGCCGCAAGGTCCAGCCCGGCGAGCGTCTCCACTTCGCCGCCGCAAACGACCACGCACCACTCCTCGAAGCCGAGGTCCTCTCCGCCGGAGACTACGGCGAGCGAACCTTGCGCTTCACCCCTACCGAAGACTTCCGTGCCATTCTCGATCGCATAGGCCACATGCCGCTGCCGCCCTACATCCATCGCAACGACACTGCTGACGACCGCGACCGCTACCAGACCGTCTTCTCGCACGAGCCCGGCTCTGCCGCCGCCCCCACCGCCGGCCTACACTTCACCCCCGAGATCCTCGACCAACTCCGCGCACGCGGCATCCAGATCGAGACCATCACCCTCCACGTAGGCCTCGGAACCTTCCAGCCCGTCCGCGCCGAGAACGTCGAAGACATCCGCCTGCACGCCGAGCACTACACCCTTCCCGCCGCCACCGCCGAAGCCATCAACGCCGCCCTCCGCGAGAAGCGGCGCATCATCGCCGCCGGAACCACCACCACCCGCACGCTAGAACACTGCGCCCATCAAGCCACCACCGCCGCCTTCGAACCCCACGCCGGCATCCGCCTGCACCCACACACCGGCGAGACCAGCATCTTTATCCACCCCGGCTACCGCTTCCGCGTCGTCAGCGGCCTCCTTACCAACTTCCACCTCCCGCAGTCCACGCTGCTCATGCTCGTAAGCGCCTTCGCGGGCAGGGAAGCAGTGCTCGCCGCCTACGCCCACGCCGTCCGTGAGCGCTACCGCTTCTTCTCCTACGGCGACTGCATGTTCATCCTCTAGTACTGTGACCGCTTGAATGAGTAGTTCAGTTTCAG
>NZ_JQKI01000056.1 GCF_000745965.1 Edaphobacter aggregans DSM 19364 | reverse complement strand
TTATTCCACGGCACTCCATCATAGTCCAGAAAAGTGAATAGCCTTGAGCCATACTTACCCATTCGTTCTTGGTACTTCGTTGCAATGGGCGACGAATATCTGGTCATCTCAACTGACTTTAGGAACCGATCTGCATCATTCCTGTGTTTGCGGAAATGTCGTCTCTTCAGACCATACTTATCAACCGTTTCGACGATTTTCCGCAGTAAATGAGCGAATCTCTGCGCTAATTGCTTAAATTCGTTGTCAAAGCTGTTGGCGAGCAAATCTTCGTTCATATCGCGTATAAGGTGTATTAGGCACTTCTGTTGGGGGCACTTTAGGGAGTCGTACCCGGTGAAGAAGTCAGAGATGAGAACGCCCTTGAATTCCTCAAGACGTGGTCCCAGGAATTGAGCCTTTCGTGAGTCCCGATACTCAAAGTAAACTGCATCCACGCTTGCAAATACCCAAACATACCCACTACACCCTCTCAATTTCACTTCAGTTTCGTCGATATGAAGGAGCGAGCCCTTCAATAGGTGAACAAAGATCTTTTCGTAGATAGGTTGAAGCGTTTCACGCAGCGATGACTTAAATCTGAAAAGTTCGGCTGTGGAATGTCAAGATCAAAAATGTCTTTCAGTGCTCGTCGGACCCTAAGCAAGTTCTGCCCACAGACCAAGTTATAGTTGTCGCTCGCCAAAATAGCGATCTGCCGTTAAATCAGGCAGATGGGTTGTGCGTCTAGTTTTGTGTCTCTGTGCCACTCGATCCCACGAGGACACGGCTTCCTGGCGTGAGCGGCAGGTTTAACGCTGCCTGCAACCAATAAAGGCCTGCCTTGACGTCGATCTCCCAAGGCACACTGAAGTCTTCCCAGGTTATCTGGTCTAGCCGATCCATTCGCGGCTTCGTGCCGACGGTTCAGTAGAAGGGTACGCCCTTCTCGATGGCTGCGCACGGTACGCACCGCGATGCAGCCGGCTGTGCAGATCCGGCTCTGCGCTTCAAAGAGCCAAAGCTGTCCCTTAATAGATCGATCGTGGCATGGTGGAGCAGAGCGGTGAACTTCATCTCCTTGTGTTCCCTTGCTGCTTGCCGCACACCCGCCAGTCCCTGTGACACACGTTCCCCGCTCTGTGTCGGGCGCGTGCTGGCCTGATGAGTGTTCTCCTTGATCAGCGGCCTTCCCTCCTCACTCACCGCCATCGACTGCTCGATTTTGTTCGAATGATTCATCGGTAATACGCCGCTGTCCGACTCCTCGGGGACGTTCATGCGAGCCTTGCGGCCTAAGCCTTCACCCGCCGTCCTGCTACTGGTTGGCAGCAGGCGTCTCCGAGGTCTCCCGGTTCTCGTGCATGATACTTCCAGGCGTGTCTGGGGTCTTCGACTACGCAGGACCGATGAGGGGCTCGCGATATCGCCCCCACCGTGTTGCCTTCCGCCAAGTCAAAAGCGTCAGCGTCCTGATTGCATCTTTTCGGAGCTCAATACCCAGCCCACCTGTACCCCTGTTTACGCTTCGCCGAACACCTCGCGGTGTGCAACGCAAAACTCGGGGCCGAGCGGTTCGCTACTCCTTTCTCGTAGGACTCTTTCATTCCCTGCTTCATGCCGGTTTATCCCGGCGCACTGACTCGGCGATTTATCACTCTTCGAGATTAAGGGCTGTGTGGAGGTCGGGTTGGCTCGGAGTGAACCCGTGGGTTCGCAAGATTAGAAAGCCTCTACGGAATTCACTCGGCGTCACATGCACGATTCGCTTGAAAGCTTTGCTGAACGTGGCGTCGGAGTCATAGCCTACAGATCTTGCCACCTCAACCACTTTGTTATCGCTTTTCTGTAACAACGTTGCGGCCTTCTGCATTCTCCAGGTCGTGAGATAATCCAGCGGCGTCTCCCCGACCATTTCCTTAAAGCGCACAGCGAAAGCGGAACGAGACATGCCACAGGCCGAGGCCAGCTTTTCAACCGTCCAGGCGGCGTCGAGTTTCTGATGCATCATTTTGAGAGCCACACCGATCTTCGGATCGAAGAACGCCCGAAGTAATCCTTTATTGCAGGCTCCCGATCTCGACTCGAGATGAGCACGCAGACACTGTACGAACAAGATGTCTGCAAGACGTTGCACAACGAGTCCCGAGCCCGGAGCCGGATTCGCCATCTCGGATGCAAGCATAGTCATAGTCGCGCGCAAGGCAAGAGTCTGCGGTTCATCAGATCGCGCCACAATGAGCGGAGGAAGCACGCGCCCAAGCGGTTTCAAGCTAGTTGCACAGAATTTGAACCATCCGAAAAGGATGGTGGTCGGGGCTCCTCCTCCGCCGTACTTGATTACTTGACTTCCATTCTCTGATGCGACTGAACAGAAGTTCTGGGCTCCCGTCCGCGGATTGTCCCGGACCGTGTACCGGCTATCCGGCGCAAACAGGAAGCAATCCCCGGCCGAAAGCGGAATTGGATCTGGTAAGCCGTCTGCGGTGAGCCAGCAGCTGCCGTTGGTCAGCATCCCGAAGTGAGCAAATCGAGTAGCAGAATGCCTCCCGTTCCCCACTTTGGCATTACCTTCGCGCTTCAGTCCCCACGGCGCACTGGCTTCCAGTCGGGCTTGAATCACGCTGACGATGTGCATGCTCTGAAAGACATCAGCGACCGCGTCCATTGCAAATCTCCCCTTTTGGACAGTTGGCCAAGCGATCTGGACTGAATGACAAGTCCCGTCGTCTGTTCCAGTCATCTCTTCTATTGGATGAATCCTGCTGACAGAGAGCGTCAAATGAAATTCGATCCCATTGCAATATGGCGAGGTTGAACTATGACTCAGAATGAAATTCGTGTCGGAATCGTTGGGGCAAACGCAGAAAAAAGCTGGGCGAAGGTGTCGCATGTTCCGGCGATCAAAGGTGTTCCCGGTCTTAGGCTCGCGGCTGTGGCGACTCGCAACGAGCGGAGCGCCCGGGAAGCGGCTCAGGCCTTCGGCGCCGAGCGCTGGTTGTCTGACCCCTTTGTGATGATCCAAGATGACCGGATTGATGTAGTAACGATCGCCGTCAAGGTGCCCGCGCACCGCGAACTCGTTCTGGCGGCGCTGGAGGCAGGCAAAGCGGTGTTCTGCGAGGCGCCCCTCGGACGCACCGTCGCGGAGGCTGAAGAGATGGCCAGAGCGGCAGGTTCACTTCATACCGCGATCGGATTGCAAGGTCGGTTGAATCCAGCCGTGCGCCGTGCAGCTCAGTTGATTTCTTCGGGAAAGATTGGACGTCCACTCAACGCCAGAATTGTCTCCACCAACATCGGTTTCGGGCCGGAGTTGCCTTCCAGCTATGACTATTTTAATAAAACATCTTCTGGCGCCAACCTGCTAACCATCAATGCGGGGCATACACTCGATTTGGTGGAAGCGGTCCTGGGGCCGATCATCGAGATAGACGCCCGAACCGAGATTCTCTGGCCCGCTGTCAAACTGACGGACACAGGCGAGGAGAGTTTGCGTGAAACTGCCGATCAGGTCGCCGTTCTTGGAAAGACGCAATCTGGTGCCGTATTCACCGCCGACATTTACGGTGGTGTAGCGCCGCAGGATACTCGCACCAGCTTCGAAATCAGAGGAACGGAGGCATGGCTCAGCCTCACCAGTGATCACCCCTACGGCTTCCAGGCTGGGGACCTCACGCTGAGATCGAACATCCCTTTCGTGACACCCGACGAGCCCGCGGTCGCTGGTGGCTTCATGGGCGCGGCGATCAACGTGGGAGAGGTCTACGCTCATCTGGTCCGCGATTTGAGTGAAGGCACCTACACTACACCCGGCTTTGACCACGCACTTCACAACGCTCGTCTCATCGAGGCTATAAGGCGTGCTGCCAAACGAGGCGAGCGGCAGAAGATCACAAGTGTGCAAGAAACAGATCTGCGAGAGGAGCTTCTTACAAATGCGCGCAATGGTTTTTGACCGCTGTGGTGGTCCCGACGTGTTGTGTTTGAGGAACGTGCCCGTTCCGGAGCCGCAAGATGGGGAAGTCTTGATCCGATCGGCTATGCGGGTGTCAATTCAGCCGACTCGAAATCTAGCGAATCCCGATCAGAACGGGCCCGGGAATCTCGAACGCCTTCTTGAGCGTTGGCCCGATTTGATCGGGTGCTTCGACCATGACCCGGCTGCCCCAAAAGCTTCCGGCGAGAGCAGCATGGCTCGCTGGGATTTTTAATGTGGATTCAAGGCGAAGATCGTTGGACGAGGAGCTAGCGAACCTCACGTTTTGACGACACTTCCACGACTGCGGTTGGCAGAGTGAAATGGAACGTCGCGCCCGCTCCCTCATTGGCAGTAACCCATACCCGCCCTCCGTGAGACTCCACGATCGAGCGGGTGATGGCCAAACCCATACCCGTACCTTGTGGTTTCGTCGTATAGAAGGCATCAAAAATCCGGTCAGTGCCTTCTGTGGGTAATCCTACGCCCGTATCGCTGACCGAAATCATTGGCTGACCTTTCTGGTCCAGTCGTGACGTAATCGTCAATTCGCCTCCCTTGTCTTTCATCGCCTCGATCGCATTGAGCATCAGGTTCATGAACACCTGTTGAAGCTGCACCCGGTCTGCCAGGATCTTCGGCATGTCTGCACCGACTTCGAATGGATCGATATCGAGTACCGAACTGCCTCGCTCCGCAGCAGGGCGACCATTACACGAACGATCTCATTGACGTCGACCATTTCGCGTTCAGGCGGCGTGCCCTTTTTGTAGAAGGACCGCAAATGGCTGATGACATCGGCTGCACGGTTTCCGTCCAGCTCAATTCTGATCGCTGCGGCGCGCGCCCTCCCCAGATCCGGAGGATCATGCGCAAGCCATCGCAAACAGGCGCTGGCGCTTGTAATTGCTTTGTCGTTTTCCGGTTGATGTGCGCGAGATCGGCCTCTAACTGGTGCAGCCTTTCGCGCTCTTCCTCGGCGCGTTTGCGCTCGGTGATGTCGGTCGAGCTGCCTATGAATTGGACCAAAGCTCCGTCAGCAGTCAGGACGGGATGACCAACTGTGTTGATCCATCTGACGATGCCGCCCGGCAAAACGATGCGGAACTCCTTCTCGTAATCGGTTTTTTCCAGGATTGCCCGTTCGATCGCCCCCTTCCACTTGAGTTGATCCTCTGGGTGGATGCGCTCAATCCACTTCTCCCATGTCGGTGGTCCATCAGTTGGATCCCAGCCGCAAAGGCGATAGAACTCCTCGGAGAGGTGTACTGCACTTCGATCCGCTACATTCCAGACCCAGCTGCCCGTGTGGGTCACCCTCTGCGCCGCGGCCAGATAGGCTTCGCTGCGCCGCAGGGCTTCCTCCGCGCGCTTGCGATCTTGAATGTCGGTCACCGCACCGTACCATTTCACGACCTTTCCTCGCTTGTCCCGCAGCGGCACGGCGCGGCTCAAAAACCACCGATACTCCCCGTCGGTGCGGCGCAAGCGCATCTCCTCCTCGAACGGCTCACCACTGGCAAAGCTCGCGCCCATTCGTCGTACACTTCGATCCAGATCTTCGGGATGAATTACAATTTTTTCGACTTCCTCCGCTTTTCCCAACTGCGACAGGCCGGTATACTCAACCCAGCGTCGATTCACAAATTGAACAGTCCCGTCGGGTCCAGCGATCCACGCCATCGCCGGAATGGTCTCAATGGCTTCGCGAAGTTTTCTTTCCTCCCGCCGCAATCGTTGCACTCGGAGTTGATATAACCCCAAAAGGAATGCCAGAAACGCAGCCACGCACAACAAGCGGAACCAAGTGGTCTGGTAGAAATCCGGCAGTATGGTGAAAGCCATGGTTGCGGGTGCGCCGGACCAGACGCCGTTCGTATCGGACGCCTCAACGCTGAAATGATAGGAGCCGGGAGGCAGGTTGCGATAGGTAACGGGAGTGGCAGCCGCCGCTTCGTGCCAGTCCTTGTCTGTTTCCTGCAGCTTGTAGCGGAATCGGATAGCCTCGGGATCGGAGAGGCTCACTGCGCTGTAGCTGATCTGCACGCTCGACGTGTGGCCTGGTAAAGAGAGGCGAGCGTCGGGCGCGTAGAATTTGTCGTCGGCAGAAATCGACTGGATGGTGATCGGAGGCGGCACTGTCCGTTTTTCAGAGTAAGCTGCTGGATCGAGCCACACCGCTCCGTTGCGCAACGCGAACCACAGTCGCCCATCGGTGCCCTCGATGGCGGTTGGCAACGGACGAAACTGGTTGGCCATCCCTGAAAGTCCCTCGCGTCTGCCGAAGTGCTCGCCCTTGACTCGATACGCCGAGTCTTTCAAAGCTTCGGAAATTTCCGCCTTACGGATATGGAAGATCCCTGAAATCGCGTTGAGCCATAAATCTCCCGCGGGTGTTTCCACGATTCCAGAGATTCCGCGCAGCCATTTGTCATCCACAGCGGCGATCTTGTGGAAGCGTCCCTGGTCAAACTGCTCCAGCCCAAATTCACCCCCGATCCAAATCTCTGATCCTCGTCCATAGATCGCCGTGATATTGCCCACTTGAAGATCATCGCTCGGACCGAATCGACGGACCCGATCGCCATCCAAAACCGCCAGCTGGCTCTTCGTATAGCCGAACCACACGCGGCCAAGGCTATCGGTGAACGCAATCATCATGCTCCCTGGCTTTGGGAGGTCGTCGCGGCCACCGTAAGGTGTCCAACTGCCATTAGCTAACCGGTATAAACCGTGGCGGCCGAAGGAGACCCATATTCCTCCTTGTTGATCCTCGGTAATCGTTTGCAGGAAGTCAGATTGGTTCACCATCTCCGGGGGAAGGTTCACGCGAACGAAATCGTCTCCGACAAGATGCCAAAGACAACCTTCCCCGGAGAACCAGAACGTCTTGTCAGGTGCGCGGTAGGCGAATGACGTTGTCACCTGCGGGAGACGACGCTCGGCTTTGCCGCCCAGGACATGATAAAGGTCCGCTTTGAAGTTAGCGCCACTACTGCCGAAACTGATCCATACCGCCCCATTGTCATCAGCAACCACGGCAAAATCCGAACTCTCCGATATTTCTTTCGGGAATTCCCGTCTGATCAACGGGGTGTAGAAGAATCGATGTATACCCCTGGTGTCTCCAAGCCAGATATTTCCTTCACGGTCCACCAACTCTGCATTCTGAAATGGGTTTACGTTATAGGTTTCAGAAATAGCTGGGGACGCTTTGTTCCGGACATCACGTAGGCTGTCTTTTAGAACGCGCATCACGACGGGCCTATCCCAGGGTGAGATCCAAACACTGTTGTTTCGATCAACAATTTGAAGGTTTTTTGTGACCGGGTAAGCAGGTAGCCTCTCATCAGAACCTTCGCCGGAGCCGGACACACGTGGCGCTACGGGCACGGTCAGGACGGTTCGATCCGGCTCCCACGTGAACGCGTCGACTGATAGATTGCTTGCAGCTGTTTTGAAGTGTCCGGTCCCCGGTATCAGGTAAATGAGGTCTTTCGTCGGGGCGTTAAGACCGCCCACCAAAGCCCAAAGTATCCCCTCTGAATCAAACCCAACCTGCGTAACGCGTTCGGCCGGAGCGTTCCACTCAACCCCGAGATGCTGCCACCTCGAATGGTCGAATCTCCATAGACCACTGGATGTGCCTGCCCATACAATTCCATCCCGATCCTGGGCAAAACCGTAAACACTTCCAATCCCGCTCGCATAATTGGTCACTCGCCCCTTATCCAGGAAACTGAAGCCTCCTAACGTGTAGCCGATCCAGAGGCCACCAGACGGCGGTGCGAACAAGGAGTACAGGTTGGTCGAGAGGAGCCGATCGCCAAACGGCGAGCTGAATGGTTCGAATCGCGTTCCATCAAAGCGAAATAATCCGTTGGGGCCGCCCAGCCATAGGAACCCGTCGTTGGTCTGTGCTAAACACGCCACGTCTGCGGGCGCTCCCTCTTTGAAGGTCCAGGAGTCGTGACCCACCTGCACGTTCACCGATGCCTGCGTTTGCCCGAGCGACGACGGACACCGAAAACAGGTAACGATCATTAAGACAACAAGCCAGCATAGCTGCGAGGCTGTGACACGGATTGAGTGTGCTGAGCGGTCGTCGTCTCCGACGGGAATAAAGGACCGCGCTCGTTGGTGTGTTTTCCACACAGCACCCACATTTTACTCGTAACCCACCATGGCTACAGTGAATACGAGCCTTCGGAGAACGCATCCGCGGCCGTAACCCAATGGGCTTCAGGCCGGCCACGAGTGAAGCGCTGAGTCCGCAACTGCAGGTTGCGCTCGCACCCTTGTTAAGCGCGCTTGAAGCAATGTAGTTAGCTTCGCTTACGCTCGATTACGGAGTGCGCGGCGGATAATCGGTCCGCTCAACGGACATCTGCTGAGACCTAGGAATGGAAGCGAAACTAATGAATTGGGATGGGGGAAGGGAATTGCGTCGGTCGTTCGTTCGATGGCTTCTTGTGCATTCGGCAAGGCGGCCGGTTTCGATATGCATCCGTCTGCGTGACATCTAAATGAGTGCTAAGGGCTTGTGGCTGTTGAAAAACTCATCTGCAGGATGAGGTTTCAAATTGCGTCGCGTCAGGATGCCCTACAAACGATTTTCTCGGGTCGCCTAGGCATTTCTATCCCCCAAAATCACGCCGTTTTGTTGGATATCGACTTTTTCAGCTACCTCTTGTCGCGGTCTATTTTGACCAAGCTATCGAAGAATTGCGCCTCCATCATTCAGCCACTGCTGCTGAGCGCTGTCAGCTGATGGGTTGAGCCAGACAGTTCGTTGCGCAGCGCGAATGCGGCGGCAAGGTCGTCCATACTTCGATCAGATCGTTGGACTCACTGGGAAGTGTTCCAAGCCGTCTGAGCATCTCTCGATATGCCTCAAAACGCTCGGCAGGACGTCCGTCAATATAGACTGCGGCGCTCATGCGGTGTCCTGCGCCACGAATCGCGCAGCCTCATACCAGAACGGCTTGCCAATCTCCGGAGTGCTGGGCACCGCCAGCTCCTGCACAGGCATGTACGGGCCGGAACTGTCGTAAACCGGAAGAGGGGGGTTTTCTTCCACGCGATCGCCATGGCGGGTAGGCGAAAGAGATATCTCGCGATAGGGCACGCGCAGATCAGAGCGGCTGCCGGATATGTACCGCTTGTACGAGGCAGGAAAGGGGGATGGCGTATGGATCGTAGCAAAGGTTGAGGCGGTTTTGAGCATTTGATCCTCTCGTTCTGAAATAGTTCTTAAGAGCTGCGGCCTGTCTGCAAGCCAGGATTGGCGGAGACTACTGTGCCTATTTCTTGGCTCCTTCCGCTTTCTCAAGTTCGGCGCTAGGGTCCCGAGTTAGGTCTCCCTTAAGAAAAGCCTCGGTTTCTGGCAAGGCAACGTGTAAGTCGTCAGTCCGTTGCAACTGAAGATGCAACCCGGAGCCGCTGCACCCAAGAACGTGGCCGCCCTGGGTACAGTCCTCCGATAAAAAGTGAAGGTGGTAGCCGGGGATATTCAGCGTCTTTGCATAAGCCGGTGTCCAGAAGCCCACCAACGTTCCTGAGACATTTTGAAACTTGAACTCAGGCTGAACCGCAGCCGCTTGGACGAGCGTGACCCCCTCTTCTACCTTGCAAACGGCGCGAGTGTGCATGGTGTCAAAATGCCCATCGACTCGTATCGAATAGAAGATATTGTCGGAATCTCGCAATTCGTCGAACTGCGCGAGCAGGTGATTGAAATCGGGGCACTGCTGAAGGTCAACGTGCGTGTCCGGAGCGAAGCGAGTGATTGCCGCAAAGGGAATCAGAAGATCATCGCCCACCTCCCGCACCGATCCGTCGCACCGCACCTGATAGACATGACCGTCGACGATCGCCATCTCCCCGTCAAGGCTCTCAAAGGTGCCTAGCCCGAGATCTCCATGCTCTCGCAGCGTTCCGATGCGTACCGCACCTTGATAGATGCCCTCGACCAAGGCCGTGGAGGTTGAGACTTGGTAAAGAGTGTGATGGGCGACGCCGAAATGAGTGGCAAGAGCGCTGCTAACTATATGGCTGACGGGATCGTTCGTCTCCTTCGATTGGCGTTGTAAGAGCTCCCATAGTCCAGCCGAAAGGGTGCAATTGAGTTGCGGCATTGTGATTTCGTCCTTTCTTCTTTGAGTAGCCAGAGCGCGAAGGCACGAATTGTCACGCCCTAAGCTGGTTGGAAATCAATTCCCAAATTGCAACTTACCTCTCACTTGTCAGAGCAGACTGTAGAGGAGGGGCTTGGGACTCAGTTTGTGGCGCGGCGTGGCCTGTCTCGCGCAGGAAGAACGAGAGCACGATAGCGACTGCGATTCCGAAAACAAGTGGCACGAGACCATGTTGAAATCCGCTAACTAAGCGTTTCGACTTGTCCAGGCGTGGGCTCCAACCTTCGCTCAAGAAGAGGCGACAACAACCCCGTTACCATGAAGCAAAGGAAGTTCATCGCTCCGGACGCAGAGCCCTTCACCTCAGGGGGATTTGCCTCCTTGATGACGGAGAATGGAATCATGGCGGCACCGGAGGAGATTCCAAGCACCAAAGCTATCGCATAACGCACTCCGAAGCCGGGCTCCACGTAGAGTGCGGCAAGAGCCGCTAGACCCATCACCACTGCTCCGCCAATTAGAACGGGCTTGCGGCGACCCATCCGGTCGGAGATGAATCCCAGCAATGGACAACCGATGATCCAGCCGATCGGGACCATGGAAGCAAAACTTGCGGAGTCCGACATACTCAGTTTCTCCCCCTGATGGAGAAACTGAGTCGCCCAAACCATGACGCCAATCGTGGTGGGCGCGAACAACAGTCCGCCAATCAATCCGCACAAGTAAGTCTGCGGATTCTCAAAAACTACCTGATAGGGGTGAATCAGGGCCTTCAGTGAAAACGGCGTTTTGGCATCCGTGACCCGCGGGAGCACGATCCAGAGCAGCACGGCGAGTACGCCGCCAAAGACTGCAAACGGAACCCAGACCGATTGCCAGGCCCAGCCTCGATCGATCATGACTGCGACCGGTTTCGATCCAACCGCGGCGCCTGCCATGCCTAACATCTGGGCCAAGCCGACGAACGTGGGCAAGCTCCTTGGAGGAAGAGACTTGGCGGCAACATAGACTGACCCGACAAAACCGAAGACCGCGCCGAGTCCCTGAACAGTAAATCCCAGTACGGCCTGGTGCTCATTCCCCGTAGCCAGTAGCAAACACAAGGCGCCCACAGAGGCGGCCGCAAAGGGAACGGTCTTCCGTGCTCCGTATCGATCCAGAAGCGATCCGGCAAGGAGGGCGGCAAAGGCGTACACCATGTAGTAGTACGCATTCATCATAGCTACGGGGTCGTTACCCCAAGTCGCTGCCATGGCTCCACGCATCACTCCCGGGGCGGATCGCACAGCATACTGGTAAAAGTAGAACAGCGCGCACAGAAACCAGCCCGATACGGCAGCCCAATAACCAACAGGCCGCGCCTTATTGCCAGTCTCGACTTTGTTCTCCTTGTTTCCTGCTACTAACATAATGTCTCCTCAAAAACATTCGCTTTGTTTATGACCAACGTCTGCTACGGAGCGGGTTGAATATGGAAAGCCGAATCGGCTTGATGCCGCGGTGTTCCTTCTCCGGGCCTCGCGGCGCAACGCCCGGAGAAGGAACCGCAGGTGCTGTTAGACCAGGACGTCGGGGTGCAGGCCCGTCGTCAGCTTGAGGTTGTCCCGGTAGTCGACCGGAATGCCGATAAGCACCGGGCCTTGCAGAGCCAGCGCTCTCTTCAGAGTGGGCACGATTTCGTCCGGCGTTTGAATGTGCATGCCATGAGCACCGAAGGCTTCGGCGTATTTCACGACATCCACCGGTCCAAAATCGACCGCGGCGGCACGCCCATATTTGGACATCTGCTGGAAGCGCACCATGTCATAGGAGCCGTCAATCCATACGATGTGAACTAGATTGCATTTCAGCCGTACAGCCGTTTCAAGCTCCATGGCCGAGAACAGGAACCCTCCGTCGCCGGAGAGCGAGATCACCTTCTCATTCGGTCGGACAAGAGAGGCTGCAATCGCCCAGGGCAGAGCCACACCAAGGGTCTGTTGTCCGTTCGTGATGAGAACCTGACGCGCACGGAAACTGTAAAGATAGCGGGCGAGCCAGATGTGAAAAGAACCCATATCGGAACACAGAGTCGTATCGTCGGTCAGCAACTTCTGCAGTTCGTGGACGAGGCGCAGGGGGTGAACGGGGGTACCGTTCATGTCTGCGGCCTTCTTAGCAAACTCTTCCCGCTCGAGCGCAATCTCCTTCAGGAAGGCCAATTCGGAAGTGAGGGTTCGTACTTTTAACTCCCCAGACAGCGCGTCCAGGGTGGCCGCAATGTCGCCAATCAATTGGATCTGCGGATGATAGTCACGGTCAATATCGGATGACACCGCGTCAATGTGGATCAACTTGCGGTTTAGGCCCTTGTTCCAGAGGCTTGGTTCGTACTCGACCGGATCGTATCCAACCGTGACGACCAGATCGGCGCCATCCAGAAGCTTGTCCGCAGGCTGGGTATGGAACAGGCCGATTCGTCCGCCGTAGAGATCGGATAACTCGCGCGACACAACTCCCGCGGCCTGATAGGTTCCTACCACGGGCAGCCTCGCCTTGCCTAGCAGTTTTCGCACCGCCTTAGTGTTTTCAGGTTGGCTCGCAAGCAGGCCGAGCAGCACCACCGGTCGCTCCGCGCCGTTGATCAACTCGGCGGCCTCTGCAATTGCAAAGGTATCCGCAGCTCCCGAATTTGTAGGTGATACCGGCGTCAACACCTCCCCATGCCCCTCTCCGACCATAATGTCCTGACGGGCATTGATGTATGCCGCGCCGGGACGTCCGGACTCGGCGATCCGAAATGCATTCGCCACGACTTCGTTGATCGTGTCTGCGCTCTCGATTTCGGCGCTGAACTTGGTGACAGGCCGCAGCAGAGCGACCTGGTCCATGGATTGATGCACCTGTTTCAAGGCTCTTTCAAGCGGCACGGCTCCTCCGATTGCTACTATCGGATCGCCTTCTGAGGTGGCCGTCGCTAAACCCGTCGCCAAATTTGCGACGCCCGGACCTGAGGTGACCAATACCACCCCGGCCTTACCTGTCATCCGGCCGATGCCACCAGCAATGAATGCGGCATTCTGTTCATGCCGGCAAACAATCGTCTGAATCGACGAGTCCAACAACGTGTCGAATACGCTGTCAATCTTTGCCCCCGGTATCCCGAAGATATGTTTTACCCCTTGCGCTTCCAGACTATCGACCAGGAGTCGAGCACCTGTTCGCACTGCAGCTTTTGTTACCGTTGTCGTACCCATTCACTTCTCCTTTTTTGTGGGAAAGATTTTCCGTTGGTTTCGTTTAATTACCTCAGAGGAACAGAGATAAGTTCTTAGCTTCGCTCCCTGTGAAGCGTCATATCGTTCATTTCAAAATTTGAAAATCACATCGAATGCGGCTGACAATTCGTTTTGTTTGTGGCCGGCCGAGCCGACGTGACCGTACGACGGCTGTGCGGCGAAATCACCCCGCAGTTCGGGCCGGAAACTGATCCAGCGCGTCGGCATCACGTTCACCCCAACAGTTGTTTCGCCAAATGTTCCGGGTACTCCCGTTCGTACGCCGTGTTGATCGTAAAACCACTCTCCCCGCGTATTCAGGTCAAGCATCTTGTCCAGATGAAAGGTGGTGATCGTATTGAAGCCGTGAGTGGCGGAGGTTGTCCGTCGGACGGCGGGGTCGTTGTCATCCCACGAACCGTTTACCTGGAATACCTGCGCTATGCGTGGAGACCAGTTATGCTTCACCTGAAGCTCGGCGACTATCTGCCATGAGCCGATATGCCCCGTTGTGGCGGGGACCGGTTCCGGGCCGGTATACACCGTCCCAATGATTGTCGTTTTTCTGGTGGCGCCAATCGGATACGTGAATTTCCCAATGTAGCTAGGAGCGCGGCCGCGGAGTTTAAAGATGGTGTTGTAGTTCATTACCACGCCACCCAGAAGATCAAATCGATCGGTTGCATGCCACGTTGCCGTCGCGGAAGTGCCTGCAACCTGAAAGTAGATCCAGAAATATGTCATCGAGTACAGTGGCCGGTAGGGCGCCATTAACGTCTCATACCCGATTGGGAGATTTTGCCTACCAAGCTGTAAGTCCACACCGCGCTTCGAGAGGACCGGCATGTGCAGAGCGAAATAGAGCTGCCGAAAGTCCGTTCCCAGGTGTTTGCCCTCTGGCCCGAAACTGTTCAGAGGGCGCAACAGAGCCGCATCGGATCCTGCATAAAAGTCGCTTCGAAAGCCCCATGACCATCCTTCCGGGGCGGGCACCCGATCAACGATGACCCATGCACCGTTAATCAGCCACTCGTTGCCGAAACGGTTAGGAGTGGGTGCGACCGCAAGCAAGCCATCGCCGGCTGACGAATACGTATATCCACCATCAACCCAACCATATAGGCGAATGCGCTCTCGCGTAAGCCAGCTAGTGAATTCGGTCTCGGGAAGACGAGATAGGAGCGGAGTTAGATCCTCGGGTTTGACCGGACCTAGAATACCGGAGTTGTCTGACTTATAGGCTATCGGTGGGGCATTAGCTGGATTCTCTGATTCCGTAGTGAGTAGCGCCAGATCGGCTGAGCCATCGAGTGGCTCTTGTTGCTGCGCTGGTGCCGACAACGCCACGAACGCAACTACTGCCTGGACGAGACTCCTGATCCAGATATTACGATATGCTACCAGCCACCGATGACACAGTGGCTTCGTGCAGTTGATCCTCTCATTGCCATCCACCAGCGCATGCACGATCTGCTGGCCGTTATCCTCAGTGAACGAGTTGAGTAACTCCCCGGTGGCCGGCTTCGCGGTATGGTGCAGCATTGTTAGTCCCCGTATAGTTAGCGTCTTCTTTTGTTACGACAACTGTGAAGGCATTCTGTCAGCCAAACCCCTCGCCTTTTGTTCCGTTGAAAAGACATCTGTTAGGTGGCAGCTGTAGCCCTGTGTTCAAGGAATTGGTGTCACCGTATTTACGCTGTCGAGTTATGGACAGGACCACAAATTACAAGCAGCCACGAAGAGGCCGCCATCAGGCCTACGAGAGGTGGCTGCGTAAATCACCAGGAATGGAAAGAGAAATCTTGTCGGCTGGGGCTAGCGGAGAAATGCCTGTTTCTGCGCGTTTAAGAAATGCCGAGCTTGTCTTTTGGCTGTCGGATCATAGGTTGAACACGCCGACCGCTGTGCAACCGCCAATCAGTAAAGGCTGCTTCTCTGTCGATTGAGTGCTGATGAAGAAACTCGGAATCGTCCGAAGTCTCAATGCAAAGCTAGACCGAGTTGGTATGCGACGGATCGAAATCACGAAGTTATTGTGCTGAAAGACACGGGTTCCCTGCGAACCTCTCACAGCTAGTTCGCACTGCTTCCTATGTTTGGAAAGGAGATTTGGCTTTGCAGAGATCTGACCAGGCTTTCTGCGGTGCGGGAAAGAGCAAGGAAAGTCTTCAGGTCAATTGCGATCGATTGTTGAGGGTACTCCGAACAGCAGGTCCGAACCACCTTTTCTAAACGCTCCAATGCATCTTCGATGCCGTGATCGTCCGGCGGTGCCTCCTCCTCCATTCGGTCTGCCATCCGATCCAGTAATACGGCTAACCGACCGTCAAACTCCAGTTGGGAAGCACGCACACGCTTCGGTAGCTCGAATCCTGTGAGTTGAAGGCGATATTTGAAGAGTGTGACTCGTGTCAGGAATAGCATCCGCAGTTGTGGTTGCCACTCCCGAATTTGCTTGCGCAACATGAGATCCTGCTGGCGGGTCGGACCGAATTCGAAGAGCAGTCCGTCTGCCAGACTCGTGACCTTATCAAAGTTTGAGTTGATCGTCTCTCGAAGAAAATAGCTGCATTCGATTGCACTCCTTCCCCCTTTTGAAAGAGGCTGCCTTTCAAATTCCGCCAGCCACCGTAAGTTGGAAATGAACACTTTCTTAATTTCCACTGACGCGAGCGTGCCCCAGAGTTGGTCGAACACAAACCACATTGCACAGAGGCCCAAGAGGATGCCAACCACGCGATCTCTTGCTACGCCAAGTGAGATCTGTTCTCTGAATTCTTGCAGGTTGATGAGATAGAAGGCGACGAGAATCTGCACGCCGAAATAGGCCAATCGAGGGCTCGACGTTGCAAACCAGGCGCCTACAGCGCTAACCGCGATGAAAAGGACCGTAAATCCGGCGATTGAGTCTAGATATGGAAGAATTACAATCTGGGCCCCCATCCCGAAGAGGAAGCCACCCACGATCGCGCCTGCGAATCGCAGCACCTGCTTCTGACGAGAAAAGCCAACCGTGGATAGCGCGGTCAACAAACAGGTTGTGACCGCTGTACTGATACCGGGCCAAGCAAGGGCGTTGTAGGTGATATAACAAAGGCTCGCCGCAAGGCCGCCTTTTAACCCAAACTTCACATGGTCCAAGTTGGAGAAAGCATCCGGAACAAGCAGTGTTGATGTCCGCTTGTCGTCGGATGGCGAGATCCCGAGTTCACTCGTAGACCCAGCACCGGAGAAGACTGCTGGGATGAGCAATACGGTCTTCTCCATCTCCCGCAATAGCAGAACTCCACCACCCGAAGGTTCGCTTGCATCCTTTAGCTCAATCGCGCCTGGAGCTTTTCCGCTCAGCAGTTCGGCACGAATGCTGCCAATGCTCGCGGCCAAGGCCCGCATTCTCTGCCGGTCATCACCACCTATCTGAATACCGATATGAGTCAGACTTGCAGCAATATCGACAAGTCTTCCAACCAGCGCCACAACCGCGCCAATCTGCTCCATGTAATCGCGCGGATAGTTGGATGTAAGCAGAGTGCGCCGCAATCTTGATGTCCCGAGCATCGCAAGCCGCGAGAGCTTGTCTGCCGTAGCCTGGTCGACTGCTCCGCCTGTCCCATAACAGACGAGTGCGGCTTCGACGGAAGTCAGCCGGTCAGCGATGGATCGCAGAAGATCATTCCCGGGCCTTGTCGCTTCAAAGAACAGCTCGACGACCACTGCGATCGCGCAGCTAATCGTCAGAGCGAAGACCGCCCAGAGTGTTGCTTCCAGCCTCTGCTCGCCGGAGATGTGTTCATCCCAGAGGGGAACAGTCAGTACGATCAGATACCCGATATCCACCGCCGATACGAAGGTGGACATGGCGCTCATCGCATAGAACGTGAGGAACATCGTTCCAATCACCCAAAGCAGGCGCAGCGGTGGATCGTCCACAAAGAACGTCGCACCGATCAATACATAGATAGCTCCGAGAGAATACGAGGCGATTCTCGTTACAGCTGTCTTCAAGGTTATCTGTGTGCTTTCGCGTGAAATCGCAACTGCATAGATCGCACAATACGCGCCATAGGGAAGGCGAAACGTCATGGTAATGAGCATGGCGAGAGTCGCAGCCAAGACCATGCGCCCCACCAACGCGGCTCTTCCTGGATAGGGAATGAGTTCCTCTTTAAGAAACGCGCAATACGAGGTCAGCGGTTTGGGCGACTCCTGTACAGATTGTGCGAAGGTAGCCATATATTATTTCCCGCGAATGACGACAACCGCCGACTCGCCTACTCGAAACAATCCAGGAGGAGGGTTACTGACGCGAACACGGACCGGAAATCGCGATGCCAGATGCACCCAATTGAGCGTTCGCTGTGCGTCAGGAAGCCCCGGCTCCAAGCGGCCAAAGACATCAGGATCCGGAGTTGTACCGAAGCCTATACTGTCCACGATCCCGGAAAGGCGAATGTTCGGCTTCGACGGTAGAAAGACATCTGCTCGCATGCCAGGCTCGATATGCTGCAGCGTAGCCTCGCGAAAATTGCCTATCGCCCACCATGTACGCGCGTCGATGAGTGTGAACACCTGCTGGCCTATGTGCGCGTAGGCGCCCTCCGAGATCGTAAGGTTGGTCACACGCGTATCGAACGGTGCATAGACCCGGCAATTACTGAGATTGTAGCGGGCAGTTTCTACTGCCGATGTGCGGGCGCCACGCTGGTTGATAAGCGGTTCGAGCGTGGTCACGGCATGTATGGATTGCTCATGCTGGGCGTGGCTTTCTTCCAGAACCGCCTTGGAGTGTTCGTACTGCGCTAAGGTCGATTTCAATCCTGCCTGCGAGAGCAGCAATTGCGACTGCGCTTGCTTCAGGGCTTCTGCCTGAGCAACCTCCGATGTTCGCGCTCTGTCGACTTGGTCTACCGTGACGAACTGTTTTGCCAGCAGGGGCTCAATCCTGTGCAAATTGTTGTTTGCGTATGTCCACTCTGCTCTGGCCCGGTTCACGCCCTGCTCTGCGTTTGTGACGTCTGCACGGGCCTGATCGATAACCGCAGCCCACCGGTCGATGTCGGCTTGCGAGCTATGGATATTAGCCTGTGAAATAGAAACGCCGCTTACCAGTGCCGCGATCTTTCGTTGCTCGTCCTCAATTTGTCCTTCGAGGGCAGCTTGATCAGACAGGGCTCTTTCGAGAGCGTATTTGTAGGGTCGGTCATCGATTTCGAATAACAGCTCGCCTTTCTTCACGAACTCGTTGTCGCGCACGTTCAGCCGGGTGATCGGTCCTTCTACTTGCGATGCGATACCAATAAAATTCGCAAAAACCTCGGCATCATCGGTTCGTGGATAGTAGGTCGACCTGCAGAGCACTCCGAGACCCAAAGCAACAGCAACTACCACAATGCCAATACTGATCAGACGACTAAGCCGCTCTCTAACCATCGAATTTGACTCCATCTTCATATCGTGCCTCTCTAGCGAAAGAAAATAAGCCACAATGCGAATGCAAAAGCGGCGGTCAGGCTTGGATAAATCAAAATCTGAGGAGCGACCGCAACGCGTAAGTGCTGGAAAAGCCATCGGGCGAGAACTGTGAGCAGAATTGACATAGCTAGGCAAAATAACCATGCCGGGAAGACCGAACCCACCACGTCAAAGGTTGGAGCCCGTTCGCAACCCGCAAGCAGAAGCGAAGTAAACATTAAGCCGTACTTCATAGTGCGATTGCCTCGACGGCAGTTCATGGCTTGGGTCTCCCGGCGCTCGATTGCATTAGATCTCCAGTCTCGAAGACCAGATCTGACAGACTGGAAAGAACTTGTGCACGCGCCAACACATCAGCCGAGCGGGCACGTGCCAGTGTTGCCTGGGCGGCCGTTACGTCCAGTAAGTTGCGGACACCATCGTTGTAGGATTCCAATGCGGAGGAATACGATTGATCGGCCGCGCTGAGAAGAGCGGCAGCAGCTTGCCGTTGACCAAGCGCGGTCTCCAAATTGGAATAGCCTTTCCAGACCTCGTCCGCAATTGTGTCTTGAATAACGTTCACTCTTGCTTCAGCCACGCGCAGGTTAGCTTGCGCCTGTGCCAGATGACTTTTTCGTGCACCGCCATCAAACAAAGTCCAGTTCAGTTTCAACTGCAGCTCCCCAGTCAGATCCGCCGGGTGGGCCCAGGGGAGCTGTTGCTGCAAGCCATACAGCGACTGCGCGTTGGGAGTAACTCTGGCAGAAAGGACAGGATAATAAGCCGCGCGTGCCTCTTTAACGCTTGCGTTTGCTTTTCGAACTTCGGCCACTTGCTGCATAAGGTCAGGCCGTTGTGCGAATGCGCGATCCATCGCCTGATCGACGGAATCGCCGATTGATTCCGGAATAACCAGTTGGTCGATGGGCTGAACTCGAATCGCGTCGGTGGGGCGTGTTCCCAACGCCGTTGCCAAATCCCCTCGAGTGTTTTTCTCAACTCCAAGAGCCGCTTGCAGATCGTATTGCGCTTGCGCGGCTGCGCTTCGCGCTTCCAATACGTCCGGCAAGGTCGCAAGACCGTTCTTCAGACGATCCTCCGCTGCTTGCTGTACGGCTTGAGCATTCTTCAAACTTGCTCGAGCTGCCTCTACCTGACCATTCGCGTTGAGCAATCGATCGTAGGCTTCGGTTACGTCATAGATGATTTTTCGATGTGTGTCGTTAAACGCAAAGTTGGCTGCGAGTAGATCTGATTGTGCCGCCGCAATGCGGCCGGCACGCCCTCCAAAGTCGAATATTGTGTAATTCAGATCTAAGGCTCCACCAAAAGACTGAACAGTCTGGCGATTAAACTGATTCCCGAAAAGGACTTCCGAACGATTTGTCTGGGAGAGCGCCACAGCCGCGAGCGTCGGGTACAGTTCGCTGCGTGCCACGCCGAGAGCTGCCATCTGAGCACGGGCCGTCTGCCACGCAACACGAGTTGCCGGATTGTGTTCCTCGGCCAAGTTCACAAGCTCCGCTAATGTGTAAGTTCTGTCCGGTTCAATACTGAATCTGTACTCCAGAAACGGCTTTGCAGAGTTTTCGATTTCCCGCTCTCCGACGAAATGGGAAGGATGGTCGGGTAAGGCCGGAGCACTCTGGGCAAACACACCTCTGGTAAGAAGAAGGAAGAAGAGCGAAACTGTAGTCCAAATGCTCATTCAACTCCGTAGTAATGATTTGCCTCAGTAAAGAAGGCGAAACCTTCCAACGAAAACGGCATTCCGATGACGGCGCCTGCATACTGCATGAACCGCGGCCACAGGAGACCGAGTTCAAAGGACAGGGCGGTGCCGGAGATAGCGCCGACGGCGAAGAGGATGGTTGTCCCCTTCGCCCAGCGCTTCGCCAGTAAGAGGTAGGCCGGATCGCCGGTCGACCTCCACCGCCATTCGGAGATTGTCATCATCAAGGGCAACGAAACACCAATCGTCGCGAAGATGATGTGGAACGCCAAAGATATCGCCATCTGGGAACGGGCTGCGATCAAATTATCCATTTGCCAAATCCTTTGTCTTCGGGTGCGTTCTGGGTCGCAGCATCATGGCACCAGTACCCCTTTTCGGTCCGCGGCCTCATTTCCAATCGGGATGTCCTCGTGCCGCACACTCCAGGTGGGTTGTAGTCTGCGCTCCGACAACAAATGAAGCATAGAGATAGAGCCCGCGACCGCTAGTGCTATGGGGAACAGAAAATCGTGACCGACGCGAGTCAACTCAAGAGTCAGAACGATCGCCGTAAGGGGCATCTTCATGGACGAGGCCAGGAACGCTGCACTTCCGACTATGGCGAACGCACCAAATGGGACAAAGGGCCATGCATGATTCCATAGTCCGCCGAGAACGCAAGCAAGCAAGCCGCCAAGAGCCAGGCCGGGAGTTAGCAAGCCGCCTGCCGCACCCGCGCGCAGAGCGCCGAGTGTGACCAGCAGCTTCAGCATGAACAGAGTTGCCGCAAGCGCGACTCCGAGATCGCTGTCAAAGCCTGCCTGTGCAAGCCCCTTCCCGTTGCCGAGCAGTTGCGGAAACGGGATCGCCAGCAAACCGATTGCGGGAAACACTAACGCAGACCATACGAGGAGGCGCCAGTCTCGAGGAGCACGCGCACGAACTGCTCCAGCAGCGCGCACAAACCAGTACGCCGAAAAGCCAAACACGGGACCTGAGACTGCCGACCACGCGATCAATGAGGGAGAGGCCTCAAAATGCGGCACGGAGTACTGCGTTACGTTGCCCAATCCGATCCATGCGACCATGGCTGCAATGACGGACGTTGCGAGGGCCGGAATCAGAGCTGACAAACCAAGCGTTCCAAGCAAGACTTCAAGAGTAAAAGGAGCTCCTCCTAATGGGACGTTGTAGACGGCGGCGAGTCCGGCCCCTGCGCCACAGGCAATCATGATGCGGCGTTTCTCCGCGTCCAAGCCCGCGCGATCGGAGACCGTGGTCGCAAGTACTGCGCCGAGCTCGCGCGGTGCAACTTCCCTCCCAAGAGGCGAACCGAGGGCCACCGTGATGATCTGAAGGAGGTCGTGACAGATGGTAGATAGAAGCGGCATGCGTGGTCCGTTGTCCCTGACCGCCTTGCCGATGGAGACCAGAGGCCTGCCGAGGCGATAAAGTGCCCACCAGCCGATCCCACCCACAGTTGCGCAAGCGCATAACGCTGCTAAGCGCCGCACTGGAGAAGCAGCACTGACTCCTTCGAGAAAACTCTCATGGCTGATGATTGAATGGAGGCTGTACCCATATGCGACGTGCTGAATGAGATGCAGGAGTAGGCCAAGTGCCATTCCGCCAAGGCCAGAGGCCATTCCGACCGCCACCGTTAGGGCCGGCAGAGTCAGCCAATGTGAGTCGCGCGAATTTTTACCGGCTGCTTCCATGTGTTTCACTCAAGTCACTTTCTATTGCTGTAGAAGTCGGCAAGACTGGCGCTTGTGAAAAGGGCAGGAAGAAGATGTTCAAAGAGCGAGCACCTTGAGCTCCGTGGACCAAAGTAGCCTCCACATCCGCAGTTGCCGACGGGCCCATCATGAAGCATCCAAATGCTGTCTTGTTCAGTTGCACACGGCGATAAGCTTCGTGCATGTCAGACACGATCTGTTCAGGATCGAGTAACACGATGAGATGCTGCGAGAGGAAGGCGAGAGCATCCACGACTAGGTCCTCCTGCGTCAGCCAAACGGCGCCGCTCTCTGCAACACCAAACTGTGCACGAACGATGCCCACGTCTACGTCGGCAAATTCGTGTGGATCGCTATCCTCCGCTTTGCGTGTGCCAGAGATTGCGGATACAGCTGAACAAATCACTTTTGCTCCGGGATGAAGCGTCATCAACTTGGCCTCGGCCTCCGCCACGGTGGCGACATCGTATGCGATTCCTCCGGCTTCTTGAAGATGCCGTTCAAACTCTGTCTTGAGCCGTTCGTCCGACCGTTGGAAGAACGGAATCCGAGGATGCTCCACTTTATTCTTCGGAAGGCTGCTGCGGATGGCCCCTAGAACTGTCTCGCGGCTACTCTTCGACGTCTGCATGTTCACTCCTATTTGCGAGATACCAATCGCGGAAGGTTTGCTTCGCTATCTGCGGGAGCTCGCGGCTGCGCCCCCAGGGATTCAAGGAACGGTTGTACAAGAGGAAGTGCGGCGCGTAGTCCATCGCCGGCGCGGCAACGTTCTCCATGGCGTGGTATTCCTCGGGATGGCCGAGAACGTGACCGGCAACAGCAAATGACATCCGTTTTACCAACGGCAGGTATCCTCTTTTCGCCATTACCCTGCGCCATTTGAGAATCTGTTCACTGATGTCGATTTTCACTGGGCAGACATCGGAACATGATCCGCACAAGGTGGAGTGGAACGGCAGTTCGCTGTACTTGAATTCGTCGAACGTAGGGTCGAGGATGACGCCGATAGGTCCCGAATAAGTTGCGCCGTAAGATAGACCGCCGCTCCGACGATAGACAGGGCACGTATTCATGCAAGCGCCGCAGCGGATGCACTTCAATGAGTGCCAGAAGTCCGGCATGCCAAGCCGACGGCTTCGCCCGTTATCCACTAGCACGATGTGCAGCTCTCCACCTTTTCTAGGTCCAGTGAAATGAGACGAATATTGGGTGAGAGGAGATCCTTCCGCGCTCCGGGCCAGCAGTCGCAGAAACACACCCATGTCTTCCACTCGCGGGATCAATTTCTCAATTCCAATGCTCGCAATATGGAGCGGCGGTACGGATGCTCCAATGTCGGCATTACCCTCATTGGTGCAAACCATGAAGGTTCCAGTTTCGGCGATTGCGAAATTGCCGCCCGTCATACCCGCTCCCGCTGCCAGAAATCTGGGACGAGCATTCTTTCGAATGACCTCAGTCAGAAAGTGGGGATCATCGTTGTTCGGATCGGTACCAACGGTGCGCGCGAACAGTTGTGCCACGTCCTTCCGCGTTTTGTGGATGGCGGGGAACACAATGTGACTCGGCGGTTGACCATCGAGTTGTTGGATTCGTTCACCCAGATCCGATTCGATGACCTTGATTCCACGGTTCTCCAAAAAGGGCGTCATATGGCACTCTTCCTGGAGCATGGACTTGCTCTTGATCATCTCCTTAACGCCGTGATCTTTGAGAATAGAATGCACAATCTCATTGTGCTCGGCAGCATCCAACGCCCAGTGGACGTGCGCGCCGCGTTTCGTGGCATTCGCCTCGAACTCTTCCAAGTAATGATCGAGATGCGTGAGCGTATGCTCTTTGATCTTCGAGGCAATTTCGCGCAGCTCCTCCCATTCCGGAATCGCCGCCGCTTCCGCATCGCGCCGCTGCATCGTTGCCCACAAGAAGCGATCGTGCATCGGTTCGTGGACTTGATCGTGGATAATAAATAGTTCCGCTGCCTTCGCCGGATCAACCTGCTTCGCATTGCTCATATCCGAAATTCCTCTCTCTTAGAAGGGGCCGCCGTTTAACACCTGCGCGACGTGGATGTATTTAAGATCCAGTCCGGCGCGCCGCACGATCCCTTGCTGATGCATCAGGCACGACATGTCAGGCGAGACCACGTATTCGGCGCCGTGACGAAGGTGATCGTGAGCCTTCTCCAATCCCATCCTGGCGGAGACGGCTTCGTCGGTCACGCAGAAGGTGCCTCCGAAACCGCAGCAGTCATCCGGCCTATCTACAGGTGCGATCACTAATCCCTTCACCTTCGAAAGTAGATTTGCAGTCTTATCGAATGGAACGCCCATGATCTCGGATGGCTTGGCAATCCCCAGCCCACGGACAGAGCTACAACTATTGTGAATCGCTACCGAGTGTTGAAATTCGGCCCAGGGGAAGGAGTCGACTTTCACAATATCGTGGAGGAATTCGACTAACTCATAGGTGTGTTGACGAACGTGCTTAACATCTGCGGTCTGTTCGATAGTGTCAAAGTGGCAGCGGACATGTTTGACGCAGCTCCCTGCTGGCCCGATGATGTAATCGTATCCCTTGAAGTTCTCCACGAAGAGCTGTTCGGCCGGAGCAGCATTGACTTCGTCTCCGCTGTTGGACATGGGTTGGCCGCAGCAGGTCTGATCGAGCGGGTAACTTACATTTAGCCCGAATCGCTCCAAGAGTTGCAGAGTGGCTATCCCAACCTCCGGAAACATCATGTCGATGTAGCAGGGTATGAAGAGACCAATGCTCACGTCCTTCGATATAGTCCTCTGATTTGTTGCTTCGGTCTGTGTCGTCACTTCTATTTCTCCTTTCGACTCCGGTATGACTCAGGCGCCACTGGGTTGGGGATTAGATCTCGACGCGATGCTCAGGCTTATCCGCGCGCTCGCAATGCCAACCCCGACCCCAACACAGGTGTCGACTAAGCGCAGGATAGGTTGTATCCACGCATGCTGCGGGCTGATGCCGGCTACGACCATCACGACCGCGGTTGTGATTCCTGTTGTGATGATGTCTTCCGACCTGCCGAGCAGGGTCAGAGCTATCGTACCGATCCCGATCAACGCGGCCATGCCCCAGACGTGAAACGGGAAAATCAACAAGTATGCCAGGCAAAGCACAAAGCTCAGCAGTGTTCCGGCCATACGCGATAAGGCAGCACGCACGCTCTGTTGATAGCTCTCGCGATAAACAAAGATGGTTGCGGCCACGGCCCACATGCCTCCTAGGAGGTCGTCGTCCCGGGACACGAAATATGCTCGTGTAAGGATATGAATGATCACCGCAAAGCTAATAAAGCAGGAGATCGCCAGCGCGCAGGCCATGCCAAGTGCCTGGCTCATGCTTATCGCCCCGCCGTCTTGTTTTTCTATTGGCGCCATAGCTTCATCCAACTTCATCTGATTTAGAGCACTCCCGTTCATGGTCTACGAGTCACTCACAGTCAGTTAATGCGACTTTGTGCAGGGTGAGGACTTCGCGACCCCCTAGGGGCCGCGAAGTTTCCGGCCTGCAGCGGAGCAACGTGCCTCTATTGCAATTAGGCCAACGCCATTGCTCGAGCTACTCCGCCTGATAGTTCGGCTTGTAGACATGTTTGCGGATAAACGCCACCATGTCCGCCGGACGACCCACGCGTGCCAGGCCCGCATCGAAGACGAGCTTGGCTACCCGAGCGGCGGTCTGAATCTCGACCTCCAGAATGTTCGACTGCGGTGGGAACAGCATCCCCAGCTTCAACTGCTCGGGGGTTACCTGGTCGGCAACGGCATGTGCGGCCTCGATGAACATTTCATCCGTCACTCGCTTCGCGTTGGTGGCGTAAATAGCCATGCCAACGGCGGGGAAAATATACAGGTTGTTGGCCTGGGATGGCAGGTACGTCTGGTCGGCGAACTGTACCGGTGGGAATTGCACTCCGCCAGCGTAGACCGCCTTGCCCTTCGACCAGGCGTATGCGTCCTGGGGCAGACATTCGTGCTTCTCGATCGGGTTGGAAAGGGAGAAGATGATTGGCCGCTCGTTGTGCCGCGACATAGCCTCGACCACTTCCTGCGAGAACAGTTTGCCGACGGTGCTAACACCGATGAGGATCGTCGGCTTGAAATCCTCGATGGCCGCGACAATCTGTGGTTGCTCGGTCGCCAGGTTGAGATGATTAAATGGTTTGCTGGGCGGCAGCTTGTGAGCGTAAGGCAGTTTGTGTGCTGCTAAACCGGGCCTTCCAGCAACCACAAGTCCCTGTGTGTCGAACAATCGGATTTGCTGACGGGCAACTTCCTTTGCAACCCCTTGCTGTCCCAAAGCGGAGACGATCAGATCTGCGAGACCGATGCCCGCGGAGCCTGCTCCCAGAAACAGGATTCGCTGATTCTTGAGCTCGCCACCTGTGATCTTCAAGGCATTGATCAGTCCGCCGAGAGTTACGCCGGCCGTGCCCTGGATGTCGTCGTTGTAGCAGGAAACCTTATTGCGGTAGCGGGCAAGCAGAGCGATCGCGTCGACCCCGGTCCAGTCTTCGAAATGGATGCAGCAGTTCGGGTAGACCTCCTGAACCGCCTCTACGAACTCGTCGACGAAGGCGTACAGCTCATCGCTCGATGGGCGATGCTGTCGCAGACCGACGTAGAGCGGATCGCTGAGATATGTTTCGTTGTTCGTACCGGCGTCCAAATACATCGGAAGCAGCCCCTGTGGTGGCACGCCCGCGGCCGCAGTATAGAGTTGCAGCTTCCCGATCGGAATGCCCATGCCGTTGGCTCCCAGGTCGCCCAGGCCTAGGATGCGGCCGGCGTTGGTCACGCATATGAATCGCACGTCTTTGACTGGCCAGTTCTGTAGCACCTCCTTTACGTGGCCCTTGCGAGCGAGCGACAGATACATTCCGTGTGGGCGGCGCATGATGTGGTCGAATTTTAGGCAGGCCTCGCCGATCGTCGGGTCATACACGATCTCGAGGAAGCGGGCCGGGTCCGACATCAGAGTGCGATAGAAAAGCGTCTCGTCCGTGTCGAGTAAATTCATCAGGTAGATGAACCGGTCAAGATCGGTGGCCTTTTCCTTCAACTGCAGCAAAACACGGCTCAGTTGAGTTTCGATCGACTCCGTCACGTCGGGTACGAGGCCAATGAGGCCGAGCGATTGTTTTTCGGCCTCGGTGAAGCCGGTCGTCTTGTTGAGCGATGGATCTTGAAGCACTTCGATTCCGTGCTTATTCGTGGTCATATTATCTCCTTCTTCTACGTAGGTTTTCGAATCCAGTGCCTGTATCGAGTCGAAAGCTGCGAACTCCATCAGCTAGCTTTCGCAACGTAAGGGTGGACCATTTTCGCCGGGTCGACGACCTGATCGAACTCCTCCTCGGTGACAAACCCCAGCTTGAGTGCGGCTTGCTTGAGAGAGAGGTCGTTGTCCAACGAGGCTATCGGTTTACTTCCGAACGTCTTGCTTCTTCACCGTACTGATTGCATTCATCGTTTCTCCTTTGTTGAGTACTCCGCATTAGTGCGCGAATAAACTTACCGGTTAATCAGCGTCTTCTTTTGTTACGACAACAACTACGAAGGCATCCCGTCAGCCAAACGCCGCGCCCTTTGTTTCATTGAAAAGACATCTGTTACATGGCAGGTGTAGCCCTCTGTTCAAGGAATTGGTGTCAACATGTTTACTCTGTCGAGTTAGCGGAGGACGAAAAAGGACAAGCAGCCACGAAGAGGGCTCCATCAGACCTACGAGAGGTGGCTGCGTAAATCACCAGGAATGGAAAGAGAAGTCTTGTCGGCTAGGGCTAGTGGAGAAATGCCGGTGTCCGTGCGTTTAAGAACTGCCGAGCTTGTCTTTTGGCTGTCAGGTCATACGTTCAACACGCCGACGACTGTCCAACCGCCAATCAGCAAAGGCCGCTTCTCTGTCGATTAACTGCTGATGAAGAAACTCGGAATCGTCCAGTCTCGATGCAATGCTAGACCCGAGTTTGGGGACGATGAAAACAATCCTTCATTCCGCTGAAGTAATTCAAAATACGCGCTGCCAAGCTCCATCAAAAGGTGTGCGTTGTATTACAAAAAGGGATTCTTGAGGACGCCATGCAAGAAGGTTGGTTTCGTGCTTGCACTTTTGAGCGCAGGTTGCTATTTCCGGCCTGACTGACTCAATCTACTCCGCGCTCACGATCAATACGGAAACGCGCTAGATTTTCTCTCTGAGCCAACTTAGGCGCGCAGGGAGTCTTCAATCTCCGGCCACGACACCGTCAGAACGAGAGCAGCACCAATGCAGACTGAAACTTCAGCGAAGCGATGAAAATGCGATATGCCATGCGGAATCCGTTCGCGGCACCAACAGCACAATCGCGAGCGTCACACCGCCGAAACGATACGCACCTCGATCAGAGCCCACCAAAGCGCAGTGTAGCCCGAGGACCAACACACCTGCACCGAATGCAAGGAGGTTCGGGCCGATTTAGATTGCCACAATTGCGCCAACCAGTGCTCCAAGCGCGGTTCCGATGAACCGATGCCAAGACAGAGACGATGTCTCTCGTAGGGGCGACTGTGCATTCCGTGCGCACGGCGCTAGCGGCAATCGTTTCACTCGTTGTGGCAAGGCTTTTCGGGCTGCCGGAAGCCTATTGGGCACCGATCACAACTGTGGTAATCACAGAGACGCCCTCCGTGAGACTCCACGATCGAGCGTGTGATTGCCAAGCCCATGTCTGTGCCTTGTGGCTTCCTCATCCAGGCCCGGCCGCGGCCCTCCCCGTTCCTGCCGTTTACGACACTGCTTGCAAGTTCACCGAAGAAACGGAATCGTTCACCTAAGTGAAGATCGGTCTGCAGACGAGTCCTCTGCTCGGGACCGCGGGAAGCCGTCCAGGAGCCCTTGTTCCTCGACTAAGGATGAGGCGATCGAGTCAGTTGCTATCAACAGCGCGCCAATCACCCAGGAAAGGCTCGTCGCGATCAAGGTCAATATGCGGCTTTTCATTTGGCTGCTCCTTTTGAAAGATGTAATGCTGACATGACGGAAGGCGGTCACCGCGGCGAGCGGGCTCAGAACGTTGTCCTGTGAGGCTGCCGAACCAAAACCCCACCGCGAGTGTTAGGAATATGGCAATTTCGGTATATTGCCGCAACGGATCGATGAGAAACTGTACGATGAAGTGCATTGATATCTCCGAATTCTTCAACCGATTTCTGCTACGTATGGATGAACCATCTTTCGAGGGTCGACAACGCGGTCGAATTCGTCCTCGGTCACGAATCCCAGCTTCAGTGCAGCGTCCTTAAGCGTCAGGTCGTTATCGAGCGCGTAGTGGGCAATCTGTGACGACTTGTCGTAGCCAATGATTGGCGAGAGAGCGGTGACGAGCATCAGAGAACGACCTACATACTCGTTGATTTTTTTCAGATTTGGCTCAGTGCCTTCGATCAGGAATTTGCGGAAGTTCGTGCACCCGTCGGCCATAATCGTGATCGAGTGGATGATGTTGAAGATGATGAGCGGCTTATAGACGTTCATCTCAAGATATCCACCGGCACCACCAAAACCCACGGCGACATCATTCGCCATGACCTGAACGGCAATCATGGTCAGCGCCTCGGCCTGGGTCGGATTCACTTTCCCAGGCATAATTGAGGAACCTGGTTCGTTCGCGGGAATCACGAGCTCGGCAAAACCAGCACGCGGGCCGCAGGACATGAGCCGAATATCGTTAGCAATTTTGTAGAGAGAGACAGCTAGGGTGCGGAGTGCGCCCGAGAGTTGAACAAGTGCGTCGTGGGCTCCCTGAACTGTGAACTTGTTTGGAGCGCTGACGAATGGCAAGCTCGTAAGGTTCGCAATTTCAGTGGCCGCTGCTTCGCCAAATCCTGGAGCGGCGTTGATGCCGGTTCCAACCGCTGTGCCGCCAAGCGCCAGGCGGTAGACGCCTTTCAGCGCATCTTCGATTCGGTCAAGGTTATCGCTGAGCATGCCTGCGTAGCCCGACCATTCCTGGCCGACTGTGAGCGGTGTGGCATCCTGCATGTGGGTGCGACCGATCTTAACGATGTCCTTCCACTCCTCAGCTTTGGGTGCAATTGCGTCACGCAGAGCCCTTACTGCCGGTACCAGTCTCTCGTTCACATTCACTGCCGCTGCTATATTCATCGCAGTGGGAAAAGAATCGTTTGAAGACTGCGACATGTTGACGTGGTCGTTTGGATGAACCGGAGTCTTGCTTCCCAGAGGCGTACCTGCAAGTTGGCAGCAGCGGTTCGAGATGACTTCATTGACGTTCATGTTGAACTGTGTGCCGCTCCCCGTCATCCAAACGTGGAGCGGAAACATGTCTTCATGTTTCCCGTCCAGAATCTCATCGCACGCCTGAACAATCAGCTGGTAACGATCTTCGTCGAGCCGCCCAGCGGCATGGTTTACATTCGCGGCGCCCTGCTTCAGGACGGCGTATGCTGCGACCATCTCTCGCGGCATCAGATCATGGCCGATGCTGAAATGCTCAAGCGACCGTTGCGTTTGTGCCCCCCAGAGTGCGACGCTCGGCACATCAACTTCGCCGAGGCTATCGGTTTCCTTCCGAACGTCTTGCTTCTTCACCGTACTGATTGCATTCATCGTTTCTCCCTTTGTTGAGTACTCCGCATTAGTGCGCGAATATACTTACCGGTTAATCAGCGTCTTCTTTTGTTACGACAACTGTGAAGGCATTCTGTCAGCCAAACGCCTCGCCCTTTGTTCCGTTGAAAAGACATCTGTTATGTGGCAGGTGTAGCCCTCTGTTCAAGGAATTTGTGTCAAGGTATTTACGCTGTCGAGTTATGGACAGGACCACAAATAACAAGCAGCCACGAAGAGGCCGCCATCAGACCTACGAGAGGTGGCTGCGTAAATCACCAGGAATGGAAAGAGAAATCTTGTCGGCTAGGGCTAGCGGAGAAATGCCTGTTTCTGCGCGTTTAAGAAATGCCGAGCTTGTCTTTTGGCTGTCGCGTCATACGTTCAACACGCTGACGACTGTCCAACCGCCAATCAGTAAAGGCTGATTCTCTGTCGATTGAGTGCTGATGGAGAAACTCGGATCGTCCGAAGTCTTAATGCAAGGCTAGACCCGAGTTGGGGACGAGGAAGGCAATCCTTCATTCCTCTGAAGTAATTAAGAATACGCGCTGCCAAGCTCCATCAAGGGGCGCGTTGAATTACAAAAAGAGGGATCCCTTGAGAATGCCATGCAAGATGGTTGGTTTCGTGCTTGCACTTTGAGCGCAGGCCGCTATTTCCGGCCTAGTTGACTCACTCTACTCCGCGCTCACAATCCATATGGAAACGCGTTAGATTTTCTCTCTAAGCCAACTCAGCGCGCAGGGAGTCTTCAATCTCCGACCACGACACCCTCAGAACGAGAACAACACCAATGCCGATCGACTTCGACTTTGCCGGCGTGGGTTGTTTGCCGTACGATCTAGCGCTCTGAATCCACCTGGACGACTTGATCTATGTTGCCGTCCGGTGGCGGCCCAAAGATCCTGTGCTTCTTCATCCTGGCGATTAGCGTAGTCCGCTTCATACCCAGTCTTGCGGCTGCGCCATATGATCCGCCAATTAACCATCCCGTGGCTTCTAACGCTGCCAAAATCAAAGAGCGCTCCGATTCCCTGAGCGTTGTGGTCGCAGGAAATCCAACAAGTAGGGGAGTGTGAGTGGGGGCTAAGAGATTCGGAAGCAGGCCGTTATCGGATAGTATTACTGCGCGTTCGATCACGTTTTGAAGCTCACGAATGTTTCCCGGCCACGCGTAGGACCTGAAAGTGTCCGAGACTTCATCGGGAATGTTGTCTATGTGCCTACCTACTCGGCGGGAAAAGATTTCAATGTAATGCTCCACCAGAGGAATAATGTCTTCCCTGCGCTCGCGCAGGGGCGGCACCATGATCGGAAATACGTTCAAGCGATAGTACAGATCGCTCCGAAATTCATTGCGCTTCACCATCCGTTCAAGGTCCCGGTGAGTCGCTGCGACCAGCCGCACATCGACGCGATGGGTGCGGCCACTTCCAAGACGTTCGAATTCCTGTTCCTGCAGAACGCGTAATAGCTTGGGCTGCAACGCGAGTGGTATGTCGCCGACTTCGTCGAGAAAGAGAGTTCCTTTGTCGGCCAATTCAAAGCGACCGATTGTTTGTGCGATGGCTCCGGTAAACGCGCCTCGTTCATGGCCAAAGAGCTCACTTTCGAGCAAGTCGAAGGGAATGGCCGCGCAGTTAAGCTTGATCAAGGGGCGGCCGCTGCGGGGGCTGGCATTATGGATCGCGTGAGCGACGAGTTCTTTCCCAGTCCCGGTTTCTCCCTGGATGAGTACCGTGGAATCCGCCGACGCTACACGCGCCACTTGTTCCAGAACGGCCCTCAGCGCTGGGCTGTTTCCTATGATCTGCTCGAATCTGCGAGCACGGTGGTCCTGATCAGCCACTTTCATTTCGATTTCACTCCCCGCAACCCACACGCTTTCGCGAATTACCCCTCCAGAGCGACCTGAACAGTTTCTAGTAGGACTGCACCGTCGAACGGCTTGGTGAAAAACTCAACTGCACCATCACGCATGGCCTGGATTCGCATTTTGGCGTCGCCAAACCCAGTGATGAAGATGATCGGTATTCGACAACGCTCGTCATTAAGCTTCGCTTGCAATTCAAGACCAGACATCCCGGGGATACGAACATCCACGATCAGGCATGCGGTCCTGTGTTGGGCTCCGGATTCCAGGAATTGTTCAGCGGAGCCGAAGCAGAGCGCGGAGAGTCTTTCCGATTTCAGCAGATTTGACAGTGCATTCTGAACCGACTTGTCATCGTCGACGATAACAATCAATTTGGGCCTTTGCACGAGGTTCATTCACCAACGGTAACGCCATCCATCATGCGAGCACAATCCGACCTTGGTCGCGCGAACTACTACTTTCGTAAATGACCTAGTCGTGACACGTCGCCGGCCCGGTTATCCCACTGCCCCTTCGTTTCTATTCGACCCTTAACTGGCCGAAAGTCTAAGCTTGTCCGCCATTCGGACTAGTTCAGCCAGCGATCCGGCCTGCATCTTCCTCATGACTTGGCCACGGTAGATTTTTACCGTCGCTTCGCTGGCTCCGATTTCTGAGGCAATCTGCCTATTGAGCATCCCGGAAGCCACGAGGGTCATAACCTCGCGCTCCCGCGCCGTCAATGCACGATAGCGCTCTTGCAGCTCATGGACGTTGGCCTGTTCTTCTCGCGTCGCGTTGTCACGCTGGAGGGCTCGCTGAATCGCGTCCAGCAGATCCTGGTCCCTGAAAGGTTTCGTCAAGAATTCCACCGCACCAGACTTCATCGCCCTCACCGACATGGGAATGTCCCCGTGCGCGGTGATGAAGATGATGGGGATCTGCACACCGGTCTCGGCTAACTGACTCTGGAAATCGAGACCGCTTATCTGAGGTAATCTTACGTCCAGAACCAAACAACTGGGACCACTGGCGCGTCTGGTGCTCAAAAACTCCTGGCCCGTTGCAAAGGATTCCGCGCGCAAGCCAACTGACTCGACGAGATCCTGGATCGCCTGACGCATGCCGTGGTCATCATCAATAACGAACACAGTAGGAACAACTGCTGTTTTCATACATGCGCCTCGGCTTCGCTGAGGAGAGTGAAATGGAACGTCGCGCCTGCTCCCTCATTGGCAGTAACCCATACCCGCCCTCCGTGAGACTCCACGATCGAGCGGGTGATGGCTAAACCCATACCCGTACCTTGTGGTTTCGTCGTATAGAAGGCATCAAAAATCCGGCCAGTGCCTTCTGGGGGTAATCCTACGCCCGTATCGCTGACCGAAATCATTAGCTGACCTTCCTGGTTCAGTCGTGAGGTAATCGTCAATTCGCCTCCCTTGTCTTTCATCGCCTCGATCGCATTGAGCATCAGGTTCATGAACACCTGTTGAAGCTGCACCCGGTCTGCCAGGATCTTCGGCATGTCTGCACCGACTTCGGAATAGATCGATATCGAGTACCGAACTGCCTCGTTCCGCAGCAGGGCGACCATTTCACGAACGATCTCATCGACGTCGACCATTTCGCGTTCAGGCGGCGTGCCTTTTTTGTAGAAGGACTGCAAATGGCTGATGACATCAGCTGCACGGTTTCCGTCCTGCTCAATTCTGATCGCTGATGCGCGCGCCCTCCCCAGATCCGGCGGATCATGCGCAAGCCATCGCAAACAGGCGCTGGCGCTTGTAATTGTTTTTGTTTTTTCCGGTTGATGTGCGCGAGATCGGCCTCTAACTGGTGCAGCCTTTCGCGCTCTTCCTCGGCGCGTTTGCGGTCAGTGATGTCGGTCGAGCTGCCTATGAATTGGACCAAAGTTCCGGCAGCAGTCAGGACGGGATAACCAACTGTGTCGATCCATCTGACGATGCCACCCGGCAAAACGATGCGGAGTTCCTCCTCGTAATCGGTTTTAACCAAGATTGCCCGTTCGATCGCCCCCTCCCACTTGAGTCGATCCTCTGGGTGGATGCGCTCAATCCACTTCTCCCAGGTCGGTGGTCCATCAGTTGGATCCCAGCCGCAAAGGCGATAGAACTCCTCGGAGAGGTGTACTGCACTTCGATCCGCTACATTCCAGACCCAGCTGCCCGTGTGGGTCACCCTCTGCGCCGCGGCCAGATAGGCTTCGCTGCGCCGCAGGGCTTCCTCCGCGCGCTTGCGGTCGCTAATGTCCTGGGTGAGGCCGAACATTTGGTAGGGCCGACCCGACGCGTCTCTCTTCAAATCTCCCTGGCTGCGGATGACGCGAACTTCGCCGCTGGGCCGAACGATCCGGTGTTCTACGTCGGGCCGTCCTGCGCCGCGGATGGCCTCCTCTGCTGTACGAAACACGAAATCTTGATCTTCCGGATGGACGAATTCTCGTATTGCCGCCAAGTCCATAGGACGTTCTTGAGGGTGCAGTCCGTAGATGCGGTACATCTCGTCTGACCAGATCACTCGATCCGTTGCGAAGTCCCATTCCCAGTAGCCGAGATGCGCGACCTGCTGAGCTTCTTCCAATGCTTCATTCGCCCGTAAAAGCTCACTAGTTCGCTCCTTCACCCGGATTTCGAGACCGTCGCGTGCTTCGGAAAGCAGCCTTTGCGCTCTACGCCGCGAGGCCGCGAACCAGCCCATTAACAGGGTGAAAATTGCAAAAAAGCTGAGGAATGACCACAGAGGGAAGCCTGGAAGAAGGATATGATTCTTCGCGAACAAACTGACACCCAAACACGAAAGCAGGAAAGCCAGCACACCTGGTCCTGTCCCTGCAAACCAAAAGGTGATCGCGATCGCGAGCAGGACGAAATGGGAGACAAATCTAGGCGGCAACTTGTGGAGGTGCATGATAAGTGTGATCGCGAGTGCAATTCCGACGAAGAGAACCGCCAATCCGTAACGAAGCACCACCGCAAGAGTCGGGCGAATAAACAACTTTGAGATGCCCCGATTCGCCATGCTTCAACGTCCCTCCGTTCCGAGGCCATGGCCGGCATAATACACCCAAGAAATCCGGCATGTCCGACAGCCCCGTGGCGTCTCAATAGGCCGAGGATTGCAAGACGCTACCAGAGAAATGCACAGTGTCACCTCTCAATTCTCCACTGGCTGGATCTAATACGCATGCCGTTCTACACCGCACCCAATATGTCTCTGTGTCAGATGAGACCAAAGCAAAATCTCGCACGAGATCATGCCGATACATACTGCCGTCATGTTCAGGGAGCTTCGTCCGAGTGGTCTTCCTTTCATTTCCGAGGGGACCGAATACACCGCTGAGGAGGCACCGACTGCTGCTCTGAGTTACGGTTTTGACACTGTCGAAAAACGCTTCCAGTCCTAACCCCCAATAGGTCCAGTCGCCTGAAGAGAGGCGTTCCTGACCCAAACCCCAAAAACTCCTCCGTTTTGAAGTTGAGACTTGGCGGTCACCGTGGTTCCCTGAAGAGGGAGAGGAGAGGCGGCGGGATATGGCGAGGAAGGGGCATACGGAGGAGGAGATTCTGCGCGTCCTGAGGGAAGCGGAATCGGGCGGGACGGTGGTCGAGGTCTGTCGCAAGCACGGGATCAGTCAGCAGAGTTTCTACCTTTGGAAGAAGAAGTATGCTGGCTCGGGCCTGAGTGCGTTGCGCGAACTGCGGCAACTGCGGGGGGAGAACTCCAAGCTGAAGCGCCTGGTCGCCGATCTGAGTCTCGATCGCCACATCCTCCAGGAGATCGTGGCAAAAAAGCTCTGAAGCCTCGCATGCGTCGCGAGCTGGCGGAGTGGGCGCAACAAGCCCACGATTTGAGCCAGCGGCGAGCGGCGGGGCTGATTCCTGTGGATCGGGCCACTCTTCGATATGAGCGTCATCGCGATCCACAGGACGCGCTGCACGTGCGGTTGCGGGAACTGGCCGGTAGCCGGGTTCGTTACGGCTATCGGCGGTTGACGGTGATGCTGAAGCGCGAAGGCTGGGAAGTAAATGCCAAGCACATTTACCGTCTGTACAGCGAAGAGGGACTGAGCGTGCGAACCAAACGGCGCAAGCAACGGGCTCAGCGGCAGCGTGTGGCGCAGGGACCGGCGGTGCGCAGGAACGACAAGTGGAGCATCGATTTCGTTGTGCAGAGGCTTGCGGACGGCCGCTGGATCCGCGTATTGACGGTCGTCGATCAGTACCCAGCGGCGTACGGCAGCACTGGTTGGCTGCGTCGGTTACGGTGTTGCAATAAGAAAAGGGTGGGGAGCCGTCCCTGCCATTCCAATAATGGTCCTATCGCTAGTACAGCAATTGACTCGGTTACTAAACGCACCGGTAGGTTGGAGAGGAACGCTGCTGCGCAGCGGTTGTAGGCTGACACGTCATCCCCAAAGGGCAACTGCAGAGGTGAGTCGGGTTCACGATTGTTAACATGCTTCTTTTCAGTTGGTTACGTTTTCGTGTTTCCGCCTGTAAACACGAGCGTTTGGGAGCAGCACCGACGAGTTTTCTTCGGTAAATGCGTTGCGACAGAGGATTGTAGAAACCGGCGAGGTAGAGGACGCATCCAAGCGCTTCAAGTACACAAGTTCCAGGCAGGGCATCTCGAATGGCCTCCACTAACGACAAGTCACACGAAATAGTCCCGCCCTCCTCCTCCACCGCTCTGGCGAATGAGACCTCCCGCGCAAGATCCATTGCGACGCGCCTCACGGCAGCTGAGTTCTGCGAGGTTGAAGCGGCTGCCGCGAATGCCGGAAAGAAGGTGGCGGAATGGCTGCGCGAAGTGGCACTCGCTCACGCCCGCGCTGGTCAAGAGGAACAAACCGATCCGATCTTGCTGGCGGAGATCATGGCAATACGTGCCATGATGGTGAACCTCTTTGCCAAGGCGTCGCAGGGGCCACTCAGCGCCGAAGACTTACGGAAGATGTCGGCATATTCCGACTCGATCAAAGAGCAAAAGGCCGAGGAGTTCCTTGCCCAAAGGCGTCGCCGGAACAGCCTCAGAACACCGGACAAAGCGTCATGAAACTGTTGCGCATTCGGGCTACATTTCCGTGGCGCATGGCAGTGATTCTGGCCCTGCTTCTGTGCCTCCCTCTGCTCACATTCTGTGCGTGGGTTAGGTGGAAACTCCCTCCGCTTCAGCGGTACTATCTGGCGGCATATTGGGACAGCTCCGAGGGTGCTAAGCAGCCAGGTGCGCGGACCCAAATCCGATGGCTGTTGGAGACGGCTCCCGGTCGCAAGAGCCGCTGGCTCATCGGCTCTGATGTGACGGAGGGGAGGCAGAGTGGTCTGCCCCTGGAACTCTCTGCCGAAGCCCTTGGGCAAGGGTGGACGGGGATAGAGAAGAGTCCCGCTCAAAGCATCGGCTCTGCCGAGTTGGAAGGGTTCCTCCGAGAAGACTTTTACGGTGGCCGGAGTCTTCGTCAAATGGCGACTGAGCCGTTCCTCTATGGCGGCGTGGCTTGGCTGATTGTCGTGTATCTGGTGTTCGTAATGAGGGAGGAGATAGGGGACGAATGGAGACGACTTCGCCGAGCCGATAAGGAGCCGGAATGGGAATGGGATTCTGCAGAGGATTGGACGGCGAATCAAGGGGGAATCGTTAGCCGAATTTGGTCGGGTATTGCCCGCTGGAATAGCAAGACAAAGGCCTTGTTTAACTGGGTTGATTTCAGGGCCGCAATAAGCCGCCGTTCCAGCGTCAATCAGACCCTCAAAGCAGAGAGTCTTCATGATGATGACGGACCAGTTTCAACTGAATTTCAGCAGGAGAGTTCGAATCCACAGCAACTCGCCAATTCACCCTCTTTTCACTCTCCAAAGGCACTGTCCCAGGGGCATACCATTTTCCCCGGATCGTCCACGTCGGACGCCGCTCAGGTGCAGCCAAAACCGTGGGATGAGTCTGAGTGGATTGACTGACGCAAATGACGTTCTATGTCCTCGATTCTTCCAAGGCAAAACGGAGATCAACCAGGTCGCACTGCTCAGTGCCAAGCAGAGGACAATGCGCGCGGGTTGAGCTGCTTTCGACTCGTCTCCAAAGGTTCTCTGAGTAGAGCGATTTGAAGACGGAAGCGACTTCGCTTCGGGGGGGAGAGATTCGTTGAAATTCAGAAAAGAAGGCTATGTCTTCGGTTGCTTCTGTGAGGCGTTTGAGCCTCGCATTGTCCCAGCTAAAACTACTTACTATGTACAAGTAATTGAGACTGAAATGTCTCTTCAATAACTATCGCTAAACATCAGTGTTTATAAGGGGATTTATATCAAGTGACGAAAAAGATTTTCAAAATAATGACCTACTTCTCCACAATTCAAGTTAGTCTAGCCCGAATAATTCTTGAAGGTTGAAGAAGCGAAAGCTCCGGACATGCTGTCAAGACAGTGTTTAAATAAGCCAAAGAGGCCTATGCGTGTCAGACAATAGCACGACAGAGTGTTTGTT
>NZ_JQKI01000055.1 GCF_000745965.1 Edaphobacter aggregans DSM 19364 | reverse complement strand
AGCCTTGCCTGGACGGGCAGCATCGAACAACGCCCGCTCCAGCCCGCCATCAAGATACCGCTTGCCGATCTGCCATACCGCCTTGGCGGAAAGCCCCAGGTTGGCTCCCACCGCAGGCGTGGACTGTCCCTGATCCAATTGACGCAAGGCCAAGGCGCGCAATGTCGTGCGTACCGACTGCAACCCGCCTCCTAACAACTGATCGATCTGCTGTCGATCTCGCTGCTTGAGTTCAATCTGAAGTCGTATGCCTCTGCTCACTCCCCAGATATACAGCCAGCACCAGAACCCAACAAGCGCCTACATTGGTTACCTATACATGTGGCCACAGTACTAGTAGTCCTACACAGAGCAGACGAGACCACAATATCTTCGACGTTTCTGAGTTCTGTCGGAGGCTAGTACCTCGTTTCGTTCAAACATATCGAAACCAATCAACTACAGAGTGGGTACGCAAAGGAAATATCGTATGAACAGATTTCAACAAGGAAGTCTCTTCAAGTTGGAACGTAAAAGTAGTCCTGACGTTTGGGTTTTCAGGTGGTATGACAACCTCGCGGGGAAGCGAACATATAAAAAGCAAATCATCGGGACTGTAGCTAAACTGCGGAACCGCCGAGAAGCGGAGAAGGCCGTCATCGGCCTTCGTAGTTCTATTAATGCAGAGATCGGAACGCCCAAAAGCGTATGCGAATCTTGCGGCTCATTATCGACTGCATGAACTCACTCGGGAGCGAAAGGCATTTACCACAATCGAAAGCCATCGAACGTTATTCAAGCGCCATATCGAACCTCGCTGGGGACAGCTTCAACTCAGTGCAGTTCGAACAATACAGGTCGAGGAATGGCTGTACTCTCTTGCATTGGCTCCTAGTTCGAAAGCAAAACTGAAAAGCATCTTATCTTCGCTGTACAACCATGCCATTCGATATGAATGGCTCACCTTCAATCCGATCAGTCGGGTAAGGTCGTCGCAGAAGCGTCTCCGCGACAAAGATGTTCTCACGCCCGTAGAGTTCCAGAATTTAGTGCAACAACTGTCGCTCAGGAATTGCCGCGGCACGCGAGCAGCCGGACAACACTCGACATCTACACTCGCGCTGTGTCCCAACAGAAGCGGGATGCGAACTTGAAAGTTGTTGAGATGATGCTGCCGATGGAAATGAAGAAATTTCAGCACCCTTCAGCTTTCTGTACGCGACCGGGCGATGGTACTGCTTATCGGCAGTACTGGCCTCCGTCGATCAGAGATGATCGCTCTAACCTGGTCGGATCTGGATATCAGAACCATGGAGATCCATGTCCTGCGTTCCTGTGTGCGCAACCGGTTCGGGAAAACAAAGACAGAAGCTTCTTGCCGCCCTGTGCCTCTCCATCCGATCGTCCTTAACGCCCTCCTGAGCTGGAGGGCGGAGTCGCTTTACCCCACGGAAACGGATTTCCTTTTTCCTTCAATTCGTCTCAAAGGCAACAAACCTCTTAGCCCGGATAGCCTGTTGGAGAAAAGTATCCGGCCCGCTCTAATACGGGCAGGCATTGTGGGCAAACAAATCGGCTGGCACAGCTTCCGTCATTCACTTGCGACAAATCTGCGAGCACTGGGCATCGACATCAAGGCAAAATCTACTGTGAACCGCAGGTGTTCACTTTACCCATCGGCGGATTTTGAGTCTCTCAAGAATGCCGTAAGTTATTGATAAATCGCGAAATCTAGCGTAGCGATGGATTTCCACAAGTGACGGTCTGTCAATAATTTAGCTCACTTTTCCGTAATCAAGCCAAACTGATGTCTGTACCCGAACTTGTACCCGAAAATAGAGACAATTTCACGTTCCAAACGGTTGCGTGCCGAAGGACTGACGGCAGTGATAATGATGAAGAGCATTCTAACGCTCAGACGTCTCCTGGCAACGTGCGATCATTTTGGGTGTCAATACCCAAGGATATGTGGATGGATCGCAGCGCGAGCACAGTCGATCAAGAACTCTCGACTTCAGGTGTTTCTGAGGTGCAAGTCCGTCGGCTGTTAGAAGAGAACGCACGTTTGCGAAGCCTGTTGATCGCGCATAGCATACCAATTCCAGAGGCCGCACAACCAACTTTGCATCCTCCTCAAGCCTTGAATGCTGCGCCTGAGGTCAGGAAGCCTGGAGTAGCCACGGCGGAGCAGCGAATCGCTTTGTTTCGCAGCCTCTTCCGTGGCCGTGAAGATGTCTATGCCATTCGTTGGGAGAATAATGACGGGCGATCTGGATACATGCCCAAAGCGGATCGCGACTGGAAATCCTATCTGAGTGCGAAAGATGAAGACCGCAAGAAGGTCGATCGCCTGACGCGAACATATAGACCGCTCACTGATGATGTTATTCACGGGCATCTTGTCGGTGAACAGACGGTTGGGATCTATCCGCTCCTGCAGGATGAGACATGCTGGCTGCTAGCGGTTGATTTCGACAAGAAGGCCTGGCAGGAAGACACCGTTGCGTTTCTAGCCGCCTGCAGCGAACTGAGCGTGCCGGCGGCATTGGAACGCTCACGATCAGGGAAGGGTGGCCATGTTTGGATATTCTTTGAACGAGCAATCCCCGCTTCAACCGCGAGAAAACTTGGCTGCGTAATCCTCACTCGAACCATGGAATCTCGCCACCAGTTGGGGCTAGATTCGTATGATCGCTTGTTTCCCAACCAGGACACCATGCCCAAAGGTGGGTTTGGCAACCTGATAGCTCTTCCTCTGCAAAAGATTCCACGAGCAAACAAGAACAGCGTTTTTGTTGATGCAGAGTTCCGACCATATCCAGATCAATGGGAGTTTTTGGCGAGCGTCAAGAGAATGTCTGCCGACGCCGTCGAGGCTGTGGTTCTGGAAGCGCAAAAGCGCGGAGACCTCCTCGGTGTCAGAATCAACAATGCGGAAGATGAGGATGTTGATCCTTGGGCGTTGCCGCCGTCAAAGGCGAGGGCGGAACGTGAAATTCTTGGACCTTTCCCAGCGCAGGTGCAAATTGTCCGGTCGAATCTTGTATATATAGAGAAAAATGGGCTACCTTCCGCGATGTTGAATAGGCTGCTACGCCTGGCGGCTTTTCAGAATCCTGAATTCTACAAAGCCCAGGCTATGCGGCTTCCAACATTCAATAAGCCACGAGTCATCGCATGTGGCGAAGATATTGCCAAGCACGTCGCGTTGCCGCGCGGCTGTATTGCCGAGGTCAAGCAGCTATTTGAAGCACACCACATCAAACCACTGATCCGTGATGAGCGGTTCACTGGCCGTCCTATAGACGTGCAGTTCTCCGGACAGCTGCGCCCGGCGCAACTCGATGCTGCCGCCGCGATCGCCGAATACGAAGATGGGATTCTCTGCGCTCCTACTGCTTTTGGAAAGACCGCTTTGGCAGCTTGGATGATTGCACAACGGAAAGTGAACACTCTCGTGCTGATCCATCGCCAGCAATTGCTCGATCAATGGCAGGCACGATTAGCGATGTTCCTCAACCTCCCGGCAACATCAATAGGCCAAATTGGCGGCGGCAAGAATGATCCGAGTGGATGCGTAGACGTTGCCATCATCCAGAGCAGTCACGACAAAGCAGGGGTGAAAGACTTCGTCGCTGAGTACGGTCAGGTCATCGTCGATGAGTGCCACCATCTGTCCGCCTTCACCTTTGAGCAGGTGATGAAACAGGTCAAGGCGAAGTATGTTCTTGGCCTAACTGCAACTCCTGAGCGCAAGGACGGGCACCATCCTATCATCTATATGCAGTGCGGCCCGATACGATACAAGCTCAGCGCCCGTTCAATGACCGCTTCCTCACCATTCGAGCACGAGGTAATCCCACGCCTGACAGAGTTTTGTGTGCCCCCCGAACAGGCTGACACGACGATTCAGGAATTGTACGCTGGTCTTGTAGATGACAGAGCCCGTAATGAACTGATCGTCAGCGACCTGCTGCGCGCCGTACAAGATGGATGCTCACCGCTGCTGCTGACCGCTAGAACCGAGCACCTGAAGTATTTTGAGACGGCTCTCGCGAGTAAGGTTGAAAACGTATTTGTTCTGAAAGGCGGCATGGGAAAGAAACAACGGCGGTCGATTGCGGAAGCAATTGCAGCCGTACCAGAGGGCGATCCAAGAGTCATCCTGGCAACGGGAAGTTACATAGGAGAGGGCTTCGACGATGCTCGCCTTGATTCCCTGTTTCTGGCAATGCCTATTTCGTGGAAGGGTACGTTGCAGCAGTACGTTGGACGCCTTCATCGGCTTCACGATGCGAAGCGTGTTGTCCGGGTTTACGACTATGTCGATTCCAATGTCCTGATGCTGGCAAGGATGTATGCGCGTCGACTAAAGGGTTACAATGCCATCGGCTACCGGATTTGTAATACTCCCTATCAAGTACATTGAACATGATCCTCGGTGATCAGGTCTAATCTGCATGGATGATCCAAATGTGGATGCTGTTGAAGAAGGTAGAGGGATATGGCGCAGGAGAAGAGCAAGCTTGGAAGCCCAATACGGGGATTCGGAAGCTAAAGCAAGAATCGAAAGCCAATTTTCCGTCGCTCAGCAAAGCTAAGTTGGAAGCTCTGGTTGAGGCAGCCGTGGTCGATGCTTACGGTGACGAGGAACAGACCGTTGGCTTCTTCACCATGATTGAAGAGCATCTTGCGCTGCCTTTCTCAGTATGGATCCTGGGCGTTGAGGCAGTTGTGGAAAAGGTGGACCTGACGCGCGATTGTCGAATTGTTGCGGTCTGCAAGCGAGACGGAGTCAAGCAGAGGATTGAAATCCTCGATCTGCCGCTGCCCAAGCCAATACCGGCAGGCGCGGAATGGATTGCGGCATACAGCCACTGGCGCAGAGGTTTCTAAGTTAGCGAATACCAGTATTACGACTTCAAAGCAATTGATTGTGCGCTGGCTAAGACTGAGATGGCCGCCCCTCGTGCTATCTCCACGTGCGCCGTAATTACCACGACGCTAGCTTTTGAAGCCTTCGAAGGCTTCGCGGACGATGGCCTCGATGGAGGCCACTTCATCGTCGGTCAGCTTCTCAAATTCGCCTTCGCGCCGCTTGCGGCCTAGCTTGCCTTCGTTCACGCGGATGAACCTAATGAGATTTTCCGCCATTCTGTCCGGCATCTCGACCGTGTTCATGATGCGGCGCATCGCCTCGTCATTGCGGCGCAGGAAGTCGATTTCCTGAGGCAGGTCCTTATCGATGGCGCGCGCAACGCAGGCGTAGAGAAACTCCGCCGCCTCGGTGCAGTCGAAATATCGGTACAGGTCGGCCGTATCGTTAAGGACCTCGACGTTTCTCTCGGGCGTCGGCCGCCATTCGATGAAGTTCATCAGGGGACCCGAATGCGCGCGCAGCGTGTCGCGGTAAGTGTCGATCCGGTCGAGCATGACCGGGGAGACCGGGAATACCATGCCGGGCGGTGCGAATTTTCTCTTCGCCAGAACGTGATGGATCAGGCAGCGGTGGAGACGCCCGTTGCCGTCCTGGAACGGATGGATGTAGACGAAACCGAACGCCGTCGCCGCCGCCTGGAGCACGGAGTCGAGCGCTCCTTCGCGCATGCGCTCGTTCGCGGCGATCAGCCCCTGCATCAGGGGCTGCAGGTCCTGCGGGCGGGCGCCGATGAACTCCGGCAGCGGATCGCCCTCGTGATCCCGCTCGCCCAGAAAAACGCCGTCCGGCCGCAGACCGACCCGCGTGAAGCGCGTGTCCTCGATCAGTACAGTATGCAGGCGCAGGATTTCGTCAATCGTCAGCGGGTTCTTTCCGGCCTGCAGCACCGCGCGGCTCCACCGCTCCAGCCGGCCGCGCGGCGGTTTTTCGCCTTCGATCTCGAAACTGGCGCGGCTGTCCGCCAGCAAAAGGAAACTGGCCGCGCGCGTGACCACGTTCGCACCGGTACGTCCAATGACCTCGTTCGCCTTGGTTCCGAGCGAGCGAGCGCCGAACTCTATGAGCGCCTGCGTCCTGCGAATGACAGGGCAGAAGGCCGGCGTGCCGAGCAGGTTATCGCGTACCTTGTGACGACGGGAGAGCCGCGGCGCAGCTGTGAAATAAAGGCGGTCGTCCAACAGATCGGTGAAACTCGCCTCCTCTGCATCGGGAATGTCCAGCGTCCGACCGGTGAGGAATTCATAGAGGAACCAGGCGCGCCGGTTGGGTGCGCCGGTCGGGGCACTGCGCACGAATGCGGTGACGGTATCATGCGGTGCGGCTTCGAAGAGCCGTTTCAGGACGAGCAGGTCGAGGTCTTCATGGCGCAGCGCGAATCCCAACTGGTCGCCGAAGGACTCGCCGGGCCAGTACCGCTTGTCGAAGACGTTCCAGCCCCTCTCCTCCCGGCGGCTCGCCTTGACGTGCTGTCCGGATACGGCGCTCGGGCGGCGGACGGGGGCCTGAACGCCGAATGTCTGGACGAGGGCCGCCCAGCCCACCAGCCTTGTGCCAGTTGGCACCGTCTTCTCCTGGAAGGTTCTTGCGTGATCATCATTGCGGGGATGATTCTCAGCGGCCACGGTCGAAAACCCCTCTTTTTGGTCGAAAATAACCGATAATTGCGCTTGTTGGTCGAGAACCAATATACATGCCTTCAGGTCGAAAACCAATTTTTTCGGTCGAAAATAGGCTAGATTTTACAATCAATGTCGAAACTAACCATTTATTGATGATGTCAGGCTTGGCTTCTTGCCGGATTCTTTGGCAACCAGATTGCTGAGTTGAACGACAGTTTCCGTATGCGGTTCGACATTGCGAGCGCACCCAGAAGACTTTTCTGGAAGAAATTTTTCAACAACTTACAAGACCCCGGTGGCTCCCTAAGTCCTTGTAAGCTGGTACCCCGTCAAGAACCGACGTATCGCAAAACGTATGCGTTTTGGCGGATGATTTTTCAGGTCGGCAAGAAGCCGCGCCTTGCTCGGAGTTCCAAACGCAGCTCCTCGCGAAGAGATTTGCTTTTCCTCAGCCGCTTGAAAAACTCCTCCAGGACGCTCACCATAATCGCATTCACGCTCACACCCTCCTCTTCTGCCCAGGCTCGGATCACGGATCGTGCCTCTGCTCCAACATGCAAAAGCTGAGGTTTGGATAGCGTAAGTCCGGCCTTGCGAGTCTGCGTGATCACTACATCCTTCCGCTCGACATTGCGTAGTGCGAATAGGACCACCCTCGAAAGATCGCCGGCCACCCGCGCCTCTTCCGTAACCGCCTCCCTGAGGTCAATCGGGAGGCGCAGAGTCATCCCCGCCCGGTCTTCCGTCCACCGCTGTCCTTCGCGGTTCACATTTCTTGCTGTTTTCTTTGTTGCCAACGAATCTCTCTTCTCGGTATCAGTTCATCGATGCGGTTGAAGAATAGCGATCCCCAATTCGAAATCACGCCGTCTCCATCTTGTCCGATCCTATTGAAATGAAACTTTCAACAGAAGAGTCGATTCTACGGTAAAGGAACACAGCTTCGCCCGCTACCCTGTGCTATCAGAACGCTGTCGTGCCTCCCTCCCCGGGACGTTTCATCCGTGCCGCGCCGCTCGAAGAATCAGTTCTGGACTGTGGATTCTCTCGAGAATAGAGAAGCGCATGCTTCTCATGGCCGGCCAACACCCGGAGCACGACGTAATCTCGAAACAACACGCCTTCTCTATGAGCAGTTTCTCGAACCCACTCACCGTCCCTGAGGACAGGCCGCTCGATCCCGCGATACTTCACATCCTTACCGTGGTGGACGGGGTGGCTGCAAAACAAGGGTGTCCATACATCGTCGTGGGTGTGACGGCGCGCGATCTACTGCTCTACCATGTGTTCGGGATTCCCGCGATGCGCGCCACTCAGGACGTTGACTTTGCTATCGCAGTGGAGAACTGGGAGCAATTTCAGAAACTCCGTACTGCGCTACTAGCCACCGATCACTTCGAGCCCAGCCGAATTGAGCACCGACTTTTTCTGAAGACGCTGAAGGGAACGACCAAAATCCCTATCGACCTTATCCCGTTTGGAGGAGTCGCCGAAGGCGACACGATTGCGTGGCCGCCGGATAGAGACACGGTGATGACGGTCGCCGGATTTGAGGACGCTCTAGCGAACTTTCGACACTTTCCATGGACCAACTGCTCGCCTGTTCACTACACCCCGCGCATCATCTCTCTTTCCATTAGCCTAAGTTGTGGGAATGCTACTTGGCCGCTTCGAAACCCTATGCAGGCTTTTTGCCAAAAACGTGCATTTTGAATGTGACGCACAATGAGTTTTTAAAGTACATATGTGCGTCAGAACAAGTAGTTCATTACAGGGCATATAGAGATAGCAAAACCTCAAAGTGCGTCTGCGCTTTATGTTCCACTACTGCATTTTTGTAGAAAGACGGCTGCTTTTCGCAGCCTACCTCCGTGGGTCTGCGACCCTAAAGCGCAGCCTTCGGCTGCAACAAAAGCACGAACAAACACGAACAAGGCAGACTATCCGCGACCAATGCGCCTCCGATCCGTGATTCGGCTTTATTCGTGGCAATTCGTCCTTTGTCGTGGTTCTTCACCTTTACTCTCACGGAATCGTCCTTGTGCGCTTGCAATCTTGTCTGCGGGGCTGGCATTCCTGCTACTGCAATGTGCATTTCACAATATGAACGACCCCCGAACTGGTCGCGCTGGTTGAAGCGCTGACGCTTCGCAGCAGCGTATTTCAACTCAAAGCTAGGCTTCTCAAGGCAGTGCGTTCCGAGTTGCAAGCTGCAAAAAGACAGCGGATTGACCTGGCGCGTCATCTAGGGAACGCTCCGAGATGAAGGGTATCCCGGCGGATACCAGCAGTTTTGTAAGGCGGCGAACCGAGTCATCGAAGGCGCCCGTTCGCCTACCGCAGGTAATGGCGAGAACCTCCCCCCTCCTGCCGTGGAAAGAGAGGTTCGTCAACAGACGGTCCGCGCGAGCGGTCTGAGCAGCGAGAACACAGAGAAAAAGGAGAAACCGGCATGGCAAGTACGGAGAGAAGAGGAAATGGCGAGGCTGGATCGCGAAGCGGAAATGAATCGCCAGAGAGACTCGCGATTGCAACCGACGAAGGTCTTCAAGCCGAGCGTCTTTGTGAGTCGCGGACCGCGTTGGTAGTCTACGAGACTTGGATCCTTTCGTTCCAAGGGTCTTGCTCAATTTGAGCTGCGGTTGATGCCGAAGGGGCTGCAGCGGTTCGCTGGCTTTCAAGAGGTGGGGCAACGACACGATCGTCTATCGGTAGGATGTTCAGGTGTTCGGCGGCCCACTTGGCTGCGAGACCGTTAAGGGGACTCCGAGTGTTGTACTCCTGATAAGCGATCATGCGTCCGATGCGGACGACAAGATCGTCCAGGCCTTCGGAGGCCGCCCAGAAGTCTCCAATACAGACGCTGGTCTCATCGAAGTTTGGATGGAAGACAGGCGTGAGCATCCGACACTGGGGGGCGCGTCGAGGATACTCGAGTGAGAGGTGAACCTCGAGCAAGTGGGTGTCGCGCTCGAGAATCTCACCGGCCTGGTTCACATAGATTCCCTTGATCTGGTAGCGGAACTGATACACCTCCGGCGGCAGGCCGGCTGTACCGGTGATGTGGATGACTGACGAACCAGCGAATCGCCGCGTGAGGGTTTCATAGTCCAGCTTCAAACGGCGTGTGCGAGGCGATGCCATGAACGAGGCTCCTAGGGAGTCATTTGATAGATGCGGTCGGCGTGTTTGCGGCGGATGATGTCGTTGACATGGTACTGAAAATAGATGGCACCGAAGAAGAAGGTCATGACGCCGCTGAGGCTGAGCCCGACGGGGTCAGGCCCGTTGTAGTGCTTCTCCATGGAACTGCGGAAGCTGAAGCGGCCGACGAGGATAGCGACATAGTAGAGAAGCTGGAGCAGCGAGGTATACCCAGTGGCCTGATGACGGTATGAGGCGACAAAACTGCTGACGAAGATGCCGGCAAGGAGACCTGCCGCGCAGATGAAGTAGAAGAGCGCCTTGCTCTGCGGTGCGACTCGCTTGAGCCATGCTGCCAACACGATCTCCCAAACGATAGTGAAGATGCCGCAGCTGAGGACGGTGAAGGCAAGCACGAGGCCCCAGTGAAGGTTGGGAGGGTCCGGATAGACGTTGATCTCTCCCGCAGGAATGCCCTGCGCCGGCGGCGCAGGAACAGCGATGGTGCCGATGATCTGGGCTACCGGGACCGGGTCGTCGATCCCTTCGCTGGTCGCCAGGTCGGTGAGTGACACCTCACCCGAGGCGGCATAACGTTGAAGGTCGGCAAGGGTATACGGCCCATACTGCTGTCCGTCCCGAGAGATGAAGTAGTTCATGAGGTGCTCCTGTAATTGTCCAGAGACTATATAAACGCGACGCCGTCGTTATCGTGCTTTACGGTGAGGATTTCGACGATTGCCCAAATCCAACTGATGATTCCGCCGAAGAAGCAGCTAAGCAAAGTAAGGAGAAGCTGCATGACGGCCCGCTTGACGTACCCTGCGTAAAAGTTGTGGCCACCGAAGGCTCCCAGAAAAACGCCGAGCATAATATAGGTCAGGCGGCTGCGTCGCGGGGTATAAGCAGGGATGACCGCAGGCGGCGGCGGATTGTATCCGGCAAAACCGAGCGAGCGCGGCGGAGTGATATAGCGGGTAGTGTCATCGCGGAAGAGCAGGGGTGGCGGTGGCACGGATGTGGAGGCCCCTGACCGGGGTGGTGGAGGGGGCGTTGGGAGCGAAGGCGAGGCCGCCGCGGAGTGCAACGCCGATGCCGTTAGGTCGGACGCGGATATGCTGATCCTTGGCTCATCGACAGGCCCATTCGAGCAGCCGAAGACAGTGCATCCGGCATTTTCGGCATAGCAGTCGGTGTGGTGCGGGGTCGAGCAGGCCTCGCAGGTAGTCAGCTCGTCCTCCGGCTCAAATGGCGAGCGGCAGTAGGGGCAGGCAGATGTCATGAGCGCAGTCTTTCCTGGTAGCGGAAGGCATAGCGTCCGACCTGAAGGATCGAGCCGCTCTCGAGCACGCGCGAGGAATGAATGCGCTGTCCTGCGAGGTAAACCGTACCCTGCGCGATCAGGTGCATTCGGTCGCCCTTCTGCAAGAGCGTGGCATGCTGGGGCAGGATCTCCGCATCCTTGAAGAGGTAGATGTCGCACGTCTGTATGCTGCCCATGCTGGTCTGCGGCTTGTAGAGGATAAACTGCTTTCCTGCCAATGGCCCGGCGGTTACATAGAGCCACCGGTCCTTGAGAGCGCTTTCGACGAGTCCCATGGAGATACCGGTAGCCATGCCTAGCAGCCCAAAGCCGACCGCTCTGCTCGCGGCTCCGCCATGCGTGGCGAAGGCGATGGGATCAAAGATAAGGCCACCGAGTGCAGCGCCGATCGCTCCGCCGAGAGCTCCATAGCCGGTTTTTTTTCCGGAGCGGCCGATGATGCCGTAGACGACGCCACCCGCCACTCCGAAGACCGCCCAAGCGAGAGCCCTTGCGATCCAGACCGCGGGGTTGTGGAAGGTCTGCACTCCCGCCTGCGCACAGACACCAAGTCCGATGTTGTAGATGATGTTGGCGATGAAGTCGAAGACGAAGCTGAGGGCGACTCCGAGAGGAAGCGCGATGCCGATACGGATAGCCGCCTTGCGGAAGGAGCGCTCCACGATGCTTTCGGCGACGGCAAAGCCCACACACATGAGGGTGACGATCAGCGGAATGAGCCAGGTATTGCCCCAGCGGGAACCCGGTCCGTCAACAAAGGCGGGTTCTGCGATGCTCCAGCCGAGCATGGCTCCGACGAAGCCGGCCAGTCCGAGGTAGACCCATGCCTTGAGGAAGAAGTTGGCTTTTTCCTGTGCGAGTGTCTGCGGCTCGGCAGGTTCGTAGATACTGCCGTAACTCTTGCCCGAGGTCTGCGTGGCAGGTGTGGGCGCGACGATCTGCGGGGTGGCAACCGACTGAAGGTCATCAAGAGAGATTCGCAGGACGTCTTTGGTCTCTTCGCTCACTGGTGTCTCTCTGGAGTGGATGGATTTGCAGGCGGTGCAGCCTGAGGTTTAGCGGGGGATCCGGGCGAGTTTCCTGCGGGAGGCGTCGCCGGGGATGACAGCTGCGGCGGTCGCGATACGGCCGGCAAAGGAACGCGACCATCGAGATAGGGAAGCAAGGCGTGGCCGTCGCGCACGATCACTTCTCCAGTTGCAGGATCAATCATCACAGCCAGGACCTGGGGATACAGAAAGTAGGCGATCGCAAAGCCGATAAGCAGGACAGTTAGATGGGTCAGTAGAATCATGGCCGATCGCAGTAAGACGGGCGTGGGTCTGGACTTGCGAGCCGGAGCTGCGTCGAAGAGTTCCTCTTCGGGTTCTGACGAATCCAGTGAAGACTCGATCCGCTTGGGAGTCCGCTCGACACCATCGTCGTTTCTGTCCACGATGGAGAGGGACGGGAGGCGATGCACCTCGCCGGAGACCCACCCAAAGCAGCCTTCCTCGTCGGTTTGAGGGTCATAGACCCACGCCACCTGGCCGGGAGAAGAGAAGAAGTTCTGCTGGATGAACAGGTCATGTTCTGAGAGAAAGACACCAAAGCCAGGATGCGAGTGATACCAGCCGACGATGCGTTCGTCGGGATAGTGCTTATCCTTGATGCGGTAGATCTCCTCCCAGGCATCCTGCGTGAAGGTAACGTGGGTGCCTGCCTGGGCTGCATTCAAGGCCTCGATGGAAGCGCGAATGTCGATGGTCCTGTTGGCGTCGTCGCCTATCAGGACGCCGCAGACCTCGGTCTTCGGGTGCGACCTGGCGTGTTGGCGGATGCGGCGCGTAACTTCGCTGTCGATCCTGACGGAGGTTTCCGGTCCGGAGACGGCAGTTTCGGGCTTTTGAGGTATGGGGCGAGGTTCGCTCATCGGCCCTCCTTCGTGTCTGCTTCCAGAGGGCCGAGAAGAGCGGCGGCATCTCCTGCGATGCAATAACTGATCTCGGACGTCGCGGAGCGAACCGTGAAGATGTCGAAGAGGGGAAGGCCGAGCGTGTCGAGCGTGCGATCAGCAAGCGCGGATTCACCTTTGTAGCTGGTGAGAGTCTGAACGATGCGAACCTGGGGCTCGGGGCCAGCGCAGTCCGGGCAGAGACCTCGGGTTCGATCGATGGCACCGACCGGGACGAAGACGTCTTCCGTTGCGCCGCAGCGCGGGCAGACAAGCCGGTGGATGATATCGCGGCTGAACTCGACGACGACCTCTTGCGTGTCAAGGTCTGTTCTGCCGAGCTGCATCAACTGCTCCAGGGTCAGTTCACTGGAGCGTTGAGGCAGGCGAACGATCGAGTCCAGAGTGTAGTGGCTCATGCAATCGGGATTCTCGGTGTACTCGACGACATAGGACGTATGGTGCAGACCTTCGAAGACATACCCTTTGCTGGCCAGGGTAGGAAGACTGTGTAAGACCTTGACCGCTTCCTGTACCTGAATGCCACCGATGATGGAGGAGATAGTCGGCGTGGTAGGCACGCGGCCCTGAGGATTGGCTTCGTGGAGGAGCAGATTGCACGACATCCTGCGGTTGAGGATCGCCCAGTCAGTTTCTCCCAGAGTGCATTCGTAGCAGGGGGGCTGGCCGGATGGGAAGACCCGGGCGACGCCGTTGATGCCCTCGATGGCGCCATCGATCCAAGGGCGATTTACCTTCCAGGCGGCGCGGTTGATCCATAGACGGGTCTCACGATTGTCCAGGCCGGCGAGGATGATGTCGGCCCATTCGAAGAGACCGAGGCCGCAGTGTTGCATGACATTGGCGACGATTGGATGCACGGTGGCTTCGGGCAAGAGATCCATGTAGCCGCGGGCGATGGACACGGCCTTGGAGCTGCCGACGTCGGAGGCGCGAAAAAGTACCGAGCGGGAGAGATTGGAAGTCTCGATGTGGTCCATGTCGACGACAACGACCTGGGCGAACCCGACCAGAGCGAGATTCTTCAGGATCTCGTTGCCCAGTGCGCCCGCGCCGATAACCACGATCCTGGCCGCGCTGATCTTCTGCTGGTCCCACCAGGGGATGAGGCGCAGGCGACTGAAGCGATCCTCTTCCGGATGCACTGCGAGCGTAGCTTCCACGGTGATTGGGTGGTCTGCCATGGCCGTTAGCCTGCGGTGATTTCGGGTTGAAGACGTAGGATGTCGCCCTCGCGAACAGCGGCATCGGCGAGGGTTTGACCGTCCTGAATCTGGCGTCCGCTGTTCTTGTGATGGAACTTGTAACTGAGTGGGGCGCCGTCAGGGCCGTTGGTGGGAAGCTGCAATTTCTGCACCAGCACGGTGACAATCTTGCTGCAGGGAGCGTCGTCCGGGAGCTCGGCGGGCACCCGTTTGTTCTCCGTTGAGTCATACACTGTCACGCTGATATAAGCCATCGATCCATTCCTCTCCGTTCTACTCTTTCCCGGTCTTCGTTCCGAGTTTTCCGGTCATTGGTGAAACGCTTTGCGTCTTTTGGAGATCGTCGACGTACGCCTCCAGCCTCTGGCGACCGGATCCATAGAAGGACCAGCGAGCCGCATCACGCAACAGCTGCGCGCGGACTGCGAAGCCGAGGTTCTCGGCGTTGGCATCTCGTGTGTGGTCGAACTTGGAACTGACGATGCCTATGAGCTGGCCATGCGAATCATAGACTGGTCCGCCACTATTGCCGGGGCTGATCGCTGCCGAAATCTGGATAGCTTCCTCTCGCAGCCCTGAGACGATACCGGTGCTGAGGCTATACTTCAGTCCCTCCGGGTGACCGATGACAAAGACATCCTCGCCATCTGTGGCTTCGGCAATGGGCTGCACGAACCTCGCGCTGCCGGAGTGCCTCGGAACCCAGAGAAGCGCAAGGTCCTGCGGCGCAGCTATGGCGACGACCTCGGCGTTCGACCAGACGCCGGCTGCGGTGGCAATCATGACATGAGGTGGGGGACTGCCATTGCGTAGCGGTCCGTGGTTTGCGACGTGATTTGCGGTTGCGAAAAGATAGCCGCTCTGGGCGGCTTCGAGCAGTACGCCTGCCCCAAAGGACTGCGAGGCGATCTCCTGCCCATTCCACAACCTCACCGCTGGTGAGACGACGATGACCAGTGGCTTTAATCGGCTCGAGACATCGGCACTCGAAAGAGCGTCTGCCGACGCAAGAAGAGGAAAATCCGTCTGCTCATCGAGGCTGGGGAGACCATTGTTAACGATGGCTGGAATGGGGACGAAGGAGACGACAAGGACAGTCGCGACGGTCGCCAGCACGCCGCTTACGACTAACAGCGTGGAAAGATAGGAGACGAGGGCATACCGGACACGGGGAGGCTGAGTTCGGAAGGCTATCTTCAGGACAATTGCGACGATGCAAAGCAGTGGCAACACGGGGACCAGTGATGCCATTGCGATCCTGGCCCACAAGGCGATTGGCGGAGGCAGTTGTTTGAAGATCGGCTGTGGCGCGTTCTCTTCGGGAAGAATATGTTCGATTTCTTCAGCACTGACAACAACTTTCTCTAACGCCATAACGTGTGGAGGCCTTTTACTGTCTTTCTGCGTGTGCTGTTTATAGCGGATTGTTTATGAGATAACAACAACAAAGAACCCCTCTTAACCCTAATTTTGTCGTTCTAAAGGAGCTTGTGTATCCAAGTTCACTGGGTGCGGGCGGGAGGTCATCCCTGATGGGTTCGTCGCGCTATTTTTTGCGTGACCGACCCCATTGCCGGGTCCACCCAACTATCGTGCTCTCCTTTGAGCCTGAATCCCAACATGCCTAATGCACCTTCGCCGGTTATTCCCAAAAAGAGCAACGTGAAGGAGCCGCAGGCATTGGATTGCCTTTTCTGACCCCTTCTAAAATTCTCTTCGATTACCGCACGACTGCGCGGTAATTGCGCGTTCTTGTTTGTCAGTGGTAGGAAACGATCATGCAACGACATCGGCGCAAACGGATTCATTCCATCCGCGCTTAGATCTGTTCGCCCGCGCTCCTAAATCGGCGAAAGCAATTCTTGCCGTATTAACTGCGACAACTGGTGAGTTCCCTGCGAATCGGTTGCGAGCTCGAGGACTATAAGAGACGGAAGAAAGATACGCCATCGCATCGGGTTCGATGGCGAAATGGAACTTCTCAGCCACCTTTACTGCAGTGCCAAGGATTCGCGACGACAGCTCTTGAGGGTTGAAAAAATCCATAGATTTTGCCCGTCTCTTACGTATTAATTGGCCTTCGCTGGATGAAAAGATTGCATTCGTCGAGGGGTAGATCAGAACTCTTTTACGGCTATCCTCGCAATATGACTCAAGTGGATGTCAGTCTTACGGACTATGGCTTGGCAGCCGAGTGCCTGTGCTTCGCATATCTGATTGCCCGGTTCCGCACAAGGACCTCTTCTCTCCCGGTAGTGTTTATCGTATTTTTCTTCTCGATTGCGATAGCGGCAGCCGCAGGTGGCACAGTGCACGGATTTTTCCTGGACGAAAGTTCGCTTGGATATAGAATTCTGTGGCCCTTCACTCTGATCGTCATGGGGATTACCGCTCTATCCGGAGTTCACATAGGTACGGCTCTGCACTTCTCACGTTCGACAGCCGTCTACATCAACCGTATTGCGTTGGCGGTTTTCGCAATTTATCTCGCTATCGTCCTATTCATTAGAACGGACTTCTTGATCGCCATTCTCGATTATCTTCCGGCTTTAGTCTTCGTTGGAGGAGCGTTCCTGCTTTCTCACCGCAGACAGAAGAAACCGGCGTTTCTGATAGGATTTTTGGGCGTCTGCACCATGCTTTTTGCAGCCGCAGCTCAGCAGGCGAAGCTTGGGATTGATCCCCGATACTTCGATCACAATGCGCTCTACCATGTTCTCCAAGCCATCGCACTATTCATGGTCTTCCTCGCAGCAAGAGAAACTAGCAAAGCAGGGGAATTTATCAATTGATCAACCGACGTGAGCTTCTTGCCGGATCCGCAGCGTTATATCTCAGCTCGCATCTGTCTTTCGCAGCCGGGGACGATTCCCAGGTAGTGAATGATATCCACTCGCAACTCAATCGCACGCGCGTCGACCGCATCCTCCGGCCCAAGAGCGTTAAAGAGCTCCAGGCGGCGGTGCTTACAGCGAAAAGTGCAAAGAAGCCATTGTCGATAGCTGGTGGACGTCATGCCATGGGAGGCCAGCAATTTGGCACCGACATGATTCTGGTCGACATGACGGGGCTCAATCAGATCGTCAGCTTTGATCCACAGCGTGGCCTGGCAGAGGTACAGGCGGGAGCATTTTGGCCTGAGTTCACAACCGCTTACCTTCAGCGTCAGCAAGGTGCCTTGCGCCAGTGGGGGTTTGCCCAGAAGCAGACTGGCGCAGACAACATCAGCATTGGGGGAACGCTGGCGGCAAACGCTCACGGACGCGGCCTTTCCATGCAGCCGTTCGTCAGCAACATCGAGTCATTCACACTGGTCGATGCCGATGGCAACCTCGTTCTATGCAGTCGCGAACAGAATCCGGACCTTTTCCGGCTTGCGATCGGCGGATACGGCCTCTTTGGAGTCGTCTCCTCAGTGACCCTGCGTCTCGTTCCGAGGCAGAAGATCGAGCGAATCGTAGAGGTGCGGGAGGTGGACGGCTTGATGGATGCATTCGCAGAGCGCATCCGCAGTGGGTTCATGTACGGAGACTTTCAGTTTGCTATCGATCCGGCCTCGGACGACTTCTTACATAAGGGAGTCTTCTCTTGTTATCGCCCCATCGATCCAGCAACCCCGATGCCCACAGAAGAGAAAAGCCTCTCTGATGAGAGCTGGAGGACCCTGCTCTATCTCGCACACGACGACAAGACGCAGGCGTTCCGCCGTTACGCGGACTATTATCTCTCCACAAACGGCCAGCGCTACTGGTCGGATACCCATCAGATGAGCATCTATCCCGAAAACTACCATCGAGAGATTGATCAGAAGCAACACGCCAAGAATCCAGCCACCGAAATCATCACGGAGATCAACGTACCGCGTGAGGCTCTGGCTTCGTTCCTCGCCGAGGTTCGTGACGACTTTCGCAAGAACAATGTTGAACTGATCTACGGCACGATCCGGCTCATTGAGAAGGAGAACGAAAGCTTTCTGCCTTGGGCGAAACAGTCGTATGCCTGCACGATTTTCAACCTCCACACAGTCCACACGCCGGAGGGAATCGAACACTCCGCAGAAGCGTTTCGCAGACTTATTGATATGGCGGTGAAGCGTAACGGTACTTACTACCTGACCTACCATCGCTACGCCCGACGCGAACAGGTGCTGGCCTGTTATCCCAACTTCGCTGAGTTTCTTAAGCTTAAGAAGAAGTACGATCCATCCGGGCGCTTTCAAAGCGACTGGTACCGCAACTATCAAACGATGTTTGGAGAAACGGTGTGATCGAAACTCCACTCGTCGATCATTCTAAAACTCGCGAAGTTCTGCAACGACGCTACTTCTGGGTGCTTGCGACGCTTCTGTTTCTCTTCTGCCTCCGCGTTCTCGGTCAGATTTTGGTGGCATTCTTTAACGTCTCTTTCCTGCCTCCGATGGAGGAGTGGTTTTCAGGCCTTCTGCCGTATCCGGAGTTGCTCACCGCTCAGATACTCATCATTGCGCTATACGGGAAAATCTGCCACGACCTCTCGCGTGGACATGGTTTTTTCTCTACCCCGCGCAGACCGTTGGGCACAGGTCTCCTGATCTTCGGATCTCTCTATCTCGGCGTGATGGTCATTCGTTACATCATTCGCATGGGCCTGTACCCCCATGAGCGATGGGTGGGAGGATGTATCCCCATCTTCTTTCATTGGGTACTGTCCTCCTTCATCCTTGCGCTGGGAAGCTATCACTGGCGAATGACTCCGCGACCAAGGAAGCCAGGCCTGGGCAAGCGGCTCCTTCAGGGAGCCGCTGCGGTGGCGGCCCTGCTCTGCATCTCCGTGTGGGCAACCTACCAGATGGGTCCTTCGCTTCTGGCGCATCAACTTGGGCTTCGCCGATCTCAGTTCGCCGTCCGCGCACAAAAGGGAGCTACGCTGCTCACCTCCGATGGTGTTTCTCTTTTTGCTGATATCTATCATCCTCAGCACACTGCCCATACCCCGACCATCCTGGCACGCATTCCCCTCACCAAGGACTTCAAGAACTCCCTTTTTGCCAGCATGATTGGCAAGATGTGGGCAGAGCGTGGCTATACGGCCATCATCCAAGGAACGCGTGGCAGATTCGGTTCCGGAGGGGCCTTCTATCCCTTGCGAGGGGATCGGCAAGACGGGATCGAAACCTTGCAATGGATCGCCAAACAGCCTTGGTTCGACGGTCACATCCTGACTTGGGGAGGCTCAGCCTTCGGTCACACACAATGGGCGATTGCCGATCAAGCGGCTCCAGGACCTTCCGCGCTTATGGTTTACTTCGCCAGCACCAACTTTCACGATATGTTCTATCCCGGCGGCGCATTCTCGCTTGATAGCGCGCTGAGTTGGGCGGTCCGCAGCCACGGCACAAAGGATCACGCCGACTGGCCTTCAGCCGATGAGGTAAAACAAGCGGCCAACGGATTCCCGCTGCTCGAAGCAGATCGGCGAGCTACAGGTTCAGAGGTGGCCTTCTTCAAGGATTGGGTTGAGCATCCGGATCGAGACGCCTTTTGGGAGGATATCGATGGTCAAAACCGAGTGCAGTCGCTCAAAGCGCCCGTCCTGCTCATAGCTGGCTGGTACGATCCGTTTTTGCCGACGCAACTGAATGACTTTATGCACCTCCGGCAATCATGGGAGCCCGGCGTGGCTGGCCGCAGCCGCTTGATTATTGGACCATGGACCCACGCCAGTGAGGTCACCTTCCCTGACGGAACGAAGGCGGAAAACTTCAGGAGGCAGAGCCTGGCGGTCAGTCTCCCGTGGTTTGATGAGAACTCAGGGCTGGCGATCTCGCCGCCAGTGGCCAATTCTTCAGTCAGGCTCTTTGTGATGGGCAAGAACGAATGGCGAGCCGAGCAGGAATGGCCCTTGGCCAGGACACAATACACTCCATATTTCTTAAGCAGCGTGAGGTCCGCGAACAGCATTACTGGAGACGGAACACTGAATGCCCTTGCGCCAACCGCCAAAGAACCGGCTGATTCCTATACGTACGATCCTCTGTGCCCAGTGCCCACGTCTGGCGGAGCCATGATTGGCCCAGCCGCTGGCATCGCACGTCAAAATGACATCGAGGGCCGAGGTGATGTGCTTGTTTACACGACCCCATCCCTGAATCAGGATGTGGAGGTGACCGGGCCCATTTCGCTGATCCTGTATGTCTCGACAACCGCGCCCAATACAGACTTCACCGCCAAGCTGGTGGACGTTCAACAGGACGGCTCCGCCTTCAATATCTCTGAAGGGATCCTCCGGCGCTCCTATCAAGAAGTACAAGGCCCGTCAGCCACCGAAAAAGTACATGAAATTCATCTCGATCTTTGGCCAACCAGCATGGTGTTCTTCAAGGGACATCGCATACGACTGGAGGTCTCAAGTAGCAATTTCCCGCGCTTCGATCGGAATCCAAATACCGGGAACAAGATCGCATCGGAAGTAAACGTCATTTCTGCCAAGCAGACGGTAAGGCATGGTCTGGAGTACCCATCGCGCCTCATTCTGCCGATCATCCCGGCACCGTAAACAAAGCTTCCAGCCTTCACAGGCAGTCGCTTACCGTGCAAGGCGATGGCTGGCGCTCACAATCTTAAGGCGCTCGTATTGCCTTTTACCATTTTCAATGGCACACTCTTATTGAAATGTACTCGTCACTACAAAACAGCCCTGCTGAACTAAACAAGCTCGTCGCACGGTTCCAGGAGCGAAAGGACCTGCTTCCGCTCAAGGCCCGAGCACTCAAGAGGCTTGCGGCTGAGTTGAAGGCCATTTCCGAAGTCGGTCTGCCCTGGAAATACCGTGCTATTTGCATTGCACAGGTCCGGATGAGGTGAGAGATGGAGCTCTTGAACGTTCCCACGACGCATGAACCGTTTGTAGCCCCTGAACGTGCAGCCGCGTTTCTGGCCTTGTCACGAAAGACTGTGCTCAAACTGGCCCGAAGAGGTGACCTGCCGGCGCATCCCGTAGGTCACGGAGTGCGCCAGATATGGCGATTTCGCCTCTCGGAGCTCTCCCGATGGTTGGAGCGTGAAGCGGTAAAATTGGACCAGCCATCGGGTCGGAATGAGAGGAATGTCTCTTGAATCGACCACGGTATCAACACGGCTTTTTCAGCCGTCATCAGCGCAAGAAGGGGCCGGAGGTCTGGGTTTACCGGTGGCGGGATATTGACGCCAAAGGCAAACCCAAGATGCGAGCCCTTGTAATTGGTTCAGTGAAGCAGTACCCAACAGAAACGGCAGCATGGAAGGTTGTTTCGACCCTGCGCCTCGACGTTAACCACCACACCTCACGTCCAGAAGGCCTGCCAGAAACGTTCGAGCAATTAGTAGAGCATTACCGGTTGATCGAATTGGATCTGGAAAGGGAATCCGAGCGGAAGGTCCCGCAAACGAAGCAGACCTACGCTGTCTATTTGAAGGCGAGAATTGTTCCGCGTTGGGGCAGTTATCGTGGGGGTGAAGTGATGGCGCTCAGCAACTCGCGCAAGAAGAAGACGAGCCGTCGGCGTCCTGTGCCGCAGACCCCAATGGAAGCCTTGCTCAACGAGCACCTGGAGTCACTGCTCGTGAAGCAATACTCGGAACAGACGGTCGAGACGCGGCGGACGCAGCTTACGTTCTTCGTGCAGTGGCTTCGGGAGCGCGGCATCGAGGAGCCGGTGGACGTGACCCGGCCCGTGCTCGAACGCTATCAGCGGCATCTCTTCCACTACCGCAAATCGAATGGCGAACCGATGAGCTTCCGCACGCAGCACGCGCGGCTCGTGCCCTTGCGCGTCTGGTTCCGTTGGATGACGCGGCAGAATCACATCCTCCACAACCCGGCCTCCGAGCTGGAGCTTCCCCGGCGGGGTCATCATCTGCCCAAGCATGTTCTGAATCTCCACGAGATCGAGCAGGTGCTGCTCCAGCCCGACATCTCCGATCCCATCGGCCTGCGCGACCGGGCGATGCTGGAGACCATGTACTCGACCGGAATCCGGCGCATGGAGGTTGCCGGACTGAAGCTCTTCGACCTCGATCTTGAGGGTGGGACTCTGCTCGTCCGCCAGGGCAAGGGCCGGAAAGATCGCATCGTGCCGATCGGAGAACGGGCCGTCGCATGGGTGACGAAGTATCTCAACGAAGCTCGTCCGCAGCTCGTCTCCGAGCCGGACGACTGCACCGTGTTCCTCACCAATGCGGGCGAGGAGATCAGCCTGCACCACGTCAGCACCCTGGTCCGCGACTATGTGAACATGGCGCAGATCGGAAAGACCGGCTCTTCGCATCTGTTGCGGCACACAATGGCCACGCTGATGCTGGAGGGCGGGGCAGACATCCGCTTCATCCAGCAGATGCTCGGCCATGCCAGTCTCGCCGCCACGGAGCTGTACACGCACGTCTCGATCCGTATGTTGAAACAAGTCCATGCCGCAACCCATCCGGCGGCCCGTCTGGAAAAGAAGAAGCCCTCGTCCCAGACCGAGAGCGACGATGCGGCCAGGGAGGAACTGCTGGCTACACTCGACGCCGAAGCCGAGTCCGAAGACGATGACGAAAAGCCATAAATACTTCTTCTTTTAGCTGCTGTTTTAGCTGCTAAAGAAAAAACCGAGCAGAGGGTATCATCATGAGTATGGCAACGATCCACATCTCGGCAACCGAAGCGGCCCGCGACTTCGCGGGGCTGCTGGCCCGCGTCCGCGCTGGCGCGGAGGTCGTCATCGAGGACGGCCCGCTGACCGTAGCCGTGCTGCACACGCCTGCGCCGCCGCGCCGTTCCATCGAGGAGTGCATCGCCCTGTTGCCGGAGGACTCCCCGGCGACTATCGACGAGGACTTCGCCCGCGATGTCGAAGAGGCTGTGGCTGCCCATCGTGAGCCTCTTAATCCTCCAGCATGGGACTGATACTCGACTCCAGCGTGCTCATCGCGGCAGAGCGCAAGGGCCGCAATGCGCGGCAGGCTCTCGGCGAAATCGCCCAGCGTGCAGCCGGTGAAGATGTGGCCCTCTCGGTCGTGACGCTGATCGAGCTGGCGCACGGCGCGGCCCGCGCCGACTCGCCGGAAAGAAAGGCCATGCGTCGGCAGTTCCTCAACGAGCTGACGGCGGCTGTGCCAGTGCATCCGGTGACGGTTGCACTGGCTCTGCGGGCCGGACAGATCGACGGCGAGAACACGGCGAAGGGTGTTCGTCTTGCTCTTGTCGACCTGTTGATCGGCGTTACGGCACTGGAGCTTGGATACCGTGTTGCGACCGGAAATCTGCGTCACTTCCAGATGGTCCCGGGGCTGGAAACTCGTCTCCTTCTGAGCGTGTGAAATGCTCTTCTTTTAGTAGGTGTTTTAGCTGCTAAATCAGACTCGAAATCCCTCCCATAATGTGCTCGGTTCTGCGGCCTGAAGACCGTACAATCGTGTGCAGATGCAGCTCGACTCTAGCCCGCACATCCCACACGGCCTTATAGCTGCGACGCTGCTGCTAAACGAAAAACCGCGTCATGGCCTTCGCACTTCCTGGAGCACACTGCATCCGGGCTTCACCGCTACTCAATCCACGACGGCTCTTAGAGATAACTGGAGCGTTGCGTCGGGAACGCGGTGGATGTCACTGTCATGCGAGTTCGGCGCTTGCGGGACAGGCATCGATTCATTTACGCAGGGCAATAGTAGTAAAGCTACAGTCGCATTGGGAACGGCAGCTACGATCTGTGTGATTGCAGAGCCATGTGGACTCGTAGTCGATCTTCCCGCACTCATTCTGGGAGCGGGTGTGATAGCAATAGCCTCCCAGATGAAAACTGGCAACGATGAGCTTGCAGCGTGTAACAAGGAGTGGATTCAGGCACGGGCTTATTGCTCGAACCTGATGAGCGATCCGAGACGTAATGGCCCCGCGCGAAACGTTTGGGGAGGGGACTTCAATAAGTGTGTACGAGGACAGGTCTCACAACGGTGCGGCGGAAACCGCGTTAACTGAGAGAGATGCCGATGACCCCTGAATTAGAGAATGCAATTGCATCAGCGCAAGCCATGGCTAGGGCCGACAACACGGCCGGAGCTATGGCTGTCGCCGAGTCCCTACTGGCCGAGCACCCTGATGAAATGGAAGTCTGGCTCCTTCGGGGCTACCTTCACGAGCTAAACGCAGATTACAGCGAGGCCAAGAGTGCCCTTAGCCGTGCAATCGAACTTAACGGGTCCGAGCCTCACTTGTTTTATAACCGAGGGCGGTTTTCCTATCACTTAGGCGAGCTAAGAGAGGCAGTTCAAGACTTCAGCAAAGCTCTCGAGCTCTGTGACTTCTACAACAACGATTACTACCGGCAAGAGTTATATTTCTGGCGTGCAGAGACACTCGTGAAGCTCGGGAGGAAGCAGGAAGCACTAAATGACTTGAGCCAAGTCGACGCAGACTTCAGTTCCTGGACGGATCATCTTCAAACTAAACAAGAGCTGCTCGCTGCTTGTAAGTGACCTCCATCTCTTGCTCAACCCTCTCTGCGATCTGTCCGGCCTGTGTATCAGCATCGATGAATCCTCGTCTCCCTCAGGATCGTTGAAAACTGCCATGCTTCGCATGGGGAATAGGTCTACACGAAGGAACCGGAAAGGGGAGAGACGAGCTATAGTTACGTCTATAACTCGACTGGCTTGCAGGTAACTCGCACTCGCCCATCGGCCAACCCTGCCCCAACAAACCCGTATACCCATACGGTGACCCAATACGACAAAGTTGGGCGAGTAGTGAGTGTTGGCTACGATGACGGAACGCCAAATAGACGGTACGACTACGACACTGTCAGTTCGCAAATGCAGTGGACGGTTACACCGACCAATCTAAAGGGACATCTGGCAGATATGGCGTCGGGCGCGGGTTCGACACTTACAAGAGGACTCTTCAGTTACGATGCGATGGGCAGGATCACTCAGATGTGGCAATGCGCTCCATCTATCTGTGGTACGCCGTCCCAGGAAAGTCGACCTTCGATAGGGTACGCATACGATTTTGCAGGCAATCTCACACTGAAATCAGACGGAGCAACCGGAGCCATTCAATATGGTCGCTCCCCAGCAGGCGAAGTCTCGTCCATCACAAACCTGTCGTATACCTCTGGAGGAAACCCGGCTAACCTCGTTTCTGATGTGGTTAATGGACCGAATGGGCCATTAGGCTACACGCTTGGAAACGGTTTGTGGGCTACGATCACTTACGACTCTATGGGCCGCCAATCCGGCAAATGGATATGTAGTGGAACTCCGATTCATCCGGGACAGGCTTTCTGCGACCCCTACACGGAAGCGGGGTAAGCAACCGTACAGTCCAGACTCTCTGCTGAAACGGTGCATCCGTCCCGCGGCTGAACGGGCGAAGATCACCAAACATATCGGATGGCACACCTTCCGGCGCACCTTTTCGACCTTGCTGAAGGCCAACGGCGAGGACATCAAGGTAGTGCAGGAACTGCTGCGGCACGCAACGGTGAAGATGACGCTTGAGGTCTACACGCAGGCGGTCACACCAGCGAAGCGGAACGCACAGTCAAAGGTGGCTGGGATGCTGAAGGCGGGGGCGAAATGAAGGGGCTTTCTCTTATTGGACCCTAAATGGACCCTCGAGAATTTCCGCAAACCCGTAAGTTGTTGAAATGATTGGTGGACCTGATCGGGATCGAACCGATGACCTCTTCCATGCCATTTCGGCAACGTAACGCAACTCATTGAAACCAGATGGTACAGACCACACTCTACGCCTCTGATTACACGGAAAAATGCCCTTATTGGACCTTTGCTGGACCTTTTTGATCGATCCACAAAAGCAAAAAAGCAGGTCTACGATCACGCAGGGAGTGCAGTCACGAGTCTTCCAAACCGACTCACTAGGCAGGACAATCTACACTAAGGAGCCGGAAACGGGCGAAACGTCGTACAGCTATGCCTATAATTCCACTGGGCTGGTCGTCACTCGAACCAAACCACGCGCAAATCAGATCGATACAAGCTTCAAAACCCACACGACATATCAGTATGACGCCGTGAATCGCTTGATTTCGATCAGCTACGATGACGGAACATTGGCGCGATCCTTTAGCTACGACACCAGTGCGAATTGGAACAACTATACCCAAAGCAACCTCAAGGGCAGACTTTCCTTTGCCTTCCGGAATACTTCAACCAGCTTCACGGAAACGGTCTTTAGTTATGACGCAATGGGCAGGGTAACGAGCATGGCCGAATGCATACCTTCGGAATGCGGCAACGGCAGCCTGGATAAACACCTGGCGTATGCTTATGACTGGGTGGGCAATCTCAAGCGCGCGAGCGACGCCGGTAGCGCAACGGTCAGCTATAACTATAGTCTAGCGGGGGAGGTGCAGTCGATTACGAGCTCTTTGAGCAGTGCGACCAATCCCTCTACAATCATCTCCGGCGTGCAGAACACACAGAACGGCCCGACAACTTATCAGATGGGTTGGGGTTAGGACGATGTCCGGTTCGAGTTCAGGGGAGTAAGGTGCGGTTTGCCGACAATTCAGAAGTAAATGACGACAAGAGCGTTTGTGATTTATAAATCACTAGCCTTCGTGGGCGCGTTGATATTCTGGCTCAACTGAACAGCGCGCCGTTACAGTGTTCATTTGCCGTCACGTCTTCGATATCGTTGGTCGGAGCGAGCCGCTGTTAATCAAGGGAGCGACCGGCTCGATTGAGAACTTCAACAAGTACCTTACTCGGCAATCCAGGTGTCGCTTCGTCAGTTGGAAAATCGCCGATCTCGCTCATTGAGATTGATCTTCTCGTGATGAAAGTGGAAAGTTACGCTAGTAACATGAGCAACCGAATTGCGGCAAGAATGAAGCGTGGTGCTTCATTCGTATCGGGATAAACTGATACTTACTAATGCAATACGCGAATATCATTTCTTTAATTGACGCTCATGTGGAGCGCCTCTTCGAGGTTCGGCGCATCTTGACCGAACTTAACCTACCCCTCTCCCGACGGAAGGTGGTGACTCCAACTCCTAACCGAACGGCTCAATCAAAGTCTGCCAAGAGAGGCAATGTACACCGGAAAACATCTAAATCCAAAGTTCGAAAGCCGTACGCGGAAAGAATGTCAGTAGCACCTACAGAGGATCGCAGTGCATCTCCGACCGCGGTTTCCGCCCTCCAGCGTGACGCAAAAGCACCAAACGAACCCACAAGTCAAGCAATCGAAAAGAGCGTTTCGTCAGGGGCCATACCGGTAGCTCGTTCTCGTACGACTCAACCATCCCGGGAGAAGCCCGTGATACAGAAACCTCCTGTGAAGTCAGGTACATTGGCCTTAGGCGGCAACATTCCGACCGGCCCGATTGTTGTGCCGGCAGAGCAGATTCGTTACGAACAGTCTTTGAAACAACGTGAATCAGCTATGAAGGCGAGAGGCTCCTTTCAGACTCCCAGCGATGTTCCCCTCACAGCTGAATTACTCGCGCAGCGTTGGATGCGCAAGGGCGTAAATGCCGCTGTCACCAAGCCTGTGCTATAAGACTTACCCAAAGCGGAGCGGTAGGTGTTTAGGTTCGGCCCTCCAACTACCTAGTTCCTCCCCGAGAAACGGGCAATCTGGAAATTGAGCGGTCAATTGTTGACAGGCGGCCTTACCGCTCACGGATGGATACGAAAGAATGGCCCACTCGATCGTTGGGACACGAATGGGCCACTGGAGTGGATGGTCAACTTATGGTGTCACCGATGTCAACTTATGGGGGTCACTGATGTCACTTTATGGGTACAGAGTGTCAGCTTATGGTGCGACGCGCACGCAACAAGAAGCAGCGGCGGCGTTGTGCGATGCACCATACGGCGACTTTCCCTTATATTGCTCTCAAGGAGTTGCCAACTCACAGTTGCTCATAAGCCGACACTCGATGTACCTAAAAGATGAACTTATCCGCTCGGTTTAGCGCCATAAGGTGACGTTTCCTTCGGAGAAGTCCCTGTGAGCAAAAGTAGGCGATAGGTATCGCCAGAGTCGGCGAGCGCTCCTGGGCTGGTCAACTCATTCGTACTTAACGACCTTTTGGCGCCGTTTACACTTGTTCGGCTGGCGTTACCGGCATCTCCGGTTCGCTGAGATCTTCCGCGTCATCCTCGTCGAGCTGGGCGAATCGTGGGACCGGTACCTTTGCGCGCTTTCCGCAACCTGTCGACGTGCACCATCTTCTGCGGTGGCCTTTAGTACGGTCAAGGAAGTCAGAGGCAGCCGGAAGCTCGACATCAACTTTCAAAAGGGGACGCTCGCCAATTCGAGTCCCAACGGCTCCGGCAAAAGCGGCCTGATCGGCACGATGGATTGTTCTCCTCATAAGGCTAGGTGTGCAATACGCTTTCTTCATCTTCTTCGAACAAATGTATTGACAGCCGAGGCGATTGTCTGCACTATGAATGAACTTTTTGGAATAGCATAATTCTGTAGCACAGTCAGCGATGATTGCGCGGGCAGATTGCACCATTGCACCTTGAGCATCTTGTTCGTTTGTGCGCTGAGGTCTATTCAATGCTGAGCCGTACGCGAATAACCCCTCTGGTTTCGAGCATCTTTCTGCTACCACTAACTCTCTTGGAGCGTTCTGACGCTGCGCGGAAGGTTCTCGTTGCGGTTGTGCAGAGTCCTCGCTGTATTGATGCGGTAGATGCCGCTCTCTGGCTTATCGTTCTCGGACTGACTCCGATCAGACGTTTCCCTCGTTTGCGGCTGATCACATTAGCTTGCATGCCGCTGTTCGCGATGAGAGGGAACCAGAGGAGCGGAACTTCACAAACGAGACTCACGGCACTGACAGGGCTAGGGCTCATGCTGATGACAGCAAGCGCCTCTGCTCAACAACCTAACGTGGTAATCCAATGGAATCAAGCCGCTCTGCAAGGGGTTCGTGATTCGAGCTTGGGTCCCCCGATGGTTGCAAGGGCTCTGTTCATCTTAAACAACTGTATATACGATGCGTGGGCTGCCTATGACAGCACCGCCATTGGAACGGTCAATGGCGGGTCTTTACGGCGACCTTCCGAAGAGCGTACCGACGCAAATAAGAAAGAGGCGATTAGTTTTGCTGCTTACCGAGCAGCCATCGACTTATTCCCTTGGGATAAGCTGTCTGTCTTTGATCCGTTGATGACAGCGCTAGGCTACGACACAGGTTATGTCTCGACTAATCCATCCTTCCCAGATGGCATCGGAAATATAGCATGCAATTCGATTCTGATGAGGAGACACAACGACGGTTCTAATCAACTTGGCACTTTGACCGCTTCCGGAGTTCCATATGCCGACTATACCGAGTTCATGCCTCTGAATGCGGCAACGACTGTGCCTCTCGGATCTAATTACGACTATCAGAGTCTAGAGCCGAATTTCTGGCAACCTCTCACATACTTCAATGGGAAAGCCCTGACAACCCAAGTATTCGTGGGTTCCCAGTGGCAGAATGTTACCGCCTTTGCCTTGAGTTCTTCGAGCGAGTATCGCACATATGCCGCGCAGTTTGGGCCTGCACAGTATGGGTCCAAGGCTTATGAGAAGCAGGCGCAGGAGCTCATTACTATCAGCGCACACCTGAATGATAGAGAAAAGATGATTGCCGAGTACTGGGCGAATGGACCTCACACGAATTGCCGCCAGGGCACTGGAATCTGTTCGGTCAATATGTATCCATGCGAGACCACCACTCCGTAGACGACGACGCGAAGCTGTTTTTCGTGTTATCGGCTGCGTTGCACGACGCCGCTATCGCAAGTTGGGACGCAAAGCGTGCGTGGGATTCTGTCAGGCCGATTACGGCAATACCCGAGCTTTTTCATGGTCAACAAATCCAGTCGTGGGGCGGCCCCGCACGCGGAACCGTTTCGATGGATGGGGGGGAATGGATACCATATCAGTCCGCGACCTTTCCAACCCCACCGTTTCCTAGCTATGTCTCGGGGCATAGCACGTTCAGCGCAGCGGGCGCAACGGTGCTAAGCGCCTGGACCGGAAGCGACAAATTCGGCGCGTCTGTCACCTTCGAAGCTGGTAGCTCAGTAATTGAGTCCGGCATGACACCCGCTTCGACGCTGGTACTGTCCTGGGATACATTCTCTGACGCTGCGAACGAAGCAGGAATGTCTCGTCGTTATGGAGGCATTCACTTCAAAGCGGACGACTTAACCGGCCGTGATATTGGCAGGAAGATTGGGATGCAGGCGTGGCGAAAGTCATTGACATACTTCAATGGCACCGCAGGCACTAGAGATAACGAGAGTAGCGAGAGTAGATAGATGCGCCAGAATATCGGGCCAGCGTCGACGGGATTCGAGCATCCAACGATTTCTAAAAAAGATAAAGGAGCACGCAGCGATGTCAGTGGAAACCGGAGTCCATACGCGATTGCCGTTATGCATACTTTTGCCTGCTCCAAAATCAGATGTAATGCTGCGCTACAGGCTTGGATGGATTCCCCGTCCCTCGCGAATGGGACGACGGACGTTCCGTAGGGAACGACAGCGGGAGCTACAGGTCGTTCGTGTTGACCGACTTCTTTGGATCATTGCGTCTGTGGTTCTGCTGGTCGGATCGACAACTCTTATCGCTCAACAGATTACCTATACCTATGATGAAGCGGGCAGGTTGATAGGGGTAGTAGATGCTTCCGGAAACGCAGCGTCCTACAAATACGACGCGACCGGAAATATTTTGTCTATTCAACGTTACAGCGCCTCCCAAGTGGGCATCTTCGATTTCACCCCCAATAATGGATCCGAAGGGACAGCTGTGACGTTGAACGGCACCGGCTTCAGTACTGTATCGAGCCAAAATGTAGTGAAGTTCAACGGGGTTCCAGCAACTGTGTCGTCGTCAACGGCAACTCAGATCCTGGCGAATGTTCCGTCGGGGGCAACTACGGGATCAATCACGGTAGCCGCGCCGATGGGTACGGCTACGAGCAGCGATCAGTTTGTCGTTAGCGGCGCAACTGGTACGCCGTTTATCTCTAGCTTTTCTCCCGTGATCGCTGGAGGTGGTTCCACCGTTACCATTACCGGGGGGAATTTCTCTTCAGCAGCCAGCAACAACGACGCCAAAGTCAATCTCGGGCTGATACCAATTAGCTCTGCGACTACATCTACACTGACGGCCACAATCCCACAAAATGCCACATCAGGGCGGGTTAGTGTCTCTACTGCGACAGGAACAACGGTGAGCAGCGGCGATCTTTTCATCCAACCATCGGGCCAGGTTGTCGCATCGGGATCTACGGGCAGGACGAACGTCGGATCGTCTGCGAGTCTTCCGGTACCGGGCGGAGGATACACCGGCCTTATGATATTCGATGCGACCGCTCCACGGCGTGTGAGTGTCGTACTGAGCGCGTCGGCAAACTCCGGAAGCTGCTCCTTCGGCGCTTTTGGTGGAGCAGTGGCGACTTTATGGGATCCCTTGGGCAATGCAATCGGTCAGGCTGGCTGCTTCGATGGAACGACCAGTCGCCTGATGGGCGGCACAGACCTTCTGATGAGCGGGACCTATACGGTACGAATTCAATCGGAAACTGTAGCTGTTAACGCTACGGTCACGGTGAATGATCTTGTCGATTTTACGGCGTCACTTAATGTGAATGGACCGGCAGTCCCCGTCATCCTTTCCTTGCCGGGCCAAAACGGTTTGTTGTCCTTCAGCGGAACAGCGAATCAGCAAGTCACAATCAGCGTTAACAGCAATTCAATGTGCGATGAATGGACCCTCATCAACCCAGACGGTAGCGCAACCGCTTTACCTCTTCAATGTGGCGCGAACTTTTCGGTCGCACAGACGTTACCGGCAACGGGTACTTACAAGCTGAAAATCAGTTCTGTCTTCTCGCAGACCGGGAGCATGAACGTGAGTGTGACGAGCCCTTAATCGACTCGACCAACGTATAGATACGAGTTACAGAGATTTGGTTAAAGGAGCTACGCATGTCCAAGCAGCTTGCAGTTTGTGGAATTCTGGCCCTGTCGTCCCTCGGAATGCAATTCAATTCGACGGTTGCATTCGCGTCCGGAATTGAATTTGCTCAGAATAGTGCGAAGGTGAATGATGCGCTTTCCCTTCCTCCGTTGCAAGCTCCGGCGGGCATGACCGCCCTATCTGGACAAGTAGTTGACCTAAAAGGCCGCCCGGTCTCAGATGTCAAAGTCGAGATTGACAATATCATCTCAGTTTCGGACGATACCGGGAGGTTTCTTCTGCAGGGCGTGCCGACTGGGCCACAAATGGTAATGATAGATGGTAGACCCGCCAGTCAACCGGGCCGCACGTACGGCCAATTCATGTTTCGATGGATTATCCCTGCCCGGAGTGGGACTGCTGTACTACCTTTCACAATCTGGATGCCCGAACTAGACACCGAGCACGCAATCCAGATTCCCGTGCCTACGACTCAGGAGATCGTCGCGACCACACCTCGTATACCAGGTCTTGAGGTCCACATTCCGGCTGGGATTCGAATACGAGACTTGGAAGGCAAGGAAGTTCATTCGATCTCTATCACACCAATTCCACCTGATCGCCCACCATTTCCTCTGCCAGCCGGTGTTACGTTCCCTACCTACTTCACGATCCAACCAGATGGTGCGACGATTGAGGGAACAGGTCAGTCCTTAGTTCACGGCCTTAAGCTTGTGTTTCCAAATCCTGACAATCTTCGAGCAGGTCAACCCGTCGATTACTGGAGCATGGATCCGAAAACAGGCGGCTGGATGATTTACGGCACGGGCATCGTCAGCGCGGACCAACAGCGAATCACGCCTTCGGCCAATACGGAACTTTACATGCTCTCCTGCAGCCCGGCGGGCAATCCGCCTGGAACTCCACCTCCTACTTATCCCACCCCGGGCAATGGAACTTATGACGGAGAACCCGTCGATCTGAGCACCGGGATGTTCGTTAGCCGAAGCTTGGATTTCTTCTTGCCAGATGTGATTCCTATTAGCTTTTCCAGAGTTTATCGACCGGGCGACACAGCGACACCGTCTCGGTCCTTTGGTCTAAGCACCACTCATTCGTACAATATGTTCTTGTACACCAATACTGATGGATCGGTCGACCTAATTCTAGACGACGGCGAACGTATCCACTATACAAATGACGGCGCCGGAGGTACACATACAGGGACTCCCACTCCCTTTTACGGCTCAACACTTCGCTCTTCGGACGGGGGGAGGTTCGGCAGCTTTGCAGGTAGTGGTGCCGTAGTCACTTTGAAGGATGGAACGCAATTTTACTTCGAATTGGATGGTGCTAGCAATCAAGCTCAGAGCGACCCATCTCCGACATACCATGAATTCCTTACGGCGATAAAGGACAAATTCAATAACATATTGACGATTGAACGGTCGTGGCAAAATGATCAGCATATCGTCCAGATTACTTCGCCGAACGGTAGATCATTGCAATTCACATATGATCCGAGTCACAGAATCACGAAGGTAGTCGATAACATTGGAAGAGCCGTTTCATATACCTATGACTCTTCAAGCCGGCTCGCAACTGTGACCGATGCAAACGGCGGAATAACGACATACGGATATAGCAGAAGCACTACAGATGAATTGCTCACAATCAAGAATCCCCGGGGTATCACCGCACTCACGAATGTGTACGACTCGAATGAACGCGTAACGAAACAGACACTAGGTGATGGGGGGACGTACCAATTTAGCTACAGCCTCGATAGCAATGGCAAGGTAACACAAACCACCGTGACCAACCCACTTGGGTCAGTTCGTCGTGTGAACTTTGATGGCAATGGGTACACTCTCTCGGACACCACAGCAGTTGGGAAGCCCGAACAGCAAGTCCTCACCTATACTCGACAGGCGGTCGGAGAGTTCATATCGCAGGTTACCGATACGCTCAGCAGACAAACTACATTTAGCTACGATTCGATGGGAAACCTGATGAGTGTTACTAAATTAGCAGGAACTCAGAACCCAATCCAGACAAGCTTTACATATGAACCGAGATTCAATCAGCTTACGAGCATTATCGATCCGTTAAACCACACTACCGCCTTTGGATGGGACAGCGCGGGAGCCTTAACAACTATTACAGACGCAAATCAGAACCAGACGACGTTTACGTACAATTCCGTTGGGCAACGCCTCACATCCGCCGATCCCTTAAACAACACGACACAGTATTCCTATAAGGGTGGCGATCTGATTAAAGTTCAGGATCCTTTAGGGAATACAACATCGCGATTCGTTGATGGGGTTGGGCGAACGATTTCGCTTAGTGACCCGCTCGGAAATAGCATCAACTACACGTATGACAATTTGGATCAGGTAAAGAGCGTTACGGATCCGCTGGGGGCGACAACCTCTTTCACGTACGACGGGAACAGCAATCTCCTCACAGTTACCGATGCGCGCAATGGGACCACCAGCTATACCTACGATAATGACGATCGGCTCTTAACGCGTAAAGACGCCCTTGCCCATTCCGAAAGCTACGTATATGACGCAGGTGGAAACCTGACTCAACATACGGACCGCAAAGGGCAAGTTACAGTATTCAGCTACGACAGTCTAAATCGGCGGAAATTTGCTGGATTTGGGAAAACATTGCAAGGGAAAACAACGACTTATCAGAGCACAATAAATTACACCTACGACGGAGGGAACAGACTGATAACAACTGTGGACTCTATGGCCGGGACGGTGTCCAACAGCTTTGATACGCTGGACCAGCTGAATAATCAAACGACACCGCTAGGGGCTGTCTCCTATACGTACGACAATGCAGGACGCAGAAGTTTGATGACTGTAGCAGGACAGCCGCAAGTGTCCTATTCGTTCGATGCTGCAAATCGCATAACTCAGATTGCTCAGGGTACGGCAACAGTGAGCTTCTCTTACGACACCGCAAATCGTCGCACGTTGCTGACCCTTCCGAACGGCATAGCCGCTACGTACTCCTATGATGGCGCTTCGCGTTTGACAGGAATATCCTATGCGCTCGGGAGCTCTAATCTCGGATCCATAAACTATGGATACGATGCAGCGGGCCACCGAACGACCGCTTCAGGTAGTCTAGCAGCGACATCAATTCCTGCTACAGTGAATTCTGCAACATACAATGCTGCAAATCAACTGACCAATTGGAATGGAGTGTCAATTAGCTATGATGCAAACGGCAACTTGGTCAGCGACGGTATCCACAGCTATTCATGGAACGCTCGGGACCAACTCAAGTCGATTGATGCGGGAGGTGCAGCAACGTTTAATTACGATGGGTTTGGCAGACGCACAACTAAAACCCTTACTGCCATCTCGACTACGAACTTCTTGTATGACGGAGCCACCCCTGTGCAGGAGATCTCTGCCGGAGGACTCCCAACTGCGAATCTCTTCACAGGCGAAATGGATGAATATTTCACCCGGACCGATTCAACCGGATCGATGAGTTATCTGAGCGATTCATTGGGTAGCACATTAGCGCTTGCTGACGCAACGGGCGTCATTCGCACGCAATACACCTACGAGCCGTTTGGTGCAACAACGCAAATTGGCGCTTCTACGACCAACAGCTTTGCCTTCACTGGTCGGGAGGATGACACCGCCGGACTTTACTTCTATCGTGCCAGGTATTACAGTCCAACTTTCGGAAGGTTCATTTCCGAGGACCCTCTAGGCTTTGGAGGGGCCGATGTCAATCTCTATGCATACGTTGGCAGTGACCCAATTGATTTCGTTGATCCGCTTGGCCTGAGACCTTTATCGGATTGCGAGAAACGGAAACTAGCTCCATACATACCAAAGGTAGACCTGGACAACGCAGACGTACACCCCGGCAAAGTGCCTTGGTATTTCCACTTTGTGAGTGAGGACTACGAAGGTATAACAAGGGGCAATGATGTGTACTTTCGCCCGGGTGTCTATGATCCATCGACGGTCGAAGGCATAGCAAAATTGGGTCACGAACTTGTCCACGTGGGGCAATATAGGAATGGAATGACATGGCCGGCATACGCGTGGGCCTCGAGACGCGGATACGACCCCAACAACCGGTATGAGAAACCAGCTTATGACAAACAAGACGAAATCGAGAACACCATGAGAAAGGAGAAATGCGGCGGATGTCCAAAGCCATGAGTATACTCCCTATGCTGTTGTTAGCCTGCTTCGTTGGGCTTGGATGCCGGGACCATCATATCGAAAAGGACTTCTTTGGCAAGCCCCCCGCGGACCGAGTGGAGCGCCTACGCCAATATTCTCTGGATGATCAGTACAAAATATTTAGATATGGGAACGATGTTAAGGAACCACCAACCATGGAATTGGCTGTCCCAATTGCAGAACGAGGAGCGTCAGCCGTGCCCTTCCTAGTGGGACATCTTAGAGCCGCGACAGATGACATCGCAGTCAGAGACATCCTCTTGATTTTTGAAAGGATGGACGCTATTGGAAGCTACAACGTCAAGGCTGATACTGCTCTCATGGGACTCCTCGGCTCTAAGATTTCGGGGATGAAAGACAAGGACTGGCAGGCCTCCTGCCTGAAGAGACTGCAGCGCATAAATGGCACGAAATAGCGGCAGCGGCAGAGGTCCCGTGTTTCTGTCGCGATAAATACCGCAGCGTCGTCACGGCAAGGTTCATCTCCGAAGACTTGTACGTTGCACGACCGTATCAGAGAAGGGATGCAAGAACTGCAAAGGCAATCCCCTCCAGGGTCTCGGCGTTGCAAAAACATGTTGTTCGGCGAAGCGTCGATAAGTAGTTCCGCGGCAAATCCATATATGCCCTGGGAAGGCTACGCTAGCGTGAATGCTGGGATGATGTTTGAACACGGCGGGGACGGACCATGGGGACAACTGGTTCGGTCCTGTCTCCTCTGCATGTATCGACACGGTGCCACTGCCAACCAGGCGCATTGGTCCTGCTATTCCAATGCGACGAGTCGCACGTCGAGAACCAAGGCAGCCGAGGGATTCGCGAGAGCTGTTGCGGGGGCGGCCGCGATCGAAGCCGGTCAAGTAGTGACCGCAGTTGATAGCAAGGGTTCTGACATCCGGGCGACCGGGCCATGGCTCCAGCTATTCGGGGTGGTCAAGTGAACTCAACGGTGATGAAATTCCTTAACGTATCGATTGCTAGTCTGATTGTCGGTGCAGGGCTGGGTTTCGTGGCTGCCTGGTGCATGACAGCTCGCCTGGACCGACAATATCAGATGACAATCACTGAGGGCGCATCGGCTCTCGGGGCAGCAGTCGGAATGCTGCTTGGATGGGTGGCGTATTACGGCATCTTTAAGCAAAAGGTTAGGTACGAAACCTTTTGTGCTGTAGTAGCGCTTACCACTGTGACGACGGCTGTCACTGCCTACGTGCTACACATCTTAACGGACACGGGCGGATGGCTTTCGGTCTTCGTTGCTATCGCGGTCTTCCTCGCCGCCAGTTTCACGCTGCGGCATTCCTGATAGTTCTTTCGTTTAGTTGCCAACCCAGCCGCCCGATTCTGGGCGGCTCTTGTCGTTATGACCCGCTCCTGCTCCTCTGTAACTCTGTAACCGCAATCGGCCGGAGCATATATGGTCGATGCAAGCCGGCGGGCTAAGCCAGGCGGCACGTATGGAGCCTTACGAATCTGAAGCACATGCTCGACAGTATCCGTCAGAGCAACCGCATCTGTAGAACGGGTTTCGGTGTGATGGACTGTTGTCATGAGCGGAGAGGCTGTATCGGTAGTTCATCGTCGGGGTCGCGCGGAGATTGCGCGGTTGGCAAGTTTGTACTGTACCGAGCAAGCGGTTTGGGGCGTAGCGAGTTCTGCCGCCGCCATGGCCTGGCATTGAGCACGTTGAACCGTCACCTGAAGAAACAGCAGCAGCAGGAGCATCGAGGTGACGGTGGTGTTGGCCGGGGGCCTCTGGTCGAGGTGGAACTGGCTGCAGCCGTGAGTCCGGTATGCACTGGGGATCAGCCTGGCGCTTTGACGGTGTTGTTGTCCAACGGTCGCAAGGTGGAAGTCGGCGATGGCTTCGACGACGAGACGTTGCGACGGTTGGTCGCTGTTCTGGAGCGGCTGTAGCGTGTTCGGCCTGGGAGCTGCGACGCGGGTCTATCTTGCACCGGGCGCAACAGACATGCGCAAAGGATTCGATGGCCTCTACGGTCTGGTGCGCGACCAGTTGTTGTGCGATCCGTCGAGCGGTCATGTGTTCTTGTTTTCAAATGCACAGAGGAATCGTCTCAAGATCATTTTCTTTGACGGAACAGGGCTATGGGTCTGCGCGAAGCGAATTGAAAAGGGGCGCGTACACTGGCCTGCTGTCGATCACGAGCAGCGCAAGGTGGTGTTGAGCCACGAGGAATTGACGATGCTTCTGGGTGGTATCGATCTTGACCAGACACGCGAGCGCAAGTGGTATCGCAAGCCCCTCGCGAAGGAATCATCGGAGTCACGAATGAGCGCATGAATACAGTGCAAATCGCTTGTCTACCCACAGGCTTGTCTGCTATTCAATAAGCCTCGTGAGTGCGAATCTCCATCCTTCCGCAGCGTCCACTCCGACCGATGGCGCATCTTCCCGCGCCGACCTTCTTGAACAACTGAAAGCACATCTGGAGCCGTCGCTGTTTGCCGCGGTGAGCGGCAAGTTCAACTCGTATGAGTACGAGCTGCAACATGCGCAGCTGAAGGTGCAGGTTCTTGAAGAGCGGCTGCGCCAGCAGCGAATCGCCAAGTACGGCCCCGGCAGCGAGAAGCTGAGCAATCTTCAGCTGGAGTTGTTGGATCTCGAACCCGGGGTCAGCAACGTTGAAGTGGCTGCCGAGAGCGAACGCGAGACGCTGCCCTCTTCTTCGGAGGAGGAGAAGAAGAAGAAGAGGCATCAGCATCCCGGCCGCCAGACGCTGCCCGCCGATCTACCCGCGTGGAGAAGATCGTTGCCTGCATGCCGGAGCAGTGCAAGTGCGGCGGCTGCGGCGCCGAGACGAAGGTGATCGGCTACGAAGTCAGCGAAGTTCTCGACGTGAAGCCAGCCGAGTATTTCGTTCAAGTCACCAAGCGTGAAAAGCGCGCCTGCAAGAAGTGCGAGGAGCAAGGCGTGGCCACCGCGCCCGTAGCCGCGCGGATTATCGACAAGAGCCTGGCGTCGGACCGCATCATCATCAACACGATCGTCGGCAAATACGGAGATCACAATCCGCTCTATCGTCAGAGCGTGATCCTGTTGCGCGACGCGGGCATCGACATCGGCCGCGCCACAATGTGCGGCTGGGTGATGACGGTCGGAGAAATGCTGGCGCCAGTGGTGGGCGCGATGCGGAGCCAGTTGCTGGCAGGCAGCTACATCCAGGCCGATGAAACACCGATCGATGTGCAGGCACATGATCGTCGCGGCAAGAATCATCAATCCTACTTGTGGCAGTACGGCTCACCGGGAGGCTCGGTGGTCTTCGATTTTCGCATGGGCCGCGATCGCGAAGGTCCAGCGCATTTCCTTGTCAACTTCGAGGGGATTCTCCAGACAGACGGCTATGCGGCCTATGATCGCGGCATAGGCGGCCCAAAGATGGTGCATGCGGCCTGTTGGAGCCATGCGAGACGGTACTTTGTCGACGCAATCAAGCTCAACAAGCAGGATGCGGGGTCGGTGCGCATCGTCGAGTTGATGGACAAGTTGTTTGCTATCGACGCCCGAGCTCGCGACGAAACGATGGATCACGCAGCCCGCCATGCTCTGCGCCAGCAGGAGGCTCCGCGCCTGCTCGACAAAATCCACACCCAGATTCTGACCATGAGCGGGAGTGTGTTGCCGAAGAGCGCGGCAGGCAAAGCCTGCAACTATGCTCTCAGGCTATGGAAGCGGCTGAACATCTTCCTGGAATATCCGGAACTGGAACTCAGCAAAGCGATGGTTTCATACTGCACCTCATTGTGGGGTTTGAGTTGGGCTGGCGTTTCGAGCGTATGTTGATTGACGGAGGTTGGCTCTCAACATCTCAATGTTTTCGGGCGGTCCGTAGAGGCAGCGGCTCTGGTTGCCATGGTATCTGCGAGACAGCAGGCCTTCTTTACGCCAACACTTGATCGTACTTTGTGAGACCCCGAGGCGCCGCCGTAGCTGCTCAGTGGTCCCGAAGCCTTGTTCCTGCAATCGCTGCCGGCGGCTCTTGAGCTTATAGGTGTCGCGTAGCCAGACGACTCTATCGAGGGTGTAGGGAACTTGCCGGTAAGTGCGGTGCCCGCGTTC
>NZ_JQKI01000054.1 GCF_000745965.1 Edaphobacter aggregans DSM 19364 | reverse complement strand
CCCATCATGTGCACATCCTGGAGATGAACGGCGACAGCTACCGACTCAAGCAGAGCCGCCGCAAACGGACACCATCCTCCGAACGCTGAACTCTACCCCTCCGAACGCGCCTCGGGGGAGAAGGGCCGCTTCCGCTACGCTCCAGCGGCCCTTCTCCCCCGTCAATCTCACTACAACCCAACTACCTCCTACTGGCCTACTTTTGCTCCGCCTCAGTGGCCTAGTTCTACTCCGCCCTTGACACTGGACGCATTAAGGATGATTGAAGCACCCTCATGCATAAACGGAAGAGCCTTCTGAACAGAAAATATGAGACCGCGCACATTGACATTAAATGTTCGATCAATCTGGTCTTCCGTTATGGAGCCGGGAGGAGCCATCTGATTTCCTATGCCTGCATTGGCAAAGACAACGTCAACGCGCCCCTTTTCCTCTGCAATCTTCGCGTAGAGCCGGTCAAGGGCTTCCATGTTGGAAACATCCCCCTGGACAGCCGCGACGTTCTTTCCAATTTTCGCAACAGCAGCATCGAGTTCTTTCTCTCGCCTGCCAGTGATGTATACATGCGCTCCCTCGCTAACGAACTGTTCTGCAGTGGCGAATCCCATTCCGCTGCTGCCGCCTGTGATGACGGCAACTTTCCCTTGAAGTCTGTTCAATTGTTGCTCCTTCCGGCCCACGAGTTGCTTGTCTCCCAGACCGCCATCCCCGACTCGTCGACTAATTGAAATGCTCGTTCGAGCACATCGGCTGCCCGATCCAGTCCATGGGTCTGAGCAATCGTTCTCTGGAACCGGCGCGCTGTGTCCCTGTAGGTCGGGTCTCCTAAAACTTTTTGGATGGCTCCAGACAGATTTTCCTTGTTCATCGAGGCGACCGGTACCGATTCACCCACACCATGGTAGACAATTCTGGCACCAATGCCCGGCTGATCGAAGCCGACCGGAATCGCCACCATCGGAACACCGAGCGCGAGCGATTCGACCGTTGTGTTGATGCCGGCATGGGTAATGCACAGCTCGGCTCGTTTGAGCAGTTCTATCTGGGGAGCCTTGGAAACCACGATGGCGCTTGCCGGGATCGGGCCAATGTCATCCATCTGAATATTGCTGCCTATAGAGAGGACCAGCTGTCGTCCCGGAATAGCGGCCGCCGCCTTCAGAATGATGCGGAAAACATCTGTTAAGCCATTCACCAGCGTGCCCATAGAGGCATAGATCAGCGGTTCGCCGGTAAGCCTTTCCCAGGGAAAGGCCACTGTCTCTCGCCCATAATCGTCATGAAAGGGACCAGCGTAGTGAAATGCCGGAGCCTGGGGAACGTCTGGGAAGTCGAACTCTTTCGGTGTCTGGGTAATAACCGCCAGTTTGGAAATGGTTGCATTTGGAGTGTCCCAATCAATTTGCAACCCATGGTTTTCTGCCCAGGACCGTGCCACCTGCTGAATCGGTTGAAACACAGAACTCATCTTCTTGACGGCTTCCATGTTCCTGGCCCTCGCCACGGGCGTGTCTTCGTAGTCCCAGCCAAACAAGCAGGGCGGCGTCGCTCCGGAGCTGTCGATATGCAGCACATTCCAGATATGCGCATAGGGAATACCCATGCTCATCGGAACAAGCTCGGCGAAGAAATGAATCGTATCAAGGACGAGAGCCTCTACGCCGCTGTGAGCAAGCTTTTCCGGCAGTTGCTCCAACGTTATGCTGGTCCGCTGCGGATGCATCTCCTGGAAGGAGTAGCGCACGACATCCTCTCCCTTGAGCATTGCCAGACGCGCATACATTGCAGGCGTAGTCCCGACGGGGTACTCTTCCTCTCCGAACGGGACAAAGTCCAGACCGGCGCTATGGACGATGCGCGCAGCATCCGGAAGACCGAAAAATGTTACCTCGTGCCCGCGCGCCTGCATCTTGCGGCCTAACGCCGTCATTGGATGTAAGTGCCCGGTTAGCGGCATGCTGAGAAAACCAATCTTCATTCTCTACAACTCCCGTAAGACCGTTGTGACATCGGGGGGTTGACCCTAACTGATACATCAACATTTCGTCCCCAGTTTCATTCCACTTCGACGAAGGCAGCAGGCCGGAACAGGAACCGTAGCAGGAAAGCATCTTGCGATCAGACGCGGGTGTCCTCACAGGCCGCCCTCAATATCAATTCAGTATTTTCTAGAAGGTGAGGTATGAGGGGAGTAGCTCGCGTGCAGCAATCTGATTGCCCCCATGGCGCCAGCGCTCGGACTTCCTTCTTCGATTTGTTAGCCGGCATTATCGATGCAACCTGCAACATAGTCTTCCTTCCTAATCCAACTTGGACTTCGTCAGCATCCAACGAATCCGTACATTTAGTCGCGATTTGGGCTGGCCCAATCGTCCTAAAAACATCAGAATCTATCTGGCGGTATCCCGTGTTCGCTTTTATCTGTTACGTTTCAATTCATCTGGAAATTTCTGCGACGGTGGTGCGATCTGCTCCAGAGGAACTCCCTAAGCACCGTCGGAAGGGCCACAATCGCCAACACGACCGGTCTTCGCGTTCTCACCACAATCGCTGCCGCTGTTCAGATGCCGTTGATGACACTCGACCTGCTCTTCGTGGTCAACGAGTGGCGTTCCTTGTCGGACGAGAATCGTCTCACCAGGTTCTGCCGCGATAAGGGAGGCCAGGGCGAAGAAAGGTCTGATGTGATCGGGACTACAGCTGAGTGCGATACACGGAAGGCGGGACGCCAACAGAGTTTCTGAAGACTGTTGCGAAATGCTGTTGATTACGGAACCCCACTTCCAATCCGACGTCGAGAACGGAGAGGCGGGAATTCGCAAGCAGTTCCCTACTTCGCTCGATGCGGAGCCGAAGCATGTATTGGTGGGGGCTTTGGTTTGTGCTTGCGCGAAACTGAAATGAGAAATGGGACAAACTCAGGCCCGCACAGTCAGCGAGGTCTTTCAAGCCGATTTGTTGGTCCATGTTTGCGTGCATGAACTCAACAACGCGCCGAAGGACACGAGGAGCCATGCCCCCTCTGCTAGGAATCGATCTCGGAGCGAAAGTGTTGAAAGAAGTTAAGAGTATGTTGGCCAGGGCACTTTCAATGCAATCAACAAACAGTTTTCCTGTCGAATAGCCTCTGGCTCGTTCCGCATCCAGGGCAAACAACAGATGGGTTAGCCGGTCGTCTGTGACTACGTGCCTCGGCACGATTTCGAGTGATCTCTCCGCGAGACGTTCACGTGCCGCTTCCATTAATGCGGAGTCCGGTATTCTGATCGAAAGCACACTGATCCTCTCGGCCCAGCGGATGTTGTGCCATTCTCTTCGAGGACAAAACACGGCTTGGCCATGGGCTACGGGAATCTTGGTAATAGCTGCGTCTTTCAACGAATAGCCAATCACCGCGGGCTTCATAAAAAAATGGAGCAGCTGCTCTTTAAGAAAATGCGATTGCCAGCTTGTCGGTTCGAGGTCGCGGCGCTCCACAAGCAGGGATGATGAGGGAGATAAGGGCCCGATGGGGGCCGCATCGAACATCGGCTGCACGGCACCCCCTCGATGAGAGAGGATGCGGAATGCGCTTTCTTTTTCAGAATTCATCTTCTGCCCACAGCTATTGGATGGTCACCCCCTTGGTACGGATTCACTTGGTCGAGTAGCCCCGGGGAATTTCACCCCGAGGCCCTCACAGAACCGTGCGTGAACCTCTCGATTCACACGGCTCTTCATAGCTGAGGCTTGTCTCTTGTGAGATCAAACCGACTCTGGAGGTAGAGGCTCCTCCTGGTTGCCCAGTTGGCCAAGCCCTCCGTCGAGCTATGTCATCCTCTTCGCTTCCCGTCCGTTACAGACGCTTCAACGCTACTACAGGATGATCCGCCATCTTCAAGTGCATCGATATTTCCCTTTCGTGGATCACACTTATAGGTTTTCTCTTAGCATCACTTGAAGACTTCCCATGTTCCGCCTACCCGCCTCATTGGCAAGCTCAGGCCACCTCTCATGCCGGATGCCACTCCGCCCGTAAACAGGTTTCGTCGGAGCTTTGTCCCGCAGTAACAATCACGCCGCGGTTTTGATATCGTCACATTGCTTTCGACACTTCAACGGTGGTTCCCTTGGGGTCCTCTTCTTGCCTGATACCTGACCCGGTCAAAGCCAGGCCTTTTCCTTCCGCGCTCACGACCATGGCTTTGGGCCACAGCCGCCGAAGGTGGTTTGGAACCTGCTCCTGTAAGCCGGTTCCGAGGGGCCTACCCTCATCGGATAAGCAGTTACGCGCTACTTGGCCTCACGGCCTTTCACGCTCATGGCGCACGATTGTCACACAACCGACCTGGACAGCGCGAGGAACGATCTTCGGTGCGCAATCTCGCTGGTTTGATCTAACTTCCTACGTGGAGGCTTTGGTGAGTCCCCAATTTTTCTCGCACTTGGTTCTCTTCATGCGGCTCCTGCAGCAGGCACAGCACCGTTCAGAGTTCTACCCAGTCGGTGAAATATGAAGCTAAGCCAGTGCAGCGCGAGGTCCGTCCGTCATAGTAGTCCGACCATCGGGTAATTTCCCCGTTCTCGATCTGCACGACAGATACCCCGTGCAAACAGATCGGCACTTTTAGTGGGCCTGCAGGAAGAAGGGCCTCCGTCGCTGTATATTGCTGGGTCCATTCACTGATCACGCGATCGCCGCTCGCGAAGATTACGTCAGTCTGCAGCAAAGAGTCTGGGTACAGTTCCCGTGCCTTTCGGAAGAACTCAGCCAAGCGCTCTTTGTTCTTGAATTTCAGATCAACCCCGTGGTCTTTGAAGCTGAACTCTTCTGCAAAACAGGCGATCGCATCTTCGATCTTTCCATTTTTTAGACGTTCCAGGACAGTGAGTACCCCCCCTTCCAGAGCTTCCATTCCAACCACCATTTCAACCATTTCTGTTCTCCTTCGCATCTTGTTTCCGCTCAATCGATCTCTCCGCACTGGCATCTGGAGGGACAAATATAAGAGCCTCAGTCGATTTTCGGATTGGTCCGTGCACTATCGGAGGTGGACTCTTTCGACGCCTACAAGCCGACGTGCAACGGCGTCCAGTGACTCAGGATCTTTACCCGACACGGAGGTTCCAAGGCCGTATGGGGTCCCGTTGGCCACCCGGACGGCGTCGTCGAGGTCCTGGTACTTGAAAACAGCCCGCAATGGTCCAAAGTTTTCTCGGATCTTTCCTCCGGTGTTTCTTGTGCTCATCGTGATCTACTCTCCTTCTTAAGTTGGGCAGCCTTTCGACATCCGAGACGCATCAGCGCAAGGCAGCTCCCTGATCGGAATAAGCTTCGACATCTGAAAGCTTGTGTGCGGTGTGCAGCAGCTCAGCGGCGCGCTCGCCGATGATGATGCAGGAAGCCATGGTATTGCCGGTGGTCACGCGCGGCATGATCGAGCCGTCTGCGATGCGAAGGTTTTCGATCCCATAGACCTTAAGTTGACCGTCTACGACCGACATTGAATCGCGCCCCATTTTTGCGGTACACGTCTGATGGTGGTAAGTGGAGGCCGCATCGCGAATAAAGTCTTCTAGTGCAGCTTCTCTCAGGTTGCCAGGCATGACTTCGCCTTTTGTGAAGGGTCGAAGCGCGGCCGAATTGCCAATCTCGCGACAAAGTTCCACGCACGCTACTGCGGCCTTCAGGTCGTCCGGGTGGGACAGCGTATTGGCCTCGATCTGTATAGGGTCGTCGGGGTTGGGCCCGGTCAAGCGAATCTGGCCTCGGCTTTTCGGCCGCACGACAGCTCCATACAATGTCCAAGAAGCCGGCGATGGATTGAACTTAGCGCCTGTCTCGGCGCTGCACAGCGGAACTTCCACCTGGCAGGTCTGCAAATCCGGAGTGTCAAGACCAGGATTGCTCTTCCAGAAGAACGTCGCCTCAGCTCCATTGTTGCGAGGAGCGAGCGGTTGTTGATACTCCCAGACACAGCCAATACCAAAATGATCCTGAAAGTTCTGCCCCACACCTGGAATATGCTGGACGACCGGTATGCCCAGGCGTCGTAGCTCAGCCTCATCGCCAATGCCAGACAGCATCAACACCTTTGGCGTGTGCATCGCGCCCAACGAAAGAACAACCTCGAGTCTAGCCGTAATGCGTTGGATTTTTCCGTTAAAAGCGATCTCTACACCAGTGGCTCGCTTTCCCTCTAAGGTCAGTTTGGTAACCAATGCGTGCGTGAGCACAGTCAGATTGGGCCGGTCCATGTAAGGGAAGACATAACTTCGAAAGACGGATAGGCGCTTTCCGTCGCGTACGTTCACATCGATAATAGAGGCCCCGCCGCCGTCTTCCATCAGACGGCCATTGTTGCTATCGAAGGTCGGCATCCCGATGGAACGCGCTCCTTCCACCATGGCGGGAGCGATCGGATTCGGGTCAGGTGCGGACTGCACAAAAACCAATCCACCGGTTCCGCGGCGCGTGGGGTCTGGGGCGCCCTGCCAGTCTTCAATCCGACGGTAGATGTTGAGTACGGACTCATAGTTCCATGCCGTGTCGCCGGACTCGGATGTGAAGAAATCCCAATCGTTCTTATGTCCGCGTGCCCAACCCATCCCATTGATGCTCGATCCCCCGCCGAGCACCTTGCCCATACTTAGCGGCATGGAACGTCCTTTGAGGTGTGGATTGGGTTGATCCACAAACTTCCAATCGCGCTCGCTCCCGAGGTTTTCAACCCAGCGAGCCGGTTCTTTCACGCTTGGCGCCTCGTCGCTGCCGCCTGCTTCGAGCAAGAGCACGCTGACGTTGGGATTTTCGGCCAGGCGGCGCGCGACTACTGATCCGGAGGAACCTGACCCACAGACGATGAAGTCGTACTGCGACTTTAGACCGTCCCTGAGCTTCCGCTGGTTCCCACGAACGCGCTTCGCGAAATCTGCCGCTGATTGTTTTCCATGATTCAAACTCATATTAATGCTCCTTTCTGATGTGAGGCACTTAGCGTAAAAAACCACGATTCCCAGGCGCACCGATCGCTCGATCCTCAAGGTCATCGTTATGTTCTTTGCCCCGGACAAGCTGGTTCTGCGACTGCAGAACCAGCTCTGTCGCCTATCGGTTGTTCGCGATGACCTGCACATTGCAGAATTCTTTGAGCCCATCTTCGCTGAATTCAACGCCAATCCCTGAATTCTTATGACCACTGAATGGAACGTTGGGATGGGCATTGAGGTGTTGATTGATCCAAACCGTCCCGGCATCAAGCCGACGTGCAACGGCGTCCAGTGACTCAGGATCTTTACCCCATACGGAAGCTCCGAGGCCATATGGGGTCCCGTTGGCCAGCCGGACGGCTTCGTCGAGATCCTTGTACTTGATAACGGCGCGCAATGGTCCAAAGTTTTCCCGGATTACGTAAGCTGCTTCCGCAGGCGGATTGTCCAGGAGGGTCACGGGAAAAAACATGCCGGCACCCTCCGATGGAACTTCCCCTTGATAGAGGATCGGGGCCTTCGCCTTTTGAATCTCTTCCCATGTTATTTGCATGCGAGCGAACTGGGGGCGATTCTGTATAGGGCCCAGTGTGGTTTCGGGATCAAACCCATCGCCCAGTTTCTGACGTTGAGCACACGATATGAGTGCTTTCGTAAGAGCTTGATAGATGCTCTCGTGCACGAAAAGGCGTTTGAGGGTGATACACCCCTGGCCACTGAGTAGGAACATGCTTTGAAACAGGTACTCGGCGATTGCCTGAGGATCGGCATCCGGAAGGACAATACCGGGATCGTTCCCGCCTAGCTCAAGGGTCAGGTGTTTCAGGGTTGGAGCGGCGGATGCAAAGACCTTGCTTCCCGTTTCCGAAGATCCTGTGAAAGAGATCTTCTGGAAGTCCGGGTGGGACGTCATCCAGGGGCCAAGGTCATCCCCTCCGCTGATCACATTCAAAACGCCGGGAGGAAGGATCTCACGAATGTAGTCGGCGGCTCGAAGTACCGTAAGAGGGGTAAAGACCGCAGGCTTCAGGACAACAGTATTGCCGGCCAGCAGAGATGGAAGCACTTTTGTGAATGACAGCAAGAACGGAAGATTCCACGGACTGATCGCTGCGACAACACCCAGTGGGACATAGCGTTTCGTGATCTGTCCGACACCGGTTTCATTCCATGTCGAATCTGGCAGTTCCATCTGAAGCAACGCCGGGACATAGGTATCGAGAACCCATGTGATCTCCCATTGCGCCATGCTATAAGGCCGGCCGTTTTCCGCTGTTAGGATCGTGCAAAGCTCATCGGTATGAGCTTTGAGCTCTTCCATGGCATTTCGAAGAAGATCCCTTCGCTCGTTCCAGGTCTTGCTGCTCCAAAGGGGAAACGCTGCCTTTGCAGCCTGGACCGCCCGGTCGAGACCATCTTTCTGGGTGTCGGCCACGCTTGCAAGTTCTTCTCCAGTCACAGGATCGGAGATCTTTATCGACCTCGAAGAGTTGATTCTTTGGCCGTTTACTATATTCGGAAACCCGGCGGTCAGACGAGCTTTTTTTAGCGCTTGCTCGCGATTGGGATGGGGAATAGATGGGGAAGTTCCATTTGACTTCATACAAAGAGTCCTTTCATCAAGCCGTTATGAGGGAGCGTCTTCTTGCGTGGCTAGCTCTGAAGTTCTGGATAAGCTTCAGGTATCCGTAGAAAGAGTTCCTCGGTGTTAGAAGAAATCAGTCAGCATCCAACGAATCTTGCTTACATTTCGTCGCGACTGCGGAGGCGGCCAATCCTCCCAAAACCATCAGAATCCATCTGGCGGAATCCCGTGTTCGCAGTAATCCGTTACGTTTCAATTCATCTGGAAATTTCTGCGACGGTGGTGCGATCTGCTCCAAAGGAACTCCCTATCCGAATCCGCACGCAAACTTTAGAGCTTGCGGGATCGGGCGGGGCTCCGTTGCAAAAACTGAGGAGGCAGAGGGAATGTCAGAGAGTTGGAGAGCTGATAGGTGGCTGGGTGCGATCTCTTTAAGCCAGGCTCGTTCGCAGTCCCCAAAAAACTTACCGGGAACTGTCAAAAGCCGCGATCTCATCCCAGCTTAGGTAGTAGATGCGCGCTCCCATGCGATCATGTGTGGGCTCAACATATTGCTCAGTCCGCAGAACAATAACGGATCATATATACGTATACGGCCAATAAAACGGTTGATGGAAGCCAGGGGAACCAGAGCGGCTTGACAGGCGCGACCAATACACGACCATCGTACGGTCGAAACCATCCCAAATGGTCCTAAACCATCCTAAATAGAGGAGGCCACAACGCTAATCGTCCCAATGATATCCGCTGATTCCAGACCACTTAGTTTGCTAGGCGGCCCTGAAAAGGCCGGCGTCGGCGGTTCGATCCCGTCTCTGGCCACCATTTAGAATCAATGATTTACAAGGAACAAAAGATAAGCCTCCCGGACGGGAGGCTTTCACGTGTTTAGGGTAAACACCCTGTTTTGAATAACATGACACTTTTTGGGTATGGTCGCGTATTGGTCGTGCGCTGCCCTGCTGACTAGAGGTGATCTTTCAACTCTTTTGGAATGTGCAAGATGCGAATGTCCAGAATGGGCGACGCCAGCCCATTTTCAAGGTTGCTCTCCCTGTTGGTAAGTGGTGTTCTGATACGAACCCCGCTCAAGAAGCTCTCAGCACGCAGGCACGCATTTCTGCCAAAAGCAGGAGGGCGCTTTATTAGCTGTAGTGCGGCATAAGCTACTTATCTGCAACGATATATGTTCATAAGGAGTCCGACGCAGCGAGTTTCCTGCTGACGGGAATTGTGACGGATGACCGCCACTGACAGGCCCCCGTCAGGGGCTGGCGCGGCACGCAGTGTAGGAGGAATCACTCCGCCTGTAAACGACTCTCGACACCCTTTGAAAAGGACACGGGACGGCTGATCCCGAGCTTCTGCATTTTGTAAACCAGCGACGTCCGCTTCATCCCCAAGCGTTCCGCAGCACCGCTCCGGCCGCCGACGACCCAATTGCTCGCATCAAGCGCTCGGAGGATATGATCTCGCTCCACCTCCTCAAGACCTGTCCATGGCGGATTTGATCCTTTATGACCGCTGAACGGTTCCAATTCGGAAGTTGGCGCGCGTAATACTGTATGGGGAGAGAGAATCACCGCCCGTTCGATAAAGTTCTGCAGTTCCCGCACGTTTCCGGGCCATTGATATCGCACGAGGGCATCCATCGTCTCCGAGGGGATGTCATCGATTTTCTTGTTCATTCGGCGGGCGAAAAGTTCAACGAAATGTCGAACCAACCTCGGAATATCCTCTGTTCGCTGTCGTAAAGCGGGAACGTGAATCGGGAACACCTTCAACCGGTAATAGAGATCCTCACGAAACGTAGTCTGCTTTACCATCGCGGGCAAATCACGGTGTGTGGCTGCGATCAGGCGGACGTCAACTTTATGAGTATGATTGCTACCTAGTCGCTCAAACTCCTGCTCTTGCAGGACACGTAACAACTTCGCCTGAAGTTCCAGAGGGATGTCACCGACCTCATCAAGAAACAAGGTGCCCTTGTTTGCAAGATCAAAGCGCCCTGTTTTTTGCGCAATGGCTCCGGTGAACGCTCCTTTTTCGTGCCCGAATAATTCGCTTTCGAGTAGTCCAAGCGGGATTGCTGCGCAGTTCAATTTGACAAAGGGCCGTTCCCGCCGGCTACTCAAATTGTGGATGGCACGTGCGATCAGTTCTTTGCCGGTTCCCGTCTCGCCCAGTATCAGGACACTTGAATCCGTAGGCGCCACTATGGATACAAGATCCAACGCAGTTTTCAACGCAGGGCTATCTCCGACAATTTCCCCAAACTCGGCGCGAATTTCCTCTTCGAGGTAGAGTCTCTGCTTCGTCTCTTTGTCTCGATCCCTTATCGCCTTTTCATAATCCAACGCGTTCTCGACAGCTATGGCAACTTGGCGGGCGACCTGTTCGAGAAAAGTGATCTCATCTACGTCGAATGCCTTCTCTGACCGGTTGAGGGCGGTCAACACGCCTATTACGCCGTTCCTGCTGAGAAGTGGGAGGCCGCACCCCGAGACCAAACCTTCATCCATGACACGTTGAAAGATACGTTGGCTTAGTCTGCTACCGGAACGTTCGACCTCATAACGAACGTCCTCGAAGTTCTCAAAGTGTTGAGTCTTGCCGGTCAGGAAGGCTTTCCCACAGATGGAACCGTCGTTCGGTATGATCGTCCCGTCGGACAGACTACCTCGCGCCTCGGGGTTGTACAGCGTTGTTACACGCAGGCCCCCGCCATCGGTATCGGTAGGAGCAATGCGCAAAAATCACATCGCATCACTCTCAGCAGATCTGTAGACAACGTCTCCACCAGGCGACGCATGTCTAACCTCGATGCCATGCTGTTCGTGATTTCCAGGAGCAAGCGTAGCCGATCCCGCTCAAGTCGCAATCTTTCTTCATTCAGGTGTCGTTCAATCGCAATTCCCGCGATATGACTGGCGTTCTCGATCAACTGCAGATCGGCGGAGTCAGGGCTACGTACTTCACGATAATGAATGGCGAAAGTTCCCAGGACTTCACCCTCGCTCGTAAACAAAGGCCGTGACCACACTGCGCGAATTCCGAAAGGCAATAGCAGGTGACGATAATGATCCCAGATTGGGTCATTGAGGATATCGGTCACATATAGAGGCTCCCGCCTATACAGGGCTGTGCCGCAGGATCCGCCTTTGGGGCCAATCAGCATTGACCCCACCTGCTCGCCGAATCTGGGAATACCTGGCGCCGCGGCGCAATAAATCTGCTTTCCGTCATCCTCTGGAAGCCAGATGGTGCATAGTGTGCCGTCGCCACGAGATTCGACCAATTGAGCAATGATCGCGAGCACCTCAGGTAATGGAGATCCGGCAAGAATCAACCTTAGAATGTTGAGCACAGATTCGCTGGAAAACAGACCCGAGTCGTTCTGCCCTCGGTCACTGCTGGATATGTGATCTGCGGAAGATTGTGCTGTTTTCTCCATGAACTATTCTTTCTTGGCACGCCGCTCCATAACAGAGGGTACCTGCTCATATTCAACTCATCTTACTTATGAGAAGGATGACAAAAAGGAAGCCTGCTGGCCAGCGACGGACATCCGCGAGTTGTCGTCTTCTCCGGATCAGACCTCTCCATCGCGAGACTCAGTCCTGGAGTGCACGCCCCTCGACGGCACCATTTCGTGAGGAGGACGTAGGACGGCTTATGCGAAGCTTCCGCATTCTGTAAACCAACGATGTCCGTTTCGTTCCTAGTCGCTCTGCAGCACCATTCCGTCCGCCGACTATCCAATTGCTCGCCTCAAGCGCGCGGACGATATAGTCTCGTTCCACCTCCTCAAGACCCGTTATGGGCAGGTTTGACCCCTTGTGAGCACTGAAGGGCTCCAATTCGGAAGTGGGAGCCCGTAGTACCGAATGAGGAGAAAGAATCACTGCTCGATCGATAAAGTTTTGCAATTCACGAACGTTGCCAGACCAATGGTATCGCACCAACGCATCCATCGTCTCCGAGGGGATGTCGTCGATTTTCTTATTCATTCGTCGAGCGTAGAGTTCTGTGAAATGCCAGACCAGTTTCGGAATGTCCTCGGTACGTTGCCGCAGAGCCGGAACTTGGATTGGAAATACTTTCAGCCGATAGTACAGATCCTCGCGAAACATCGTCTGCTTTACCATTACGGGCAAATCACGATGAGTGGCGGCGATCAGACGAACGTCCACCTTGTGCGTGTGGTTGCTACCGAGTCTCTCGAATTCTTGTTCTTGCAGAACTCGTAGAAGCTTCGCCTGAAGCTCAAGAGGGATGTCGCCTACTTCGTCAAGAAAGAGTGCCTTTATTCGCCAGGTCAAAACGCCCAGTCTTCTGTGCAATCGCTCCGGTGAACGCTCCCTTTTCATGTCCGAACAACTCGCTCTCTAGAAGTCCAAGCGGGATCGCAGCACAGTTCAATTTGACAAAGGCCTGTTCCCGGCGGCTGCTCAGATCGTGGATCGCCCGCGCAATTAGCTCTTTACCGGTTCCCGTTTCGCCCAGGATCAACACACTTGAATCTGTAGGTGCCACTACGGACACCAGGTCCAACGCGGTCTTCAACGCGGGACTCTCTCCGACGATTTCTCCAAACTTGGCGCGGATTTGCTCTTCGAGATGGAGCCCCTGTTTCGTCTCTCTGTCTCGGCCCCTAATCGCATTTTCGTAGTCCAACGCCTTCTCAACGGCAATCGCCACCAAACGATCATTAACAGTGCAATCCGAAACGTGTCGATAAATTTGATTGTCTTGGCCTGGCATACTTTCGATCATCGCGTTGTCTCCCAGGCTCAAGCCTTGCACCTGTTGCTGCTTGAATATTCCTGCGCATGAATGAGTGATAATTGACCTTCTGGTCATGCACAACCACGAATCGACGCTCGTAGAACCGCAAACTCAGTCTGAAGCACACTAGCATTTGTGGGGAACAAGACTAACTCTTTCGGGTGAGAAGAAGGCATCTAGCGCTTCGGAACCTCGAAATGCTTCCGGCCGAACAGACGCGCATCGATGGACCATGCACCGGGTCCTATCATTGCCAGTGTGGCACCTGATGTTGCCAACATGATGGAAATCCCACCACCACCGGCACTAGAAAAAGCAACCCATAACTCAACGACTCCAATTAACGTTCCACAGATCGGCGTCCATAAGCCAAGGAGCAGAAGTATTCCTGCACCTGCCCCGATCACATGCGGAAAGATTAAACCAAACTGTGAAGCTTCCCCGAGGTGCCCGAACCCCGAACAAAAGAGAAACATCGCAGTTACCACACGTTGCAGGAAAAGGCCTCTACCCGGCCAATCATTTGGAAATGCGGAGAAAAGACGCTGCAAGGACACTCCCTTTCCGTCTTGAGCTTAGGGTATTCGCAACAAGCTCGAAACGCCCAAACGAGGGTCTCCGTCTCCTCCTTTCGGGGGGTCTATAGCTCGATAATTCCTCGCTTCAACCCGATCGTGACAGCATGAGCCCGATCCTTAGCATCGAGCTTCGAGAGTATGTTCGCGACGTAGCTTTTCACGCTTGCTTCGCCGATTGACAGCTGATCCGCAATCTCTTTATTGGCGTTCCCGCTAGCGATTAATCGCAACACGTCAATTTCTCGGGGGGTGAGGTCGTCCCTGGGATGATCCACCAGATCTACAGCAATCTCCTGAGGTATGCGCCGCTGTCCGACATGAACAGCTCGAATGGTCTCCAGGAGTTCTCGATGGACCTGTCTTTTTAGCAAATAACCTCGCGCGCCCGCCTTGATCGCGCGCACCACTTGAGCATCGCCGCTATACGTTGTCAGAACGATGATCCGCGCATTCGGGAACTCTTTCTTGATTTGACTGATGGTCTCAATACCGTTCAAGCCGGGTAGTTGGATATCCATCAGAGTCACGTCCGGTCGGTGAGCTCGGAACTTCTCAATGGCTTCCTCTCCACTGGAAGCCTCCGCGACCAGCTTCATGTCATCTTCGGTGTTGACGAGAGCAGCGATCCCTCTACGAAGAAGAGGATGATCGTCCACAGTAAGAATTCGAATCAGGCTAGGGTCGACGCTCATGATTTCCAGTCCTTTGAAACCATCCGAATCCGGAGCGCCCCGACGTCTTTTGGTAGGCTACCGAAGCAGCAACGGCCAGTTGAACTTCTGTTCCCGCTCCCGCTTGACTCCAAACATCCAGTTTCGCACCTATTTGCTGTGCTCGCTCGCGAACGCCTCGCAAACCCCAGTGTCCAGGACGGCTGCCTTTCTCCAGGACTTGCGGATCCATGCCTTTTCCATCGTCCCGCACACGCAACCGAAACTGGTCTTCGTCGTACAGAATCTCCGTCTCGATCCGGCGAGCCTGTGCGTGCCGGAAGGCATTCCGCAACACTTCGCGTGCGATGCAGTAGATTTCATCCCGAATGACCGGAGTTAACTCTCGTTGCTGGCCCTCAACGGTGAGTCCGAAGGCCGGGGAATCATGGTCCGAATGTCGCGAGGCCACCAAGTTCTCTCCCACCATCTTTACCAGCTGTGCGAGATCTCGCTCGGGCGTCTCAGTGCCGCGCAAGTTTTCGATGGCGTCCTGGCTCTCGGTGATCGCCCACTCAGTTCCCATGAGGGCGCCATCGAGAGCCTGCAATGCTTCTTCCGGCCGCTTGGGGAACATGTTGCGGGCTGCCTGAAACTCAAACATCAATCCATGCAGACTCTGAAGTAGACTATCGTGCAGTTCCCGCGCGATACGTGTGCGTTCACCCGCCTGAATCCGGGCGGCCATGCCTTCCAGTTCATCCCATGTCTCCGGAGGATGGCTATACCCGTACTGCCGGAGTAGATCGGTTCGAAACGCGAGAACGCCGACGTGAGCATGATAAGGTACAGCCACCACCTTGCCATGCACTGTGTAGCTGGAGACCAATTGGGGATCCTGTGACGAAAGTTCGGTGGCAAAATCAGGCCGCAGATCCATGAGATGGTCTGCGAGAATTCCCGGCCAGATGACATCAATACCCAAGACATCCGGACTGGGGCCGCCCTCCTGTAACAACCTACGCAGCAGGTCCAGTTGGGCCTGCTGCGGGAGCGCAGAGAACAAGGTTTCGGGAACCGGCGGGTGCTGGATGGCAATTCCAGTTTCCCTGGTGAACTCCCGGGATTCGCGCTCTGCTCTGGACAATTCGTCCGGCTGCGACCACTCCTGATCCAGAAAGGTTACAGTTACGGGTGCCGGGGCGGGTTTGCGACAGCCAGAGATAATGCAAAAGAGCAGGACAATGATGAAGGTCAATGTATTCTGCAATGGACGATGCGCCGACCCGCGGATGTTCATGAAGATGTTCCTGGAACGATCGCGATTTTCGGGTGAGTTCTCCAGCAACTCACTTCCTTTTTTCCGCATCCAGACACTCGGCAGACGCCTGTGTTGGCGTTCTGAAGAATCATCTCTACGTCAAGAATTGGAGTGGCACTCTTGTCCTTGACAGTGCCAGTTACCGCGGCTGTGATTTGAGCCTGAGTATAAGGGGTTAGTAGGCATAAAAAGAGACCGAACACGACCACTGCTGACGAATTTCTTTTCGTCAGGTCGCGAATCGAGAATTCTCTCTCTTCAACGATTTGCATGGGGCGATGCACTCCCTCGGGCCCGACGAGATTTTAGCCTCGGCCATTGTTCTTGACAATCGCTCTCAAAGGGGCCGTTGGAAGGGGGCCGAGTTTTGTCTCACTGAGTTGGGGGATGGCTCCCTTTTCGGCGGTTTCGCATTGCAGTCAATGAAGCAAGGAATTCACAGCGGCACCAAAGAAAGAGTGGGTGATGTGCTTCTGCGGATTCGGGATGAGTTCACGAGCTTTCATTTTTGACGACAACTCGTACTGCCTACAGTGATTTTTCGCTGAAGGAAACTCAATCACCTTCCGACGTTGATTGCAGGTCCATGGCCTTGTTTGCTCTGTGCCTGCAAGCTTCCAGTGAAACCACATTGCGAATCCAAATTCGCGTCCTGAACGCGAAGAACGGGGAACGCGTCGCAAATCAGAAAGTATCGGTTGCCATCAAGGGGCATGAAAACGCCACCGAATACACGACCGATGCTTAGGGAGACATCAACGTTGATCTTCCGCCTGAAGCGGAAGTGTTCGTGGCGACCGAATGGTGGACCACATGCCGAAAGGTAGAGAGCGGTGTCGATCCTTACGTCTCTCTCGCTAGGGTTTTCCAAGAGCGTGCTACAGTACCCAATAGCTGCGGACGTGCCAAGAGTGAGACGATCAAACGCAAGCTCGTCATCTTCGCCGAGAAGTCCTCGCTCTGGAAACTTTTCCAGAAATGAGCGCCATCCGAGGCGGCCTGTCTGCCTCTTTGAACCTCAACTCAACTTCGCCCTTGAAGAAGATAAACAAACCCATCTGTTTCATTTTGTGAACAAGAATCCTCAAAGTGGTGAGCAGAAGACCTATTCCAATCAACAGCAGCCCCAGGGGGATTACCTGAGCTATGTTGAATCGCGCTTGTCCCTAATCTAACCAAGACGGGTTATGTTCTTCTTCTCAATGGATCCGTGATGGACTCTAACGAAGCGGCCGCGCAACTTGTCTTCGATGGAGACTTATCTGTTCCGCTCTTACGTAGAGTGAATAATCAGGACGCTGGCAAATCGCTGGCGATTGAAATTTTTCTTCGTGTTCACTCGCTGCAAGGTGCACCGAGCAAATTCGACGTCATTGCTACGAGAAGCACCCCCATAAACTCCTGAGCGGAAATTGGTGCCAAGCTCACTTCATTGCGGTGTGCCATCCTTCAGTTGAGCTAGTGCAGATTCTAAGGACACCCGGTAATGTTGGGCGCGTTCGGGGGCGATCTCGCTGCTGTTGTACTTTACCAGCTGCTTTGAAAGTTGATCGCTGGGAAGATGTGCGACCGGATCAAGGAGTTGTTGCACGGAAGCCTTCGCAGCAGAGTACCTTTGGGCAAAATGGGATAGCTCCTCGCGCGCTGTTTCAGGGCGGTAGCTGATTCGGTCGCCCGTCTGCCACGCTTCGATCAGAGGATCGGGGGACCATGCAAAGGGCCATTCCTGGTTGAGGGTGTCATAGGCGGAGTGGAGCCGAACGACAGCTCCGCCAAACCCATCCAGCTTTGTGCGTGCCGACAGAGAACCTGGAGCACGACGAACTTCGATGCGGACCTCCTCTGTTAAAGGATGCGAAGCGACAAGAATGATGGTCGAGAGAGTGTTTCCGTCATAGCCCCACCCAGGCGTGTTTGAGTCTGAGGGTCGAAAGGTGAGTGCCCGTCCGTTGGCTGAAACAGCTTCAGGTGGCCAGTCGGCGGGTAAGCGTAGTTCATAGCCACGACTCGACGGCATGCCGGGATAGTTGCCCCGAACAGGCGTGATCTCAACCGTGAGCGTATCGCCATTTTGCGTCGCAGAGATAGGCGTAAGCGCGAAGACACCACGCTTATAAGCCTCTGACTCACTGCCATCTTCGTAAAGTGTGTAAGACGAAGACTGTCCATCAGCCAGCGGCCAGACATTCAGGATGAGAGGGTCGACAGGCTTCTGGCCGGTATATTGCATGGGCGGCTGCATTGGAACAATTGCGCCGGCGCGCAGATAGACCGGGACCTGACGAATCGAGAACGAACGTTCCACCATTGCAGGACCCGAGAGATGTTTGCCCGAAGTCCATTCGATCCACTCTCCGTTTGGTATCCAGACACTTTGCTTCGCTAACTGAGTCGAGGGATCAACGGCATGAGTGATCGGCGAGACGATCATAGAGTCGCCAAATGCATACTCTCCTTTGTCGCTATAAGCCTCGGCGGCTTCCGGATAGTCATAATAGAGCGGATGCACGAAGGCGGTACCGGTATCGTAGGTGCGGCGTGCTTCGGTATAGATGTAAGGTTCCAAAGCATAGCGAAGCTGAAAGGTAGAGCGCAGAATGCTTGAGTATGGTTCGGGATACGCCCAGATGCGCCGTTCCGCATCGGGGCTCTTCGTCGTGTGCGTCCGCAGGATTGGACTGAATGCCCCAAATTGGACCCAGCGCGCATAAAGCTCCGGACCCACTGGACCGGGTATGTGCCCGCCGATGTCATGGCTCCAGTAAGCGTAGCCAACATTTGCCGCTGTCGACGTAAACCACGGCTGGTAAGCAAGTGAATCCCACGACGAGATGGTGTCTCCGGAGAATCCGATCTGATAACGATGATTCCCGAGGCCGCCCCATCGATGGAAGAGCAGAGGACGCTTGCCTTCGCGCTGTTGATCGCTGAAGTGAACGTAGTTGAGCCACCACGTGGGATTCATGTTGCTTATCCCAGTATTGCTTTCCTGTTGCCAGTCGAGCCACCAGAAATCGATACCCTGCTTTTCAAGCGGGTGATGCAGGATATCCATATAGTTCTGGGCGAACTTCTTATCGGTGATATTGAATGGAACGTACTTCTTCTCTGCAGGGTTCTGGCCCATAGCCTCAGCCATTGCTGAGTACTGGGTCTCCCAAGGCTGAACGCCAGAGGCCGGATGCAGGTTAAGAGTGGTCCTCAGACCCTGCCGGTGCAACTTTCCGAGAAAGGATGATGGATCTGGAAAGAGCAGTGGATTCCACGAGTATCCGCTCCAGCCCTGCTTATGGCCTGACTGGTCCATCTTGTCAAAGTGCATGCCCAAGGTATTGTGCCAGTCCATATCGATCACGAACACGTCGAGCGGTGTGTCGTTCTCTCGGAAGTTGCCCGCAAGATCTTCAAGCTCCTGATCGCTGTAGGCCCAATAACGGGACGACCAGGCCCCAAAGGCAAAGCGCGGCGGTAAAGGGATGCGCCCCGCTACGCGAACATAGTCTGCGAGAGCTTGCTTGTAACTGTGGCCGTAGCCGAAGAAATACCAGTCCTGTCGATCCCCTGCGGGCCGCGAAACAATCCACGGCCAAGGGCTTCGTTCCCCCTGCGCGAAGGTGAAGTCGTCGGAGTCGAAGAGCGGTCGGGCAGAGTCGTCGACCAGCGTCCATCCGTTACGAGAGAGCAGCCCGGGCTCAATCGGTTCCTTAATCTTGTCGCCTCTCGCGCCATCAAGCGTACGTGTGGTTCCTTGCAGATTGCCGGTGTCGGCGAGTCCGGGATACCAGACGACGGGCTCCCCGCCAGTGCGGAAATCTGTCAGCGTGATAGTCAGATTCGTCGGGCTGAATTTGCTATCGCCGTTCGCCGTATAGCGAAGGCGGAGAGCGCTCGTCTCGATGGTGAGGTTCTTTCCCTTGTGCGTGGCCTTAAACTCCGGAACCGCGAGCCGCCGATTGAGGAAGACCATCGACGGATGGTCTTCGAAGTGGCCGTCTGTTGCCCATTCCATGCGGATCAACTGTGGCGTGAGGACGGTAAATCGCGCATGGCCCGAGAGAACGACGGCTCTCGGGTCGGCGATGGCGGAGTAGGTCATCGCCAGAGAGATATTTCCCCCAGCGCTTATCCCCGCTGCGATCTCGGCAGAAGGCCGGTTCCCATCTTGTGCATGGACAAAGAGAGGCGCCAGCAGGGCGAGTATCAACGCTGTTATGAATAGGTTCCACTGCCGGAATGATGCGAATGGGTGGATTGCTTCTCTCATCTGGACTGCTTTCTGAAGCGCACTTTTCTTAAACGTCATAGAGATTTCTTTCTATCTGAAATGAGCGTCGGCAAGGTAAAGGCCGGAGGCCAACAAAGCCAATGAAATCTGGGCCCGTGCGCTTCTGATGTGCGCGGGCATCTTATGTTCGCTGTTCAAAATAAGATCTTCAACGCGACCTGGATCTGACGTGGTGAGTTGACTTGCGATGAGATATTACCGCCAAAGGTTGCGCTTGACACGTTCGTGTCTGGCCCTGAAAAGGCTGGCGTATTGAACGCATTGAACGCTTCGCCCCGTAGAACCGCTTTGAATCTCTCCGTTACGGAAAATTGTTTGAATAGTGAGATGTCGAGATTCCGTAAGCCTGGATTGCGGAGGTAGCCCGAAGTCCGCGACATATTTCCGAAGGTGTACGTTGCTGGTTGTGAGAAAGCTGCTGTGTTGAAGTACTTGTTCAACCTGCTCTCCACCGAACCTCCAAGGCTTGCATTCTGACCGTTCCAGTTAGGACGTTCCCCTGGGTTGAAGATATTGGCGACATTACTCGCAGAGAACGCGAGTGGTGTCCCATTATGTGCAGAGAAGATCCCATTGAACTGGTATCCTCCAAGGATCGCGTCTACGACGCGGTTCCAGTTGTTTCCAAACCGTTCGCCATGGCCAAATGGTAGGCTGTAAACGCCGCTTACAACCAAGTTGCGAGATATGTCGAACGTAGAGAGAGAATACGAGTCCTGCCTGAGAGGAATACTCGCATCTTGGTAAACACCATTCGAGCCAAAGTTCGAATTGCTGATGGAATAATCGTCCAGCGACTTGCCGCCTGTGTATGCGAGAAGAAGCGTAGCGTTTCTGGTGAAACGCTTTTCCAGACGGACCTGCACCGAATCGTAGTGGGAGATGGCCCCAATATCCTGATAGCCGTTGACAGTCGTAAACTGCGGATACGGTGCGAGCAGATATCGCCTCTGAACCATGGCCCCCGAGAGCGGTCCGGAGATTTGGACCTTCCCCTGGAATGGATTCGGTACGGTTTCCAGCAGCTTAGCTCCCAACGCAAGCGCTGAGTCGGGAAGCTGGTTGTAGCTCGGGCTATACGGCAGTTGCAGACCATGGGCTCCGACATAGTTGACACCGATCAGCCAGTCCGCCGGAAGCTGGTATTCGATGCCGAATTGATAGTTCTCCGAGTACGGAGAGGGCTGATGGCGCCGGCCAGCAACGATTGCGCCTCCTGTCCCTGTAAGAAGACCGGCGGAGCTCCCTGTCGGCGGGACAAACGACCCTCCGGGAAATGGGTCGGAGAGATAGTTATTAGGCGTGGCTCCATCCAGAGTACCGTAATAGGTGGTCGTGGCTCGATATCCCGTGTTCTGAACAGTAGACGCTGCCTGATTCGGGCTATCGGCAAAATAGATCCCAAACGCGCCGCGAATGACCATCGGGTTCGTCAGGTGATAAGCGAATCCAAATCGAGGGGCGAAGTTGTTGTGATTCGGGTCGGTAGTATTCCTTGGATTGCCGTTTTCGCCGGCATACTGCAGACCGCCTTTCAACCCGGCCATCCCAGTCATTCCAGCGAGCGGAGATGGCACGGAAAGGTCAAGATAAGTTGTTCGATCGTGGCGCTCAGTCCTTGGGCGAAATAGGTCATATCTCAATCCAAGGTTGAGAGTCAGCTTATTGGTCAGCTTCCAGTCATCCTGAACGTAACCCGCAAAATAATGGCTGATCGTATTGACTATCTTGAAGTAGTGGATAACGCTCCCGGAGCCAAGACCGAGCAGAAACGAGGCGAACCCATCTCCTTTTGTGGGTGAAGCTGTTAGAGCGTTGTCACCCTGGGTCATATTTGCGCCAAAGCTGAAGGCTCCGGTCGATTGGCCATCCTGGTTCGAGTTATTTGCCAGGATCCGAAATTCCCCGCCAAAGTTCAGCGTGTGATGCGTCAGCACCTTCGTGTTGTTGATAAGAAACGAGTCCTGCAAATAGCCGGCTTGTCCTTTGCCCTGCTGGCCGCCAGATCCGATTGCGAGATATCCTGCGGGGCTTATTCCAGGAAATGTGAGCGCGGTTGCAGAGCTCGCAACTGCTGCGGATGCGAGATAGGACGGAAAACCTAATCCTGTCGGGTCGAATCCATCCGCGGCCGTAGCCGTCTTGTAATAGACGTGGCTCACACCAGCCCGCAGTTCGAAGATGTATGTTGGACTCTTGGCAAAGGTATAGTCGAGTCCCGCACCAATCGCCGGTTGAGATCCCGTTGATGCATTCTGTGCTATCTGAATGTCAGCCGGAAATAAGTGAGCATAACCCGAAACTGGATTTCTCTTTGAGAAACGGAACGACAAGCGTTGACGATCGGAGATAATCTCGTCCACCTTGATGTCGTATTGATTGATCGAGACAGGCTGCGAACCGCTGGCGAAGTAATTGTTTTTTCCAAACGTGCCGGGAATATTCGGCAGCGGAAAATACTTGAGAATGTTGGCTGCTACAGGATCAAAACGGTTTGGATTGATCTTGTTTCCAGGAAATGCTGTTCTTGAATAGGTTGTGGCTCCTGAGGAGGAGACAGTCTTCTGGGTCGTGGCCGGATCGTAGATCACAATCGGTGCGCCGGTACTGGTTGTGACTGCGGAAAAGTCTCCCTGTCGCTGGGCCAGCGTCGGCACTGTTGCCGTAGGGGAAGTCGCTGTGTCCTGCCGGAGACCTTCATAGTCAACAAAGAAAAACGTTTTATTACGACCGTTGTACAGCTTCGGAATGTACACCGGTCCGCCAAGGCTGAAACCGAACTGATTCCGCTTGAAGCTAGGCAATTTGAATCCATACTTGTTGGCAAAGAAGTTGTTTGCATCCAGGTACGAATTGCGGAGGTAATCGTAGACGCTCCCATGCAGATTGTTCGTCCCCGATTTGTAAACAATGTTGATGATTCCGCCTGCAGCATTCCCGAACTGTGATGAAAAATTACTGGTCTGGACCTTTGCGTGGCTGGAACTCCATCCAGAAGGACGTCGGTATTTCCCGCCCTTGCGCCGTTCACGTTGAACTGAAGACCCGTAAAGCTTGCGTTGACCGATCCCGTGACGCCCGGAGCCAGGAGAACCAGACTAAAAGGATTCCTCTGGTTCAGCGGCAGGTTTTCGATGCTTCTGTTGCCGATGACCTGTCCAATGTCTGAACTTTGAGTTTCCAGCAGCGGCTCAACCGAGTTCACCTGGACTGTATCGGTGGCTGATCCCACCTCCAGAACAATTTCCAGTTGTGCGGTCTGATCCACGTTCAATACCAAACCTGACCGGACGAGGCGCTTGAATCCCGACGCGTCCACCGCGACGGAGTAGGGTCCAGGCGGCAGATTGGACACCTCGAACCGTCCTTCGCCGTTCGTCTGAGTCTTTGTCGTCACCTGGGTTCCGGTATTGGCGATGGACACCCTGGCATTGGGGATTACTGCGGCGCTTGAGTCGCGGACGATTCCACCAAGCGAAGCTGTAATTCTTTGTGCAATAGATATCGACGCACTTGAAAGGAGGAGAGCGATAGCCAACGACCGAAGAATCCAGGAGCTATTGGCCAGAGGTTCGAAGATGAGGCGGTCTTTTGAATTGTGGTGCACTGCAGCCTCCAAGAATGAGAGATCAGATCTGACTAAGGAGCGAACCCAGCCTGAAACAAGAGGCGAGCAGTTGGCCTAATCAAAACTCGTCCGTAGTAAATGACCGATCCGAAGACAAGCAAGGTTAATTTACCGTCAATTGAATTCCTTTTACGGTATAAAGGCGTTTATATTCAATTGGTTGCGCTGGGGCCTCGCGGTCGAATGGAGCGTCCGCGAGCGCGAGATAGAGGTTGTTTCGAATCCAAGCGGATACGTGTTTGGCGGGAAGCAGGTGCGGCTCCGAGTCCTGCCAGTCCCTTCTCCAGCACTGCTCGAATGCCTCGGCCGGTGACTCAGCTCTTGCCAGCAGGGACGGATGGACACGATCGAAGCCCTTCCGGACACGAATGAACGCAAGTTGCTGGAGTCTGTTTTTAACGAGGTTCGGGAGGTCGCGCCGCACTTCCTCGATGAGAACGACCGCAAATCGGTCCTGGTAGGGTCCGCAATTGCGGTGGGGCTCGGCGGAGCCAACGGATTCATACACCATCAATTGTTGAATCGAAAGGGACCGCTACGGGGGTTGGGGGCCATAATCTTTCGGCCGCAATAACCGCCACAGGCGCGCTGTTCGGCATCGGGCACGAAGCTCAAGACTAGCTCCTGCGATACGTGCCGCTTCACCAAACGTTCGGCGTCTCGAAAATCTGTCTTGTGCCCGCGCCGCCCGCGATTGGACAAGGCTTGCGCCAGATGCAGTGTTCCCGACATCCGGCCTGCACCTTCCCAACTCTGACACATCGACTTCCAATATCGCTCCAGCGCTCCCCAAACAGGCTTCCAATATTGCGTGGTCGATTCCATCACCACTTCTCGACCTGCTGCTCGATGAGTCCACTCCGATAGCACTCGCAACTGCTCAGGATTGCTACCGTACTATCGTCGCTCAAATTGATATTCGTCTTCGGCTTCGACGTCAGCCACAACCACGGCCAGCTTCTTTCTACCCGGTAGAGTGCACCATGCTTTCCGAACGGTTGGACAAACTCTCCGGACCCGATCTAACTTTACAGCGTGAAAATAGAGTTACGATCCGGCAGATCGGTGGAGGGCCATTTGCCCGCACATGTGGGCAGCCTGCTTCCGCAATGATGGCGGAAAGCCGTATTCAGGACAACTCCGCAAATGATGTCGTAAAGCAGCGCGGCCTTGTTGCTCGCTAATCCAATGTCCACTCGTGCGCACATTTGACAGTCATATAACGTGGCTGCTACTTATTCCAATGCACAATCGGTTGCGCAGATTCGATTCGTGACTCTTTGCATTTTTTTGGAGGCAGTATGTATCACACACACCGCAGGCTTTCATGGGTTGAAGGCAGCCCTCGCAGCAAGAGCATCATAATCGCTCTATTTACGCTTCTGCTCGCCATTCTTCACGCGCATCCTGCACACGCTCAGTACCGCGCATCCATTCAGGGAACCGTCACCGACCCTGAGGGTGCATCCATACCCGCCGCAGATCTGACGCTCGTCGATCTAGGCACGAATCTGACCCTCACCACGAAGAGCGATGCTGCAGGTGTCTACCACTTCAATGCGTTGCCGCCCAACCGGTTTAAGCTCACGGTGACGGCCGCCGGTTTTCAGAGCAAAACGCTTGATAATCTGCAGATTATTCCCGAACAGGTAAATGCGGTTGACGTGCAGATGGTTGTCGGAACCGTTAACACAGCGATCACGGTTCAGTCCGACTCTCTTCCAGCTCTCGAAACAGCCACGGCATCCATCAACGGCACCGTCAGCGAAAATCAGATTCAGCACATGCCTGCGATAGGCCGCGATGTGACGCAGTTGACGCAACTCGCTCCCGGCGTCTTTGGTGACGGAGGTCAGGCCGCCGGCGGCGGCAACCGCTCCCTTCCTGGCTCTCAAATCGGAGGAGCGACAGCGACGAGCGGTATCTTCAAGACCGAGAACGCGCCTCAAATCGTAGCGAATGGCGGCCAGAATAACGCCAATGGGATTCAGATCGACGGTATTTCGACTGTCTCAGCTGTCTGGGGTGGTGCAACAGTCATCACGCCCTCGGCAGACTCCGTCGATAACGTGAAAGTAACCTCCAACGCCTACGACGCTGAGTTCGGCCGCTTCAGCGGCGCGCAGACTCAGATCACATCGAAGAGCGGCACCAACACATTTCACGGAAGCCTGTTCTTCAAGGCAGAGCGGCCGGGCATGAACGCCTACCAGCGCTGGAACGGCCCCAGTTCGACTGTTGCGGGAACCCCCGCCCAGCGAGGCCTCATCAGGGACACATCCCGCTTCAACCAGTATGGCGGAAGCCTCGGCGGTCCCATCTGGAAGGACAAACTTTTCGCGTTCTTCTCCTATGAGACTTTGCGTAATAACTCCACGACGTTTGCCAACGGCTGGTACGAGACGCCACAGTTTCTTGCCAGTGCCCGCCAGGGCAGCACCGCTCGCGCCTATGCACAGTACCCCGGCGAAGGCGTCAATGCGGCAGCTCAGCTGAATAGCACCTGCTCCCTGCTGGGGCTTGCCGAAGGCCCAAGCTGCCGTACCGTCGCCGGTGGCATTGACATCGGCTCCCCTCTCACAACTCCTCTTGGAACCAGGGATCCCACTTACGCTGGCGCTGCTGCAGGTTCGCCCGGCGTCGGGAATGGTCTGGATGGTGTTCCTGATATCGGCTTCTATCAGACGTCCAACCCGAATCGGATTACGCAGACGCAGTACAACGGTCGTCTCGATGCCAATATATCCAGCAAAGACCGTGTCTCTTTCACGATCTATTGGGTACCGCAAAACACGAGTAACTACCAGGGCCCGGTCCGTGCGGCGAACGCCTGGTTTCACGATCAGGTGAACGACGCCTTCACCGTTCTCTGGAACCACACCTTCTCAGGCACGCTGTTGAACGAAGCCCGCGCCAATGCGGCCGGCTGGCGCTGGAACGAGATCGATTCCAATCCCAAGGTCCCGTTCGGTCTTGCAAACGCCAATATTGGCACCTCTCCCGGTGGCCTTTTCCCAGCGGGCACGAATCTGCAATATCTTGGAGCTCCCGGTCCCAGCACGCTGAACCAGTGGACTTACGGCTACCAGGACATCCTGACCAAGATTGCCGGGCACCACAGCATCAAGATGGGTGGCTCGCTCACTCGGCTCTACTATCTGAACCAGGCACCTTATGCTGCACGCCCGTCGTTCAACTTCGCCAACATGTGGGACTTCCTGAATGACGCCGCATACTCGGAGAGCGGCACCTTCAATCCGCTTACCGGTACGCCAACGGCCAACCGTCAGGATAATCGTCAGAACCTGTGGGCCGCCTTCGTGCAGGATGACTGGAAGATAACCCCCGACCTGATCTTGAATTTCGGTATGCGATACACCCTCAACGGTACCTTTACCGCCAAACAGGACAATCTGAGTGTCGTGCAGCTGGGAAGCGGGTCTGCCCTTATTTCGGGACTGACGATGCGCCGCAGCGATCATCTTTACGAGACGCAGAAGGCCAACTTCGGACCTCAGGTCGGTTTTGCCTGGAATCCGAACTACTTTCAGAAGAAGATCGTCTTCCGCGGCGGCTTCGGGATCAACTACAACCAGAACGAGATCGCGATTACAGCCAACGGCACCACTAATTCGCCCAACGTTCTCAACCAGACACTGCTGGCTGGCCAACTGTTGTACCAGTTGCCAAGCGACGCGACCTCGCTCTACGGCTATCCGTCAAATCCGAATGCCGTCTCGGCCATCGGAGCCAACGGTCTACCTTCATCCACCAATGTCGGGGTGACCGGTTTCGATCCTAACCTCAAGACGATCTACACCTATCACTATTCGCTCGATACCCAGTATGACCTCGGCCACAACTGGGTCGCCACCATTGGCTACCAGGGAAGCCTTGGACGTCACCTGATCCTCCAGCAAAATATGCAGGCCATCGCCGCCGTCAACGGTTACGCCCTCAATCCAAACCTGAGCGGTGTCGGCTACTACACCAACAAGGGCAACTCCAGCTACAACTCGCTGCTGACCAGCCTGAAGCACAACTTCAGCAAGAGTTTCCAGGTCGAAGGTCAATACGCCTGGTCGAAGAGCATGGACAACGGCTCGCAACCCTATTACATGGACCCGTACCCGTATGCCCTGAACTACTCCTGGGGACGCTCGGACTACAATGTGGCCAACGCCTTCAAACTCTTCGGCATGTGGCAGCCCACCTTCTTCCACGGCAATGGCTGGCTCCACAGCGTCGCCGACGGCTGGACGGTGACCGGCATCTTCAACTTGCACACCGGCTTCCCCTGGTCGCCTACCGTACCGACCACGGGTGGCGCACTCTACTACCGGAACAGCCCGTATGCCTCCCTCCGCCCGGCCGGTTACCTTGGCGGAGCGAAGTGGAACGCCAGCAACGATACCTTCAAGGCTGCCGCTGGCACTCCGAATAGCAACTTCCCCAACGGTGGGGCTGCGTACTTCACCGCTCCGGCCTATACACCTGTTGCAGGCAGCTCATCGATTACTGCAACGGCCGGTGCTCCCCAGGCGCCCGGCGTTTCGCGTAACTTCCTCAACGGTCCTGGCTTCAAGAATGTCGACGCCAGCATCGCCAAAGGGTTCCACCTTCCCGGCATGCCGGTGCTCGGTGAGAACGGGAATATCGAGTTCCGCGTTGATGCCTTCAACCTCTTCAACAACCTGAACATCGATGGAGGATCGATCGTTACGAACTTCACCTCGTCCAACTTCGGACAGGCGCAATTGGGGCTCGGCTCGCGAACCCTGGACATCCAGGCGCGATTCTCCTTCTAACCTTCAACGAACCGCAAACTGCACTCTGCCGTGAATTATGGATGCGCAATCGGCATCCAAATTCACGGCACTCTTTCATCCTTGGTTCTACGACAGGAGCATGTCCGATGTTGGTCTCGGTATTGTGGCGAGCTGCCACCGTTGCAATAGCAGTGGCGCTCGCCGCCTCCGCGCCCTCTCTCGCCCAGGGGCCAGCATCCCCGGCCGAGCAGATTGAAATCGACGCCCGTGCAGCAGTCACCCCCTTTCCGCACTTCTGGGAGTCCATGTTTGGCTCCGGCCGCGCCATTCTCTCGCTGCGTGAAAGCTACCGCAACGATCTTCGCGCCGTGAAGGCCATTACCGATTTCAAATACGTTCGCTTCCACGCCATCCTGCACGACGAGCTGGGCGTATACAACGAAGACGAGCACGGTAACCCTGTCTACAACTTCAGCTACGTCGACCAGGTCTACGACGGCCTCCTCAAAAACGGCGTGCGGCCTGTCGTCGAGATCAGCTTCATGCCGAAGAAGCTCGCCTTCAACCCTGATGCGCTGCATCCCTTCTGGTACAAGCAAAACGTCTCGCCTCCGAAGAGCATGGAGCGATGGGACGGTCTCATGACAGCGCTCGCAAAGCATCTCGTCGAGCGCTACGGCATCGACGAGGTTGCACAGTGGTACTTTGAGGTCTGGAACGAGCCTAATATCGACTTCTGGGGCGGCATCCCTCGTAAAGAATCCTATTTCGATCTCTACGCTCATACTGCTCGCGACCTCAAGGCTGTCAGTCCTCGCATCCGTGTGGGTGGTCCCGCTACCGCAGCCGCCGCCTGGATACCCGACTTCCTCAAATACGCTGCGGAGAACAAAGTCCCCGTAGATTTTGTGTCGACTCACGGCTACGCCGACGAGCCCGTTTCGCGTCTGCTCGGCACCAACGAGGTCATTGCCCCCGAGGACCGCATGGGTGCTGTCATAGCCAAAGTGCGCAACCAGATCGACGCCTCCCCTCTTCCTCATCTGCCCCTGTTGTGGACAGAGTGGAACGTCGATGCCAGAAAAGATGCGCGTGAAACTCCGTACGTCGGCCCTGCTGTCGCCAATATGATTCGGGAGTGCGATGGCAAGGTGGACTATATGTCATTCTGGACATTCTCCGAGGTCTTCGAAGAGGGAGGCCCGCCCATGGCTCCATTCCAGCATTTTGGTCTGCGCGCTGTCGGTGGAATCAACAAGCCCGCCTTCTATGACTACGCCCTGCTCCACCAGCTGGGAACCGAGCGTATCGCCAACGCCTCGCGCAACGCCATCGTCACGCGTCTGCCTGACGGGTCTCTCGCCATCGCACTCTGGAACCTCGTCTCTCCAGAAGACACACCACGCAGCCGTCAGATCACCCTGCACATACGAGGACTCAACTCGAGCGCAGCGGCCTCAATTCAGCGCGTCGATGAGAAGCACGGCAATGTGCTTCCACTCTATGCGGTTATGGGAAGGCCATCGAGCCCCACCGAGGCACAGGCCGAGAGATTGAACCGCGAGAGCGCGCCCGGGAATCCGGAGCTGTCTGCGCTCAAGGACGGCACCCTCACTCTCGATCTGGGATCAAACGCTCTTCTGCTGGTGAAGATCGGCGGAAAGGAGAAGCGCTGATGCGCGCCGACCACCTAATCTGAGTGGCACAGATTCCCTTAAGTGGAGTTGCGGCCATCTCCAGATGACTATGAACGTCGTTGGGAGTAAACAAGCATGAAGACAAACAACTCCAGCAAACAGCCATCGCAAAAACAAACGCACATTAATCTGCGTAAACTGGCCCAGCATCTCGGTCTCTCGCAGACAACGGTTTCGCGTGTTGTCAACCAGTCTCCGGGTGCAGCGCGCATCTCCCCACAGACACGCGACCGCGTCATGGAAGCAGCGGCGACGCTGAACTACAAGCCCAGCGTCCTGGCGCGGAGCCTGCGCAGTAAACACAGCATGATCGTGAGCGTCATCGTGCCGGAGATCAGCGAAGGCTACTCCACGGCGGTGCTCAGCGGTATTGAAGAAGCCCTGCTCCTGGCTGGCTACTTTTATTTTGTAGTCAGCCATCGCCACCGTCGCGAACTGCTTCGTGACTATCCGTCTCTGCTCGTATCGCGTGCTGTGGAGGGAATCATCGCCGTGGACTCGGCAATTGAAGGAGATGTTCCGGTCCCGGTCGTCTCTGTCTCGGGCCATCATCGTCGGACCTCCGGTGTCAACATTGAGCTCGACCACACGCTTGCTGCGCGATACGCACTTGAACATCTGAAGTGTCTGGGCCACACGCGGATCGCCTTCATGCAAGGTCAGACCTTCAGCTCAGATACATTGCCTCGCTGGCGAGCAATCGTGAAGGTGGCTGCGGAGCTGGGCATCGAAGTCCATCCGAGACTCACCGTGCAGTTAAACGAATTTGGAGGCGGGTTTGAGCCAGGTCGCGTAGCTGCCTTAGAGTTGTTGGAGCGAGACGAAGATTTTACGGCGATCTTCGCCTTCAACGACCACGCTGCCATCGGCGCTATCGCTGCGTTGCGCGAAGCCGGGCTCGAAGTGCCCTCGCAGGTATCGGTTATCGGCTTCGATGACATTCCCAGCGCGGCCATTCATAGCCCAGCGTTGACGACCGTGAGCCAGCCGCTGCAAGAGATGGGCCGTGTCGCCGCCGCTGAACTATTGCAGATGCTGCGCAGCGAAACCGTAGAGCAGCCAGCCCGCACAATCCATGTACTGCCCAGGTTTATCGAGCGGCAGTCGACCGCCATTGCAAGTCACCTGCGTAAGACAGGCGCGGAGCCGGTATTGATTCGTCCGGCACGCGAACGATAGCTCGAAGGAGAACAATTGTGCCTCACCTTTGCTTTTCCCCCAACTCGATTTTTGCAAAGCCTCGTTTCTTTCATGCGGTCACCGCGGCCACGCTGTTGTGTATCAGCGCACATGCCCAACAGCGTTCTTCGCAACCGGCCTCGGCTCCTCCATCCAACAGACAGCTTGCGTCGCCTGCGATCGAGCGCCGCGTCGACGCGCTGTTGCGCCGCATGACCCTCGACGAAAAACTTGGTCAGTTGGTGCAGTATAACGATGCGGGATATACGGCCCCTACAGCAGCCGCCCACGATAAGGCGGATATGGCCGTGAATCCTAAGGCGAGCTATAAATTGGACTCGATGCAGCTTGCGTCTGAGGGCAAACTGGGTTCGATGCTGAACGTCGTGGGTGCGGCAAAGACGAATGCCTTTCAGAAGGCCGCCGTCGAAAAGAGTCGCCTGCACATCCCAATCCTCTTCGGTGCGGACGTGATTCACGGATTCCGCACGATCTACCCTGTGCCGCTGGGTCTTGCTGCCAGCTTCGATCCTTCGCTCGTCGAGCGGGTATCGCGGCTCTCCGCACAGGAGGCTACCACCGCCGGCGTGCGCTGGTTTTATTCGCCGATGGTCGACATCTCTCGCGACGCTCGCTGGGGCCGCACTACCGAAGGAGCAGGTGAAGATCCCTACCTCGGCTCTGTCATAGCGCGTGCCTATATTCGCGGCTATCAGGGCACCGATCTCTCCCACCCCGACAGCGTCGCCGCATCCGTAAAACACTTCGCAGCCTATGGAGCCGCCGAAGCGGGCCGCGAGTACTACACCACCGATATGTCCGAGAGCCGCTTGCACGACATCTACCTGCCTCCATACAAGGCGGCCGTGGAAGCAGGCGCGGCAACCATGATGAGCGCCTTCAATTCCCTCAACGGTGTGCCCGCTACGGCCAACCCATACCTGCTGCGGAGGATCCTTCGCGACCAGTGGGGCTTCAACGGCTTTGTCGTCAGTGATTACACGGCGGTGATGGAGCTCACTCATCACGGCATTGCTCTGACCCCCGCGATCGCGACCGAAAGAGCGCTCAAGGCCGGCGTTGAAGTTGACATGATGTCGCACTATTACGACGCAGAGTTGCCCGCCCTCATTCGCTCCGGCAAGGTTCCAATGAGCGTAGTGGATGAGGCGGTGCGCCGCGTGCTGCGCGTGAAGTTTGCGCTTGGTCTCTTCGAACACCCCTATCCGGAAGCGTACGAAGTCACCTCCGCGGTTCCCGATCATAGGCCATTGGTGCGTGAAGCTGCCGAAGAGTCGTTCGTTCTGCTGCAGAATAAGGCTCTCGAGAATGGCACTCCCACGCTGCCTCTTACTAATGCGAAGAAGATCGCGCTCATCGGCCCGCTTGCCGACAACTCCGCCGAGATGCAGGGAGCATGGGGAGGAGCCAACCGCGCTCCTGACGTTGTCACCCTAAAGGACGCCCTGGAAGCACGCGCAAAGCGAAATGGAAATATCCTCCTCTACGCCAAAGGAACTGATATCCTCACCCGTTCAGACGCCGGTTTCGCCGAGGCCGAAAGCGCCGCCCGCCGTTCTGACATCGTCATCCTGGCTCTCGGCGAATCCAGTTCCATGAGCGGAGAGGCAGGCTCGCGCGCACACCTCGACCTGCCCGGCAACCAGCAGCAACTGCTTGAACGCATCGCTGGCATCGGCAAGCCTATCGTCCTCATCGTCTTCTCCGGCCGTCCGCTCGTCCTCACATGGGCGGCCGATCACGTCGCCTCGATCATGGAGGCATGGTTCCCCGGCACCGAAGCCGGCAACGCCCTCGCTCGCGTCCTCTACGGAGACGTACCGCCCAGTGGCAAGCTTCCAATCAGCTTTCCTAGCGCCGAGGGGCAGGAGCCGCTTTACTACAATCAGTTTCCCACCGGCCGTCCCGCGTACAATGCCAACCTGAACGTTCCGCCAGGGCCAGACTCGCGGTTCGTCTCGCGTTACATCGATGCGCCCAACGAAGCCCTCTTTCCCTTCGGCCATGGCCTCACCTACACCACCTTCGCCTACTCTGGCGTGCAGGTCTCGCGTAATACGCTCCCACTCGCCGAGGCGCGAAGCCGAGCTGCGAACACGCTCGTCACCGTCACCGCCACGGTAAAGAACACGGGCGATCATGCCGCCACTGAGGTCGTGCAATGTTATGTGCGCAATGTCGGCGCCAGCCTCGAGCAGCCCGTTCGTGCGCTCAAGGGCTTCGAGCGGGTCTCGCTTCAGCCCGGCGAGTCACGACAGGTCAGCTTCAATCTCGGTTTCAATGAGCTCTCTTTCTTCAATAACGAGGGCCGGCAACTCATCGAGCCAACCCACTACACCGTCTGGGTCGGCGGTAACTCCACTGCCACCGCTTCTGCAGACTTCCACGTCCAGTAGTGCACAGGGGGAAAATATTGTGCGCCCGTGATGAACTCGGAGTAGTGTTCATCACAGGCGTCAAGGCATACTTGGATGCGATGCAACGTATCCTATCTCCCGTCCTGCTGTACACCATCTTCTTCTTCACCGGAATCGCTACCGTCCTGCTCGGCGTCCTTCTGCCCTATATTCACGCCGTTTCTTCACAGGAAGACCTACATACGGGATGGCTGCTCGCCTCCCAGTTCATTGGCCAACTCATCGGGGCCTTATTCGTCGGCCGCCGTCCCTCGCGTTCCGTTGGCTTCGGTCTTCTGCTCACCCTCTCCTGTGCCGCCGCCGTTCCTTATCGATGGGGACTCAACCCCGTAACACAGTTCTTCTACGGCCTCGGTCTCGGTATCACCATGACGGCCGTCAACATCCTCGCCGGACGCGAAGCCACACCGGAAAAGCGCGCAAGCCGCCTCCAGATGCTCAATGTCTTCTGGCCTCTCGGTGCCGCCGCAGCTCCCTGGTGCGTCGCAGCCATCGTACGGAGCTTCCATCCGGAGACCGCATGCATCTTCCTCGCCATCACACTCGGCTTCCTCCTTCTGCTTTTTTCCCTCAACATGCGCGGAGCCTCTCGCGCCTCCATCGCGCAGAAGACCGTCGAACACCCTTTGCCGTGGTACAGGCTCCTGCTATATTGCTCCATCGCGCTCCTCTGCGTCGGTGTCGAGACTGCACTTGCCAACTGGCTCCCCAGCTACTCCGCCCGCAGCCTGTCCCACACCGGCTCTATTGCCGCCGCAGCATCCCTCTTCTGGTGCGGCGTTCTCTCAGGAAGACTCTCGGCCGCATCCGTCTTCCGCAACCTTCCCTGGAACATCTATGGCACGGCCTCTGCCATCGCCTGCATCCTCGCCAGCCTCGCCCTCATCCTCTCCTCTAGCCCTTTGCTCATTTGCATCTCCTCCTTCGTTGCCGCCTTCGGAGTCGCCCCGCTCTACCCCGCCGTTCTCGCCCGCTCTATCCACGTGCGCCTGAAGAATCTGATCTTCTTCTCCGCCGGCATCGGAAGCGCCGCCGTACCATGGCTTGTAGGCCGCGTCTCGTACGCGACAGACTCACTCAAAGAAGCACTGCTCGTCCCCACAATCGCCGCCGTCCTTCTCGCCCTCGGCCTTTGCTATGAGCCGAGGGCGATGACACCATTGACTATCACTTTTGACGGTAAAGACCATATTTAGCCGAATACTGTTTCCTCCGGTTCCGGGCGGGTGGTCGACTAACCGAAAGTGGAGCGGTACTGTCAGTTGGCACAAAATCCATAGCGCCGTATCGACAGTGCTCGGCAGGCAGAGTTTGGCCTGCCGAAGATTTTGGAGCGAGCATTGTGGATACGGCGATTTGTACTAAACCCGGTGAGGTTTTGGCAGGACAATTGCCTTGAAGGGATTCAATCCATCGCAGCTATTTTGTGCGGACTTGAGCGGAAGCGTTGTGACTGCCGTGGGCAACATGCAATTTGTCCTGCCAAAAAATCTACCACGCTTCTACCTACCCGCGGAGCGGGTTTAGTACAAATCTCTAGTGCCGTATTGACAGTGCTCCGCGTGCAGGAATTTCCGGTTGCCGATGCTGCTGTTGCGGAGCAGTGTGGATACGGCGATTTGCGCTAAGCCGCTAGCGCGGTGGAAGTATGGGGATTGGATGCCGCCTGCGGGGAGCTGAGACAGCCAACCGGGCACGAGATGATGTGCCGTTAGCCATGGCTGACCGCGTTGTCGCTGCCGCTGTACACCTGATCGGGCGGTTGGATGACAGTCGTGAACTGCGCTTATCCGATTCGCGGCATAGGGGAGCGAGGGCGGGGTTAGAAGCCGTCGAAGCGAGGCATCGGGTTGGAAGACAGGACCGCATGGTTTGCTCAGGAAGAGTCGAAGGCTGCGCAGTGAAGCGCTAGGCTTGGCCTGGGCGTCTCAACGGCGGAACAACATGCGATGACACGCAGGGTGCCGCATTTGCACTGGGGGCAGCACCGGCTGAGCGCAGATTTCTGTTGTTCTGTCAGCAGCAAGCTTGGATCCGCCACTGGAGCGCAGAGATGAAGCCTGCAGAGGGCCAGCGCCTGGCGGCGGTTGCGGTTGGCAAGCAGTCCGAAGTGGCGGATCTTGACGAAGCCGGCAGGCAGAACATGGAGCAGGAAGCGGCGGATGAACTCGACCGCATCGAGCCTCATGACGCTGCTGCGGTTGTCGTGCCGGGAGTCGCGCCATCGGAAACGCACCTGACCGTTGTCGAGGCTGAGCAGTCTTCCGTTAGAGATGGCGACCCTATGCGTGTAGCGGGCCAGATACTTCAGCACCTGTTCAGGTGCCGAATGGGGGTTTGGAGTAGACCACCCACTCTGTTCGGCGCAAGGTACCAAGCAGAGTGTGAAATGCGCGTGGTGTTGATAGCTCAGCCAGCTTGCCGACGAAGCATAGTTCGTTGCGCCGGTAGCTCTGCTTGAGGAAGGCGAGCAGCTTGCCGCGGAACATGCGGCTGAGCACGCGCACGGGGATGAAGAATCCGCGGCGTCTGGTTGCGACCCAGCGGGAGTGATCGAGGGCCAGACCGCCGGCGGGAACGAGACAGTGTTGATGAGGATGATGCTGTAGATTCTGCGACCAGGTGTGCAGCACTGCGAGTACACCAATGCGTGCGCCGAGACGGCGTGGATCGGCCGCTATCTCCAGCAACGTCTCCGAAGCTGCCCGAAACAACGGGCTATAAAACAGACGCTGGTTCCTGAGTGCGAGCGGTGCCAGTTGCTCAGGTATGGTGAAGACCACATGGGCGTAGGGCACCGGTAGCAGGCTTGCGGCCTGCTTGATGAGCCAGCGGTCGCGTGCTGAAGACTGACACTTGGGACAGTGCCGGTTGCGGCACGAGTCGTAAGCGACGGTCTCATAACTGCAGCGATCACATCGTTCCAGATGAGTGCCCAGTGCGGCCGTGCGGCACAGGCCGATATCGCGCAGCACCTTCCCCTGCTGGTCCGACAGTGCGTGGCCCCAGCGTTGAAGGAACTGCTCTTGATGAGCACGGAAGACATCGGCCACTTCGAGCCGATGTCCTGTCATGCAGTTCTGTTCCCTCCGTGAGCAGTTCTGGATATCTGGATGGGCAGATCGTCGAGCGGACTCGGCGTAGCGTGGAGCCAAGCTTCGGACACGTGCAAGTATCGGGACGTGGTCTCAAGATCACGATGGCCGAGCAGCAACTGGATACTGCGCAGATCGGTGCCAGTGTCGAGCAAGTGTGAGGCGAACGAGTGACGCAGCACGTGCGGGCTGAGGGGCTTCCTGATGCCCAGTTGCTTGCGCAGCTTCTGGCAGACGACACGAACCGCGTTCGCCTTCAGCGGCTCACCTGGCCGTTTCCCCTGAAAGAGCCAGGCCTTGGGCTTGCGCCAGCGCCAATACACGCGCAGGATCTCAAGCAGCTTCGGCGACAGCATGACTTGGCGCGGGAACTTGCCCTTACCCTCGCGGATGTGGATGACCATCCGCTTGCTGTCGATATCGGTCACCTTCAGATCCAGCGCTTCCTGACAGCGGAGACCTGCGCTGTAGTACAAGGCCAGCAGCGCGCGATGCTTGGTGTTCATCTCCGCATCGAGTAAAGCCCGGACTTCTTCCCGGCTCCAGACTGTGGGCAGCTTGCGCCGGACCTTGGGCTTGATGATCTCTTGATCAAACCAGGTCTGCTTCAGTGTCCGCATATAAAGGAACTTCAGCGCCGACCGCGCGCCCTGAATCGTTCCCCACGCAAGCTTGCGTTCGTTGAGAAGATGCAGAAGAAATGTCCGAACATGCTCGGGACCGAGTTGATCGGGTGATTTGTGGAAGTACTTTGCGAACTCGGCAACGGTGTGGGTGTAGTGGCGAATCGTGCGTTCGGAGAAGTTGCGCAGCCGGAGATCTTCCTGCATGCGCCGGCGTAGATGAGTCATGGACACCTCCTTGGGTGTCCAACACTCTATCCAAATGCCACAGAAGCATCCCCTGCCGCGCTAACGGCTAAGTGCAAATCGCCAATGTGCTCATTGGCCCGCGATCGGTACCCACGAAGTCGGCTTCTCGTCAGTTGACTTCCAGAGAGCCCGTTATCATAAGCTCGCCCATTGCGGACACGACCTACGGTAAGGAAGAATTCATGGCATTTTTTGCTAATGCGAAGGCCGCGACTTCCGCAGGACGCACATGTTCGCGTCTCATGATGCCGCGTCGTGCTGGTGGAGTATGGGGCTGGCTTCAGCGTTGTGATGATCGCGGTGCGAATGGTATGGGTATACGGAGAAACCTATATCGCCTACGCGGTGCAGCGGTGGTGCAAAAGGTTGAGGTTGAGGTCGAGGTCGAGGAGCCGGAACCACGAAGGTTGTTTGTGATTGGCTGGAGTGGAATGAGCGGGGTGCTTTCGGTCGCAGCGGCAGTCTCGTTGCCGTACGCGCTGCCGGATGGGAGGATGTTTCCGCAGAGGAGGGAGCATGATCATCTGTCTGGCCTTTAGCTTGATCGTGGCGACGCTGGTGGTCCATGGGCTGACGCCGCCATGGCTCATTCGAAGGCTGGGGTTGTCGGAACCCTTCCGCATGAAAGATGAGGAGCAGGAGGCGCAGTGTGTGTTGCGGCGAAAGGCCCTTGTGCAGGGAAAACCAGAGGGTTTTATGGAATGACCGGGATCTCAACCTGGGATACGCCCGTTGCGTGGAGCTCGCCTTGCTCACTATCCACCAAGTGCTGTTGGTTGTTGGTGTTTAGCGTCGCGTTGAATCACTGTCAAACTGACGTCGTCGCAAAGCGGACTACCGTTCGCGAAGTCTTGTAAAGTGGCGAGGAGCATCATGAGCGTGGCTGGAGCGGATGGCGATTTGGCGTGTCGTAATGCCAATAGTATCCGATCCAACCCGAACTCTTCCTCTGAAGGGTTGCGGCATTCAAGTACACCATCGGAGTATGCGACCAGCTTGTCTCCAGGTTCGAGAATCAGTTCGCCCAACTCAAATTTCGCGCCTTCGATAGCACCTAACAGAGGGCCGCCCCTCTCAAGCAGATCAGTCCGGCCATCCGCGCGAAGCACTATTGGCGGGAAATGGCCGGCATTGCAGTAGGTCAGTCCTCCAAGGTGGCAGTCAATCCGCGCGAGAAAAGCCGTTGCGAATGGCGCAACCGGCCGCAGATAGCAGAGGTGGCGGTTGATTTCCGACGCGATCGTTGCAGGGTCAGAATAAGGATCGCCGTAACATTGCAAAAGTCCTGCCAGATTAGTGAACCACATCCCAGCCGCAACACCTTTACCGGCAATGTCTCCATGCGCCATAAGAACCTGAGAACCGCTTTTCAAAAACGTCGTGAAATCCCCTGAGATAAAGCGAGCCGCGAACACCTCGCTTGCGAACTGTAAACTGCCGTGGCGAAATTCACGCGGGCCGCTTAGTTTGCGCTGGATCTGTGCGGCCTCAAACAGTTCTGAATGGAGATCAAGTCTCTCTCGCAGAAGGGACTCGACCTCGCCCCGCGGTGGCACACTCGATGGCGGTGGCGGCATCGACGCCACGATCGAGGATTGGGGCATGCAGTAATTTTGTCTCCCGCCGTTAGTCCGAAACTTGCCTTCACTTCTCGGTAATACTCTACTGTCGCTCATAATTCAACCCTTCTAGATTTTGATTGATGTTTTAGCCGACGAACCGATAACCGGTTCCATGCACTGTAAGAAAGTACTGTGGTTGTTCGGGATCGGGCTCAAGCTTCTGGCGCAGACGTACCAGATGCGTATCCACCGTCCGGGTCGATGGGTAATTCTCGTATCCCCAAACCTCTTCCAGAAGACGATCGCGACTCAGCGTCTCGCCAGAATGACAGATGAAATACTTCAACAGCTCGAATTCTTTGGAGGAGACCTCGAGAGCTTTACCCGACCTGAGAACTCGATGATGACGCAGATCGACTTCCACATTACCGAAGGAGTGTTGATCCTGATCTTTGGGAACGACCGCGGTGCGTCGCAGCACAGCCTTCACTCGCGCAAGCAACTCGCGGATGGAGAAGGGCTTGGTCACATAGTCGTCCGCTCCAAGTTCGAGGCCCACTACTTTGTCTAGTTCCTGGCCGCGCGCAGTTAACATGATGATCGGGATGGAACCGCGTTGAGCACGTAACTGCTTGCATACTTCCAGTCCGCTCATCCGGGGCATCATGACATCCAGGATCACAAGATCGGGAGACTCTTCCAGTGCTCGCCGAAGGCCTTCGATCCCATCGCCCGCTGTAATCACTTCGTAGCCTTCAAACTCGAAGTTGTCTCGAAGTCCAGCCACCATATTGGGCTCGTCCTCCACGACAAGAATCTTCGCTGGCCTCGGTGCTTCTGGTACCTTCGCCTTCTCTTGCTGTCTCATGCCGACATTCCTTTCGCTTGGTGGACCTCTGCAGCCTGTACCGGCAAAGTAATGATGAACTTGCTGCCTTGGCCGGGCTCGCTCTCAACTGTAACTTCCCCTCCATGAGCCTGCACGATGTGTCGCACCAGAGATAGTCCCAGTCCGCTCCCTTTGGTGTTATGCACCAGTGGATCGCCCACTCGGTAGAACTTCTCGAAGATTTTGGGCTGTTCCTTCGCGGGAATGCCGATTCCGTGATCGACGACCTCAAGGTTTACGCCGCCATTGTGCCGGTAAAGGTTTACCCCAAGGTATTTCTCTGTCGCCGAGTACTTCACCGCGTTGTTCACCAGATTCAGCAGCGAACGCGCAATCGCTTCGCGGTCGACCCACACTTGTGGCAGATCGTTGTCGATCTTCTGTTCGAACTGGAACCCGTTCTGCTCGATTTCAAAACGATAAGATTCCAGCGTGCTCCGCACCAGATCAGCCACATCCGTTTCGCGGAAACTGTATTCCTTCTTGCCCGACTCGATACGAGAGAAGTCCAGAATATTGTTGATCAGCGCAGTCAACCGCTCACTCTCCTTGCGAATGATCTCGTAATATTCCTGCCGTTTTCCCGGATTGGAGAGTCGTCCGAGTTCCAGCGTCTCTGCGTAGAGGCGGATGAGTGATAGAGGCGTTCGCAGCTCGTGCGAGACGTTAGAGACAAAATCGGATTTCAATTTCGCCAGTGCAAGTTCGCGCGCGACGTTTCGATAGGTGAGTAGCATCCCTCCACCCATCAGCAGCGAAAGCGCTGCGAGGATAAGGAAGGCGGTCTGCACAAAGTGGTTGCTGATGTTCGCAATCGTAGTCCCGCGCAGCTTAATTCCCAAAATCAGTCCGGGGAAGACACCATCAAAATTACGCTCTACTTCAGGCGAACCTCCATCCCAACAGAGGGAAGTAGCCAAAGGAGCGTGGTCCTTTGCAGTCCGTACCATGATCGCTTGTTGAGGCTGGGATGTATCGTTTTTGTTCTGATTTGGCAGCACTTCGTTCAGCGCTTGCGGAAAAAACTTGTCCTTCAGATAGTCGGTATCGTAGACAAACCCTGCCAGAGCGGGATGCTCCGCAGTCGAACCGCGAGGTATGAATAGCACCAAAGACTGATACTGCCATTTGTCGCCCCTGGATACCCAATTGTC
>NZ_JQKI01000053.1 GCF_000745965.1 Edaphobacter aggregans DSM 19364 | reverse complement strand
ATCTCTACCAGTTTGAACTGGAGTTCTCTCCTAAATTGAACGAGGGAGCTGAGATGAAGAAGAGCCGGTATACGGAAGAGCAGATCATTGGGATATTGAAGCAGCATGAGGCTGGAGTGAAGACGGCGGATCTGTGCCGTGAGCACGGGATCAGCGGGGCGACGTTCTACGGCTGGAAGCAGAAGTTCGGGGGCATGGAGGTGAGCGAGGCGCAGCGGCTGAAGGCGATGGAGGATGAGAACCGTCGTCTGAAGCTGCTGGTGGCGGAGTTGAGCCTGCACGGCGAGGCGCTGAAGGCAGTCATACGAAAAAACGGCTGGAGCTTGCCGGTCTAAGAGGCGACGTTGCGTTCGTCTCCAGCGAGTTCCATCTGAGCGAACGCACGGCCTGCAAGCTGCTGGGCGTGGAGCGGTCGAGTTACCGGTATGAGCCGAAGCCGGACCGCAACGCGGAGTTACGCGACGAGTTGGTGAAACTGGCTCGGCAGAAGCCGCGCTACGGTTATCGGCGGCTGCACGCGCTGCTGAGCCGCAGAGGTCACGAGGTGAACGTGAAGCGGATCTATCGTCTGTACGTGGAAGAGCGGATGATGGTCCGGCGCAAGAGGCGCAAGCGGTTGGTGCGCGAGCGAGCGGCGGAGTCGCGGCTGACGAGGGCACGGCCACGTCCACAAAAGCATCTATCACTGTTCTTTTCGGCGGTCCCTGTTGAGTTAACAAAACGCTTGATGCAAGCGCCTGCATGACAGCATTGCTGTGAAACGCGTGAATCGCCTCATATATGAAGCTCCGTCAGATAAATTGAATATATGGCCGAGGGGAAGTGCCAGCGAGTATCCCACACTACTGCCCGGTGTCCAATGAAAACCCGGCGTTGTGGTACGCTTCCGCGATGCCAGATTACGCCGGTATTTTCTCTCCCTGGGAGGCTATTCTTCAATGCCTTCTGTCCATGGCAATTTGAAGCTGACAAAAGAACGAGATTGTCGCCGAGATAGCGGGTGGAGGGTTTCTCGCTCATAAACCGAAGGCAGCTCGCGCCCTGATCGATGACTGCCTAGACTTCCACCTGGGAAAAGGCTTCCTCGAAGAGAAGGATGGCAAGCTGGGCCGCACCCTCAAAATCAGGCAGTGAATGGCCACCCCACATGCAATGTGCCTTATGTACAGTGAAAGGGCTCCCATTCCTGGGAGCCCTTTTTAACGTTGCTAGAAGATGTTTGGCGGGCCATCTATCGGCGGCAGCATGCTCGGGCTACATTCCCCCAAAGTGATTATTCGTGAGTCCACGGTCTCTCCGTCGTCGTAGAGGAAGACCATGGTCAGTTGGAAGTCTCGGACGGCCATGTCGTCTCCGCCCGGCCACTGCTTCTTCCAATGAGAAGCGATCTCCTTAGTGGGATCGGTCGCACCGATCCTGGGGAAGTCGATGGTTTTGGGTTCGCCGCGCCTTAGAAAGGCTGTCCCTATCAAGACATCGGCAGGGGTTAGTGTGGGGAGGTAGTTGATACTGCTCGGCATGCTGCACACCTCGTGTGAAGCGGGAGTGCGTACGTTGGCTCCTTTCGCCAACCGACGAAGTCTACTCCATATGCATACGTTTGCATAGTCTGCAAATGAATATCCTGCAACATTTGCCACCTGATTGACGCCGAGCATGCGCTCCGGATCCGAAGACCTTCCCGCTTGCCTACTTACCCTTGATGGCAATCGCCATCGCAAAGCCCACGTCGATCCCCCACTGCGAGTATGTGCTCCCCGCCGTCGTCTGCACCCGGTACTCACCCATAGATTCTCCTGGTAGTCCTGAACTGATGAGCGTGTAGTCGTTAGCTGGCTGCGTCCCCAGCTGCGGGAAGGCTCCACCGTGATCGCTTCCGCACCACGTCCAGACGATGTCGTTGCCGGACACGGAGAACGAGGCTGTATTGATTGGCACCTGGAACTGACAACCGTCACCGTCGGTGCACTGGCCGAATGCGTGGCCATCCATCGGCGACGGACCCACATTCGTGAATTCCACGACCAGCAACGTGATAACACCGGTGGAGGCCGCCGTGACCATGACGGGCTGATTGCCGACAGGGATGTTGGGGTAGATGTAGGTGTTGGCCGCGCCGTTCTTCGCAGTGTCGACGAGCGTCGGAGTATCAGTTCCGTTGACCGTCACGGTGTATCCGGCACCGACGCCGGAGGAGTGGAAAGAGACGACCAAGGTAGCCCGTGAGGCTTTCGCCGCGGACCATCCGTTTCCAGGCGGCATTGGCTCATGGTTCTGGGGAAATATGCTCAGTCTTATTTACACAGGGCACTCCGATCTGGCATGGAAGCTATTCGACAAAACCTGGCCTCCCGAAAGGCCGGACAAGGACAAGTTCCTTGCGGACTTCTGTTCACAACTCAAGACTAGCCCCTATTGGCCTGACCTCGAACCCACAGTCCAGGGCGCACCGCCCACCTGTGCCAACGCTAAGCCCGAATGTACTGGAAGGTGAACGACGCCACTTTCCGGTTGCCTCTGGTCTTGCTTGCGAAGAGGATAATTGAGATGTGGGCCCACCGCAATCAATCAAGCAGAGTTAAGCAGAGTACATACCAGGCAGAGGTTGCTTCGGCGAGACGCACTCCTCCATATTCAACCCACCACAGATCTCGTGCCCTGCGAGATTCATATGTCCGAGATGGACCATTTCTGTTGCGTGTGTGCTCCTTTCGACCCATGCCTCCGGAATGATCTGCTGGCCTTTTCCAACGACCATGATTCAGGTACAGGAGGCCGAAACGTGCGACCGTCACGTGTAGGCGATGACGATTCTGCTGATGCCTACCTGCGTCGGGAGGAGTTCGGTGCGGGTGAAGCCGGCATCCTTTGCGATCTGGTCGAGTTCGGCGTAGGTGTAGGCGTCGCCGGCGGGAGTGGTGGCGAGCATGACCAGGCTGAAGGCGGCGGCGGTGGGAGGCGAGATGCGGTCGGGGTTCGGGACGAACTCGACGATTGCGGCGCGGCCACCGGGCTGGAGTGCGGCTCTGACCTTGCGCATGAGCGTGGTGCAGGTGGGTGGGTCGAAGTGATGGAGGAAGTTGGGGAGCAGGATGAGGTCGTAGCCTTCTCCGAAGCTGGTCTCGAAGGCGCTGCCGGGGATGAGGTGGTAGCGATCGGCGACTCCCATCTGCTCGGCGTTCTTCGCGGCGACCTCGAGGACGTTCTTCCAGTCGGCGGCGTAGATGTGTGCGTCGGGGTTTTGCTTCGCCACTGAGATTCCATAGATGCCGTGGCCGGCGGCGATATCGAGGACCTTGTGCGATTCGCCGCCTTTGCGCAGTTCAGCCGCTGCCATCTGCGCGGGAATACTGCTGAGGGGCATCATGGCCTTGGCGAACTTGACCCAGTCGGGGTTTTCGGGATCCATGTTTCCCTGGCCGAGTGCGGTTCCTCCCTGGCGTACGGCGTCGGTGAGGCGGCTGTGAGCCTCGCGGATGCGGGGGGTGAGCATAAAGTCGGCGGCCGATCCGACGTAGGCGGGGGAGTTTCGGTTGAGGAAGAGGGCGGAGTCGGGAGCGAGAGCGTAGTTCGTATCCTGCTTGGTGAGGAAGCCGTGAATGGTGAGGAAGTCGCAGAGGATGCGGATTCCGCGCTCGGAGGCGTTGCAACGTTGGGCGATTGCCTGGGCGGTGGTGTTGCCTTCGGCGATGGCGGTGAAGAGTTCGAGCTCGAGGGCGGCCTTCATGGCCTCGGTCTGCTGGTGGGCGTTAACGAAGTTGAAGAAGCGCTCCGGAGTGGGTTGAGCGGGCGATGCTGCGGCCATGAAATTTCCCTCGTTGGAAGCAGGGGAAGTCTAAATGAGATTTTGTGATTCGAAGTAGTTAATAAACTTCAGGCTTCAAGCGGTGGGGCTTGAAGGAACAGGCTCCCCGAGGATGGATCGGGCAGCCTGTCACGTTTTCCGGTTACATTGCTTCGGCTACTCCGCTTTTTGTGGCTGGGTCTTCGGGAATGCGATGGGCTCGCCGGTCTCGAGGAGGCTCTTGAGGCCGGAGAGGATGGCGGGCCAGCCGGTGGAGACGGCCTGGAGGAACCTGGATTCGCGCTTGCCGATGGAATGGACGACGGTGAGTTTGACGGAGTCGCCGAAGGGTTCGAGATCGATGGCGCAGCGAGAGATGCCCTCGGCGTTGAGCTCGGGGGAGAGCTGGTGGCGCCAGGCGAGGACGAGGCGGCGGGGCGGGTCGTACTCGACGATCTCGCCGGAGTCGGCGACGCGGCCGTCGGGGAGCTTGAGGGACCAGGCGGAGCCGGGCTTCCAGGTGGTGTCGTGAGTGACGCCTCCCCACTAGGCGGCGGTGAACTGGTCGCCGTTGGGGGTGGTGGCGATGGGGGCAGGGGCGGAAGCGGGTTTGGCTTCAGTGGTCATTGGTCTTCTCCTGTTTGGGGTCCTGATTTGGGTCCTGATTCGAGGGAGCGTTTGAGATCGGCGAGGGCGCGGAGCGGAATGCGCTCGTACTTGTTGATCCAGCGATCGGCGAGAGCGGCACAGATAGCTGCGTGCGAGCTATCTGTGCCTGTCGTGGTTACATTACTTTCGGCCAGTATTTCGTGGCTTCGAGGGGTTCGCCGGTCTCGAGGTAGCTCTTGAGGGAGGCGAGGACGGCGGGCCAGCCACCGCCGATGGACTGGAAGAACTTCGCGGTGTTGGGGTCGGCGGGGTCCATGGTTCCGATGGAGTGGGTGATGGTGAGCTTGATTGCGTCGCTGGCTTGCTCGAGTTCGAAGACGCAGCGGGAGAATCCGGAGGTCTTCATCTCGGGCTTGATCTCGTGGCGCCAGGAGACGGCGAAGCGGCGGGGAGGGTCGTACTCGAGGACCTCGCCGGTGTCGGCGATTCGGCCGTCGGGGGCCTTGACGATCCAGGGGGAGCCGGGCTGCCAAGTGGACTCCTGGGTGATCTGGCACCAGTAGGCGCGGGTGAACTCGGGTTGGGTGAGGGCGGCGAAGACCTTGTCCATGGTGGAGCGGATGTAGGTGACGTAGACGAACTCCGGTGGGGCGGGTTTGGTGACGGGGGCCATGGTGGCTGCGGCTGCTTCGGTGTTCATTGGTCTTCTCCTGTTGGGGTTTCGAGGGAACGTTTGAGATCGGCGAGGGCGCGGAGGGGGATGCGCTCATACTTGTTGATCCAGCGGTCGGCGATCTGGTGGATGGGGACGGGATTGAGGAAGTGGAGCTTGTCGCGTCCGCGGCGGCGGGTGGCGATGAGGTTGGCCTCCTCGAGGATGCGGAGATGCTTGGTGACAGCCTGACGGGTCATGTCGATGCCGTTGCAGAGCTCGCCGAGGGTCTGACCGTTGCGGGCGAAGAGCCGGTCGAGGAGCAGGCGGCGGCTGGGATCTGCGAGGGCCCGAAAGACGAGGTCAGCGTCGTCCATGGGGGAATAATAGGCAACCATTTAGTTGCATGTCAAGAGAAAGGTTTCCAGGTCTTAGGCGACTACCCGTTATACTTGGGCGACCAAAAAGCTTTTAGAAACAGATGCATGGGTAGCATTTTTGAGGCTCAGCAGACGCGATCTTCGTATTTGAACGGAGCATCGCTTGGAAAGACAGATGTTGGGTTCTAACGCCTTCGTAGAGTTGTCAGGGTTACGAATCAACCGGTCATGGCATAGAGGCAAGCCTTTCTTTGGGCTGTGGCTTGCATTGCTATCCGCTGGCGCCCTGGCGCAGAGCACGATCCATGTACCAGCCGATGTGCCGACGATTCAGGCTGGGATTGAACGCGCCGCGAACGGAGACACCGTTCTAGTCTCCCCGGGAACGTATAACGAGAACATTGACTTCAAAGGCAAGGCCATCACCGTTACCAGCGGAGCCACGTCCTTTTCAGGCGCGTCGGCAATCATTATCAACGGATCAGGCGATGGGCCTGTTGTGGCCTTCCAGACCGGCGAGGTGTCAAGCGCGGTATTGAATGGGTTCACGATTCAGGGTGGGCACATCAATGCCGACGATTGTTCCCGAGGTGGAGGTGTCTATGTAAACGCTGCTTCCCCGACCCTCTCGAATAATGCGGTCATCAACAACGCGAACTACGGCATCTATGTTGAAGGCCACTCAAGCCCGACCATTGATAGCAATAACATCAGAGGCAATTTCTACAGTGGCATTGGAGCGACGACCTGTGGAGCTCGCTTTACAGGCGTTTCTGGGGTGGGGAGAGGTGTCAGCGTTGTGGACGCCGATAGTCCGCAGATCGTTGGAAATACTATCGAGAACAATGACGTCACTCGGGGCCTGATATCAGGTCAAGCCTCGGCTATTGGTGCGGGAATCTACATCAACAGAACTCACAATGTAGTGCTGAAGAACAATATCATTCGCAATAACATTGCCCAGGGTGAGCCCGGCATCTATGTTCCTTTCCAGTACGAGGTGGCACAGAAGCTGGTTATAGTGCAGAACCTGATCTACGGGAATAGACCCCCCGATTATGCTCAGACAGAATATATGGGCGATCAGCTCCAGATTGCAGGTGGGATTACGCCAAGGCCGACACTCATCGAGACCAACAACACGATCTATGGCGGACAATCGCTGGTCTGGCATTATGGGCATTCGATCATCGAAAACAACATCTTTGCAAATCCCGCGAGGCTTCCCTCGTTCTGTGGCACTCTCCTGCTCTCCGCTTCCGGAACACGCGCAGTGCTTATTTGAACGAACGCCCTCGAAGCCACTGTCCGGCGGTATCCAGACCATCAAGCTGGATATTGAGACTAGTGACGTTCCCGGGTACGGAGACCAGGTGGGACGATCGACGGGCTACGGCGCCGTGGGCGGAATAGCAGAGGCAGGTTGGATTATTCCCTTCGCCGCGCTCTTCGGGTTAGCCGGCAGGCGCACGCGTTACCCGCTGCTGCGCTTTCTGCTCATGGTGGCGATGGCCGGGTTGGGATCGGCCTGACGGCATGCAGCGGGAAGTTGCCGGGATCTGTCGCGCCAGGCAAGTATTCCTTAAAGATCGTCGCCAGTGACACCGATCCCGGAACGGCGCTGAGCCATTCCATCGATGTGAATCTCAGTGTGACCCCGAAATAGAGTCAGTGTTTGCTTGGAACGTGGACGGGGCCATGGCGCCAGCGAACGGCCATGCGACAAAGTTCTTTATGATCGCTACCAGAAGGATAAGTACACCCACCGGAACCGCGCACATTCCGGCGAGCATCATGCACATTCCTATTGGCGTGCTCGGACCGCAGGGGCCAGCGCCGGGCGCGAAGCTCAGGAAGAACAGAAGCACACCACCGACAGCGACAGTGAGTCCTTTTTCCCAGAGATTCATGGGCGAGAGCTTATCAGATGTCCCTGAAAATCACAGCCGGGATATTTTCAGGGATTACTTGTTGCGAGCGGAGCGTTGGGCGTCGCGGTCGGCGGCGGCTTTGTCGGCGTCGCGCTCGGCCTGGGCGATGCGGGCGTCGATCTCGGAGTCGGAGAGGGCCTTGCCGCTGGGGGATTTGGAGATGCGGGAGCCGTCGGCGTTGATGACGATGCTGGTGCCGTCTTTGCCCTTGTAGGTCTTGGAGCCGTCGGCGTTGCGTGTGTAGCGGGTCCCGTCGGCGCCTACGTAGACGCGGGAGCCGTCGACGTTGGTGGTGAGTTTGGTGCCCTTGTTGATGTAGACGCTGGAGCCGTCGGGGTTGGTGTTGATGCGGACACCGTTCTTGTCGACGATGACAGAGGAGCCGTCGCCGCTCGAGATGTTGACGCCCTCTTTGCCGATGATGACGGAGCCGTCGTCGGTGCGGATGGAGATCTTGGGCGGCGGGGGAGGCGCGGGCGGGAGCGGGGCGACAGAGGCCTTCTTGAGGGCGATGTCTCCCTGGCTGGTGGTGACGCGAACGAGCGGGCCGCCTTTGCCGACGACGCCGTTGAAGGACTTGCGGTTGGAGTCGTCGCTGCCATGTTCGGAGAGGGAGAAGTCGTTTTCGAGGTCGCCGTTGGTAGTCTCGGCCTGGACGGTGAAGCCGGCCTGCTCGGGTAGGGTGAGGTTGACGGAGCCGTTGCGGTTCTCGACGGTGATGTTGCCGAGCGGGGGAGCGGCGGTGAGCTCGACGGAGCCGTTGCGGTTGGTGACGGAGACGTTGCCGGCGACGCGGTCGAGGGTGATGTTGCGGTTGCGTGTGGCGAGGGTGAGGGGGCCGAGGGCCTGGTCGGCGCTGAGGTCGGCGCTGGGGCTGATCTCGATCTCGCCGTCGAGGCGTGCGAGGCGGAGGTCGGTGCGGCTGGTGTGGAAGCGGATGTCGCTGGTGATGTGCTGGAGGTGGGTGGAGCCGAAGAACTCGCCGTCCATGGAGGCGGTACCGGTGATCTCGGAGAAGGAGAGGTCGCGGGCGCGGCCCTCGACAGAGACTGGGCCGGTGACGGAGTGGGCGGAGAAGGAGGAGTCGCCGTTGTTGATGCGGGCGTTGGCCGGGCCAGTGATTGCGGTGAAGGTGACGTCGCCGTGGTTGGCGGTGACCGCGACGGGAGCTTTGACGGAGGCGACGCGGACGTCGCCGCGGTTGGAGAAGACGGTGATGGATGCGGCGGGGGGGACGGTGACGGTGAGGTCGGCGCGGCTGCCTTCGACGGAGGGTATGGAGAGCTTGAGATTAGCGCCCTCGGTATCGAGCTTGGGAGAGAGCTGCTGGGCGCGGGAGTCGGCCTCGGAGTCGGAGCGGGTGTAGACCTGCTTGTGTACCTGGACGTGGACCTGGTTGTCGTCACTGGTTCCGGAGACGCTGATGTCGCCGCGGGGATTGTCGATGGTGAGCGCGCTTGCGGTGAAGGGCTGGGTGAGGGTCTGATCGCTCTCGTGCTTGTCGCCGAGGAACTCGTCCATGTTGTCGGGGTTGATGTTGAAGGTGTGGCTGAAGGTGCCGCTGTGCATGCCGCTGAAGAAGATTCCGAGGAGTCCGAAGAGGAGCAGGAGGGTGAAGACTCCGCCGCCGAGGGAGCGTCGGCGGATAGGCTCGCCCGCGTGGAAGTACTGGTCCCAGGCCCACTCGAGGAGCATGATGACTCCGACGCCGATGAGCAGAACGGGCCACCAGCGGCCGTACCAGGCCCAGAAGAAGCTCACGGAGATCTGGCCGGTCTGGATGAGCAGGAAGATGACGCCGATGGAGACCAGCAGAAGAGGGCCGACGATCGACGGACGGCGGGTTCTGCGGAGCTGGGCGCGATAAGCCTGCTGCTGATAGCGGAGGTAATCGCGCTGGAGGCGTGCCTGCTCGCGGAGGACGCGGCGCTGGTAGCGCCAGTCGCCCTGCGGGGGAGGAGGGTACTGAGGGCCGGGAGGTGGTGGGTAGGGCGGTGTCTGGTTTGCCATGGTCGTTCTTAGCGCCCTTCCTGATTGCTCTGGGTGGACGAGTCGTCGTGCGGGGCCGGGGGGATGATGGTGGTTGCTGAGGCTGGAGGAGTGACCGGCGCGACGGGCGGAACCGGATAGGCGGGAGGCACGGCCACCGACTGGTAGGCGGTGCGCTCAAAGAAGGTCATGAGACCGGCGACGATGATGAACAGGGGCCAGCTCTTTCCCCAGCCGAGGATGTTGAAGTTCGAGAGCAGGAACAGGACTCCGACGAGGATGACCCAGATGGAGCCGCGCAGGGCGCTGAAGAGACGCATGCGGTAGAGCGGGGTTCCGTCGTCGGCGAGCGTGGCTCCGGTGGCGGTCATCTTGTAGTAGAAGAGCCAGAGGCCGAGCCCGATCAGGAAGATGGGAATGATCTGGCGCATGGGGAAGAGGTGAAAGAGACCTGTGTTCCCGATCAGGAAGATGGCGCCGAGGGCGATGAGCCAGATGGCTCCTGCTGGAAAGCGGTTGCGCGGCTCGGGAAGGTTGGGGTCGAACGCCGGAGGGGTGTTGAGGTATGGGTTTGTGGCGGTCTGGTAATCCCAGGCGGCGCGGGAGGCGGTTGGAGGAGCGTAGCTCTCCCAGGTCGTGCTTGCGGGAGGCGGCTGATAGGCTGCGGTCGGCGGAGTGAAGGGCGCTGCCGAGGTGTAGGGGGCGGCTGGAGGAACGGTCTCCGGGGCGGGAGGGGCTGCTGTAGTGGGGGTAGTGGCTGCCGGCCAGGACTTGCCGAAGCCGAGACGCTCGCCGAGATCGTTGAGGCCGAAGGGATTGGGGAGCGGGGTTCCGTCGCGGCGGGCGCGGGCGGTCTGGTAGGCCTCAAAGACCTGATAGCAGATCCAGCCGAAGACGAATAGGCCAAAGATCCCGTTGTCGTGAGCGAGGCTGACGAGGATGGCGAAGACGATGAGGTGAACGATTCCCTTGGCGAACTGGCCGTTGTACATGGCACCGACGCCGGGAATGAAGCCGAGCAGGAAGGCGAGGCCGGGGTTGGGCTCGCCGGACGGGACCGGAGGAATGGGGATGCCGGGAGGCGGCGGAGGGGCGTAGGGTCCTCCGGCGGCGGGGCCGGTGCCGGGGGAGCCGGCGATGCGGGCTGCGAGGCAGGGCTCGCAGAAGACAGCGGTTCCGACGGTGCGGGCGCACTCCTGGCAGAGCGCCTTGCCGCAGTTCTGGCAGAAGGCGACGCGTTCTCGCTCTGGATGGTTGGCGCAGTTCATGCCTGTCCCCCTTGACGTACGTGGTTGAAGGTGTTGGGAGTAAAGATCGCAAAGGGTTTCCGTGGCTCAAGGCCGGTCTCGGGGGAAGAGCCGGGCTGGGTAAGCGAGGCAGTGTAGAGAAGCGAATGCCGCGGGTCGTCACGGTGGCTGGAACCGGAGCGAGGACGCGGGCTGGACTGCTTCTGCTTCTGCTGCTCGGGGGTCTTCTGGTCGTTTGGCTGCTGATCGCCAGAGGGACTGTTCTGGGGAGCGGGAGTCTGGGGAGTGGGATTCTGGGGAGCGGGAGCGCTTTCAGGGGCCGGGGTGTTGCTGGAGTCAGAGTCGCGCTGCAGATCACGAACGCGCGACTCGAGTTCGTAGACGACGCGCAGGTTGTCGATGGAGCGGACGACGCGGGCGTTGGTGTCGTAGAAGGTTCGTTTGAGGCTGGAGGGCGAGAAGTCGCTCGGCTTGAGCTGGGTGATGCGGATGCCGGTGAGATTGAGGGTGAGCGCGATGGAGAAGAAGGCCATGGCGGCGGTCATGGCGAGACGCGGCTGCATGAAGGTGTGGCGCAGGCCCTCGAGCCGGAAGGCGGAGGCGATGCGTTGGCGGAAGGGGAGGACCTTGGCGGTGTAGGCTGCGATGGGGACGGGAGCGCCGACGAGCATCGGGCGTCCGAGGAGCGTATTGGCCTGGGTCGCGGAGACGGTGGGCAGATCGGCGACTGGGCCGGTGGTGGAGAGGATACGCGCCAGCAGATCGCCCGAGGGCTCGGGCCGGGAGTCGTGCAGCATCTCGAGCCAGGCGGCGCCGCGCTGGGCGTCGATGAACATGCGGGAGCAGTCGGGGCAGGTGGCCAGGTGACGGTCGAAGACGGCCTGCTGCTCGGGCGAGAGGGTCTTGTCGAAGATGTCGGCCAGCATGGCCTCGCACTGGGCGCAGTGTGCCGGGTCAGGAGACCGGGAGGGCTGCGCGGTACCGAATTGATTGATGTCTGCCACCTGAAACCACCTCTCTTTCTATCGTTCTGCTCAGACCTCGTTACCGCTAATCTAGGCCTGCTTTTCTATACGTTGTAACAGTCTTGCGAGTTCCCCGCGACCGCGGCTGATGCGGCTCTTCACGGTTCCTTCGGGGATGCGTAAAACCTGTGCAATTTCTTTGTAGTCCATGTCCTCGAGGTCGCGAAGGATAACAGCCTCGCGAAGCTCGGGGGAGAGCTGCTTGAGGGCGGCCTGGATGCGGGTCTTCTGCTCGAGGGAGGAGACGTGGTGCTCCTGCGAGGGACGCGGGTCAGCGAGGCGGTCGGCCATGGTGGGGCCGTCTTCTTCGCCGTCGAAGGTGGCGTCGAGGGAGTCGGAGGCGCGGTCGAGCCGGGTGCGGCGGAAGTGGTCGACGAGGAGATTGCGGGCCAGCGTGGTGATCCAGGTCTGGAAGCTTCCCTTCTTGAGATCGAAGCTGGAGAGATTCTTGTAGAGCTTGAGGAAGACGTCCTGGGTGAGGTCCTCGGCGTCAGTGGCGGAGCCGGTGAAGCGGTAGCAGATGGCGTAGATGCGCCGGTGCTGGGAGACGACGAGCTGCTGCCAGGCGTGGGCGTCGCCGGCGAGGCACTGGCGGACCAGCCTGGCTAAAGCTTCCTGCGCGGCTTCCTGTTCCGGCGTTCGCTCCAACATGGCCTCAAATGTTTTAGATGGTACGAGTGTACCGCGCGGGGCGATTGTGACAGGGGTGTGGCCAAGGGGGTTATCCGGAGTGGAACGAGCGGCTTGCGAGCGAACGGATGGCCTGCGGGTGGTTCGGCCGGTGAGTGATTTGGCCGGTAGCGGTATCGCCATGTGAAGAACGCCCATGCGTTTGCTATACGCATGGGCGGCAGGAGTTGTTCACGGAGCCGTAACGGAATCGGGACAAGAGGTTGAGACTCGGCTATTTGGGAGCCGTGATTACGCCGCAGGCGATGCGGTTGCCGGCGTTGCCGGTGGGGTCGGTCTTCATGTCGTCGGCCTTCTCGTGGACCATGATGGAGGTTCCACCGTTGGCAAACAGGGAGTCGGAGGCCGCGGGGTCGAGCGAGAGGTAGTCGACCTTGAAGGTGGCCGAGCCGGTTCCGCCGCCGCTGATGGTGACGTTCTTGGGCAGGTCGCCGGCATGGTGGCCCATGGGGTTCTGGATGCCGTGTTGCTTGGTGGTGGGATTGAAGTGGCCGCCGGCGGACTTGAAGTCAGGGGCTTCGCAGAGAGGCTTCTCGTGGATGTGGACGGCGTGCTCGCCCATGGGGAGGTTCTTGAGGTCGACCTTGATGGTGAGCTGGTTGTTCTTGCCGGGGGTGAAGGTGGCGGTTCCGGCGTCCTTGCCGTCGGAGGTCTTGAGGGGAACGGTGAGGGTGTTCTTGGGGGCTTTGGCGAGAGCTGGGATGGCTAGGAGGGTGACGGCGAGGGTAGCGGCGGTAAGGCGCATCGGGGACTTCTCCTGAAGACTCACTGATTTTTAGTGCCGGAACAGAAGTGCAGAGAAAAGGATAGCGCAGGAGGGGAGCGATCAGCCGACGGCGGGCAGTTCGAGTTGTTCGGAGTGGTGTTCGTCGACGTAGGGCTGGAAGTGGGCGCGGCAGCGGGCTTCGTAGAGGCCGGCGGCTCCTACGACGACGAGCTCCTGGCTCTGGCCGAGGCGCTGGGTGTGGATGGCGGGGGCGCCGCAGGTCATGCAGACGGCGGAGAGCTTGGTGACCTCGTCGGCGAGGGCCATGAGGTTGGGGACGGGGCCGAAGGGCTCGTTGGCGAAGGTGGTGTCGAGGCCGGCGAGGACGACGCGCTTGCCGAGGTGGACGAGCTCGAGGGCGAGGGGGATGATGTCGGCGTCGAAGAACTGGACCTCGTCGATGCCGATGACGTCGGACTCGTGGATTTTGCCGGTGGCGAAGAGCTCGTCGCGGAGGCGATCGCTGGTGGGGGCGATGGTGGAGGCGTCGTGCGTCTGCGAGGAGTGGCTGGCGATGGAGGTGCGGTGGTAGCGGAGGTCGATGTCGGGCTTGAAGCAGGCGACTCGCTGGCGCGCGATTCGGGCTCGCTTGAGGCGGCGGATGAGCTCCTCGGATTTGCCGGAGAACATGGGGCCGGTAATGACTTCGAGACGGCCGATCTCAATGCGGCCTGGGGCGGGGTTGGTCATGGTGCGGTGAAGCCTCGCTGCGCTTGTGGTTATTGGCTATCGTACATGGCGCGAGAGAGGGGGGAGCGGTGGATATCGAGGGTCCCAATCCCGACCGGGCTGTGATCGTTAGGGACCTGTATTGGTTACGTATTACAGGCCGCTCGACGGCATTAGATGCGTTCGACGACGACGGCGGTTCCGTAAGCGAGGACCTCAGTGACGCCCTGCATGAGCTCGTTGGCGTCGTAGCGGGCGGCGATGATGGCGTTTGCGCCGTGCTCGGCGGCGTGCTGCATCATCATGGCGAAGGCGTCCTGACGGGTCTTTTCGCAGAGCTGCGAGTAGATGGTGATGTTGCCTCCGACGATGGTCTGCAGGCCGGCTCCGATGGTTCCGAAGATGGAGCGCGAGCGGACGATGATTCCACGAACGACGCCGAGATTGCGAACGATGCGGTAACCGGGCAGCTCAAGGGCCGTGGTGACCATGGTGGCGTCAAAGACGGCCGGCGCAGGCGGGTATGAGGACATAGGGAGGCTCCCTGTCTTGCGTAGGTGAAATTGTACTCGCCGGTGTGCGATTTGCGCGAAAGCGATCACCGCCTACGCAGGCGATCGAGAAGGTTTGTAACCGCTCCGGTATCGATGGTGCGGGCCGCCAGGCCGACGCCTACAGGGATGGTGGGGGCAAGGTCGGCGGCGACGAGGACGGCCGCGGCGTTGAGCAGGACGACGTCGCGCCGGGGGCCGGGTTCGCCGGAGAAGATCTCGGTGAGGATGGCGGCGTTGGCCTGGGCGTCGCCGCCGAGTAGCGACTCCATGGGGGCACGCGTCAGGCCGGCGTCTTCGGGGGTGATGGTTGAAAGCGTGACGACGCCGTTGTGGACCTCGGCGAGCTGTGTGGGCCCGGAGATGGAGATCTCGTCGAGGCCGCGGGTGGTGCCGTCCGCACCGGGATCTGTTGTCCCGTGGACGACGAAGGCGTGACGCGTGCCCAGCAGAGCCATCGTCTCGGCGACGAGAGGGACGGCGTTCGGCGCGTAGACGCCCATCACCTGTGCTGAGGCTCCGGCGGGATTCGTGAGCGGGCCGAGAAGGTTGAAGACGGTGCGCACGCCGAGCGCCTTGCGGACGGGCATGACGGCCTTCATGGCGGGATGGAGCGACGGCGCGTGAAGGAAGGCGAAGCGGTGGCGGCGGAGCGCATCGGAAGCCTGCTCGGGTGAGAGATCGACGGGGATGCCGAGGGCCTCGAGCACGTCGGCTGAGCCGCACTGCGAGGTGATGGCGCGGTTGCCGTGCTTGGCGACGGAGGCTCCAGCGGCCGCGGCGATGAGGGCTGAAGCGGTGGAGATGTTGAAGGTGCGACTTTCGTCGCCTCCGGTGCCGCAGGTGTCGACGAGGGTCTCGCGCTCGTTGGCGGAGAGCGGGATGGAGGTGACGGCGGAGCGCATGGCGTCGACGAAGCCAGCAACCTCGGCGGGGGTCTCGCCGCGGGCGGCAAGCGCGCCGAGCAGGGCGGCGATCTCAACATCGCTCAGCGCGCCGGCGAGGATCCGCTGCATCAGCTCGTGAGCCTGTTCGCGGGTCAGCGTGGCACGGCCTTCGATGAGGTGTCTGAGATGGAGAGACATCAACGTTAAGGGTAGCAGGACCCGACCGGCGGATGGGCCGCCGCGGCCACAACGGTATTGCGCGCTCTTATCTGATTTTAATAGGAAGTGACGATAACCGCACTGTTGTTCGAGTTTGCATTGCGGGCGGTTACGAGCGTCCGCTACACTTCTTTCGCGGTGGTATTTCAAAGGTAACTAATGAAAATTCACGAGTATCAGGCAAAAGAGATTCTGCGCAAGTATGGTGTGCCGGTTCCAGGCGGCGAGATGGTTCAGACGCTGGAAGAGGCAGACAGGGCCGCCAAGGACCATTTCGATAAGGGCAACGCGGTGGTGGTGGTCAAGGCGCAGATTCATGCCGGTGGCCGTGGCAAGGGTGGCGGCGTCAAGGTGGTGAAGACGCTGGAGGACGCATCGAAGGCGGCGAAGACGATCCTCGGGATGCAGTTGGTGACGCACCAGACGGGGCCACAGGGGCAGAAGGTTCAGCGCCTGCTGATCGAAGAAGGCTCGGCGATCGACCGCGAGCTCTATCTCGGCATCGTGCTCGATCGCGCGGCTGCACGGCTGGTGTTCATGGCGTCGCAGGCGGGCGGCATGGAGATCGAGGAGGTCGCGCACGCGACTCCGGAGAAGATCTACAAGGAGTACATCGACCCGGCGGTTGGGCTGCAGCCGTACCAGGCGAGGAAGCTGGCGTTCAAGCTGGGGCTGAAGCCCACGCAGACTAACGACGCTGTGAAGTTCATGCTCGGGCTGTACAAGGCGTTTGTCGAGACGGACTCGACGCTGATGGAGATCAACCCCTTCATCACGACGAAGGACGACAAGCTGCTGGCGCTGGACTGCAAGATCAACTTCGACGACAACGCGATGTTCCGGCACAAGGATCTGAAGGAACTGCGCGACCTGAGCGAGGAAGATCCGCTGGAGGTCGAGGCGAGCAAGTTTGCGCTGAACTACATCAAGCTCGACGGCAACATCGCCTGCATGGTGAACGGCGCCGGCCTGGCGATGGCCACGATGGACATCATCGAGTACGCCGGCGGCAAGGCGGCGAACTTTCTCGACGTAGGCGGCGGCGCCAACCAAGAGCAGATCGAGAACGCGTTTGGGATTCTGCTGAGCGACAAGAATGTGAAGGCGATCTTCATCAACATCTTCGGCGGCATTCTGCGCGTGGATGTGCTGGCGACGGCGGTGGTCGCGGCGGCGAAGAAGCTGAATGTGCAGCTTCCGATCGTGCTGCGGCTTGAGGGCACGAACGTCGAAGAGGGCAGGAAGATTCTGCAGGAGTCGGGGCTGAAGTTCAGTGTCGGTGCAACGATGAAGGAAGCTGCTGATTTGGCGGTAGCCGCGGCGAAAGGTGGTAAGTAATGGCAGTTCTGGTTGATAAGAATACGCGGCTGATCGTGCAGGGAATCACCGGGCGTGAGGGTACCTTCCACGCGAAGGCGTGCGCCGAGTACGGCACGAAGGTTGTGGGCGGCGTGACGCCGGGCAAGGGCGGGACGACGCATGAGGGCTGGCCGGTCTTCAACACCGTCGAGGAGGCAGTGAAGGAGACGGGCGCGAATGCGACGGTGATCTTTGTGCCACCGCCGTTCGCTGCGGATGGAATTCTTGAGGCGGTCTCGGCCGAGTTGCCGCTGGTGATCTGCATCACCGAGGGCATTCCGGTGCTGGACATGGTCAAGGCTTGGGAGGTTGTGAAGGGGTCGAAGTCGCGGCTGATCGGGCCGAACTGCCCGGGCGTGATCTCGCCGGGCAAGGCGAAGATCGGCATTATGCCGGGCCGAATTCACAAGGAAGGCTCGGTCGGCATCGTGTCGAAGTCGGGCACGCTGACCTACGAGGCGGTGTACCAGCTGACGACGCGCGGGATCGGACAGTCGACGGCGATCGGCATCGGCGGCGACCCGATCATCGGGACCACGCACATCGATGCGCTGAAGCTGCTGAATGAGGATCCGGAGACCGAGGCGATCATCATGATCGGGGAGATCGGCGGCACGGCGGAAGAGGCGGCGGCGAAGTACATCAAGGAGAACGTAAAGAAGCCTGTGGTCGGGTTTATCGCCGGTCAGACGGCTCCTCCGGGACGGCGCATGGGCCACGCGGGCGCGATCATCTCGGGCGGCGAAGGAACGGCCGCGGAGAAGATGAAGGCGATGGAGGCGGCGGGCATCACGGTGGTGAAGTCGCCGGCTGAGATCGGCGAGGCCATGGCTCGGGTGCTGGGAAAGGCGTAAGGCTATCGTTGCTGCCGCCGGTAGAAGAAGCCGGCGGCGAGGAAGACCATCGCCACCAGGAAGGCGAGCTGGGCGTGCTGCATGGAGTGGAGCCGGAGGCTGATGAGGCCATCTACGACCCACGCTGCAAAACCGGCGAACCATATCCATGCGAAGTTCCGCATGGAGGTAGGATGCGTCTGCCCGCGTGAGTGCGCCATGACCCATTCGGGTGCTTGCTTTACACTGAAATCATCAGAAAACAGCAAGGAGAGCTACGTTGTCACAGCGCACATTCAGCATCATCAAGCCGGACGCAGTCAAAAAGGGACACTCCGGCGCCATCCTGGCCGAGATTGAGAAGGCCGGATTCAAGATCGTTTCGATCAAGAAGGTTTCCATCTCGAAGGCGCAGGCTGAGGGCTTCTACTACGTCCACAAGGAGCGTCCGTTCTTCGGCGAACTGACGGAGTTCATGTCGAGCGGGCCGATCTTCCCGATGGTTCTCGAGAAGCAGAACGCGATCGCCGAGCTGCGCAAGCTGATGGGCGCGACCAACCCGGCCCAGGCGGAGGAGGGAACGATCCGCAAGAAGTTCGCGGCTTCGATCGGCGAGAACGCCATCCACGGCTCGGACGCTGAGGATACGGCGGCGTTCGAGATCGGTTACTTTTTCGCAGAATTTGAACTGAAGTAGATATCTGAATACGAGGGCAGCTGCCAGGCGGGTCCGGGCAGCTGCCTTTTTGTTTTTGGCGTTAGAGCAATTTCCGGAAGTGAATACAGCGGTCGACGATCTCGAAGCCTTGGGCCTGATGCGCCTTCAGGGAGTTACGCTCGTCGCTCCAGGTATCGGACGCCATCTCCTTGCATCCGAGGCTGCGGGCCCAGTTCTCTGCTGCTCGCAGCAGGGCACCTCCCATCCCTTTTCTGCGGTGCTGTTCGAGGACGAACCAGCCTTCGACGTAGCCCACAGGCCGGGCTGGATCGCAACCGTCGGCGTGAGAGCGAAGGCCCACTTCCAGAAAGCCTGTGATTCTACCGCCGTCGTCGGGCGCGATAAAGATCGTGGATGGGAGAGTCCCGCACATCTTCGTTTTGAGCAGGTGCTCGATCTCGGCGCGGTGCTCGGCGACAGTAGCATCGGGCCAGAGCAGCGCGCGCAGCGGCGCAAGCCCGCCTACGTCGCTGAGATCGGCTTGCCGGACGGACGGATCAGCCATGTAGCTTTGGACGATCCGCGGTCTCGACGGGTTATTTGGTAAATAGCTTCAGATCGATGGAGTCGCCCATCGTCTTGTAGCCGGCGTCGCCGGGGTTGAAGGTGGTCGCCGCCATCGGCCGAGGAAGAGAAGACGGCCGGATTCGCGGGGTCCTGTGTGGCTTTGTCGAAGTCGATGAAGCCGTCGAGGACGTTGGTGGTGCGGATCCAGTGGTTGACAGCCTGGCGCATCGCCTCTCCGGAGGGTGAAGCGTATTTGGCGCCCACGTAAGGCGTCAGCGTCGCCATATACCTTGATGCCGTGCGTGTGGGCGCGGGTGGCGAGTTGGCTGAGGCCGGCGATCAGGTCATCCGCCGAGACGACGTCGTAAGGCTTGACCGGGTCCTGCGCGTGGCCGATGTCATTAATGCTCTCGAGGATGATGAGGTACTTGACGCCTGCCTGTGCGAGGACGTCGCGGTCAAACCGCGCCAGGCGCTCGGACCTGTTACGTCGTGAAGGACGCGGTTTCCTCCGATGCCTTCATTGAGCACGGCGAGGTTGCGGAGCTTCTTGTCCGCCTGCAGGCGGCTGGCTAGCACGTCGGGCCAGCGATGGTTGGCATCGCGAGTGCTGCGCGCGCCATCGGTGATGCTGTCGCCGAACGTGACGATGGCCGAGCTCTTATCGTCGGCGCGGACGTCGATGCCTTTGAGGAAGGGCCAGTTGGTGATCTCTGTGGGCGAGGCGAAGGACTTCGCTCCGGCGACGTTGCCCGGAGCGGTGTAGCTGGTCTGGTTGGCAAAGCTGTGATGGGTGACCTGCTGGAGGGGCTGTGTGGGGACGAAGATGCTGACCGCAACGTCTGACAGCGGGGGCAGCTTCAGGGCGGCCGGGTCGCTGACGATGAGCGCGCCCGGGGGGATGGTGAGGTGGTGTGTCCGCCGAAGGTGAGGGCCGGGCGGTGGTCGCGTCGATCTCGCTGCCGGTGGTACGCAGGGCGATGAAGGCGGAGCTGACGGTCAGGGAGTCCAGGCCGAACTCGTTGGTGAGGATGACGCGGGCCGAGTCGCCGCCGAGCGAGATGTGGACGATCTCGCGATAGGTCGTGTCGGAGGCGCCGTATTTCCCTTCGGGATTGGGCAAAGCCACCGGCGAAGTCGCCCAGTTGCCGACCCAGTGATCGGGAGGCGCGGCAACGGCGGCGGATGGAGCGAGGGCAGTGATGCAGAGGAGCACGACGGCGAGGAGGAGAGCGGGCTTCTGCGCTGAATCATGAGCTTCCTTTGGGGATGGATTGAAGCGACGATCCATCTTATCGTCTGTTTGACTGACCAGTTCGTTTGGCGGTCACTGGAGTGTGCAGTATAGTGACGGAGTTGCACCGGAACGCGAAAAATGGAGTCGCTGACGGAAGGCTCTATGGGACCTGTTTGGAATATGAGAAAGCTAGAGGGACGCATGACGACGCGATGGCTAAGGATTATGCTGCTTAGCATGACAACCGCGATGGCTGCACATGGTTCAGTAACGAAGGCATCGTTCGGCACCATGCCGGACGGTACGTCAGTGGATGTCTACACCCTGAAGAGCGATGCAGTGACGGCGCGGATTACAACCTATGGAGCGCGCCTCGTCTCTGTGAAGACGGCGGACCGGAATGGAAAGATGTCCAATGTCGTGCTGGGGTATGACTCGGTGAAGGGATACCTGGACGATCCGAAGCCGCACTTTGGGGCGATCGTCGGGCGTTACGGCAACCGCATTGCACTAGGGAAGTTCACGCTTGAAGGCAAGACCTACCACGTGCCGGTCAACAATGGCCCGAACTCTCTTCACGGCGGCACGGCAGGATTCGACACGAAGGTATGGAAGGCCCGCGAGGTGGCCGAGGGTGTAGAGCTCACGCTTGTCAGCCCGGACGGCGATATGGGATATCCGGGCACACTTACAGTGCACGTGCGTTACACGCTGCATCACAATGCGCTGCGGATCGACTACAGCTCATCGACTGACAAGCCTACGGTGGTCAACCTGACGAACCATGCCTACTTCAACCTCGGGGGCGAGGGAGCGGGGCCGATTCTGAACGAAGAGATCATGATTGCCGCGGACAAGTACACTCCGGTGGATTCCGGGTTGATTCCGACGGGAGTGCTGGCGCCGGTGGAGGGAACTCCGATGGACTTCCGCAAGTCCACCGTGATCGGCAAGCGCATCAACGACAACTTCGAGCAGCTGAAGATCGCCGGCGGCTACGACCACAACTGGGTGCTGCGCGGGGCCAGTGGAGAGCTGAAGACAGCGGCGCGTGTCTACGACGCGGCGACCGGCCGCGTTCTGACGGTGACGACGACGGAACCGGGAGTGCAGTTCTACACAGGCAACTCTCTGGACGGCAGCTCGAAAGGGCCTGGCGGATGGGCGTACGTCAAGAATGCGGGCCTGTGCCTGGAGACGCAGCACTTTCCTGACTCCCCGAATCATCCGTCGTTCCCGAGCACGGAGCTGAAGCCAGGCGAGACGCGGCACAGCATGACGACGTTTACCTTCTCGACGCAGAAGTAGGTCGCAAGGATAGAGAAGCATGAACAAGGTGGTCTCGTCAGCAGATGCGGCGGTCGCGGACATTGCGCCCAGTTCGACGATCATGCTCGGGGGCTTCGGGTTGTGCGGCATCCCGGAGAACCTGATCGCGGCGCTGGTGAAGCGTCGCATCACCGGGCTGAATACGATCAGCAACAACATGGGCGTGGATGGCTTCGGCATGGGGCTGATGCTTGAGGCAGGCATGATCGCCTCGCACATCGGCAGCTACGTGGGGGAGAACCGAAGGCTCGAACAGCTTGTGCTGAAGGGCGAGCTGGACCTGACGCTGATCCCCCAAGGCACGCTGGCGGAGAGGATTCGCGCCGGCGGCGCGGGGATTCCCGCGTTTTACGTGCCGACGGGGCTGGGAACGATTGTGGCTGAGGGCAAGGAGACGCGGCAGATCGGCGACCGGACCTATGTGCTCGAGACAGCACTGCGTGCCGACGTTGCGCTGGTGAAGGCGTGGAAGGGCGACCGGCTCGGCAATCTGGTGTATCGGAAGACGGCGCGGAACTTCAACCCGGCGATGGCGACGGCCGCGACGATGACGATCGCTGAGGTGGAAGAGCTTTTTGAGCCGGGAGAGCTGGACCCGGACCACATCGTGACACCGGGGATCTACGTGAAGCGTGTCGTTGTGGGCGAGCGCTATCTGAAGCCGATCGAGTCGAGATTTATCAAGGCGCAGCAGGCAGGAGGCACGGCATGAACGGCAAGGAGAGGATCGCGCGAAGGATCGCGAAAGAGGTCAGCGACGGCTTCTATGTCAACCTCGGAATCGGTCTGCCTACGATGATCGCCTCGTATCTGCCGGCGGGAGTGGATGTCATCTTTCAGTCGGAGAATGGGATGCTCGGCGTCGGTCCTCCACCGTCTGAGGAGCAGGCCGATCCTGATCTGATCAACGCAGGTAAGCAGCCGGTGACAGAGCTTCCGGGATGTTCGTACTTCGCCAGCGATGAGTCGTTCGCGATGATTCGCGGCGGCCACATGGATATGAGTGTGCTCGGCGCCATGCAGGTGGATGAAGAAGGCAACCTGGCGAACTGGACGATCCCTGGCAAGATGGTGAAGGGCATGGGCGGCGCAATGGATCTGGTGGCGGGAGCGCGACGCGTGATCGTCGCAATGGAGCACCAGACGAAAGATGGCGAGTCGCGGATTCTGAAGCGCTGCACGCTGCCCTTGACCGGAACGCATGTTGTGCACGACATCGTGACGGAGCTGGGCTGGATCAAGGTGACGCGCGAGGGGCTGGTCCTGACGGAGGTGGCCGAGGGGGTCAGAGCGGCTGAGGTGCAGGCCCGGACCGAGGCGAGATTGTCCGTCTCGCCAGATCTCAAGACGATGGCGGTCACGTAGTAATGGGAATCGCGCGCGAAGACGCGATCGATATCTTCGCCTATGCCCTGAAAGCCTCGCGCGTCGAGTTGGCAATCGAGAGCCGCATACGGTTCGACGGCGAGTCGATGGAGGTCGACGGACATCGCTATGCGCTTCGCCAGTTCGAACGCTGTGTTCTGATCGCGCTTGGCAAGGCAGCCTCGACGATGACTCTAGCCTTTCTGCGCCAAGCGGGAAAGGCTGCGGAGCGATTTGAGGGCGTCGTCGTTGCGCCGGAGCCGTTCGACGCGCCATCGTGGAGACTCCAGGTCTTTCACGGAGGGCATCCCAGTCCGAACATAGGATCGGTGCAGGCGGCCGAGGCGATCCTACGAATCCTGGCAAAACTCACTGAGCGGGACCTCGTCGTCTTCCTGATCAGCGGTGGAGGATCGTCGCTGGTGGAGCAGTTTCTCGACATCGGCACACCGCTCGAGGTCATTGCAGCAACTCACAAGGCGCTGGTGGAGAGCGGTGCGCCGATTGCCGCCATCAATGCCGTTCGGAAGCATCTGTCGGCCGTGAAGGGAGGAAGACTCGCGGCCGCAGCGGCACCGGCGGAGCAGCTGACGATCCTTGTCTCGGATGTTCCCCCGGGAGAGCTGGACGCGCTCTCCTCCGGACCGACGATGCCTGATCGCAGCACAGCGGACGATGTCTATCGCATCGCAGAGGAGTACGGGTTGGTGCAGCGATTACCCGCCACAGTTGCGGCGCATCTGAAGGCGCGCTCGCTGCGAGAGACGCCGAAGCCCGGAGAGACGGTTTTTGCGCGGTCGCGCTGGTCGGTGCTGCTGGATAGCTCGACGCTGGGGGCGGCGGCGGCAAGGCGAGCGGCTGAACTGGGCTGGCATGTGGTGACGGACGACACGTGCGATGACTGGAGCGCGAACCGCGCGGCGGAGTACCTGGTTGATCGCGTACAGGCGCTCCGGCGAGTGCATTCGAAGGTGTGCCTGCTCTCGGCGGGTGAAGTGACGGTTGCTGTGCCGAGTTCCGCGACAGGCAAAGGCGGACGCAATCAACAGTTCGCGCTCTTGGCGTGTGAATTGATTGCGGGACATCCCATCACGGTTCTGAGCGCGGGCAGCGATGGCGTCGACGGGAACAGTCCTGCCGCAGGCGGAATAGTCGATGGCGAGACACTGGCTCGGGCGGCGCGCGAGGGGTACAGGGTCGACAGGGCGCTGGCAGCCTTCGACAGTCATTCTCTATTCGTATTGCTGGGGGATGCGATTACAACAGGGCGCACGGGAAACAACCTTCGCGATCTCCGCATGCTGCTCGCGCCGTAGCGTCTAGCGAAGTGCAAGCCGCGTGAGCCAGGGCACGTAGGCAAGCAGAGATACGAGCAGCCCCATCAGGCAGGCGAGCGCGAGGCTGTATATCAGTACAAGACGAAGCAGCGTGCCTTCGCGGCCGTAGTTGTTGGTGGCAGTCGTGGCGACGACGAGACTCTGCGGAGCGATCATCTTGCCCATCACGCCGCCGGCGGAGTTGGCCGAGGTCATCAGGTAGGGCGAGATGCCCAGTTGCTGCGCCGTCAAGCTCTGCAGACTTCCGAAGAGGACGTTCGATGAGGTGTCGGATCCGGTAGAAGCGGTGCCAAGCCATCCGATCAGCGTGCCGAAGAAGGGGTAGAAGACTCCGGTGCGCGCGAAGGCGAGCCCGAGGGTCGCGTCCATGCCGGAGTAGCGAGTGACGAAGCCAATGGCCATCAAGGCTGCGATGGTGACAAAGGTGAAGCGCATGCTGACGAAGGTTTCGCCTAAGACCTTCAGGATGACTCCCGGCCGAAGACCCATGGCGAACCCGGCGATCAGCGCGGCAACGAAGATCCCTGTTCCCGTAGCCGATAGCCAGTTGAAGTTGAAGAGAGCGGGCTCGGAGACAGGAGCGGGAACGGCAGGCGGCATGCGCAGCACCGTCTGATGGAGGCCGGGGACGGGGATTCGCAGGACATGAATGGAATCGAGGGCTCGCGAGAATGGTGGGATGCCCCAGAGAATGATGCAGCCTGTAAGGATCATCCACGGCAGTGCCACGCGAATAAAGACACCTCTGTTCCTCGTGACGGAATCGGCACGCCGCGGGACATCTTCGAGCGCCGCATTGAGGATGCGCTTCGGCTTCCAGACGCGAAAGAACGCGAGCAGAACCACGATGGTGAGGCCCGAGGAGAGGATGTCGACCAGCCAGGGGCCGTGAAGTGTGGCAACTGCCAGCAGAGTCAGGCCGTATGTCGCACCAGCAACCAGAATGGCTGGCCAGACCTCGAGCATCGCGGCGAAGCCCGCATAGGCCCACACCAGCCAGAAAGGAATCAGCAGGCAGAATGGGGCGATCATGCGGGCGATGACGCGCGAGAGCAGCAGCGTATCAAGTCCGGTAATGCCGTGCAGCGCAACAATGGGGATGCCGAGTCCTCCGAAGGCCACAGGTGCCGTGTTGGCGAGCAGGGAAAGCGCCGCCGCCTGCAACGGCCGGAATCCGAGGCCGATGAGGATGGTTCCGCAGACGGCGACCGGCGTTCCGAAGCCGGCCGAGCCCTCAAAGAACGCTCCGAAGGCAAACGCGATCAGCAGCAGCTGCAGCCGGCTGTCCTTGGTGATGCCGATGATGCTCTCCTGCAGCAGCGCGAATCGGCCTGAGCGGTGTGTGAGCTGGTAGAGAAACAGTACGGGGAAGACGATCCAGGATATGGGAAAGAGGCCGTAGGCTGCGCCGTAACCTGCGGCGAGAAGCTCAAGCCGGAGGGGCATGTGAAAGACAGCGAATGCAACCAGCAGCGCCGTGCCGAGTCCGGCGAGCGCAGCAAGGTGTCCCTTGATGCGGAGGCCTGCCATGGAGACCAACAGAACGGCCAGCGGCAGCGCCGCCCAAGCCGCGGAGATCAGCCAATGATGCGCGGGGTCGTAGCTCTGCGGCCATGTCTCCCTCTGCGATCGCAGAAGCATGGCAGTTGCGGCGAGACTACGGGAACCCGCTCCCAGGCTGAAAAATGCGGCTACGATCTGTATCCTCGCATCAAGAGAGTGATGCCCAGTATGGGTGATGGCTCGAGCGTCTGTAAATACCTGGAATGAGAAGTAGCGCTGCTTTTAACGAGACAGCCGGAGGGGCAATGAGAGCATCTGAGGAGACGAATGAGTAATTCACACGCATGGCGGCCCGGTGATGGAGGCACGGCTCCTCTCGTCCTCGTCGTCCTGCTGAACTGGAACAGCCTGGAGGAGACGCGGACGGCGGTCGCATCCGTTCTCCGCATGGACTATCCGAACTTCCGTGTCCTGATCGTCGATAACGGATCGCAGGACGGCTCGCCGGGCGAGTTGAGAAAGCTAGCCAGCGAGCGAGTGGAGCTGCTGGAATCGCCGGTCAACACGGGCTATACGGGAGGCTGCAACCTGGGGTTGGAGCGGGCGCTCGCCATCCGTGCCGACTATGTGTGGCTGCTAAACAACGATGCGGTGGTGACGCCGGAGACGCTCTCCTCTCTCGTCGCAATGGCGCAGGCTGACGAGCGCATCGGGCTGGTGACGCCGAGGATCGGCGCACTGGATGAAGACAGGATCACCTTCGCCGGGGGCATCATCTCGATGAAGGATGCGCTCTACAACGAGACCCATGATCCTGCAGTCGCCGCGGAGTGGGCAGAGCGTTATCCCGACGCCGGCCTCGTCATCGGCACTGCCATGCTGGTACGTGCAGAGCTGGTGCGAACGATCGGCCTGCTGGACACGGCGTTCTTCGCATACTTTGAGGACATCGACTACTCGGCGCGGAGTGCCGCCGCTGGCTTCCGCAACGTCGTCGATCCCAACACGGTCGTGCGGCACCTGGAGAAGAACCGCAACACCAGGCCGCTTGAGATTCGCCCGCACTACTGGTATTACATGGCGCGGAACGAGAGCCGTTTCTGGAGAAAGCATCTCGGATTGGCCGGAAGCCTCAAGCTCGCATGGCACAGCTTCAATGGATTTCTGCGCCACTGGAATCGCCTGTCGAGCCGGCAGGAGAGCAGGGAAGCGATCCTTGCCGGCCTATGGGATGGGTGGAGAGGCCGCGGCGGCCCGTACCATCCCGGCGCCCGTATGCCGATGCTGCCCGCGGCGATGGTCAAGCTCTACAGCAGGCGGCGAGCCTTGCAACCGCCCAGCGGCTACACGGAGAGCGGCGAGGCTCTCTCGAAGGCATAGCGAAGCCGTACCTAGTACGGAAGCCTTCCGAACCTCGACAGGAACACGGTCTCGGCCCGAAACAGCAGGTCGTCACGGCTCGTTGCCATTCGCAGCAGATTGGTCGGCTGCATGTGGGAAGGGGTATTGACGCCGCCATAGAACGAGAAACACATCTTGTACCCGAGCGAGCGCGCGATCTGCTCGGTGGTCTCGTCGAAGGCTCCGCGGATCCCCACCGGATACGCAAGACTGCGAACCTCTCCGCCGATGTTTGCTTCGATATTCTTCCTGGACTCTGCGAGCTCCCATTTCTGCGTTTGTGGCGGCATCTGGCCCAGGATGCCGTGCGTCTGCGTGTGCGACCCGATGGTCATGCCGGCATCTCGCATCTCGCGAGCCTCCTCCCAGGTGATGAAGCGCCGCCCTACCGGAGGGAGCTCGCAGCGGGCCTGCTCGCGCAGCTCAGCCAGGAGCCTGTCGCCGCGGGTGTTGTCAGCGCGCTTATAGTGGCGAAGCACGGCGCGTATCGCAGGTTCGCGATCCCGATCCAGCGTTACGGTCAGCGGCGCAGGAATTGTAAGCGTAATGTGCGGATGCGGGCTGTTGCGAACAAGATAAGCGATCTCATCCCACCAGGGAATCGTACGGGTACCGACGTACTCCGGAACCAGGAAGAAAGCGGCAGTGCAGTCATTCGCCTTCAACACCTGGAAGGACGTCACGTAGTCGTTGCGATAGCCGTCATCGAAGGTAATCGCGACATGCATCCGCCTCAACGGAGTCCTGCCTGAGACGAGATCCTCCAGCTCTTCGCCCGAGACGACAGGGAAGTACCGCTTGAAATACTTCAACTGCCGATCGAATGCATCGGCCGTCGCACTGAAGACATCACGGTCGAAGCGCGTGGAGACCGGATCTCCAACGCGATGATGATTCACGACGAGGATTCCAGGCTTGGAGTGGAACATCTCCAGGGCGCGCAGGACCCCCAGGCTCCGCATCGTCGTTGCAGCTAGTCTTCTCTTCGACATTGATCGACATTTCTCCCAGTTGCGCTTGCAGGTTTAGATGTCACAAACGGCATGCGCGAAGGAGCTTATTCAAGCTGCTTTCGCAGACCGATTGAGCGAAGGACCGTTCCGCCCGCGACGCGAGCACAACCCTTAAGAGTGGTTGCGGTAGGGCGCCAGTCATGCAGGTCAAAATCAAAGAAGGCGAGTGGCCCACGGTAGGTTTCGCGGATCTGCTTCCACGTCAGGATGCCGCGCTCGACATAACGGGGAAGGGCAGGGATGTCGCGTCGCAGGACGATGTGGCGGAAGCCAAGGCGCGTCGGTTCAACCGGTTCCACGGACTGTCCAATGAGGTCGAGATAGTGCAGCCAACCGATGTCCACACCGGCGTGGACAGCGGCGTCGGCGGTCACACTGTAGCGAGGATTCGCCTCGATGAGCCGCACGATTCCGTCGCGCGTGTCGCGCTTCACCTCGATCTCGCAGATGCCGACATACCCGATTCCTCGGAGAAAGTTGTCGCACAGCGTAGCTATCTCCTGGTCGATGACAGGTTCCACGATCGATCCGCTTCCGAAGAGAACCGGATGAGCGCGCAGCTCGTGGACGACTGTGTGACCCAGCCTGCGGCCGCCTGCGCCATAGACCGAGAGGTAGCAATATTTGTCGTCGTCGCCCCCTGCGATGATCTCCTGCGCCACGACCTCGGGACGGTACGGCTCGGTAAGAGCGTAATCGGCCAGCATCTGCTCGGCGGTGTCTGCGGTCGTCAGCTTCAGACCGCGCAGCCGGTTTCCCTCCGGTAGTGCGTCCCACTCCCTCTGGTGGCGCGGCTTGATGAGGCAGGGAAACCGAGCATCGCTGGCGAAGCGCTCCAGGTCGGCACGAGACTGGATGTAAGCGGTACGCGGAATCGGCAGACCGTGCTGTGCTGCGAGCGCATATTGCTGCTCTTTCGTTGCCAGCGCAGCCTGCACGGCAATCGAGTCCAGCGAGAAGAGGTAATGCGACTTCAGGGCCTCCACATGCGTGCCCAGCGCGGAGACGAAGATATCGGCCGCGGGAATGATGACAGGCCTCCCGCCCAGCTTGCCGGCAAGGTCGATCATGAACGCAATCCACTCCTCCGGATGCGTATCGGGATTCGGACACAGGTACGACTTGCCGTAGGAGGAGCGGAACCCTTCATGAGTGCCGTCGCAGTCTACTCCGACCGTACGCACGCCACGGCGCAGAAGGTCGCGCATCAGATTCAGGCCCGTCTGGAATACGCTGGCGACAACTACAGGCGGCCAGGCGCCTTCGGCGCGGAGGGGTGTCACGTGATGATGTCTCCCTGGGAACAACGTCGCAATACGTGTTGCCGGTCGATCGTGCTGGCCTTATTGGCTTTGCTACCAACAGAATACCAGCGAGCCTTCCAAGGAAAAATGGGATGGCGGATGACATCTATGAATTTGTTATCAGATGTCCAGGCTCTGCCTCAGCTGGGCCGGACAGCTATTGGGCCTTTGACCGCTCTTTGATGCTCTTGGCCAGGCGCTCCACCTCTTGCGCCTTTTTGACCACGGATACGGAGAGTGTGTCCTTGTTGCTCTTGGCCACCTCCGCCTTCAGCTCCTGGGTCAGCTGGTAAAGCTTTTCAGTATCGGCCAGTAGGTCCGCCCGCCTCTGCTCAGCAGGGGTCAAGGGAGCGCTCTTCTGCTGTGCCTGCTGAGGGGTTGTGTCCTTCGGATTCGTGCCTCCGTTTTTCTGAGCCCAGACGAAGGCAGCGAGCCCCAGCGTCAGCCATAGAACCAGTAAGTTGCGGTTACTTTGGAATCGGCCCAACACCATCATCTCCACTCCCCACCTTCCTCTGTCGCTTCAACAGATTATCCTCAACCTGTCCGGCTCCTACAATTCTATCTCCGCCGAAAATCGTTTGCCGACAGAGAGGTGATCAGATTCAGAGTGTTACGGAGCCGGACGAGATGGCGCAGGGGTACGCGGGGCGGCTGCCGTTTTGCTTCGATGCGACAGCAGGCAAAGGGCTTCCGTTAGGGAGATGGGAAGACGGCGCGCTACTTCGTGGACGGATTCGAAGGGCCGGCAACTCAACTCGTGAAGCCTGTCACAGCAACCAACGGAGAGCTCGGAACGCTCCATTTCGGTGAGTTGGCGATCGCTCCAGGCGCGCACTCCATAGGCTCGAGCTGAGCCTTCAAGGCACAACTGCCAACGTTCACTTCTTCGAGCTTCTCATGAAGCCGATCGCGCCTTGAGACTAGGCTGAGACAAGGCGCTCCGACTCGAGTTGCAGCGCATACTCTGCAAGCTTCGCTTCGATGTCGGCCTCGATCTTGCGCCGTTTGATGATGTCCTCGCGGTAGCGCCGCAGGAAGTAATCGATCGTCTCCACGCGAATGCGAATTGAGCCGGAAGGCTTGTTCTCGTCGAGGTCCTTGAACGAGAAGTACGGCGTTCCGGATTCTTCAATGATTCCCTCGATCACACCATAGATAGGAGCGTCATGACCGCACTTGAAGCTTGAGACCTCAAGCGCAACCAGATTGGGATGACGCGCGGTAAACTTCGCCGCCCACACCTTGTGGTTCGTGCTGGTCGAGTAGCGATTCTTCCACACGTCGCTGATATCCAGAGGGTGCGTGATCATCCCGGCCTTCACCTCGTCGCCAAAGAGTCGGTCGAGCAGGTCTTCATCCAGCGGCAGCGTGCTCTGCGAGAACACCGGATAGCCAAGCTTCTGGAACTCCTCCATGATCTCGTGATTCAGGCCGGGATCGTGGTGATAGACGCGGCCAAGCATCACGATGCCGATGCGGTCCTCACGCTCGAGCTGATCGAGCGTCTCGCGCGCCTGACGGCGAATCTCGCCCTCGCAGTCCGAGAGCGCTTTGAACCCGGCAGCGATAGCGCGATCGTTCTCCTCGCGCGAGAGGCCCAGCAGCGGCGACCATGCCTTGTACATCTGCTCCGCGCAGATCTTCTGGTCCTGCAGGTTCAGGATCGGATCGAGGTAGGTGATGTTGTTTTCGGTGAAGATGTCGCTCTCCTTGGTGAACGCGGCCTTTACAACCTCAGGAGTGGCGGTCACCGTTGGACAGGCGTTCGATCCCGTCAGGTTCACCAGCGGCGTATGCAGCACGTCGTACATCGGGAACCACACGGCGTTCAGCGGCTTCTTGCTGTGCTTCGTGGCGAGCAGGTTGTAGACGTGCGCAATGCCGATCTTCGACGGATAGCACGGATCGATGGCGCCGCGGCTCGCTCCGGCGCGGTAAAGCTCCGGCGTCGTGTAGTCGGAGTAGAGGATGTTCTCGGCCTTGATCCCCAGGCTTGCAAAGTACGCATTGAACAGCGGAGCGTACGTATAGGTATTGAGCAGACGCGGAATGCCGATGCGGAAGTCCTTGCGCCGTTCCATCAATGCCGCCCGCTCCTTCACGTTCTTTGAGACGAAGAGGCCCTTCGTACTCGGAACCGCATCGGCAACGGCTGCCACCTCGCGGTGGCGGAAGACATCGCGCGCTGCAATATCGACGAAGTTCGGATTTGCTTCCTTGATCTTGTCAATATCGGCCTTGATGTCCTTCATGTCGTCCAGGTCCTCAACAGCTCCCTTTTCGCAGGTCGCAATAATCAGCCGTTGCTCACCAACTCGAAGTGGAACCTTCGTCTTGCGCGGTTGGAAGTCAACCGGCTTCGGCAACTCGATCACCTTGCTGGAACCAGGAGCAATCTGGATCTGCACCAGCGGCTCCACTTTAGCCTTGAAGGGAGACGATGTGCCACAGCTGCCGCCAGTACTGCACGAGGAACCATGCGCCTCGGCTGCAGGAAGATTGGCCTGAATATGCTCCAGACTGGGAAGGCTCTCGGCGCGCGCAGCCTCCTCCGGTGTTGCCAGGCGGTCGGTCTCCGCTGCTGCTGAGTTGACATCGACATCGATGAACGTGCGCAGGCAGTTGTTCTTGCAAAAGTAGCAGCGCGTGTCTTCGTTACGGGTGGTGCGATAGCGAATGTTCCGCACCGCCTCAAGGCCGATGAAGGTCGTCTGCTTGCCGTTCTTCCATAACCGCAGAGCCTCCTGCGCTGCGCCGATCGCTCCAGATTCGCCGCAGTGCTCGTGCACGATGATCTCCGGTTCCTTGCCGTTGGCGCGGAAGCTCGACTTGATGAAATCCACCTCCGCCTTTACCACCGCCATGTTGTTCTGCGTTCCACCCTGCAGCACGAAGCGTGATCCAAGCGAGGCGAGATTCGGGATGCTGGCCACGTAGAGGAAGACGTTCTTGGGAAGTACATCCGCCAGTCCGGCAAGAATCTCTTCCGAGCGCCAGCCCTGACGCTGGAAGTTCACAATGTCCGATTGCATAAAGACAGCGCAGCCATAGCCGAACGAAGGCATCGATTTCGCCGCGAAGGCGATATCGGCAAACTCCTCCACTTTCATGCCAAAGCCTTCCGCGGTTGATTGCAGGAAGTATCCGTTGCCGGCCGAGCATTGCGTGTTGAGCTTGAAGTCCTTCACACGGCCGTCTTTCAGCACGATCAGCTTGATGTCCTGACCCCCGACGTCGATGATGACGTGCGGGTCGTCGTAAAACTTCAGCGCCGACTCCGTGTGAGCCACCGTCTCCACCAGCGCGACATCGGCATGCAGCACATCTTTGAGGATGTCCTTGGCGTATCCCGTCGTTCCGACTCCGAGTACCTCCATCGTTGCGCCCTTGCTCTCAATCTGCGCGCGCAGCTTCTCAAACATCTCGATGCCATCCTGAATCGGATTGCCGTTCGACAGCTGGTATGTCTTGCAGAGAATCTCACCTTCGGTGCCCAGCAGGACGGCCTTCGTAGACGTCGATCCGCCGTCAATGCCGATGAAGCCGGAGACAACCTGTTGCTGCGTGAACTCCGCGGGAACAAACTTCTTGCGACGGTAAGCTGACTTGAACTCATCAAGCTCGGCATTATCGGTAACGAGGCCCTTCGTTCCTGACGCAGCCTTCTCCTCCGCACGTCCATAGTCGATGTAGTAGGCGAGCTTATCCGTCCCCAGATAGCGTCCGATGGAGGCCTCTTCATCCTTGCCGAACTCAACAGAACCAAGCGCCGCGAAGTACTGCGCGTTGTCAGGAACCTTGATCAGGTCTTCCGGCGTCATGCCCTCCGGAATCTCGACCTTACGCTCCTTCCACATGCGCGGAATGTTCGCCTGCCACGCCTCACGCATGCCGCGGATGAATGAGTTGGGGCCGCCCAGCAGCAACACGTGCGGCCGCAGCGTATTGCCTCGCGTGAGCACACTGAGGTTCTGCAGCACGATCGCCTCAAAGAGCGAGGCCATCAGCTCATGCGAAGGCGTCCCGGTCTTCTGGAGGCCATTGATGTCCGTCTCCGCAAAGACGCCGCACTTCCCCGCTACCTTGTGCAGCTTCACTCCGTGATATCCCTGGTTGGAAAGCTCGCTGGCAGGAATTTTCAGCTTCGCATTGATCTTGTCGATCACCGCGCCCGTTCCGCCGGCGCACTTATCGTTCATCGACGGAATCTTCTTCTTGCGCCCTGTCTCCTCATCATCTTTGAAGACGATGATCTTCGCGTCCTGCCCGCCAAGTTCGATGACAGAGTAGACCTCGGGGTGAAGTTTTTCGACCGCAAGCGAGACGGCGTGAACCTCCTGCACGAACTTCGCCCCGATCATCTCCGCAATCGTGCCGCCGCCCGATCCTGTGACGAAGATCCGCGTGTTAGCCGCAGAGATTCTGGCCTCTGACTCCATGCGCCGCAGAAACTCCAGCACCTTCTCCGGCTGCCGCGTCTCATGCCGGTGGTAGTCCTGCCACAGCATCGCATCCGTCGCCGCATCGACGACGATCGCCTTCACCGTCGTCGAACCCACATCCAGACCAACCAGAAGCTGTTCCATCACTCGTCACCTCAGGGGATAGAAATCAGACTGCGTCCAACGAGTGAAACGTCAGGCAACTCGCTGTTCTGGAACCGAGACGCGGGCCCGGCGGCGATACGCTCTGTCTTTGTCCATCAGGTCGCTTACATGCACGGCAAACTGCGCGGCGGTTCCGGCAAGGCCCTCCTGATGCGGAACCTTGTACAACGCATGTGAGAGGTGTGGATGGTCGGCAACATACTCGCGCAGTTCGTCGAGTGATTTGCCGGTCTTATCAAGCACTCCTTGAAACTCCGCGCGAGCCTTGGCCTTTGCCTCAGCCAGCGCCATCTGCACGCGGCTGTGGGCATTCACTTCGCCTTCGCCAGAGGTCTCGATCGGCAGGAAGATCATGTCCTTGTACTTGTTGACCACGCGCGACTGCACTCCGTCGGACTGTGTGGAGGGCATGCAGCCGAAGGGCTTCAGCGCCAGTACCATGTGGCACAGATGGTTCACGGTGTAGTAGACGTTCTTGCCCACCTCCATGAAGCCTTCACCGCCGCGCGCAAGCTGGTGGTAGAACGGATGCGCCAGACGCGACAGCTCCTTCTGCGGAACAATATGATGCGCCGTGTCACCCATATGCTTGATGGTGCGGTGATAGAAGTACGTCCACATCCCGCTGCCAACCGTCAGGCCTCCGGTCTTCTTGAAGAGCAGCAGCTCGTTGACGGCGCGCTTCTTCAGCTCGTACCACTTCGGATCGCGATACGGAGCATCGACCTCAGCGCGAGCCTTGGCGCCCTCCTTCGCCACGTACATCATGTAAGAAATCCACGTCGCGATCGGCTCCACAAGCACCTGCGCGCCTTCCTTCTCGAGGAACGCGAACATGTTGAAGTTGCCGTCGCCCTCTGTTGTCTGCGCCCAGAACTCGCCTGTGATCTTGATCACGGGCTTCACGCGCAGACGGTCCACTTGAATTGCGTTGATGCTGTCGCGGCAAGCATGCAGCGCATCGACATACTCCTTGCCGTAGAGGTTGTCGGCGATCTTGCCCAGCGTGCATGTAATCCCTTCTACCTTCTTGTGTTTTTCCAGATAGGGTTTAGCCCACGAAGGTACAGCATCCATCACATGCCAACGCTTTCGGTCGCGCAGCGTGTCCGTCAGCGTCTTTGCTGCCTGCTGAATCACCTTGTCCGTCTCGCCCTTGTTCACTTCGAACGGACGAATCTGATACACCAGCTCATTCAACACATCGCCCAGGTTCAGCGCGTTGAGCATTCCCATGCCAAAGTCCACGGAGAACTTCAGACCCGGCTCTCCGCTGGCTGCCTTGATGCCGTCGGTCTGCTGGAACAGCAGCACGCGGAACCCGTCGAAGCCCGCGTTCTGCAGCGCAAAGCGGTACTCCGCCTCATACATGCCGAAGCGGCACGGCCCACAGGAGCCCGCGGTGAAGAAGACGTAGTTGTCGATGATCTGCTGGCGAGTCAGGCCCTGCTGTTCCAGCCCCTGCAGATAACGCACCAGGTTGCCAACCGTGAAATAAGTAGGATTGCACTGACCGTTGTTGCCGTACTCCTTGCCAGCCTGAAAGTCGGCGACGACCGGAGTCGGAATGTTCTCGCACTTGTAGCCGCTGCCATGGAAGACCGCCTTGATCATCTCCTCGTGCTTCCACGTAAGCCCGCCAAAGAGAATCGTGACGTAGTCCCGCTCTGCCGCTGTGAAGGTGCGCTCTACCGGTTTCTTGAACTCGCGCATCCGTGCCAGCCCGGCCTCTGCGCGAAGACGTGCCCGCTCGGCTTCGATACGGGCCTGAACTTCCATCTCAAAATCAGTCTGAACGATCTCATTGACGACTGCCGGCATATGCGTCTCCCCTTAGCTAGGTGATTGGCTGCAAGTTGTCGCGGAATGAAAGTGGGTTCCTTACATCTGTCCCTTCATCCCCTGGAATCCGTGCGCAAGTTGTTTGAAAAAGTACTTGATGACGCGCTGGTCGTTGTAGCACCAGCCAAGGATGTGGTTTAGCGTGGAAAAGCAATGCGTCTGGCAGCTCTCCTTCTGATGATCGAGCTGTTTGGTATCGAACTTGTGATCGCCCACCGTCCCCCAGTCATACGAGGCTGTATACATTGGGAAGCACGGCGCCAGCGTTCCATCCACTCGAATGATCATGGAGTTCTGTCCGGCCCGGCAGTTCCACGGAAAATGATTGCCCTTCATGAAGCCAACCATCTGCCACAGGCGCGTGTTTGAGTTCACCATCTTGTAGCCGGAGTCCTGCTTCTCCGTTAGCCACTGAATGGTCTCTTCGACCGCGGGCCAGTCTTCCTTCGTGATGTAGGTGACATTATTGGCAGAGTGCTTGAAGTGTTCGTCCTGCTCCAGCAGCGGCGATTCGTTGATGTGGTAGTCCGTCGCGATGCCGCAGTCGTGCGCAATCTCCGTCAGTTCCCGCACGTCATCCAGATTGTTGCGGCAGATGTTGATGTTGAGAAACACAGAGTAGCCATACCCATACTGCTTCCAGATCAGGTAGTCGAACTGCTTGCGAATCGGTGCCAGCGCCTTCGGCAGTCCAGGCTTGATGTCCACCGCATCGACTGCAATGTTGAATGTGGAGATACCCGCATCCGCAAGCTTATCGATCACATCAGTGCGCAGCAGCCGGGCGTTGGTCGGCAGATAGATCCAGAAGTTCTTCTTCGCCGCGTAGTAAGTTATGCGATGAATAAGGTCAGGTCGCAGCAGCGGCTCGCCGCCCATGTAGGCGAGCACGCGACACCCCGTGCCATGCAGCCAGTCGACCGAGCGCTTGGCCTTATCCTCCGTCATCCCCTTCACCTTGTTGTCGAAGGCCCAGCAGTAGTGGCAGTCGAGATTGCATTTGAACTCAGTGAAGAGGTAAGCAATGAGCGGATGAAAGTCTCCCGCGGTAACACGCGAACGAATGTACGGGAACAGCCATCCCTGCATCGCGTGGTAGATCTGCCCGGGAGTCCATTGGCGTTTTTCAGGCGGAACCCAGCCGTCCGAAGGATCAATCTCTCCCATCAACTCAGGGTGTTGCGGAAAGACCGGATTCGGAAAGGTCTGCGGCTCACCGATCGCTCGCAGACCTGGCGGCGGAGGGGAAGGTTGTGTCAGTAAGTTATGCAGGGGGACATCGAGTCGGAACGTCTGCGTCGACTCAAACTCCTGTTCAGAAGCCATCCGTGCCTCCTACTTGACCTAAGGTTGTACATAGAACCGCGCCAGCACCCACGGTCAAAACAGTGACGATCGCGACTTGATGAACCTTGGTCATCGGTCTAGCTTGTCGTGATAATAGACACGGCGCGCAACTGCGCCAATTACATAAAGTTGGTATGGCACTCGCCGCATAACGCGGTGCTTTGCGCCTTGGCGGACGCTTACGATGCCGACCAACGGCAGGCAATAACAGCGGCCCAAGAAACCTCAAGGAAAGCCGAACAGCACTGCATCTCTGATACGGGTGAGGACATTGTCGGGAAAACGTCTCTCACGACTCCAGCAAAAAATAAAAGATTATCCTTCGCTGTGTACAGCCCCGTGAGGGGAATCGATGATTACCTCTTACTAAGTACGAAAGCGATCGCTTCGAGAATGCATCTGCGAAATTGTTCAATATTGTACAACGACTTCTGATCCTCGCCACAACGCGATTGCTAGCTCCGCAGAACAAAGCAAGAGAAAACCGGTTCGTTCTAAAGACATAGAGCCCGGAAAAAAAAGCTCGAAATCTCTGTCCTCCCCACCTGCAGATGCGGCTGGCTTAACGGAGGAACCGTGCCTGAACCAACCCTGGTCCCACGGCGCTTCGCCGTGCTGGTTCTCGCAGGGCAGGTTCTTATCCCGTTAGCTCAATGCATCACGGAGCTGCAGACGGTCGGACCTAAGGATTGATCTAAGAAGGAAATGAAAGGAGATTGGAGCACCGAGTGGGAATTGAACCCACGAATGCTGGATTTGCCAGACCGTATATTTCTTTTATTATCAAGTATTTATTGGGGCACCCAGTACTCTAAGGTACTGAAAAGAAAGCATGAGGATTTTCTCGATGGCGTGAAAATGATGTTCATTTTTCGATCACGACAAAGGTGTGATTCAAGAGCATGGCGCAATGCCAGAGTTGTGGTCGGTTCGGCAAATAAGCTGGTTTATTAGTTCTCTTCTCGTCCTCTAGCTAGGGAGGTTATGTTCCGCCAGGTGAACAGGCTTATGACAGAACTAAATCCGGTTAGGATTATCTGATGGCCCGTGACTGGAGCCAACTACCTTTTGCGATCGGCTTGCGGGCCAAAGCCTCCTCTGTATCACCGTGAGACGGCCCGGTGGACACCGAATCAGGTTCGGTAGCGGGCACTTTCACTTCCTCGGCCGCGGTGGGTAAAGTGAAATGAAACGTTGCGCCCCGTCCGTCGTTCGCCGTGGCCACACACGGCCGCCATGCGACTCGACGATGGAGCGACTGATCGCCAGGCCCATGCCGGAGCCTTGCGGTTTGGTGGTAAAGAAGGCATTGAAGATCTGATACCGCCCAGAAAGAATCCAATCCACAACCCGCCCTGCCTGCTATCAGCAGCCGGAACGCTGGCATGGTCCTTATGCCCGAGGCCCGACCAGGAAATCTGTTGGACCTCATTCTGCGGTGAGATGCGAAAGAGACCGGCAGGCTCGTTGATCACCCACAGATGCTGGCCGTGTCGTGGACGATTGAGAGCATATTTCCGCCAGGAACGCCCTTGATTGGAATAAACTGGCCATCTTCCAGGTAACCTAACTCACGAAATGTGGATACCCAAATACCCACGCGCGAACTAATCGAAGAGCGGCTCAACGGCGATGTCGAGGTGAGGCTTTGGCCCGCCGTTCGCAAAGCACACGAAAGATGGGGCACCCGTGCTTTTGTGGTTGGTTGATGGCCACCCGCTTCGATCAAGGGCGCCGCTACTGGTTCGAAATCGTCGCTGTCGTGCCATCCAGCTTCGTGAAGTTTACGGTGAACTTCTCGTTGAACGTCTGCGCCTTGTCCTGAAGAATGCTGATCGCCACCGCCTCGCCCAGCAACATCGACGAATCGCTGTCGCTTCGCCAGTGGATGCCAGACAGAATGCCATGGCCGAAGGATACATTGTGTGCGAGTTTGTTCAGTTCACCGTTTACAGTGAGTTGGCCCGCATCTGCGCCGCTATAGGATCCCAGCGCAAGGCCATCGCTGGTGGGAACTAGAGGATTCGGGAGAACGAAGTTCCCGTCGAAAAAGAATTTCAGGATGGTGATGCATGCGCCACCAACCGTTCCGTGACCTGTCGGATAGGCGGGGTGCGTGGGGGAACCTTCAGGAAAGGCCTGGGAGAGGAAGTAGCTGCCGTATTTGTTGAAGCTTGCCTGCAGCGCGTTCGAGTCCATCACGTTGCTGCTCAGCTTGCCCTGAATGGTGCCGCCCTGACCGGTCGCAATCAAGTGCGCAATGCCGCCGCCGGATTCGGGCCTGTGGCGCAGATGCACGAACCACTTCTGGTACCACACAGCGTTGAGCGCTCGAGTGGCCACTTCTGCCACGAGCGTCGCGAAGTGTGGTTGGCCAAAACTGCCGAATCCAATCTGTGTTTTTGATTCGGCGTACGGGTTGCCGGGATTGAGCGGCACGCCGAGCGTGTTGAGCACGAGATACGCAGTGAAGTAGGCCTGATAGAGCACGTCGACATGCGTGTAAGCGCCCAAGCCGCGGCCGTCGTGCATGTATCGTGGTTGCGCATCGGACTGGTTGACCAGGCCAGTCGAGATTCCGTTCTGCACTTGCTGAAATGTTGAAGCGTCGGTCATGTAATCGAGATTCGGGAGATAGCTCGTCATCTGCTGGCTCATCGCCTGCGCGCCACAGGCAGTGGGCGTTATGAAGAACTGCGAGATGTATGGGCCAACGGTTTCACCGGGGAAGGCCCCGCGGAACAGCAGGTCGGGCGTAACCTGGCCACTGCCTTTTCTTGGGCCGGCGTAGGCCGGCATCGTCGAAAGCTCCTGCGCGGCGGCATTCGCGACTGAACTGGTCGCATAATCCGTGAATGCCACGTCGCGCAGCAGCGAAGCCCAGTAAAGCTCAACCAGTTCAGTGCCGTATGCCGCAGAGGCAAGTGCCGGCGGAGGTGGAACGACAACGCCGTCTTCCTGATTGTGGTGCGAGGGCGCGTTACCGAACTGAACCGAATCGCTCCCTTCCAAGTCGAAGGTTAAGCCGCCTTGCGGACAGTTCAGCTTGCGCGTGCCTCCGAGTGTGATCTTTTCGAAGTCGTCGGGTTCGCCGCTATTCAACGCGGTCTTGAAGGTCTCATAAGCAAACAAGTTGACCTTGCAAGGACCGTCTTGCAGCAGTCCTTTGGTGTAGGTGGCGGACTTGTCGGAGTAGCGCGTCTCGTCGCCGTTGGTACTGTGAGGCGGGGTGGGAATTCGTGCCTCGTTCGTCGTGGCGCTAACACGTAGCGCGAACGACTTATGCACACGCGAATTGCTAATTCCCTCAGGCGCGTCAACATCGCTTGTAGCAGCGCCGTCGCCGGCACTGCTCCTGGACTGCCCAGAGGCTGAAGCGTCGCGGGCGAGCATGCCTGCGGCGAAGGTGGCGCCAATCTGGCTTAGAAGCTTGCGCCGGGTCGAATCTTTGGGCCCTTTTGGGGATGGACTTCCTGCTTTGGCGGCACCAGGGGCGGTATTGCTCTCATTCTTCATATGACTTTGCTCCGATCAAGTTTTTGCCTGAGCCCAAGGTCAAGATCATGAACAAAGATGCAAGCGTAGATGGCATGTGCCTCCACATCAGCCGTCCATTGACAACGAAAACATGGGCAACTGACCGCCCAATACGCGCATGCACGGGATTGTACCGCCGTGCTCGAAGGCTGGGCACGAGGAAAGGGTGAGTAAACGAAGACCGACCTATAGGCGTAGAAATGGTTTTTGGGAAACTTCGATCAGAAGCAATGACATGGCATCCCCGGGAGCGACCCATGGTCCTGCACAATTCAGGTCTTACCTTGTTGAAAAAATTCCAACGGGGAATGAGGTATGGACTTACGCACGCGTATCAACTGAGAGATATACGATGCGCTGTGCGTGCTTCGCGGTCCGCTCCAAAGCGGGAGTAACAGCGGATGGCGGCGCCGTCCACACGAGGACGATCGTGTCGACACCCAATCAAGCATTTATCAAGAGTCTCGGGAATAGTGAGGTCTCCCTGCATCAACTCAACCTGTGGCGGCAAACGAGCGCGTCTGGATTGAGTGCGACATCGCCGCAGTTGCAGTTCGCGTGCTGTGATGAGTTCCGCGCGGGAGCGGAGTATGTTCTAACAGGACCGCAATCCCTGAGCCAATTGGAGCAAATCTCCACAATAGGTCGTGAGATTGGCCGCTCGTTGTGCATTGAAGAGATGTCGCCGGATGAGGCGCGGCGCGATTTGGCCACTCTCATGCCTGCTGCTCGACGCGTGGGCTGCTGCAATCGGCCATTCCGCACATGTTACGTCTACGGTCGCAGAAATCACGGGAGTTCCGGCACGAACGTTCCGCGAGTGGGCCAGCGATCACGCGGGGGAGTTTGCTGACTAAGCAGAGATGGCGCGCTTGGCGAATTGCGTCAGCATCGTCGGCAATCCTTCCCTAATCCGACGGAGTTAGACATGGGCCTTCGGCCCACCCATAGAGATGAAAATCGTTTCGAGTAGAAGCGTTTACGATCGTATTGGCGTGGAACGGCAAAGGCCGTTAGGACTCTGGAGCGGCTGAGGCCGTGATAGAGTTTGGCCCGGGATGCGTGTTTGAACCAATCTGTGTCGCGCCATCCATCCTGTCGGGAGGTTTGGTAGCACGTGACGGTGTCTGATGTCTTTGCGCACGCTTCCTGCCGCTTTCACGCCGGGAGGTTGCGATGGCCGATAAGATTGCAGGAATAGACGTACATAAGAAGGTCCTGATGGTGGTGGTGATGGATGCACGCATGCCGGAGTCGAAGCCGGAGCGCCGGCGGTTCGCCACCATGCCAGCTGAGTTGCGCCGCTTATCGACGTGGCTCAAGCAGCTGGGCGTCGAAGAAGCAGTGATGGAATCCACGGCGCAGTACTGGAGATCGGTATGGCTGGAGTTGGAGCCGCATATGTGCTTGCATCTGGCACAAGCATTTTCCAATCGTGCTCCGCGCGGGCGCAAGCATGACTTCAAGGACGCGGAGAGACTGGTGCGACGGCTGATTGCCAAGGAACTGATTCTGAGTTTTGTACCAAACGGGGAGCAGCGCATCTGGCGCAACCTGACCCGGATGAAGCTGCAACTGGTACGCGACCGGGTACGGCTCCAGAGTCAGATCGAGTGTCTGCTGGAAGAGATGCGTATCAAGCTGTCGGTAGTTGTCGCCGATTTGCTGGGATCGAGCGGTCTTCGCATCTTGCATGCCCTGGTCAATGGCGAGACTGACGCAAAGAGCCTGGCGTTGTTGGGAGACGATCGGTTGAAGTGCACCGAAGAACAACTGATCGAAGCGTTAACAGGAGAATCGCACCCAATGCACCGGCAAATGCTCGCGCTCGAGCTGGAGCGACTGCGGTTGCTTGATGAGCAAATTGCAAAGCTGAACAATCTGATCGCGCAGGCCATGAAGCCGCATCAGGACACCGTGATACGACTGGCGGAAGTACCCGGTCTGGGCATCGATTCGGCTCAGCAGATCATCGCCGAAGTAGGGGTGACGGCCAGCACGTTTCCCTCTGCGGCCGAGTTCACTTCCTGGGTGGGAACCTGCCCCGGAAACCAGGAAAGCGCCGAAGAGAACTCCAGCAGTCGTTCGGCGAAAGGCAACAAGTACATGCGCCGGGTGCTCAACCAGGCCGCTCATGCTGTCGCCCGGAGCAAAGGCACACACTTTCAGGCAGTGTTCCGGCGTCTACTGCCGCGCCTGGGTTATAAATCCGCCGTCTGGGCCATCGCACATCGCCTATGCCGCTTGGTCTGGAAGATTCTTCATGGGGGAATCCGCTACGTCGAGCAAGGCACCGGAGTCGAGCCGAAGCTCCTCATCTATCGTGCCCAATCTCTAGCCAAACAGCTTCGCAAATTCGGCTACAACGTTCAGATCACTCCCGCCAACAGGGCGCCAGCATAAGACTCGCGAGCGCAACCCTGGAGG
>NZ_JQKI01000052.1 GCF_000745965.1 Edaphobacter aggregans DSM 19364 | reverse complement strand
AGGCCGTAGCCACGCACAAGAGCTGGTTCTTCTCCGAAAAGAACTCATCTGGACAGCGCATCGACTACCATCTGGCAATCAATGGCGAGCTTCGACTCACACCTGCAGATCAAGCGCGCGTCGCATTGCAAAAGAACTATGAGGCAATGGTTGAGGAAGGACTTTTTCTCAATGATCCGCTACCGTTCTCCGAGTTGATGGCAAGATGCAGCGACCTTGAAGAAGAGATCAACAATCGCGAGCGAACCTAATGTGGCGCTAAAATCGTGATGCAGCGTGTGCCTCATAAGCATCCCCGAATCGCAGTGTTGGCAGTCCTTGAGGTTCTTGCGATTTTTGTACAACGTTTGTACAACAGACCCGGAAATCATGGCATTTTGTGATTTTCTGCCAATCAAAGAATCAATAAGATACGTAGAATCAATACTTACCCTTGGTTCGACTCCCGCCGCCTCCACCATAACTAAATAATCTATTTTCATAGATTTATAATCTAATGCTGGCGCAAAAACACTGTACATCGAACCCGGTTCTCCGTGGGAAAACGGCTACTGCGAATCGTTCAACAGCAAGTTGCGGGATGAGTTCCTCAACGGAGAACTCTTCTACTCGATCAAGGAGCTGCGTTTGCTGGCCGAACGCTGGCGCATCCACTACAACGTGGTTTCATACTGCCCACCTCGCTATGTGTTTGAAAACAGGCTCAGGTGCTTTTCGGAAAGCAGTACTGCGGGTTTACGCGGTTGAACTTGCGCACGGCGTGCGAGAGTCTGAGCGGTCTCGCTCTCCAAGATGTCTCGGCTGATTACCCAGGGACCGTCTGCGAAGGGATGATCGGCGGGGATTTCGCCGCGATCGATGGCCAGTCGCAGCGTACGAGGGCTGATATCGAGATATGCGGCGGCATCGGTCAGGTTGATCCAGGGAGGCTGTTCATCGGGCTTATAGCAGGGGATACGAATGGCTGCGCAATGCGGTTACTCTCTCGCGTGTCCAGCGGTTGCCGCGTCCTTTGAGCTGGCCGTTGCGGTTCAAAACGCTGGCTATGACGTTGCCAAATTGACCGACCTCGATGTCTTTATGAAGCCGTCAAAGCAAAGGGGAAACTTTGACATCGTCTTCGCCCCAACATTGAAGATCGCAAACGTGCCGAACAGCTCCAGGCGGACCTTGCTCACCTTAGCCGTGTGACTACGATGGGCGAACTGACCGTCTCCCTGGCGACGAAATTAAACAGCCAATCGCTGCGACCGTCGCGAATGCGCACGCCTGCATGCAATCGCTTAAGCGCGAAAAGCCGGATTTGGAACTGGCGTGCGAGGCTGCAGACGGTATCGTCGCGGCCGGAATGCGTGCCTGTGACATCATCGATCATTTACGGTCGTTGCACAAGAAGTCTCCTCCAAAACGTGAGTTGGTCGACCTGAACGAGATTGTCCAGGAAATGGTCGCGATGCTGCAGGGCGAGGCCAACCGATATGCAGTTTCGGTGCGTACGGATCTCGCCGCCAATCTTCCCAGGATCACGGCAGACCGTTTGCAACTGCAGCAGGTGCTCATGAACCTCATGCTCAACGGCATTGAGGCGATGAAGGAGACCGGCGGAGCGCTTACGGGTCAAGTCGCAACTGGGTCGGGACGGCCGACTGCTGATCTCAGTCAGCGACACAGGGGTAGGGTTGCCTGCCGAAAGGATGGATCAGATATTCAATGCCTTCTTTACGACCAAACCGTAGGGCTCCAGCATGGGACTAGCGATCAGCCGTTCCATTATCGAGTCGCATGGCGGCCGTGTGTGGGCCACGGCGAACGACGGACGGGGCGCTTACCTTTCATTTCGCTTTGCCCACCGCAGCCGAAGAAGTGAAAGTGCACGCTGCCAATGATGATTCGGTGTCCACCGGACCGCTTCCCGGTGTTACCGAGTGGGGCTCTGGCACGATGTCATGGGCTATTTGGAAGCTAATGCGAGGAGTTGGCCCATGTGTCCCCACGCCTGACACGGCAGCGCATTTCATCAGCCACGAAATTACCTGAATGCAGAACAAAGGCTGGCTGTAGCGCTCATCGGCAAGATACTGTGCTTACTATGCTTGATTGCGCAGATAGCACCGCGAGAACAATCAGTGGAGGACAGTCCGTACGTGTTCCGTAGCCGGAGCATGGTCCGGTGCAGGGTTTACTTGTCACGGCGCAAGACTTTTGAGTGGTGGCAATTTGCATGAGTGGCAACCTCCAAGGTTGATTGTGGTGCCTACAAGGGAATAAGGCTGTGATCGCTGTCACACTCGTTGTTGGTACACCGCTGGCATGGTCGCCATCGAGTCCAGAAAGCAGGCTGCGAGCCCGGCCTTTCGGATCAATTGTTCTATCTAACGCCAGATGCCGTTCGTAAAACGTATACTCGGCAATAACAAACGGAATCGGTCTGCAGCCGTACGCTGGAGAAGCTCCGCAATGCTGGCTGAGTTCTTGCTCAGCTGATCTGGTGTTGCGGAATTCAGTTCCACTGTGCTCTGGTTGCTCCCTGTCTGAGCGCAAGTGACACTCGGAAGATTGGCATCCACTAGGACCGGCCAGCTGCAGAGAAGCTCTCGCTCACTATCGCTGCGGCCTTCTTAGCAAAATCGTAAGTTGCCTTGAGATTGTCGCCGTAGAACCGGACCTTGCCGTTTACATCCCGCTCCAGTAGCACCTTGCCTTGATTGTCGATGAACTGACAATGAATCGTAATTGAGGTGGCGCCTGCGACAGTTGTGACTTGCCGCTTCTTCTCACTTCCCTGCTTGAATCCGCTTACTGTGCCGTGAAAGACGACGAGGTCTGGGACATTGGCGGCATTGCGGTCGCCATCACGGTAAACATGAAGGAAGCTGTCCTTTTTTCCCAGCTGCTGAATCAGGTTCTCATAGAGTGCCACTTGAAATTCCGCTGGCAGCTTTATCTCGTCGGATTGGATCATTTCTACCTTGAGTGCCGACGCCTTTATCTTGTCTCTATCCTTGCCTTGAGCATGCAGGCGAGGACCGGTGAGCGACATCGCAGCGAACAGGCATGAGCAGGTCAGGATCCTGAAGAAGTTTGTCATTGCTTTCCCTCCACGGCGATCTGGTGCGATGAATCGACGCTTGCTTTGGCGGGTGCAGGGATGGTCGTATGCGCCCCCTGTGCAATCAGTTCCTGCTTGAATGATTCTGCAGTGCCCACCGGCATCGTGAAAACCACTCCGTGCAGGCCGCCATTGTCATCACGGTACTTAATCGTAAGGCTATCGATCTTGGAGCGGAGCAGGCTCACAACCCGCCCTGATCCATACGGCCCAAACATACTGAGTGTGCCCAGAGTTCCTCGAATTACTCTCTGACTGTCATCGGCGGTGACCACATCTTCCATCGCCGCAGCCGCAATCTGTGCCTTCGTCCCCGAATGAGCAAAGTACAGCTTTCCATCTTCGATGGTCAGGGTTCCTTCGGTCTTGTCTTTGACTCCTTCAAGACCGATTATTTCTGCGCCTTTTATCGGTGTTTGCTGTGCTGGTGCGGCGGCCGAGGGACGATTACTCTGCGCCTCACTGGGTCGGCTACTCTGCGTTTCGGCTGCCGTCTGGCTCTCGATAGGTAATTCTGAACTGGATCCTTGTATGTCATTAAATGTAATCGTCTTTTCTCCGACGCGGACAAGGTACTGGCGTCCCGTTGCGTCCTGCACCGTCTGTAAGCCGTACGGCGGCGTGTATAACACAACATAGGTCGTATTGCCAACTTTCAAGGAGACGTCATAGCTGACGACGGAATTATTCGAATCCGCATTGCCCTGATGGAGTTGGACTCCGGTAATTGTTCCAACCATAAATTGGGATGTAGCTTGCGAAAGCGCCGAAAAGGCGGCTCCGCAGATCAAAATCACACTCATTGCTTTCAGCATGCGCATCTCCTGTCAGTGGCGCCAAGGAGCGCGATCATGCAGAAGCGATTGATTACAATGATCGCAAGCTCCTCGTCCTCATTTCTAGCCTGTTTGGTGAGGCTCTCCATGTCCAGGCGAATGCGTACCGTGGTTGGGACCGCGATCGGCGGAAAAGTCGTACCTTGAGCCGGAAGGCTCGGAATAACAGCTCGTGCATGCGCCTCCACGTCCTTGCTGGTTAGCGCGCTGTCGACCGCCACACGTTCGAGTTCGCGCACGGGCTCTCGGTTGCCACATTCAGCCGTCACCTCAATTGCTGTCGCCATCGCGTGGACACCTCTCTTTGTTATCACTGAAAGGCACGTAAGAGACCAATTGGAGATTCCAAACCAGGAGAGAGGAAATTCCTTTCCGCAGAGATACTTAAGTAGATCTAACCCTGACGGCCCGGTTACCCAGTTCCACAATTGGGCAGAGGTAGTGTCAAGCATTTAGCAATCGACGCATGTTCTGGCATTTGCCTCCCGCTCCAGGGTCGTTATTCGACACTACAGATGACAAGTGTCGACACTTCAACATGACAGAGCAGACAAGTGGGGAAAAGCCTAGAGCCGACAAGTGGGAACATCCGTTCGTTGAATTCGGCAATTAAGCAGGAATCCCCCTGTTCCCGTACACGAATGCCCGCCTGTATGGAAGCCGTTTTCATCCCATTGAAGTGAGGCTTCTGATCGGCAATATCAATGTTCCCCCTGAGCTTTGGAGAGCTCTGGAGGTGCAAGGCAGCGAACAAGGCGATAGCGCTGCCGGCATCGTTCTCAACGCACTGTCGGAGTACTTCGATAACAGCCGGGACAGGCTCTATCAGGTGTCCACATCGAGTGCGCTGGTTGAGGGAGTTGGCGAGGCGGCTTGGATGTGGGTACGCTCCGCAAATATGGCGACCTCGGGATCGGCACCCTCGAACACCTGGACGGGGAGATGGTCGTTGTGGACGGCGCGTCTTTCAGGTACGGAGCGATGGGTCCGTTCGTGAAGTGGCCGATGACGTTTTGACGCCATATGCGACCGTCGCTCAATTTCGCCCGGACGCTGAAGTCGTTCTGAAGCGCTGCCCGCACTTCGTCAGTCTGACTGAAGCCTTCGATCGCCTGAGGCCAACCGAGAACATGTTCTATTCTCTAAGAGTCAACGGATATTTCGATTACGTCCGCACTCGCACGCTGTGCCGCATGAAACCGGGCACAAAGTTGATTGACGCGGCAGCGATCCAGCCCGAGTTCGAATACCGCAACGTTTATGGCACATTCGTTGGCTTCTGGTCGCCGCAATATGCCAAGACCCTGAGTATTCCGGGATATCACCTGCACTTCCTGAGCGAAGACCACGAGGGCGGCGGGCACCTGCTCGAATGCCGTGGAGCGGAGCTGACACTGCAGCTCCAGCGTGGCACTTGATTCAATCTGGTGCTGCCCGAGACCAGTTCGTTTTTCGACGCGGATCTGCGCCGGGATCCACTCCTCGTAAAGAACCCTTGAAGCACAGGGTGTCGACTACATCTTCGGCATCCCCGGAGCGAAGATCGATAAGGTATTCGACACGCTGGTGGATTCGAAGATCAAGACCGTCGCATGCCGTCACGAGCAAAATGCGGCTTTTATCGCCGCCGGAATCGGACGGATGACCGGCAAGGCAGGTGTTTGCATCGGCACTTCTGGCGCCTGGATGCTCGAACCTTGTGACGGGCCTGGCGACCGCAACCTCTGAAGGTGATCCGATCGTTGCGCTGGGCGGCGCGACAACGGTAGCCAATCGTCTGAGGCGCGTTCACCAGGCTATGGATACGGTCTCGATTATGAAGCCGATCACAAAGTACAGCGCCGAGGTGAGCTCAAGCGACGCCATCTCGGAGGTGGTTGCGGATGCGTTTCGCGCTGCAGAATCTGGGCGGCCTGGGGCTTCTTTTGTTAGCCTGCCGATGGATATCATGGCGGCCACGGCGAGCGGAGAGGTGCTTACGCCGGTAATGCCAGACCAGCTTGGAGCTGATGATCTCTTTATCGATTTGGCTGCAGTTGCTATCAACAGAACGAAGAACCATGTTGTGCCGCTCGGTATGCTCGCCAGTCAGATGGAGACTGCGAATGCGGTCAGGGGCTTCCTGAAGGAACAGCGTGTACCGCAGGGTCATTCTTTGCGTGCGGTACGCAAGTTGACGGATGTTGTGTTGCGCAGCCTGAGGGCCGAGTTCGACGCGCTGTACGCAGTCTCGGGTCGTCCATCGATTGCGCCGGAGTACATTCTGCGGGCTTTGTTGCTGCGGATGTTCTACTCGGTGCGGTCTGAGCGTCTTCTGGTGGAGCAGATCGATTACAACCTGTTGTTCCGCTGGTTTGTTGGCCTGGGCATGGACGATGCGGTGTGGAATCATGCGGTGTTCTCCAAGAATCGCGACCGTCTGTTGACCAGCGACGTGGCGCAGCGATTCTTCGCCGAGGTCAACCGGCAGGCGAAGCGGTTCATGTCCGACGAACACTTCACCGTGGACGGCACTCTGATCCAGGCCTGGGCTTCGCAGAAGAGCTTCCGCTTCAAGGGTGGCTCCGATGAATCGCTCCAACCAGACGCATGAATCGACCACCGATCCGGACGCGCGGTTGTACAAGAAGAGCTATGGGAAGGAGTCGAAGCTGAGCTACCTGGGCCATGCTCTGGTGGAGAACCGCAACGGGTTGATCGCCGCGGCGATGTCTGAGGCAAACCGGCCCGCTCCAGCAGGTCAAGCTGCGCGGCTGGCGAAGGTGGACTGGTTGTTCGTATTCAGTTGCGCCGCGCACAACCTGATCCGACTTCCCAAGCTCATCGCTCAACCACCGCGCAGGCTCGGGGAGCAGTGTGCCTGAACCATGGTTACGGGCATCGGGATAACATCTCCGTTACCCGCAAACCGATGAACACCGGCCAAACAACCGATTCAAAACAGATTTCAACCGGGCAATAATGAAAATCCCCAGGAAATCCGCTGCTGCGCAGCCTATTTCAACAAGTTCCTAGAATTCGCTGAATGTCCCGACGCTAGCTGTGTGCTCCTTAAACCCCGCCTGTCATGTCGGTCGACGGCCATTGGCGGATGTTCGCGGTAATGGATAGATTAGCGCGGTACATCCCGACGACCGAGAGAGAATCTTCGCCGTACAGCAAACCTCAACCGACAGCATTGAACCTCTCGATATGTTGTGGCGTATCGCCGACAGAAACGGCAATTATCGCTGGTTCCATACCCATTCCGAACCCTTTATCGCCTGGTGCCAATCTTAAGCTAAGTCAATTTATTTTAAAAGCGATTATGGACCCGTCGTCCACTTGCTACCCTTTATGATGTCTTGTGGGCGTACATGCTTACGACTCGTCGACATGTGATTGCAGGGCTTAGTTCGATTCTTCTTGACTGCTGTTCGGGCTGTCATCGCACCAATTCGGAACCCGTGACCATTATGTTTATGGATCCGGAGGCGGTGGACGAGCGGCTGCAACGACGTCACTTATCCGAAGAAACTCTGCGGCAGTTCGAGAGTGACACGGGGATCAGGGTGAAACACCTGCCCGCACCCGAAACCTCTGCGGGACAATTGAAGCTCATCCGGGAGCTGCTTGGAGAGAAGGACACACCTGAGGTGTTGGGCATAGACGTCGTTTGGCCTGGACTTCTGGATAATGCACTCCTTGATTTGAAGCCTTTTTTCGGTTCGGAGCTCTCCGCCGCCGAGCCTGATCTAGTTTCAAGCTATACGGTAAAAGGCAGAGTTGTTGCTATTCCTTATCACCCTCATGTTGGTGTGCTTTATTACCGTACCGACTTGTTGACAAAGTATGGTTATCACGTCCCACCTCAAACCTGGTCCGAACTAGAGAAAATGGCTTTCCGCATTCAAAAAGGAGAGCGCGCCGCTGGCGATAAGAATTTTTGGGGATTTGTCTGGCCAGGGTCAGCAGACGAGGGTCTGACTTGTTTGGCTTTGGAATGGCAAGCGTCGGAAGGCGGCGGAAGGATTATCGAGGCTAACCGAACGGTCAGCGTGAACAATGAGAATGCGATACGCGCATGGCAACGTGCCGCGCACTGGATCGGTTGGATATCGCCTCCAATGGTCACCGCATATCAAGAATTGGACACCGTCAATCATTTCGAAGACTCAGGCAAGGCAGCATTTCGGCGTGGCTGGACGTCTGACTCTTTTCTCACCAACCCTTCGAAATCAAATATTTACGGAAAAATGGGTGTGACCAGCGTTCCGTCAGGGAAGATGGGCGTAGGAACGTTAGGCGGGTTTGGTCTTGGAATATCGGAAAGGTCAAAGCACCAGCCAGAAGCTATCGCACTAGTGAAATTCCTCTTGCACAAGGAGGCAGAGCTAGAGGCTGCCAGCGCAAGCGCTGAGCCGCCCTCGGGAATTGCAGTCTACCGCCTGCCAACCGTTCTCAAGACATTCTCGCGATCGACACCGGCCGCCCAGCGTTTAGGTGACGGCATCGCGAGTCGTCCTTCTACGGTGGTAGGTAGGAATTATGAGGACGTCTCACATGCTTATGCCGAGGCAGTGCATTCCGTCCTGACTGGAAAGAATAGTGCTCCCGAAGCTGCTGCTGATCTGGAGACGGAACTCGAACGCATCACCGGTTTCCCCAAAGGCCCCCCGGAACCAATTGAAACGAGCAAATGCTCTGGAAAATGGTGCTGTGGGCTTTTTCAGAAAGCCAGTGGAGGGCGACGCGCTACTGAACCTGATAGGCTCGGTCTGTAGCTAGCTCACGATTCGATCACGCGCGGCCGACTCGACGAAATCACGAGAGTGAGGTACTTCCACCTACCCAGAAAAGTCGCGGATCTGTGCCTTGCTCGAGTACGAGCCCCTCCAACGGACCAGCATTGGGTTTTAGGCAGGGCTCCTCAATTCAGATTGGGAAAGACGCGATGCAGTAGCATTGACGTCAGATCATTATATAAACAAAGGCCCTTGCGAACTGTCTTGCGATGTCTGATAAAAAGAAGGCTTGGGGAGGCTATGCTTAAAACGCGTCGAAACGTGATTGCAGGGCTCGGTTCGATCCTTCTTGACTGCGCTTCTGGCTGCCATCGTGCCAAGCCGGAACCCGTGACCATCATGTTCATGGACCCGGAGTGGTCGCACGACCGGTCGCAACGAAGTTTCTTATCTGAAGGAGTTCTACGGCAATTCGAGAAAGAAACTGGGATTAAGGTGAAACACCTGCCCGCTCCTGAAACATCAGACGGGCAGCTGAAGCTCATCCAGGAACTGCTTGCGGAAAAGGATACGCCAGATGTATTCGGCATAGACATCGTTTGGTCTGGACTGCTGGATGATGGACTCCTTGATTTGAAGCCTTTCTTTAGTGCAGAACTCTCCGCTGCCGGCCCTGACGTAGTTGAAAGCGTTACGGTGCAGAGCAGAGTTATTGCTATTCCTTATCGCCCTCATGTTGGTGTGCTTTTGTACCGTAATGACTTGTTGACAAAGTACGGGTACCACGTCCCACCTCAAACATGGTCTGAGCTAGAGAAGATGGCTTTCCGGATTCAAGAAGGAGAGCGAGCCGCTGGTGAGAAGGGTTTTTGGGGGTTTGTGTGGCCAGGGGCAGCAGACGAGGGTCTGACTTGTTTGGCTTTGGAATGGCAAGCGTCGGAAGGTGGTGGAAGGATTATCGAAGCTAACCGAACGATTAGTGTGAACAATGAGAATGCTATACGTGCATGGCAACGTGCTGCGCGCTGGATCGGTTGGATATCGCCTCCAAGTGTTACTGCGTACGAGGAATGGGACTCCATCAATCATTTCGGAAACTCAGGCAAGGCAGCATTCGGGCGTGGCTGGACGTCTGACTATTTTCTCACCAACCCTGCAAAGTCAATGATTGATGGGGAAATGGGTGTGACAAGCGTCCCGTCGGGAAGTCTAGCCGTGGGAACCCTCGGCGGGTTTGGCCTAGGAATATCGAAAAGGTCGAAGCACCAACGAGAAGCCATCGCGCTGGTGAAATTCCTGTTGCACAAGAAGTCGGAGCTCGAGGCTGCTAGCACAGGTGCTGAGTTGCCCACTGGAACTGCACTCTACCGTCTGCCAACCGTTCTGAAGGCATACTCGCGATCAATACCAGCTGGCCAACCTGTAGGAGAAAGCATTGTGAGTCGTCCTTCTATGGTGGTAGGTAGGAACTATGACGACGTTTCGCGTGCATATGCCCAGGCAGTGCATTCCGTGCTGACGAGAAAGAAGAGCGCTCCCGAAGCTGCCGCCGAGTTGGAGACGGAACTCGAGCGCATCACCGGTTTCCCCAAAGGCCTCCCGGAAGCAACCGAGTATATCCCACGTAAATAGCACCACATAGTGGCTGTGGGGTGCGGCTCTCTTATTATTGGTTGAGATGGATTGCAGGAACGAACATCCCATTAAGGCTTCAGCTATGGACGACGTAAAGAAGCCAAAAGATGGCGCATCGCCGTCGGGCAAAGCGGCGCGGATGATCGCACTCATTTCGAGTGTTGACATCAATAGCCGCCTGACGTTCGGTTTTGTCCTGATCATCGCGTTGATGTCGGTGGGTATAGGCATCCTGTTTTGGCAGTCGCGCGTGATGCGCACTCAAGCAAACCGTCTGAAGGAAATGGATGAGCAGTTCATGGAAGTCCAGCGCGTCCGCGTACTTGTTCTGTCGTTCCACGAAAAATCAGAACAATTAGTCAAAGCTCGAGATCTGGCACGGTTGCAGCAGGAGGCGCCTACCTTGCGCAACCAGCTGAACGATAGCTTGAGACAGACCAAAACACTGTTCCGAGGAGTCCACCTGAACAACATTCTCGATCCCACCGTCTTACCAACACTGGAGGTGATTCAGGGTTCACTACCTTCGCAAGTCGATTCGCTTACTTCTCTCGCCTCAATAGGAGACTGGGAGGGCCTGCGTCGGCGGTTAGAACAACCGCTCGAAGCTCTGGATAGCCTGAGTGCTGAACTAGTGGATACGGTCAGTCGAGACCTACAGGACAAACGTTCAGAAGCCGCTCGCCAAATTGAGCGCGCGCAGATTCGAACGCTGTTCATCCTGACTGCCGTGGGTGGCCTAACAATAGTCATCGCGGCTCTTCTGGGATTGGGTATCACTCAGAGCATCACTCGCCCCCTGAGATCCTTGGTTGACGCAGCCTCCGCTCTCGCAAAGGGCGAATTTGGTCAGCAGCTATCTGTGCAAGGCCGTGACGAACTCGCTCATCTCTCACGAGTGTTCAACCAAACAACTATTAAGCTTCAGCAGCTCTATGAAAACCTCCGGCGGAGTGAACAAGAGCTTCGGACCATCCTTGAGATAATGCCCGCGTATGTTGGGACCTCTCTACCTGACGGAACAGTTGATTTTCTGAGCGAGAGTTGGCTGAATTACTCCGGCCTTAGCAGAGAACAGGGCCTTGGCTGGGGCTGGGGGGGTACGATTCATCCCGAACACGTGGATCGAGTATTGGGCAATTGGCAGGCGGCATTAGCAACCGGAAAACCTGTCGAACAGGAGCTACGCTGCCGGAGCGCAGATGGAACCTATCACTGGTTCCTGAATCGCAGTTTACCTCTGCGTGATGAAGGAGGAAATGTCGTCAAGTGGTACGGGATCCTCTTCGACATCGACGCATTGAAGGAGACTGAAAACGCTCTTCAAACGCGAGAGCATCAGTTGCTTGGCATTATCGAAACCATTCCTTCAAAGCTCTGGTCAACCTCACCGGCCGGAGAACCAACTCATCTCTCTAAAAGATTCCTTGAATATTTGGGGGCTCCCTTCGAAGAAATCGTTAATCGCGGGTGGGAGAGCTTCATTCATGCCGATGATCGCGAGGAGACCGCGAAGGCATTCTTCCGGGCAATCGACACTGGAGAATCATACAGCGCAATACACCGCTTGCGACGCGCAGATGGAGAGTACCGATGGCATCACAATATGGGTGAACCTTTGCGAGATCCTCAGGGCAAGATCATTCAGTGGTATGGCCTCTCGGTTGACATCGATGCGCGGAAACGGGCAGAGGACTATCTTCGGGATACGCGCATCAAGCTCAACAGAGCGTCGAAAATCGCAACCGTAGCTGAGCTCTCAGCATCGATCGCTCATGAACTCAATCAGCCGCTTATGGCTGTGCTTGGAAATGCTCAAGCCGCCAGGCGTTGGTTGGCAGCCAATCCGCCCAATTTAACTGAAACAAACGCCTCGATTGAGCGAATATTGAGAGATATTCGCTCGGCTGATGAGACGATGCAGCACATTCGAGCACTTTTCAAACGCGAGTCCTTTGAAAAGAGGGAGGCAAACATCCCAGACATAATTGGGGAGGCTGTTCGTTTAGTGCATGAGGATCCAAACAAACGCAACGTGCCAATTGATCGAGGTTTAGATGATGACCTCCCCAAAGTCTCTGTAGACCCGATACAAATCCAACAGGTATTCATCAATTTGATCTCGAATGCCATCGAAGCGATGGAGGATACTAGAACCCTTCCGCTGGTTAGGATTCGTCCAGCCATAACAGATCAGAACGAGATGCTCATACAAGTGATTGACAACGGTCCCGGAGTGGATGATACGGAAAGGATTTTCGACACTTTTATGACGACGAAAGAAAAAGGTATGGGGATGGGTTTGGCTGTATCACGCTCGATCGTCGAAGCGCATGGCGGGCGGCTTTGGGCCGAGAATAACCGGAACGGCGGCGCGACATTCAGCGTCGCCCTACCACTTTCTTCGGTCATTAAAGATCCAGTTGCGGACTGATTGCTGCTGAATGCTCAACTTCCCACCCTGAGCGTACGATTCTACATTCGGTATCGTGCCCCCGAATAGTGTCACCGCGAGACGTTCTGATCGGCACCGAATCACGTCCCGGAGCGTGCTCTTTCACTACCTCGGCTGCCGTGGGTAAAGTGAAATGAAACGCAGCGCCCCGTCCGTCGTTCGCTGTGACCCACAGACGGCCGCCATGCGATTCGATGATGGACCGGCTGATCGCCAGCCCCATTCCGGAGCCTTGCGCTTTGGTCGTAAAGAAGGCATCGAAGATCTGATCTGCTTTTTCGACGGGCAACCCTGGGCCAGTGTCGCTGACGGAGATCAGCAGTCGGCCGTCGTGGTCCAGTTGTGACTTGACCGTAAGTACTCCGCGGGTCTCCCTCATCGCCTCGATGCCATTGAGCATGAGGTTCATGAGCACCTGCTGCAGTTGCACAGGGTCTGCCTTGGGGTTCGGAAGGTTGGCCGCGAGATCCGTGCACATCGAAACCGCATACCGGTTGGCCTCGCCCCGCAGCAACACAACCATTTCGCGGACAATCTCGTTCACGTCGACCAACTCACGTTGTGGAGGAGACTTGCTGTACAAGGACCGTAAGCGATCGATGATGTCACTGGCGCGCATTCCCGCCTTGACCATACCGTCTGCTGCCTCGCACGCCAGTTCCAAATCCGGCTGTTCGCGCCTAAGCGATTGCAGGCAGGCGTGCGCATTCGCGACCGCCGCAGCGATCGGCTGTTTAATTTCGTGCGCCAGTGAGACGGTCAGTTCGCCCATCGTCGTCACGCGGCTAAGGTGAGCAAGGTCCGCCTGTAGCTGTTCGGCTCGTTTGCGATCTTCAATGTCGGTCTTGGTCCCGTACCACTTGAGGATCTTGCCTCCCCCATCCCGCAGCGGTACGGCGCGGACCAGGAACCACCGATATTCCCCATCCGCCCGGCGGTAGCGCGCCTCACTTTCGAAGGGCTCGCCGCTCGCCACCGAGGCCTGCCACTTCTCTGCGTGTCGCTTCACGTCGTGGGGGTGAACGGCTGCTTCCCAGCCTGAGCCAGCTCCTTTCTTGAGGGAGAGACCCGAATATTCCTCCCAATGGTGATTGGAAAAGTCCACCCAGCCATTCGGTAGGGCGGTCCACGCAATCGTCGGAATGGTTTCTAGAAGAACCTGTTCAAAGGCAAGTGCACACTGAGGAACCCCAGGAGCATGCTTGAGTAGCATCACCCGCTTACCCTTTTCCAAAGTAGCGAGCCGCGCGAGCTCTTCCTTCTTGTCGAGAAGAAGCTGCGCAGCACGCCCGATGATTCTGGAACGATCGCTGAATGGTCTGGCTGACCAAAGATGAAATGCCTTGTCCGCGTTGTCCAAGGCATTCAGCATCTCTTCGTCGGTGTGTTCACTAAAGGTCTTGAGTACTTCTCCGGTCGCTGGATACATAGTGCGATATGGCACGATTAAACTCCTTTGTTGATTCACGTCCGAGCCGAACACAACCTGACTCTTCACGGTGCGTGCCGTCCGGAAACACAATGCAGAATCGGCCCGAAGTTCATTTCTCCAGACACAGAACAGAACAGCGTGATATTAGCAATCAACTCGCTAGCGAAGGAACTACATATTCCCACTAGCACCCGCAGCAACGAGCTCCGCAACTGAGATCACGAACTGATTGCGCTAGCTCATTCAAGCAGGCTGACGCAGCCCTGCTTATGAGATTTCTTGGAGTTCCCGTGGCAGATTTCGATCAAGGCCGAACAACTACGTGCGAGCAGGGGATGTTCGCGCCGATTTCGGCAGCGGTAGCTTCAATGCAAGTCTTGCGCCGAAATCCGGGTTGTTCTCCGCCACGCAACGGGAGCTGACCAATCGCGAGATCGCACAACGCGAAGAGCTATACTCCGAGTTTATCCGCCAACGAACCTCGTGCTACGCCAAAAGCGCTTTCGCAAAACCTGGATAACCTCGATGAAATCGTCGCAATGTACGCGCTGGTCAACCAAATCAGGCTGTTCGCATCGGACATCGTTCTTGAAGCCACATGTAGACCCGCTCGACTTCGCTCTCCAATGTCGATAGAGTTGCGAAAGGTGTACGCCCACGCTACTTGGGGAGAACCTAATCTGTTCGGGCGCATCGATCGACTGCGGCAGTCGGTCAGCAAACTGATTTGAGAAGATCTACAAGCGCATCTCCGTCTACCGGCTTCTGAAAGAAGCCAACTGCGCCTCTTTCAAGATAGAAAGCCTCTGAGTTTTCGGAAGGTTTCCCTGTAATGATGACCACATGGACTGAGCTATGAGTACTCTTCACATGATGTAGCAGACCTAGCCCGCTCATCTTTCGCATTTCAACATCGGTAATAATGCAGGACATTCTGGAGAGAGCGTCCGCGTCGAGAAATTGTTCAGCTGAGCAGTAGCCTTCAGCCCTATACCCGCATGACGCGAGGAGGTTGACAAGCGACTCGAGAACACGGAGATCATCGTCAATAACCGCGATCGTGCGAGCTTGCACGCCCATCTCAACCTCCGCGCCTTTAAACCAAGGAACTACAAGAGTATGATGCCCACCAGCCATGCTATGGCGGGCCAGTGGTCTCAAGATTTAGCTTTCCGGCAAGCTTGACTAGAGTCGCGAAGGAATCAGCTTCCATCTTTCGCATGATATGTCCGCGGTGTATTTGCACTGTGTATTCGGTGATCCCCAACTCTCCAGCAGCTTGCTTGTTCAGCAAGCCCTTTACCAAGAGAGGTAGCACCTGTTGTTCCCTAGGCGTTAATGATTGATATCTAGCAAGCAGCTGTGAGCGTTCAAACGCCTCCTTGCGGTAGACCCTATCCAGATTCAGAGCTCGTTCGACGCAAGCAAGCAATGCAACCTCGTCGACCGGTTTTGCAAGAAAATCGATCGCCCCCCCTTTCATTGCAGTTACCGTAGAGGGTATGTCCCCGCGCCCTGTGATGAAGATCACGGGGGTAGTTTCGGAAGCAACAAGTTTTTGGACTTCTAAACCATTCATACCCGGCATCCTCAGGTCGAGAACCAAACATGCACAGGCGTCCTGACGCTCGAACTCAAGAAACTCTTGTCCTGAGGTGAATATCCGCATTTCCTTGCCGTTTGCGCGCAAGAGATTGGAAAGAGCTTCTCCGACACTCGGATCGTCATCGACAATGTACACCATCTCGTTCATCGGTCCCATATAAACCTCCTGGGGATATAGGCATCACATGACCTGGCCGGCCGCCTTTTCTTCATAACGGCAGCAACCGACAGCACCCGCATGCACTGAAAGCACACCGATGTCGTCATTATATTGGGTCAGCGCCCACAGTGGTCTTTTGGAGCAATACTCACGCCCTACATAAATATGTAATAGCCAGCCGCCTCCATCCTCAATTAAGGAACCGCACCATCCCGAAAGCTCCCGGAAACGATCATTCGGTTTTTAGATTGCCATTCCTCGCCGTCGTTCCAGTCCTTTTCAGGTGTCTTCAAGTCCATGTAAAAGCGTAATTTCGATGCTCCCCGGGCGAAGCGGATGGAGATGACCACCATGAACGCAAGTTCGATCCAAAGCGAGGATTCCTCTGTCGGCAGAAGTGAGAGATTTCCGACGCGCCGTTGGTTAAGCGCCCATCGTTACCACGGTTCAGATCTCACGAGAGTACGGCGAAAGCGAAGGAGGTTAACGCCACCCTAAAGATCATGCCCTGATGCTAACGAGGCGCCGCTTCGAAGACCATTACATCTTCCTGTAGTCAGGATGTAGTCGTTCCGCGAGGGCAATTAGATATTTTCTAAAACGCCGTCACGACCAAGGCGTATGGGTAAAGTGAGGCGAAAACAAGCCCCGCCGACGCTTCGGTTGCTGACGGTGAGCGTACCTCTATGCGCTTCTGCGATTGTGCGACTGATCGCAAACCGATACCCAAACCACCCTTCTTGCTGGTGAAGAAGGGTTCGAAGATATTACGGGATATGGCTGGAGGTTCATTACATGTTTCTGGTATACCGTGCGCTGTTCGCCTACCCCATGCGATCCCAAACAACATAAAGATGTAATGGCTTATAGTTCATGCGTTTCGTAAGCTACTGACGGTGGGCACAGGAATTACAGGAGCAGCATTGAGATTGCCGCTGGACGTCATGTGTTTCCAGTAACCACACTTTGCAAGATTTCCAGGCCAAGAGCCGTCGTTGCAGTAGCTCGGGAGTCTTAAATGAGGAGTTTCCACGATGCAGGATAATCCCACATTGACCCCTGAACAAATCGACCGCATTCGATCATTCGCCCAGCTACGTCCGGTGCAACACGGCGAGGTGCTCTACGAACCCTCACAGCCCGATGTACCTCTCTTTATTGTTCTCGCGGGCACTGTTTCGACCAGCCGGACAGGAGAGGACGACAAAATCCTTGCTATTCGTGAAAAGGGACAGTTCACGGGCGAGATGTCGATCATTTCAGGGAAGCGCTCTCTTTTTAAAGCACGTGTCACGGGTGAAGGTACAGTCCTTCAACTAAGCCGGGATAAGGTCCTCTCTCTTATGGCCAAGGACACCGAGCTAGGGGACATCTTCATGGAGGCATTCGTCGCTCGCCGGTCGCTAATGATCCAACTCGGCGAAGGCAACGTGGTGCTCTTTGGCACCAAGAGCTCCGCCCCGACGCTTGCGCTCAGAGAGTTTCTAACCCGCAATGCCCATCCATTCACCTACGTAGACATCAACACGGATTCATTCGCCACGGAACTCATGGATAAGCTTGAGGTGCGCAAAAGTGAGATTCCTGTCGTTTATTGCAACAATCGCTACGTCCTGAGAAATCCCTCGATCGTGGAGTTAGCCTCTTGTCTCGATCTCAACATCGATACCAATTCTGACAAGAGTGTCCGAGACGTCTTGGTGATCGGTGCCGGCCCAGCCGGCTTGGCCTCAGCCGTTTACGCTGCATCCGAAGGACTGAAAACACTCGTCATCGAAAAATCCGCTCCAGGCGGGCAAGCTGGATCGAGCTCCAAGATCGAAAACTATCTTGGCTTTCCGACTGGTCTCTCAGGGCAGGAACTCGCTAACCGATCGATAGCGCAGGCGCAAAAGTTCGGAGCACAGTTGATGGTTGCGCAGTCTGTCGTGCACATCGATTCCAGCCGTCGGCCCTACAAAGTCATCTTGGAATCAGGGTTGAAGTTCAATGCCTGCACTATCGTCATAGCGACCGGAGCTCAGTACGCACGGTTGCCGGTAGAGGATGCAGAGGCGTTTGCGGGACGTGGCATCTACTACAACGCGACCCACATGGAAGCACAACTTTGTGATTCAGAAGAAGTCGTCGTGGTTGGCGGCGGAAATTCCGCTGGCCAAGCGGCGGTCTTTCTCGCGCAAACATCCGCAAAGGTTCACCTGCTGATCCGATCGAGAAAGCTATCAGAGTCGATGTCTCAATACCTCATCGGAAGGATCGAAGCCCATCCAAGGATTGAGATCCATTATCTCACTCAAGTGGTCGGCCTCATCGGCTCTTCCCATCTGGAGGTCGTGGAGTGGCGTGATGATTCACTTGAAGTAAATGTGACCAGGCCGATTCGACACATCTTTGTTATGGCAGGTGCAGCTCCCCGCACGGATTGGTTGGAAGACTCCTTTGTGCTGGACAAGAAAGGCTTCATTGTCACTGGGCCGGACCTCACGGACCGGGGAGACTGGCAATGGCCATTACAACGTGCGCCACACTTCCTGGAAACCAGTGTCCCGGGAATCTTTGCGGTAGGTGATGCACGTGCGGGTAGCGTCAAACGGGTCGCCTCGGCGGTTGGTGAGGGTGCGATGGCTGTTCATCTCGTCCACAGATATCTCACGGAATGCGCGAAGCAGAGCATCGCAGAGCCGATCAATCGCCGCGTTGAGAAGCCGACAGAACTCGAGAGGCACCGTGCGCCGACTCAATGAATCGTTAGAGTTCGTCGGCAAAGTCGGCCACTTCAGCCTTCGAGTTCACATCGACTCAGTCCGGCCGCTGCTTGAGTCCGCTCAGCTGTGTCGCCAACACGCTTGAAGTCGGCAACAAGTTGCTTGCGCTTATCTCGTTTCCGGGTTTGCGCTTGGAGCCGTGATGGCGCTCCACACGCGGAATACTCTTGTGACCTTTGGAGCGGCGGCAATGATCCCGCCGTCCAGGCGGTGTCATTTTTCGTTGAAATTGGACCGCTCGTCGCTGGCTTGCTCCTAGTCTAGCCGGAAGAGTTGGATCCGGCATTGGCGCTGTGCTTGCCAACATGAGAGCGTCCGGACAGATCGATGCGATCGAATCATTGTCGATCGATTCCTCCAAGTTCCTTGTGGTCCCGCGAGTTCTTGCTTGCGTGATCGCCTTACCCCTGCTGACGTTGTTCATGGATTTCGCGGGACTGCTGGGAGGCTTCCTTTCAGAGGTGCTATCGTCGCACATCTCGCCGGAACTCTATATCAACCGGGCATTCGACAATCTTCAGTGGTCGAACTTCATAGCGCCTACGCTGAAAACTGCAGTTTTCGGCTTCATCATCGGGTCCAATTGGCACGCTCATACAATCGCGCACAACTCGTGCGCGCCTACTTGGCGACCCGATTCCCTTTCGCAACAAACCATCTTGGAGTAATGCCGCTCGGCGGAACACCTCCTCCAGGTCTAGGACATGATCATTAGTCTGGAATCTGCGTCTTTGTGGCAGAGAAGAAGTAGGACTATCCCTGAACTTAGGGCTCCTACGCCGAACTTAACCTCTTCTTGAACTCATACAGGACTTCTGCGTTCTTCCCGATATGACGAACAGTAAGCTTCTCTTGGGAGAGCTCAAGATCCGTAAAACCAAGCGCACGAAGGCCCCACGGTCCTCGGGCTGCCGGAAGCGTGCTCCAGCCTACCAATTCTGCGCCACCTCCACCTGACACGACAAACGATGTAGGGTGCCCGCTGAATTCGAGGTGTTGCAAATCATGATCATGCCCCGAGAGATAAAGGTCGACTTGATGACGCCGCAGAAGAGGGTCCCATTCATCTATTAAGGCACGATTGTCACGATGACTCCCATTGCTATACAGCGGGTGGTGGGCAGCTACGGCGAGGAAAGGCGTTGAGCGAGGGCGTGCGAGCTGTTCTTCAAGCCATCTATTCTGTTCCTCGTGTTCCTGCTTCGACATAACAAAACTCCACGGCCAGGGATCGAGCCCTTTACTACCCGGGAGGTTGGAATCAAGACAGATCAGGGTCAGGAGAGGGTTTCGCTTCGGAAGCTGAACGGTGTACCAGCGATGGGGCATCGTCCATCGAGAGCTGCGACCGGTATAGGCAAGCTGTGCTTCAACCTTATTGCCGCGGAATCTCTCATAATCGTGATTACCCAGCACCGGATAGACCGGTCCGGGAAACGAAGAGGATGGGTACATTTGCTCGAATTGCTTGATCCACCGACGAGAATTCACTCCGTCGGACATTTCGCCATAAAAGTTGTCCCCCAACATCAGCAGCGCCTCTGGACGAATGTGGTAATCAGCACACCAGCGTTTCATTGCGGAAGCGACTGCAGTCTGTTGGTCAGGTTCACGTACGGTGCCCCAGTCTCCGAGCATAAGAACGTGATGGGCCTGAGGGTCTGGCAATGACCTGAAGACGGCCGGCTCCGCATTGGAAAGAGGGGAGCCGAGGAATGCAAGCGCCGAAAACTTTGCGGTCTGCAGCAGAAATCGACGTCTGCTCCATCCAACCTTGCTATCCATCTGCTCCCACTCGTCCATTGACCCTCCACAGCCGACACCTACAAGTGATCCACCTTCGAATCACACCTCAAAAAGAGGTTCGCTCGATTCCGATAGCCTGCCAGCCATCGGCGGACCTCTTGAAAATCACGGTCACTCCCTTACGCTTCTCTTTCGTGTCCGCCAGAGTGCAACCGATAAAAGCTCCCTCTTGAACGGAACCAAGCTCAGCGGGAACTCGGAGGGTCGATCCTTCTGCAGGTGTTTTTCGACCGCTCTGGTTGTCAAAGGCGAACCAAGAGATGCCGTATGATGAGGCAGGAAGAAGATCATACTTCTTGCCCAGATCGGTGTAGCGGAGTTCTCCATCCGAGATTCCAAAATCTTCAAGAGGAGCCACTCTGGAGAACCAGGCCCTACCGATCTGATTTCGTCGCGCAATCAGGATCTTTGTGAGATATTCAGTCACCGCGGGGTTAGAGAACTGACCTTCTTCAACAATGGCTCGGATGTCGTCGTCGTTAAAGGACATCACTCGTTTCGCTCCCCAGTATCCGTCGACAGGGGTCATTGCGAGAAACGCTGGATTGGGATAGTTCGGCTTCCAAGATAGCGGATCGAAACCATTGGCTGTAAAGTTTCCAGCCGCGGGCAGATGGTGGGGATATCGAACCGTTTCCCACTTCGCTGGTATCAGCCCGAAGGTGATTGCTCGCTTGCCTTGCTCCCCACTCGTAGGCAGCCAGTCTTCCTGCCCGTGTCGAGGATCCTTAGCAATATCGCTGTCGCTCCCGAACGAGTCGCCGAAGTCAAGAAGGTGATGCACGAAGCGCGCATCGGATCCCTTGCCAACAACCGAGTCAAGGCTGTTCTCTGCCTTCGCATCCGTGTGATTGATCCATGCGAATAGAACCTCAAGACCGCGCAAATCCCGGCGCTGCTGATGCTGGATCAGATCATTCGGGTCATCGCTGCGAACGGACTGGTAACGGAATGGACCGACAATACGTCCGTCGACTGATAGGCTCGCCATCAGACGAATCCTTCCGCCAGGCTCTGTGGGCACGGCATCCAGAATCTTCTCGAGCTGCCCACGGTTCATTGGGTGTTTTTTGCCGGAGAACGCAGTAATAGTTGCCTTCTCGGAAAGGCGAATGTCCTTGCGGTGTGCAACCAGAATGTAGTTTTCGGAAACGTTATAGCCCGCCGCATAAAGGAAGAGCGATCCCATTACGTCTGCGGCTGTTGCCATCTCAGGGTTTGTTTGTGGATCAACCTTGATGAAGTAGGTTAAACCGCGTCCATCTTTGATACGAAACCCTGGAGTAACTCCCTCCGTCTTCGCCGCGACCACGGTAAAGGGAGGCTGGGGAGCACCATGAACACGGGCTCCGGCCTTCAGTTCTTGGACATTCAGCTTTGGTCTGTTTGTGTACCAGCTCGAATCAGGGACCTCGCCGAGTGTATTCACACCCAGGCTTGGCGACGCAGGTGGTGTCTTGTACTTAGCGGAATGATAGACGAAATCATAGATAGCATTAATGTCCTGGACGGCTACCTTTTGGGCCGACTCCGTCTCAGGGATTTTTTTGATCGGATCGTCCGGTAGAAACTGCTGGGCGATCAGTGTGGCTGCTTGGCAAGCTGTGCTGACTAGAACGAACGATAAAGCTTTCCGAACGCGTTGTTGAAAACGAACCATACATTGACTCCTTCCGGCGACACGCCTAAATCAACTCTCACAATCTCTTGCTGTTTGCTCTTGAACCTGACACCGAAGCCCCCGTCTCCTCGCAGTTCGCGCAAGCCGATCAGGCCGGGACGGCTGTAGACATTTCCACCATCTCCAAAGATTGCCAGCTCCAAGCTGCCTGCAACCGACCAGCGGTACTCGCCACTCAGCACTGAGGATCCATTGCCGTAATAGCGATAGCGCTCATACCCACGGAGATCATTAGGGCCACCAAGTGTCGGCTGCAGGTAAAAAGGCACCTGTTGGTCGGCGCTATGGAATGTCGTTTCGTTCCGTGCGCGAAACGCCAATGTCCTCATCCCGTTCACGAAGGGTACGTAATAGGTCGCTTGGGTCTGGAGACGATGAAAGTCAGAATGGTTACCACTCTGATCCCAAAACTGTGTATCGTTCGCTTCGAGAACTAGTCCTTTGGGATTGCTGAAGCTCGGAGTCGTGAGGTCGGCGGTGATCGACGCAGTACCGGTGATGAAATTGGACTGCGTCTGAAGGCCGGGTGTATTTGCTTCGTTGAAGAGCTTGTCTGTGGAAGGCCAGCCATCCAGATCGCCCGGGCCGACATTTACAAGCAGACCACCCACCGCATAGCCAGCCGACAACTTCTGATCAAGAAGATGAAACTCTCCACGGAAGTGAGCAGTCGTGAACTCCCGTCTGAAGTCGCTCCGGTTGGCTTTGAGCGAATTGGAACCTTCGCCGTAGTACCGCATCGACGCGTCGTTCTCATAGCCTCCATCGGCCACAAACTCCAGATGGTTATCCATCAGGCCAACGAAATCCAGCGACGACGCCCCTCGGTACCACTTCTTTGTCGAACCAACGACGTAACTGGAGCTGGTCAGATGCTCCTGTAGTAGATCCCGGCGAACGTAGCGAGGTCCTAGCGATATGCCACTCCCCGTCGGCAAGCCGCCCAACTTCGCAGTAAGCCCGTTCGGATTGATGATCGGATTCATGATCCGCTCTTCAAGGTGATCGAACTCTTGTTCCCCGTGAGAGGGGGCCACAGGGGCGAGAGATTTGGCCTTGACCTTCTCGGCATCGACGATAGCGGCACTCCGCGTTGGGCCTGCGGTTTCCTGTAATTCCTGAGCAAAGCCGCTGACGCAACTAAGCGTTAAGGCTGACGACACTGCGATCGTTCTTAATATCTTGCTTGTCATAATCCTTTACCTCCGACTTCGCTCTGACTGAGTCTCAAGCGAGTACAGCACCCTCTCGAGCCAGCTTCTGAAGCGGCAATTGTTTTTCCCTTTCAACTTCCTCAAGGGCTTTCATGTGGTCCACTCGACCAAGGAGCCAACTGCTACAGAACCAGAGGGAGGCTCCCAAACCAGCCACCACAAGCAATGTGGACCTGAGGTTCAAGCCCGCATTCGCGGCAAGGAGAAGGTGCAACAATCCAGCAGCGGACATGTCACCCACGCGTTCTCCGACAACATCGATTAGCGGGCGAACCTCAACCCGTAACCTGTCGGGCAATGCCGCATAAACCATCTCTGTTCCGCACCGCGACGCTGAGTTTCGAAGTGAATATTCCCCAATCCGCAGAAACTCGAAGACAGAGAACACCGGCGTTAATAAGCTTCCGAGCGCCGCTACGGTGAGAATTCCGGGATAGAGTGTCAGACACTGCCTTGCCCACTTTCCGGCTGCGATACGGCGAACGACCAACTGCGAAAGCAATGCGCCCAGGCAAAGAAACCCTTGCATTGAACCCATGAAATGGATGCGTGCCGCTTGAGAGCTGTAGTGCTCGGCGACGCGAACCCGGAAGACGAGATCAAGAAGTGTCGAAGCCGATGCTCCCATAATTGTGACGATGACGAGCATGCGGACTACGGCACTCGACCAATGCTTTCGAGCTTCGTTCCGCCCGTCTGCCTTGTGTTTGCTTGCAAACATACAGCTTCCATCCCTATGGAAGAGGAGGAGGACTGAAACAGAAACATCCATGATGGCTAGCATCAATAACGATGTCCGGAAATCGCTCGCAGACGGCAGATGAACAAGTCCGAAACCTGCGAACATGCCCGCCGCAGTGCCTGAAATCAGAACTGAGGGGACCTTGCCTGTGTCCCCATGGTTGCAATGACTGGTCCAATCCCCAATCAATACCCAGATCAACGACAGTCCGATTGCGGTAGATGCAGAGACTTCGATGTAGTAAGCCCTCAACATCCAGGGATGATTCTGAACGTTGAGTGCAATGATGGCCTCTGCGATTGCATTCAAAACATAGAAAATACGCACCACATGGATACGAGCGTCGGAGCGTAAAAACAGCGAGCATACGAGGCTCATGGTGATGGCCAACAATGTCCCGAGGACGGTCAGGCTGGGCAACTCGGTTATCGAGAGACGCGATCCAAGTAGCGAATCCCGGAACGCTCGGCTAAAGACGTAATGCATCATCAGGAGCGAGTAGGACAGGACCAAAATTGGGAATGAGCTGTCGTTGAGTCGTGTTTTGTAACTCTTCATCATGCGTGGAGAAGTCGGTCAATCTAACGCTTTAGTGAAACTGGGAACCAAGCGCTTGTGCTCGATATAGAGTCTGTATGCGACGAATAGCCACAACAGCGTGATGATCAGAGTCATCGACGCAAACGCCCTTACTTCGAAATGGAGCGCCGTTCCGACAAGAATTACACCTGCTTGCAGAACGTCTCCGAGCCGCACACAGAATGTCTCAATGGCAGCTTTCGCCTTATATTTAGCCTCTCTGGAGGTCGGGAGAAGCAGCGCATGTCGGACGGTGTTCTGCAGAGAATAGTTGGTGGAATTCTCAGCGATCTTAAGGATTCGCACGACCTGCAAGATGGGATTAGCTAGAATCGTGACAAATGTCGCGAGTGATATTGTCGGAAGAATGAACAGCGACCCTCGTACACCGATACGCTTGAAGATGCGCGAGACCAAGAACGTCTGGATGATGAAGCTGACGAGATTTGTCCATTCATAATACGAGGCGTAATAGCTGCCGATATAAGCCTTCCTCGCCTTCATCAAAGAAGCGGCGGTACCGACAACCTCATTTGTCTGATTGACCAGGAGTTTGCCGAAGATGAAGTCGCCTGAGAGGCTGACAATATTCAAAAGCACGGTGAGGATCGCTATCAGAAGCAAATAGCGGTCACGCATCAGCAACTGGAACCCTCCCTCACTGCTGAGCGTCTCCGTATCCTTCTTCTTTTCATGCTCCCCGGCGCGATTTGTGATGATGTAGCCAGCAAAGCGGGTCAGGGCGGAGCAAACGCAAAGCACGAGCGCCGAGAGCAGCATGATCTTGTATGGTCCAAGCGGCCCAATCAGTCGGCCCGCGATCCATGCGCCTCCAACTGCTCCCGAGGAGGCACCAACGCCAAGTAACGGAAACAGGCGTTTCCCCTGTGATTGAGAGAACAGGTCGGTAGCGAACGACCAAAGCTGAGCAACGCTGAAGACGTTGAAGATGCCTACCCAGATGTAGTAGACAACGCCGAGTCGAGCGCCCGTTTGTCCAATCAGGTAAAAGATAACCAGATTGGACGCAAAAAATAACGTGGTAAACCGCAACAAACGATTGCGGTTGAGATGGGTTGCAATCCAGCCGTAAAACGGGACGATCCCAAGAAGAATGATTGCCTGAGCAGCAGACGAGTAGGCTTTTACTTCCGCGCCGCCCTCAGCGAGGATGAGCGACTCTCTTACCGTCTTGAGCAGATAGTAGGCGCCCAAGAGGGCGAAGAGATTGATCGTGAGTATGAGTGCGCCTAGTCCCTCTCCAGGCTGCACGTCACTGATAATCGAGAGCGTCTTCTCAAGAACATTCTTGCGGGGTTGCAGTCCGCTTCCCGTCGAGGGGACATCGGTTGCCGTCGGTGTTGCAAGCTTCGTCTTGCCAGTCTGTATACCGAATGCGCCCATGAATTCTCGTCGAAGCATTTCTGCGTTTCGGCATCGCTGCATCGTATCGAGATCTCCGATGTGATTCCCATTACATCTTCCTAGTAGGGAGCCATATATCGAACTTCGGCCCATGTGCAGCGCACGCATTGAAGCGAGGCCGGTGGTAGCAGAAACATGTAATTTTCTTAGCGGGAATGTAGATTTAACATCGGCCTGTACGGAGGGCAGGTCACCTCCCTCCGATGACCGGCGCTTCCAGGGCACTCAGAGATGTCCACGGCAGGCAACACAAAAGGAGAAAATCGATGCTCAAGGGTTTCAACTATCCGCTCACGCCAAAAGGAAAGTCGACCCTGAATCCCCCTCCCCCCTGGTACTACTCGGCAGACTTCCTCAACATAGAGTTCTGGTCTGACCCCGCGGCTGTAGCGGCAGTCCTGCCTTCCGGTCTTGATCCAGATCCCTAGGCCAATGGCCACGGCAACGCACTCTTCTACGACTGGCAGTTCAGCGGAGAGAACGAAGAGTATCTGGACCCTGCTCGCTATCAATATCGCGAGTTCTTCCTTCTGATCGATGCGCTTTATGAGGGCAAGCCCGTGGCGTACTGCCCGTACATCTTCGTCGACAATGACGCGGCAATCGCGCGTGGTTGGACACAGGGTTATCCAAAGCGCCTCGGTCAAGTCACAGCCTGATACCAATTCGGCAAAGCCCTCGAGTGCAAAGCTCGGGACGTCCTCATCGGCGGATGCGCCATGCATGAGATGCATGTCTCCCTACCGGAAACAGAAGAATTTCTAAAGGCGGACCTCACTCGTGATCCCAGTGACGACCTTATGAGTGCGGAACGGAATCACGATTCATAACCAAAGTGTGGACATTGAGAGACAGCATGGGTTCAAAGATTTCAAAGACCGGCGCACAGATCGTTGTTGAATCGTTGGAGAAGCATGGCGTTCAGTATGTGTTTGGAATTCCTGGCGCAAAGATCCACAAGGTCTTCGACACACTCGCGACCTCTTCGATCCAAACCGTTGTTTGCCGTCATGAGCAAAATGCCGCCTTCATAGCTGGAGGAATTGGCAGGCTCACTGGTAAGGCTGGAGTCGCGATCGCTACTTCGGGACCCGGTGTGAGCAATCTCACCACCGGTCTGGCAACAGCCAACAGTGAGGGCGATCCGATGGTAGCCCTCGGCGGTTCGGTAGCAACTTCTCAGAGTCTGAAACAGATTCACCAAACACTTCAGGCCGTATCCATCCTGAAGCCCGTGACGAAATTTTGTGCCGAGACGAGTTCACGGGAGTCCATAGCTGAGGTCATGGCGAATGCATTTCGTGCCGCTGAATCAGACCGCCCCGGCGCTGCATTCGTAAATCTTCCGAAAGACATTATGGAAGGTGAGGCGGAGTGTGAGGTGCTTGATGTACCCGCAAGCCCAGTGTTCGGACCCGGAAGCCGTGAGTCCCTGGAAGCAGCCGCCGGGATCATAACGGCCGCACAACGCCCGGTCATTCTCTTAGGCCTGGTCGCAAGCAGGCCGGAGAATGCCGATGCTATTCGGGCTTTTATAAGGAAGAGTCATGTTCCAGTTGTTGGAACATTTCAGGCTGCTGGCACGGTATCAGCCGATCTGTTCAAGGGCTTCGCGGGACGCGTAGGGCAGTTAGACAACACGCCTGGTGATGAACTGCTTGCTTCGGCCGACGTCATCATCACCGTCGGCTACGATCCAGTCGAGTATGATCCATCAATCTGGAACCATCCTCGGAAAGCGAAGATCGTTCACATCGATTCGACTCGCGCCGATGTCGACAATTTTTATTGGCTCGCCAATGACGTGACCTTATGTCTTGATATGGGCTCGTTCCACCTTTGGATCGCTCACTTCCTGTTCAGCTTCCGGGCTCGTCAGATCCTGATCAGCAATGGTCAACAGACTCTCGGAGTGGCTCTTCCCTGGGGCATCGCCTCCTGTCTCGTAAGGCCCAATGAGAAGACGCTGTCCATCTCGGGGGACGGTGGATTCCTATTCTCGGCAATGGAACTTGAGACAGCTGTGAGACTGAAGTTGAATCTCGTACATATGATCTGGATCGACGGAACCTACGACATGGTGGCTGTTCAGGAGCAGGCTAAGTACAAGAAGACATCGGATGTGGATTTCGGTCCTGTCGATGTGGTCAAGTATGCAGAGGCATTTGGTGCAACGGGTTTCATGATCAATTCACCCGACGAGATCGGCCCTCAACTCCAAAAAGCGTTTGAAGTTCCAGGCCCTGTCATCATTGGAGTGCACGTGGACTATCGGGACAATCATCTTCTATTCGAAAAGGTACACGAGCATCTTCTCAACTAACATAACCTTCGTTCATACCAGATCAGGTGCACACGTATGACGCTGCGAACGACGAAAGACGGAGGAACACCCGAGGCTCCCGGAGAGGACGAGATTGCTCCAGGAGCCTCGGGTGTAATCGCGTTGATAAGGCCGCACGACCACGAGCTGATGCAACAGCTGCCCGACGCGGTGGCGGGCGATCTTGAGACCTGTGCGACGGTCGAAGAATTCGTTGAGAAGTGCACGGATTCTCGACATGCAGTAGCAGTCCTCCCAATTGGTGTCTTGCCTGAAGGACATCGAGCAATCTTACGGGGCACGCCGGGGTCAATGAGCTTGCGACCGTCGATCGTGATGTATTCGCCGAGCGGTAGCGCTTCACTCTGGTCAGGCATTCTCGATGCCGGAGACCTTTCGATCATCGTCAGGCCGTTACCGCGGAGCGTCTCCGTGAGGCAATCACGCGTGCGGCCGAGGAATTCGAAGAGCGCGCCAGAAGACAGCGATGCTAGCCACATCGCATCGGCGAAATGAAGTAACAGCTTAAAAGAGGAAGGTCACGGATGAAAGCGATACAGGTTCAGGTGCCAGGAGGTCCAGAAGTTCTTCAGCTCCGTGAGCTTCCTAATCCTGTTCCTAAAGTCGGTGAAGTGCTGATCAGAGTTCACACATCCGGTGTGAACTTCATCGATGTGTATTACCGGCAAGGCTATTACAAAGCTCCCCTACCTCTCGTTCCCGGAGGAGAAGGATCAGGACATGTCCAAGCATTAGGCGAGGGCGTCACCGGGTTGTCTGTCGGTGATGCTGTTGCATGGTTCGGTCCTCTAGGAAGCTATGCGGAAAAGGTAGCGGTACCCGCAGACCGAGTGATTCGCGTGCCCTCTGGAGTGAATCTTGAGGATGCCGCTGCTTTGATGATGCAGGGTGCAACGGCGTACTACTTAAGCCACCTTACATTTCCGCTGAAGTCTGGCAGTGCTGCTCTCGTGCATGCTGCGGCTGGTGGAGTGGGCTATTTATTGACGCAGATGGCGAAGTTCGCTGGCGCAACGGTGTTTGCGACTGTGTCGACTTCCGAAAAAGCTGAGTTGGCTCGTGAAGCTGGTGCAGATCACGTGATCCTGTACACCGAGACCAAGCTCGATGACGAAATCATAAGAATCACAAAGGGCGCAAAGCTCGATGTCGTCTACGACGGAGTGGGGCAGTCGACATTCGAACAATCCTTGAAGTGCCTCCGGCCACGCGGCCTATTAGCCCTTTACGCGGCTTCGAGTGGTGCAGTCCCGCCATTCGATCTCAGCCGGTTATCTGCGATGGGTTCTTTATTCATAACCCGGCCAATCTCGACCGATTACGTGAGAACGCGCGAACAACTCACCTCTGTCATGGAACCCGTGTTTGAGATGTATCAGAGCGGGAACCTAAAACTGCTCGTAAGGCCGCCCTACACTCTGGAAGAGGCGAGCAATGCTCATATCGAATTGGAAAGCGGCCGATCAACGGGGAAACTCTTGCTTTCTGTTTGCGGCTGAAAAGATCACCGACCGGCTCGGGCCGTCTGAGCTTTAACCATGAAAAACTATATCTTGAAGTTTCAGTAAGTTACAGGATCTTGCCCAACTTTCAGTGCAGAACCCAGTTGACCCTGCCGGTACCTACTTGGGCGTAGATAAGGCGAATATCTGCCATGCCATGCCATGCTGTCGCAGAGTAAACATGACTGGTGTTGCTTACATCTAAGCAGGTATGTCCATCGATTCCGTGGTGCTCAGCAAAGACCGGCAACTGGAACTCAACCGTATTGCCCAGTCCCGCTCTCTGCCCGCTGGATATGTCTTCCGCGCCAGGCTGATTCTGATGCTGGCCGAGGGAGCGTCCTTCCGCACGATCAAGCAGAGGTTGGGGACCACGGCGCCGACGATCAGCCGGTGGAAGCAGCGCTTCCTTGCTTCGGGAATGGACGGCCTGGATACGAATCATCCCGGACAGTCGGCTTCCGTGCTGACTCGGAAGCTGCGAGCCCGGATTCTCTCGACTACCCGCAAGAAGTCGAAGGACGGTTCCACTCCCTGGAGTTGTCGCAAGCTTGCCGCAGCACTGGGCGTCAGCAAGGACGCTGTGCATCGGGTGTGGAAAGAGGCTGGCCTGAAGCCGCACCGCCTGGAGCGCTACATGACCAGCGACGACCCGGATTTCGAAGCCAAAGCCGCTGACATTATCGGGTTGTACCTGAGCCCTCCGCAGCATGCCGCCGCGTTTTGTGTCGATGAGAAGACCGCCATTCAGGCGCTGGATCGACTCGATCCGGTGCTGCCGCTTTCGCCGGGCCGCGCCGAGCGCCATGGATTGGAATACTACCGACACGGAACCCTGTCGTCGCTGTATGCGGCGCTGGATACCGCGACCGGCCGGGTTCGCGGAAAGACCGCTGCACGCCACACCAGCCGCGACTTCGTCGTCTTCCTGAAGGAAGTCGTGGCCCTGTGCCCGCCCGCTCAGCAGATCCACATCATCCTCGACAATCTCTCGGCTCACAAGACCGCGCTGGTACGGGAGTTCCTGGAGCAGCATCCCCGCGTCCGGTTCCACTTCACACCCACCTACTCCTCATGGCTCAACCAGGTCGAACTCTGGTTCGCGAAAATCGAGCGAGAGGTCATCGCCCGCGGCGTCTTCCCCTCCGTGCCCGATCTGGCCCGCAAGCTGCGACGCTACATCAACGCTTACTCAGCCAATGCTCAGCCTATCCACTGGAAGTACTCCGACCCTTCTCACCGCATCCGTAGTAACGAACTCTCTGCGACAGGCCACTAGGAGGCGGCTGTGGAGGGTCACATCCGCGTAGTGAAGCTGTTGGTTTCTCTGAGGCTGTCAGCGAGACTCTGCAACCAGTGGCGTTCCAATCTAGGAGTAGGAACGGCTTGCGCAAAAAACGGGAGACTCAAAAGAGTCTCATAATCGCAGCCGTCAGGCAGCCACATCTGTCTCCTCCCAGCCGCTTACACCCACAACGCCCTGGGCGCGAATGGATGAGGCATTGCGTTGTACAGATCTCTTGCTTCAAGGTGGAGGATTTAGTGCAATCGTTCTCGACCTTCTGGAATCGCACCTGACTTTGTCTCGCGCATTCCTCTGTATACCTGGCATCGCTATCGTCTGGCGGCCGAGCGAACTCGATCGAGCATCCTGTTACTCACGCGATATGCGTGTACGAAGAGCAGCGCCGAACTTCTGTTGAGACTGGAGTTGGGCGGACACACTTGAAGAGAACACCGTCTTCACAGGCGCCTGAAACCACAAGTAGAGGTTATCCACCACCGTTTCAAACAAACATCGCCATATTGCCCCTATCCGGAAGCCACCGCAAAATCCGAATACGACAAGCTGGCATTGCCGGACACACTGGGCAGGTTGCCGATGAGCGCCCCCAAGGAACTCTATGCATGCCTTTACGCTTGGGAGTTCCCGGCGCAGGCCACACTGCGTCTACGTCCTGACCTTGAGGGCAAGCCGTGGGCGTGATGGAAGGAGAGCGCCCAGAATCTTCGTGTCTCGCTGGATCTCGATAAAAGCGGTCAAGTCAATTCCATAAACATGTATCTCTGTGATTGGCTCACCGACACACGTTTCATCCTATGCTCATTGCATGGCTGTCAATCGCGCTATCTCTCCGGAAGAAGCGGCAGATCGACTCTCGATTCGAGAGTTGGTCGACGCTTACGCTCATTGTGCAGATCGTCGAGATGCGAAGGGGCAGATGGCACTCTTCACGTCCGATACACACTTCGTCGTATACATGGATTCAAAATCAGACACTCCTTCGCGGGAGCTTCACGGCCGGGAATCTCTGGCTCCCGTATTCGACAATTTGAATACCTACAAGGCGACAATGCATTTCAACGGTCAGAGTACCGTACAGCTGAATGGCGATAGCGCAACCGGGGTTAGCTACTGCCTTGCGCATCACGTTACGGAGCAAGACGGAAAGCGCGGCCTCATGATCGCCTCGATTCGCTATCTTGACACATTCGTTAAACAAGAAGGCGCATGGTATTTTTCCGAACGCAAGCTACTGGTTGACTGGATCGAAACGCGGCCGCTCTGAAGGCGCGGGCTAGCAGAAATATGTAATGCGATTCAATGTGTCTTCCGTTGCGTCGGCTGAATCTCAATCGTATGGTGCAGTGCACGTCGCAACGAAATGCGCCGCATCCTCCCCTTGATTGGAGACAAATGTGGAAGATCCGGGAGCCCCGTCCGGCGTAGTTTCGCCTGGCAACGACCTTAGTCGGGTTAAGCAGGAGCTGGATTTTCGTCGCATTGCGGATAGTGTCCCGGGTTGCATTTTGGTCGCGGACGGCAAGGGCAAGATCGTCTATGCAAATAAAGGGATTGTTGGGGCGCTGGGCCGCACGGTGGAAGAATTGCTCGGCGACGGATGGTTGGAAAGCCTGGAACCTGCTTTCCTGGAACAGGCCCGGGAGGTATGGGCCCATTGCATTCAGACGAATCAACCTCTGGATGTCACATGGAAGTTTCGTAGGAACGACGGCACTTATCGGTGGCTGCACGTCAAAGCTCAGCCGGCGTTCCATGAGGAATGTAATAGCACCTCTTGGTACCTACTTGGAGTCGACGTCGATGAGCAGTTCCAAATCCAGGAGGCTCTAAGAGCTAGCGAGCGTGAAGCTAGAGAGATCTTGGACCGCGTGCCGGCCATGATTTCTACCCGGACGGAAGAGGGCGTCGCATATACCAACAAGCAACTATCCGATTATGTCGGAGCCGTCATCACTGATCTCCGGGACGGTGCCTATCTCGATTACACCCATCCGGACGATCGCGAAGCGATAGTTCGGGAACACATTAAGTCGCCTGATAAGGCCCCAAACGACATCGTCTATCGTCTCCGCGGCAAGGACGGAATTTACCGTTGGTTTCATACACGCGCTGAACCTTATTTCAACGAAGACGGCACCGTCTATCGCTGGTACGCCGTGAACAACGATATAGACGACTTTTACCGCTCCCGAGAGCTACTGAGGGAACGAGAGTTCCAGTTGAACCTTCTTACGGAGACGCTTCCGGCGCTCCTATGGAAAGCTGCGCCCGACGGCAAGATTATCTACATCAACAAAAAGGCGATGGATTTCGCCGGTCGAACGCTTGACGAGCTTCAGCAAAAGGGGTGGTTCGATCTTGTCCACCCGGAAGATCGCGACGAGGTCCTTACCCGATGGAATCAGTTGCTCGCCGGTGGCGACGGTTACGATATTGTCCACCGTCTCATAGCGGCAGACGGACAATATCGTTGGTTTCACACCAGCATCGCTGTGATCAAGGACGAATCAGGCAAGACAATCGCCTTTCACGGAGTCATGCTCGATACGACAGTTCAGAGGAATGCTGAAATCGCTTTGCAGCAGTCGGAGGAGCAGATGCGGAGGGTGATGGACACCGTTCCATCGATCATCTGGTCGCTGGACCCGACCGGCAAGGCGACTTTCATCAATAAGAAGGCTCGCGAATGTATCGGCATGAGCCTCGAGGAGTATCAGGATTCGGGTTGGGTTGAAATTATCCACCCTGACGATCGAGCCTTCATTGTCGAGGAACATGGGAAAGCTCTTGCCAATGGAACATCCTATGGAGCGAAGCACCGAACACGGTGCGCTGACGGCATTTTTCGCTGGCATCTGAGCCGGGCAGAGCCCCTCCGGGATGCTGAGGGACGCATCATCCAGTGGTTTGGTGTCGTCGTCGATATCGACGATCAAATGCGTGCGGTAGAGAGACTACGGGAACTTCGAGCCAACTTGTCGCAGACATCGCGTACCGCCCTGGTAGCGGAACTCTCTGCATCGATTGCACATGAGTTGAACCAGCCGCTTACCTCATTGCTCTCAAACGCACAGGCTTGCTTTCGTTGGTTACAAGCGTCTCCTCCAAATATCGGGGAGGCCGTTTCTTCGACTGAGCGCATCATCCGCGATTGTCGCGCTGCGGATACCGTGATTCGCAACGTTCGTTCGTTGTTTAAGCGGCAGCCTTCCGTCAAGGCTCCGTTCAACTTCATCGAATTGATTCGAGAAGCAGTCGGCCTCATCAAAGAGGATGCAAATCGAAAATCGACATTGATTAAGTGGGATTATGAAGAACCAATCATTATGGTTCTCGTTGACCGTTTCCAGACTCAGCAGATCATCATCAATCTGGTAAGCAACGCTATCGAAGCGATGCAAGACCTGGATCGGACTCCGAGGCTGCACATTCGCATTCGTCGAGTGAGCAACGGCCAGGTGTTAACGGAGTTTATTGACAATGGACCGGGGCTTCCGGATGGTGATGCAGAGAGAATCTTCGATGCCTTCGTAACCACGAAGGAGAATGGAATGGGCATTGGACTTGCCATCTCACGCTCCATCGTGGAAGCCCATGATGGTCAGCTCTGGGCGGCGAATAACCCCGACGTTGGAGCGAAGTTCAGTCTGCTGTTGAAAAGCGCCGAACCGGATGCGGGCCATTCTTCCGATGAGAACCCAACCTAAGCTACTGACAGAACAACGTCGATGTTGCCACGCGTAGCGTTGGAATATGGACAAACTTGATGAGCCTCGTGCACCAGTCCTTCCGTGACGCTCCTCTCGATGCCAGGAAATGAACTGTATCTCGACCGCGATGACAACACCTTCTACACCTCCGGCAAGCGGACCAAATGAAACTTCGGAATCACTGAAAACGTCGTCGGTAATCCGAATGTGCTTCTTTCCACCCACAACTTGAAGAGCTCCGATGAAACACGCCGCGTAGCCTGCGGCGAATAGCTGTTCCGGGTTAGTTCCCTCCCCCTTTCCGCTCATTTTAAGCTCGAGGTCGAATTGAGAGTCCGACGGAGTGCTCGATCCATTTAGCCATCCAATAGGCGGTGCCAGCAATCACCACCGCGGCAAACAATCACATCTTCCTTGTAGTCGCGAGCTGCACGCACGTGGGCTAACGATGGTCTTCTTCTGTTGCATTCGACTTCATTTAAATCGATCTACACCCTTTCCGAACGTCACACTCCGACCTAAATGGAAAAGTTGCAGGTGTGGTTCAGCGCACTATGAGCGCATCCTGCACGAATGCGCTGTCAGCAATGGACTTGGGTCTGCGGGTGATAAATCCCCAGGACACCCTTACAGGAACATGTAATTTATCTCGCTCCCCAGCGTTGCTAGCATGTTCGGGTCACTGCGGTCTTGCTCGGAGGCACAATCGTTGCGAAGACCATGACATTACAAACGACTACACGCACCCAAAGGCAAACAAGATTTTGAAAGTGCAACTGTACCAAACCAACGGAGAAATGAATATGGGTCAAAATAACGGAACATCGAAGCGTAGCGAAAAAGGACTTCTCACGCCAGACAACTGCGTCGTGGCGCTGATCGATCACCAACCGCAAATGCTGTTCGGAACGAGTAACTTTGATCGCCAGGCGATCATTAACAGTACTGTCGCGCTAGGAAAAGCAGCGCGGATATTCGGCGTGCCGGTCGTGCTGACGACGGTCGAGACGAAGAGTTTCAGCGGGAACCTGTGGCCGCAGATCCGATCCGTGTTCCCGGGCCAGGAACCGATCGAGCGTTCGTCCATGAATTCCTGGGACGACAAGAACTTCGTTGCGGCAATCGAGAAGACAGGGCGCAAGAAGATTGTGCTGGCCGGGCTATGGACGGAGACCTGTGTGGCTCTTCCGACAGTGCAGGCCATCCACGATGGCTACGAGGTTTACGTGGTCGAAGACTGCTGCGGCGACGTTAGCCAACTCGCACACGACAATGCGATGCGTCGTGTTGTCCAGGCGGGAGCAAAACCGGTGACGGCCCTCTCTGTGACCCTGGAATGGCAACGCGACTGGGCAAACCGGGATACGTACGACGCCGTAATGGACCTCGCGAAGACGCACTATGGCGCTTATGGCATCGGCGTCGAATATGCCTACACGATGGTTCACCGCGCTCCCGCAACGAAGTTTCCAGAATACGTGGTCCCCACGGCGGAACTCGCACACAAATAGGGCTTGTGGAGGGCAGGCGACCCCTGCCCTCTAAACAACAGCGCTTTGCTACTAAGGAGAACTCTATGGCAGTTGACACAATACTTCACAACGCCAAGATCGCGACAAATCGAGTGCCAGCGTTTGTCGAAGCGGTTGCCATTACCACCGGAACAATCAGCGCCATCGGTACGGACGAGGAGATCCTTCGGCTGCGCGGCCCAAGGACAACGGTCATTGATGGAAACCGGAGAACGGTCATCCCCGGTCTCAACGACTCCCATATGCATCCGATCCGCGGTGGGCTCCATTTCAATCTGGAGTTGCGTTGGGATGGAGTGCCATCGCTCGCCGATGCGCTGCAAATGCTCAAGGAGCAAGCGGCTCGGACGCCCGCGCCTCAGTGGGTGCGGGTTGTCGGCGGGTGGACAGAGTTTCAGTTTGCCGAGCGCCGGATGCCGACGTTGGATGAAATCAACTCGGTGTCCCCGGACACCCCGGTTTTCGTCATGCACTTGTACGACCGGGTGTTGCTCAACCGGGCAGCGCTACGCGCAGTGGGCTACACAAAAGACACCCCGGATCCTCCCGGCGGCGAGATTCAACGCGACAAGCAGGGTAATCCCACGGGTCTTCTGTTGGCCAAACCGAACGCAAACATTCTGTACTCGACCTTGGCGAAGGGGCCCAAGCTGTCGCGGGAAGACCAGCTCAACTCGTCGCGTCTCTTCTTCAGAGAATTGAATCGTTTCGGCATCACCAGTGCAATCGATGCAGGCGGTGGCTTCCAGAACTACCCTGACGATTATGGGGTCGTGAACGAACTCCACAAGAAGGGTGAACTCTCGATTCGCCTGGCCTACAACCTTTTCACTCAGAAACCAAAGCAGGAACTTGCCGACTTCCAGAATTGGACAAAGATGACCAAGCCTGGCGATGGCGATGACTTCTATCGCGTGAACGGTGCAGGCGAGATGCTGGTCTTCTCTGCCGCCGACTTCGAAGACTTCCTTCAACCTCGGCCGGACATGGCGCCTGTCATGGAGAGCGAGTTGAAGGCGGTGATTCGTCACCTCGCGGAAAACCGATGGCCGTTCCGCATGCATGCCACATACGACGAAACAATCTCTCGGGCCTTGAATGTGTACGAGGAGGTTAACCGCGAGATTCCGTTTGACGGACTGCACTGGTTTTTTGATCACTGCGAGACGATTTCCGACCGGAATATTGAGCGAATCAAATCACTTGGTGGCGGTATTGCCGTTCAGAACAGGATGGCTTTTCAGGGCGAATATTTTGTCGAGCGTTATGGCGCGCAGCAGGCGAAGCGCACGCCTCCAATCCAAAGAATGTTGGAGATGGGAGTTCCGGTAGGAGCGGGCACAGACGCCACGCGGGTATCGAGCTATAACCCCTTCCTTTCTCTCTACTGGCTGGTGACCGGGAAGACCATCGGTGGGTTGAGCTTATATCCGGAGGAAAACCGGTTCGACCGCGCAAAAGCGCTCGAGCTTTATACCGTCGGGAGCAGCTGGTTTTCTACGGAAGACGGCAAGAAAGGATCGCTAGCCCAAGGGCAACTCGCCGACTTGGCGGTCCTCTCCTCGGACTACTTCTCAATTCCTGAAGAGGAGATCAAGAACCTGGAGTCGGTGCTGACTATTGTCGGGGGCAAGGTAGTTTACGCGGCAGGCGAATTCTCAAGCATGGCGCCTCCGGAACTGCCCGTGAGTCCGGACTGGTCCCCTATCAAGAAATACGGTGGATATGCGCGGAGCGAGGAACAATCGACCGTCGGGGCTACAGCGAGCCACGCGATGTCGTTGCACGATGGCAAGCATTCCGCCGTTCATAAGACGCACCAATGGATCTTGGGCGACAAGGGACTTTGGAGTCTCGGCTGCGATTGCTTCGCTTTCTAACTCCAAGTTGAGCCCAATAACTCCAAATTGAAAGGCTAAACAAGTGGATCAATCTCCAGGACGGCCCAACAAGGCGGAGCGCGTAAGCCTTGATCGACTGGCGCGAGACAGCGCGTTTGAGCTGATCCTTACCGCTGTTCTGCTTTTCGGCGTGGTCAGTATCGTGAGGTGGGTGATTGGACCGTCGCCCATCTCACGGACGATCCCCGGGATCCATGCCGAGCTCTGGATAGTGGGTGCTGCTGTCGCCCTTCTGCTTGCCGGGCTGATTCTCAGCCCGCTGGGAAGGGCCTCCGGGGGGCACACGAATCCGGCCATCTCGCTGGCCATGTGGCTCTTCGGAGTCTTCCCCGGAGCAGGGGTCATCCCCTACACCCTCGCACAATTACTCGGTTCCGTACTTGGGGTCGTCGCCGCTCGCGGGGTGTGGCGCCATGTTGTGGCGGAACCGCCGGTAGTATATGGCGCGCTCAAGCCAGGACCGGGGTGGTCGACCTGGGAACTATTCGCAACCGAGGCCTTCGGCATGGCGGTCATCGTGTTCCTTGTCGGGCTCTGCCTCGCGGTACAACGATTGACGCCGTTCGTGCCTTGGATCGTTGGGGCTCTCGTGGGGATCGGGATCGCGGTGCTAGGAACAGCGACCGGAGGCAGTCTGAACCCCGCCCGCCAGTTTGGGCCCGCTGTCGTTTCGGGACAAACGCAGTGCCTATGGGTGTACTTGGTAGCCCCATTGGTGGGAGCAGCAGTCGCGGCGTGGCTGAGATCGCTACTTCAGTATCGCCGAAAGGTATTGACCCATAGGCTATGCGGCACCGTCGGGCATCCGGCAGGAAATCAGATCTAAAATTCCCGTCCGCAGGAAAGGAGATTTCAATGCGTATTACCAGATACCTTGCCGTGACCACCGTCGCCGCCCTCCTGAGCGTTGGAAGCGCGCGTCTTTCACCGTTGATAGGAAGTACGCCGCCGGTCGTCCACGCTTCTACGTCAACGCCGAACCCGGGAGTGGCACCGCAATACGATACAACTCACGTTTATGTCTCACCAGAGGATTTCGATCGCTTCGTGGCCAGTCTTCTTGCGACCTTTGGGGGCACGACCACGAAGCAAGGCGTCTTTACCGTGACGCCAACTCCGAGCAGCACGATGTCGCAACTGGTCTTGACACCGGTGGGAACCGTGTCGGTGTTTGGTTTCAAGACGCCAGTGCCCTATCCATTCGGCGCGGAGCGGACGGGTTATTTGGTGACAGACATGGATGGAGCGACCCGAACTGCGGTCGAAGATGGAGCAGATGTACTCGTCAGCCCATTTAACGATCCGATCGGACGCGATGTCGTCATCCAATGGCCGGGCGGCGTGAATATGCAACTGTACTGGCATACCACCGCACCGTCCTACAAGGCGCTCCAGACGATTCCGGAAAACCGGGTCTATGTGTCCACCAACAGGGTGGAGGCGTTTCTTCGGGGCTTCCTGGCCTTCTCTCACGGCAAAGTGGTCTCCGATGACCCGCATGCGCCCGGCGTCGAGATCGGACGGCCGAAGGACATCTATCGCAGAATCCGGATCGAATCGACCTTCGGCAAGTTGACTGTGCTCGTAACGGATGGTCACCTTCCGTATCCCTACGCGCGCGAGACGACCGGTTATGAGGTCACAAACCTCACGGATACGCTTGCCAAGGCCAAAGCAGCCGGCGTAGAGATTCTGGTCCCTCCCTACACTGCCGATCAAAGGAATGCGGCCTTCGTTCAATTTCCTGGCGGTTATATTGCCGAAATCCACTCCCCCGTGAGCAATTAGTGTGTGTCCGGCCGCACTGCCGGCGACGACCGGCAGTGCGGCGCTCGTGAGAGATCGCAAAGTCCTCAGCTATGGCCGAAGAAATTAGTGATTGAAGTAATGAAATCGATACGAATCTTTCGAGTTTTGCTGGCGGCGTTCTTCCTGACCGTGCTGACAGCCCATGCCCAGTCGGATAAGGCCGCAGGCCCCCCTGTCCCGGATCGCAGTTACAATCTGCTGCGCAACGACGAGGATTGGACCTTCCTGCGCGATCCAACCCTCCGGCAGGACCTCTGGGATCCGATCAAGTACATCCCATTGCGAAGCCACGCGGACGATTGGTATCTCACCATCGGAGGTGAGGCTCGAGAGGTCTGGGAGCAGATCGGCAACGATAATTGGGGACAGCAGCCCTACATGAACGGGTATCTGAACGAACGATACATGCTTTCGTTTGACGCTCACTATGGAAAACATGTGCGCTCGTTCGTTGAGTTAAAGAGTGGATTGAATTCATACCGGATAGGTGGTCCGCGCCCCATCGACGAAAAGAAGCTCGACTTCCAGGCCGGATTTCTCGAACTTGGCACTTCCAAAGGTACGAACTCCGTCGCACTCCGTGTTGGCAGGCACGAACTCGAGTACGGCTCCGGACGCTTGATTGATGTGCGGGAAGGTCCGAATGTTCGGCTGAGCTTCGACGGCTTCATGGTCAAAAGCAAGATCGACTCCTGGCAAATCGATGGATTCGCTGTCCGTCCCGACTTGGACAATCCCGGATTCTTTGACAACGCACCGAACCACGCTGTTGGCTTCTGGGGCGTGTACGCCACCCGGACCTTGCCCCGCAAAATGTCCCTGGAGGTCTACTACTTGGGTCTGGACCGCAGTCAGGCGGCTTTTCAACGAGGCACGGCTCAGGAGTTGCGCCACACGTTGGGTGCGAGGATTTCGCGCCCCGCTGCAACGGAACGGTCCGGACTGGATTTTGATTACGAAGGCGTCTGGCAGTTCGGCACGTTCGGTTCAGGGAACATCCGGGCATGGACGGTTGCGTCCGAAACGGGCTATCGATTTCCGACGGTTCCGCTGAAACCGCGGTTCAGCGCAAAGGCGGACATCTCGAGCGGAGATAATCCAACTTCAAAAACCTTGGGAACCTTCAATCCCCTTTTTCCGAAGGGGAACTACTTTGGAGTCCTGGCTACAACGGGACCCGGTCCGATTAACTTCATCGATGTTCATCCGCATGTCGAAACAACATTTCCGCACAACGTGACCGCATCGGTCGACTGGATTTTTCAGTGGCGGGAAAATGTCCTGGACGGAGTCTACTCGGTCCCGGGATCTCTGATCCGGCCCGCAGGCAATAGCCAAGCGCGATTTGTCGGACACAGGCCGGGCACGGAGTTGCGATGGCAGGTTGACCGACATCTCTGGTTTCAGGCTGACTATGGAATTTTCTACGCTGGCAGGTTCTTGAAGGAGACGCAACCTGGCCGCAACCTGAACTATTGGGCCCTGTGGGCCGGCTATAAGTTTTAGGGACGCCATGAGGATGCAGTGTCAAAGGCCCGCGAAACGATATCCCAGGGACAACAGTTGGACGTGATGAGTTGATTGCTTATGAGTCAAGTAACTCGCGAGATCGATTGTAATGTGAGCAAGCAAATGACCAATGTCTGCGCGGTATAGCCATCTGTCGCCAGCTCACAGGTTGTCGGTTGTGGAGCGGATTGCCTCTGCTTCTAAATAACGCTTCTGAGAAATGGCATTCCCCAGATATTCGGATGATCTGCCTAGGCGCAGGAGTCGGTGTCAAGGGTCTCGACCGCGTAGCGGCGGCTTTGCCGCCCTTGACTCCGGCGCGGCCTCGGCTATGCTCCGCCCATCCGGGATGTTCAGTCGGTTCCAGAACACCCAACGAAGCCCAAAACAGCCGGCAACAGCATCTCTATAGAAACCAACAGCCACCAATTCCCGCGCGTTGGCCTCTTAGGGCAGATACGCCCTTCCTTGATGCCTCGGGAAACGTTTGCTGTTCTCGCAGGTAGTTGGTTGAAAAAGCTACAGTTACATCCACCGTCTCACAGGCAAAGCCAGGCTGGCGTTCATCGAGATAATTCGACTTTTTCTCGGCGGATTTCTGTCCGAATGTGACTTTCGGGCTGTTGGTGGGCTGTTTTAGTGGCTGTTCCGCCGCCTCGCCCAGCCTAAGACTCAACATACGATGCATTGCGCTTTACATAAGAATAATTGCCTAATATATTAGGCATCGTGTTGTCACTTGCTTCCATCGCCGAGCAGATTGTCAAGAAACGCAAAGCCATAGGTTTGAGCCAAACGTCGCTTGCGAAGAAGGCACACATCAGTCGTTCCACATTGGACGCTCTTGAGAACGGTCGCATCGGAGAGCTTGGATATACGAAGATTAGCAACCTTCTCGCTGCCCTTGGACTTGAGCTGAAGATCCAAGAGGCAGTCGCACGTCGTCCTACGCTCGAAGAACTTTTGAACGAGGAACGCGATGATTAAGGTCTGGACCGACTCTATTGAAGCAGGCATGCTCGACCGCTTCGGCGAGCGTGGGAGTAGTTTCGCCTACCCCGCCGATGCCTCACCTGCGCGAGCGGTCTCTGTGACAATGCCAGTCCGACTTCCCTCATGGGATATGCGGTTCGGACTGCCTCCGATCTTCGAAATGAATCTGCCCGAAGGTGTGCTTCGTGAACGTCTACGTCTTGCATTCGCGAAGGCTACCGGCAGCTTTGATGAGTTCGATCTTCTGGGTATCGTCGGGCGTTCGCAGGTCGGACCCATTCGATACACCGGCCAGCGAGAGCAACTTCAGGAGGACGTGCCTTTCCAATCAGTCGATGAGATTCTCGAACAACGCCGCGGCGGTGACCTCTTCCGTTATCTCATCGACAAATTTGCATCTTTCTCCGGCATCAGTGGTGTACAACCGAAAGTTCTTGTCCGCGATGAAGCCTCCTCTGCTGTTCTCAGCGGTCCCGTTCGTCGATTCTCAGAGAGCTACCGGGGCGCAACACACATCGTCAAGTTCTGGGAACAGAACGAGTACCCTCAACTCGCCGCAAACGAATACTTCTGTCTCAAAGTCGCAGAGGAATGCGGCCTTGAAGTACCTCCATACCGTCTTGCAGAAGACGCGCTTGCACTCGTCATCGACCGTTTTGATCTGCGCTCCGATGGCACCTATCGAGGTTTCGAGGACTTCTGTGTCCTCAATGCTCGTCGCACAGATGAGAAGTACCGAGGCAGTTACGAAACCTCGATCATGAAGCGCTTCAGCCAGTTCGCGAATTCATCGCATATTGTTGAAGACATGGAGCGACTTTTCACCCTCATCGCGCTGAACTGCGCGTTGCGCAATGGGGACGCTCACCTCAAAAACTTCGGGATCGTCTACGACGATGTACAGGGCGAAGCGCGGTTAGCTCCTGTCTATGACCTAGTGACAACGTCTGTCTACCTACCCAAAGACAGTATGGCTCTCACACTCAATGGTTCGACCCAATGGCCAAACTCCAAGGACTTGCAGCGTCTGGGCGAAACACGCATCGGCGGTTCACCTGCGCACGTCAAGCAGATTCTTGAACGCATTGCTGATGCAATGGCAGCCACAGCGAAGACAATGCGGAAGTACATCAAGGGTCATCAAGCCTTTGCTGAAACTGGTGCCCGCATGCTCTCGCAGTGGGAGATCGGCATTGCAGGTTCCCTCAAGACGAATGAATCGATTACCAGCCGTCGGTGAGCAACCTGCTGCGCTATACCGACCGCCTACACCTTCAAACAAGCATTGCTGTGCGCCCTATGGAAGGCCGCAGCCGCACATGGGCATCCGCCGCGAATAACGACTTCTATCCACGAGAGATCGTCTCTATGGCATCTGCCGGATTTCTTGCATCCGATGATGGACAAATCCTCACCAACCATCACGTCGCCGAGCCCTGGTGGCAGAACGACGAACTGAAGGAAATGCTCAATCAGGGCCTCGAGCCGGAGATTGCCGAGATGACGGCCTATTTCCCCGGTGTCACTCATGAGAACTCGCGAGCCAACCGGATAGCGGGAGAGCCTCCCATGCCCTGGCTGGGCTTCAGTCACAATTGCGACAGAATTCTTCATGATGTTCTCTTTTACTACTGAGTCGTGCATCTCGGCCTAACGCACCGATCGGTGGAGCAAATCAGGTAGGCGCGGGCTTAGGTAAATGAGCAGGACACAACAGACCAGAGCGAGCCCGCTCAGTGGAGACCAAAAGGAGACGGCGGTTACAGCACTGAACATACCGAGCGCCAGATATGATCGCCTCGTGATTCGCCGCAGCCGAGGAGTGATATCGCTGTCGCTTGCCTGTGAAAGTGCAGTTCGTTCGAAAGCGATGTAGGCTGTCTCTACCAGGACAAACACCAACGCATAAACAAAGACGGGTGCGGCAGCCAGTTTCGTTGCCGCCATCCAGGCCGTAATCGCCGGCACAAGCGAAATCAAAAAAAGATGGACGAAGTTCCACCAAATAAGCTGAGCCGTTGCCTGGTGAGTAAATCGCAACAGGTGATGATGGTTCACCCAAATGATGGCGATGAATAGATAGCTGACCGCGTAGCTCAGGGCAGTGGGCCACAGCGGGAGGAGTGCCTTCAGCGTTGCCTCGGCTGGCGGCTTGAGATCCAGCACCATAATCGTGATGATGACTGCAAATACCCCATCGGAGCATGCTGCCAGCCGTTCTGGTGTGGTCTTCTTGTTCGACATAGCTCCTCCTGAAGCGCTTGATAGGTTTCAAAGCTTCACAACCATCTTTCCGTTCGCCTCGTTGGCTTCCATTACACGATGCGCCTCCCGAATATCTTCGAAGCGAAATACTCGTGACGGC
>NZ_JQKI01000051.1 GCF_000745965.1 Edaphobacter aggregans DSM 19364 | reverse complement strand
AACTCCTCTAGCCCGGGATGAAAATCGCAACCTATCATAAGCATGACGTTGGCTCCTTCCTCCACGCGGGAGCCCTGGCCTTTACCTGCCAAAAAGCTTAACCGCTGCCCATGGCCGGAGCCGACGTCGTTATGCAATCAAGACTTTTTGTGGGTTTTTGCGGCTGAAGACGGTTCGCGCTTGGAACGAATGACCCACTCAATGCGATGAAGCCGCACCGAATGAATGGGGCCCTGGCGAGATGGGGATACAGAGGCTCTCCCCTACGTGCCGGACGGCAAAGCCGTCCAGCGCGTAGGTCGAGATGACGTAGTCTCGAGTTCGAGAGGGTGTGCCTTTCGGGCTATGACGCCGTCAGTCGGCTTGGCCCAAAGGGGCGCGTTCAGGCGGACTTGGGTTGCCAGAGGGCGATGTTGGCTCCGGTGGGGTCGGTGAGGATGGAGAAGGCACCCATGTCGGGGACTGGCTGCTCGCGCATGATGATCTTGGCGCCGAGGGACTCGGCCTTGTCGGTGGCGGCTTTGAGATCGTCGACGCCGATGTAGGGGAGCCATGCGGTGGGGGCTCCGGGGACGGTGAAGATGCCTCCGCCGGGGCCGCTGGCGGGCTTGAAGACGGAGTATGTTCCGCCGGGCCCCATATCCATGTCCTGGAAGGTCCAGCCGACGAGGCTTCCGTAGAAGTCCTTGGCTTTGGCGAGGTCGGGCGTGTTGAGTTCGAGGTGAACGAAGGGCTGCGCCATGCTGTTTGTCCTTTCTTGAATCGACGTGGGGACCATACTACCGGGGAGCGGGTGGTGGAAAGGGCCCGGCAGTTGAAATTTTGAAGATTTGTGACGAGCGAGGCGGGAGCTCCGGAGGAACAAATACTCCAGAGGACAAATAGACAAATAAAGGTATGGGATTGCTTTTTTGAATCGTATAGTGGCTGAAACCAAGAGAGGGAGATGCGATGAATCAGCTTTTGAGGCTGTTGGGAGTAGCTGTTGTGTCGATGCTGGCGACCGGTGCGCTTGCGCAGGGGCAGACCGCGGACAGGGCGTGGATTGCGAAGAGCAATGCGTATACGCAGCAGCTGCTGGATGTGCAGTTCGAGCATGCTCCGGAGAGCGGGTCGCGGCAGGGGCTGGTGAAGTTCGACAAGCTGATCAGCAACCCGACGTTGGAGGACCAGCAGGCGAGGCGCAAGCAGCAGGAGGTGGTGCTGACGAAGCTGAAGGCGGCCGAGGCGACGGAGAAGGACAAGAACGTCGTCCAGGACCTGGAGATTCTAGATAAGGCGTTCGACCTGCAGTTTCGGGAGCAGGACTATGAGCTTGCGCACAAGGTGCCGTTCATGAACGCAAGCTCGGCGGTATTTGGAGGACTTCGAGGCCTGCTGGATGACCAGGTGGCGGCGGAGCGCAGGCCGGATGCGGTGGTGAGGCTGCGGAAGTATGCCGGGGTGGAGCCGGGGTACAAGCCGTTCACAGAGATTCTTAAGCAACGGACTTTAGAGCAGATTGCGAAGCCGGGATTGGTGTATCCGTCGAAGGCCGAGGTGGAGACGGAGCTGGGACGGAACAAGAACTATGTGGACGGGATTGCGGCCCTGTTTACGAAGTACAAGCTGACGGGGTGGGACGAGCCGTACGCAAAGCTGAAGGTGGAGCTGGCGGACTACGACGCGTGGGTGAGGACGACGATTCTGCCGAAGGCGCGGACGGATTTTCGTGAGCCTGCGGAGGAGTATGCCCTGGACCTGGAGGGCTATGGGATCGATATTCCTCCGGCGCAGATGGCGGCGATGGCGCATAAGGCGTTCGCGGAGTACCAGGCGGAGATGGCTCCGTTGGCGGCGCAGATTGCGAAGCAGCATGGGTGGGCTTCGACGGACTATCGCGACGTGATCAAGGAGTTGAAGAAGACGCAGATTACGGGCGATGCGATTCTGCCGTTTTATGAGAAGCGGCTGGTAGAGATCGAGGGGATTATTCGCGCGCAGAACTTGGTGACGCTGCCGGACCGGCCGGCGATTATCCGGCTGGCGACGGCGGCGGAGACGGCGCAGCAACCGGCGCCGCATATGACTCCGCCACCGTTTCTGCACAACACGGGGCAGAGGGGAGAGTTTGTGCTGCCGCTGAATATTCCTTCGGCGACGGGAGGGGCGGAGGACAAGTATGACGACTTCACGTTCGACGCGGTGGCGTGGACGCTAACGGCACATGAGGCGAGGCCGGGGCATGAGCTGCAGTTCGACTCGATGGTGGAGCACGGGGTGAGCCTGGCAAGGGCGCTGTATGCGTTCAACTCGACGAACGTGGAGGGCTGGGGGCTGTACTCGGAGTACGTCATGAAGCCGTATATGCCGCTGGAGGGTCAGTTGATGTCGCTGGACCTTAGGCTGCTGCGGGCGGCGCGAGCGTTTCTGGATCCGGAGCTTCAGTCGGGCAAGGTGACTCCGGAGGGCGCGTACAAGGTGCTGGAGAATGATGTGGTGTTGTCTCATGCCTTCGCGACGGAGGAGGTGGAGCGGTTTACATTTCGCGCGCCGGGGCAGGCGAACAGCTACTTCTACGGGTATACGAAGCTGCTGGGGCTGAGGAAGGATACGGAGGCGGCGCTGGGGAAGAAGTTCGACCAGGAGAAGTTTCACGACTTCATTTTGGCGCAGGGGTTGCTGCCTCCGGACCTGATGCGGAAGGCTGTGATGGAGGAGTTTATTCCTTCACAGAAGTAAGGAGCTCAAGAGGATTGTTTGCGGGGCGGCTTGCGTGGTTTGCGGGTCGCCTCATTCTTTTGGCGGCGGAGGTTGTAGGCGGCGAGGAGGGCTCCGTGGAGGATGTCCTCGGAGGCGGGGGCGAGGCGGATGTGGGTCATGCCCATGCGACCCCAGCCTCCGGCGATGGGGAGGAAGATTTCGGGTTGGTCGGTTAGGAAGGACTGCTGGAGCTCGGGGGTGAGCATGAGGTTGCCGTAGCCCTGGGACTGGGAGGCTAGGGTGGCGAAGATGTGGCCGCCGACGCGGAAGTCGGGCGAGCCCATGTGGGAGGACTCCTCGGTGTGGGGGAGGGAGAGGGCGATGCGGCGGAAGTCGGAGGGGGTCATGGGTGGGAGTATGGCAGAGGATGTGGGTATGGCTTGGAAGAATCGGCGGGTGGACGGAGTGAAACCGCAGGTCCTTCGACTCCGCTGCGCTTCGCTCAGGATGACACCTGCGGTAGAGGGGGCGGATTGGGCGAACTACTGAGATTCTTCGCCCATTCGACTTCGCTCAGGGCAGGCTCTTCGGCTCAGAATGACGGACTTGGAAGCGGGTGGTGTGGTGGCTCAGTGGGCTCCGACGGGGGCTTTGCCGGGTTTGACTTTTTTCAGCATCCAGACGGCGAAGACGCAGAAGAAGCTGAGGAGGGAGAGCCAGCGGAAGACGTCGATGAAGGCCCAGTAGGAGGACTGGCGGAGGAGTTCGCGGTAGAGCGTGGCGTGGGCTGGGTCGGCGGCGTTGGCGGGACCGTAGTAGCCGGTGAGGAAGTCGGTGGTGTTTTTGACGGCGTTCTGGAACTGCTGGCCGGTGCGAGGGACGGAGTTGACGATGAGGTTCTGGTGGACGGCCTCGCGACGGGTGATGAGGGTCTGGGCGAGGGCGATTCCTATGGATCCGCCGATGTTACGCATGAGGTTGAAGAGGCCGCTGGCGTTTCCAATCGCCTCGTTGGGGAGGGTTCCGTAAGCGGCGGTGGTGATGGGGACGAAGACGAAGGAGAGGCCGAAGCCGGTGATGAGGATGGGGAGAAGCAGGGTGTGGGGGGAGATTTCGAGGGTGATCTGGCCGAAGTAGAAGGTGGTGAGGCCGAAGATGACGAAGCCGAAGGTGAGGAGGTAACGCGGGTCGACCTTGTTGGCGAGGTAGCCGATGACCGGCATGCCGCATATGGCTCCGATGCCGCGGGGAGCGACAACAACGCCGGCGGTGAAGGCGGTGTAACCGAGCAGCTCCTGGTAGAAGAGCGGGAGGACGACGACGGTGGAGTAGATGGCGACTCCGAAGAGGAAGATGAGGAGGCAGCCGATGGCGAAGTTTCGGTCCTTGAGGATCTTGAGATTGACCAGAGGATTGCTGTGTCTCCAGGAGATCCAGCACCACGAGAGGAAGGCGGCGATCATGGTGGGGAAGGCGAGGCGAATCCATGTGGCCCCGAACCAGTCGTCCTGCTGGCCCTTATCGAGGATGACCTGGAGGAGGCCGGTCCAGACGACGAGGGCTCCGAAGCCGAGGTTGTCGAAGGCGGGGACCTTGGCGTCCTTGATGTAGGGCGGGTCGTGGACGAAGCGGGAGATCATGAAGACGGCGAGGACGCCGACGGGGATGTTGATGTAGAAGGCGTAGCGCCAGGAGTAGGTGTCGGTGAGCCAGCCGCCGAGCGTGGGGCCGAGGACGGGGGCGACGACGACTCCGAAGGCGAAGACGGCGGCTGCGGCTCCGCGCTTGGCGGGAGGGAAGGACTCGAAGAGGATGGCCTGGGAGAGAGGCTGGAGGGCTCCTCCGCCTGCTCCCTGGACGATGCGGGCGAGGAGCATGAAGGGGAGGGTGGGGGCGGCTCCGCAGGCGAAACTCGCGATTGTGAAGACGATGACGCAGGCGATGAGGAAGTTCTTGCGGCCGAAGCGGAGGGAGCACCAGTTGCTGGCGGGGAGGACGATGGCGTTGGCGACGAGGTAGCTGGTGAGGACCCAGGTGGCCTCGTCGTTGGAGGCTGAGAGGGAGCCGGCGATGTAGGGGAGGGCAACGGAGGCGATTGCTGTGTCGAGCACCTCCATGAAGGTGGCCAGCATGACGGAGGCAGCGATGAGCCAGGGATTGACTCCGTGGGCGGCCTCGGCGGAGTGGTCGGCTGGTGCGGCGGCGGCGCTGGACATCGGCTGGGGCCTTCCCGGGGGTGGTCTGGGCTATTTAAGCAAGCGGGTGTTGCGGAGGGACGCATCCCTGAATAGGGTAAGACGCTGATTCACTTATCGGGGTTCTCTTAGTCGGGGTGATGGAAAGGGAGGTGCGGGAGGAAAGAAAAAAGCGGCACGCCTCACCAGTAGAGACGCGCCGCAAGCGGAGAAGCTTTTCTGCGCCGGGAAGGGGGTCACCGGCATGAGGAGGGGCTACTGTCCCCCGTGGACTTCGTAGTGGTGGCCGACGGCGTCGATTTCGCCGAGCGAGGCCTGGGTGCTGGTGCGCTGGACTGGGGTGGGCTGGGTGCGGTGGGGAGTGGGGGCGCGGCGGATCTCGGGTGTGCGGCGATAGTCGAGGTTCTGGAGGCCGGGGGTGGCGGTGAGGTCGGCACCGGAGCGCCAGTTGGAGAAGCGGACGAGGGAGTCGGAGGAGGAGCATCCGGAGAGCAGGCCGGCGATGAGACCGGCGAGTCCGAGGGAGGCGACTTTGAGGAGGCGGCGGGCGGTGCGAGCAGGCTTTCGAGAGGGCATGGCGGAACTCCAAAGGCAAGAATGTATTCAAAATGCAGGGGTTCAGGGTGAGGCGATGGCGGAAGGTTAACTTCGTTGGTTCAGGCGGACAATGACACGATGGTGGCAGGTGGTGGGTTGGAATTTGGTGGGGGAATTGTGGTGAAATTATGCATCTGCATTGCTTGGCAGCACATCAGATAGGTTGACAGTAAGTGACTCAAGGTGGGATGATGCTGAGAGTCAACGAGATTCGGGCTGCGGAGGAACTGCGGCCTGCCGATGGGGAGACAAGTGATGGGAAAGATTATTGGAATTGACCTGGGAACTACCAACTCGTGCGTTGCCGTGATGGAAGGCGGCGAACCGAAGGTGATTCCGAATGAAGAAGGTGGGCGCACTACCCCCTCTATCGTCGCGTTTACGAAGAGTGGTGAGCGCCTGGTGGGCCAGGTGGCGAAGCGCCAGGCAATTACGAACCCGGAGAACACGATCTATTCGATCAAGCGGTTCATGGGGCGTCGTTTTGACGAGGTCAACGACGAGATGAAGATGGTGCCCTACAAGGTGGTGAAGCAGGGCGACCATATCGCCGTGGTGGCGCAGGGCAAGGAGTACACGCCGCCTGAGGTCTCGGCGATGATTCTGCAGAAGCTGAAGAAGGCCGCGGAGGACTATCTGGGGTCGAGCGTGACGGAGGCTGTGATTACGGTTCCGGCGTACTTCAACGACGCGCAGCGGCAGGCGACGAAGGACGCGGGCAAGATTGCTGGTCTGGATGTGAAGCGCATCGTGAACGAGCCGACGGCGGCTGCGCTGGCGTACGGACTGGACAAGAAGAAGGACGAGACGATCGCCGTGTATGACTTCGGCGGCGGCACGTTCGATATCTCGATCCTCGAGGTCGGCGAAGGCGTGATTGAGGTCAAGTCGACGAACGGCGATACGCACCTGGGCGGCGACAACCTTGACCAGCGGATTGTGGACTGGCTGATTGCGGAGTTCAAGAGCGAGAGCGGGCTGGACCTGACGTCGAAGGGCAACGAGATGGCGCTGCAGCGGCTGAAGGATGCTGCGGAGCGCGCGAAGATCGAGCTTTCGACGGCGCAGGAGACGGAGATCAATCTGCCGTTTATCACTGCTGACGCGAGCGGGCCGAAGCACCTGGTGCGCAAGCTCACGCGCGCGAAGCTGGAGTCGCTGGTCGACGATCTGCTGCAGAAGTCGGTTGGGCCGTGCAAGCAGGCGCTGAAGGACGCGGGTGTCGACGCGAGCAAGATCGATGAGGTCGTGCTGGTTGGCGGACAGACGCGTATGCCGAAGATTCAGCAGTTGGTGAAGGAGCTGTTCGGCAAGGAGCCGCATAAGGGCGTAAACCCGGACGAGGTTGTCGCGATCGGCGCGGCGGTCCAGGCGGGCGTCCTGGCGGGCGATGTGAAGGACCTGCTGCTGCTGGATGTGACTCCGCTGACGCTGTCGATTGAGACGATGGGCGGGGTTGCGACTCCGATGATCCAGCGCAACACGACGATTCCGACGAAGAAGACGGAGACGTTTTCGACGGCGGCGGATTCGCAGACCGAGGTTGAGGTCCACGTGCTGCAGGGCGAGCGTCCGATGGCGGCGCAGAACCGGACTCTGGGCAAGTTCAAGCTGAGCGGGATTCCACCTGCTCCGCGTGGCATTCCGCAGATCGAGGTGACATTCGACATCGACGCGAACGGTATTCTGAACGTGACGGCGAAGGACAATGCGACGGGCAAGGACCAGAAGATCACGATTACGAGCTCTTCGGGTCTGAGCAAGGATGAGGTTGAGCGGATGGCGAAGGACGCCGAGGCTCACGCTGCCGAGGACAAGGAAGCGCGCGAGAAGGTTGAGGCACGCAACGGCCTTGACTCGATGGTCTACAACGTCGAGAAGATGCTGAAGGAGTCCGGGGACAAGGTGTCCGGATCGGACAAGAGCGATGTCGAGAGTGCGCTGGAGGATGCGAAGAAGACGCTTAGCGGCGATCCTTCGGCGAAGGAACTAAATTCGGCTCGCGAACGTCTAACAAGTGTGAGCCACAAGCTCGCCGAGGCGATGTACAAGGCGACCGCAGGTGCGCAGTCGGAACCGGTTGCTCATGCCGGATCCGCGGAAGAACCGAAGAAGGACGAAGGCGTGATCGACGCCGAGTATGTGGATGTCGAGGAGAAGAAGTAAGTCGGCATCCAGGGCAGCTGATTTGACGTAGTACCAAAAGAGGGGCTTCCTCAGCGGTAGCCCCTCTTGCTTTACCGGGCCCTGATGGATTGTAGGCGTGCTGCAATTGCGAGACTACTTCCAGGAAGGTGTTGAAAGTGAATAGAAGCAGCAGTAGTAAGGAAGAGAAGTAGCCGATCTGTTGTGGTTAGAAAACCTGGAGCTCAATCGATATACGGGAGGCAAAGCGATGACCGAGACGATGTGGAGATGCGATCAGGTGCGTGCGGGCCAACTTTATAACCGCATGATGTTTGATACGCGGGAAGAGGCGGAGCGTTTCGCGCGCAAGATGCAACAGATGGAACCGGACCAGGTGTTTGCGATCGAAGCGATCGAGGCAAAGCAGGTCTGGAACTAAGGTTCGAACTGGCTAGGCAACATTAGAAGCAATTTGACGGCGACGGCGATTATGGCCGTCGCCGTTGTTCTGTGGCGTAAGTGTTGTGAGGCTCTTTGAGGAGGCTTTGAGGCGATGCCGGAGGGCAACGAGATTCATCGCTGGGCGCAGAGACATGCGGCGGCGTTTGCCGGCAGGACGGTTCGAGTGGATGGGCCGCAGGGAAGGTTTATCGATGCAGATGTGATCGATGGACGAAAGCTGGAACGAGTGATGGCTGTGGGCAAGCACCTGGGGTATGACTTTGGGCGTGACCGTATTCTGCATGTGCACCTGGGGTTGCAGGGCGATTTCACGGAGGGGTCGGGCCCGTTGCCTGAGATGAAGGGGGCGCTGCGGCTACGGATGTGGAATGCGGCAGCGGTGAGGCGGCCGGCGGTGCCGGGGGTGAGCAAGCGGCATGCGTGGTACTCGGAGGACGACGGCGCGGGGCACATCGACGCGGCCCAGATTGCGTGGGTGGAGCTGCGTGGGCCGATGGACTGCTCGATCTACACGCAGGAGAAGTGGGACGGGCTGAGGAAGAAGCTGGGGCCGGATCCGCTGGGCGATGATCCGGTGTGGGATGGGCCGGAGCGGATGATCGCGAAGGTGGCGAAGAGTCGAAAGCCGATTGCGGAACTGCTGATGGACCAGACGATGTTTGCGGGAGTGGGGAACATCTTTCGCGCGGAGTTGCTGTATCGCGCGCGGGTGGGCCCGTTCCGGATGGGCAAGGATGTCGATGAGAAGACGCTGCGGGCGATCTGGAAGGACGCGGTGGCGTTGATGCCGGCGGCGATGATCGATCGGCGGATTGTGACGACGAAGCCGAAGGATCGTCCGCACAAGAAGGGACCGGTACTGAAGGAGGAGGCGCACTACGTGTATCGGCGCAACGGACTGCCTTGCTTTGTTTGCGGGACGGCGGTGAAGAAGATGGAGATGGCGGGGAGGAATCTGTTCTGGTGTCCGGGGTGCCAGGCGAAGTGAATTTTTGAGGTAGAGAAGCGGGTTTCTCCGCTGCGCGGCTGCGCCGCTTCGGTCGAAATGACAGATTGTGGGGAGGTGCTAGTTGAGGACGAGGTAGGTTCTGAAGAGCTGGTTGAGGGCGTAGTCGGCAGGCTTGTCGGGGTAGGGGGCGTTGGAGAGGCGGAAGGCTTCGGCCTCGGAGGGTTGCGGGTGGCCGTTGGGGAGGAAGGGTTTTTCGGCGAGTCTTGCTGCGGGGATGTCGGCGAGGACGTTTCGCCTTAGGAAGAAGCGGATTCCGCGGATGTAGACGGGGCGGTAGTCGGAGAGGAACTCGGGGTAGGCGGCGAGGTTGGTGGTCTCGGTGAAGACCTCGTGGACCTCGATGACGTCGGGCTGGCGCTGGCGGAGGACGTAGGACTGGATGGCGCGGAATCCCTGGCGGGCGAGTACGGGGTCGCAGAGGAGGCCGAGGTCGATGACGTGGACGTTGGTGGTGTAGAGCATGACGGCGCCCATGTCGGGCGCGGCGTAGGTGAGGACGGAGTGATGCGTGAGTTGCTGGAGATTGGTGAGGATGGGAGCGGCGACGGCGACGCGGTTGACGGTGATGCGGGGCATGTAGACGGGAGCCTTTTCTGAGCGCAGGGGCTGAATGCGGGCGACCATGCGGCCGATGGTGAAGAGGCAGAGGGCGGCGGTGACGAAGGTGAGGGCGGCGGGTTTCAGGTTGGGGACGACGGGCAGGAGCAGGAGCGCGATGAGGAAGGGCCAGGCGGGGTAGAAGGAGCGGAAGGGCGGTCCCCAGTTGGGGCCGATGGCGGTGCTAAGGATGAGGCAGAAGAGAGTGAAGAGGAGAGTGAAGCGGAGCTGCCAGGATTCGCGGAGTGGTTGAAGCAGGCGGGTTCGCTGCGGGGCGGAGAAGTAGCGGTAGAGGAGGAAGGCTGCGAGGAGAAGTAGGAAGACCTTCATGGAGGCGAGGATGTGGAGGGGCTCCGTGAGGTGCTGCTCGAGGGCGAGGCGGCGGCCGGGGAACGAATAGGGCGGATTTTGTTTGGCGATGATGGTGTTGGGCAGGAAGTGGCCGAAGTAGTGCCAGCGGATGAGATTGGAGAGGACGAAGACGGCGGCCCAGGAGAGGGCGGGGATGAGCGTGCGGCGGAGGTTTCGGCGGTCGTATTCGGCGAGGAGGAAGGGGACCAGGAGCCAGGCGGCCTCCCAGCGTGTGAGCAGGAGGAGGGAGCCTGCGAGGATGTAGGCGATGCGGCCGGCGCTGGTTCTGGAGGGCAAGAGCAAAAGCATGACGAGGACGAGCGTGAGGATGAGCGGCGTCTCCATGCCGTTGATGGTCTCGTAGAACATCAGTGTGCAGCCGACGGTTGCCGCGGTGAGGTTAGCGAGGGTTTCGGTGGTCCAGGTGGAGAGCCAGCGGCGGATGAAGAGGATGTTGGCGAGGTTGAGAACGAGAGTGGAGAGCTTGGCGAAGGTGAGGAGGGCGGATGGCGAGGGGAGGAGCTTCGCGGCGGCGGCCATCAGGAGCATCCAGAGGGTCGTGGAGTATCCTTCGACGATGCCGGAGCCGGGGGTGGGTTCGATGCGTCCGGTGAGGGCCAAGGTTCGGGCGAAGCCGAGTGTGATGGCGGAGTCGTCCCAGGTGATGGCCCAGAAGCGGAGGGCGACGGCGATCTGGACGATGAGCGCGAGGAGGACGAGCGATCGCGATGCCCAGAGGGCGACGGGCGAAGAGGCACCTGAGGACTGCGAGGGATTGGCAGTAATGATGGCTTCGGTTTGAGCGGGCACATCTCTTAGATTGCTGGCGGAGACGGAACCGTTGACTGGGGAGAGAATTATTAACCGAGGGCTGCGAGGGCGGGGGTCGCTCTATGATGGTGTAAAGCTCGGCGATTGCAGCGTGTTGCGGTGATTTTGGCAAGACTGGAAGTAAGCAGAGACTATGGCGACGACGAAGAGTAAAGACTATTACGGAGTTCTGGGCGTAAAGAAGACGGCAACGGCGGACGAGGTTCGCAAAGCGTTTCGCAAGCTGGCGCGCAAGTATCACCCGGACGTGAACCCGGGAGACAAGAAGGCGGAGGAGAAGTTCAAAGAGATCTCCGAGGCGAATGATGTTCTGAGCGACGAGAAGAAGCGGAAGATCTACGACCAGCTTGGGTTCTACTCGGACAACATCGACCCTGCGGCTGCGGAGGCGGCGGCGCGCGGAGGGTACGGTGGCGCGGGTTTTGGCGGCGGAGGCCAGGCGGGGCGCGGCGGAGCGCAGGAGGTTCCGTTCGACTTCAGCGGGTTCGATTTTTCGGACTTCTCGGGAGGAGGCGGCGGTGCCAGGCAGGAGACCGGCGGCGGAGGATTTGGCGGGAGCTTCCGCGACATCTTCAGCGGGATGTTCTCCGGGGGGCGCGCGGCGGCTCGGGGGCCGCAGCCGGGGACCGATCTCGAGTACCAGGTGAGCGTCGACTTCTGGACGGCAGTGCGCGGAGGCGTGACTCGGCTGGAGATCCAGCGGCACGAGATCTGCCCGACGTGCAAGGGCAAGTCGACGACGGGCGGCAGCATGGAGTGTCCTGAGTGCCACGGCACGGGCCAGGTGACGCAGATGGGCGGGCGGATGAAGTTCAACATCCAGTGCCCGAGGTGCGGTGGTTCGGGCAAGATTCAAAACACGTGCCCAACGTGCGACGGCGAGGGCGTGGTGACGAAGAAGGAGCAGCTTGAGTTCCGCATCAAGGCGGGTACGCGCGATGGGCAGAGGATACGGCTGGCAGGCAAGGGCAATGCGGGAACCAACGGAGGACCGGCAGGTGATCTGTACCTGATCATCCGGGCGGGGACGCATCCGGTGTTTACGCGGGCGGGCGATGATATTTATGTAACGGTTCCGGTTACGATTGCGGAGGCGGCGCTGGGGGCAAAGATCGATGTTCCTACGATCGACACGCACGAGGGCGGAGGAAGGACGCAGCTGAAGATTCCGCCGGGGACGCAGACGGGTCAGAAGCTGCGGCTGAGGGAGAAGGGCGTGCCTTCGGCCGTGCATGATGGCAAACGTGGAGACGAGATCGTAGAGGTGAAGATCGTTGTGCCGAAGGTGCAGGATGAGCGGTCGAAGGAGATTCTGCGCGAGCTGGCGAAGCTGAATCCTGAGGACCCGAGGGAAGAGCTGTTTGACAAGGTCTGAGGCTGCGGGCGACGGCATTCACGGATAAATCTCGATTTTGACACGCTGCGTTTGCACTGGAAATGGTGCAGCTGTGATGGAATCGCCTCGTAAGAGGGAGTTCAAACCATCACGGGGGTGTTTCCATGTGGCATCGGGCGGGTGGGCTTGTGTTGGCGGGATGGGTGGGGATCGCGGTTGTGCTGGGCGCAGTGGAGTCCAGGGCGCAGGGTGCGCCTTCGGGGGATGTTCCGTCTGCGGGCGGGACGGCGGAGGAGATTCTGGCGCGCATGGCGGCGAGGAATCTTGAGCGGCAGACGCTGCTGGAGCGCTACACCTCGGAGCGGGTGTACCGGGTGGAGTACAAGGGGACGGGCGGAGAGCACCGCGCGGAGATCGAGGTCCATGCGGAGTACACGGCGCCGGGGACGAAGCACCTGACGGTAGTCTCGGAGTCGGGCTCGAAGGTGATGTGCGAGCGGGTGCTGCGGCGGCTGGTGGTGAGCGAGGAGGAGTCTTCGGACAAGGCGAACCGGATGCAGACGGCGCTCTCGACGGCGAACTACGCGGTGGAGCTGGAGGGCGAGGAGACGGTGGATGGGGTGCGCGCGTGGGTGCTGCGGGTGACGCCGAAGGTGGATAACCGGTTTACCTATCGGGGCAGGGTGTGGGTGAGCGAGGAGGACTATGGGCTGGTGCGCGTGGTGGGCGAGCCGGCGAAGAATCCTTCGTGGTGGATCAATCGGGCGAGCTTTGAGGCGAGGTATGTACGGGACGAAGGATTCTGGCTGCCAGAGAGGAATGTCTCGGTGAGCCATGTGCGGATTGGCGGAGAGGCTCGGCTGACGATCGAGTATGGGGTGTATCACATCGTGTCGAGCCACGTGGAGGGGCCAACACAAACGGCTCTCCTACGAGGCCGATAGATACTCCTTCTTCTTCTCACGAATTTGTTTAAAGCAAACCGCAGATCCCATTCGGCTTCGCTCAGGGCAGGCTCTTCGGCTCCGCTCAGGATGACACATCATTGAACGTGGCTGGAGTTAATGACCTTACATCAGGGCTGATCGGAAGGCGTGGGCCAGGTTGCGGCGCCGGTCTTGGGATCCGTTGCGTCGTCGCGGTTGGCCTCTTTCGCGGGTTCGGTGTCGAACGGGATCGGGGTCTGGTCGGGCTGATCTTCGTGGATTCGGTGGAGACGGTGGTGGTCGAGGGTGCGGAGATTGAAGCGGAGGGGGAGCTGGTCGCTGACAGGCGACTCGGGCAGGATGTACTCGTTGGCGAGGGCGGCAAGGAACTGGGTGGTGGCAGGCGCGACGCCGGCGATGCGTGCGGCGAGCCAGGCCTGCGGGGTGATGGTGATCTCGGCGCGGCCGGCGGCGACGGCGTAGTAGATGCGCTTGGCGGCGTGGCGCGCGGAGGCGGCGACGACGGGCGTGGTGGCGGCGAGGTTGAACCAACGCGACTCTTTTTTCTCGTCGCCGACGAAGCTGGCGTGGACGTGGGAGCCGGTGCGCATAAGGCCTGGGCAGACGGTGGTGACGCGGATGCCTTTGTGGCGTAGCTCGGCGTGTAGGCCCTGGGAGAAGCCGACGAGGGCGAATTTGCTGGCGACGTAGGGGAGAAGGTGGGGGACGGGGACCTTGCCTCCGATGGAGGCGATGTTGGCGATTGAGGCGGGCCGCTCGTGTGCGATGCGGAGCATGTGGGGCAGCGCGGCCTGGGTGGTGTGGAGCGCGGCGAAGAAGTTGGTGGCCATGGCGCGGCGATAGGCGGCCAGGGGCTGGTCTTCGACGGGGCCGACCTCGATGATGCCGGCGTTGTTGATGAGGACGTCGATGCGGCCGAAGTGGGCGATGGCGTGGTCGATGAGGTTTTGGGCCTGGTCGGGGTCGGTGAGGTCGGCGGGGATGAGGAGGACGGACTCGGGGGAGCGGACGGCGTGGCGATCGAGCAGAGTATAGCGCGCGCGCATGAGCTCATCGACATCGCGGGCGGTGAGGATCAGGCGGCAGCCGGCGCGGCCGAAGCGCTCGGCGAGGGCGAGGCCGAGGCCGCGGGAGCCTCCGGTGATGAGAACGACGCGTTCGTCGGTATCGCGGCGTGTAGTGCGGGAAGCGAGAGCGTAGGCGGCTGCGGCGGCGGAGAGGCCGGCGAGGAGCTTGAGGGCTGTGGAGGAGCTTTTCATGATTGACCTGACCGCATGACAGAAGAAGGCGTTTTTTGTAGACCGATTTCGTACAGTCGGGCGATAGACTCAGTCAAGATTAGATCAGGACGAAGCCGGATACGTTGTCGAACAGGACAGAGTTATTCGATTTTTGATGGAGTTGTGTTTGAGTGGGACCGGGCGAAGGCGGCGTCTAATCTTCGGAACACGGCGTGAGCTTCGAAGAAGGCGCGACGGTATTCGCGGATACGGACGGTCTTATGATCTCCGATCCGGATCATTCGGAGGACGAATCAAGGTTTCTGCTTGTTGGGCGGTCGCTGGTTCGGCGAGTATTGGTGGTAGTTTCTGTGGAGCGAGGCGAGAGGATTCGATTGATCAGCGTTCGCAGGGCGACGCCGCAAGAGAGGAGGACTTATGAAGAAGGCGGTAAAGATTGACGCAGATGAGATGCGGGCAGAGTATGACTTTTCGAGCGGAGTTCGGAATCCTTATGCCGCGCGGTTTGCGAAGGGAACCAATCTTGTGCTGATTGAGCCGGAGCTGTTCCGGGCGTTTCCCAGCGCTGAGGCGGTGAACGAGGCGCTGCGGATTCTGCTGAAGGCTGCGGTGCAGGCGGTGAAGGCGAAGTCTCAAAGGCAGGCGAAGGCGAGTTAGTCCATGGCGACGAAGCGGAAGAGCAAGGGCGCGTACATGATCTCGGCAGTGGCGGAGATGTATCAGATTCATCCGCAGACGCTGCGGCTGTATGAGCGCGAGGGGTTGTTGCGGCCTTCGCGCAGTGAGGGAAACACGCGGCTTTATACGGACGAGGATCTGGAGCGGCTGGAGTTCATCCTGAACCTGGCGCGGGACCTGGGAGTGAATATCGCGGGGATCGCGGTGATTCTGCAGATGCGGGAGCGGATGGAGGAGATGAACCGGCAGATGCAGGGCTTTGTGGACTACGTGCGGACGGAGATGCTGACGAGGATTCACCAGCAGCAGGGGCCGGCGGCGGGACTGGTTCCGATGCGGCGTCCGGTGGTCGTGCCGCCGATGGGGCCGGTGAAGAAGAAGTAACGATACTCCTTGCTGACGAGTGGTGCTGACGGGTGCGGCAGCGCGATAGACTTGAAGGCTGGGAGATTCTTCGCGTGCCAGCCTGCTGGCTGGGCGCGTCATTCAAGATGGAAATATTGCTTCAGGTTCTGTTCTGGCTGGCTGCTGCGGGTACGGTCACCTCTACGATCTACTGCCTGATGGTGGTGGCGGCGGCGGTGCGCTTTGGCCTCAGGAGACGGCGCGCGGAGCGTGAGGCAGCGGTCACGACATTTCTTCCTCCGGTGAGCGTGCTGAAGCCGCTGCATGGCACCGAGGACGGGATGGAGCGGAATCTCGAGAGCTTCTTTGAGCAGGACTATCCGGAGTTTGAAGTGTTGTTCTGTGCGCGGCACGAGAGCGACGCCGGGTTGCAGCTGGCGCGAAAGGTGGGCGAGCGCTACCCAGGGGTGGATGCGAAGTACGTAACGTGCGGGGAGCCGACTCCTGAGTTTCATAACGCGAAGGTGTTTTCGCTCGAGAAGCTGGATTCGGTGGCACGCCATGAGCTGTACATCACGAGCGACGCCGATGCGAGGGTGACACCGGACTATCTGCGGAGGATGGTGCAGAACCTGCAGGACCCCACGGTGTGGCTGGCCTCGAGCGTGTACTTGGGGACGGTGCATCGTGGGGCGGAGGCGAGGCTTTCGTCTCAGCTGGACGCTGTGGGCAAGAGCGTCGAGATGAGCTCGGGCGTGATGGTGGCCGATATGCTGGAGGGCACGAAGTTTGCGCTGGGCGTGACGATGGCGGTGCGGAAGGAGGCGTTTGCTGAGGTGGGCGGATTCGCGGACCTGGGCCGTTACTATGCGGACGACTTTGTGCTGGGGAACCGGCTGGCGGCGCAGGGCAAGGGAGTGCGGCTGGCGACGCATGTGATCCGGCTGCTGGTGGAGGATATGCCGTTCGGGCTGTCGTTCCGCAATCAGCTGCGGTGGATGCAGAGCACGCGGAGGTCGAGGCCGTGGGGGCATCTGGGCAGTGGGCTGACGTTTGCGATGCCGTTCGGGTTGCTGGGCCTGCTGTGGGGATTTCTGAGCGGGCATGCAGCGCTGGGAGTGGTGTGGCTGGCGGCGATGGTGGTGAATCGCTGGGTGCAGGCCGGGACGGTGCTGCGGGTGATGGGAGATGTGGATTGGGTGCGCGGGACGGTGATCTACCCGCTGCGGGACCTGCTGGGCAGCGTGCTCTGGATGGGGAGCTATGGGGGCGACCGGTTTTACTATCGCGGGCAGACGTATCGGCTGCGCGAGGGCGGACGGGTCGAGGCGCCCTAGCGTTGCCTTAGCGTTCAGCGATTGGTGAGGATGGTCTTGCCGCCGGAGGAGGCGAGGGTGTGGACCTGGCCGAAGGGGGCGAGATCGTGTGCGCGGGCGGTGGGGTTGTAGGTCAGCAGGAAGATGCGATCAGGGCCGGACCAGCGGAGGTGGAGAGAGTCTTCAGTCTCGAAGATGTGTGGGGCGTCGGGCCAGAAGGAGCCGTACCAGAGGCCGTTGACGTCGCCGTTGACGAGATGGAGCTGATGGCGCGTGTAGAAGAGGAGGGAGGAGCCTGAGGTCAGCTCGCCGTCGAGGATGATCTTGTCGGACGGACGGGGTGCGGCGGCGTTGATGGCGAGGGCGAGGCCCTTGGAGCCGAGGATGGGGTAGAAGCGGGCGAGGCCCTCGTGCGTGGCCAGCAGGGTAAGGGTCATGGCGGCGGCGAGGGTGAGGTTTGCTGCGCAATGGAGGCCGCGGCGCCGGAGGGCGAGGCTGCCGAAGCCGATGGCGAGCATGCTGAGGGCGACGGCGGCGAGTGGGCCGCGGAAGATGCCCATGGCGGCGCCGGTGAGGTCGAAGAGGTGACCGAGGGAGAGGTTGTAGAACTTCGGATTCGCGGCGATCAGCGAGGCGATGTCGGTGCCGGGCACGGGGCGCGGCGCGGTGATGGCGAAGTATCCGCAGACGAGGGCGACGAGGGTGGTGAGGGGGACGAGAAACCAGAGAGTCCAGCGAGTGATGCTGGCGCGCGCGGCGTGGGAGTCGTTGCGGAGGCTGGCGTCGGCGCGGGCGAGGAGGCCAGCGGCCATGAGGGCGAGCGCGGGGAGCGCGGGGAGGCTGTAGTACTCCTGCCGGCTGGAGAGGGTGAAGAAGCCGAGGACGAGTGCGGCCCAGAGGGTGAGGGAGAGGGCGGTCTCGTGCTCGCGGGCGGTGAGCACGGCACGGTGGCGCAGCTCACGGAGATGCGCGGCGAAGGCGGGGAAGAGGAAGGCGGTCCAGGGCAGAATCCAGAGTGCGCTGAGGAGCCAGAAGAGCGGAACGGGGACCTGGCCGTAGTCGTGGGGGATGCGGCGGCCGAGGAAGCGGGCGATGTGCTCGTTGTAGAGATAGAACCAGGCCCAGCCGCCGTGGGCGGGAAGGCCGAGGCCGGAGGGCAGCGGGATCGCCGGGGTACGGAGTGCGGCGAGGATGTGCCAGGGCGCGGCGATGGCGAGAAAGACGGCGGCACTCGTGACGAGGTGAAGGCGCGCGAGCAGGCGAAGCTGGCGGGTGAGCGCGAGGTAGCAGAGGACGAAGCCGATGGGGAAGACGAGGCCGATGAGTCCCTTGGTGAGGACGTTGAGGGCCATGACGGCGGCGAAGGTGGCGCAGGGGACGAGGGCGGAGCGGTTCTCGCGGATGCGGTCGAGCGCGATGAGGAAGAGGTGGACGCCGAGCGTCATCCAGAGGGCGAGCAGGATATCGGGGATGTAGAAGCGCGTGTAGAGATAGGGGCCGATGCTGGTGGCGAGTGCGAGCGCGGCGTAGAAGCCTCCGCGGTCGGGGGCGTGTTCGGGCGAGACGAAGCGGATGAGGCGGATGCCGAGCGCGTAGACTGCGAGAAAGAGGGCAAGGGTTCCGAGGGCGAGCGGGAGTCGGGCGGCCCAGTCGTAGGGGCCGAAGATGTGCATGGAGCCGGCGGCCATCCAGTACATCAGCGGGGGCTTGTCGAAGAAGCGCACACCGTTGATGTAGGGGGTGACGTAGTCGTGGCGCACGAGCATCTCGCGGGCGATCTCGGTGTAGATGGAGTCGACGTCGTCGAGCAGGCCGGGGTTGAAGAGGCCGCCGATCTGGAGAACGAGCCAGGCAAAGACGATGATGGCGATGGAGCGGGGAGTCCAGGGATGGGCGGACGGAAGTGCAGGCGCCCGATGCGCTAAAACGCGCGTCTCTTCGGCGGGGAGTGGGGCGGCGGGGAGAGGATGGACGGCGACGAATTGAGCGACGGCTTGATCCACGGGGGTAAGGCGATTGTTTCGAGTTCAGGTTTGGTTGTCGATGAAAAACGGTCGGGAGTTATTCGATGGTGCCGGTGTTCTAATGCGCGTTGGCAGAGGAGGCGGGCAGGTCGAGCGGGCGATCGGTGAAGAGAGCCTTGCCGGAGGTCTCGGCGAGCAGGACCTTGTTGTTTCCGAGCAGGCTGTCGACCTCGTCGCGCTTTTCGAGCGGGACGAAGAGGATCTTGCGTGAGCCGCTGCCCCAGCCTCTTACCAGATCGTCGTGGGTGAGGAAGATGGGCGGAGCGTCGGGGAAGGTTGAACCAAACAGCATGGACGTGGAGCGTCCGTCTACAAGATAGACGATCCGGCCGAGATAAAAAGGGATCGAGGAGCCGTAGGCCTGGTCGCTGTAGAGGAGGACCTGGGTGTCGGGGGAGACGGCGCGGTCGTCCTCAAGCTGCTGAATCTTCTGGGCGAGGTTGGCCGAGGAGAGCATGGGGCCGAAGCGGATCAGCGCGATATGAGCCGCGACTAAAAAAACTGTGCTGGTAAGGGCGATCGCCGTCGTCGAGGCGAGATGGCGGCGTTTGGTGCGGAGCCACCATGCGAGGGCGGGGCCGACGGCGAAGGCGAGGGCGGCGAGCGAGGCCGGGAGACGGAGCGCGGCGAAGCTGGGGCCGGTGAGGTCGAAGAAGTGCGACATCGAGAGGGTGTAGTCGCCGACGCCGCGGTGAGCGAGGAGTTCGCCGATGTCGGGAACAAAGGGGAGGTGGCGGGAGCTCCAGAGGCCGTAGCCGAGGGCGATGGCGGCGGCGATGCCGACGACCGTGTAGGTGGCGTGGGCGAAGGTGATCCAGCGGCGGGAGGAGGGGTCTTCGTCGTAGAGGCTCTCGGAGCGGGAGAGCGCGGCTGCGGTGAGGGCGAGCAGCGCGAGGTAGGCGGGGAAGGTGTAGTACTCCTGGTTGGTGGAGAGGGAGAAGAAGACGAGGACGAGGGCGGCGTAGATAGCGAAAAGGAGAGTGGCCTTTGCGGGGAAGCTTGCCGCGAGGGGCCGCCGTTTGCGAAGGCGCCAGGCTTGAAGGAAGCCGATGGGAGCGAAGAGGCTCCAGGGGAAGAGCCAGACGAGGTGGAGGCTCCAGAAGAGGTAGCCGGGGAGCTTGTTGTAGTCCTTGGGGTAGCGCTTGCCGAGGAAGCGGAGGACGTGCTCGTTGATGAAGTAGAACCAGAAGAAGCCGTGGCCGTTCATGCCCCCGGTGTTGCGCAGGCCGGCGAGGATGTGCCAGGGGGCGGCGATGACGAGGAAGAGGAGCAGGCCGGTGAAGGGCTTGAGCCTGCGCCACTTGCGCCACTCGCCGGTGAGGGCGAGGTAGATGATGGCGGCTCCGAAGAAGAAGACGAGGGCGACGAGGCCCTTGGTGAGGACGGCGAGGGCGAGGGCCGTCCACATGGTATAGGCGTAGAGTTTGCGGGTGGAAGAAACCGCAGATCCTTCGACTCGCGCTTCGCGCTCGCTCAGGATGCCACTTTCTTGGATGCCACTCCCTCTGATGCCACTTTCGTTGATGCCACTCTCTTGATCGAAAGATCGCAGCAGGCAGTAGAGGGCAGTCGAGAGGAAGAGGGAGAGCAGGACCTCGGGGATGTAGATGCGGGTGAAGAGAAAGACTCCGGCGGAGGTGAGGACGGCGAGGCCGGTGTAGAAGGCGGCGCGGTCGCCGTAGGCGCGGCGGCTCCAGTGATAGCCAAGCAGGGCGAGCAGGAGGACGCCGATGGCTTCGGGGAGATGGGCGGCAAAGGTGTTGAAGCCGAAGATGCGGAAGCTGATGGCGTCGAGCCAGTAGGGGAGTGCGGCCTTCTCGAGGTAGCGGATGCCGTTGACCTTGAGCGTGACCCAGTCGCCGGAGAGGGCCATGTGGCGTGCGGCGTTGGCGTGGGTGGCATCAGCGTCGTCCAGCAGCGGCGGGGCGAAGAGCGCGGCGAAGTAGATCGCGATCCACAGGCCGGCAAGGGTGAGGAGGGCGGTCGAGCGGCGGGGTCTGCCGAGGGGCACTGCGGCAGGCGTGGGCGCGGCCTGCGGTGCGGAGAGGGTTGAATTGGTCGGCATGAGAACGCTCTTTACAGGATAAATGGGTAAGACAGATAAATCGACGGCTCGGCGGTTGGCGGGCGGGGTTTGAAGGCGCTCCGCTTACGGAAAGTTGTTTGTGGGGATGTATCTTGCTAGTGGTGGGATTTTGAGATTTTGAGGTGCCGAAAAGAGAGATGCCGACGTTTGCCGCGATTGATATTGGGTCCAATTCGTGCCGTCTGAAGATTGCCGCGGTGCAGATGCACCGGCTGAAGACGCTGCACGAGGACCGTGAAGTGACGCGGCTGGGCGAGAGCGTCTTTCAGACGGGCGTGATCTCGCCGGAGGCCATGGCGGCCACGATTCGCGCGTTGAAGCGCTTTCACAAGGCCGTGCAGATGCACGTTGCCGACAAGGTGCGCGTGGTGGCGACGAGCGCTATGCGCGATGCGCGCAATGCCGAGGCCTTTACGGAGTGGGTGCGGTCGGCGACGGGATGGAACGTCGAGGTGATCTCGGGGCTGGAAGAGGGAAGGCTGATTCACCTGGGCGTGGTGACACACGAGGTTGGCGCGCGCGGCCGCTGCGTGCTGATCGACCTGGGCGGAGGAAGCTGCGAGGTGACGCTGTCGGAGGGCGGGCGCATCAAAACGATGGCCAGCATGCCCCTGGGAGCGGTGCGGCTGCAGCAGGAGTTTTTGACGATCGATCCGCCGACCAAGGATGATGTGGCTCGGCTGAAGCAGTTCATCGATCGCGAGCTGAAGAAGGCGGAGCGGAGGATTGGCGCGCCGCGCGCCGCGCTGGTGATTGCGACTTCGGGGACGGCGGCTGCGCTGGCCGAGGCGAGCGGGTTTGCGCGCAAGAAGACCGCCGCGAAGGGGAAGAAACGGACACTGGCCAAGCGGCGCCTGGAGCACGTGGGCGAGCTGACGGCGACTGCCGATGAGGTGCGCGCGCTGTCCGACAGGCTGGTGAAGCTGCGCGACGAGCAGAGGGCGGCGATTCCCGGCATCGGGCCGCGGCGGTCGGAGATCATCGTGGGTGGCGCGCTGGTATATGCGAGCGCGATGGAGCGCTTCGGGCTGAGGTCGTTCCGCTACTCGTCGCTTGGGCTGCGCGACGGCATTCTGGCGCAGATGTTGGGCGACGTGGACCTGCGGGCCTCGGTGCACCAGAAGATCGAGAGCGAACGCTGGGCAGGCGTGCTGGAGGTGTGCCAGCGCTACGCCATCGAGCTGCGTCGCGTGGAGCCGGTGCGGCAGCATGTAGTGGAGCTGTTCAACGCGATGACGCGCGTGCACGAGTTGCCGGAGGAGTACAGGCTGTGGCTTGAGTCGGCGGCGATGATGCAGGACGTGGGCAAGTTCATGAACCACCAGGGATATCATCGGCACGCGCAGTACATCATTGCGAACTCGGAGATCTTCGGCTTTTCGCCGGAGCAGAGAGCGATTGTGAGCGCGCTGGCGCGTTACCTGGGCAAGACGCGTCCGGACGCGATGGACCGGGTGATGCGGACGATTCCGCTGGAGGAGCACACGAATGTGGTGCGGGCGATTGTGCTGCTCCGGCTGGCGGCGGCGGTGAACCAGGACCGTGCGAGCGCCGTGGTGCAGATGCGTGTGCACGTGTACCCGAAGCGCGTACTGCTGGAGCTGGTTCCGGGGCGCGGCGGGGCGGAGCTTGAGGCCTGGTCGCTGAAAAAAGAGGCCGCTTACTTTCGAGAGGTCTTCCGGCGCGAGCTGTTCGTCGAGGTCGTGTAAAGCGCGCGGACGGTGCGCGGATCGAGCAGCCACTGGAGCGTAGACGGGCCGCGGGCAATGGAGACGCGGGCGAGCGAGCCCTTGCGCAGGCGAACGTGCGGAAGCGACGTTGCCGTGGGAGAGACGAGGATCGAAGCGAGGAACTGGCTGAGGTTCGGGTTGTGGCCGACGACGAGCAGGTTCTCGTAGTCGCGGCACTCGGAGAGCAGCTTCTGGAAGTCGCGGAGGCCGGCCTCGGGGGCGAGGGCGTCCGAGAGAAGGATCTGGGACTCGTAGCCGGTCTCGGTTCCGACGAGCGAGGCGGTCTGCAGGCTGCGCTTGAGCGGGCTGGAGACGACGAGATCGAACTGAATCTTCAGCTCGTTGAGGACGTGGGCGAGGTGCAGGCACTGGCGCTTACCGTCCTTGTCGAGCGGCCGTTTGACGTCGAGCAGAGGGTTGGCGCGTCTCAAGCCGGCGGAGGCGTGCCGAAGGAAGAAGAGATTCATAGTCCTGTAATCATTTTAGACCAGGGAGGCCGAACTGCCACGGAGGTCAGGGCTTCGGCGGGTCTGGCTTTTGCGGAGCTGGTTTTTGAGGGTCGTGGTGAAAGACTCCGGGGTCGGGCTCATCGAGCGAGGGCGCGGCGGGCTCGGGATTTGGAATGGGATCGGGGGAGGGCGGAGGAGGCGCAGGGGGGAGTTTCGGCTCCGGGGAGGAGAGAGAGGCGAAGGTATCGTCGGGTGAGAGCGGCGCGGGGTAGAGCGGTGTGAGGGGGTCGGGGTTATAGATCATCTCGATGTGCCGAGGGCGGTCGAGTGGGTCGCGAACCGGAGTCTGAGGGCCGGAGGGAGCCGGCGGTGCGACAGTCTGTTGTGTGACGGGCGGGGCGGAGGGCGGGATCTCTTGTCGCGGGATCTCCTGTTTCATGGGAGAGGCCTCCTCGGAGAGGATCGGGTGCTGGAGGATGAGGGCGGTCTCGGCTCCACGCTGCCAGAAGCGGGTGAAGAGCATGAGGAAGAGACCGAGCTGGGCAACGAGGAAGAGGGGCCAGACGCGGGGCTGGGCGAGCATGTGCATGGCCGTGCGTCCGGAGAGGAAAGCGGCGATCGCTCCCAGGGCCGCGAGCAGGAGAAAGACAAGCCATGCGCGGGCGAGGTGATTGCGAAGAAGGCGGAAGGCGGGTGCAAGCGTGCGGCGAACGCGGCGGTCGGGCTTGCCGCTGGGCCTCAGGTGGGTTCCAAGCTGGACGGTATAGGCTTCGACGAGATCGAAGTAGAGCCGCAGCAGGGTGGCGGCGAGCAGAACGACGAGGAGCCCGGCGAACGTGAGGATAAGAGCAGTGCTACCGACGAAGCGGTCGTCGACGAAGCGGGCCCAGCGCTGCTGAAGCACGGCGAGCGGGCCGAGCAGGAAGAACGCTGCGAGCAGGGTGAGCAGCGTGATGCGGACGAATCGCCAGAAGTGCAGCAGCCCCTGACGGATGAGTGTGCTGAGACGAGTGTGGCTGCGGGTGAGGTAGCAGTGGAGGGTTCCAGGGACGAGCAGGAAGTAGAGCAGGAGGTAGAGCGGGACGGAGGCGTGGCTGGTGATGGAACTGGCCTGGCCTGGGCTGCCTTCATGGAGGCGCATGGCCGCGGTTGCCATCGTGCCGAGATCGAAGCCGGAGGAGAGGCGCTGCGCGGCGAGCGAGTGATCGAGCAGGTTCGAGAGCTGCACCTTGAGCGGCAGGCAGAAGGCAAGGGCGAGCACGAGGTTGAAGGCGTAGGTCCACAGAAATGCCGGGAAGCGGCGAAGAGCGATGCCAAGACCGTGGATCAAGATGCTGCGGGTTCGGGGCATGAGGTTGCGGGCTCTTTCCTTTCGAAGGTTGGTTCAGACGATCCAGGCAGTGAGCTGTGCTGCGAGCTGCTGAAACAGCACCCAGAGCGAGGTGAGCTTGCGGGCTGGGATTGGGTCCGGGCGTGTCGTAACGCTGTTGTTAAACAGGTCGCGATCGAGTGGGGCGACGTGGTCGGGGTCGAGTTCGACCGAGAGGACCTTCGCGTTGCGAGTGTAGGTAAAGCGCGTCCAGCGGTCGACGCCGTCCCAACGCTCGCGGAGTCGGGTGCCGTCGTCGAAGATGACCTGTGCGGTGACGGGGAGGATGAAGTCGCCGCGACGGCGGAGATAGATGGTGGAACGGAATTGGGACGGTGTTGAGCCATGCGGGCCCGGCAGCGGGTCGGAGGAGAAGCTGTCTATGGTGTAGTCGAGCACCTGCGTGCCGTACACGGCCTGGTTGAGGAAGGGGCGCAGGCTGGAGTTGACGACGGGCGCCGTTGCGAAGTCTGGCAGGCCGGAGGCATTGAGCGGTGGGCTCGTAGGGAAGGGCTGAGGTTGAACTGAGGGAGCCGCGGATCCTTCGACTGAGCTCCCGGTCACCTCGCTCAGGATGGCAGCTTGATTCGCAACGGAGGTCTCGTGAGGTCTGCCTGCCACCGCCTTGCCGCGGGCAACGGCGACCTGCTCGATGGTGCGGAGAAAGTCCTCTGTGGTGGGGTGCGTGAAGCGGTAGCGCTCGAAGTAGGTGCGCATGGCCTCGTCCATGGTGTCGCGGCCGATGATGCCCTCCAGCGTGGAGAGCAGGGTGGCCGATTTGCCGTAGGTGACGGCGCCGTAGGAGGTGCTGTTGCGGAACTTCCAGGGCGGGCGCGTGACGGGGTCGAGGTTGGGGGCCAGGAGGTAGGAGATGCGCTGGTAGGAGTCATCGCCGAGGTTCGCGTAGCGCCGGTTGAGGTTGGAGGTTTTGTCGCCGAGGATGGCCGCGAGAATCTTGACTTCGGTGTAGGAGTTGATGCCTTCGTCGAGCCACGCCTCTTCGGCCTCATTGGTGGCGACCATACCGTACCAGTACTGGTGGCCGAACTCATGCACGATGGTTACTTCGGCGGCGTCGAAGGCTCCCCACCAGCTGCCGTCGGCGGTGACGAGGGTTGGGTATTCCATGCCCTCCATCTGGGCGCCGGGCTCGGGGTCGATGATGGTAATGACCTTGTAGGGATAGGGGCCGTAGCGCCGCTCGTACTGCTGAAGGGAAGCACGGGTGATCGCGAGATATCGCTGGGCGATGTGAGGATGCGCGGTGAGGGCGAGGATGTGAATCTGCACGGGTCCGAGCGAGGAGAGATAGATCGCGTCGGTGGTGACGAAGTGCGGGCTGGCCGCGAAGGCGAAGTCGTGGATGTCTTCGCCGTAGAAGCTGAGGGTTTTGGTGCCATCGGAGTTGGGCTGGTTGCCGGTGGGAACGCCGCTGGCTCCGACGATGTAGTTGCGCGGCACGGTGAGGCGGACGTTGTAAGTTCCGAAGTCGGAGAAGAACTCGGTGGTGGCGTGGTACTGGTGACAGTTCCAGGCGCCGTGCCAGAAGACGCCGAGCTTGGGGAACCACTGCCCGCCCATGATGAAGTCCCGCTTATAGCCGTTGCGCGCGACGGAGAGGGGGAACTTGTCGTGGAAGACGAAGTGGAAGGTGATGGAGTCGTTGGGGGCGAGCGGACGCGGCAGGGTGATCTCGGCAACGGTGTGGTCCTCGAGGTTGCCGTCGTCGGGCGCCGTGAAGCGCAGGGAGGTTGTGAGGTCGCCGTAGCCGTCGGCTTCGATGTGCGCGAGCGTGATGCCGCCGGTCTTCTCGGCGGGGTAGTCGTCGCTGATGGAGTCGCGAACGCCGCCGGTCGCGCGGGTCTCGGCGGTGAAGGTGGACTGGGGCCGGAAGGCGTTGAGGTAGAGGTGAAACGGAAAGGTGGTGAGCGGCTGGCCGGTGAGGTTGCGATAGGTGAGGGACTCGGTGGCGTCGAGCGTCTTCTTGTCCGTGTCGAGGCGAGCGTCGATGGTGTAGGCGACGACGCGCTCGGAGAGCGGCTCTCCGTTTGAGGAGTTGGTGGCGACGCTGAGCTGGGCGAGCGCGAGAGGAGCAGAGAGCAGAAGCGCGGCGGCGAGAGCGGGACGGATCATAGGTATAGGGCAATCGCTGTGCTTTCTGTGTGATGCCAAAATCCGGCCGCGTGGGTGCCGGTTGGGCGAATTGCGTCAGGATGGGTTCTGCAGGGGATCAGTCTGCCAGAGCTCGGCAATCAGGAGTCCGCCCAGATACGTTTGGCGCGCGATACAGGTGAAGCCGGACTGAGTGAGAGGCGCCTCGTGGACGGGGAGCCGGCTGGTACGAAGGCCGGTGAGGATGCGGAAGGCCAGATAGAGGCAGTCGATGAAGAGGCGTGCTGGAATGCGGAGCGCGTTGGCCGGGACTTGAAAGTCGGAGATGACCCAGATGGCGCCGGGTGCTAGTTCCGGTGTGATTCTTTCGACGAGGGAGTTCAGCTGCGGCTGCGTGAGGCAGTCGAGGAAGAAGTGAGTGACGACGAGATCGTAGGGCTGAGGGGCTGTGGGCATCCACGTGAGGGCGTCGGTATGCTGGGTCTGGAGGCGATCGGCGTAGGGAGCGCAGCGCTTGCGGAGGAGATGCAGCATCGCGGCGCTGGTGTCGACTGCGGTGGCATGGAGGCCCGGGTTTGCCGAGAGCAGTTGGGCGAGGAAGCGCCCGTCGCCGTCCCCGAGGACGAGAGCGTTGCGCGCTGTGAGCAGCCGCGGGAGAAAGTGCAGCCGGGCTCGTTCGAGCGAATAGCCCAGCGTGAAGTATTCGAGCGCGCGATACGGACGGGCGATGCGGTCGAAGTTGGGAGCGCCTGCTGTCATAGGAACGCGAGAAAGAGCGCAGGGGTGAGAAGCGCGAGGTCGGCGGCGGTTCGCAGGGTGAGCTCGGCGTGGCGGTTGCGCCACCGGTGAAGCAGGAGCAGTGTTATCGCCGAGATGGCGATCGCAGAGTAGATGGGCGAGTGTGCGTGGTCGAAGATGGCTAGCGAAGCGCTTGTCGTCGCAACGGCGATGGTGAATGCAGGCAGACGCTTTAGAGCGAACGCGGTGATGGGATGCGTTGACTGGCGGGCCGGCGCGGGATGTTCCCAGGTGTAGATGAACAGACAGTTGAGGCTGCAGAGTGCAGCGAAGAGAAGCGCTGGCGCGAGCAGCACCGGCCGCAGCGCGGGTTCGCGTGAGACGGTGGGGATGAAGACGGCTGCGGCGAAGCAGACGCCGACGGCGATCTCCTTCGGCAGGCGATGGGCGCTGTCGGAGGCATGAATGAGGACGAAGTAGCCGAAGACGAGGCCTCCGAGGGCGAGGTAGAGATGGATCGCCTTCTGCGGGATGTGTGGGAGCAGCGCCGCGAGGAGCACGGAGGAGCAGCCGATTCCCGCAAGAAAGGCTGTGCGGTGGCGATGGTGAAAGTGATGGCGGGCCTCGAGCGCGTCCGGATTAGAAAACCGCGCGTCAAGCAGCCGGTCGGAGGCGTAGAGCGTCCAGACTGCGGCTGTCATGGCGAGTATTGAGAGGAGGGGAAGATGAACGCGGCAGGCCGCTGCTATGAACCACGTCCACAGGGCTGCGACCGTGGGGGCGTCGAGCGAGAGAAGGTGCCAGAGAGCAAGAGGAGATTTTGCGTCGCTGGCCACCGCTCCATTTTAGAGCTGCCTATTCAAACTTTGTGACTGCCGGAGGTGGTGTCGCTGGAACGGAGGCGGGTGGCTTGGCAAGGGTCCGAGCCTGTGGCCTGACAGCGAGAGTTTCGCTTAGCGGAGCCTGGTAGCGCTCTTCACGGGCTCCGGCTGCCCACATTCCGGGGTCGATGTCGGGGAAGACACTGTCGCGGCGTTCGATCTCGGCCAGCCGGGCCTCCTGGACGGCGATAAGCTGCCCGGTGGACTCGAAGGTCTGCCAGATGCTCTTGACCTCGTTGAACTGATCGTTGTGCGTAGTGAAGCGAGTCTCGGCGTAGTCGCGCGCGGCGCCTGTGGTGACGAGGAACTGCCAGTCCGAGGACTCAAGCAGCAGAAGCTCGCGGCAGAGCTGCTTCGCGATGCGACGGCCGAGTTCGGATTCGCGCCATTTGCCTGCGGTCACCATCTCGCGCGTGAATAGCTCGGCCGGGTAGATGTGGGTGTAGGTCCAGCTGGTGTCGGGATTCATCCAGACCTCGTGGCCGCCGCCCGCTCCCCAGGAGCCCTCGGGCAGGGCGATGAAGCCTGCGCGCGGATAGAGATCGAGGTACTCAGCGCAGGAGATCATCTGGATGCCGGTGTCGTAGTCGTGCAGGATGCGGGCAATGGCTTCGAGCCACAGCGCTCCTTCGAACCACCAGTGGCCGAAGAGCTCGGCGTCGAATGGCGAGCAAAGGATGGGTGGAATGGAGTCGTTGAAGCCGGACTTGAGGGCCTCGTAGACGAGGTGCACGAAGTGCGAGGCGTGGGACTGGACGCGGTCGGCGGCCTCCTGCGGGTAGTAGGGTTGCTTGTCGCCCATGTCCACCTTGGAGCCGGTGACGCGCCAGTAGCGATGACCGCCGGGCCAGCGCTTCTTGTGGAAGTCGAGATAGACGCCGTCGCCGGGGTAGCCGGAGTCGCCGGACCAGACCTGGATGCCGGTGCGCGGATCGCGCGGGAAGATCGTGGTCGCGTAGCGCTTGTCGTAGGGGCCGTCGACGAAGTAGGGCTGGTAGAGCGATCGGTGGCCGCTGTGCGTCATGGCGATCAGCTGCTCGTCGGTGGGCACAGCGCCGTTGCGCAGCTCGTAGGGCGAAGGCACGCGCTGGCCTTGCTCGACCAGGTGAGTATCGACGAAGAAGAACTCGATATCGCTCTCGGAGAGGGCCTCCTCGAAGCCGATGCGATCGAAGCCTGGGGGCGTGGGCGAGCCGTCCGCCATGGCGACGGGATAGTTCCAGAAGCCCGCCGGGCGGTAGCCGCACTCCGGCGCCCAGATGCCGCGGGGATGGCGGCCCATGTGGCGCTTGTGCGTCTCGACGGCGACGCGGACCTGGGCACGCACGCTCTCATCGGTCCCCAGCAGCGGCATGTAGCCGTGGGTGGCGCCGCAGGTGATGACCTCGATCAGACCGATGTCATTGAAGTGGCGGAAGCCGGCGACGATGTCTCCGTTGAGGGCATGGAAGTCATCGAGAGCCTGGGAGAAGAAGCGGTGCCAGAAGCGGGCGGTCTCGGCCAGGTGGGTCTCACCGGACTGGATGAAGTAGGCCTCGTCCTCTCGTGCGGCGAGGATCTTGCGTCCGAGGTAGTTGGGGAACTCGGTGACGAAGCCCGGGTGCGACAGCTGCTCGAGCAGGATCGGGGAAAGGTTCAGGTTGCACTGGAAGCGGATTCCGTCGCGCTCAAGGCGATGCAGCATGCGCAGCATCGGAAGGTAGGTCTCAGCCGCGGCTTCGTGCAGCCACTCCATGCCGTGCGGCCATGTGCCGTGATTGACGACATAGGGCAGATGCGCGTGGAGAGTGAAGGTTAGATAGCCTGCTGGCCGCTTCGCCGCGTTGAATGATGCCTGCGTCAAGACGATACCTCGCTTATGTATTTGCGCTGGTGGTGCCTCGTTGGTCGCACTGCGTCGCTGGCTTGAAGCTAGAGTCTACACCAGAGCGAATCGCGAGGGCAGTTAAAACGGCAGGCCTTGCGAGGCCTGCCGACAGCTGACTGGTTATGATGCAAAAAAATGCTACTGTGGCTGGTCCGGCGACGGGTTCATGGGGCGCCGCTGGCCGCTGCTGTTCGAGCCGGTGCTGAGCGTGTTGCTGGTGGAGACGCGGACGGCAAGCGTGTTCGTGATCTGGAAGTTGACGAGGCTTTCGGAGGGGATCTGGACCTGCTCGCCGCGGGTGACGGTGTTGGCACCGGCGCCTAAGCCTGCGCCTGCGGCCGAGCCGATGGCCGCGCCCTTGCCGCCGCCGGCGATGGCGCCGATGATGGCTCCAATGGCCGCGCCGCCGCCGACCTTGGCTGCGGTGTTCTTGCCGCGTCCTTTACCCTGCACGCTGTAGGGCTGCGTGGTGACGGCCAGAGAGTCGCCGTGGCGGTCGATGCTGACCAGTTCCACGGTGAGCAGCGAGCTGCCCTTGTAGTGCGCGGCCTCTTGGACGGCAGTGACCCGTCCGGTGACCGCGGTGCCCTGGCGGATAGCGACCAGGCCGTCGGCCATGACGTCGGTAGCAACGGTGCCGGAGAAGGACTGACCCTGCTGGGTGCTGGCGCTGTCAAGCGTCTGCGTGATGCGGACCGGGATGGTGGTTCCCGAAGGAATGGTGACTGTCTTGAAGGCCGGCGGCGGAGGAGGCGCTGGCGCGGCTGCGACTGGTGCAGGTGCGGGTGCCGGAGCTGGAGGCGGAGCCTGCGGGGCCGCTTCTTGACGCTCGATCGGAGCGGGCTTTGCGGCCGGCTTGGGGGCGGCTTTCTTCGGAGCCGGAGCGGGCTCGGGAGCAGGCATCGGAGGCGGCGCAGCATCGGCCACGGGAGCTGGCGGCTGGACCAAGAGATTGTTCACGACGGTCTTGATTCCGGCGATCTGTGAGGCATCGGCGGCGGCCAGCGAGCGAGCGGCCTCATTACTGACATTGCCGTTCAGGGTGACCACACCGTTTTGCACGGACGTCTGAATGGACTCGGTGGACAGTGCGCTGTCACCGGACAGACGGTTTTGCACTGCCTGCGTCAGGCTGGCATCGTCGGCCGGAGGAGCCGCAGGGGTTGAGCTCTTGCAGCCGGCCACGCTGAGGGTGAGCGCGAGAGCAGTTACGGCTATCAGACTGCTTGTTGTTGAACCAATACCGTGGGTGTTCTTCATAGTCAGGGCCCTATCTCTTTTCTTTCATGTTCATGCAGTGGACACGTGGACACTTTGCTACTGCCATCACTCTACCTCAACTGGTAGAGGCGGGACGTGGTATCGAGGTCGCGCCGCCGCTCGCGAGTGAGCGCGAGGACCTTGCATTAAGACGCTCGAAGCCGGCAACGGAGAGCGCTCAGGAGGGACAGTTTCCGAGGGTCTCGAGGACGCGCAACCTAATCCAGGAGCGGGGCATCCACCTAAGTTGGCTTGGGCAGGAACGGGCTTGCCTCCTTGAGTGCGGAGCATGGCCGTCGGCCTCAAGCTTCAGGGCATCGCCGATATCTCGAAAATTGAGACGGTGTTTGAGTTATAACTGCGGAGAGCACCATGGGTTCCGCATTCGACGTTTGGAATAGGAGAGAGCAATGTCAGAAAACGACAACGGCGCAACTGGTTTGGGATGGTTTCTTGCGGGGCTGGGCATCGGCGCGCTGGTCGGCGTGCTGTATGCGCCGAAGTCCGGCAAGGAGACGCGCGAAGATCTGAGGACGAGCGCGCTGGAAGCTAAAGACAGGGCTGCGGTGCTGGCGCAGCAAGGTCGCGAGCGGGCTGCCGAGATGGCTGAACAGGGCAAACAGCAGTTCGGCGAGTACGTCGATCGCGGCAAGGAGTTCTATGACCGCGGCCGGACGCAGTGGTCGCAGTATGTTGAGAAGGGCAAAGGGCTGGTGCAGGAGCAGCAGGGCAAGGTTGCCGCGGCGATCGACGCGGGCAAGCAGGCGTATACGAGCTCGACCCAGGACACGTCCTCGTAAGGCTTTGAACTTCGGGATCTGGCTTTCGGAGCCAGATCCTGTCGCCGCAAGGGAGAGACTGCATGGTGATCTCAGGGATGTGGCTGCAGGAGGCGGACTCGCTTTCGTCCGGAAACTCGCGGCTGTTGATGATCTTCGTGGGCATGGTCGCGGTTGCGATGATGATCCAGGCAATCGTGGTTTTTGTCGCGGCGATTGGCGCGTGGAAGGCGAGCAAGCGACTGTTTGCGATCGCCGAAGAGGTGAAGGCGAAGGCGTTGCCCGTGGTCGACAGGACGGAGAACCTGCTGCATGAGCTGCAACCGAAGATAAAGGTGATCACCGATAACGTGGTCGAGACGAGCCATGTTGTTCGTGCGAAGGCGCAGGAGTTCGACTCGACGTTCACCGATGTGAATCAGCGGGCGCGGGCGCAGACGGCGCGCGTGGATGAGATGGTGAGCTCGGTTCTGGATACGACCTCCGGAATCGCTTCCACGATCCAGAAGGGCGTTCAGGTTCCGGTGCGCGAGTTCCACGGCATCATGAACGGGCTGAAGGCCGGAATCGACGTGCTGGTCGGCCGCAAGAATCACCATCCTCCGCCGCCATATCGCGGCGATGAAGGCCTGTGACGCCATACTTTCTAAAAAGCTAGATGATCCAGCCGCCGCCGACGACCTCGTCCTGTTGGTAGAAGACGGCGGCTTGTCCGGGCGTGATGGCTCGCTGCGGCTCGTCGAAGACGGCGCGGACGAGGTCGTCGCCTTCTCCGATGAGGGTTGCGGGCGCGGGCGTGTGACGGTGGCGGATCTTTGCCGTGACGCGGAGCTCTGCGCCTTCGGCCAGGCCTGAGATCGAGATCCAGTTGAGGCGGTTGGCGGTGAGCTCGCGTGACAGCAGGTCCTCGTCGGGGCCGACGGTGACCTTGTGGGAGTCGGGGTGAATGGCGAGGACGTAGAGCGGGTTGGGCGAGCTGAGGCCGAGACCCTTGCGCTGCCCGACGGTGAAGCTGTGGATGCCTTGATGTTGGCCGATGACCTCGCCTGAGGTGGTGACGAGTTCGCCGGAGAGGTCGGGCATCTCTTCGTTCTGCTCGTCGAGGTAGGCCTTCAGGAAGGCGCTGTAGTCGCCGTTGGGGATGAAGCAGATCTCCTGCGAGTCGGGCTTCTGGGCGACGTAGAGGCCCTTGTCTTCGGCGATCTGGCGAACGGCTGGCTTCTGCATCTCGCCGAGGGGGAAGAGCGTGCGGCTGAGTTGCTCCTGTGTTAGGCCGAAGAGGAAGTAGGTCTGGTCCTTCGAGTAGTCGGCGGGGCGCGAGAGGATCCAGCGCTGGCGCCTTTCGTCGAAGTGGTTGCGGGCGTAGTGGCCTGTGGCGATGCGGTCGGCGCCGATCTGGCGCGCGGTGAGGAGAAGCTGGTCGAACTTGAGGTGGTTGTTGCAAAGGGTGCAGGGAATCGGCGTTCGTCCGTGGAGGTACTCGTTGACGAAGGGCTTTACGACGTCGGCCTCGAAGCGGTCCTGCTGATTGACGACGTAGTAGGGGATTCCTAGCTGCTCGGCTACGGCGCGGGCGTCGTATACGTCGTCGACGGAGCAGCAGCGGCCCTGCACGGCTTCGGGCATGCCGTCCTTTCCGGCGAGGCGGCGCTGGTTCCAGAGCTGGAGGGTGAGGCCGACGAGGTTGTGCCCTTCGGAGCGCAGGATGGCCGCGACTGTCGAGGAGTCGACTCCACCGGACATGGCGACTGCGATCGTGTTGTTGGGCTCGTCGGCCATGGTACTCCAGATTCTATTTTCGCAGACTTCGAGGTGAGGTACCCACCCCCCCCGGGTGTTCCGCCTAGTGGTTATTTTTGAGCGAGTTACTAGATTTTAACGGGGTAAGGTATTGATTTAAGGTGGTTTAAGTATTATAATATTGATTCTAAAAGGGATAGCCCCGGTGGGATTCGGGGCTATTTTTGATGTTGATTTAAGTGTAGCAGGTGGGGGAAATTAATCGGCAACTTTGGGTTGGGGGATTAGTGGTTTGGTTTGTTTGAGTTGCGGGAATTTGGGGCTTGTCGGGGTCTTGACAAGTTGTGAGGGTTGGCGCTCCGCGCCAATGTCCCTCTCATGCCGCGATAAGGCTGCGTCATGAATGGGGTACCCGGCGGCGCCCCCGGCTGGACAGGACTTTTGCTCGTCTCCGAGCGGTCGTGGCGCTTCGAGCGAAATGCGGGGGTTCCTCGCTTCGCTCGGAATTACGTTTCAAAAAAAGTGCTTCGTCCGAGATCTCTACCACTCATGCCGCGATAAGCGAGATCTCTCCCGCTGGAGCAGGAGTAGCTCTACCACTGGAGCAGGAGTAGTTCGGAGCAGAAGGCTGGGCCCATGGCTCCCATCATGCTGTAGCAGCCGGGACTTCCGGGGCGGTTGCGGAGGAAGTCCTGCATGACGGTGAGGACGGAGGCGGAGGAGAGGTTTCCGCGCTGGCGGAGGCTGTTGTAGGAGGCAGCCAGCGCATGCTTCGGGAGGTTGAGAGCGGCTTCCATGGCCTGGAGGACCTTGGGACCTCCGCTGTGGAAGATGAAGCTGCAGATGTTTGAGATGGAGAGGTTCTGCTCTTCGAGGAAGTCCTCGACGGTGTTGCGGAGCTCGGAGCGGACGAGTTCGGGGACGTCGGCGGAGAGGACGATGTTGAATCCGCTGTGATCGATGTTCCAGCCCATGAGGTGTTCGGTGTCGGGGTAGAAGGTGGAGCGGGTGGCGACGACGCGCGGGCAGGGCTCGTCGACGCTGGTGGGCCTACGGCCGTGGGTTGTCTCGTCTCCGGCGAGGACGACGGCGGCGGAGCCGTCACCGAAGAGGCCGGAGGCGACGATGTTGGCCATGGAGCAGTCGTCCTCCTGCCAGGTGAGGGAGCAGAGCTCGACGGAGAGGAGGATGGCGTACTGGTCGGGGAAGGCGCGGAGGTAGTCGGTGGCGCGGGCGATACCGGCGGCTCCCGCGACACAGCCCAGGCCGAAGATGGGGGTTCGCTTGACGCTCTTGGGGAAGCCCATGATGTTGACGAGGCGGGCGTCGATGCTGGGACAGGCGATTCCTGTGACGGAGGTGAAGAAGATGGCCGAGATGTCGGCGGGGGTGAGCCCTGCCTGATCGAGAGCGTCGGTGATGGCACTCTGGCCGAGCTCGAGAGCGCCTTTGATCCAGAGATCGTTGGTGGAGCCGAAGCCAGAGAGGGTTCCGAGGGTTTCGAGCGGGAACATGATGTGGCGGTAGTCGACACCGCAGTTCGAGTGAAGGCGTTCCATGACTCCGGGGGATTGCAGCTTGTTCTGCACGCGGTTTTTGAGAGCTTGTGTGATCACCGCCTGAGGGTAGCGGTGTTCCGGAAATGCAGTGCCTACCGATGCAATGCGCATGGATCGATCAACCTCTTTTAGGAGATGGGGATGCGGCCGTGCTGGCGAATAGCTCCAGGCCAGCGTGCTTTGGCAGGAGAGAAAACCGCGAGGGGAAGGGGGAGGTGCCTCAGGCGCTCACAGACGCAAGGGCTATTAGTACAAGTGTTATTAGTTTATCCGCTAAGGGGTTGCCTGGCAACACAAAAAATGGCAGAACGAGTACCACAAGAGTGGCACTCGTTCTACCAAAAATAAAGGGGGAGCCTGATGGCTCCCCTGTACTTGATCGACAAGTGGTTCTTAAGACAGACCTTTAGAGGCTGAATCTACGCCGCGCGACACCCACCATTCCAATAAGGCCGGATCCCATGAGGAGGAGGGATGCTGGCTCTGGAATAACAGAGGCCGACGCGGAGAACGTCGTTGGGAGGGTTTGAGGCTGACCGGCGACATACTGGGAGGTAAAGGAGAAGTTAGCTGGTGCTGACGTTCCGGTGATAGCGCCCGTTGCACTAAAGAAGCCATTCCCGGTTACGGTGAGGCATGTGCTGCCACTGGTGCATCCATTGGTTCCGTTGTCGATGAATCCGGCGTCGTAGTTGGTCATGTTGAAGGTGAAGGTGACGCCGTTTTCGGTGGTGGTGAGGATGGGGACGAAACCCAGGGGAAACTGTGCCGGCGGAGGCACATTAGGCCCCTGGTTGTAGGGAAGCGGCCCGGGGAGAAAGAAGACTGGATTGTCGTCTGTGAGGTAGGTGGCGAAGGTGCCGCCTATCGCTCCAGCGACATTTGCGCTGCCGAAGGTGATGGTGTTGGAGGTGAAGGTATTAGTTCCAACGACCGAGAAGAAGCCGGTGATTGAATCGGCATGAGCAACGAGCGCACTGCCGATGATCATAGTCGCAACGAGAAAGAGGCGTTTGAGCATGTGGAATCTCCAAAGTTGAGATCACTTTCAAGGAAAAGTGTTTTCTACCCCGGGCGTTTCTACAGCTGGCTAATAATGATTAGAAAGGCTATAGCGTCGGCGAGTTGCCCATGCTTTGGGCTATCTCGATACCTGTCTTGAGTTAAGAGTTTGGCGGAGATGGGGAGATGTATAACTATAACAAAATACGTAGCTTATCGTTCATGAGCGAGAGGCGGGGCGCTGACGGGGGAGGCGAGCACGACGGTTTTGGCGTTGAGAAACTCGCGCATGCCGGCGGCGGAGAGCTCGCGGCCGTAGCCGGAGTGCTTGATGCCTCCGAAGGGGAGGCGGGGGTCGGAGGCGACCATGGCGTTGATGAAGACGGCTCCGGACTGGAGCTCGGAGACGAGACGCTGCTGCTCGGCGGGGTCGCGGGTCCAGGCGGAGGCGGCGAGTCCGAAGGGGGTGTCGTTGGCTATCTCGATGGCCTCGGCGAGGTCGCGGGCAGGGAAGAGCATGGCGACGGGGCCGAAGAGCTCTTCGCGGTAGACGGGGCTGGAGCGGGGGACGTTGGTGAGGACGGTGGGCTCGAAGTAGTTTCCGTTGCCGAGCATGCGCTCGCCGCCGGTGAGAACGCGGGCGCCTTCGTTGATGGCGGCCTTGACCTGGGTCTCGAGCTCTTCGGCGATTTTGGCGGTGGCGAGAGGGCCGATGTCGGTGTCCTCTTTCATGGGGTCGCCGATCTTCATGGAGTCCATGAGGGCGACGAAGCGTTTTTCGAAGGCGTCGTAGATGGATTCGTGGATGATGAAGCGCTTGGCGGCGATGCAGGACTGGCCGGCGTTGACGAGGCGGGCGCGGACGGCGGTCTCGACGGCGGCGTTGAGGTCGGCGGAGGGGAGGACAAGGAAGGGGTCGGAGCCGCCGAGTTCGAGAACGGATTTTTTGATGAGCCATCCGGCCTGTGCGGCGATGGCGCGGCCGGCGGGCTCGGAGCCGGTGAGGGTGACGGCGGCGATGCGTGGGTCGGCGAGGACGCGCTCGACCTGGCGGGCTTCGATGAGGAGGGCCTGGAAGGTTCCGCGGGGGAAGCCGGCGCGGCGGACGAGGGATTCGATGTCGAGCGCGCACTGAGGGACGTTGGAGGCGTGTTTGAGGAGGCCGACGTTGCCGGCCATGAGTGCGGGCGCGAGGAAGCGGAAGACCTGCCAGAAGGGGAAGTTCCAGGGCATGACGGCGAGGATGACGCCGAGGGGATCCCAGCGGACGTAGGAGTGGTTTTCGGTGGCGATGGGCTCGGGGGTGAGGATGCGGGCGGCGTTGTCGGCGTAGTAGCGGCAGGCGGTGGCGCACTTGAGGACCTCCTGCTCGGCGGCGTGGAGGGGCTTGCCCATCTCGAGGGTGATGGTGCGGGCGAGGTCGGTGGTCTCGTGCTCGAGGAGAGAGGCGAGCTTGCGCATGCAGAGGGCACGGTGTTCGAGCGGGACGGCGGGGTAGGTGCGCGAGGCTTCGAAGGCGAGGGTGAGCTTTTCGGCGATGGCGTCTTCGGTGAGCGGCTCGAAGGAGCGGATGAGTTTGTTGGTGGCGGGATTGATGGATTGGATTGCCATGCGGGACCGTGTTGCTTGCTATGAAGCAGATTAGCAAAGATGCATGGGGCGCCTGACGAAAAGCGGTCGCGCTTTCGCGCGATGTCTATGCGATGAGGCCGCATGCATGGGGCACGCGGGCGAAGATTCGCGGCGGCACTGGCGAAAATGCGGGGGTTCTTCGCCTTCGGCTCAGAATGACGGCAACAATGACGACAAGACCAGCAACAGCCAGATATCGCAAGGGCATGGCCAGTGAGGTTGAAATAGCCGTGTGAAATAATTTGTATATTCGTTTGAGCTTTTTGTGTGCGCGGTTTTTTGTGCGTGTGCGGTGAGGATGCGGAGCCGGATGCGGGGCGATTCAGAGTTTATGAAGCAGGCGATTCGGCTTGCGACCGAGAATGTTGTGTCGGGGCGCGGAGGGCCGTTTGGCGCGGTGATCGTGCGCGACGGCGAGGTGATTGCGACGGGCGTGAACCAGGTGACGGCGACGAACGATCCGACGGCGCATGCGGAGGTGGTGGCGATTCGCAGGGCCAGCGCGCAGTTGAAGGATTTCATCCTGGCGGGATGCCAGATGTATACGAGCTGCGAGCCGTGTCCGATGTGCCTGGCGGCGATCTACTGGTCGCGGATGGATGAGATTTTTTATGGCAACACGGCTGCGGATGCGGCGGCGGTTGGTTTTGACGATGCGTTTTTGTACGACGAGCTGAAGAAGCCGGTGGGGGGAAGGACGATTCCGGCTGAGAGACTTCTGGGAGAAGAGGCCTGGGAGAATTTTGAAGCGTGGCGGAACTTTGCTTCGCGAGTGCACTACTGACGAAGGAACAGACGAGCGAGGACGATGGCGGCGAAGGCGACGAAGGCGAAGCAGGTGAAGGCGGCGGCCCGGAAGAAGGACGGTGTGGTGAAGGTGGCGCTGCTGGGGTTCGGGACGGTTGGAAGCTCGGTGGCGAAGGTGCTTGCGGAGCAGAGGTACGCCGGGGTTGCGCTGACGCATGTGTACAACCGCAACGTGGCAAGGAAGCGGGAGTCGGAGGCGGCAAAGTGGGTGCCGGCGGGCGCGGTGTGGACGGAGAACATCGACGATGTGCTGAAGTCGGATGTGAATGTCGTCGTTGAGCTGATAGGTGGGCTGAATCCCGTGGAGGGGTGGCTGAAGAAGGCTCTGGCCGCTGGGAAGCATGTGGTGACGGCGAACAAGCAGCTGATCGCGTATCGCGGCGTGGCGCTGCAGCGGCTGGCGAAGGAGCATGGGGTTCAGCTGGTGTATGGGGCCGCGGTGGCGGGCGGGGTGCCGGTGATCCCGGGGATTCTGGAGGGGCTGGGCGGCGACAGGGTGACGCGGCTGAGCGGGATTGTGAATGGGACGTGTAACTACATCCTGAGCCGGATGGAGGCGGGCGCGGAGTATGCGACGGTGCTGCAGGACGCGCAGCAGCTGGGGTATGCGGAGGCGAATCCTTCGGCCGATGTGGATGGGTTCGATGCGCGGGCTAAGCTGTGCATTCTGTCGCGGATTGCGCTGCATGCGGAGTTGAATCCGGATGAGGTGGCGACACAGACGATCTCGACGGTGGAGGCGATCGACTTTGTGTATGCGAAGGAGCTGAGCTGCACGATCCGGCAGGTTTCGCGGGCGCAGGTGGAGGGTACGCTGGTGCATGCGCGGGTGGCTCCGATGCTGGTTCCGCTGGCGTCGCCGCTGGCGTGGTCGCATGGGACGCAGAACATGGTGGTGACGAGCGGAGAGTACGGCGGGGACGTGGTGTTCTCGGGCCACGGCGCGGGAGGCGAGCCTACGGCGGTGGCGGTGGTGTCGGACCTGCTGGCGGTGGTGCAGGGCGCGAAGGCGGTGGAACTGCCGGTGCGGAAGCGGCAGGTGACGGGAGAGTTTCTGGCTCCGCATTACCTGAGGTTTGTGGTGGATGACAAGCCGGGGATCGTGTCGGCGATTGCGGGGGCGCTGGCGAAGGTGGGGGCGAATATCGACTCGCTGCTGCAGAAGCCGGGATATCCGAAGCACAAGCTGCCTTTTGTGGTGACGACGGAGCCGTGCCTTACGGGAACGATCGAAAGAGCGATACACTCGATTGCAAGGCTGGACTGTATGCTGGAGCGTCCGTTGACGCTGCAGATGCTGGTCGCGGAAGATAAACCGGAGTAGTGGGGCTGCGGTTAGACGTTTAGGAACATCAAACCGAGCTATTATCAGTTTTCCAGGACGTGCGTGGGATTGGGGCGGGTACGGGAGTCCCGGTTTCTGGTTTGAAGGAAATCCAAACAGGTGCGGAGTTCCCGGTCATGCGGTTCTGTATGATGCGGGTTACGAGGGAGGGCCACCTTGACGAGCGGATACGGTAGTGAGGTTGAGCTTCGGCGCGGTCTGGTTCGATTCGGGCGCGGGCTTTCGCGGCTGGGTTTTATGCCGGGGACGTCGGGAAATCTTTCGGTGCGGCTGGATGAGGAACGCATCCTGGCGACTCCTACGGGGCGAAGCAAGGCACTCCTGCGATCGGACGAGATGGTGGTGGTCGATCCAGAGGGCAGGCAGCTTGCGGGATCGCTACGGGTGACGAGCGAGATCGGGATGCATCTGGCGATCTACCGGATGCGCCCGGATGCGATCGCGGTGATTCATTCGCATCCGCCGATCGCGACGGGGTTCGCGTGCTCGGGAAGGCCGCTGGATGAACCGCTGTGCTCGGAGGCGGTGATGACGCTGGGAGTGGTTCCGCTGGCGCCGTATGCGACGACGGGAACGGACGACCTGGCGGCGAGTCTGGAGCCACTGATTCCGGAGCACTCGGCGATTCTGCTGGCGAACCATGGCGCGGTGACGTTTGGCGGCGACCTGCTGGATGCTTATCTGAAGATGGAGACGGTGGAGCACTTCGCGCACATCTGTTTGGTGGCGCATCAGCTGGGGTCGAGAAGACCGCTGGAGGGGCGAGCGGTGGATCAGCTGCGCGAGGCGCGGGAGCGGTATCTGGCGAACGTGCACTGAGGCTGGGGTGGTGGTAAAGAAGCAGGTTCCTCCGCTGCGGTGCTCGCGGTGAAGCTGTGAGCACCTGTGGTCGAAATGACAATTTTGTGGAGGGACGAAAAGGCGTGCCACGTGGCACGCCTTTTTCTTTTTGCGCATTTCTTTTTGCGCGGAGCGGGTTAGTACTTGGGCATCGAGGGGTCGATTTTTTCGGCCCAGGCAAGGATGCCTCCGGTGAGGTTGGAGACGTTGGTGAAGCCGGCGGCCTTGAGGGCGAGTGCGGCCTTCTGGCTGCGGGCTCCGGAGCGGCAGTGGATGATGATCTCGTCGTTCTTGTGGTCGGCGAGCTCGTTGACGCGCGACTCGATGGAGCCTACGGGGATCAGAGGAGCGCCGAGATTCGCGATCTGGTACTCGTGGGGCTCGCGGACGTCGAGGACGAAGATGTTTTCTTTCGCGTCGAGCTTCTTCTTGAGGGTCTCGACCGTGACCTGCGGGATGCCATCGACGATGGCCGCGTTGGCGACAGCCTTGTCGCGGGCGACCTCGAGGGGGCCGACGGTGGTGGGCTTCTCGATTCCGCAGAACTGGTCGTAGTCGATGAGCTGCTGGATCTCGTGGGTGCCGCAGGCGGGGCAGTTGGGGTTCTTGCGCAGCTTGAGGGTGCGGAAGCCCATGCCGAGGGCGTCGACGAGAAGCAGGCGGCCGATGAGGGGGTCGCCGATGCCGAGGATCAGTTTGATGACCTCGGTGGCCTGGATGACTCCTATGAGGCCGGGGAGGATTCCGAGGACTCCGCCTTCGGCGCAGGAGGGGACGAGGCCGGGCGGTGGCGGCTCGGGGTAGAGGCAGCGGTAGCACGGGCCTTCCTCGGTGGCGAAGACGGAGGCCTGGCCCTCGAAGCGGAAGATGGAGCCGTAGGCGTTGGGCTTGCCGGTGAGGACGCAGGCGTCGTTGACGAGGTAGCGGGTCTGGAAGTTGTCGGTGCCGTCGGCGATGACGTCGTATTCCTTGAAGATCTCGAGAGCGTTGGCGGACGTCAGCATGGTGTTGTGCTTGACGATGTTGACGTTCTTGTTGAGGCCCTTGAGCATCAGCTCGGCGGAGTCGACCTTGAGCTTGCCGACGGTGGACTGCGAGTGGATGATCTGGCGCTGGAGGTTGGACTCGTCGACGACGTCGAAGTCGATGAGACCGATGGTGCCTACGCCCGCGGCGGTGAGGTAGAGAGCGAGTGGAGCTCCGAGGCCGCCGGTTCCGACGCAGAGGACGCGGGCTGCCTTGAGCTTCTGCTGGCCCTCCATGCCGACCTCGGGAAGGATGAGGTGGCGGGAGTAGCGGGCGATCTCTTCGTTGGAGAGCTTGGGGAGCTGGACGGCTTCTTCGATGGCTGTTGGCATGGCTTAATTCTAGATGCTTTTGGGGCCCGAAGGGCTCAGAAGCAAGCAGTGGTGAAATACAAAACTGCGCCCTCTTTAGCTCAATCTTCCCAATCTGACGGTTTGAGTTGAGGGTGAGTTTTATAAAGAGGCTCTAAAAGTCCAAAGACAATGATGTAGAAGGATATCTCCTACCTTCTGGCGATATCCCTCTGCCTCAGATTCGCTACAGGATTCATTTACTGTAACTATTGATTGCCCAAGGATTTCGAAAGCATCTTGAAGTGATTTGCTTACTTTTGCAGCCCTCTTCGTTTCCGATCATATGGGCAAAATCTAACGAATCGTGTTAGCTCTTACAACGGCCAGTCCCACCGGCGATCGAGGGAATGATCGTCAGTTCATCGGTGGAGGCGACGGTAGTGGATTCTTTCGCGGGGAGGTAGCGGAGGTCTTCGTCGTTGAGGTAAACGTTGACGAAGGAGCGGAGCTTGCCCTCGTTGTTGAAGAGCTGCTGTTTGAGCTCGGGGTACTGGGAGGTGAGCTGGTCGAAGACCTCGGCTACGGTGGCGCCGGGGACTGTGACCGTCTCGGCTCCGCCGGTGTAGGCGCGGAGCGGGGTTGGGATGTGGATGTTCATGCCTGACCTTTCGGTTGGGTTGAGGTTGCGACGTCGATTTCAACGGGTTGATCAACGAACTTCTTGTCTTCCTCGGTGGTGCCGGTGAGGAGGAAGGAGTTGGTGATGGCGGCCTTGCCCTTTTCGACGGCGGTGATGACGTAGGAGCAGCCGATCCAGTGGGCCTCGGCAAAGTCGGTGGGGGACCACTGGGCGGGGTGGTCGGGGTGCGAGTGGTAGAAGCCTACGATGTCGAGCGAGAGTGAGCGGGCCTGGCGCTGGATCTTGACGAGCTCCTGTGGCGCGATGTTGTAGCGGTTGTGCGCGGAGTCGGTGCGGGTGTTGCCGGCGCGGACGATCTGGCGGACGTGGTTGCCGTCGGCGTCAGATTTGCCGAGGAGGACGCCGCAGCACTCGTTGGGGTAGGTCTCTTCGCCGTGGGCGCGCAGGGCTTCGTAGTCGGTGTAGGTGATGTGCAGCATGGTCAGTCCTGCTCCTGCCAGAAGCGGTCGCTCATGTACTTTTCCGCTGAGTCGGGGAGGATGGTGACGATGACGGCCTCGTGGTTGGCGCGGGCCTCCTGCTCGGCGACCTGGACGGCGGCGGCGACGGCGGCTCCGGAGGAGATACCGACGAGCAGGCCATGCCGGCGTGCCAGGGTGCGGCAGGTGCGGTAGGCGACCTCGGTGTCCATGTCGATGTTGGCGTCGGCGAGGGCGGGGTCGTAGATACGGGGCACGATGGCCGTGGCCATGTGCTTGAGGCCCTCGAGGCCGTTGAAGGCGGAGTCGGGCTGCATGGAGACGCAGCGGATGACGGGATTGAGTTCGCGCAGGCGGCGGGTGGTGCCCATGAAGGTGCCGGAGGTTCCGAGGCCGGCGACGAAGTGGGTAATCTGACCGTCGGTCTGCTGCCAGATCTCGTTGCCGGTGGTGCGGTAGTGGGCGCGCCAGTTCTCGTCGTTGGAGTACTGGTCGGCGTAGAAGTAGCGTGTTGGCTCGGCGGCGGCTAGCTCGCGGGCCTTGCGGATGGCGCCGTCGGAGCCGTCGGCGGGGTCGGTCCAGACGACGTTGGCACCGTAGGCGGCGAGGTACTTCTTGCGCTCGCGCGAGACGTTGGAGGGCATGCAGAGGGTGACGGGGAAGTGGAGGGCTGCTCCGAGCATGGCGTAGGCGATGCCGGTGTTGCCGCTGGTGGCGTCGAGGAGGCTCTGGGTGGGCGAGATGAGGCCGCGCTTGAGGGCATCGGTGACGATGGCGGCGGCGGCGCGGTCTTTGATGGAGCCGCCGGGGTTGGCCCATTCGGCCTTGCCGAGGAGCTGGATTCCGGAGGCGGATTCGCCGAGGTGGTCGAGCAGGCCTTCGAGGCGCAGGAGCGGCGTGTTGCCAATGCGCTCGAGGATGGTTGAGCCGAGGGGTTGGACGGTGGTGATCATTGGGTCCCGTATGTGTGTGTCGCGCGCGTGACCGTTTGAAGCACGTCGGCGGATGTGCGACAGTTAAGTTCTGAGTCTAAACGATGGCACTTATGGCAAAAAAGACCCCGCAGCGCAGCTTCAACGATGTTTTGTCCGTCCTTGGCGGTCAACGATTTGATGTCGCACCGGCGCAGGATGGTGCAAAGCGCGTCCCGAACGCATTTCAGGTGAGGAAGTTCGGGTGCGCGGCGGAGATTGCTCCGGCCCAGGATGGGACTCCGATGATCCTGTCGCGGCCGGGCGTGCTGGTGGGCGGCGAGATTGCGCGGCTGGTGGATCGCGGTTACCAGAAGTTCTTCAAGACGTCGAAGATGGAGATTCCGGCGACGGCGGACCATCTGCGGTCGCTGCATGAGTTTACGGAAGAGCTGAAGGAAGCGCTGGGGGCGACGAGCCTTTATAACCAGGCTCTGGGGACGACGAGCGATGTGTATCATTACGACCGGGTGAAGGGCCGGGAGGACGAGTCGCACTAGAGGCTGTTAGTGACTTCAGTTGAGCAATTTGAAGATTCTGCTGAGCATGAGGCACGCGAAGGCGAAGTAGTGAAAGGCGGCGAGTGTTTGGGAGAGGCGCTCGTAGTCTCTCGCCAGGCGGCGGAATCGTGCGGCCCAAGCGAAGCTTCTCTCGACGACCCATCGGCGCGGCAGCAGGACGAAGCCGCGTTTGGCCTCCGTGTGCTTGACGACCTCCAGTTGAATGCCGTGCCGGGCGGCCGCGCTGTCAGCGGCTTCTCCGGTGTAGCCCTGGTCAACGTAGGCAAGTTCCACATGGTCTCCGGTGATCTGCTGCACCGCTTCGGCGAGCTTCTCCACCTGGGCGCGGTCCTGCTCGTTGGCGGCGG
>NZ_JQKI01000050.1 GCF_000745965.1 Edaphobacter aggregans DSM 19364 | reverse complement strand
AGGTTTCATCCACCCGCCAGGAACTCGAGCGGTAGCCTTGATACCAGCGAATGCGCTTCTCGAGCTCAGGCGCGTAGCGCTGCACCCACCGGAAGATCGTCGAGGCGTCGACCTCAACTCCGCGCTCCTGCATCATCTCCGCGAGGTCGCGATAGGTGATTCCGTACTGCAGTACCACCGCACGCAAACCAGGATGATCTCGACCGGAAAACGACGGCGCTTGAACACGGACATCTGCGGGCCTCCTGACTCGCCTCTCACCATACACGACGTCGGTTAATGCAACAGAGCCCAATGAAGGAGGGATTGGCTAAATTCGTGCTTTGTACTTCCACTCTTGCTCAGGGCGTCAATCTTCCCATCCGCTATCTGGTCATCTCCGGTACCTCTCAAGGTATGGAGAAAATTCGCACCAAGGATTTTCAGAACTTGGTGGGCAGAGCCGGAAGGGCTGGAATGCACACCGAAGGGACGATCATTTTTTCTGACCCAAAGTTGTTTGACGAGCGAGAAAAAGACAAACATAAACAACGTTGGACTGATGCGACTGATTTGCTCAACCCCAGCAATTCCGAAGCGACTGAAAGCTCTCTCTTGAAAGTCTTGTCGAGCTTCACTAACAACTAAAAAAATTACACTCTATCGACGAATGTTGCTTCCCTCCTTGAAGAGGCTCTGAAGGAACGGAAGAAAATCCTGAAATTGCTGACGCAAGCAGCAGAGACACACAAAAAGCATAAATTTACGGCTGTGTCGCTTCATAGCCAATTGCTTACGAAACTCGAACTCCTCGAGGCCCTCGAAAGTTATTTGATGTCGCACAGGGGTACCGAGTCTTTCGCCACCTTCCTCGTTGCGACTGTAGAACTTGCGAGATACGGCGTATCTGCAGATGAGGAGTGCTCCGTCCATGCTGACCCGAGTTGAAGACGAGACCAAGAGTCCGGGGCACCGGCTGAAATGTTGTTTTCAGAATTATATGGCGCATTATTTCAGAATTATTTGGCGTAGTGTCGGCGCGCCGCTGCAACACGAGCCAGACAGGCCACCCGACCAAGATGACTACAAAATCAGACACTTACCCCGTAATTTGAGCATCTCTCGCTCCTCGCAAGAGGCCGCTCCTCCTCCCCCGTCGCCCCTCTGGACTCTACGGATACGCCAAATACCTCTGAAACACTACGCCACATAGCGATCGAAGCTACAGTCCCTCCCAATCACGCTTATTGAAACGGTCGACGTAGAGATGCAAAAGCCGTGACAACTCTGGGCTCACTTCGCGGCGTGATGTCACGGGCCCAGACGAGGCAGCCAATTTCATTCGGCCCCGGTTGAGCGCGGCCTTGACGCCGCCGACGGTGGAGCTGACCAGTTCTGCGATCTCTTCGAGCGTGTAGTCAAATACATCTTTGAGCAGGACGCAGGCGCGTTCCATGGGAGGCAGACTGATCACCAGCTGTTCCACCGCTCGACCCACACCAAGAACAGGGGGATCGGCAGGCATTACGGACTCTGGACTCATGGCAGCAGTTTCGGCCTCGACCCGGACACCACGCCTGCGCAGAAAGCCGATGCATCGATTGTGCGCAATGCGGAACAGCCATGGAGCAAGAGGACGGCGGTCATCGTACTGGTCCAGCTTCCGATAAGCCTCGAATAACGCATCTTGAACAACATCCTCGCCATCCATCACCGATTCGGTCATGCGCGAGCAGTAGCGGTGCAGGCGAGGGCGTCGTTGAGTGATGGTCTCAAGGAAAGCGAGATAGCGAGCTTCGAAGGGGCCAGAGGCTTCCATGTCGTGTGGATTGTCCATATCTATCTCTACGCAGCGAATCGTCTTAAGGATACGTACAGAATCTTTGGATCACCACAGGCGCTTGAGGGCTCGTATCTCCGGGAAGACCCACCGGGCATTGAATGAAGATTTGCATCAGAACGGCCATTCCACGGGCAAAGCACATTGCATCACTCTCCAAATCTTCGAGGAAATCGAAACGCGGGATTCGTAAGGCTGGTTTCCGGGTGGGTGGTCGGCTACTCTTTCTCTGCCACCTTGTGGAAGGTTTACCCGTGATCGCCGCAATCCTGTGGGAACTCGCGGCGCTTGCCAGGTACTCCAGGGAATTCTCGCGAATACGATTCGAGCGAATATCAAGGTGTCCATCGAAAGTGAGCCAGCGCCAGGCTTCACTTACCAGCAAAAAAAACCGCAATTGTCGCCGCCAAGAACACGATCTGCAGGAGCATTCGAGGAAGCAACGATTCCACGGGCCGACTGCAATCGTTAGGCGCTGTCGAGCCGCATGGATGTTTGCCGGGAAGACTGCCAGTAGCATGATCGCCAATCCCAACGCGGCGTAAGGCGCCACCTTCGTCAGCATCAGGCCAATCGCCCCCAAAAATTCCACAACTCCAGTCACGGTGACCAGAGGGCGTTGCAGTTTCTTCTTCGTATTTCTCCTAAGACTAACGATTGTCTTTATTTTGTCTTTTACTTGGGACGCGCTTGACAGTCGTCTTTTTAAGGCTTTCTCATAGACAACATCGTCCTTGTTGTCGGTTGAAACTAAATACATTGCATGCGTCTACGACAGGTTTGTCCCGTTCAGGCTGACCCTTCGCATGACCTTGGAAGTTGCACCACTCTTTGAAGGAGAGCCAATGCCTAACCCCCTGTCCCTTGCATCCCGGCGTCTACGCCGCGTGTGCTTTACCGCCTCGCTGATGGCTTCGTCTATCTCGGCACTCGTGCCCGTGGCAGCCACCCTGCTGCAGCCAGCCCCAGCCGTGGCGCAGGCCGTCAATGCCCGTATCGAAGGCACTATCACCGACCCAACCGGTGCAGTGATTCCCAATGCGCACGTCACAATCCGTAACGTGGACACAAATGTCGTCGCCTTCGACGGCAAGACAGACGCCGCCGGCGTCTATCATGCACTCACCGTCCCCCCCGGCAAATACACCGTTACCGCCGAGGCCAACGGCTTCAGGAAGCAAGAGCAAGAAAACGTCAACGTCTCTCTCGCGCAGAACATCACTCTGGACTTCGCCATGATGCAGGGCAACGTCGATCAGGTCCTCACTGTCACCAGCGATGCCCAAGCTGTCCTCAATCAGTCCGACGCAACCATCTCCACTCTCGTTACCCCCAGCGCCATTCAGGACCTGCCGCTTCAGAACCGTAACATCACCCAAGTCTTTCTGCTGACTCCCGGCGTTGCACAGGGCGGCAATACCAACAGCCAGAACAATGCTCAACTCGTCTTCAACGGCGGCCGCGTCCTCGGAACCAATCCTCTCCTCGACGGCACCTCGGTCATCAACGCCTCCACAGGCCAGATCGACCAACTTCCCTCGCCTGATGCTTTGTCTGAGGTTAGGGTCATCACCACGTCACCGTCGGCAGAATATGGCCGCAGCTCGGGTGCCACCGCACTCTTCACCACCAAATCCGGTACGAATCAGTTCCACGGCGGTCTCTATACCCTACTTCGCAACGAAGATCTCGACGCGAACACCTGGGTAAACAAGCAGACCGGAACAGCACGTCCTAAGGATCGCTTTCTGCAGTACGGCGGCACCTTCGGCGGCCCGATCCTGATCCCGCATCTCTACAACGGCCGCAATCGCACCTTCTTCTTCTTTAATTACGACGTCACCCGGACCAAGTCGCCCGCCAACTCCACACAGACCATCCCAGGCATCGGCTCTAATCCCAATGTGACCTGCGGAGCTGGCTCCGGATTCCGCGGTGGAGATTTCGCTGCAGCCGCAGGCTTAGTCACGATCATCGATCCCAAGACTGGCCAGCCCTTTCCGAACAACATCATCCCCTGCAGCCGTATCGATCCCGCTGCAGCCAAGATCATGGCTTTGCTGCCCGCCCCAAATCAGGGCGGCAGTCTGGATAAAACCAACGCCCGCTTCACCAACAACTACTTCCAGCAGGACAACCTGTCGAGCGTTACACCGCTCTACACCGGCCGCTTCGATGAGAATATTGGCACTCGCCTGACTCTTTTCGGCAGCGTCAATCACTGGACTCCGAATAGTCCATCCCAGATAGTCTTCAATCCAACCCTCAATAACAACAAGCCCGCAGCTCCTACCTCGGGATGGGAAGCAGCCATTGGTGGAAATGAAGTCATCACCCCGACTCTCATCGTGCAGGGTCACTTCGGCTTCTACCGCACTGCCAGCACCTCGGAGTCCACAAGCCAGGGCATCAACAACGCCGACGCTCTCGGTATTCAGAGCACGCCCGCGGCGATCACTCCCACCTTCACGGTTAGTGGCTACTCCTCGCTTGGACCTCCCATCAACTCTCTGCTCGATCAGTCCACCCAGACCTTCAGCGAGTACCTCTCTGTCACTAAGATCCTCGGCCCTCACACCATCAAGGCCGGCGAGGAGAATCGCTGGAATCAGTTCAACCGTCTGGCACCTACCTCCTACAACAACGGCATGTTTAACTTCGACGGTACCATCTCCAACTCGACGCACGCTGGTGGCAGCGCTGTCGCTGCTCAGGCGGACTTCCTTCTCGGTGCCATCAAGAACACCAGCTACGAGCTGCCTCAGCCCGAGCAGGGCCGTCGCAACTACAACCTCTCCTTCTTCGCGCAGGACGATTGGAAGGCTCGCAACAACCTAACCTTGAACCTCGGGATCCGTCAGGAGTATGAGTCTCCTCTCACCGTCGCGCACAACATCTACAGCCGCTTCGATCCTTCGACTGGTGTTCTCCTCGTCGCCGGCAAGAACGCCTCACGTTCGCTTAACTTGCCGACTCCGTTATGGAACCTCAGCCCACACTTTGGATTTGCTTATACGCCAGCTCCCGGGACCGTTGTTCGCGGCGGATTCTCCATCGTCTACGGCCAGATATTCTCCAATCTCGGCAGCCAAGTAAATTCGCCCGGCTTTGACGTGGTGACAAACACGAATAACCTTGGCACCGGCATCGCCCAACCCTTTACTCTCTCTCAGGGCATTCCGTTGACCGGCGTGCAAAACCTCAACGATCCTGCTAGCAGCCTTGGAACCGGCACCACTCAGAACCCGATTCAGGCCGGAGGTCCTGAGTTCATCAGTGTCAGCAAGCTCAGCTCCAACCAGCAGGCCAACATCGGTATTCAGCAGGACCTTGGCCACTCTATCGTGCTTGAGGCCAATTACATCCATGCACACTCCATTCACCTGCCCGTCTCGTTGAGCCTCAATCAATCGAAGGTCATTGACGATCAGGGAAACATCAACACAGCCTTGGCGACGCAGATCGGCCTCACCAACACCACTACCTTCACGCAATCGCAGCTGCCCTTCCCCACCCTCACCAATATTTCCGGTCAGGGCAACTATGGCGGGGCCCACTATGACGCGCTCCAGGTCAGCGGACGCCGTCAGTTCTCCTCCAGCATCGCCTTCATTGCCAGCTACACCTGGTCGAAGAGCATTGACGACAGCAGCGGCATCTACAGCTTCTCGCAGCCCAGCGGTATCAACGGTATTGCGCCTTGGAACACAGCTTCCCGCCGTCGTTATGATGTTGGTCTTAGCTCGTTCGACCAACGCAACGCCGCCAACATCGCTGTTCAATACACCACACATGGCAACGTCTGGACGAAGGAATTCCGTATCAGCGCTATCTTCGTCGCACACTCGGGAATTCCCCAGACCATCACCGAGTCAGGGGCCAATGTTCCGGGCGCATCTTCGCAGCGTCCCAATGGCAACGCTTCCCTCATCAAGGAGAAAACTCGCGTTCACACCGGTAACGCCATTCAGTACTTCACTCCTCCAGGTGATTCGGCATTCCCCTTTACCGTTGCTGGCCCGTTCTACGCCACCCCAACCGGCGGCAAGCGTACCCAGTACGCCACTCCGGCCTTTGGTACTGCTGGCCGCAACACCACCTCTCAACCCGGCGAGCAGACGCTCAACATGGCAGCCTCCAGGACCTTCTCCATCAAAGAGGGGCTCAAGTTCCAGATCCGCGTCGATGCTCTCAACGTCCTGAACCACACAAACCTGCAGGGTGCCAACACCTCGCTGACGGTTACCAATGTAGGTACGGCAGCGGCCCCTGTGGCTGGCTTCTCCGCCGCCGGCTTCGGGCAGATCACCTCCGCGTGGCCTACCCGCCAGCTTCAGCTTCTCGGACGATTTAGCTTCTAGCCCGAGAGTTTATCCTCCGAGGCCGGCCCGCAAGAGCCGGCCTCTTTTTGCGCCGCGGTCGCTGCCCGGCAACCTCGACGTCACAAGGTCCTGATGTCCTTCCGGTACTGGAATGCCTGGTGTCGGTTTTCCTTTACCTGTAGAGGAGATCGGTTGAACCTAGGAAAGTTATGCAATTCCTAAACCTGTAGAAATTTTCCTTAGCCGGTAGAAAAATTTCTTGACCTGTAGAACACAACTTGGACTTCAACCTGACACTGTGGAGGCCAAGCGCATGCACGGCCGCGGCGGTCCTCGACAGGCTTTCTCTGCTCAAGTACTGCAATGCCCCATAGCTCGCACATCTACATTCGCCCGCCGGGCGAGAGCATCGTTTCACCACGCTCGATGATCTCAGCGAGACCTCGCTTGCGAGGCTCTCGGCCGACGGCTTCAATCCATGTGCTGTTGTCGAGACCAGCGCCGGCAATTTTCAAGCCTGGCTCAAGCATCCAAGAACGTTCTCGAAGCTCCTCGGAACCTTTGCCGCGCAGACATTGGCCGAGCGGTACGACGCAGACCCCAGCGCGGCGGACTGGAGGAGGTTTGGACGGCTTGCCGGCTTCACCAACTGCAAACCTAAATACAGAAAGTCTGACGGCCTCTTTCCTTTAGTACGCTTGCACAGCCACAGTGGACAACAGTAGCCGATGGCGGAAGCCTTCGAGCAAGAGATAACGACACTCTACGAGGCCCGCGAGCAGGAACGAGGCGAGGGCGTTTACAAAGTTCTCTTTCTCCCCCATGGGGACCGAGGTTGTCGAACCTATCCCTTGAGCGATTCCGAGGCTCGATCAAGTACTAGGACCAACCCCGCCGCCGCAGGACATTGCCTTCTGTGTCGCCGCTTTTGCCAATGGCATGACCGACGACCGGATCGAACGTGCCCTTGAAGACGACTATCTATCCCGCGATACCAGCCCTACAAAACGAGCTGCCTACATCCGAAGGACGATGGAGAAGGCGAGGAGATGGACCGGACGATGAGTATCGGTGCCGCACTTGCCCTTGTCATTTTTCCTCCTGCTTGTGAAATGACACTTCTAGTTTCTGAGCTGGCTTTTGCAACTCGCGCCATGAGAGAGATCGTTGAACAGGGCGGCTCCGTTCCGGTTTGCCTTTCTATCTGCGTTCAGCGTGCCGCGCTCAAAACACCCCCGCCCTTCGGACGCACGCTCTCCTTCCCAAAATCCGCTGCGCGCTTCTGCGAGGTGCGGACTCCTCCCCCCAGACAAGCTGTGGTCCCCTTCCGCAGATTTTGTTTAGTCGCCGAGGGAGTGGGTCGCGACGGCACACCCTCCGGGCAAGCATGTACCGCATCCAGCGGACAAACCAAAAGAAACGGAGCCAAACACCATGTTCAACAAAGTCCTAGAGCTCCTGGGGGTACACGAGGCCGATCGCAACTCGGGCATGATCGAGGATGCTCATCATCTGGCGCGACATGTCGTGTGTGATGATTGGGCTCTCTGTGCGGCTGCTGCGTAGGAGATCGCAAAAGTGACCAACTTCATAGTTGAAGCCGGTGGATTCAAAGGGCTCATCAAGTTCAACGGTGCGTCCATCGACGTACCGGATGGTCGCATGGACAGGGTTCCACCACTTGCTCGGGATCGCGACATTTCCTAATGGCCCGGCGAGCAAAGCGTCGCCCTCGCCGTGGAGCCCAAGACCGCAATAAAGCTGGGCCATCCCGTTGAGGTGCTTGGTTTGCAGTGTGGCAAACGTGTCGATGCCCGTTGGGCCTATTTGGCCGAAGGTCTGGACTCGTTCTACAGGGCCCAGCCAGTCGAGTGCGAGGAAGGCTTCATAGGGGCCAATGCCGAGGAGGCTGCCGCCACCCACATCCAGGTTGTAGATCGGATGATTCAGCGGGACATCGGCGATGGAGGACCCTGCACGGACGAAGGCAACTTGTCCGATTGGATCCTGCTCAAGATGTTCCCGGAGCCTGCGGTAAAAAGGGAAAAATGGAGGCTTCATTGCTTCCATGAAGAGCAGGCCCCGTATGCTCGCGGCTACCAACACCTCGTCCAGCTGTTGTCCATTCAACATGGACGGCTTCTCGCAGAGCACATGCTTCCCGGCTGCCAGGGCCGCTAGGGCGTAGGCATGATGACTGTCGGGGTGAGTGGCAATGTACACGGCGTCGACAGGGCGGCTCAACATCTTCTCGAGTGTGCAAGTGGTCGCTGCGCCGAAGTGCGCCGCAAAAGCCTCGGCCACCTCCCGCTTACGTGTCCATACAGAGGTGAGCTTTGCTCCAGTCACATACCTGAGTCCGGCCGCAAAGCGCGTTGCGGAATCGCCTCCGCCGATCACACCCCACGTCACCACTCCAGGCATCCCAGCCCCTATTCGCTGACTATTTCCCGGCACGTTTGTATTCTGTAGCATGCGGTCCGAACCAGTGCCCATCCACTCGAATTTACTCCAGCGTTGTTCCCCGAGAAATCGGAGTAGCAGAAGGTCCAAGCGAAGTTAGCCGCGCGAAGACCGACTCATTGCGAAGGGCAAAGGCGCGACGGAGGAGGTTTGGCCGCTGGGTGGGTATATGGCTATTTGGGTTCGGGGCGGTCGGTTTGCCAGATCTATTCGAGCGGCTGACGGCCAAGAACCTCTTGTCGGAGATGCCCACTATGCGCAAAGTGGCGTTCCCGGAAAAGTACACCCACGCCGCGATGGCGACGGCGCGCTTGTGCGTGGCCAACGCCCTCAATGGGGCGAACCGCCGGGCGCGGGACCTGGTGGTCCCCCACTGCACCTACCCGATCCCGAGGTGGCCACCGTCGGTTTGACCCCGATTCGAGCGACCGAGGAGGGCATCGCCCTGGAGACCCACCGCCTCGAACTTGCCAAAGTGGAGCGGGCCTTTATCGATGGTGAAGAAGAGGGGTTCGCAGCGCTCTACACCCGCAAATCGAGCGCCGAGATCGTCGGGACAGCGCAAAATTGACTCAATAAAATCAGCTACTTGCGAGATGAATATGGACAATCCGGATCACTGTCTGTTGTTTCTGTAAACCGTTTATTGTCAACGCGGATATTCTCTTAGGTACGCTGTGATCTGTTTTCTGAAGCGACCCCTTAACGGAGGTTTTCGGTTGGATGTGGCTACTACCCCATTAACTCATTCGGCAATAGGGCCGGTAAGGTTGGCCGGCTCTTCGAGGATATCGAGCAACGCTTGCGCGCAGTAAACGCGGTCGCGCTTGGCATCTGTCGCCCGCTTCAGAATCCCCACGCGTTCCAGCCGCCCGATTGCTCTCTGTGCCGTTGTGAAGGCGACACCGAGTTCGCCGGCGATGCCCGTGGCGGTAATGAAGGGATTGGCGGCCAGCAGATCGACGATCCGCAAGGGGGTATTGGTGGACTCGCCAGCGACCTGTCGTTGCCATTGGGCAAGAATTACGTTGATACGACTTGCACGGCTCAGCGCGTCTTGAGATGTACGAGCGACTCCGATCAGGAAGTATTCCAGCCAATCGTTCCAGGCTCCGCGCTCACTCACGCCTCGCAACCCCTCGTAGTAGTCGCGCCGTGTCGCTTCAAAGAACGCAGACAGGTACAACAGGGGAGCGGGCAGAATCTTTTGCTCGATCAGGAACAGCGTAATCAACAAGCGTCCCACCCGGCCATTGCCGTCCAGAAATGGATGTACAGCCTCAAATTGGTAGTGAGCTAGGGCAATCGTCACCAGGGGCGGCAGATCGGATTCGTAAAGGAACTTCTCCCAAGCCGCGAGACAGGGTTCGACTTCACCGGGCGGAGGTGGGATGAAGGAGGCGGTGGCCAACGTGCTCCCCGGCTTCCCAATCCAGTTCTGCGATCTTCTGAACTCGCCCGGTGTCGCCTGATCGCCTCTCACATCCGTCATGAGTTTGCCGTGCAGTTCCCGGATGAGACGGACGCATAGAGGCAGTTTGTTGAGCTGGGCCATTCCATGTTCCAGCGCAACAATATAGTTTCTGACCTCACGGAGATCTTCTGGGCTGCGATCCACGACGGCCCCTGCCTCAGCAGCCAGCAACTCACCCAAGGTGGCCTGAGTTCCTTCGATCTTGCTCGACAGGACAGCCTCTCGCCGGATGAAGGGGCGGATGAGGACGTGGGGATTCGGCAGTCGTCCACCTTCACCAGCCAGCCTGCCTATCAGACGATCCGCGTCGGAGAGCGCCCGGATGAGCCGGGGCGTCCAATCAAAGGCCGGAGGAAGAGGTGCCGGGATGAAGGCGCTGTAAGCGCCTTGTGAGACCTTCTGGCCGGGCAACTTGTTAGGCTCATTCATAGGTTTCAAGGGCGCGCAAATAGCACCGATTCACTATTAGCGTTATACAGGATAATCGAAAATAGCTGGCAGGGCTATTAGCGCGTCGATGACATAGGTTCCATCGCTGTCAAGTTCATCACCGTCGTCGAACCAAGTGCCACTAAAGAGATTCCTTAACCCAATTTTCGTTCCACTGCACCTCAGACCCCAAGTTGAAATCGAGGTTTTCTCCGCCCACAATTAGCTGAGCTGAGAAGCCCGCGATTCGGCTCGCCCTTTAGTACTAGCGTACGATTCTTGACGTTTGGTGACCCCACTACAGTCCCAGGTTGTCGTTCACGGCGATCTCGATGTCCTGCTCCGACCCGAGATAGCGCTCCGTGGTCTGGATCGACGAGTGCCCGAGCAGGAATTAAATCTGCTCGAGATCGCCGCCGTTCTTCCGGCACAGCTTGGCGCAGGTCCGACGCAGGTCGTGAGCGCCGAAGTGTTCGATCCCGATCTGCTTGGATGACTGTTCAACTACCGACCAGACCGCCCAGTCGCTCAGCGTGTCACCGTTGATCTTCCCGCTCTTCGAGACCGATCGCGACCGTGCGGATACGCCGGCCCTTTCCCTCCAGGTCGGCCAGGACCCAGCGCCCCTCCCTTTGCTGGACGATCTCGACCTCGAGCTCGGCCAGCTCGTTCCGCCGCAGGGCGCAGCCGACCAGAAGCGCAAGGATGACATAGTCGCGCTTCCCTTTCAGGGTAGAGCGATCAGGAACGGCCAGCAGTTCTTTGGCCTGCTCCCGAGTCAGCCAGTTGCCCAGCCGGGTTCCCCTCTGCCGGAGGTTGGGGATGTCGGTCAGGCTGGCCGCCTCCTCCTGGTCGATCATCCCGGCGCGGCGGGCCTCGCCCACCAGCTTGCGCACCGCCGAGAGCCGGACATTAATAGTCGAGGGAGATAAGGATTCCATGCCCGCCCGCCACGCCATTAATAAGGACCGGGAGAGAGGCCGGCTGGCACAGAAGGCGAAGAGGTCATCGAGGGCCTTGGCGTAGTTGGGGTTTGAGGCGCAGTGGAACGGAAAACCGGGTTAAGGTCTGTAGGTTTGACCGATACCGGCGCTTACAGCGATGTGGTGTTCGGGTCTGTTTCGCCTGCTCGGCTATCGATTTAGCCCGCGTCTGGCCGATGTCGGCGGTACACTCTTCTGGCGGATCGATCCGAAAGCTGACTACGGTCTGCTCAATCCCCTCTCGGCACCCCATCAACTTGCAGAAGATAGCTCCACACTGGGACGACATGCTCCGTCTGGCCGACTCGCTCAAGCTGGGCCGGGTGCCCGCCACCGGTATCATGCGTACACTTCAGGCAGGAGATCGGCCTACCCGGCTGGCACAAGCAATCGCCGAGTACGGTCGCATCGACAAGACGCTGCACACGCTGACCTACATCGACGACGAAGCCAAGCGTAGGGCTACGCTCACCCAACTCAACCGGGGCGAGGGTCGCCACAGCGTCGGCCGTGCCGTCTTCCACGGCAAGCGCGGCGAGCTGCGCCAGCACTACCGCGAAGGACAAGAAGATCAGTTAGGAGTGAGTTTTCGGCAAGCCTGCGTACTCAAAAACCTGGACTAATTCTTGGCGGCTTTGCCGGGACTGAGCGTGGGTGAGAGCATCCGGTTGACGTCGTCCACTGAAAAGGCCTGGGGATCGAAGTCATCGCTCATCCATTCGCTGATTTCTTCGTGGCGTTCATGTCCGGGGTCAGCGATGGCCCCGATAAGGTCGTAGTATCCGGGGATGCCTCCGCAGTCTTCCGGCGGACACGCGAGCTTTCCATCGATGCAGGTTGGGTACCTGAGATCGGGAAGGAGTGGAAGTATCTTCTCCAAGACGACGGCGTGTTCCCAGTTATCGCCGAAATCGTAGGTGTAGATGAGCTTGGCGCTCGATCTCCACAGCACCTTGGAGAGTCTAATGGTGCGCTCGTCTTCTACATAGGACGAACCCATGCCTAGATCCTCAGGGTCGGGTGTCCCGAAGTGTCGGTCGCCGGCGCGGAATTCGTGCATATGTCCTCCTGCCCAGCCCATCGCAGTTTGCAGTACATCGTGTAACTGCGCCAGAGTCAGAGACGAGGGTACAAGCAGGCGGCGCCAGATCGGTGGTTTGGTGCCCCGCAGAGTGACCTTGATCTGATAAATATGCTGCGGACTTGCGGACTTCTTCGTTGCCATTTCAGCCCTTTAATTTCACGATGCTCTTCGACGACGGCGGGAGACTATCTTTTCTGGCCATCAAGATTCATCATAGCTGTGCCGAATCGGGGAGCGGCGCAGTTCTCGCAGAGTCTCGCGATAGTTCCACGGCATCCATTCCGTGGGCCGGGCGGCCAGTTCGCGGGCGTGGCACTGCAGTTCGACCAGGTAGTCGAAGGAGTTCACGCCACATAACTGGCATGTGTGGATCAGGCTCATGAACAGATCACCGACCTGCGCTCCGTTCAGAGTGCGATAGAACAACGCATTCTTTCGATGGAGAACCGCGCGCTTCAGCGAGCGCTCAACGAGGTTGTTATCGATCGGAGCCCCAGTTTTGCGGAGGAACAACGTCAGAGGCTGCCAGTGCCGCAGCAGATACGAGATTGCCTGCCCCAGTCCGGAGTTCGGCTCCGTCTTGCGCTCGGCCAACTGCGCCTCCAGCCAGGCATGCAGTTTGTCCATCACCGGCCGGCTTCGTTCCTGATGAAGCCGCAGCCGCTCGTCCGGCGTCAGGCCGCGCTCACGCGCTTCGACATCGTGGCCATACACCTGGCCCAGCATCTCCAGCACATAGCGGCATTCATTCGGGAAGTTCTCCGCCACATCCACGAACTGCCTGCGGCCGTGCGCGAGGCAGTTAGCCAGCAGGATCTCCACCCCCGCGGGCAACTTCGGAACATTGCGCGACAACGCGTCGCACATCTGGATCGGACTCGGCAGTTCCACGCTCCGCTTTTTCAGCACCGCGGCGATGTTCTCGCCGGCATGCCGGCCGCCAGTGAAGTAAAGCGCGATCTTCCAGCCCTGGTCGACAGACACGATGCCGCTGGTGAACACACCCGTGCGCTCGTCCTTCGGGTCGCGTTGCAGCCGCAGCACTCGCATGCTGGTGTCGTCGTTATGGACCACCGTGCCTTGCGCTGCCTGCCGGATCAACTCATCCCGCGCCGGCTTGATCACCTGCGCAGCTTCCTCGACGATCTCCCACTGCGTGGCCGCCGGCAGCGGGATACCCAGCTGGCTTTCCAGTTGTTCCAGCCGGTAGAACGGTGTCCCGGCACCGTACTTGAGCTGGGCGATCATCGCCGCCGCCGTTTCATCGTACTTATCCGGCCCCACTCCTTCCGGCTCTTGTGCCGTGAACACCTGCCCGCAGGGCCGCAACGCAACCGCTCCAGTGAGTAAACCGTAGCCGCCAGCGGTGCCTGACCGATGATCCGCACCAGCACCTTCGGCTCCTTCTGCCCGTACACGTTGCCTTTGCCGCACTCCGGACAGCGGTCCCCGTGGGTCAGCTTCTGATGCTTGATATCCACCTTCCGCGCACCACCAAATGCCCTCTGCTCCATTGCGGCCGTGCCCAGGCGGTGGCGTGCTGTCGTCCAGCTGCTTCCCGGTTTCCGGGGCTTCCGGTTTCTCCAGCACTTCGCTGGTCTTCTCCGTATTGCGCGCCCGCACCGGCATCGCAGCTAAGGCATGCAACGTATCTTTGAGTTTGTCGTGATCAGCCTCGCTCAACGGCGCTTCGAGCGCTCCGTCCAGCACCTGATCCAGTTCCTCCAGGTTCACATCGATGCGGCGGCTGGCAGCCTTCATGCTAAGCCCCCCAGCAGCTCACGAAAACGCTTCGTCAACGGATAACCCAGAACCTCCTTGATCGACCGGTTCGGAACATAGCTGTTGGATTGTTTGCCTCGTCCCGTCGTCCTGCCCATCAGCACCCAGTTGGCCGCACGGTAACAGGTTCCGCGGAACCGCTCCGGATCTATGAACGTCTCCAGGAAGTAGATCGGATGCCCGTACATCTGCTGCCAGTCATCGGAGATCCGCGCCGCCATCCGGCCCAGGATATGCGACGCCAGATGCTCGACCCGCACCCACGGCAGGATCAGGAAGCGCGTGTTGTACGCGATGAAACGGATCTTGCTGCGTCGCGCCGCGGCATCCCAGCCGACGTAGCGATCGCGACTGCCGATGTGTCGCGGAGCCGATGACCAAGCCAGGCACGCGATGGGTCGGCCTGCGGCCCACACCAGATACTTCAGGTGCTCTCCCACCGGCTGCTCATAGCCAAGATAATGATGCTCCTCCATCAGGCTGTTGAACAACGGCTCCTGCGGGGTTCGCCGCACCTGCTCGAACTCGAGCGGTTGCAGTTTGCGCAACGGATCTTCGATGGGAGTCTTATCGATCAGAACCGGTTCCGGACGGGCTCTGTGTGCCAGCGGATTGTGCCGCACATAACTTACTGGAGGTAGCGCGATGTGGCCGGCCCGCTCCAACATTAGCAGCATGCCGCGGCACACCATGTCGCGCAACGCGCCATTCGACTGCCGCCACTGCCAGGCTTCACATATGCGCGTCGATAGCTTGCGGCGGCTTTCCTTCGGGTAACGCTCGATCAGCGCACGGATAGAGAGGATGTCTTCTTCTCGGATTTCACGCCCGCGATATCTGAGCTCTGCCATTGCCCAGAAGTATGGATCCAACTCTTCTTGGAACGCAAGGGGTATTGATGACTTTTTTGATTCTTATTTCAGTACGCTTACTCGTCGCCACATCGGCGCTGCACGCACTCGCGACACATCCCCGGCCACCATCAGCAGCTGGGCCTCGTAAGCCTCCAACTGCTTGGCCGCCGAGGTCGACTCCGGCCACATGTGAACCGCCCCTGGAAAGACGCTTTTGCGCGAGCCAATATCCCTGGCCGTCATAGCTGAGCAAACGAATCGACGTTCCTCTCCGGCTCCTGAACACAAAAACACAACCCGTCATTGGGTCTTCACAGAGCTGGCCCTGACAGACGCGAACCAATGAATCTATCCCCTTTCGTCCGTCGACCGGCTCGATCGCCACCAGCACGCGCATCTGCGCCCTGATATGGATCATCGTTCCGCCTCCCGCCAGGCGCGAAGCAAGGTTGCCCAATCTGGCGCAGAGGAATTCTTCCACTGAATCCGCATCTTGCCTCCAATCGAAGACTCGAACTCGATCACGCACTCTGCCACCGCCGTAGGATGCGCAGCGATCAATTCAACGAATGCTGGCGCGGCTGCCTTCTTCTGAGCGGCCGGAAGTCCCTCAAGCCGCCTCTTCAGCCCCATATAGTCCAGCCGCAAAGGCTGGGCAACCGGATGCAAACCGTGTACCCGCGCCAGTTCCACGGCAGCCTGCCAAAGCGACTCAGGCAACCTGGTCCGATGCGGCTGAGTGCTTCGAAACTGATCCAACTGGCGTTGTAACTGTATGATTGACTCGGGGATCGGCGATGTACTTTTGTTATTCAATACCAGCCGACCTCGGCGGCTGATTCAACGTAACAAGGTCAGCTAAATCGCGTCACGCACCCTTGCCGAAAACTCACGAAGCTCGCAATTTTGAAGCCAATCAGGACAAAAGTTCTCGTGCTCCTACGAGAGGCAGACCTTCTTCCTGGGAATGAAGGCTAACTATGATTCGACTCGAAGAGACCACAATAATTGAAGCCCCAATCGAACGTTGCTTCGACCTATCCCGTAGTGTCGAAGTGCATCTGCTCTCGAACGTTCATTCTGGAGAACAAGCGCTAGCGGTCGGAGGCGTTACCTCTGGCCTCGTCGGCCTGTCTGAAGAGGTCACCTGGCGTGCCAAACACTTCGGGATCTGGCAGAACCTGACCAGCAAGATCACCGCGATGGAATCGCCCTGCTACTTCCAGGTCACAATGGTTCGCGGAATTTTCCGCTTTATGCAGGCGGATCACGTATTTGAGAGTCTGGAATCCGGCGGGACTGAGATGAAAGACGTTTTCTTGATTGGCGCTCCTCTTCCGCTGCTCGGTCCGCTTGCCGAGGCTCTTTTCCTACGACGCTACATGCTGGCTCTGCTGCGTGAACGCAATGCTGTCATCAAGCGTGTTGCGGAGTCCTCGGAGTGGGAACAGTATCTACCGGGCACTTCGCAGCGGAGCAAGGACGCTGCGCTATGAAGATCATTATTGCTGGAGGGACCGGGCAGGTTGGAACCATCCTCGCTCGGCACTTTCACCAGAATGGGCATAGTGTGGTTGTTCTCAGCCGTGGCTTGCAAAAGACGCCCTGGCGCGTGGTTCATTGGGATGGCTCCACGCTGGGTCCGTGGCTCGACGAACTCGATTGCAGCGACATTTTGATCAACCTCGCAGGTAGAAGCGTCAATTGCCGCTACACCCAGAGGAATCGCCGGGCAATTCTTGACTCCCGTGTGCTGTCTACGCAGGTCCTCCATCAAGCGATTGCCGAGATCGAACACCCACCTGCAGTTTGGCTCAATGCTAGTACAGCAACCATCTACCGCCACGCTCTTGACCGGCCAATGGATGAAGCGACCGGAGAGTTTGGCGGTAACGAGGCAGGAGCCCCGGACACCTGGAACTTTTCGATTCAGGTTGCGAAGGCGTGGGAAGACGCTTTCTTCTCCACTCCGACTCCTGGAATCAGAAAGGTTGCCCTCCGGAGCGCCATGACCTTCAGCGCTGATCGAGGTGGCGTCTTCGATGTATTTCTGAATCTTGTTCGCCACGGTCTCGGCGGAACCACGCTGCCTGGCACTCAATTTGTCTCGTGGATTCATGAGGTCGACTTTATTCGCTCAGTTGAGTTCCTCATCGACAGGAAAGAGATCACCGGAGCCGTAAACTTGGCCTCCCCCCACCCACTGCCGAATCGCGAGTTTCTTGGCGTTCTTCGAAAAGCGTGGGGCACGCGCTTCGGTCTGCCGACCACAAGGTGGATCCTGGAGCTGGGCGCTTTCCTGCTGCGTACCGAATCCGAACTGATCCTCAAGAGCCGTCAGGTTGTTCCTGATCGCTTGCTCGAGGCCGGCTTTCAATTCAAGTATCCGACGTGGCCTCAGGCCGCACAGGATCTGGTTGTCCAATGGAGGAGAGCCAATCCATGAGGACTTCTTCGGGCATATACGTAGAGATCGAGATCCAGGATGACTTGGATCATGTTTGGCTCCTGACCCAAGATCCAGCGTTTCACGAGCGTTGGGATCTGCGCTTCAGCCGCATTCACTACCTACCTCGATCAAGTTCCGCTGAGCCTCAGCAATTCCTTTACGAGACGCGCATCGGCTTCGGTCTCAGCGGTCGGTACTGCTATTATGAATCGGCAAACGATATTCCTTGGTTACCGGAGGAAATACCCATTGTCTACGATCAGTTCGAACCACCTGTCGCTCCTCGTCGTCGCGGCGACCGCGCTCACGATGACGCCGGCGCGATTGTCGGCGCAGACCACTACTGCGCACTGATCGCTACGCAGGACGCGGCCGCCGAGCTGCACGCGTCGAGGACGACGCTGGAGGGTGACAAGGCGCCGACGTCGACTCCCGGCAACCCGGCGAAGCTACAGTGCTGCAAATTCTCGACCCCGGGCGCCATCCCGGACACACTGTCGATCAACTTCGAGATCGTGTCCTCGGCCGCCGTCGCGCACCAAGCCTTTCAAGCCAGGAAACAGATCCTCGAAGCCATGCCGCAGAAGCTCAACAGCGTGAGCGGGATCGGCGACGAGGCGATGATGAATCCGGACGGCCAGTTGCTCTTCTTCTGCAAGGACGCGATCTGCGTCCAGCTCCAGGGTGGGGCGGATCCGCTCAAGTTCAACGACACCTCGGACCGACTCCGCGCGTTCGCCACGAAGCTAGCCGCAAAGCTGCCATAGCACGCCTAGGCCTTTCGAGGTCAACTGATCGGCTCGTGAAGTTCCTCGACAGTGATCTCCATCCATGCGAATCGCTCGTGCGCGTGCACTTGGTCGGCAGTCAGTTTTGGCAAATCGTGCTCACTCTTCGCCATTGCTCAATCCCCGATGAAGCGAAGATAAATGTGGGGAGCTGTCGCTCGTTGAGCCAGGCTACGCAGACGTGCTAACGCCTCCGAACAGTTCGGATCACCAGCATCAATTTCTGCAATGAAGGCTTTTACCTGAACCGGATTGAGTAGCGTGTCATAGTAGGGAGCTGACTCGATGAGGCTGGAGATGGGGTATTCCTCTCCCAAAGGCAAAGACCCGAACTCAATGACAAGGGACTCGTTCGTCTCCGGTATGCCGTGCTCATCTTCCAGTCGAACCGTCCAAGGCATTCCATGCTCCTCGCTAAACGATACCCACCCAGGGCAGGATAAAACAGTCGTCCACTGTCAGCTGCCGTTCTCTGGCCAAGCTCCCGTAAAGTTCGGGATTTCGGTAATAACACGCCACTGCAGGGGACCCGGGCCAGTCCGCAACAGGGTGCGTCGTGCACGAGAACACTCAAGCTCAAGAAACCCGGCTCTGTCTCCACCGCTGTGTGAGTAATTCAGCCGTAAGAGGGACAATGGCCGATGGGCCAGAAGCACCGCGCTCCATCCCCGACTCTTGTCGGCTCTGAGATTGCTTCTGGCGAATCAGTTCGGCCGGAATAAAGATCGGTCCAGTCGGCACGAGTCCACCCAGTGGCGTTGCAAGTGGCGTAACAGACAGTTTGCTGAGTGCACGCCTCTTCCGCTGTGTTTGCACTCTGGCCACGAGAGGGATGGGAGCTATTTGGCCGAAAGCGCTCTCTTCTACCACCTGCGCTCGTTGTCCCTGAGGATGCTCCTGGCGAATCTGGTCGTCCAGAACAAGAGCCGATTCCGAAGCCGCGGGTGCTGGGGCTTTCGCGAGACTAGCAGCACCCAGGTTGCTCACCGCCGGTTTCTTCAACCTCATTGCGGGCCTTGCGTTCTTGCGCTGCGAGACCTCGTGCTCATCGATCTGAAGCGCAGGCGCAGCTGGCTTTTGTCCTTCGGCGGTCCTGAGCGTCTTTGAGCGGACCGGAGGATTCCGTGCTCTTTTCTGAGTTCCCTTCGGGGGAGTGTCAAGTGTGGTTAGAAGTAGCCGAACCTTTTTAAGGCGTTCGAGATCAGCATCATCAGAGCGAGGATATGAACATACTGCATGGATACCCAGTTTACCGTGCCGAAACAGGAGCCGTATCACCTGACCCGAGTCATCCAGAGATTCGCTGGCGCTGCTCGAGAAATATCAATCTCGGTAAGTCGTTTCCGAGAAATCCTGAAGCAAACAGTACGAACTGCCCATCTGGCTGCCATGTGGAGAACTGTTTCGGTTCTGGAAGTTCACACAACGCGCCACTAACTAGGAGTGGCGCGCTGTATATCGGGCTGCAGTTGGTTCTCGATGACTAGAAATCGTACCTCAACGCAAATTGCGCAATTCTTGCGTCGCCAGAATAGTTGATCTGACCAAACTGAGGAGAATTCCAAGTTGTTACAGGCGCACCTAGGTTGGTCCAATTCGTCGCGTTGAACGCCTCGGCCCTGAACGTAACCTTTCCCATCTCGCCAGGCATGGTGAAACTCTTCTGGAGCGAAAAATCGTTGGTGAAAAAACCCGGATTAATAACCGTGTTCCGCCCAGAATTACCGAACGTCCCTTGAGCAGGTTGTGAAAATGCCGCTGTGTTGAAGTATTGAGCTCCAGATTCCAACGCACTCCGTGAACGGTTTCCCGAGTTGGGATTTCCGTTAACATTTGGTCTCTGACTACTACCGTTGAAACGACTTGGGCCGATTAAAGCGTTGTCAAAGCCTAAGAGAACGTTTGAAGGGCCGCCGGTGTTATAACGCACGATGCCAGACAGTCGCCACCCTCCGGCGATATAGGTCAGTATCCCTCGACCCTTCATCATTGGGAGATCCCACAAACCGTTAACGCCGAAAACGTGGGCTCTATTCAAACTTGAGAGCGCGCGTTCGGGCCTTCCCGGGTTATATGAATCTTGTGGCGGAGCCACATTGTCGATCAGCTTGCTCCAAGTGTAGGAGGCTTGCAAGGTATAGCTTTTGGCCATTCTCTTTTGCATCTCAAGTTGGAGAGAGTGGTAGTTGGAATTGGCAGCGGAAAACGATGAGGGCATGCTGTCGTAGTACTGCGGGTACCACGGCCGCCTGGATTGCGGGTCGACGTTGGGGCTGTAGTATTTGGGCTGGTTAAACTCACGCTGCTGGTCGAGGTGATGTGACACGTTCCCTACATACGCCGCTTGAGCAAAAAGATCGGTGCCTAACCGGTGCTGGATGCTGACATTGAATTGTTGTGTGTCCGCCTGCCTGTAGTTCGGGTCGAGATGGGTTTGGGTCGTTGTGTAAGTGAAGCGCGGGGTTGTCGGATCGTAAGGCAATGGGTCTCCACGCCCGACCCACGGATCGCTCGTGCTGGGAGGCGTGAAATTGAACGAGACCAAGAAAGGCTCGTTGTTGGTTGCGAAGGCAATGATTTCCTCTCTTACGACAGCGTGATATATACCCCACCCCGCGCGAATCGCAGTTATTCCTCTGCCCGTAGGATCCCATGCAATGCCAAGCCTGGGCGCGAAGGGGGTTTTGAAGATATTGTAGATACCCCCCGGAACCCCTTTGTCCCCAGGAACCCCAAAGCCGGGAGGCGCCTGAGGAAAGGTTTGGGATTGCGGTAGCCCCGGAACAAAATTCGAGGCGGCGTAACCGCCGCGCTTTTGCGTCCAGGTCGTCTGAAGGTCATAACGAAGACCCACGTTTAAGGTCAACCTGCTGTTGATCCTGAAGTCGTCCTGAATGAATGGTTGGTACAGACCGGAAGTACAGTCGTCGTTGATTGTGGTCAATCCCCCGAACGAGTTGGGGCGACCGATCATGAAGTCCGTCCTCGAGTCTCCCGTATACTGCCCGCTAAAACCGAAACTCCACCCTGGATACGCAAGGTCTTTATGATGCATTCGCATGATCATAATCCCCGTTGTAATGGAGTGCCTCCCGTGGGTCCATAGGATCTTATCGTCGAATTGCTGGAAGGTCGAAGGCTCATCTATCAGCCAATTACCGCCGAACCTGAAGGTGCTCGTCGACACTTCGGGGGGCATGGGATGCTCCTGATTCATGTTGATCCCAAGTTCTCTCGCTGAAGGTAAGGTTGCCACAGCGATTAGTCCGTGCGGGTTGGTGTAGGAAGCGTCGAACTCGTTAATGAGATTGGCAGTGAAAGTGTGAGTTTCGCCTCCGGTAAAACTCTTGAGGCTCCCATTGACAGGGGCTCTAAAAGCCGAATAGGGGTTGACCCCGGTATTCGAGTCCAGGAACCTGTAGTAACGGAAAAACAGCCTATCGGACGCTCCCAGTTTCTGGTCCACTTTGAGCGAAACTTGGTTGCTCGTGCTCGGCGTGGGTTGCAAAATACGATAGGTGCCGTCAGGTTGATTGGGCAGGGGCATGAATTTGGTAATCAAACTACTCGCATAAGCGTCTATGCGGCTTTTTGGAATGATGTTACCGGGGAAGGGCAGACCCGTGGTCGGATCCGTGACGACCTTCCCAGGAAGAAGATCGGAAAAATCTCCGGTCCGTTCGGCCGCCGTCAGCGGAGTAGTAAGCGCTATGGCTTGCTGATGGACTCGAAGCCCCTGGTAACTTACAAAGAAGAAGGTTCGATTCCGACCGTTGTATCCAGGTAAAAGGACCGGTCCTCCCAGGGCGCCTCCAAACTGGTTTTGGCGCAGCAAGGGCTTCTTTACGACGCCGTTGACCGCTGGCGTATATGCGTTGGCAGCATCAAATGCATCGTTGCGCAAGTAGTCCCAAAGGCTGCCGTGAAAGCGGTTGGTGCCCGACTTGGTGACAGCCAACATGACACTCCCGCCGGCCCTGCCATATTCTGCGCTGTAGCTGCTTTCGAGTACCCTGAATTCCTCCAATGAGTCGACGGAAGGGAGCTGCTGGCTGGTGTTTGAGAGTGCGTCGGTCAACGTGGCACCGTCGAGCATCACATTGCCCGCATTGCTCTGACTTCCCGAAATGCTAAATGACGGTCCAGAGCGGAAGGTAACAGCAAGTGGCGCGGATTCGGTGGCGACGCCTGGGAGCGTTTGGATAAGGGCAACGGCATTCCGTCCGTTCAACGGAAGGCCCTCTAAGCGAGCGGTGTCCACAGTCGTTCCCAGCGTCGCGGACGATGTGTCGATGTTGATTGCATTACCAGTGACACTGATCGTTTCAGTCACTCCCCCAATTTCTAACATCACATCCAAGCGAATGTTTTGAGCAACCGGAACCAGGACGCCTGACGCGCTGTACGTTTTGAATCCGCTGGCATCAACGGAAATCGTGTAGTGGCCAACAGGCAGCGAAGGAATTAGGTATGATCCCTCCGCGGAAGGCTTTACAGTTGCAGTAAAACCCGTATCAGTATTGGTGGCTCGCACTGTGGCTGACGGCACGACAGCCCCATTTCGATCGGTTACTATGCCGAGCAGAGCTCCGGTGGTCTGAGCCCACGCGTTGCCGCACGGCAGGGCAAGAACCGCCATCAGAAGAAACCCGACCTCGCGGTAAGGGCGCAGCCAGCCTCGCAAGCCATTAATCTGCGCACGCGGAACCGCCGCCTTCGAGGGGTGGCAAACGGCAGCTGCTTTTGAACCGTTTGCGGATTGGGAAGAATACATCGGGGATATCAGGCGAATGACCGCCGACCAAAGGCTGTTGCGTCGTAACATCGTGTTCTCCTCCATAGAATGAACTGCAAGGTGATTTCGACCGTGACGCTGTCTCGGAAGAGGACTCGGAGAGCGATCGCGAGTCTCAACGTTCCATATATTTCGAAAACTCTGATGGCCGGAAGATTAGGTAAGACGGCGGCTCAATGTCAAGCCTTATGTTCGATTATGACGAAATACATTCCTACAATCATCCATATAAGAGGATAGTTGTGTCATAATCGAACTTATTCTGGGGAGACAACCTCAGAAGTAGGCCAACAATATCGGGATTCCGACCTGACCGAGATTGCCGTCTGAGGTCAGATAAGGTGATTGAATGAGGCGCAGACATTTCTTGTCGCTAGCCGGGGCTGCTGCCGGCCATCACGTTCTTGCGTCCACGCTCCCAACCTTCATCCCGGGTCCCGTGTCAGGCTCCTCACATGCAGATGTCCGGTTGCGGATCGAAGCATGCTCGCTCGAAATCGGCAAAGGGATCAATGTCAAGACGGTCGCCTACAACGGCCAGGTTCCGGGCCCAACGCTTCGTCTAACCGAGGGCAAGCCGGTGTCGATTGAAGTGACCAACGCTACCAGCAGCCCTGATTTGGTTCATTGGCATGGTCTGGCGATTGGCTCACTGAGCGATGGCGCGATGGAAGAGGGATCACCGATGATTGAGCCCGGAAAGACCCTTCGCTATAGCTTCACGCCTCGACCGTCCGGGACTCGCTGGTATCACACACATGCTGTAGCCGGCGCAAATCTGACACTCGGGACCTACAGCGGTCAGTTCGGATTCCTTCTGATCGATGGAGCACACGATCTTGGTTACTACGATCAGGAGGTCAATCTCGCCGTTCGTCATTGGGAACCTTCATTTGCACCCATGGTTGAAACGATGCGTGCCCAATCCGCGAATCTGCCACTCACGACTGGTTCAGACGTAGTGTATCGGTACGCAACCTTTAACCAACACATGCTCGGACATGGCGAGCCCCTCAGGGTGAAGCAAGGACAACGTGTATTGATGCGATTGCTGAACGCCAGCGCCACAGAGAATGTCGTGCTTGCACTTCCAGGTCATACATTCAAGATCATCGCCATGGACGGCAATCCGGTGCCAAATCCCCGATCAGTCGAGATGCTTTCACTAGCGGTGGCCGAACGCGTGGACGCGATCGTGGAGATGAACAATCCTGGAGTTTGGATCTTGGGCTCGACGCTCGAGAAGAGCCGTGCCATGGGCCTCGGCATCGTCGTCGAGTACGCTGGGCAAAGTGGAAAACCAGTTTGGAGAGACCCTTCGCCCGCAGATTGGGACTACAGCCAGTTTGCCCAGAGGACGAAAGCAAAGGAGCCGGATGAGACGTACGTGCTTACCTTCCGTGATATCGGTTCCGTCAACGGATCTCAATTCGACTCTTGGACGATCAACAACAAATCCTGGCCCGATATAGAACCGCTGCATGTCCGGCAAGGGAAACGGTATCGTCTGATCTTTCGCAACGGCAGCGGAGATCAACATCCGATGCACCTTCATAGGCACACGTTCGAGATAAGCAAGATTGGAAAAACGGAGATGAGCGGGTTGCTCAAGGATGTCGTGAATGTGATGCCTTTGGACTCTGTTGCAGTCGACTTCGTTGCGGATAACCCAGGGGATACTCTCATGCACTGTCATCAGCAATTGCACATGGACTACGGGTTTATGCAGCTCATTAAGTATATTGATTAGCGTTCCAGACACGGTGTCCGAAGGGCATCCATCCCCACGTTGAGGCAAATCTTCATGACGGAGATCAATTGCGGAATGACAGTCAAATGGTAACGAAGAGCACTACCGCAACCCTGCTGGTGATCTCGTTGCTCGGAATTTCGGTCGGCGTTCATACCAAAAACCTGGCCGCAGCTACTCGTGAGGCGACCAAAGAGAAAGGCCCGTCGGTTGATTGGCCCGTATATGGAGGGCAACCCTCGAATGATCACTATTCACAGTTGTCTCAAATCAACCGAACGAACGTTACGAAACTCAAGGTTGCGTGGAGCTACGATACCGGCGAAGCAGGCGGGATGGAGACCAGCCCTCTGATCGTCGGGCGTGTCCTTTACGCGTATACTCCATCGCAGAAAGTCATCGCGCTCGATGCTGTGACCGGGAAGCTACTCTGGAAGTTTGACTCAGGGATTGTCGGTGCTCAGCCCGTCCGTGGAGTTGCCTACTGGACCGACGGGAAAGAGAGCAGACTGTTTGCCGGGGTCATGAGCTACCTCTACGCTCTCGATTTGAAGACCGGAAAACCTATCAAGGATTTTGGCGAAGACGGGAGAATCGATCTCCGTAAAAACTTGCGTGGAGATTTCGAGCTCCAATCAATCGCGCTCACCACTCCCGGCATCGTCTACAAGGATCTCATCATCGTCGGAGGAGAGATGCCCGAGACTCTGCCGGCACCTCCGGGAGATATCCGAGCCTTCGACGTGCACACAGGATCGATGCGCTGGAGTTTCCATACCATCCCACATCCCGGTGAATTCGGGTATGAAACGTGGCCCAAGAATGCTTGGCAACACTCAGGAGCCGCAAACAACTGGTCCGGAATGTCCCTCGACATGAAGCGAGGGATTGTGTACGTTCCAACGGGCTCCACGTCATTCGACTTCTACGGTGGTGATAGGCTCGGCAACGATCTTTTCGCAGACACGCTCCTCGCCCTGGACGCGAATACTGGCAAACGTATATGGCATTTCCAAGGCGTCCATCACGATATCTGGGATCGTGATTTCCCATCCGCCCCTTCGCTCATGACTGTCTTGCACGACGGTAAGCGAGTCGATGCGATTGCTCAAACAACAAAGCAGGGCTTCCTCTACCTGTTCGACCGCACTACGGGAAAGCCTCTGTTTCCGATTGAAGAACACCAATATCCAGCGAGCACGGTCCCAGGTGAGATAGCGTCGCCCACCCAGCCTCGTCCGACAACCCCGGAGCCGTATGCGAGGCAGCTTCTGACGGAAGACATGCTTACGAAGCGGACGCCAGAAGCGCACGCGTGGGCGTTAGACAAGTTCCGTGCCTTCCGAAGTGAAGGATTATTTGTCCCCTTCAGTCTGAACAAGCAGACGGTGGTGTTTCCTGGGTTCGATGGAGGCGCAGAATGGGGCGGGCCGGCCGTCGACATAAAGACCGGCGTCATCTATATCAACGCCAACGAAATGGCATGGACCGGAGGCCTCGCCGAGGACGCTCCATCCAAAGGCCCCGGTGAGGCCTCCTACCGCAGTCAATGCAGTGTATGCCACGGAGCAGACAGAAGCGGCTCACCCCCAGGATTCCCGTCTCTGGTTGGGATCGACAAGCGCCTGTCCGACCAGCAGATTGCGACCATCGTTCATCAGGGAAAGGGCAGAATGCCAACATTCCCGAATTTGAACGCTGCACAACTCATGGATCTATTACGATATCTGAAGGACGACAGCACTGTCGCAAAGACTTCGACAGCAAGCGACAAGCAGGAGATGGGATCGCCTCCGACGGCGGAAACGGCCTTGACCGACCCGAAAGGGGAGGCCGCATATAAGGAGCATTGCGCCATTTGTCACGGCGAGCATCGCGAAGGAATTCCTCCTTCTTTTCCAATGTTGATCGGTGCCGGTCAACGTCTTTCAAAAGATCAACTCATTGGAGTCATTCATCAGGGCCGAGGCAGAATGCCCGCCTTCCCGAAACTCCGCGCTGACGAGCTCGATTCTCTTCTCCGGTTCCTTGGCGTGCCTGATATCGCCTCCGAGACTGCGCAGGCAAGCGCGGAGAAGGCGCCCCCCCAGTACAGCTTCACTGGTTATCGGAAGTTCTTGGATCCTGAGAACTATCCGGCAATCGCACCGCCCTGGGGAACTTTGAATGCAATCGATCTGAACACCGGAAAGTATCTGTGGAAGATACCTCTGGGTGAGTATCCAGCGCTTGCGGCCAAAGGAATGAAGAACACGGGCTCCGAGAATTACGGCGGACCTATCGTTACCGCTGGCGGTGTCGTGTTCATCGGAGCCAGCCTCTATGACTATAAATTCCACGCATTCGACAGCCGTAATGGAAAGCTCTTGTGGGAGACGAAGCTTCCGTATGCGGGGCGTGCAACGCCCGCTACCTACATGGTCGACGGAAAGCAATTCATCGTCGTAGCCACCGGAGGAGGAAGATACCAGATCGCACCGGCCCGCGGTATCTACGTCGCCTTCGCCTTACCGTGACCTCAATAGAAGGCGCAGATCAATTCCGTCTGCCCTCCTTTCACCTCAGACAGCGAGTCAACAGCGGGCAAGTTCACCAAGAAAGGAATTGACCGGATCATGCGACCAATATCTCGCCGGAAGGCAATCAAGACTGGAATTGCAACCGCTACAGCAGCAATCTTCACCGAAGTATTCCCGAAGTCTCTGTGGGCCAAACCTCTAGTCACGTCTTCAGGAATTCAACTCTACACAGTCGATAAAGAACTCAAGGCAGATGTAGAAGGAACCCTCAAGAAGGTCAAAGCGATCGGGTACGAGGAGGTTGAAGCGGCAGGCTTCGCTGGACTCTCCGCGAAGCAATTCCGAGTAGCTTTAGATGGTGCCGGGCTGAAGTGTGCCAGTACGCACTTCTTCAATTTCGGAGGTTCGGACCCAGGCCCCTTGTTTGAACAAGCCAACGCTTTGGGTGTGCACTACACCGTGAGCTCCATGATGGGTAACTTTCCCAACAAGCCATCCGGCTCGGAGATGGGTGTCGAAGGCTATAAGGCGCTGGCGGAGTATTGTAACCAGTTAGGCGAGAAGGCAAAGCAAGCTGGACTGCAGTTTGCTTTTCACAACCACAATACCGAATTCAAAGACCTGGGACGGGGCAAGGTCGGATACGACGTGCTCGTCGAAGCCACTGACCCCAATCTGGTGAAGCTCGAGCTCGACTGCGGTTGGATGGTGGCGGCGGGTCACAACCCCATCGACTACTTCAAGCGTTATCCGAACCGTTATCGCATGGTCCATATCAAAGACTTTGTGCGACCCGCGCAGCCGAGCACGTCTCTCAAGCGCGATGAAGTTCCACAGGGAACGGTTCTCGGCACAGGCTACATAAAGTACAAACCGATCCTGCTGGCAGCCAAGGCGGCCGGAGTAGAACATTGCTACGTGGAGCAGGAGCCGCCTTTCATTGGAACAACTGCATTTGAAGCGGCTACGAAGGACTACGAGTATATCCGATCGCTTTCGATCTAGTCACCGAGATTTCGCTCCGTGTGAACCTGAACATGGCCTGTTGATTCAACCCGATCTGGTAAAGAGAGATATGAAACTACTACGCTACGGACCTAAGGAACATGAGCGTCCCGCCATTCTCGATCAGGAAGGAAAGATACGTGACCTGAGCGGGGAGCTGACGGATATCTCAGGACAAGCGCTTCTGCCTGATGAACTGAATCGGCTTCGGACTCTGGACTTGGATCGTCTGCCGGTCGTAACCGGCAAGCCCCGCGTTGCAGCCTGTGTGGGCCGAGTGGGAAAGTTCATCTGTATCGGTCTGAACTATTCCGATCATGCAGCTGAAACCGGTATGGGAGTCCCGAAGGAACCAGTCATCTTCATGAAGGCCACCTCGGCTGTCTGCGGTCCGGACGACGAAATCGTTATCCCGCGCGGTTCCGGCAAAACTGATTGGGAAGTCGAGCTAGGCGTCGTCATCGGCACCCCTGCGAAGTACGTCACAGAAGCCGACGCGCTGTCGCACGTAGCCGGGTACTGCGTGGTCAACGATCTCTCAGAAAGAGCCTGCCAACTGGAGGGAACCGGGCAATGGACCAAAGGGAAGAGCGCAGATACATTCGGACCAATCGGCCCGTGGCTCGTTACCCCCGACGAGATTCCTGACCCGCAGAATCTGGGGATGTGGCTCGAGAAAGATGGACAACGATACCAGGATGGCAGCACACGAACGATGGTCTTTGGTGTTGCTCATCTCATTAGTTATCTGAGCCGCTTTATGAGCTTGCAACCGGGAGACATCATCTCGACCGGAACGCCTCCAGGGGTGGGCATGGCACAGAAGCCCCCGATCTTTCTGAGACCTGGAAATCGCATTCGACTTGGCATCGAGGGGCTGGGTGAACAGAACCAACTCGTCATATCGGATCCGGGTGAGACTGACACGCACAACACATTCCCAACGGAGCGTAATTAGTGATGGATGCCCATGAAGAGTTCGCTCACTATCCCAGTCTGCGAGACCGAGTGGTTCTGATCACAGGAGGCGCGACCGGAATAGGCGCGACAATGGTCGAGCAGTTCGCGCTTCAGGGCTCTAAAGTCGGGTTTGTTGATCTTGCAGCAAACGATGCTCAGGAGCTAATAGAAAGGCTCAAAGGTCAGTGCGCACACACGCCACTGTTTCTGAGCTGCGATCTAACCGATATTCCAGCATTGCGAACCACCCTTGCGGAGATGGAAGGCCGCCTTGGCACTGTCCGCATTCTCGTAAATAACGCCGCAAACGACGATCGCCATGAGCTATCGGACGTCACGCCCGAATACTGGGATAACAGGATGGCCATCAACCTGCGCCACCATTTTTTCGCCATCCAATCTGTGGTTCCGGGCATGCGGGCAGCCGGAGGAGGCTCGATCATCAACATGAGTTCGATTGCATGGATGATTCCTTCCACTGGCTTGCCGGCCTACGTTACCGCGAAGGCTGCCATCGTTGGACTAACCCGAGCGATGGCCCACGAACTCGGCGAAGCGAATATACGGGTGAACAGTGTGCTTCCTGGCGCTATTCTGACCGAACGCCAACGGCGGCTCTGGTGGACTCCCGAATACGAAGCAGAGATCATGGGGCGCCAGGCTCTGAAACGGAGCTTGATGCCGGAGGACGTTGCTCGAACAGTCTTGTTCTTAGGCTCAGCGGATAGCTCTGCCATCACGAATCAGAGCTATATCGTCGACGGAGGATGGGTATGAGAGCTGAGTGCGGTTGCTTCAGGTAGTGCAGCACTAACTCACAGACTGTCCGCATATACGGACTCAATCAACTTACCCGAAATGAGGTGGGCAGCGCCTCGTGCCCCTGCGTTGGTGTCGAGCGCTGACGCAACCAAGGTAACTTCATTGGCCAGCTTCTCAAGGGAACGTTGCCGTATCGTTCTTCTCAGATGGTCCAGGAAGAAGTCTGCTTTGCCACGAAACAACCCTCCGCCGAATACGATTGCTGAGGGGTTCAGCAGGTTCACCAGATCGGCGCACGCAGCTCCGATGTGAGAAGCCGCCTGGCTCATGACGCGGAAGGCCAGACTATCGTTCTGGTCTCTCGCTTCGGCAATCATCTCGATGCTGATTCGATCGAGGTTCCCTTCTGCCATCTCATTGACCTTGGTCGCGACGCCCATCTTGATGGCAGCCTTTACAGTCTCGATGATTGCCGCACAGGAAGCAACGGCCTCGAGACATCCAGTATTTCCGCAGCAACAGAGAGGGCCATCCTCCGCGACAGTGATATGACCGAACTCTCCAGCACTTCCGCCGGAGCCGCGATAGAGCGTACCGTTTATAAAGATCGCCGAACCTACACCCATCCCGACGTACACGTAGATGTAGTCTTCCAAATCTGCGCCCGCTCCATATTGAGCTTCGGACATTGCAATAGTTCTCACACTGTCTTCAAGGAGTGCAGGGACGCCAAATTCGTCCTCGAGCATCTTCTGCAGCGGGACGTTTTTCCATTGTTCTGTCTGGCCGGGCCTTGGAAAGGCGAGGACCACACCTCTCTGCGAATCAATGACGCCAGAATGTCCTAATCCAATCCCGAGGAAGGGCCGGCCATCAATTGGAGCAGCCGCAATCGCCTCTCGAACGGCGGAAAAGGTCCGTCGGAGAAGTTCTTCTCGCCCGGCTCCCATGCCGCTCTCTAATTCGGTGCTGTAGATGACTTCGCCTCCAATATCGGTGATGACGATCCGTTCAAAAAAAGTGCCCAGATCGACACCGACAACATAGCCCAATTCCGAACGTAGCCGAAGCGCGATGCGTCGCCGGCCAGACTTTGACGATACCTGCTGGCCTTCTGAAACAAGATTTCTGTCGATCAGGGATTGAACGATGGCGCTCACAGAGCCTGTACTCATGCCACACTCTTGAGCGAGCTCAACCCGGGATATTCCAGGTTTCCCGTGGATGAGCGTGAGGACGTTCAGCTCCGCAGGTGAGTGCTTCTTTGATCGTGGTCGAACTGTTGCAGGTGTGGTTGTAGGCATGTAATCGGAATATCCAAAGAGTCAATCCTGGGCTTCATGCGACGGCCCAACCCGTACGCTTCAACAGCGGCCAGGAGATCGCGGCCGAGCACGAAGAGCACCGTCCCGCCCCATGAAAACTGTCGTTTGACTATGATACATCCGAAAAGATACAACCGTGACTTGATCCAATTTGAAAGCTGAAGGGCCCCAGGGACTGCGGAGGACAATGAGTCAGCTGCTAGAGAAGAAAGCGGGAAATCATATCCAGGCAAACAAGCCGATCCGAACAGAACCTCTGCCTCGCGAGTTTCCGGGCGTGCATGGGATGGACGAGCAGGAGGTCGAGGCAGCAGTCCGGGTCATCCGAAGTAAATCACTTTACCGCTACTATTCGCTCACTCCTCAGGCGGAAGTGAACGCCTTCGAGTCGGAGTTTTCTGCGTTTCTGGGTGTCAAGCACGCCTTGGCAGTTACAAGCGGCACGGGAGGCCTGATCACAGCACTTGGCGCCCTTGGCGTTGGTCCAGGACAAGAGGTGATCATTCCGGCTTACATGTGGATAGCGGTTGCCGCAGCTGTGGTCAATGTTGGCGCGATCCCGGTACTGGCTGACATCGACGATAGCTTTTGCATCGATCCAGAGTCCGTCCGCGAACGCGTGACGCCGCGCACCACGGCGGTCATCGCAGTCCATATGAATGGTGGACATGTCGACATCTCACGATTGCTTGATGTCGCACTCAGTCACAAGCTTTTTTTGATAGAGGATTGCGCGCAATGTGTAGGCGGCACGATCGGAGGTCGGTCGATCGGCACCTTCGGAGACATCGGCGTCTTCAGCTTTCAGACAAACAAGAATATGACATGTGGAGAAGCCGGCTGCGTTGTAAGCAATGATGAGCACCTATACCAGCGAGCCGTTGCGACTCACGATGCCGGATATACCAGGACTGCGGACGGCCTATTCTCTTGTGACGAGGCCGAGATTACAACTTGGGGGAGAGGCTATCGGTTAGACGAACTGCGGGGAGCCATTCTGCGCGTGCAGCTGCGTAAACTCCCGCAGGTGATCTCCAAGATGCGCAGCAGCAAATATCGCATACTAGAATCCCTCAAAGCTTTGCCCCAGGTTCGTCCGAGGAAGATCATCGATCCAACCGGAGATACGGGAGGGTTCCTGATCACCACCTATCCGGATGAGGCAACGGCGCGGGAAACGTGCAGATCGATGAGAGCTAACGGGATCGCATCCTCCAGCCCAGACACCAGCAACGTCGTTCTCGCCGATTACGGATTACACATCTACTACAACATCGCCAGTCTGGTTCGTAAGCGCGGAACTGACAACCGGGGAACTCCCTGGACACTCGAGGAGAATCGAGGATCGGAGGTCTCCTATGAGAAAGGAACAAATCCGGTCGCCGACGATTTGGTCAGGCGCAGTATTCTTTTCACCATCCCTTCCTGTTTGAGTCGGCAAGACGAAGACGACATCATTCAGGGATTCCATCAGGCTCTGGCAAGTCCATCAGTTGCAGGCTGACGATACAAACGGCCCTCATCTTCTAAGTGCTAAGCGAGCAAGTCCGGTAACGGAGATCGATATTGCCGCTAGACCCACCATGCCTCGACTGGCGGGTCGGTAAGTACGACTCCCGAGAGAAAGTTGACGGCGGAGCTCAGTCCCTCAACAACGGACGCCAAGGCATCCTCATGTTCAATGCTCACGACGTGGTCATACCCAGCCAAACGCAGCGCCGAAATGATCTGCTTCCACTCCGACTCTCCATGTCCCCATCCCACGCTGCGAAATATCCAAGACCGCTCCTGCATCCGAAGGTAGCTCTTGCCATCAAGCACGCCATTTTTACGCAGTTGGGAATTATTGAAAGCGATATCCTTCGCATGCACATGGAAGATAGCTTCCCCAAGGGAGTCGATGGCGACCGGGATGTCGATCCCTTGCCAGAACAGATGACTAGGATCGAGGTTTATCCCAATCGAGGGACCACAAGCTGCCCTGAGTCTCAAAAGCGTCTCCGGGTTGTAGACACAGAAGCCGGGATGCGCTTCCAACGCTATTTTGAGTCCACGCTCGGTCGCATATCCTGCCGCCTCCTGCCAATAGGGAATTAACTTAGTCTCCCACTGCCAGGCAAGCGCATCCAGGTACTCTGGCGGCCATGGAGCAATGATCCAGTTTGGACTTTCATCGCGCGGTCCGGCGCCGGGACACCCAGAGAAGGTGACTACTGTTGGCACCTCAAGCGCCGCTGCAAGATCAACGGTCTTTCGAAAGACTTCGTCGTCTCTCTTCGCTATTGAGGGAAGGGGATGAATCGGGTTTCCGTGACAGGAGAGAGCGCTGATAAAGAGACCAGCGTCTCGGATCTTGCTCTTGAACTCGTGCAAACTACCCCGGTTCGCCAGCAGCCCATCGACGTCCACGTGACTTGCTCCCGGCCATCCTCCGGTTCCTAGTTCAATCGCGCTGACTTTCTCATACTTGCGAACCTCAACTAACATCTGCTCGGCAGAAAGATTGCCGAAAACCGGGGTAAAGATTCCAAGCTTCAATACTCCTCCTCCCTCACGCAGAAAATGAGCTCTTACTTTGTTTGCAGGCTTGCAGTGGCTGCTCTGGCAGAGTGACTTTCAACCTCTGTCCATCGTCCACCTTCGGCATGACTGGCAATCATAGCGTCGATCAGGCAATGAGCTCGATATCCATCCGCAAACGTCGCAAGAGCGTCAGGTTTTGCTTCTGGTCCAGCGCCCGCTGATATCCATTCATAGGCGTCACGAATCACGTTGAAGAATGCATCCGACCAGGCTTCCTGATGGCCTCCGGGTAAGTGGACATACCTGCGAGCGCCGTCAGAGACGAATGCTGGATCTTTTGCCATCACACGATTCGGCTGATCGTGATATCCGATCCACAGCTCGTTCTGGCGCTCTTGTTGCCAGCGGAGGGAGGACTCCCTTCCACTTATTTCCAACTGGATGTTGTTCTTATTGCCTGGAAGAACCTGGCCAACGGAGAAGCTGCCCTTGGCCCCATTCTCAAAGCGAATCAGGACGCTTGCAAGATCCTCACTCTCCACGTGGACCTCTGCCGAGATCTTATGGTCGCCTTTGGTGAATGCCTCGGCAGACTTACCTGCGGAGTATCGGACGGGAACTACCGTGGTCAGGTCAGCAAGGACCGCCTTGATCCTACTGCCGACGACATGTTCTGCGAGGTCGCACCAGTGAGAACCGATGTCTGTGAGCGCAGAGCTTGAGCCTCCCTTTTTGGGGTCAGACCTCCAAGAGTAGACGCTCGGGCTGGTCATCCAATCCTGCAAATAATGACCATGTACGAAGCACAACGGTCCCAGCTCTCCGCCGGCAACCATCGAACGGGCATGTTGTATCAGCGGATTGCCGCGGTAGTTGAAGGTGACGACATGGGCGACCCCAGCTTCACTCGCGGCGTCCAGCAACAATCGGCCTTCGGCAGAGTTCATGGCGAGCGGTTTGTCCGAGATCACGTGTTTCCCGGCGGCAATTGCCGCCATGCTGATCGCATAATGCAGGTAATTTGGCGTAGTGTTATGAACGACTTGGATCTCGGGATCATCGATCAGATCCTGGTACGTTTCATAAGCCCGGTCGATTCTCAATTCCCTGGCCTTCGCATCTGCGGACTCCTGTGTCGAGCCTGCAACTGCGAGAACCTCGACGTTTCCCAGGCGTCTCACGGCATCTATGTGATGGGTCGCGACGAATCCGGGGCCGATTATGCCCATACCGATTTTCTTCATAAATGGTCGGACTCAACTTCGTAGGCAAAAGAGCAAAGATGTCTTGACGATCACAGGATTCCGAATCGTGACCGACGGGTCATTCAGAAAGTCACTTATCTTTCGCAGCCCATATTACGCCAGGTATCGAGATAATGCCAAGCGTCCTGTGCGAATGGAAATGTAGGTTATCACGATATTGAACTAATTGAGGCAAAATTGCGCCAACATCACCGACTTCGGGCAATAATTAGAACTTTCCGTTTCCACCGCCGATACGCCCGTACCGCTCCCTCGGTCGCTAGATGGCGACCAAGTATAGTTCAGGGGGTTGCTCGTTACATGGGGGGGCGCGCCCGCGAAAGGATCACTCTGAGATCAAGACCCTTTGCGTCCGTGAGATTTCTTCTTTTCCTGCCCCAAGACACGGGATGGGGCCGGCAGACGCAAAGCATTCTCTATGTCGCGCTGCGATCCGCGCAGAACTGCTTGCATCGCAACATCGGCTTCTTCAGGCTTGCCATTTCTTATCGATGCAAGAACTGCACGATGCTTTGTGAGTGAGAGGCGATACGCTGCCGTGTCCGCATTCGTCAGCCGAAAACTTGCTCGTAGTGCCGCCTGTATCAGGGCGCCAAATGGCCGCATGAATGAATTATGGGTAGCTTCGAGGATTGCAAGGTGAAAATTCAGGTCAGCCTCCACTGAGGCCTCGGTTTTCCCTGCAGCTTGCTCCATCTTGATCAAGGCCTTCTCAATCTCTGCAAGTTCCTCAGCCGTAGCTCGCTTGGCCGCAAGCCGAGCGCACGCAGGCTCAATGATTCTGCGAAGTTCAGTCAGATCGTTGATGGCGCCTGTTGGTATCCCATCCCCTGCGAACTGCCAGGAGATCACGTCCGGATCGAGAGCATTCCAGTCCCGTTGCGATCTGACGCGACTACCCGTCTTTCGCCGGACTTCAACAAGCCCTTTCGACGAAAGCACCTTGATCGCTTCGCGAATGGCTGTTCTACTCACTCCAAGAGAGGCACCTAAGGACGCCTCAGTGGGAAGAATCTCACCAGCCACATGCTCGCCGCTCACGATCTTAGTTCCCAGATACTCGGCGATCTGACCATGCAGGTTCTGCTTGGCAAACACGCCGAGAGGTTTAGGACTCTTTGTTATGGGATGGCTCACTGTTTGATTATATGTATACCTATTTACCTCAGCGACGCCGTCTTTCGATTCAAGGTCAATGGTTACTAGAGATTTCCGCAGAGCCGCTCTCGTTGATAGGACCTCCGCTACCTTTATTGAAGCCTAAATGCTCCAACCCCCATCGATCACAAGGGCTTGACCTGTCGTGAATGCGGATTGATCCGAGGCCAGATACAAGGCAGCGGCGGCAATCTCTTCAGGCTTTCCCAATCGCCCCATCGGCTGACGAGCGATAAAGCTGGCGCGCACCGCGTCGACGTTGCCCTGACTCGCAATCCTGTCACCCAGCGACGGCGTCTCGATAGTGCCAGGACACAGAGCATTACAACGGATGCCCTTCGAAACAAAGTCCGCGGCAATCGCCCTAGTGAGCCCGATGACTGCAGCTTTGGAGGTGGCGTAGACAAACCGGTTGGGTGCGCCCTTCAAACTCGATACGACAGACGACATATTGATGATGCTTCCTCTCCCGGCGGCGATCATCCCAGGCAGAAACGCGCGACAGGTACGATACATCGAAGCAACATTCAAATCGAACGAGAAGTCCCAATCCTTCTTCGAGCAGTCGAAGATGCTGCCTTGATGAACGTACCCGGCGCAATTGAACAGGACGTCGAGCGTTCCGGTTTCAAGGGCCAGTCCGTTGACAGCATCCGTATTCGTTACGTCGAGAATACGAATCTCGACGCCGGGCTGCTCGGCTTTGAGTGCATCGAGGGCGACCTGGTTGATGTCCGTTGCCCATACCGCGGCACCAGCCTTGGCGAAACTGAGAGCGGCCGCTCGTCCGATTCCTTGTCCTGCGGCGGTAATGAGAGCAGTCTTGCCATCAAGAATTCCTGACATCGTTATCCCTTTCCAGTCCTCTGATCAGAGGGCCGTTGCATTTGAGATCAAGCGTGATTTCTCACTCTTGATGATTCCTGTGAGCTGAAACTACGACTTGCGAGAAAAACTCTGGACGTCCTGAGACGTCGCACTTTTTGCGGAATAGAGCTCCTGCAAACTGCCCATCCACGTCCCGGATGTTACCGCCGGCCGTCGTGATGTACATGTCCTTGTAGTCGCTCCCCCCGAACGTCAGGCTCGACGCCTTCCGGGTAGGAATCGCTACCTCTGACTCGACTTCCCCTGCGAGCCCAAGGCGAACGACTGCACCGCCATCCCAGAGGGCAGTCCACAGTCTCCCTTCGCTGTCGAGCGTAGCGCCATCCGGCAGGCCGAGCGCATCCCCAAACCGAGCAAACACGCGCTGATTGGAAAGCTTCCCGTCTTCGACGGAATAGTCGAAGTGATAAATCTCACGCGCAAACGAATCCGTGAAATAGAACCCCTTGCCATCGAGGGTAAAGGCCATCCCGTTCGGACAGCCGATCTCCTCGAGCACGAGGTGAAGCGAACCATCGAGTTCAAGGCGATAGAGTCTCCCCTTATGAGCATCGCTCGACATCGTCCCGCAGAAAACGCGTCCCCGTGGGTCAGCTATGACGTCGTTGAATCGCGAATCCAGTTCCGACTGGATATGCGGCACGATCTCAACGAGCGTGCCCTCCCGCCAGACAGCAATCGTCCCACAATCCATAAATAGCAGTAGCGATCCATCGCTTTGGATGGTGAACCCGCCCACTGGTCGTCCCTCATAGAACTGTTCATGTCTGCGGCTGACCGGATCGAAACGAAACATACGGCCACGAGGGATATCGGTCCAGTAGAGCCGGCTTTCCATCGGATGCCAAAGGGGACATTCTCCCGTCTCGCACGCGTAGTCGGCGATCAGTTCGACTTGCTCCGATACATCGGCTCTCTTTGATTCGTAGGACATCGGGATCCTTTGTTCACCCTCAAGATTTACTTAACAATCGCCGGCGAGAACCGCAGCGAGGTGAACCGCTCTGCGATCGGTATTCTGCTTGATTTGTTCGCGACAACTGAAACCGTTGGTGACAAGAATAGTACCCTCACCAGCCGCTCGAACGGAGGGGAGTAGTACGTTCTGCAAGTGTCTGAGACACTTCAAATTTATCTTTCTCGAAACCAAATGGACCTGCCATGCCACAGCATCCAGAATCAAGGAGGCTGACCTCGGCGCCGGTAGATCGCAGCAGCTTCATCTCGTCGTTCATCGTCATGAGGGCTTTCTGGTGATAGTGACCATGGACGACGATCTTACGGCCGTTAAGCAGTGGATGTGTCCACTTCGAAGTGCTTCGGGAGAGCATTTCACTCAGCATGATGGTCTGCTTACTCAGGCGATGCGCTCGCTCCTCGTTCGGGAAGAAGCTGATCAATTCATCCTGAAAGACGCTCGGAGCGAACGTAAGTTCATGTTTTTCCGCTTCGAGGCATAACGCATCGAGCACGATGCCCGGCTGAACACGAGCCCTTCGCCCGACCGGATCCAGTTCGACGATCGAATGCATGCACTTCGAGAAATCCATCACGACCGCTACATTGCAACATTGACCACCGAGGCTGGTCCCCCCCTTGCGACAACACCGGTGCACCAACCACTCGACAGGCGGCAATGGTTGCTATAACTTTTCGTAATTCCGAGGAACAGCGAGTCCGATCGGCACCTGGCGATAGTTCGAGGGGTCAGTGGCATAGGGCACGCTATGCATCATCGAAGCGCACCTCACCCTGTACTGTGTTCCGAAGTTTCGATTGGAGGCTCTGGACCGAGGAAAAGCCTTCGTGCGGGTGTCTTTGACCGGATTGAGGAGCATCTCGAAGAATGAGAAAGGGTGAGGCTGAGGTCATGCGTCGGTTTCCCTGCGAAGTGATCCCAAAGCCTGCTTAGCTCGGGTCTTGCAACATGAAAAAAGGCTGTAAAGATCATATATATACCTAATAAGTCAGTAGTCTACCGTAAGATCATATGTATAGTTTTAATAGCCGCTCCGAAGATCACAGCGTGCTCAATGGTCGGGCCTCAAATTAATTGTCATTGGAGCTAAGAAATGTCGTCAGAAACACGGAAGTTTCGATCCGCAGAGTGGTTCGGCCGCGCCGGCAAAGATGGCTTCATCCACCGGAGCTGGATGAGAAATCAGGGATTCCCGGGAGATGTCTTCGATGGCCGTCCGGTGATTGGCATTTGCAATACCTGGTCTGAATTGACTCCCTGCAACGCACATCTCCGCGCCCTCGCAGAGCGTGTGAAGAATGGGATATGGGAAGCAGGCGGATTTCCTCTCGAGTTTCCCGTCATGTCCACTGGCGAAACGAACTTGCGTCCAACCGCGATGCTCTTCCGCAACCTGGTCAGTATGGACGTCGAAGAGAGCATCCGCGGCAATCCCATTGATGGCGTGGTGCTCATGTGTGGTTGTGACAAGACCACAGCATCTCTCGTGATGGGAGCCGCAAGCTGTGATGTGCCTGCAATCGTGGTCTCGGGTGGCCCGATGCTCAACGGGAAATTCCGTGGTAAAGACATCGGCTCTGGCACTGACCTCTGGAGGTTCAGTGAGGACCTGAATGCGGGCAAGATGACTCTTCAGGAATTTACCGAAGCTGAATCCTGCATGCACCGATCTGCCGGGCACTGTATGTCGATGGGAACTGCCTCCACCATGAGTGGAATGTCGGAATCGCTTGGACTCTCCTTGCCCTACAACTCCTCGATTCCAGCAGTCGACTCGAGGCGGTCGGTCCTCGCTCAAATGTCGGGTCGGCGCATAGTCGAGATGGTTCGCGAGGACCTCACTTTGTCGAAGATCCTTACGAGAGAGGCCTTCGAGAACGCAATTCGCGTAAACGGGGCTCTTGGGGGATCAACGAACGCAGTGATTCATCTCCTTGCAATCGCGGGCCGGATCGGTGTGCCGATGACACTCGAGGACTGGGATCGGATTGGACGTGACACTCCTACCCTCGTCGATCTAATGCCCTCTGGTCGATTCCTGATGGAAGACTATTGCTATGCTGGCGGCCTACCCGTCGTCATTAAAGCTCTTTCGGAACGCGACATGTTGCACGATGACGCCCTGACGGTGACCGGGAATGGAATCGCCGAGAACTGCAAAGACGCCACGAATTGGAATGAAGAGGTTATTCGTCCTTTCGACAATCCGCTTGTCGAACAGGGTGGTATCGCTGTGCTTCGCGGAAACCTTGCCCCTGGTGGCGCGGTTCTGAAGCCCTCGGCTGCGTCACCACACTTGCTTCGCCACCGTGGTCCGGCTGTCGTCTTCAAGACGATTGAACACTATCGGGAACGGATAGCCGATCCAAACCTGCAGGTCGACGAGAACTCAGTGCTCGTCTTACAAAATTGCGGGCCAAAGGGCTACCCGGGCATGGCAGAGGTTGGCAATATGGGGCTTCCTCCCAAGCTTCTCGCAAAGGGGATCACCGACATGGTGCGGATCTCTGACGCTCGCATGAGCGGCACGGCTTACGGCACGGTGATCCTCCATGTTTGTCCAGAGGCCGCTGCTGGTGGCCCCCTGGGACTTATCGAAGACGGGGATGTGATCGAACTCGACGTGGAGTCCAGACGTCTGACTGTGGATCTATCAGACGAGGAGTTAGCGCGACGAAGCGCCAGGTGGAAGCCTGTGCTGCCGAAACTCAATGGCGGATATCAACAGATGTATGTTCAGCATGTATTGCAGGCTTCTCAGGGAGCGGATCTGGACTTTCTGGTTGGTTGCCGTGGAACAGCGGTTCCGCGGGAATCCCACTGATGAGATATCCAACGGTTGCATCCAAACCGGCAACCGAACCGAGTCTGCAGACACAGAACTACCTCAAAGCTTCATTCAGATGTGCTGGTGAGCATCCCCAGCACATCGCGCAATGAGAGAATTCCTTTGAGAGTTGTTTCACGATCGCGTTCGAACTGGATCCAACCTTAGTTGAATCCATTGAACATACACATCAGTGGGACTGGGTTCTTCATACCATGCAAACGGAACAGAGCCTCCCAGCTATCGCGAGGCGCTTCTTGAGCTGAAACGGGACGCTGCAACAGTTCAGACAAAGTCCTGGCAACGCTCGGCCCGGTGGAAATCTGCAGGTATCGCCCATTGCATTATTGGGGCGCTGAATCTGAGTATGGCGCGTGCAGGATGCGACGTGACCACTCTGCATCCTTTTCGTTGCTGAAGATAAACTTCAGTTCGCCTCCGTTCATCAGTTCCTCATGTGTCACGTAGCTGCGATCGAGCGAGTGGCCATTCAGCACAACGTCCTTTAGAAAGCCCTGCGCCTCGGTCAAGTTCACGCTTTTGATTGTCAGCAGGTTGCCGTTCGGCAAATGGAGCACCGCCCGGTCAACGAACGGGCGGCCTAACACGTACTCGTTTGAACCCGGCGCTACCGGATAGAAACCCAGGGAAGTGAATACCAGCCATGCGGACATTTGTCCCAGATCATCATTGCCCACAAGACCATCCGGTGACGGCTTGTATTGCGAGTCGACGATCTGCTTCAGCCGTGCCTGAGTCTTCAATGGCGCGCCTGCGTACATGTAGAGATAAGCAAGGTGATGGCTTGGTTCATTGCCGTGAATGTACTGACCTATCATTCCGGAGATGTCTTCGACATTTGCATACATCGCCGGATCCACCTTTTGGTCAAACATGGTATCCAGCTTAGCAATCAATCTTTGATTGCCACCCAACAGCTCGATGAGTCCTCGCTCATCCTGCGGTTGATACCAGGAATACTGCCACGCATTGCCTTCTGTAAACCCGCTGCCTGCACCAGCCTTGGCCGGATCAAAGGGCTTGCGATAATCCCCGTTTTCCAGACGCGGCTCCAAGAACCCATCCACTGCGTTGAAGCTGTTTCGCCAGAATGCGGCTCGCTTCTCAAACGTGGCGGCAACCGTCTTCTTGCCCATTACTTTGGCCATGCGGGCAATTGTCCAATCATCGAAGGCGTACTCGACTGTCTTGGACGCCGCTTCGTCGTCGTGGTCGACAGGCACATAGCCAAGCTTCATGTAAGCTGCGAGATTGCCATAGGGCGCATAGGTTGCGCTCGCTACCATCGCTTCAAGAGCGATCCCGGCATCGTAGCCTCGAATTCCCTTCATATACGCGTCGCTGATAATCGGCGCCGAGTGATAGCCGATCATGCACCAAGTCTCTAACCCCTCAAACTGCCACACCGGCAGAATCCCGAAGGGACTCTCCTGCTGTGAAGCAATCATGGATCGCACCAGGTCGTTGGTGCGCCGTTCCGGTTGTAAAAGCGTCATGAGTGGTTGTTCCGCGCGATATGTATCCCACAACGACAACGAGGACACGAAGCGGAATCCTTCAGCGCGATGAACCTGGTTGTCGGGTCCGCGATATTCGCCGTTTACATCCATGCTTGTACTGGGCGCCATCATCGCGTGATAAAGAGCTGTATAGAGTGACTTCTCCGTCGAGGGCGAGGCACTGAATTCGACGCGCGATAGTTCCTCACGCCACATTTGTTGGGTCTTGGCGCGTATACCGTCAAAGTCAAATCCCGGTGTCTCTGCGTCCATATTCGCGATTGCGTTTTCTTCGCTTACTGGCGAGATAGCTACTTTGACTATCAGCGGGGCGGATGAAGGCGCAAAATCGAATACCGCTTCCAGCCCTCGTCCTTCCACGCTCAGGGTATCCTCCGGTGATGTTCCAGGCGTTTTGAAGCCGTGATACGGTGGGGGATCTTCTTCCTTGTTATAGAGTGTATGTCCCGACATTGCCGTGGAGAATCGGATCGCAAAGAATAGCTGCCTTCCTGGCGCCCACCCGCGAGTCTCCCGCATTCCGGTTACTGTGCCGTTTTTGCGCACCCTTATCCGGGACCATAGCACTTTCCCGGGATAGTTATAGATGCTGCCACGCAGGTCGAGCAGGAGATGACGTTTCGCTCCCTCGGCAAAAGTGTATCGGTGCTCACCGACTCGTTCGCTCGCGGTCAACTCCGCTTGCACTCCGGAGTCCTGAAGGAATACGGAGTAGTAGCCCGGTTCGGCATGTTCGCTCGTATGCGAGTAACGCGAGCGATATCCGGGTCGGGTCTTTTCCAGATCGCCCGGCTCAAGCGGTACGCTCTCGCCGCTCAGCGGCATGAGGAGGACATCCCCAAGATCGCTATGGCCCGAGCCTGAAAAATGCGTATGCGAGAACCCCAGGATCGTCGTATCTTCGTATCGATAACCAGCCGCCCACTTATAGCTTTGTTTGAATGGCCGAATCTGCGTATCCGGCGAGAGCTGCACCATGCCGAATGGCGCAGTCGCTCCCGGAAACGTGTGCCCCTCTGGGCCAGTACCAATTAACGGGTCAACAAACGTGAGGGGATCGGGTCTCTGGGCGAAGGCCATCGTGGCCGCAATCAGCACTGAGAAGCTCAGCGATTTCTTCATGATTCAACACTACAGCAACTGTGTTTCCCATCCCGTCCGCTCACTTGATTTCAGTCGCGCTGCCGACATATCGGCAGCTAATCGGTTCCTCCATGAGCGACTTGGCGATTTGGCACCAAATGAATCAGCTGGCAAAGAAATACAATTGCATCGCTCCAACCAAACCGGACAAGGATTCCATTCCCTCATCCAATCGGATGAATGAAGGAACAAAGACAGTCCAACTAACGTTTTAACTCTCGACAATGCCGGAACGGCAGTTCCCGGAACCCCAAAACGGAATAGGTGATCCATGTTGCAAGAGTTGCGGTTTGCGATTCGGATGCTGATCAAGCGGCCAGGTTTTAGTCTGATTGCAGCGCTGACGCTGGCTCTGGGGATTGGCGCGACTTCTGCGGTCTTCAGCTTGATTCAGGGCGTGTTGCTGACACCGCCGCCGTACCAGAAGCCGGAGCAACTCATGCTGATTCCGACGGTGCGCGCGGATGGGCAGAAAATGGACAGCCCGCGCGGCTGGGCGGCGCAACAGTGGATGGGTTGGCAGAAAGAAGCGAAATCATTCGACGGAATCGCTGCGTATAACTGGACCTTTAATTTCTTGATTCGCAATGACGGCAGTCAGTCCATGCAGGGGATGCAGGTGACGAAAGACTACGTTCAGGTGATGGGACTGAGGCCGATGGCAGGGCGCAGCTTCGAGAATTCAGATTTCGGTCAAGGGCCTGTGAAGGCGATTCTGCGACGAATTCCACGGAGTGAAGCAATGGCAGAGATGAAAGCAATGGAGTTTACAGACGAACTGCACCTGCAGCCGGTAAGACGTCCCATTCCCGAGCCGCAAGCGGGCGAAATCTTGATTCAGGTCTTCGCCGCTGGAGTGACCCCTACGGAGAAGCTTTGGTATCCCACCAGCCACTATGCGGACGGTACAGCCCGATCCAAGGCGATTCCCGGACATGAATTCTCAGGCACAGTTGCAGGGTTAGGTGCGGGAGCAACCAGCTACAGCCTGGGAGATACTGTTTTTGGCTTGAACGATTGGTTCGCAGAGGGTGCTACGGCTGAGTTCTGCATAACAAAACCATCGAATCTTTCTCTGAAGCCATCTTCTCTCTCCCACATCGAAGCTGCCTCAGCCCCGATTGGCTTGCTGACGGCATGGCAGGGACTGCATCTCCGAGCAAAATTACAGAAAGGCGAACGAGTTCTTATACACGGAGGGGCGGGCGCGGTGGGACTTTTCGCGGTTCAACTTGCAAATTCGCAAGGAGCGTATGTGATTGCCACGTCGTCCAAGGCGAACGTCGATTTTGTAGGGCAGCTTGGAGCCAATGAGGTCATCGATTATCGGGAGCGCCGTTTTGAAGAGGCGGGCCTAGTCGATGTAATCTTCGATACCGTGGGCGGAGAAACCCTGGACAGGTCCTGGGATCTTCTCAAGCCTGGTGGCAGGTTGGTCACGATTGCTGCGGACGCAGAATCGAGTACCGATCCACGAGTAAAGAGTGCTTTTTTCATCGTCGAACAAGATGGAGAACAACTAGCCGCACTAGG
>NZ_JQKI01000049.1 GCF_000745965.1 Edaphobacter aggregans DSM 19364 | reverse complement strand
TGTCATCACCATGGTGCGGCGCATCAGGTTCTCTGCTGAATCAATCAGCCGCTGGACCTCTTCTGGACTGAGTACAACGGGCAATTGCCTGGGGCGCTTGGGAAATGGGATGTGCTCGGGGAGATACGGGCGTCGCAGCGTCTTGACGTAGAGGAAACGCAAAGCTGCTGTGCAGCATGCAATCGTCCCTGCTTGGAGCTTGCGCTCTCGAAACAGATAGGCCTGATACTGCCGGATATGATCAGGTCCCAACCTGTCTGGCGAGCGGTGAAAATACCTGGAAAAAGTCTTCTACCGCGTGCAGGTAGGTGTAGACCGTGTTCTGTGAGTAGTTGCGACGCTGGAGCTCATCCAGCATCTTCTGCCGAAGATGGGTCACAAAAGCCTCCTTGTGACCCAAACCTTACACGGCCTAAAAGGCTGGGGGACACCAATGCCGCAGCGTCCGCCGCGACAGCGGCTTAGTTCAAACGGGGATTTCGGAAAGTTCGCAGGTTCAGACAGCCCGAACTTGCCGAACTTGCCGATAAGCTGACTTGCCCTAAGACTTTACGGGCGCGTCAGACCGATTGGTAAACAGAAGAGTTGCTGAAGGGAAGCTGAACCAGCAGGTTCCTGAAAGCGGGCTTGGGAAGCGATAAGGCCGTAGTTTCCCAAAACCCGACTTTCGAGGAACTTCGGTCGCAGCGCAATCACAGATCAGTGAAGCGCGTTCATGAGGACCAATCCGATATGCGCTTTCGAAGAAACAATCTGGCTTATGAAGTTTTCACCTTAAACTGATTGCCCGCCCCCGGCGCTCGGGTCATACTTGCACCTATGTTCTCGTCCAGATTCCTTTTCGCCGCTACTTTTGTCTTCTTGTGCTCCAATCGGGCGGCAGTCGCGCAGGAGATCACCCCGGGGAGCGGAACGGTGCAAGGCACGATTACGCTGGCCGATACTCAGAAGCCGGCACGGTTAGTGAAGGTCGTCCTTACTCCTGTAAAGAACGATAACGAACCGACTTTGAAAGCGCTGGGGAAGGCCGGCGCAGCGAATGACCCCGGCGCAGCGCTGGGCGCGCTGATGGGTAGCATGACAATGCTGTCGGCTCAGACGGACCTTGATGGCCACTATGAGCTGGCAGGCGTGACACCGGGTGACTACTACGTGCTCGCAAACATCTCGGGTTACATTTCGCCAGCTGCGGCTGCGGCGCTTAGTAAGGGCGCTACCTCGCTGGAAGGAGCTCCGAAGGTACACGTGGACGCAAACAAGGTTGCGCGCGGCGATCAAACCCTCGAGCGAGGCGCGGTGATCACCGGCACCGCAACCTATGACGACGGAACGCCGATACCGGATGCCGCCATAACGGTCGAAGCGTGGTCGAAGAGCGATGCTCCAAACGATCCGACCAAGGTGAACATCGGGCAGGCGATGACGATGGCCATGGCCGGCGGTGTGAAGGTAGCGGCTACTGACGATCTCGGCCACTATAGGGTCGCGGGGCTACCGGCGGGCGAGTACCGGGTTCATCTTGTACTGTCGACAGGAGGCTCCGTACGCATGCGCAACGGCGTAATGGACCTGAATAGCATGAAGGGCGTGTCTCCCATCATGATCTACTCTCCAGCTGCGATGCACGAGAGGGATGCCGAGAAGGTTGCTGTCAAGAGCGGCGATGATCGGAATGACGTAGACCTGCGGGTCGGTCTGACAGGCCTGCCTATCGTCAGCGGGCGCGTCACCTCCGCGACCGATCACCACGCTGTGAACTCAGGCCGTATCACCTTGACGGATACGTCGGACAAGAATCTTAAGCGAACCGGCGCTATCGCACCGGACGGGAGCTTCACAATTGCCTATGTACCAAGTGGCAGCTACACATTGACGGTCGCAGGCGCTGCCGACACGGAAGCAGGGCCGAAGCAGCAGGCATCGGGCCTGCTCAACTTTCAGCGTGAGAACGTGGTGCGTCGTTACGCAGAGTTCAGTCAGCCAGAGATCGTCGAAGCGAGTGACCTAAGCGGGCTAAACCTTGAGCTTAAAGAGATCCAGCCTGAGACGAAGTCAACCAGCCGCGGAAACCAGTAGCGGACGGCGTCGTCCCGCGGCTTACCTTAAGACATCTTCATGCTTGTTCAGTTGCGCCAGCCAGCCACCTCAGCCGGTATTCTTGAGGAGGCAAACGGCTCGATATTCCGTTGTCAGACGGCTGGGCGGTTCCCGCAAAAACGGGGCTATGGGCAACTTGGCCCCAATCTGGACGTCCGAGCACCCCGAAGTTGCCGCAAACGAGACTTCGCGGGAACTTTAGGGTAAGTACGCTGCGCTCACTATTTCGCCTCCGTGTTCTCGTCCAAGCGCGGTTCAAAAGCTTTGAGTTCAACCCCGACCCATCGAACTACGGCTACAACTCCAAGCTCACCACCGATGATGTCCCGTTCTCGGCGCAGACCCCGCGCCGCTGACCTTCGACCCCGCAGCGCACAACCCGCCCGTGGCTGGCTACCCTACTGGCTATCCGTCGGCGGCGGGTTCGGTGTACACAGGCAACACCCCCACAGAGGAAGCCCCCGCCACAACCGGAGAGGAGGAGTGATGCGCAACCCGCTCTGGAACCGCCCATCGCTCGTGCCGCGTTTTCATCCGCCCGTGCGGCCTGAGCTTGCCTACGAGGCACGCACCCGCGACAGCGTGGTCTGCGAGAGCAACACGCTCTATCGCCGACCGCTGAAGAACTGCACCGTCACCCCCAATGCAGCCGGCGCAAACCCAGTTCACTCGGAAACCGAGACATCGCATGGAGACTTCGCCCTTGGAACTACGACCGGAAGTACAGGCGACTCAGTTCGCGAACGTGCAAAATCAAGCGCGACAGCAAGGTTCCCGATTTCGGGTGAAGCATCTCGCGCTGTGAGGGGCGACAGATTCCAGCGCCATTCGATGAGCTTAAGCACCGAGGTATGGTCAAAAACCGTACTATTCACGCGAGGGAAAAGCGATGATCCCACGCTGAATGGAGACGCGATCACAGTTGGCACTCGAAGGCCTAAAAGAACGCGGCCGTCGATGACGTCGTTATCAGTTGTGTTCGGCGCAACGACTCTGGGCGGCGCCACATGATCAAAGAAGCCGCCCCACTCGTCAAAGGTAATGATCAGAACTGAGTTGCGCCAGCAGGGACTATTCACCAGAGCGTGATAAGTCTGCGACAAGAAGGCGTCCCCGTTTCGAATATCCGCGAATGGATGATCGTCGGTTGATCCTGTCACCGGAGAATACTGTGGATCGACGAATGATACCGCGGGCAACTGCCCGGCCGCAGCGTCATTGAGATAATCGTCGTAGCTGTACGTGTTGTCCGCATATTCCGAACCCCAGAGCGCTAACCATGGAGAGTAGCAGCGAGCGCTGACCCCCGCCTCCGAGAGACTGTCCCAAATCGTTTCCAGATGACATACGTCTGACGTATTACTGGTCCTGTCTGTCTGCCCTGAGTGCAGGAAGATGCGATTCGGGAATGTGGGCCCCTGGAAGGAGCAGAAGTATCGGTCTAGCGTCGTGTACTGACGCGCCAGTGCGCCGAAAAATGTCAAATCCTCTTCTTGGTAGTAGCCAAGCGAATAGGTGTCGTTTCCTGAACGCAGAAAACCATCCATCTTCCCTGCGTTGTATTGGATCCTTCCGCCTTCATAGGAATGATCGGGTTGAATGTGCCCGCAACCGGTGAAGTCGCCTGCCAGATGGTATGTCGAGCGAGTGACGCCAGTTTGGTCCACGTAACTCAGTCCTGCCTGCTTCCCGTCTGCGGTCGGCAACCAACCGAGAAAGTGGTCGAAACTGCGATTCTCCATCATGACAACAACAACATGCTCGATGCCGGAACGCTCCGGTGATGGTAGATCCCGAGTGACGGCAGATTGGAAGGAGCTATTGCAGGATGAAAGAAAAGTGGCTGCGCACGCACCAAAGGCGGAGCGAAGGAAGGTCCTTCGTTGAATCTTCAAGTATTCTCCAGGCGAGCAGGTTTAATGACTTGCGTCGTCAGCGCTCGCAACAACCGGGGAACTTTTCAAGGCTCTTCCCCTAGAGCTCAGGTTTTCATTGAATGCGAATTCAGTCGTTGTTCAATGGGGGGTATGTACTTGTTCTGAAGCAAGTAGTATCCTCCTAAATGCCTTATCCTGCTGGGATGCGAGAAGAAGAGCTTCGGCGGTACTTCTTAGGCCAGCGATCTGCCGCTGAGTTGAGCGAAGACTTGCGTGGTTCGGTTCTACAGATAGATCAGGTCCGCTCCTCAGTTCAGATTGTCGACATGCGAGAGTCATTCTCGGTGACACGGCCTCATCTCGTCAGCCTCTGTGACGCTTTCATCGAGGGAGCACTTCCCCCCGACGCTCTGAACACAGTCGCGTTCGCACTGATGGCTTCTGATGCTTTCGAGTGGGATGACGATGTGACCAGTGAGGTTCTATCGGACTGGTCAGCTCCCGAAATCAATTATGAGTTGAATGCGGAGACGATCAGCATGCATCGTGAATGGCTCCTTGGGACCGCAGAACCGCCTCGCCGAGAGTTCAGGGACGCCAAGGCGAGAACCGGTCATCTCATCTCAGTGAGAACGAAAACACCCTCCTAAATACTCGTTCCCGCAAAACGGGTTTGCGGCAACTTCGACCACCAGGCACCCGATCAGTCTCGAACTTGCCGGAAAGCCGGAACTTTTCGGGAGTCTGCCTCGGATAGGTAATAAGCTGGTGTGCATGAGCAAAGCACCACCCCCGATGCCACACCTCGATCCCTTCTTGCTTGCTTCACGTTGGACGTGTGGGGACCTTCTTCCAGAGAACATCGTGCAAACCGCTGTCGGACTCATCGAGGCGGGATATGAAGAGCCATCCGTGTACCGCCTTGCGGCTGAGGACAAGGTCTACAGCCGAGATCAGGTCGAAATTCTTGTGCAACGGATGTTCTCTGCGCTCAGAGTGCCGTACCCAATGTCACAAGAGGACGCTCGTCAGACCGTTGCACGGCAGATCGCAAGAGAAGTTACGGCGGGACTGAAGGACCCGTGGACCGCCGCAAAGCAATTAGACAGGGTAGTTCCGCATTGGGAGACAAAGGACGAAAGTATCTGGGCCATCTACGGCATTACAGATGAAGCTGAATGGGACCCCGGTGAAGGACGCATCGTCGCAACGCTAGAGCCGGAACTGATAAACGCTTTTGAGCAGCTCGCTTGCTTATAGGCGTCGACTTTTGTATTAGGACTGTGAAACGGGGTTTTCGGCAACTTCGCCTGACGGTCGTAGGCGTTGCGCAAACGAAGATTATTGCAACGGTGCTCCAATTTCAGAAAAGCCCCGTATTTTGCATTGCATAAAGGTATTGCGATTGGCTTCCTAAAGGCGATAGGTTTTCGCAACAAACCTAAACGTACGATTTTTTACTTTTGGTGTGGTGACCCCTTATTGCTAGGCCGTGGAAATGGCGTGACTATGGAAAGCTTGGAACGGTGAGGCTGTCCCACCCTTCCCACAGTCCCTTGGAAGACGCCGGTACTGCCGGCGTCTCCCACATTCCCACCGCCCTCGACGGCGACATTCTATTTATGTAAATACACAAAGACGTAAAGGAAGAGGCTAGAAGCCGATGCCAAAGTCGTTCTGCTGCTTGGCTGGTTGCGTGATTTCGGGTGCTGTAATTTCCTTGGAAGCTGTGAAGTCCTGTTGCGGCGAATTGGTGTATACAGTGAGATCCGCTTTACTGGAAATTGCCTGGAAGGTCTGCGGCGTAAGGCCGTCACCGGTCGCAATGACGCGTTCCGCATGGATGTTCTTCAATCCATCGACGGCGTAACCGTAGTCGATGTGACGGGCTTTCTCTGGAGAGAGTTCGGCGGTTCTGCCTGAATCCATCTTCACGGTCATGGAGTTGTTCTGGCCGATGCGGGTTACGGTGCCGAGGTCACCGGACCGCACGCCTAACTCTTTGTCGGAGGTGGTGAAGCGGATGCGCTCACCCTGCGCGACTTCGCGGGTTTCCTCTTGGAAAACTCTGCTTTCGCGCGTCTGGGTGCGAAGCTGGGCCGGATTGTAGGAAACCTCCTCGCGGCTGGTATCGAGCTGCACGGAAAGGACGTTGCCGCGCGGCTTAGTGGAAACAACGGTCGCTTGGCTATCGTGGGGAATACCGTCAAGGTTGGGGCTGCCGGTCTTGTACTGGATCTTGTCTCCCGGTTGGTAGCTCTCGACGCGCATCTTGCTTCTGCTCTCCTTCTCGATGAGGACGGGAATAGCGTGGGCGTCGCGGCCGAGTTTGCCTTGCGCGAAAAGGTCTACCCGAATGAGCTGTGTCAGTTCATCGCGTTCTGCGCGATCGGGCGCGACGATCACGGAGCGCTCTGGGCGGTTGACGAATTCGCTGGCGACGGCGGCAAGGCGGGAGTCCTGGTTGTTGTACTCGTGAATCTGAACGGGCTTTGATGCCTTGGTAGCTTGAGCGGGGGCGGCTTGTGCGGCCTGTTCTGACTTCGCAGTGAAGTCCAGCGCGGCGGTCTTGGTCACATCCGTCGCGAGGCGCTGGCCGAGTGTTTCAGCGTTGTTCGTGTAAATCCTCGCGTCTTGAGAGGCGCGGGAGATGGCGACATACGCGAGCCGGTTGTTGATGAGGCTGCGCGACGAATCGGTGTCGATATTGGCGATCACGCGATCTGCGGTGAGTCCTTGGGAGCTGTGAGACGTGACGGCGTAGCCGTGGTCGAACTGCCGGAACTCTGAAGGGTTGAAGCTGACAGAACGCTTCTCCTTCCCATCCATGAGGACGGTGAGGCGGTCGGCCTCCATCTTCGTGATGGTTCCCATGTCTCGGTTGGAAATTCCTAGTTCCTTATTCAGTGCTGAGAATTGGAGCCTGTCACCTGTGGCAAACTCGCGGCTCGTCTCGCGGTAGACATTCACGCCATAGATCCTCTTGGGGTCGTATTCGACGCGGGAGCCGTCGGCAAGCTCCACGGTCACGCGGTTGGTGGTCGCATCGCTGGAACGCACTACGCCGACGCTGCCGCGCTCGATGCCCTCGGCCTTGCTGCCTCGTTCATACTGGACAACATCTCCGGGGCGGTACATCGCCGCCCAGGTACGATCCGGGCCAGTCATATCGGAGCGGTGAGACAGCGTGAGGAAATGCTGGCCGTCTTGGGCCAACGTGCCTACTTTCAGCAGCTCTCCGCGCACTGCTTCATTGATCTGCTGACGGCTGCGATTGTCTGGAGAAACAATGATCGTGTTCTCTGGCTTGGAGGCGTAGTCTCGCGCGATGGCTGCGATGCGCTCTGGCGCACTGGCAAGCTGGGTGACGCGGCCCTGCTCGGAAAGTAGCGCAATTCCCTTCTCTGTTTCATTGGTGGCGAGATGCTGCACGGCACGCAACAGCTCAGGGTCTTTTTGCCGCATGATGGTTTCGAGCTTGGAAGTCTGCATGCCCGCTTCCTGCATCTGCTGGAACGGTCGGCCTGCGTCCACGCCCTGATGCTGGCGGGTGTCACCGATCACTAAGACGCGATCCTCTGGCCGTATCTTTTCAAGGAAGGCCCGCATCTGCCTGGTGCTGGCAAGACTCGACTCGTCCAGCATGTAGAGATGTTTGCTGGTAGGGTCTGCCTCTTTTTGTCGGGCGAGGAAGCTCTGAAGCGTGTTGGCCTCTATCCCCGCTTCGCGGAGCTGGCCTGCGGCTTTGGAAGTTGGGGCGAAGCCTTCGACCTTGTAACCGCCCTGCTCGGCACCTTCGCGGATAGCGGCAAGGGTCGTCGTTTTTCCGGTTCCCGCAAGCCCCTGGAATCCATGAACACGGTCGCTACTGGTCAGCACTTCACGAATCGCTGTGCGTTGTGCCTCATTCAGAAACTCGCGCGATTGTGACTGACGTTCGGCGGCCGCTTCACTCAACATAGGTGTAGCGGCTCCGCGTCCATTCAGAACGTGTTGGACGTTCGCGCGCTCGGCCGCAATCGTCTCCGGTGTCGTGAAGCTGCGGCCTGAGCTGTGTTTCTGGCCCTGGACGGAACGGAACTCGCCTTCTTCTCGTCTCCGCTGGAACTCGCTCTGAACTTCGGAAAAGCTGACTTCGCCCATGCCTCGGCGTAGCGCCTCGCGCATAATGACCCGCTCATCGGCGACGGCCTCTCGTTCGAAAACCTTCTCTTTCGCGAAGGCAACCGCTCCACGAGAATCCGGCCGCAGGCCGGTTCCCTGCACGTGGCTCAAGGCGCGTTCGCGTGCCGCGGCGATCACCCGTTCTGGCTGGTTTCCGAAGTCCGCGGCCATCGCCTTATGCGCGGCCAACCCTTCGGAAGGGGTGAGAGTCTGTTTGCGGTCGCGAGTGGAGTGCGCGGCAATCTGCGCGGCTTCCGGTCCTTGGAAACCGGCACGCTCCATCTGCTCTTTGATCTGTTGTGAGCGGGGGCTGGAAGCATCGAGGTACGCCTGTGAGTAGCCTTTGATTTCGGGTGCGCCGCTCTGTCCTGGCTCGATCTCATAACCCAGCTTGCGGAGCTGATGCGTGAGCACCGATTGGTATACGGCTGTGGCGTAGTTCTGCGATTCGAAGAAAGTCCGCTCCTGAATGGCGCGTGTAGAACCATCTTCCCGTTCCGTGACGTTGAAGATGATTGCGTGCGTGTGGAGCTGGGGTGCGGCGTAGCCGTCCACAGGGCGCGCCGTGTCATGTTCGAACTTGGCGGCGATCATCTTTCCGGTCTGCTCTGCGGGGTTGTTGCCGCCGATCCGCGCGTGAGTGTACTTCTCCAGCTCGTTCAAAGCCGTCGTGACGGCGGCGCGGTGTGCTTCTTTTACTCGGTCGTCGCCACCTACCAGGGCCGTCAAGGAAACAGACTTGGGCGCTGAGAAAGTTGCGTCCCATCCTGCCCGGTGCTCGACGGGCTTCGTCACGGAGCCGTCCGCATTGGTGTACTCCTTGCCTTCTCGATGCTTCACCATCTGAGCCTCGGTCTGCGGGTGCTTGCCCTCGGTCAGACGGGAGAACTCCAGCGGCGCAACCTCACCGGACAGACCCAAGGAAGCAGCAAGTTTTCCTTGCCACTCCCCTTTCACCGTGTCGTCCTGTTTGTAGTAGCTCTGCGCATCACTGGTGTATTCCAGCTTGTGATACGTCTGCGCCTGCGCGGGACTGATGGCTTTGGAAATAGTGAGCATGGCCGCCTATAGGTTGTGCGAGAGTGGGGGAGTCTGCGCCGCGAGAACAACCACCTTGGGCAGCTCCGGCTCTGGCTTCGGCACGATGGCTTCGGCTTCCTTGATAGGAGCGCCCTTGCTGGGTTTCTTCCGCGTGGTGGCTGCGTCGGGTTTCGGCTCGGTAGCATCACTGCCTACCGGCGCCAGTGGGTTGAACCACATCTTGTGTTCCGGTATCGCGCGGACCTTCAGAGCCTCTGCAATCTTTGGAAGATTCATGGGCGGGAACGAAAAGCGCGAGACATAGTTGTTGATCTTGACGAAGGTATGCAGGTCGGGCAAACCCTCCACCTCGGACTTCATGACAAGCGGCTCAATCTGCCGGTCAAGGGTGAAGCTCTTGCCCTGCCGCTTGCCGTCTGCAACCGTCTCGCGCAGACGCTCAATCTCAATCTCGCCGATCATCTCCGCTGCCCACTTTGCAGCGTTGGGCTCGGCGGTGCGGAGAATGAATTTGGTGGAAGGCTGAGACAACATTACCTCGGCGAGATGGCCGTAGATGGTTTCAAGCTGGGCCTTGCCCTGGTAGCCGAAGACGATGGGGTTGTCACTCTTGCGGCCTTTGGTCAGCGCCGTATGGAACTGCGGGAGCCGTTGCAGGCTGGCTAGCTCGTCGATCACAAGCCACACTTTTGTCTGTCCCGGCTTCGGCTTCGTCAGTAGGCGCAACACGAGCAGGTCGATCCATAGGGAGTGCAGCGGTCGCAACGCTTCCTGCTGTGCTTCCGTGGACGTAAGGAAGATCCATCCCTCGCGCTTCTCGGCCCAATCTGTGGCGCACCACTCGCGACCGTCTGCCTCTTCGCGGGTCGGTAGCAGACGCAAGCTGTCGGCCACGAGGCCCAGCGAAGCGAGCACGCCGCTCCGCTGCTGCGGCGCGTCCTTGGGAGCGAAGTTGGCAAGCTCGGTGCCCTTCAAGCGGCGGTCAATCTCGGCCTCGTCGGACATCCACGCAACCAATTCCTCCGGGGTAGGTTTGTACTTCAGGAGATGGGCGAATATCTTTTGCGGCGTGTCAGTAAAGAACTCGCCGCGCTTGTCTTCACGTGGCTGGTACATCGACGCCGCAATGGTTCTCGCTTCGGCGGGATTGCGCAGTTCACTCGATGGCGTCCAGTAAGGCGCACGCTCGTCCAGGGGATTCAGAATCCAATCTCCCCGGCCTTCTTTGTAAAAGCATTCGGTGAACTCGCCTGCCGGGTCATAAACGATAGCGGTTTCGCCACGGTCTGAAATCTGCTGGAGCATCTGTTTGATGAGGGTGCTCTTCCCCGCCCCGGTGTCTCCCATGATCTGGATGTGTTTGGCTTCCGCGCTCCGGGGTATTCGCAGGAGGGTTGCACGTCTGGAATACCACGGCTTTTGCGCTGTCGTAATGGCTAGACCGTCTGCCGCAAGAGCCTTGCTAAATTGTGTCGGTGTGAGCATCACTGGCCCCTTCAGTCGGCGTCCGTACTTCAATTCTCGGAAGCGTTTCAGGTCCGCTACACCCGCGAAAGCGAGAGCTATCACCAGGACAAGAAGACCCTCTACTAACGACGTCGCATAGACGTCGAAAAGTCCTTGGCCATCGAAGTACACGGCCCGGAGCCAACGACTCAGAACAGCATCATCGTAGTCCTTCTCCGGTCCGTCATAGAAAGCGGTGTAGCCCTGACGCCGGGTTACTTCGGACAGTGCGACCGGGGCAACAGCACCATTCGGAAGAGCGGTTTCACCGGGAACGAAATCGGCTGGCAGAGCCAGCCGGGGAGCAATCTTGCCGCCGCTGACATAAAGCAGGCGGTACTTTCCGCGTTGCTTGAACATGGCACCGACTAGAGACCGGACGTAAGTGGAGGTGTAGGTCCGGCGCAAGGGCGTTTCTCTGAAGTGGAGGAATTGCCATACGAAAAAGAGAGTCGCCATCAGACCAATAGCGAAGGCCCCGAGGGTGTAGATTGGCGCGTGCGGTGGCCACACGATGGTTTCTTTGCGGCCCCACTTCTGATTGCTGTTCATCGACTGGCCTCCGTTGGGGTGTACTGCTGCATAACTTCAACCGCTGCCTTGTGCTTGCTGGAGCGAATACCCTGCAACTCTGCTTGGAAATCCTCGGGGGTCATCACAGTCCCGCAGGCGACATGGCGCAGGGTCGAATTGAGGAGCTGTCGGATGGCCACAATTTCGGTAAACGTAGGCGTGATGACTTCGCCTCGGGCTGCTGCAAGAAGCGTCTCGCGGCACCACTCGCTGAGACTCTGGCCCTTCTGCTTGGCCGCGTCCTCCATTTCGATTTGTTCATCCCGAGTAACCCGCGCGGTCGCGCTGATGGTGCGACCTGTCCTGCCTTTGGAGCGCCTAATCCGGGTTTCGAGGTCTAGAAACGACGCTTGCGAGTGATCTTCCATCTTGGAAAATTCCTTTGTTGACTATCGTTGACCGCTGGTTGACGATAGCCAACCTATTTGCGGTATCTCTTTTGTTTGCAGTGAGGTTGACGATAGTCAACCCCACTCGCTCGTCACGACACCCTGGAAGGGATGGAGTGTCAACCATTCATGCGCAAAGCGCATCCCCACGACCTTTGCTGCCTACTTCGCACTTACGGGTGAGGCCGATGATGCTGAACCAGTGTGGCTGCCGGTGTTATTCGTCGCAGCCTTCACGCCTTTGACCGTGCCCGGAGTCTTCTTGATCCGCACGGACGCCGCTACTGCCTCGTTCGGGTTCTTCTGTAGGTGCTGCTGAAAATCTTTGTCGTGTTTGAAGATGTATTCCAGCGCTTCATTCACTACGTCATCAGCCGGACCTTTATGGAAGTGAGCATATCGGTCCAACATTTTTGCGGTTGACTCTTCAAGCCTGATGCTGGTTTCGACCTTCTTGGAAGCCTTCACTGTGAACAATGGCATGATGCATTTCCTCTCTTCTCTGGTTAGGCAAACTGCGCTGTTGATGTTTCAGCCGAGGCACCGCCAAGCAGAAGCTCGCGGTTCGCTTTAGGCTGGGAAGCGGTATAGATTTCTTCCACTTCGAACTGCTCGGAGCGGAAGTCATAGCCATTTACCAGCACGACCTCACGCACCTGACGGCGACCGCTGGCCGCACGTTCGCAGTACAGCGTGAAGTCGATTGCTTTTGCCGTCTCACTGCGCATGAATGCGTGATTGAGGTTCGACCTTGCGCTTAGAGCGAGATTGGAAAGGCGGTTCAGCGCATCGACGGCTGAGCTGGCGTGGATGGTGGACAACGTACCGCCGTGACCTGTGTTCATCGCTTGAAGCAGGTCATAGCCCGCTTCGTTGCGAATCTCGCCCATGATGATGCGGTCTGGACGGTGACGCAGAGCGGCGGCAAGAAGCTCACTCGGCGTGATGGCAACCTGACCAGGAATGGCATCAACCGCCTCCCACCGAATTGTGTTTGGCTGCAATATCTGCAATTCGGCTGGCTGTTCGATCACGCATAGGCGCTCCATCATAGGCACGTGATCTAGCAACGCCTTCATCAGCGTCGTTTTACCGCTGCCAGTACCGCCTGCAATGATGCCGTTCTTGCGTTGACCGATGAGAGACACGATGAGGTCACGCACATCGCGCGGCAGACTTCCACTCTCTACCAGCTCGTCGCTCGTGTACCACTTGTTGAACTTACGAATGGTGAGAGTCGGACCGCCTATAGAGGCTGGCGGTCCCACTACTGCAACGCGCGACCCATCGGGCAGACGTGTGTTCAAGATGGGGTTCTGCGTGGTCAAATCCTGCCCCAGCACGCGCGCCACCCGCTCAATCGCCGCTGTCAGACGCTCGTTGGTGTACACGTCCGACAAGTTCACGCGCTCGACCACACCAGCTCGATCGGCATACACCCCGCTCGTGCCGTTAATCATCAGGTCAGAGATGGACGGGTCAAGCAGTAGAGTCCGAATCTCTGTTGGAAAGAACGGGAGAATGAGGTCGTAGCTCATTGTGCGGCTCCTTCCTTCTGGTCGGGAAGGAACGGATTCGATGGCGTGACGGTTGTTGATACCGGGCGCTGCGGTGTTGGGAGTTTGGTGTCTCTTGCGATGGGATCTACACCGATACGATTCTCGTGATATTCGGTGATGGTGAGGCCAAGCGGGTTGATCGTTTCAAATTGTGGAAAGACTTTAGCCTGGTCGGATACCTGCTTGGGGTTCAGGTAGTACGTCACAGAAAGCATCCAGTGCTCGGTACGCGGCTCTCTGGAATTGCGAAGAGAGTAGAGCCGGTCGATGTTCACCAGCGCCGTTCCCTTCGCCATCACTATGCCCTGAACCTGCTCGGTTGACATGGAAGTGATGGTGACATTGCGTACTTCTACGTCGCTCTGCTCCATCTGTCCCGCTGTGACCTGGGAGATGGTGTGGTTGGCATTGTCCTCAGTCATAAGCTGCGACGCCAACTGCTGCGAGAGAAAGTAATAGTTCAACGGATATTTCTTCGCAACAGTGTCGCGATTCAGGGTGTACCGATAGTTCGCCCAATCCGTGAGGTACGTCCGGACTTCGCCCTCGCGTGGACTATAGCTGAGGTCGCTGTACTGGATGGCCTGGGCGCGGCCTATCTCATCAATGCGAATGTAACGATTGATGACGGGCTTGTGTGCGAGTGCGACTATCGACGCAAATGATCCTAGTAAAAGGACCGAAAGCCCCCCGATGATGATTCGGCTTGTCTTCCGCTCGTTGTAGTGAGCTGCGTAGACCTCGTTAGCGATGGTATCTGTGAGTACGGCCTGCTCTGGAGTGTATGCGGCATCAGTGAGAGGTGAGGTTTGCGTTGCCATGGGGTCGGCTCCTATCAGGAAGTGCAATCAACTGTGGTGGGCGGGGAAATTTTGCGAGTCATTGGTTCATGACCCGCGCAGCGATGCGGACGCACAGATACAACTGAAAAAGCGCTCCTGCGACACCGGCGACGGCAAGTACCGTGAGGATGAAGTGCAGGAAGATACCCACTATGGATCGTGGCAGGGGCGCGGCTGAGGGACCACGTAAACCATTGCTGCGGCCATCCTTCCAACCGTTGCCGTTAGACTCGTAATCCCATTCCTCGTTCCAATTCATGGCATTCACTTTTTCCCACTCCCGTAGCGGAGTGCCATACGGGTTACAAGGTTTTGCGCAGAAGCGGTTGCCCCAGCAGCGCCGCCGAAGATGGCCTGGGTAATCTGCGGAATGAAAAGCATGTTGATGATGAAGGCGACGAATACCATCGTGACCGGGAGAATATTTGCCATCCACATGGCGATGGAGTAATCGCCGTTGAACGTCTGCTGAAGAAAAGTCGTGTAGAAGCCGGACCACACGAAGATAAAGGCGGCGGCAACTGCGCGAATCATGGCAAAGCTGAGAAGCACATCAAGGAACTGAAAGAACTTGCCTCGAAAACTGTCCACCATGAAGAGAGGAATAAAAAGAGGACCAAAAAGAGCGGTGACGGCATAGAAGATGAAGCTGCTGACGTTGATAACGAAAATGATTGCTGCGGCAATCCCCATCAACACCTGAACGTAGACGTATTCGAAGATTTCGAGCGGTGAGAGAAGTGAAGGCAGGCCCGTTTTGTGCCATGCTTCGAGAATCGCGGAGGTTAGTTGCGCCTGCGTATTCTGATCGAGTACCTTCACAATCTCTTGCGCTATGGCTGAGAACAGTTTGTTGAAGCCCCAGCTTGCACCCGGTAGCGGATTGATCCAGTAGCTTTCGAGGATGCAGCAGAATCCAAGACGCAGCATGAATCGGACGATCTCACCCCCCTTCAAGTGGGGTCGGATCGAGGCTGAAACTCATGTTGGACATACTGAAGTTGACGACCATTTTCACTAGCTGCATGAACGCGATGAAGGTGAGCAGCGTAAGGCCGAAGTTTGTCAGCGCTCCCCCATTCGCGGTGGTGAGCGCCGTCAAGTTGTTTGTGAATTGATAAAGCCAGTCTGTGCCGGGCATCGTGGTCAGCCTCTTGGAAATGTCGCGTTAGGGTTGCTGGATGGTGCCTGGAGCATGTGTGACAACGGGACTTGCCTTACTCTTCTTCCGCTTCGCTTCCACTTCCGCTCTAAAGCGGCAATCCTCAGCAAGGGCAGGGTCGGTGATAGCTGCGCAGCCCTGCGGGGTGGGCGCGGCATTCGTGCTCTTGGGTGATTCCACCGTCGGCGTTTGCGGCGCGTTGGAGTGGCATCCCATGAGGGCTGCGAGGAAGAGAGAAAGCGTAAAGGATACTTTGGTCCTGGTCATGTATGGCTCCTTGTGGTTAGGAGAGCAGCGCCGCTGCGGAAAGCAGTGACGCTGCCCGGTTGTTATGGCAAATAATCGGTGTACGTTCCGCTGGAATTAACATAACCGGTGGGGTTGGCTTGGCGTTGTGCCTGAATATTTGCAGCAAGATTCAGGTCATGCGCCATAGCGTTACGTTGCTGCATATTTTGCACCGTCATTTGCTGAGCGATGCAGGCATGTAGAGCACCCTGGGCCTGTTGCTCGTTGAGCTGCTGGGCCTGTGATGCGTTCACAAGGTTTAACTGCTGGACCTCGCTGTTAGTGTCGCTGGAACCGTCAAGCTGGTTGTCTTGAAGGCTTTGGGTTGCGGTTGCCGATGCAGCCCGCGCCGCGCGGTATGATCCAACGGCATTGAGGCAGTCCGGCGATACAGTGTCCGATGTTTCAACGATGGCAAGCTGTGTGAGCTTGTCGCTGTTGCCAGTAGCTTCACCAGCGAGGTAAGTGTCAGTGTTTGAAGAGAGCGCAACGCCTGAATTTGTCCACGCCGTGGTTGCGGCGGTGGTGGAATTCTGGTCAAGGGCGGTAGTCATGCCGTTCGTTTCGCCGTAGCTGTTGCGGACCTGCACGTTTTTCATGCTGTTCAGGGCCGTTTGCCATTGCGTCTTGATACTGAAGTTGACGACGTTGTTTTTGAAGCTGTTGTACTGACTGTTGGCCGTGGTGTATAGCTTCGTGAGTTCGGATAGCTGGCTTGCCAGCGATCCGTAACTCGTTGGATCGAAGACGATATCGCCAACAAAGAGAGCGAAGCTCGGTGTTGCCGTGCAGAGCACTAACGCTCCCGCGACAACCCATTTCCTCTTTCGGGACAGCTTGAATTGCATACGTCCTCCGTGTGTGAAGCGTTAGAGAGACGGGTCTACGCGATGTTCTGCATAGCTCGGGATAAGTATGTCTTGGTTGATATAAACGCGCGCTCTTGAACCCTCCTTTACCGTGATGACGGGCAGACGATTGAGGAATCTGTTCAATATCTGCTCGCTCTCCTGCGCTGTTTGCGCGGAGATCCCGTTGCGGATTAGCGTGTTGGGGTCAAGCACGGTTCCGCTATTTCCTATCTGTGCCAGCCCGCCAATTCCTCCTACTGCGGCGGCGGCAGCAAACGAACTCAGGTAGTGGTTGTTCACATTGGTCGCAAGGCCAGTCGTTCCCAGCGGGTCCAAGCCGAGGTATTTGTTGAGGTCGATGGAAAACCCATCCGGACAGATGGCGCGATTAAAGGTGACAAAGAGTTTCCTCTGGCCTGCACCCGATACGCTCTGGACGTTGCCAATCAGCCTGGTTCCCTGCGGAAGAAGAAGCTGCTGATGGTCATGGGAGTAGTAGTCCGTCGTGAGCATCACGATCATGGGACCGGCGAAGCCGCCATCAATGTGATTGGTCAACACGCCCTCAAGAACCGTGCCCTCAAACACCCGATAGAGACGGCCTTGGAAACCATCAAAGTCGTACTTCGCCATGGGGTCTTTCTGGGCCTGCGTCCCTGCCGACACGGGGCGAGCGATCGGGCGTTCCTGGGCAATGTCCTCGCCTTGTGCCTTCCCTGCGGGCGCGTCTGCGGAGGCCGCTTCCACCGACGTGCTGTTATTGGCATTTCCGGAAGCGGGAGCCGTTCGCGCGAAGTCGATGGCTACGGTATCGCTGTTGAGTGCTTCCTGATGCTGCCTCTCTCGTTCAAGCTGGCGCTGCTTCGCCTCTGCCTGGGCCTGAGACGCACCGGAGGTCTTCTGCGGAGCGTTCGGATTGCCTGTGCCATACATGGCATTCCTCTGCGCTTGCGTCATCGGCACAGCGTTGGGCGACTCCGGGCCAGGAATGGCCTGCTCCTGCTGGAGCTGTGCATTTTGGGCGGCAAGCATTGCCTGTCGTTGCCGCTCCTCAGCATCGCGCTGCTGGATGAGGCGCTGTTGTGCCTCAAAGCTGTTAACCTGCGTCGCGTTGGGCGAAGCGGGCTTCACCAGCGCGCTATTCGCTATGGGGGCCTGCTTGGTGCCATTGTGAAGGTTCGCAAGGCCGATCACGAGGATGACGGCGGCGATGCCGCCGACAATCTTCAGATTGAATCGCTTGCTGTCCTGCGCTTCGGGCTGGCCTGGAACAGATCCTACTTCTGCGGATTCGATATCGCGTGGTGTCTCTGCCATGGCCTTAGTTCCCTTCCTTGCGGAAATCGACCCGCTGTTTGCCGATGGTTAGATATCCCTGCAAAACGGTCTTAGGAACCGTGTACAGGCCATCGCTGTAATCCCAGTTGATAAGGCTGCCCTTGCCGTCCTTCAGCTCATACAGGACCGGCGTTTCTTGGAATTTGCCGCGTAGGTACGTGAACTTGTCGTCACGCCATACCTCTTGCAATCCCAGCGTGCCGGCCTTTTTGCGGTCCCAGGTGTAATCGAAGTGGAGTTGGCCGGGGTACTGACTGCGGTATGCTTCTGCCTTTGACTCCGCGGCCTTGCGCTCCGTGGTTTCCTTTGCGGTGGCCTCTGCTGCTTCTCGTTTGGCACGGTCTAACTCAGCGGCGGGGACGAAGACCGGCATCGCTGCCAACTTGTCTTTCCCGGCCTGGTCGCCCGGCGTCACAAAGACCTTGGAATCAAAGTGGGCGTCTGGATCGGTGCTTATTTCACGTAGCTGCAAGGTGTACTCGTTGCCGTGATCCGAAACGATATGCACGTCTGTACTGCTCCCCGCAATCTTCGGCTTGATGGAGATGAACCGGCTAGCGACGTGGCCACCGTCGAACACCCAGCTCGAAGTGTCGCCACCAAATACGGTCGCAACCTTCTCCTCGGCCGGCAGCAGAATCAGCGTGGATTGAAGAAGGCCCGCACGAACGACGGGCGGCGTCTCGGAGTCCATGACAACAACCGTGCGAGGGGCGCTTGGAAAAAGCGGGTGCTTGGCGTCGGCGGGTTCTGAAGCGTGGCTAACAGCGACAAATGCGAGACTGGCTGCGAGATATAGGGGTGCTTTCATAACGAGTCCTCGTGGCGTGAGTTTTGTAAATCGAACTGCGGTTGGCTGGAAGAAGCCCACCAGAAGCAACACCGCAAAGCCTGCCGCCACGAGACGAGCACTCGTACTCAGCCAATGCGGGATCGTTTCAAGGCAAGCGTTGAACGCCTGGAAGCATAGGGGAGGTAGAGGCACCGGGAGAGTGTTCGAAAAAAAGCTGTGACCGCAAAGGATCATGCGTTCTCTCCTTGTGCGAAGCGCTCGATACCCTCGGCCAGTCCGTACTTTTCGACAAGCTTTGCGCGGCGAGAGCGGTCCTTTGGCTTGGTGGAGAACTTGGCATAGCTCCGTTTGTCGAGATTCAGGATGATGACTTTGGTGAGGCCATCTCTTCGCACATACAGGGCTTCACGCTGCTGAAGGCTCTCGAAAAGGTCGAGCTGTTGGTCACTCAACTTGAACAGTTCACTGTAGAATTGCCGGTTAAACGTGGCATCTGGCAAGAACAAGAAAGACGAGCAGGAGTTCACAATGCTGTCCGCGTTCTCGCCCAGATCGTTGGCCGATTGGCCGATGAGGGTCACACCGCCCAGGTTTTTGCGTACCGTCTTGATCGAAGCCAGAGCAGCATCGAGAAGCTGCTTATTCTTCATGGAAGAAAACAACTCTTCAATCACAACGTGCTTGGGAACGCCGAGGTTTTTCGGGTCGTATAGGACCGCGTTGATACGCCGCAGTAGCCAAACCATCAACGGTTCTATGAGGTCGGAGTCCTGCTGGTTGCTGATGCCCTGGAAATCAAAGCACTGTACGCGGCCCAGCTCCAGCTCATCATGCACGTTATCGAAGACAGCGGCGTAAACGCCATTCCCTGTCCACTTCGAGAGAAAACGGTTGAGATGCTTGGGCAACATAAGGTTGGAAAGACGACGATTCGGAGCGTCGAGCTGGTACATGCCCCTCACGGCGCTAAAGATCACGTCCTCGTCTTCCGGCGACAACTCAGCTCCGCTGTTAGTGAGCAGCAGCTTGATAAAGCTGTAGAGGAATTTCAGATTGTCTTCTGTCGGCTCCAGTGAGAATGGATTCACTCGGGGGCCGTTCTTGCCTACCTTGTCCACCTTTCCGCCGTACAGCTCCACCACGCTTTCATAGCTGCCGCCGATGTCGAAGATGTAGGTAAAGCCGTTGTATTTGCGTTCCATCGCTACGTGCTGGTTGTTGTGCACGCTCTTACCAGATCCAGGGGGACCGAGGATCATGGCGACCTTCAAGCCATTGACATAGCTGTCTTGGAAAAATGGCGTCTTCGTGCGGGTCTCGAAAACATTCAAGTATTCGTTGTCGAGATCTTCCGAGTAAGGATGACCGATGCTGGGGGCGTAGACGTTGGCGAGGCGGGCATTGTGATCTTCCGAGAGCCATAACGGAAAGATGTTGAACTTTCCATTTCCGGGGAACATTGTGTAGAACGCCGAGAGGTTTCCTAGTGACTCTTCCATCACCTGAGCGCGTGCATCTACAAACAAGCGATGCACTGTAGGCGCGGTTTCGTGTAACTGCTCCTTACTCTTCGCAGCCAAGAGAAGGCGCATGGAGAATTCGCCCTGGCCGGTTTTGTCTAGCGCCCGAATGACCTCACTGAGATCATCTACGTTAGCGTTTGCCGCCCTTGCTCCTGCGCCTGTCTCCAGTGCGGCGGTGTCCTTGCCGCTCATGACTCGTTGCAGCACACCAACACTGAAAAAGTTGATGAACTTCTCCTGCTGCGAGATTTCAGCCCGTGCCTTTGCTGATGATTTTGGCCTCCAAGTCGTGCACAGCACACTATCGCAATCGAGGGTCATGAGTCCGGCGAACTGGCAGGGCCGGGAAATCTCAGGATTGTTCATAAGGGAGAACATCTGCACGTACCGCTTCCCTACGCGCAAGTGGTCGCCTTCGATGCTTACTGGGCTTTGCACAATCTGACGATCCAGCCCGGAATCTGAACGGAGAACAGCATGGTCCGCCCACGGTTCGAGGTTGAATAGGTACGAGAAGAATGGAAACGCTTCGGCTTTGTCGAGCACGCGAAGCCCGATGATTGGAGCTAACTGCGATTCAAGAATGCTGGCTGTCTTGCGCAGCGTAGCGAGTCTGCGGGCGTTGTCGGCTTCAGCGTCCTTGGGCTTGCGATCTAAGGGGTTGGATTGAACCGACTCAAACGTGAGGCACCAGAACAGGTCAATACGTCTAAATTCGGCATTGGAATTTAGATACTCAAGCCGGTCATTCACAAAGGATTCAAGTACCGGATCATCGTAGCTCTTCTTGCGTGGAATCTCATAGCCAGACAACACGCGGCTGTACTGGTACAGGCAAGAGCCTTCAGGAAGACCGCGCAATGCACCTTCCAAGGCGCGCGTGCGGCCTTCAAGCTCCTGGTCGGTAAGGCTCTCCTCGTCAACGCCCGATACGGAAGCGGCGATGCCATATCCGCCGTTCTTGAGCGCAAAGATGTTGGGTGATACCCACCGGGAAAGGGGGATAATGCTCGACGCCGCGCCAGCTTTCGCATACCACGGCAACAAACGGGATTGCTCAGAATTTACGCGGGTCATAATAGCTCTTCTGCTGTAGGCTGTGCCCCCAAAGCTGAAACATCTTGGGGTGCTTGCGGACAATGAGCCATGCCGTGCCGACGAGAACTGGAAAGCTCCCGACGGCCAGCAAGCGAAAGCCAACGAGGAACACCGTGATCGAGAAAAAAACGATCACCATCCACGTTCCGAGGTCCAAGCCCAGCTTGGTTCGAGAACGGTTCAGTGCTCCGTTGATTGGTAGCGGTGTTCCCCGTTTGCGCATGGTTGTGATCCCTAATTCCCTGTGACCGACTGGCCGGTGAGAGAGGAGATCCATCCAGCGCCCCAACCCAGGACACCGGCACCAAATAGAGCGCCGAACAAGCCGGGCACCGCGCGAGCGAAGTCGCCGCTCATCATCTTGATTCCGGCAAAGATGAGGCCACCGAGGCAGATGACGGCTCCGGCGTACATGGCGAACGTCTTGAAGGTGTTCATTACGGTAGTTGCACCGCTCATATCAATAGAACCCTGAGCGTGAGCCACGCTCGAAGCGGCGAAAGCTAAAACGACAGGGGCGGCAGAGCGAGCGACAAGCGCGGCCTGGTGCTTGACCTGCTGTCGGGTGATTGTGATGTTGCGAAGACGGGCGAGACGAGACTGAAGCGACGTTTTCAAGGGAATCTCCTATTGATCCGCAAGTTGGAGGGACGGTTTGCTCTCTTCTGGAGAGCCTTCGGCGCTTTTTATAGCTCCTCCTTTCGTCAAGGTTTTGCGGTCACTGCCCTGACGGATACGCGGTCACTTTGCCGCCGTATGCACGATGCAGTGTTATCGCAAACTTAGGTAGAACACGGTTGCAACAACACACATATATCTGTATTCCTATATTCGTGTCAATCTGTTTTTGTGTATACCTATTTTTAGGTATTCAGACGCAAAGGAGCGTTGACACGTTTGTGTGTGTGTTGTGGAGTTGCTATGATCCGTAGGTACAGGCTTGCAAGCTTGTTTAGGAAGTGCTCGATTAAGGTGAAGGCAAAAGAAACCAGCACCCCGAGCGGCCCTGCGCTGCGCTACGACTACAAGGCGTTCGCGACCGAACTCGGCGCGCGGCTTCGAGAAATTCGCAAGGCGAGCGGGCTAACGCTTCGCGCACTCCAGATCGACCACAATTACCACTTAAGCCAGATACAGCGGGTCGAAAAAGGAGATGGTATTTCCTTGCCGACTCTCCTGCGTATGGCCGAGACCTATCAGGTGCCTGTTGAGCGCTTGGTTGAGGGATTGGGGATAGTAAGTGAAGGTGTCGAGCCTCACTCCAAAACGTCAAAGAAATAACCTTTGTTTCAGAGCGGAGGCAAATGCGTGGACTAGGGGGAGTGTGTGGCATCTACTACCCAAGCGCGGTGAGCGAGAGGGTTTGTGACAATCTTGCATCCTGTTTTTGAAAGAATTGTTGTCCGATGACCGACAGGCCTCAATTACATCTGGTGAACGCTGAAGGAGCAGAGGTCAGTCCTGTAATCCGGGAAGCTGCTGAAGCGGCTTTTCGCTGGGTCTCAAGGGACTATCCGAACGTCGATAAGGCGCAATTGGCAGATTGGGCCGAGGCGGTAGGAAGGTCAATGCAGACACGCGGAAGTGCTATTGAGTGGCCTGAGCGGTACGCATACGCTGCCTTGAAGGGTAAGGTGCGCGACTGGCTCAGAACGGGCACCGCGCAGGAAGAAACCTCCGGTGTGAGACGGGACATGGAGCGCATTGGTGGGGCAAATAGCTCCTTCCAAGGGTCGGTCGATCGGAGAATCCTGTTCGATCAGCTTCGAAAGGCTCTGCGAGAGCGCGATCGCGATATTCTTCTTTTGCTTCTCAATGAAAAATCGGCCCAGGAAGTGGCGGGGGAGCTGCAAACTAGCTACCCCGCTGCAAGGAAAGCAATCCAGCGAGTCAAGAAACGCATCGGAGCAATCCTTGACGGTGGCTCTAAACAAACGGATGGGGTCGTGAACGAACGCGGCTCTGTAGATCAACGAGGTTTGACAGTTGAATGACGATCTTCTGAATGACTTTCTCCTAGAGGCATTTCCGAACCCAGAGAGGAAAGGCTGTCCAGACGAGAAGACCTTACGTGCTTTCGCAGAAGATCGGTTGCCACCGGGTAACCCGACACTTCAGCATGTAGCGTCATGCTCTGAGTGTTACGCCGAGTACAGACACTATCGGCAGGATTGGAAGGAAGCGAGCAGCAATGAGCATGGCCCGAAGCCCGTTCGAATGAACGAGCCGACTCCTGCTTCAAATCCACAGCGTCCACTTGCTTTCGTTCCGTCAGCAGGTTGGAAAGCGCATCCCTGGGCCTTAGCCGCTGGACTTCTGATTGTTCTCGGGAGCGGCCTGTTCGTAGCCAAGCAATACCATACGCCGCCTTCTGCAGGCGCCCCTGTTGCCTCGAGCGCGGGGCAGGTTACGGCCAACGTCGATCTCTTCAATGCAGTAACGGTTCGTGGCGGTGGGAACGAAGACGCCGCCCCTATGCCTCTGGAAGAGGTGTCTCTTCCCTCCTCCATCGTCAATCTCCACGTTATTCTGCCGCGGTTTAGTGAAAGCGGCCCATATAGGATCGTCGTCGCAAAGGACCGGACAGGGAGCAACATTGTCGCGCGCGGCCTTGGAAACGCTGTCGATGTGGATGGAAGGGTGAGTGTCATGGTGACGCTCGATCTGAGGAATGCCAAGCCTGGCATGTACTTCCTTGCCACCGTTCGCGGCTCGGACAATGGAACGTATTACTACCCTCTAAAGGTGAACTGAAAGTTGGCCGGCAGGAGCGGGCCACTTCCAGATCGCAGCCCGCGCGCGCTTTGGATATGTCTTTATATAAATACATAAATACGTAACGTTAGAAGCTACGATGAGACTGAAGTAGGCGCGCAATTTACCGCAAGACCTGCTCGATGCCGGCGGCGAGCTGGTTATCCTTCCCCTCTCCAGCGTCCGCGAACGACCACGGCACCGCAACATCAGGCTCAATACCATTCCCTTCGATCTGGTTCCCTCTTGCGCTCACGTAAGCGGCGACCGGAATGATCAACCTGTAACCCGCGTCCAGTTTCGTCGCGCTGCGTGAAACAAGACGACCAGATGTTTTGCTGCCGACAATGGTTGCAAGCCTATTCTCCTGGGCAAACTGCGTCAGCATCTCGGCCGCTCCAGACGTGTGTTCATTGACGAGGATTACTGCGCGTCCACGGAATGCTTTAGAGCCCTGAGCTTCGGTGTATAAGAACACGGAGGTTTTCTTCATAAACTTGAGCGCGAGTCCGGGAATTGCCAGCTTCGAACGCGGAACCCTATCGAATACAGGGAGGGTGGACGGGTGAATGCCTCCCTGAGCCATTTTGCGATTCTTGCTGTAACCGATGGGAAGTCGGTCTGGTGTCAAGTAGCTCATAAGCGTGAGGCCACCGATGCCACCACCTGGGTTGCCGCGTAGGTCGACGATGAGCCGATCTAACAAAGCCAATGGGCCTTGGAAAATGCGGTCAAGCTCGTTTGCAAAGTCGATACCGATTTTGCCTGGAAACAGGCTGACTCTGAGGTAAGCGATGCCACCGTCCAGCGTAGATGCTGTAAGGGCCTTTAGGTCGGAATATGGATTGTCCTTATACTTTGGGTCACCTGTCCGAAGTGAGTACTGAATATCCGAAGATCCGCGGCGCACGGTCATGGAGATTTCGTGCGACATCTCGAAGGGTGGCTCTCCGGCCGTCTGCGATGCGGGCCGCATTTCTTTTCCTATGGCAGTGAGCAAAATATCGCCACTCTTAGCACCTGCCTGAGCTGCTACACCTTCGGGGAGAATGTCTTGGAAAACCCACCGAAGCCCGTCGTCCACCCGTTGCACGGAAAAGCTCGCGTTGATCGCGTTGCGCGGATTTATCGGCGTTCTTTTGGACAGCAGTCCAAGGGTCTTCGGAGAAAGCTCGTGGAGCATGTCTGCTACAGACTTCTCGAAGGCTTCGGTGCTGGCGGCATTAACGATGCGCTCGCGATTCCGCGCTACGATTTGTTCCCACAGTCCTTGGTTGAATGCCGGGTCATAAAACTTCTCGGATACGGCCTTCTCTATCTTTGAAAGAAGCGCCTCGCGCTGTGCTTTGTTGAGATCCATTCGTGACCTTTCACAGATTTCCGTTCGCATTCCCTACAAGCTGAAAACTTGCCCAGTAATAGGGAGGCATACCTTCGTTTAGCAGCTCCAGTTGCGCAGTCCGAAGTGCGTCCACCTTGCGGCTGTGCGTAGCTAGTGCTGCATAGAAATTCGTCATCAACTTGCTGGTTGGCTGGTCGGCTAATTCCCAAAGAGTTGAGACTACAGAGTCGGCTCCAGCTTCTATGAACGCATTCACAAGGTTCACAATACCCGTCTCTCCGACCGGCCCAACGCCTGTGTCACACGCTGACAGCGTAACGAGTTTCGAGTTCAGATGCATTTGCCGGATTTCCCGGACTTGCAGGAGTCCATCATTTACGCCGGAGGCCTCAGGCGAGAAGACAAGCGCCGAGCGATCCGGATAATCCAGGTCAGCATATCCGTGAAGTGCCAAATGAATTACTCCGGTGTTCTGCAGCGGGAGCTGCTTGAAGTGAGTTTCTGTCGCGTCAGCTCCCTCCAAGATCGTGCTTGGCCGGGGAAGGTCATGAGCAATCGTCTCCACTTCTTGCTTGCTATCTGGAAGAGCTACAAGGTCGCTCCTCTTCGGTCCTGACACGGCCCGGAGTATCGGGTTTCGCGTGTCTGCTGGTTGCGTCCAGGCCGCGACGCCTACATAGGGCATCGCGGAACTATGTGCTTCATTTGATCGCTTTTGAAGCAAGGCATAGACAGTCGCTGAAGGATCTACATCCACTGTGTGCGTTGCGAGAACATAGCCCTTCCCATCCTGCAACGCGGAGAACGGGAGCAAATGAAGGGAGCCATCTGGGATGACGATGAGGTCGCTCTTTACTTTGTACTCGGGGATCGGCTCAAGGAGTTCAGCGAAAAGTTTTTTTGCGAGAGGACTATCACTCTTCTGAGAACGGATCTCTTTTCGATAGAGAGTCGCGTCGGACTCGATCTGCAGCTTGGCCGGAAGCTGGTAATGCTTCACCGAATCGTGTGTGATCGCGAGTGCGTATGAAGCGGGTTCGGCAAGGACGTAGTCGACTAGTAGTGCGTTCGGTCCTAATGCTTTTTGAAGTATTGCGAGGCCTACCGGATGCGTCACGCTTTCCATGGCTATCGTGCTCGGCGTCATGAAAAGCTCTGTGTTGTAGATCGCGCTGGAAATAGCAGCTCGGGCGTCTGGATCGTCTGTATTGATGAGCGAGAGATTCAGTTGCGTAAGCTTCTTCTCCTCGGCAGTGGCCTCATGAACAGGCTGCGACTCATGGTGCTGGAGAGCCTGGGCCTCCATGCGGCCACGAACATTATCGAGAATCTGAAGAGCTTCGCTGTAGCGATGTTGTGCGCAAAGAGCCGCAAAATAACCGGAATACACGTCGCTCATCTCCGCCAGGAGCAGACGCTGCACACCCGTGGTAGGTGCGTTCTTAATCATCCGGTTCACAAGGGTTATGCCCTTTTGGTACAGATCATCAGCCTGCCGTATCTGTCCCATCTTCATCACGATATAGGCCTTGATGGAGAGATTGCGCGGCACCAGGTACAGCTCATCGGGGATCTTTGTGTTGGCAGCGATCGCAGAATCGATGGCGCTCAGAGCGTCTGGTAACTTCTGTTGCTGTTCATAAACGATCGCGAGCTGGCCGCCGGCATCCACGATGCCGCGGTAGTTGTCGATCCGCTGCGAAATGAAAACGGCTCTTTGAAAATCTGCAATGGCTGTAATTAGATTTCCTTGCTGTCGCTCGATAGACCCGCGAGAGATGAGTACCTGAGACTTATGGCCGTCATAGGGGGTTCCTTCCAAGCGTTTCAGAGACTCGTCGGCGAGTTGGAGCGCCTGAGAATACTCATGCAGCCCCGCCAGAGCGTCGATTTTTGCGTAGATTGCAATCGTTGGATACGCAATGTTGGGGTTGTTTTTTGCTATAGAAATTGCTTTATCGAGAGGCATTAAAGCCTCTTTATAGCGACGAATCTGAACCAGACCAGCGCCATAAATAGACGCATACCGCACTGTTGCGGTGGGGTCATGTTCGACTTCCGACAAGGCCCACGCTTTAAGGACCTTGTTTTTTGCGGATACCGTGTCGCCGAGGATGAAGGCCGCAATTCCCTGCTCCCCCCCAGCACGGGACGACAACCTTATCTGACCTTGCCTGAGTGCCATCCGCTCAACCTCGCGCCACGTGGTGAGCGCTTCACCGGCGTCATAGTTGATTTCCAGCGTGCCCCGAATAGTGAGGATTCGAAGTCTGGTAGCAGGGTCCTTTCCTTCTGGCCACGTAAGCGCCTGGTTTAGGTGCAGGATGTTTGCGAGGCTACTTGTAGACTCATCGGCAGGGATCTCGCTGACCTCGGCATAAAGCGCCTTCGCCGGCTGACCTTCTTTGTGAAACAGTTTTGCTGCTTCTCCGTAGTATGGCCTTGCCTCGGGCCATCGATTCTCCCAGGAGAGCGAATCCGCTTTATCAAGTAAGCCCTGAGCTGACTGCGGCGGCGCAAAGGAATGATGAGGCATGATTGCTATCCCGTATGCCACCGCTAGACTCACAACGGTGGCTCCGAGCACGACGAAATTCCTCTTGGTCGTTGAAGCCATCCCCTATTCTCGCCCGATATACCCCTTTCTGAGTAGCCCCACAAGTGTGGGGTTTATGGAATGGTCGTCATTTCCAGCCCCAGGAGCCTCCCAGCCATTGTTTAGTTAGACCCTTTCCCCCAAGAACTCGGCTTTTAGGAAAAACGGCAAAACGGCTGGGCGTCTGTCCAACGATTCCCCCACGCCAGCGTATCGGCTTTGTCTAGCAGTCCGACAGCGGACTCAGGGGGGAGCGGAACTGTGATGAGGCGAAATCAGGTATAGATAAGTGACGCCCAAAACCACGGATGCAACACCCAAAACAAGGAGAGCCCTTTTGACCCAACTGGCTCGCGACAGGGACTCATCTTAGTGGACACTACACACTTTTGAGGGTATGTGAATTGTTAGCGTTTTTTGGCGTCCAACAAAACGGCGCAGATTAGCGAGTTGAACCCTTTGTTAATGGAAAAGCTCTGCCTGTGGGCGTTCTGCCTTCCAATCTTCAAATTCCGGCAAAGCGAGGTCTTCCAATAATTCCTTGCGAAGTAAGGCCAAAGCAGCTTGCTCGAGTGCAGAGCGTGTCCATGTGGATGCCTTGAACTTCGGATCCTTGCGGATGCGGTTTTTAATAATTCCCTCCAGAACATTGGGGAGTTGTTCCGAAGGATATCGGGCGGTGACCTCGGCGTTCAATAGCTCATCTTTCCATTCACCGTACTTCGTACGGAGGGTCCATTCGATTTCGTCTGCCTGTTGCTTCTGTTTCTTTTGTGCCTCGAATTCCTTCCGCTTCCGCTCCGTGATGAACGTCGTAGGAACGGGAAGACCGTTCTCAATCTGATAAACGATGAAGCCGGGCGGATTAGCAATCTTCTGACGACCGTTGGTTGGATCGAAGAGCTGACTCAGACAGACCTCTACTTGGTCAAGAATCAATTCGGGGTCGTACTGCATGACGAGCATTCTTGCTTTTTGTGGAAGCACCCCGTGATCAACAAGAACATCGAATGCTTTCTGCTGAATCTGGTTTAGTCCGTACGACGTTGGAGCCTTGTCCGTAATTTGCTTCTTTTGTGAGTGCTGGATAACCCGCAATAGAACTTCTCCGGGCAGCATGACGATTTTGTATCCCCTCTTCGTCGCCATTGGTTGAACCTGCCAGCTAGAGAGATATTTGATTTTTGTGAGTTCATCGAGAGAAGCTCCCATCGTTGACTTTATCTTCGATAGGTGCTGGTAAGGTGTGACATTGAGATAATTGCACAGCTCCACATAGTCTTTCTCTACCGATTTTCCCTGGCTTGCGTGGAACCATAAATGGAGATTTCCAAAGATCCCTTTAGCAGTGGGCCTCGATAGAAGCTTGTATGCGTTAAAGTCTTCCGGAACCACATAGCCGTGGTTGAGATTCTCGAGTAGCCAGTCCTCTAGCTCAATCTCGAAAAGATCGACACGATCCGAGCCATCATTGTTGCTTTCTCCAACGCGCTGGAAGGAACGGAAGACGTGAACCGTACGATCTGAGTATTTCTTTCGAGAAGGAAGATATATCACCTTTTCTGAAGTAATGGTCGTCTGAGCGAGCCTTCTTCCCCACTCGTATATGTCATCGTAATTTCTTCCCGATCTAGAAATTCCGAGTTCTTTCAGAAGACGGCTGCCACGGAAACGAATTTTGTTTCCAATAAATCCTTCCCGTGCCCTTTCTTCATTGACAATTTTCATGAAAGCGAGAAACTTATCTCGGTCAGCTGTAGAGGGTAGACCAAGCACTTCAGATGACTGAAACTCAACACTGACACGGATTCTCTTGCCGTCCTGGTTAACGGTCTGTTCCATCCGACGGGAGGATCGATTTTGATTTTTGGTGCGGGGGTCATGACTAGAAAAGAAGCCGATGTTCAAAAGGTTCTTTTCAAATCTAATCAGATCGACATCAACATCAACATCAACGGGCAGCGGCAAGAGAGCCGTGATCTTTGCGTGATTGTTTGCCGCCATTCAACCTCCCACCGAATACGAATGATGCTGTTGTTAATATCCTGTAGAAAGCAAATACTGTGAAGCAAAAAGAATTGCTATAGCATTTTGGACTCCACAGAAAACAAATAAGTTAGATGGCAAAAATTGCCAGCCAAGTCCGCGCGTTTTCCAGCCAAGTCCGCATCTTTTCCAGCCAAGTCCGCGCACTTTTGCCAGCCCCGTTCGCACTGGCTGCCAACCAAGTTCGCATAATTACCAGCTGAGTCCGCGCGCCAGCCATTGATGTTTCACAATTTTTCGCTGCCAGCCAAGTCCGCTGCGAGTGGTATTGAATGACAAACGAGCATCCTGCGTGACCAAATATCATCAAGAATTGCCGCTTTCGATTTATCTAACCTGTTTTCTGCCAGCGAAGTCCGCGGGACTCTCCATTCTTTCCTGTCTATGGACGTCATATTGCCAGCCAAGTCCGCGGGATCGAAGGATGGATGCGGTGAAGCCCTTCCCCGTAAAGTACTGATAATAAGAGGCACATGCATGGATTGCCAGCCAAGTCCGCAATGCTACTGCCAGCCGAGTCCGTTAAGGTAGACGGCTCCGCCGTGCTGTTACTTCTGTCTCCTGGGCAAGTAGACTCTATAAAGGCGATACATAACTGAAAAGTAAGAAGATGTGTGTATTTGTGCCAGCCAAGTCCGCACCACATACGCTGCCAGCCAAGTCCGCACCACATACGCTGCCAGCCAAGTCCGCGTTCCTAAGGTCGATTCGCGGACCCGGCTGGCAAGTTTTTCTTCGAGAATAATTCCCTAAACATTGAATCTAAAAGAGAAAAAGCCTTCGTTGCCAGCTAAGTCCGCATATTCTCGACGATCCGGACCCTTATGATGCTGCGGACTTGGCTGGTAATGAGTCCGCTTCCCTGTTTTCTGTACGAGTCAACGAGTTTCCGGTCGTCCCGGGTTACCAGCTACCAATAAGATACCTGGTGCTATTCGGAATAGGAGGCAGATCGATACTAGAGATCCTTTCTGCCGAGCTAGTCTAGATAGAACTCGTGAGATGCCCGTATAGATACCCGGTATCTGAAAGCTACCAGGGGCAATTTGAAATAGCCGATAGCGAAAAGGTATCGGGTAGCTACCCGATATCAATCGGTACTGGTATAAAGTGGTCGGCTGAACCTGGTGTGGGTTTCGAGGATAGTTCGAGGTAACGTGTCTATTATCCGTGAATCGCCGGGTACGACGGGAGTTTAATATCAGTGCGGAAAGCCAAGTACCGGGTACCATTTAGCTACCCGGTACCATAATGCTACTAATCGGCTACTTGGTAGCTACCGGATACTGGATGGGTATCCAGTACTCATTAGGTACCGGATACGTAAAAGTAACCAATGTGTCCTACCCCCGATACATAATCTTTTTAAGGAATGGATAGCAGGTACCTACCGGGTATCCGGTAGCTAGCCGGTATCTATGGAGGATTCATGCCGGTAATTGTTCTCGCTTCTAGCAAAGGTGGGGTAGGGAAGACCACTGCAACTTTAACAATGGCAAGTGTGCTCACCCATCACGGTGCTGCAACAAGAATTATTGACGCAGATCCGAATTCGCCAATCAATCGATGGGCAGAGCGATTCCCTGAACTAGTGCCAAAGAATTTATCGATCGTGCCTGTTCATCGAACGGATGTTGCTGATCATATTGATAATGCACCGGATCCTTATGTTCTTGTGGATCTAGAAGGTAGCAAAAACGAGGAGGTGTCCGTTGCGATTGGAAGGGCCGATCTCGTTCTCATTCCCATGCAGGGAAATCAACTCGATGCCGATGAAGCGGTAAGTGTAATCAAAGTAATACGAAAGCAAGAGAGTATCTTCAAGAGAAAAATTCCCTTTTGTGTATTTCTATCAATGACTTCGCCCGTCATTAGAGACAGGGCCATGAAGCGCATTTTAGATCAACTAAGAGAGAATGATATTCCTATTCTGCGGGTGAACATGTTCCAACGAGCGGCCTTCAAGGTCACGTTTAACATCGGTGGAACTATTTACCAATTGACGGCTGCCGACGCATCCAGCCCAAGCGCTGCCATCAAAAACGCAGAAGAATTTATGAAGGAAGTTACGGCTTTCATTAAGGGAGACTGGCCTCTGAAGGACGTTGAAGCGGAAGAGGAAGTCAAGGAAGAATTCGCAGAGATGGAGGCGGCTGGGAAATGACTGTACGAACGGGAACGAAATTGGATTTTTCGATCGACGATTCGGAGCTTAGGGCGAGGAAAGACAGGGGAGGCCCATCAGCCACCGCCGGTTCCATTGCTGTCGCTCAGGAAATGGGGTTCACGAAGAGCGCTCCCCAGTCGGCACCTATTGTGGCCCCGATAAAGAAGATCGATGGACGGACACTTCGAAAAAAAGAGGTTACTCAGCTTAACCTTAAGGTTGCCCCAGAAGAGCATGCGCTTGTGATGCTCCAATGGAAAGAATATGAAAGGAACCGGGGCGTAAGGCTAACTGTCGCAGAATTCGTGATGAATGCCTTCAGGTTCTATCTCGAACACTCGCCTTCAATCGAAAGCAAAGTGTCAAGTCGAAGCGCCTAGCATCTCCGCGGAAACGATACCGGGTATCTGATAGGTAGCCGGTATCACCAGTTGCAGTACTTGATGAGGATCACTATTCCCAATCCAGACTGTCAAGCCTTCTGCTTTTCAGTTTGAGCTGCTTGGTATGCCGCTTCTCGAGCTCGCAGATCGTTGAACATGGTCATAAGTTCATAATCGATTGAGGGGGTGCGGTTTTTTGGGGGATCGATTAGTTGAGCCGCAGTCTCGGTGTCGTTTTGAAGAACTCGGGCCAAGATCAGGAGGTTCTCCATGACATGCTTGAAGTCGTTGCCGGTGACCTCGATTCCGCCCCGCTTAAGTACGATGTTAGGGGGAAGGGAACTGACCATAACGGAGTGAAGATCGTTCGGGACGGCCCCCTGGATTTTACGGTGACGCGGTGCGGGCTCGAGATTCTGCAATCGCCAAAGGTGGGCCTTGGTAGGGTCTTCTGCTTCGATTAGGTGTTCCAAATAGGTAATCACCGAATCTCGCGATATGGCATGGGTTCCACCGATGTTATCGATGTTCCCGATAGCGCGCATGATTCGCTGAGCTGCAGGGCGGCTGACATTGAAGGCGATTTCTAGATCAACTCTTCGCCAGGTTTCGGTCTTCGAGTTCTCCACGTGCTTCATAATGTTGTGAAGGTCATGCCTCCATTTCAGCTTTCGCGCCATAAAGTTCCTCTTATTATGATCGGGGATAATGAGCCGACTTGCTCATAATTATCTTCAACAGATCGTCATTTTACCCACGACAAGGTCGCTTGTCAGGGGTAATATGGTGGCATGACCAACCAGCTCGTTTTGGCGGTCCCATCGCCCGAAAGCAGGGCAGGGGAGCCCCTGGCCCTCACCCCGGCCCAGGCCCGGCTGCGCAAGCTGGTCCTCGACACCGTCCCGTCGCCGCACTCCAAGCGCAACTACGCCAAGGCGCTCGACGACCTCTTCCAATTCTTGCCAGCCGGCCTCTCTCCCCGTCCTTATTCATGGAATGGCGGACGGGTATGGAGTCGCTCTCCCCTTCGACGATAAACGTCCGGCTCTCCGCCGTGCGGAAGATGGTCAGCGAGGCCAGGCGCGCCGGCATGATCGGATCGGAGGAAGCGGCCAGCCTGACCGACATCCCCAACATCACCAGAAGGGAACCAGGCTAGGGAACTGGCTGACCCGCGAGCAGGCCAAGGAGCTGCTGGCCGTTCCCGATAGGTCGACGCTCAAAGGCAAACGCGATTACGTGATCCTGGCGCTGTTGGTCGGCTGCGCCCTGCGCCGGAACGAGCTGGCCGAGCTCGACGTCGAGACCATCCAGCAAAGGGAAGGCCGCTGGGTCCTGGCCGACCTCGAGGGCAAAGGCCGGCGCATCCGCACCGTCGCCATCCCCATCTGGGTCAAGCAGGGCATCGACGCCTGGAGGACCGCGGCCGGAATCGAAGACGGCCGGCTGCTGCGCTCGGTCTCGAAATCGGGAAAAGTCAATCGCGACACCCTGAGCGACTGGGCGGTCTGGTCGGTAGTTGAACAGTCATCGAAGCAAATCGGGATCGAGCACTTCGGCGCCCATGACCTGCGCCGCACTTGCGCCAAGCTCTGCCGCAAGAACGGCGGGGATCTGGAGCAGATCAAATTCCTCCTCGGCCATTCCTCGATCCAGACCACCGAACGCTATCTCGGGTCGGAGCAGGACATCGAGATCGCGGTTAACGACAACCTGGGACTGTAGTGGAGAGTGCGGCTCCTCCGCGGGATTTTGGGGACGCCACAATTTTGACGAGCGGGTGCTACTATGCAAACACCTTGCACGGGAACAAGTTTGGTTTCAGCAAAGATGCGACCCGAACCCCAATTTGACTGAGCATGGCAACAGATGAGAACCGAGGAAAACACTATGGAACAGGGAACAGTGAAGTGGTTTAACGATGCCAAGGGGTTTGGCTTCATCAGCCGTCAAAACGGCGAAGACGTTTTCGCACATTACTCCGCAATCACCTCGAGCGGCTTCAAGAGCCTCCAAGAGGGTCAGGCTGTGCAATTCAATGTGATTAAGGGGCCTAAAGGCTGGCAGGCAGCCGACATTCAACCTCTTTAAATTGCTTACTTCTTTGTGAAAGGGACCGGCTTAGCAGACTCGCGGTGAACGGTCGAAGATGCCGCTTGTGGTCTGGAAGCTTGGACTTGGAATATAATTGATAGGACTATGGGCGCGTACACAGTTCGTAACGGAGTGCCTACTGCTGAGCAGATGGGAGAGTTCTTGGGTCTCAGCTCAAAGCGTGTATCAGCCGTTCGCTCAATCATTGAAGCGCCGGTGAAATCGCGGTCTTCCAAAACTTCAAGCTATCGGGGAGTCGCTCGCAAAGCCGCCGCGAAAAAAACGGCTGCGAGAAAAACGGCTGCGAAAAAATAGAACCGCATGCCAAGGACGAAAAAACCAGAACCTGTTTTTCTCAACATTCCTTACGACAATCACTTTCAGGATCTCTACGTCGCCTACGTTGTAGGCCTCACACAGCTGGGTTTGGACGTCACGGCGACTTTGGCCCACCCTAACCAAGATCGCCTCGCAAAAATCATTGAACTGATTGAAAAGAGCAAGTTCTCGATTCATGACCTTTCTCGTATCGAGGCATCCCATGGGATTCCTCGATTCAATATGCCGCTTGAGCTGGGAATCGCGCTTTACCGTTCAGCCAAGGCAACTCATGAAGTTTTCGTCTTTGAGAGCAAAGCCTTCCGAGCTCAACGCTCGACTAGCGATATCAACAAAATGGACGCTCGAATTCATAACGGTCGACCAAAAGGTGTGATGTCTGCGTTGCGTTCTCTCTTCAGGCAGGCCGATGATCCAATGACTGTACCTGAGATGCAAAGAAGCTTTCGTTCTGTTAGAGCCAAACTACCACTACTTCTAAAGAACGCAGGCTCAAAGTCACCCTTCGAGAAGACAGTCTTCGAGGATCTGAAAGTCGCCGCCCTTGTTGAACGAGAAGTGATCAAGCGGGAGGGTGCACGTTAGAAGGCGTCTACCAGGCTTATTACTCCCAAGATGCTCGCTTGAAGGAAGAGCGTGACAACCGTCCTCTTGGCTTTTGTCTCTTTGGCACCTTCAGCCCTTTCGCTACGCCAGATGCGTTCGACTCGGTCCTTGCCCACCTGCCAGCCGGCTCGCTGGAGCAGCGCCGTGATCCGGCGATACCCATAGCGGCCATACTGGCTGGCAAGGGTAACGATGTCCTGAGTCAGAGCTTCCTCGTCTTCACGCTGTGTCGGCCGGTAGCGCTGCGTACCCCTGGGTTGCCCCAACAGCAGGCACGCATGCCGCTCACGGACGCCATGCTCACAGGCATGGCTGACCGCACTGCGCCGTCGCTCAGGGCTTAGAAGTTTCCCGAGGCGATGTCTTTCAACACGAGCTTGTCCAGGCTCAACTCACGGACCAACCTCTTCAGCTTCGCGTTCTCCTGCTCAAGCTCCTTCAACCGCTTCGCCTGATCCACCTGCAGACCGCCATACTCCTTGCGCCAACGGAAGTACGTCTGCTCCACGATCTCCGCCTCCTTGCATGCCGCGCCGTCGTCTTCCGGTTCCCCACTGCCACTTCAATCTGACGCAGCAGGTTCACCACCTGCTCTGGCTGATACCTCTTGCCTCGTGCCATATGCTCTCCTCGTTCCAGTGTGTCTCTTAGTCACTGGCACAAAGCAAGCCGGGCACTCCAGCCGGCCATGCCTGCACGTTCGAGTCCATGCGGAACTTCTCGGCAGCGTCGTAAAGCTCATCTGGCAGTTTCTGCGGGCCTGACATGCTGTGCAGGCGTTCGTGGACGTAGGCTGATTTGCGCACACGGTGATCGACGATCCTGCCGTCAAGTCCGACTTCCGGGCTGTCACGCTGCACTCAAATCCCGGAATATGTTCTGCAGGGCTGTTTAACGGCATTTAAATCCCGGAATCTGCAGGGCTGTTTGTACTCAAATCCCGGACCGAAACTGGTGCACGGAAAGAGGATAGTGTCATCTTTGTACTTATATCCCGGACAAACTTCAGCAGGAACTTCGTCCGGGTTTTACGTGCAACAGTCCGGGATTTCAGTGCAGCGACAATGCACTCAAATCCCGGAAAAGGATTGAAAACAAACAAGCGTGATTCCGGGATTTGAGTGCAGCGTGACAGCGGTCAGCGGCAGCTTGCGCATTCCCAGGTCGTCGATGATCAGCAGCGGCACGGTGGTCAGCAGGTCCATAAACTCCTTGCGCTTGCCATCGAGCGTGGCATCAGCCAGTTCTTCCAACAGTGTGTGGGCTTCGCGATACAGCACACGGTAGCCCTGCTGGATGACGGCGTGTCCGATGGCTTGTGCGCAGTGACCTTTCCCGCTCCCAGGCGGACCAAGGAACAAGGCATCTTCGCGCTTTCCGACCCAGTTCGTTGTGGCCAGTTCGAAGACCAGGTTGCGATTCATCCGGGCGTTGAACTGGAAGTCGAAGTTGTCCAGGCGCTTATCCGCATCGCGGAACTGCGCCTGTTTGTGGCGTCTCTCCAGGAGCCGCGTGCTGCGGCAGGCCAGTTCGTCAGAGACCAGCGTGGAGATCAGGTCGATGGGCGCCATGTTCTCCGATTGCGCCTGGAGCAGACGCGTCTCCAGCACGGCAGCCATGCCGCTCAGGCGTAGTTGGACCAGGGAGCGATTGAGTTCGATCAGGTTCATGATTGGGATTCCTCGAAGTTGATGCGTTGTTGGATCAGGTCGCGATACTGGGTCAGTTCGCGGATGAGTGGATCGACTTGCCGCAGGCTCAGAGGAGCTTGCGGACTACGCTCCAGATAGCGGCGCACGAAGCGATACTCAGGAACGCGCAGCTCCAGCGCCGCCGCACAGGCATCGTCGCAAGCCGCGCTGCCATATTGCTTGACCAGTTGAAGAACGCCCTGGATGCGACGCATTCCGAGTTCGCCCTGGCGAGCATGTATGGCGTCGCAGACAGCGCCGATGTTGGGTCCTGCCTTGTGTGCACGTGCCAGCAGTTGAAGCAACTGCGGCGGCGTACGATCCGCATCGCAGATGCGATGCCCGCCGCGCTTGCCGCTCAGATGCTCGCGCAGCAACTCACCGGTTTTGGGATCAAGCAGACGCACGAACATCGCGTCCCACTGCACATGCACCTGGCGTCCACCAGTTCGCAACGCTCACCGACCCGGATCACAGCTAACCTTCACGGCAGGCCCGCAAATCCGCGACGCAATGCGTCCTGAATCTGCCGTCGACTGTTGTGGTCGAAAGGCAGGCGAGGTCGCCGAGATCCTATAAACGACAGCCACCCTAGATCCGACCCGGAGATCGATGATCCACCTCATCCAGCATCGGAAGGAATACTATTCGTGAGATCTGAAAAATTAGCAGCCATGGTTGGATTGCCACGAGTCAACTTTCTGATCGTTAGGTCCTGAGCTTTGTCGTTTGCGAGACGAAGATTATTATTAGTGCCGAGCAATGCTGCCTTCGTTTTTTGTAGGTGATCAATTGACTTGTCTATCTCATCAATCGCAGTTTGGAAATGCCTGGAGGCCAGGTCATAATTCCTCGCAAATGCGGTCTGGAACGTCAGCAGTCGGTTTTCGAAGTTCGAGATATCGATGTTTTGCGCTCTAACGAGCGCCAACTCTGACTTGTATTGAATTGAATTCATCGCAGCATTTCGAAGCAGTGTAATCATGGGAATGAAAAACTGCGGTCGGACGACGTACATCTTCGGGTATCGGTAGGACATATCAGCGATTCCCGTGTTGTAGAACTCACTATCAGGCTCGAGCAGGGAGACAAGGACCGCATACTCGCATCCCTTCTCGGTGCGATCTTTGTCGAGTTGCTTCAGGAAGTCCTCGTTCCTTTTCTTCGTAGCGGTACGATCATCCTCGTTCTTCATCTCGAACATGATCGAGACAATCTCTGTTCCAACCTCATCCGCGTCGCGGAAGATGTAGTCGCCCTTGCTTCCCGTTCGCACATCGTTGTCCTTCTCGAAATATGCCTGTGGAAACGCCGCCGCTCGGATTCGGTTGAATTCAGTTTCGCAGTGCTGCTCAAGGGTCTCACCAACCATTTTTGTTGATAGGCGAGCCTTCAAGTCACGAAGACGCTCGATCGCATCATCGCGATCCTTGATTTGCGTCTCGTACTTGTCCTTTAAGGACTTTTCGGCAAGCTGCTTCTCAAGTTCAGCTTTTTCGAGGTCTCCTTGAAGCTTGTTACGATCCTTCTCCACCGCACTGACTGCCTCGCTAATCGCGAGCTTCTGCGCAGCCTTGATGGCGTCGAGCTTGGCTTGCAGGCCCTGGATTTCAGCAGCTTTCGACATGGCGGACTTCTGCAACTCGTTCGCTAACTTCGCCTCAGCTAGATTGGAAGCGGACTGCCTCTCCTGCTTTGCCAGCTCAAGTTCGTTCGCAAGAGCATCACGTTCTTTTTCGACAGCGCTTAGGGCCTCGGTCACGGCGAGCTTACGCGTGGCCTCTTCGGCATCGAGCTTCGCCTTCAGTTCCTGGATCTCAGCGTCCTTGGCTGCGGCATCCTTTTGCGATTCGCTGGCGGCCTTTGTTTGGGCGAGTTCGACGGCATTCCGCTTATCTTGCTTTGCCAGCTCAAGTTCGTTTGCAAGTGCATCGCGCTCTTTCTCTACGGCGCTCAGCGCCTCCGTTACAGCGAGTTTCCGCTCGACTTCTCCGGCGTCAAGCTTGGCCTTCAATTCCTGAATCTCAGCGTCCTTAGCCGCGGCATCCTTCTGCGATTCGCTGGAAGCCCTTGCTTTGGCGAGTTCGACGGCGTTCTGTTTATCCTGTTCAGCCAACTCAAGGCGCTCGTGCAACTGGCGCTCGAAGTCGCCGTCTCGCACCTGCTTCAAAATGTTCGCGTACCCAGCCTCGTCAATCTTGAATGCTTTCCCGCAGTGCGGGCAGCTAATTTCATGCATGTTCATTTACCTGTACCTATCAGCGTCATCACAAAGTGCGGATACCAGCCCTGTTTCAGGGAAAGTAGCAGTGGTAGCTCTGGTCATCAATTAAGTGGAATTACAGACAAACCTCTTAGACTTCCATAGGCAAAGCGATCACATTTGTCTGTCCGAATAGCCTGGTCGCTGTCGCCAACGCATTTCGACTCAGGGCCTGAGTCGCCAATACTGCGAGGCGTCTCTGCGGCCGCGACACTGCAACATATAGTAAGTTTCTGGCGCGGTAATAACCTGCCTCGTCCTTGGCAGGAATGTTTCCCGTCGTGTTGTAGTCAAGAAATCTGGGCCAGTTGTATTGATTCCAGCCGCCGCTAAGAATAACCAAAACGTTTTCAAATTGGGCGCCTTTTACGCTGTGTTGTGTTGCGAAAGGCGTGAAACCATTGACGAAATCAACGAGTTCTACCAGTTCGCTGTATTGCACGCTCCTTAGTTTCCGATGGCGTTTTAGTGAGTTGGGCTCGTCTTCGGTCGCCTCATCACCTAGGCGTGCAATTTCACTTTCGCGTTCAGCGACACGATCTCTCAAGCGAGGCCGTTTGGTTGACTTCAAATAATCTATGACTTGCCCGATTGTTCCCGATTCACGAAGCGCTAGCAGCGCGTCCATATCTGCACGCCACGCAGCTTTATCGGCTGATTTCCGTATTGTTGGAATGCCACCGATTTGGTTGAACATCGTGCCATAGTTTCCTGCGGCATATGCCACACACACCGGTTCAACCATGTCGGCAAGAAAAGCTATAGTTGCATCCTCCTTCTTGGCAAATGCTTCATTGGAATCGAAAATTTTTGCCAGATTCGGGTATCCTCTTTCGGCTGCAATCGCGCTATGTGTCAACATCAAGATCTTCGTCCGCTGGGGATCGAAGTCCCAGCCGTCCTCCTTGAGCTGATCCTTTACTCGCTCGGTTGACTGCGCAAGGGCTTCCCTAGGTAGTTCTTGCTTGGCGTGAGTGGAGTCTTCTCGCTGCCCAGTAAATGCGTTGCAATGAAAGAAACGCGCTTCTCCCGTCGTCTCTTCGTCATCGACTTCCTGTTTGAGCTCCGGACGCAACAGGTTAAGAACATCCACAATTGGCTTAACTGAACGAAAGTTTGAACCTTTATCGATGCCTTCAACATTGGGGTAGTCAACCAGAAGGTAGTCTCTCCGATAAATAGTCTGCCAGTGATCGCCGAACAGCCCAACCACCGGGCCCTTTGCGGGCTTGAAAAAGTGTTCGGTAAATGCGTTCATCACGTGTGGGTCTGTATCTTGATATTCATCGATAAAGAGGATGGGGTAAGAGCTCTTGAATATCCGTTGGAACTTCTCATTAGCGAGCATTTCGGCAAAGAACCTTGGAACATCGTCGTGATGAAGCGTGATTCGTTTCTCGTCGATGCCAAAGAACCCATAGCTGTATTCAACGTTCTGTTCATGCATGCCCCCTGCGGCCTCAACGGCCTCTCTCCGAGAGACATGGTTGGCGACGAGTTCACGCAGCGTCTTCTGGAATTTCGAGATGAACGCCCAAGCGAAGCCGTGAATAGTGTTCACCAGAATGGCAGGGTGTTCTTCGATATCGTTTGCAATTTCTTTTCGCGCCACCTCGGTGTACGTGATGCAAGCGACCTGTTGCCCCGCGTGCATCAGTGCAGCCCCTTTCTCGGTAATTATTGTTTTCAGCGCTTCAACTAAGGAGTAGGTCTTGCCAGCGCCGGCCCCCGCCTCAAGTCGGAAATGCCTCCCTTCGGCTAAACACAGCGCAAGCCTAGCTTGGGCCTTCCGCGCCGCTTTTACTGCGGGTGAGGGTTCGCTACTCATTCAGGCCTCCATCGCATACTCTTCTGCAGGTGTCCCTGTCGTTAGTGATATATCGGGTACGATTGGTGGCGGTGCTTCCGGCGGCGGCGGCGGATCCGAAAGCCACACCAAGCCTTGCCTGATGTATTTCGGAATGTTCCAATCTGCTTCGATGATGGCAAAGCGGATCGCCTCCTCAGACTTCCCGAAGCCTTGGGCTAACTCCCAGGCATTCTTTGCGGCTTCTCCATCGTCCGCGATCGCAAAGCGGGTGAGGTTAGCGAGAATCAACGCATCCTCGTAGCTCCTAGCGCAATGAGTAGAGTCATCTTCCGGTACCTGATAAGCGATGCGAACAAATTTTTTTATTTTGTCGCCATCCTTTTTTGCCAGCAAAGCCGCGACAGAAATGTCCTTGTTGTCGAACCAAGTTTTGAGTGCTCCATTCGAGGTAAATTCGGCTTCAGCGCAAGGACATTTCTTGCGCTTGCCATCAATCAGTCGGACGGCATCGATGTCGGAAATGACTAGGGTCTTGAGTTCGAGAAAATCCAGAAGTGGATAGAATATTTGGGCATGTGCACCGCCAGCTTCGATCGTCGTGATGTACTGCCGACAGAGTTTCGTTTCCTCAGGCAAAGTTTGGTCGACAAGCTTTAAAATGCGCGGCATGAGGATCTTCTCAGTTGCGCCTTCAACTAAGATCACTTTATCGGCAAAATAGAGATCGCATTTCGTCAGCGTCATGTACTGCTGAAGAAACTCTCTGTCTTTGGGATCGATCGCCTCCCCGCCTTTTCGGAAATCCTTTACCTTGGTCCTTCGGATGCCCGCAGTAGTTGTGGCGTCATTTAAGAAGTACCGGATCGCATCGAATTGCGCTGCGTTCGCGAGATGCGAAGAATGAGTGGAAACGACGAACTGCACTTGCCACACAGGCTGATCGGGATATTTCTTCGATAGTGTGGCGATTGCTTCATTCAACTGTGCAATGAACACTTCCTGCATTTGCGGATGCAAATGCGCCTCTGGTTCTTCAATGAAGACGAGATGTGTTCCGGGTCGTGTTGGCGTACTGCGGTACACCTTGTGTAGCGCTTCCAGTTGCAGCAGGATGTAAATTAGGTTGCGGGTACCAAGTCCGTTATATCCCTCCGGAAGATGAACACCGTCTGTCCCTGTGTAAAGGATGGAAGTGTTGTCTGTCAAAATGCTCTCAATGTCGATATTGGTTTGCGGCCTTAATTCCGTATCATTCAGACTCGGGAAACCGAACGAATTTAGAGCGGGTAGTAATTCCTTCAGCCGTGTATCGAAATCACCCTGCATATCCTGCTCGAGCTGAGCAACTGATTCTTTCAGTGCATCAGCGATTTTTTGATCGCCTGGCGATGCCGTGAGGGTATTCGCTGTTCTGAACAACTTGCCCAGGAGCTTCCCGATAACGTTTGGGTCTCCTCGCTTTCCATGGTCGAGCGTGCGTTGCGCCTTAACAAGGCCAGTCTGGATCAGCGCTGTGAGCGTCGACAGTTTGTCGAATTCCCTCCGATTGGAGTCGTCTGTTGGATCGATCGCAAATGTCTTTATTGTGTAAGCGTTCGGCACTGCTTCCCGCAGATGACGAAATAGTGCCTCATTTGCTGTCGATTCATCTTCCGGGGCCGGGATGTCAAGGAGAGCTGCAACATTTGCAAGTATGGCGGAATATTCAACCCGAGCTATAGCGCTCGTGCAGGACGGATCGAGATCGATAATGAAAGGGGACAGTGGCCCTAGATCGGGAGAGTTTTGGTCGTAAGAAAACGTCAGCGTGATGGAAATCACTGGAAGCGCGTCTAGAACCTGTTGTGGTGTCGACTTTCCCCCAGTCCGAAGAGCCTTGGCCGTAATGAATTTTTCCCGTACGGCAGCGGAAAAATCCTCAAGGCGAAACTTACCACTCTGCTCTCCCAGAAATTTCTCGAATACTTCGGCAAGTGAGGTCTTTCCGCTATTGTTGCGGCCAACGACTACCGTAGTCTCGGCCTCTATGGCAAGTTCGATCAGCTCGAGAAGTCGGAATCCTTCAACGCAGATATTGGTGAGTTTGATCATGCTGCCACTCCAGTGGCTAACACCGGGCAACATGCCCTTCCCCTAAGGTTCCTGGAAATACATTTCCCAGAGGAGAAGTTCCTTTGACGGATAAATTTGGCGGGAACGCATAAAGCGAAAGCGCAGAAAGCTAAGACGAACATTTGGACAGTCATTTACAGGGCCTTAATGTTAGGACAGAACAAACAACTTGTATTCTAGGTCGTAGCAATGAAGATGGCACTAGTTATCTCTTCCAAAAGAATGCTGCGTTATACGACCAGCCATTTTTCTTTTGCCTCCAGACGTAGGCGAGATCGTTACTAGAAGGTTAATGTGCTCTTGAGAGAGCTGGCTCCGCGAAGTATCGGCAGTCGAGCTGCGCGAATGTCACTGAGTTCGCCGATGGTAACCAAGAACGTCAATTGGAGCGGACGAAGAAGGCCTAATCACCCGGAGAAAGCTCCTATCTAACCCGCCAAGATGTCAGACATCTGCACCATTGATCCTGATAAGCGCTCTCCGTCAGCTATGGATTCCTGACCAGAAGTCGATTTCTGAGGACCGATCCGGCCCAACTTTCGAATAGCCGAGTCCCATCGCGCTCAGTTGAGTTCCTGAGCGAGTCCGATGAGAAGCCCTTCAGGCCCGCGGATGTAGCAAAGCCGATACCAGTCCTGATACCGGACTACTTCGCCTACGAGCTGTGCGCCGCGCTTGCGAAGCCTGCCAAGCGTCTCGTCGATGTCGTCCACGGCGAACATGACGCGGAGGTAGCCTAAAGCGTTCACTGGGGCATTGCGGTGATCCGCGACGACAGGCGGCGTGAGGAAGCGGGAGAGCTCAAGACGGCTGTGGCCGTCCGGTGTGCGCAACATGGCAATCTCGACGCGCTGGTCGGCAAGTCCGGTGACACGTCCTGCCCATTCTCCTTCGATCGTGGCCCGCCCTTCTAGCTCAAGGCCGAGTTCTCGGAAGAAATCAATCGTCTCTCCGAGGTCATCGACGACGATTCCTACGTTATCCATCCGTTTGAGCGCCATGCGTCGACTGTACAAGATGTCGCCTAGATGCAACAACGGACGCTTTGCAACGCCGAAGCAGAATCCGCGCGGAGTCTGCCAGATCGCTCCCGAAGCTCAGAAATTCGAAGAGTCAATCACAATGCACTGGGAAGAACGACCACGGGACTTGAAGCACCGATGCTGCTGCGACCGATCACACCGCCCGGTCGCTCAGACCGTTCACGACCTATCAGCAAACGCTGCCTGTGAGCGTTTCGCATCGCTGCTCTGCTTGGATCTATTCGACACGGGTCAGTCGAATAGGTAGATGTCAGCCCGTTCCAGGGCCTCAAAGGGAATCTGTACATTTTCGGCGATCTCGACGAAACGCTTCACGGATAGAGGATCCTCAAGAGCTCGCTTGGCCTTTGTTAGGACTTCTGTCCTGGCGCCGAGTCTCTCCAGGTCTTTGAGCGAAGCTTCCGCGGTTGGGTATTCCTTGGTATCTTTCCCACCCGTGCCGGATGTATCCGATGCTTCATCCGCAGGTAGAGACGAAAGACTAACCGCGAGTGAGGGATAAGCAGCCGTGATCTCATCTAAGATTCGCGACATATCGCGTGATGATAGCAGGAAGCATAGGCAGTCTAGGCCAGAGCGTGAGAAAAAACGAAGTTCCCTGACGCAGAGGAGGCCTCCTACAGGGGAGCATTCCACACGGGCTGATCTGAGAGGATGCCGACTACTTTCCTATGAGACGCTTGCGTGCACGGACAGCAGACATGATCATCAGGCCGTTTGCTCCTGCAATGAAGAGGCCAGCGATGCTCCAAAACGTCCTTGCAGGGGTGCTCCCGGGAACCAAATAGAAAGCAATGAGAATCCCTATCAACAGGCCAGCCTCTGCAGAAATCACGAACGTTCGGCTCATACGCTTAAAGTATCAATAAGTAGCAACTCTGGGAACGCCAACTTCCCTGAAACGAGGATTCGCAGGTCCAGACGGCCCGAACTTGCCGCAAAGCGGACTTTGCGGGCGGTTTGACCTCTAAAACTAAGCACCCCTTGGCGCGTATATCCAAGTGCCATCCACGCTCCTGATCGCTCCAGCGAGCAGGGATGGGTCACTCCAAGGAAACGAGTCTTGAGCGATTGTCTCGTCAGTGAGTTCAATCCCCTCATCTACTGCAGCGCAGGCCAGTTCAAGATTCGGGGAAGCGAGAATCTGTTCCCAAATCGTCTGCCAATCCAAGCTACTAATCTCAATGGTCCCCATCCAGCGAGAGAGGTTCTGACCGTTGAAGTGAGGGCATGTGATGAGACCGTATCTGATCTCCCCAGTTGAGAACATGACTATGGAGCAAGCAACGCCGTCTTTGAGCTGGGATAGCAGATCATCTGGGGCACCTGAGAAGTCTTGATACAAGAGAGAATCTCGGTCTGAGCAGGCCATCACACGCACTTTCTGAACAGGCACTATGACCGCTTGGATCAAGCGGAAAAGGTGTTCTACAGCTTCTGCGGCAAACTCGAAAACTATCTGTGGCATCCACTTCCTCCCGTTTTGCGGTCGCTCAACGATAGTTGATCGGCGTGATCTGTGCCCATTCGGACGTCCCGCAATGCTTATCATCGCTTCCGCCAGATCAACGACAACCTGATCGAGGCATTCATCCATCTCGTCGACCAATACGAGCAGCAGGCCAAGGTGGAGGCTGAGGCCGCCGCCATGAAGTCCATGACAGAGGTGAGCACCAATCTGAAGTCGGCTGGTCAGGTTCTGAATCTGTTTATGGACCAGTCGATACCGGGCAAAACGCCATTCTCGAAGGTTAAGCAGAGGGCGTTTTCTTTACTCGAACCTGAACGGTTCGCCATGGTCTCCGACTACATGCGCAACATCGAGTTCGACAGGACCGCGTTTGAGTGGGCCTACTATGGCACGCTTCAATCCAAGTTCAAGCTTAACCTGCGTCATCTGTTCTGCAACCTGGATTTTGCTGGCCTGATTGAAGATGCGCCACTCCTGGAAGCTGTTGCGTTCTTGCAGGAACTCTTGCGCCAGGGCAAGTCGCTTCGCCAAGCCAAGGTGGCGGACTTCCCCACTGGCATCCTTGCCAAAGGGGTGCAACGCTACATGTACACCGCCGCTGAAAAGCGCAAAGACAAGCGTCTGGAGGTTGATCGCTACGAGTTCCTGGTCTATCGGCAGCTACGCAATGCACTGGAGGCGGGCAACGTGTACGTCCGCGACAGCAACGATTTTCGCAGCTTCGAGGACGATCTGATCAGCGCCGAGCGCTGGAAGGACAAAGACGCCGTGCTGCGCGAGATTGGCGCGCCGATTCTGTTGGCGACAATAGAGGAAACACTCGCGGCATTCCGCGCAGAACTGGAAGCCAAGTTTGAGCGTGTAAATAAGCGCATCGAGAACGGCGACAACAAACATATCAAGATCACCGGCACCGAGGACAAACGACGCTGGTCTCTGATCTATCCCACAGATGAGGAACCCATCAACAGTCCCTTCTACGGTCAGTTGCCGGGCATTGGCATCGCCAAACTGCTGTGGTTCGTGGCCGAAAAGACGAACTTTCTCAACGCCTTCACGCACGTTCTCGAACGTTATATCAAGCAGGAAGTTGATTCGCGCCTCCTCCTTGCCTGCATCGTCGCCATGGGCACCAATATGGGCTTGTGGAAGATGGCAGAGGTTTCCGGACTCAGCTACTCATCACTGCTGACGACGGCTCGCAACTTCCTGCGGGCGGAAACGCTGCACGCCAGCAACGACGGAATCGCCAACGCCACTGCCGCGCTTTCCATGTTCGATCAGTACGACATTGATGACCTGAAGCACTCCAGCAGCGACGGTCAGCGCATCGAAACCCAGATCCACACCATCAATGCCCGGTATGGCAGCAAATACTTTGGACTGAAGAAAGGCGTGAGCGCCTATACGCTGGTAGCCAACCATGTGCCCTGCAACGCACGCATCATCGGCACCAACGAGCACGAGTCCCACTTCGTCTTCGACATCCTTCACAACAACACGACCGACATCCATCCGGAGCGGCATTCCACTGACACCCACGGCACCAACCAGGTAAATTTCTTCTTGCTGTTATTCGACGGCTACCAGTTCGCGCCGCGGTATCGCGACCTGCACAAGAGAATAGCCAGCTTGGTCGGATTTCAGCATCCAAACCACTATTCCCATTACCTCATCAAGCCGGCGCGCAAGACCTTCGACGCGTTGATCGTCAAAGAGTGGCCGAACATCCAGCGTATCCTGGCATCACTTGCGCAAAAGGATGTGACCCAGGCGACGGTCGTGCGCAAACTGAGTTCCTATGCCCGTCAAAACCAGACCAAGAAGGCGCTCTGGGAGCTGGACAACATCTGCAGAAGCATCTATATCCTCGACTTCATCGACGATCCCACCTTGAGGCAGAGCGTGCAGAAGGCACTCAACCGCGGCGAGGCCTACCACCGGATGCGACGCGCGATCTCCTACGTCAACTCCGGTAAATTTCGCGTGAAGACCGAAGCGGAGCAGAAAATCTGGAACGAATGCTCCCGGCTGATCGCCAACGCGATCATCTACTACAACACCCTGCTCCTCTCGCGAGTATATGAGCAAAAACTGGCAGCAGAAGATCTGGAAGCCATCACGATTCTCAAAGGCACCTCGCCCGTTGCTTGGCGCAACGTCAATCTGATAGGCAATTTCGACTTCACGATCAGTTCGATGCCGGTCGACATCGAAGCCCTGGCGGCGCGTTATCAAAATGAAGATTTCTGGCGTCGCTCTATGCAGGAAGGCGATGAGGAGGGTCCAGAACAATAAATGCGGCCACTTTTACCTTTTCGAAGGGTTAGGCAAGAACAGGGCTGATTTTACTTTCGCGGGGGTTGGACAATAATAGCCTCAGTTGTCCGAAGTTGTACCGAAAATCTTCCGCACTCAATCCACGAGTCGTACGGCACACACGGAAGGTGTTTTGCTGTTAACTATAGACCGCCCGACAACAGACCGCCCGACAACGTGGAGTCCGTGAAAAGTCGGGGGTCTGCGAAAAGCGAGTAGCCTTTGGAACCTGCCGGAGTCTCCGAGAATGACCAAAGTTCAATCACCCGAAACGCCCGCCCGAACCTCCAGAAAAAATCGGATAATCTCCTCTGGGAAGGATACCGATCATGTCGCTACGCAAAGGGTTGCTGTTCGCAATGCTGTTCGCGATCGTTGCCTTGGCGGAGCCCGGAAGGGTCAACGTTTACAAGGCGGAATTTGATGTGCCGAAGCCGAATACGTTGTTGCGCGCTCCTGCGCCTGCCACTCCGGCATTGTCTTGGTACGGCAGCTGGCCGGCAAACAAGCCAAGTCGATGGCTCAAGGCATTCCGCAGGAAAGGCGAATTGCTGCCGGCGTCACTTCTTCCGATTCAATTCAAGAACCCCAAAGATTTAGGTACTGGAAAGGTGCTC
>NZ_JQKI01000048.1 GCF_000745965.1 Edaphobacter aggregans DSM 19364 | reverse complement strand
CCTCTACTGGAGGTTGCGCCGGCGAAGCCAGGGCCGAGATCTTCGCCAGCGTAACCGCGTCGCAGGCAAGCCCGTGGCTTGACATGGCCGCACTTCGGGGCCGTTCTCTTGAATGAGCAGCCTGCCTCCCGCGCAAGCGGGAGGCAGGCTCCGTAATCCTGGCCGCAGTGAAGTGGCCGTAGATAGATGGATGGGGACGCGAGTTCCCCCGACGCTTCAAACGACGATGCAGTTGAACCAACAACCCCATGCAGCCCTGGCCCGAAGAACCTCGCTGTCAAGGAACGAAGCTCAGAAAGAACACCTGAGCTTCGTTCCCGGCCCGAGCTTATGCGCGTGGGGAGCGGCGTCAAGGGTCAAGATGAACGCCAAAAAACGGCGCCCTTGACCCCGCATCAGTTCCGCATCCTGAAGCGTGTGTTCGGCTTTCGACAAGGTGAGGTACAGAGGCATCGCGAAGAGCCATCACCGGCTATGCGCGAACTTCGCCCTGGTGAATCTGTATCTGCACCGCAAACGGCTGGCAGAGCTCGGGGGCGTAGTGTCCAGAGGCCGGAAAACGGCCTCGCAGGGCACCGAGTCAAGCAGTAAAACCGCCGCTTTCGGCGATCTATCGCTGAAAAACACCCTGCCCAACACACCTACCTGCTTGCCGCCCGCAAATCAGGAACCTGCGCAGAGCTTCCTTAGGTTCCTAGCGTACAATCACCACAAAGGAAACTAGGCTCAGCGAGTTGCAGCACTCTGCAACTCCTTGTAGCAGTTGCAGAGTGGAGTTTGTCTCGAATCTCGCCAATGAGCTGTGATTGCAGCTTTCTTCCCGCCGTGACGGAGATCGATGGTGTCGCGCTCGCACATAGTCGCACGTACGGCAACATTCTCAGTGCTGTTGGTGTACTTTGTGCTGACCGGATGCCACTCTTCACCAAAAAATTCAGCTCCAACTGTTGCTTTCAGCAAGGTCCCCGCGGCATATCAGGAGAGCCCCTACAAGATACACATATTCCCGGGTCGTGACTACAAGACAGACACAATCGAAGGTCGTGCCACAGGGGCTCGACCCGGGCAGCGAATCGTGTTGTACACAAAGACAGATGGACGATGGGGCGTGTATGGGCGATCGAGTCAGGCGTTTACGAATATCGAACCTGACGGCCGGTGGAAAGCTTCGATTCAACTGGGAACACAATATGCCGCCCTGTTGGTTGATCCAATCTACAATCCGCCTGACCAAACTGAATCGTTACCGATCGCCGGCAACGGCGTGGTGGCGCTGGCAGTCGTTAACGGGGAAGGCCCCGCGCCGGTACTCCCGTCGCCCAAGATACTGAACTTCAGCGGTTACGAGTGGACGACGAGCACCGGGCCGATTTTCCGCGCTGGGTCAAGAAACTTTTTCGATCCTGCGAACGTTTGGACGGACGAAAAAGGTGCACTGCATCTTCGCATCTCGGGAAGCCCGGGAAAGTGGGCTGCGGCGGAGGTGAAACTTACGCGCAGCCTGGGATACGGAACGTACCGTTTCGAGGTGCGCGATGTTTCTCATCTCGAACCCTCCGCTGTCCTAACTCTTGTCACCTGGGACGGTGTTGGCTCGGAGCGGAACCGTCGCGAGTTGGACGTTGAGCTTTCTCGTTGGGGATACATTGATAATGACAATGCGCACTATGTCGTCCAGCCCTACTACGTTCCAGCTAACATTGTTCGCTTTCGGGTGCCGAGCGGTATCTTTACACACTCGTTTCGCTGGGAACCCGGGCAGGTAACGTTTTCGACTACAGCGGGTTCGGCCAATTCGAGCAGCGCTCGCCTCATTAATCAGCATGTGTTTACCTCGGGAGTCCCTTCCCCGGGTGGCGAATCGGTGCGTATCTCTTTATATGTATTCCATAGGGGCCAGATCCCACTGAAAAACGAGAATGAGGTCATAATTGACAAATTCGAGTACCTTCCGTGATTTTCTGGCTGAAGCCAATTCGATGGATCCTTTTCGGAATAGTGCTACTGTGCCTCGTCCATGAAGCACGTGGACTCGACCCCAACCGCTTGCCATCGCAGTACGTCCGCGAGGAATGGATTAGGGCGAGCAGATTTCCCGGTGGGGCTGTCAACACGATCGGGCAGACTGCGGATGGATACCTCTGGATTGGGACCGACAAGGGCCTAATACGTTTCGACGGTTTTAATTTCAAGTTTGTGTCATTTACGTCCGACACCACTGCTTCGAAGGTTCCCATATTGCAACTGCTTGTGGATGCTGCCGGGAAGCTGTGGCTGCGTCCCCAGGGCACCGACGTACTGCGTCAACTAGACGGCAAATTTGAGAACGTCACATACGGTGCAGAAGCACTCACCTCCCAGATCACTGCAGTCTCAAAAGACAGCAACGGGGGAATACTGCTTTCGGACATCGTCCACGGCACCTTCCGCTTCAAGGGAGACGAGATTCAGAGACTAGCAGCGCCCACTGTCTTACCCGGCTCCTCACCGGTAATTTCTATGACAGAAACGGCCGAGGGCAAGATTTGGATGGGCACGCTTGGCGCTGGTCTCTTTCTTTTTGCAGATGGCCGAGCTGGCAAGATCGACGCAGGATTGCCCGACCGAAAGATCAATTGCCTGCTGCCGATCAGTAATGAAGAGCTGTGGGTCGGGACCGACCACGGCTTGTATCACGGGAACGACAAGGGCCTTCGTCGTGCTGAATTGCCGTCATCGCTCGGCAGTGTCCATGTCTTGAGTATGCTGCGCGATCGTGATTCAAATATCTGGGTGGGCACGGCACGCGGACTGCTGCGTATCAATGCCAAAGGTACTTCGTTCTCAGAAGAGAGGGAGCTTCGCGGGGATGGAGGCATTAACGCTTTATTTGAGGACCGAGAGGGAAATCTTTGGATTGGAGGCGCCCAAGGCTTGGGCCGCATCCGCGACAGTGCATTTGTGACCTATTCAACAGCCACGGGGCTTCCTCTTGAGCGCAACGGACCCATCTATGTTGACGCTGATAATCGCACCTGGTTCGCTCCCGCCCAGGGTCAGCTGTATGTACTCCAGAATGGCCGCGTTCAACCTGTCATATCCGCGGTACCTGCAAATGATGTCGTTTATTCCATCAGTGGAAGTGGGGATGAGGTTTGGCTCGGACGTCAACGCGGCGGGCTCACCCGTCTACAGATTCGGAATGGAGCGATAAGAAGCCAGACCTATACAGAGGCAAATGGACTGTCTCAAAACAGCGTCTATGCCGTCTATGAAAGCCGCGATGGTTCTGTCTGGGCCGGCACGCTAAACGGCGGCGTCAGCAAATTCAAAGATGGGCACTTCACCACTTACACGACGACCAACGGCCTCGCTTCGAATACCGTCTCGTCCATCCTTGAAACCCGCGATGGTGCAATGTGGTTTGCCACACCTAGCGGGCTGAGTTCTTCTTCAAACGGCCATTGGAGAACCTATACAACGGTAGAGGGTTTGCCTTCGCCAGAGGTGAACTGCCTTTTCGAGGATTCATCCGGAACTCTTTGGAGTGGAACGTCTGCCGGTCTTGCCTTTTTTGCCTCTAACCGTTTTCAGGTTCCTCATGAATCGCCCGACGTTTTGCGCGAACAAATAGTCGGAATGGCGGAGGACAAGAGCGGAAGGTTTTGGATCGCGACCTCAGATCATGTTTTGCGCGTTCCGCGCGACAAACTGCTAAGTGGTGCTGTGAAGGCAGTCGATACGCGCGAGTATGACCAAGCCGACGGTCTAGAGGGCACTGAAGGAGTGAAGCGGAGCCAATCGGTGGTCTCGGATTCAGCTGGCAGGATCTGGTTTTCACTCAGGAGCGGCTTGTCGGTTGTTGATTCATCCCAGATCACGGACTATTCAGTTCCCGCGCTGCCTCACATCGAGGCGATCACCGCCGATAACAACACCGCGAACCTCGCCAGCTCCGTTCAAATTCCTCCATCTCCCAGGCGAATCACATTTGAGTACACGGGGCTGAGCCTCGTGGCGCCCGAACGGATTCGCTTTCGATATTTTCTTGAAAGTTTCGACCGTAGCTGGAGTCGGCCGGTTGCAGCGCGAGAAGCCGTTTACACGAACCTTGGGCCCGGCTCCTATCGATTCCGGCTAGTCGCCAGCAACAGCGAGGGACTGTGGAACGGGCCAGAAACCGCGATCGCTTTGAACGTCGCCCCGGCCTACTATCAAACTTACTGGTTCCGTTTGTCGTGCTTTGCAGCCTTAGTTGCGCTGCTCTGGGCCGTTTATCAAATGCGTGTTCACCAGTTGCAGGAGCAAGAGAAGAAATTCCGCGACGCAGTAGAAACCATGCCAGCACTGGCTTTCGTTGCCGATCCCAATGGCAATCGCACGTTTTTTAACAGGGGATGGCTTGAATACACCGGCTTGAGCTCGGAACAGGCCTCAGGTTCAGGTTGGCAGAAGGCGATTCACCCCGACGATCTCAAGCGCGTCACCGAACGATGGCTCGCGTCGCGGACGACTGGCCAACCGCTGGATTATGAAGTGCGGCTTCGGCGTGGATCGGACGGAGTCTATCGTTGGTTCCAGACGCGCGCCCGGCCACTGCGCGATAACCGAGGCAAGATCGTGAAGTGGTGTGCAGTGGCGAACGACATTGAAGATCGCAGACATGCTGAACGGCTCCAGGCGGATCTTACCCATGCGAGCCGGGTCAGCACGATGGGAGAACTGGTCGCCTCCATCTCGCACGAACTCGCACAGCCCATCACGGCCACAACCAATAATGCCAAGGCATCTTTGCGATGGCTTCAGCGCGACCCGCCCGATCTGACGCAAGTTCGCAAAGGGACGGAAAGCATCATCGAGGCGGGCACCCTTGCCTCGGAAATCATCAACCGTCTGCGATCGTTGTACAAAAAGACCCCTCCCAAACGAGAGTTGGTCGCGATAAATGAGGTAATAGGCGAAATGACCGGGATGCTGAGAAGCGAAGCCAGAAGCCACGGAGTATCAATCCGCACCGATATCAAAGACGATCTTCCAATGACCGTGGCGGATCGAGTGCAACTTCAACAGGTGCTCATGAACTTGATGCTGAATGGCATCGAGGCGATAAAGGACACGGGCGGCGTGGTTACGGTGAAGTCAGAATTGGGCGAGGACGGCCAGATCAAGATCTCTGTAAATGACACAGGACCCGGGCTACCCCTGGGCAAGGCCGACCAGATATTTGATGCGTTCTTTACTACGAAACCACAAGGCAGCGGCATGGGCTTGGCAATCAGCAAGTCGATCGTTGAATCGCATGGCGGACGGATCTGGGCCAACGGCGACGGCGGCGGTGGCGCGACGTTCCACTTTACCTTACCGGCGGCTCCCGCAGAAACAAACCCTCCCATGGATGCCGCGTGATTCGGCATTCAGCAGAGGTGGGTACGCGGGCCCAGTCGGCGTCATTTGATGCATAATCGCCAATGCGCTCAGCGAGCATGGAACGCAGAGCACTTGGCCGAATAGTCGGCTCGTCGGACAAGTGGCTTTTTGTTGCTAAACCAACGAGAACGGCCCTCCGCACCAAAGCGACTCCAGCTGTTGAGATGATCCGCAACGGCCACGATGGATGAACCGCGGCCATTTGACATTGAGGGCTACGAATTGACAAGGACCTCGTCCTCTGAACCAGTTCAATTACTGTCTTGATGAACGCTGCTTCCTGCGCTGCATCGACCTTGGGAGGCGGAGTGGTACGCGTCGCAACCGCTGTTCCCAACTCTTTGAAGAACTCCTCATAACCTGCCGGCGAGCAGATGCAAAGCATCCTCACCGGCTTCGACGAGACGTTATGGAATTGGTGAGGAGCGTTCGCTGGAATGTGGATCGTTTCTCCAGCGCGCGCAATACGCTTCTCCCCTCGGAAAGTAGCTTGCAGTTCACCGTCGAGAAGAATAAAGGTCTCCTCGAAATCATGACGATGCGGTGGAGGGCCGCCTCCGGGAGGAACGTGCATATCGATCAGGGTGAATCGACCTGCAGTATCCGTTCCGGACAGCAGGATCGTGTAGGTGTCGCCCACGACTCCGAGATGCTGGGCATTGCTGTCATCCGGGTTTCGAACCACCAGATTCCGTCGTGGGTCGTCGGCCGGAATCGCTACCGTGTTTGATGTCGTAGACATTTTCTGCTCCTTGTTTGAAATTGCGTTTTGTGAACCTAACCAAAGGCTTACGCTGCAGCCCACTCCTTTGCTAGTTCTTCAGCGAAGCTGCTGTACGTTCTCGGCTGGTGCCCAAGCAAGGCCGCAAAGCGCGCCGTCTGGTCCTCCGTGTTGCTGAATCCACGCTCGACGTAGCCCTGGAACATGACCCGAAGATCGTAGGCCAGCCAACTCGGACTCCCAGTTTTCCGCAGTTGCGCTTCAAAGCCATCGAAGTCTCCGTGTCCGGCGTAAATGATCTCTTTGCCCAGCAGCTTCGACCATGTGGCTGCCGCATCCGGACCACGCAACATCTCTGACGAAACCAGGTCGTAGGTCTTTCCCTTGTGGCCGTCTTCTGTCAGCGATATCGCGGCCGCTTCCGCAATGTCGCGAACATCCACCACGGCCAGACCCTGGTTCCCCGCGGGAACCGGATATACGCCGGGTCCGGTTAACATAGGCTTGAGCTGGCGCTCATTCTGAACGAAGTACCCTGGCCGCAGAATCGTATAAGGCATCCCGCCTACACGAATCGCTTCCTCGACGGAATACTTCGCAGCGAAATGCGGCACGTCGAGAAACTGATCCGCCTTAAAGACTGAGAGGTACGTCACATGCTTCAGACCAGCCTTCTTCGCCAAGCCATAAGCGATAAGAGCTTGCGTGAACTCATCGGCGACATTGCCAATCAGCAGGAACAACTCGTCGACACCCTTGATCGCTTCCGCTACTGAGACCGGATCACTCAGGTCGCCGAGCGCGATCTCTACCGCGCCAGGAAACGTACCTGGCTTGGGCTGCTTGCGGGTCAAAGCCCGCACATCCGCTCCGCGCTGAAGAAGCGCCTTGACTACCTCGCCGCCTACCGTGCCCGTTGCACCTGTAACAAGAACCTTCATTGTTTTCTCCTTCCGCGGCGACTTGCCGCTTCTGAACTCGATACGAAGTAAAGTCGACATCGATTTGCGCTCTTCCAGCATTAATATCGGTGTCGCTTCTATCTATATCGATATATCTGATGTCGACTATACTGGGGAGGGATTCATTTTTATGGATGACGGAAAAACGCCGGAAGCGATTCACACCTGGCTCATTATGATGAAGGCTTTCCTGGCGGTCCGTCACTTTGCTCTCCCTCCCATTCTTAAGGAGGGCCTGGGGGACTCGGATTTCCGGGTCCTTGACGTTCTACTGCACAAAGGGCCGATGCCCGTTAACGCCATTGGCCCGAAGGTAGACCTCAACCCCGGATCTGTCAGCGTCGCAGTCGATCGACTCTACAAGAAAGGGTTGGTCAGTCGTGTAGAAAGCGAGAGCGATCGCCGTGTTCGCACTGTTTCGCTTACGGAGAAGGGACGCCGGGTATTCGTTCCGATCTTCCGCCAGCACGCCGCTCTCATCCAACGTGCATTTCAGGATGTCTCGCCCGAGGAGCAGCGCCAGATGGAAGAAGTGCTCAAGAGAATCGGAAGACGCGCCGAAGAATTGGGCGAACAAGAGGGCCACCGTTAGGATCGTGTCTTTAACTACGGGCACTTCTTTGTCGGCTCATTTCTGACCCAAGCATCACCTGCGGGGCGAGACGTGGATTATGCCAAGGTATGGACAACATATAAGTTTTGGTATTTGCTTCTCCAACAGCGAAGGTTGCTACCAAACAACCAAGCTTTCGCCACCAAAGACTCTGCAAGGGGACCATTATGGAAATCGGCATCGACAGTTTTGCAGCAATCCTCCCCGATCCTAGGACGGGCAAGCCACCTTCGGGAACCGATCGCATGGCCGATCTTCTTGAAGAGATCGAGGTCGCTGATCGAGTTGGGCTCGACGTCTTCGGCATGGGCGAACACCACCGTGCCGAATTTCTGGATTCCGCCCCAGCCATCATCTTGGCGGCTGCAGCTGCTCGCACCAAGACCATCCGCCTCACGAGCGCGGTCACGGTATTGAGCGCCGCCGACCCTGTGCGCGTGTTTCAGGAGTTCGCTACCCTCGATCTCATCTCGGAAGGCCGTGCTGAGATTGTCGTTGGCCGGGGCTCTTTCGGCGAGGCCTATCCGTTGTTCGGTTTCCAGACACGCGACTATGACGCGCTCTTTGCGGAGAAACTCGACCTCTTTCTCAAGCTTCGCGAGACGGCTCATCCTACGTGGCATGGGCGCTATCGTCCGGCGCTCACGGGGCAGGGCGTTTTCCCCCGGCCCCATCAGGAGCGCCTCCCGGTTTGGCTCGGCGTCGGCGGCTCACCCGAATCCTTCGCTCGGGCCGGCACACTCGGCCTTCCACTTATGGTCGCGATCATCGGCGGCAGTTTCAAGCGTTTCCGACCCCTCGTCGATCTTTACCGCGAGAGTGGGCTGCGAGCCGGATACGCCGCTGAGCAACTCACAGTCGGAGTCCACGCGATGGGCTTTGTCGGAGAGAGCACCGCAAACGCCAAGGACGCTTTCTTCCCGGGCCGGGCATATATGGTCGCGACGATCGGTCGCGAGCGGGGTTGGTCAGCACCCACGCGTCAGCAGTTCGATGCAATGTGTGGTCCGGAAGGCGCCTTCTTGATCGGTGATCCAGCGACCGTTGCCAGCAAGATGCTCGATGCTAGCGATGCGCTCGGCGGCGTCAACCGTATCACTTTCCAAATGAGTTCGGCATCGCTCGAAACTGCTGCAATGAAGCGCTCAATCGAGTTGCTCGGAACTGAAGTAGCGCCGATTGTCCAGGTTCCTTCGAGCGGATAAGGCGGCTTACGCGGCTGCCCTGGAAGGTGGCGATCATGTGCAAGCTCCCGAAGAGTCGGCAACCGTTCCCCTATCCGATAACGTGCGGTGTGCCCGTCACTCGGGAGAAATGAGTGCGGCAGGCATGGAAATACTGTCGATCTCTACCGGAAACGCCTGGACCCGATTTACAGGAAGTTGCGCCAGCGCGAGCGCAACGGAAGAGGTTCTCTCGCGTGAGGTCCCACACGCGAGCGTTCACAATCAGCGCGCGACCTCCGATAAGCCGACTGAACCTACTACCCATCAAACAACATGCGCTTGTTGATTCAGTCGATTAAGAGTCGGGGCAAAAGAGAAGCCCAGGCGGGAATGCCTGGGCTTTGGCAAAACTGAAGAATCCTATGCGGCTGCGGCGGCTACCTGGTCGAGGATCTTCGATGCCTGGCCGGCGTCCGCAACCCCGAAAATCACCACCGGCGCGTTCGTTCCCGGTTCGATTCCAGCATAGGCATAGTTGATGTTGATGTTTCCTTCACCGAGTTTCGCGGCCGCGCCGGCCAGCGCCCCGGAACGGTTCGGGAGTTTCGCTTCCGCTACCTGTGTTTCCGTGTGGGTAGTGTGCTCGGATTCCAGCACCGCTTCCGTTGCGTTGGGGTTGTCTGTCACGAGCCGGAACGTGCTCTTGCCCTTTTCGTCTGGATTCGACTGGAATGCGACGATGTTCACACCTTGGTCAGAGAGGGCCCGGCAGAGCTTGCCCAGAGTGCCGGGGCGATCTTCCAAGTGGACGGTGAATTCTTTCATAGTTGGCATGACTCACCTCCATCTGGCAGATATCTGCCAGAACAAAATGCTACGCCGAGCCCCATCTTATTTCAATCGGCGGCTGCAGGGGATTTAACACCGGCTCTGCCGGAAGCGTGGACCCGTTCGCATTTTGGTGATCCCTGGGCGGAATATCTCACCCTGTCCCTGCCCTTTTGCCGAGGCGGCTGTGAATGCCTGGCAGAGAATAACCCGCCCTTAACAGGCGTCAATCGCTGGTCTCTGTCGAGTCTTCTAACAGGTCACGTGAAGAATGGCGTTTGCGGCTGACTCCCTTTCGATTAACCGGATGACCTCCTTGGTCGGCACGATGACCAATTCGATTGTCGGCGTTCCGCCTCACGTTTCACTTCCTTCATAACTGGCAAGCGGCCGTACGCTCCGGAGCCGATCACTAGCCGGTGGCATTTCCAGGGAATCTTTTCTTCGATAGACCGGGGCGCATGCCCAAACTCGTCACGGAATTTCTTGGAGGGTGTCTTCTTGCGTTTGCGGATTACTCCGCGGTCGATCACCGCATCCTGCTTGTAGGTGCCGTCGATTCGGAGGGTACCGAAGGAAAATTTATCGAAGTGCATGCGCAACTCCTCGTGCTGTTGTGTTCAGGCGCTCTTCTTCGAAGTGAGGGTAGAGAAGGCAGACCAGGGTTGTTCTACCTCGCGACTGCCACAATTGAGGGCACGTGATCTTTCCGTGTCATGCTCTGCGATGATGAGGGTCTTAGAGAGATGTTTTTGCAGGTGTTGCAGACGAACTCATAATGGGATATAATACACCTCCCACGGTCGCGGATGATTATGGCCATCGTCGGTCGGATCCAGATCGATGGTCACCAGGCGGGCACGGTGGTGCAACCGCTGGGCATGACGCCCGATCACGCTGCTCGCCAACGCCTCGCCCAGACGATAGAGTTGCCTGGGTCCGACAGAGTTTTCAAAGCGCGACAGCGTAGGCTGCGAGGCCAGATCAACTCCCGTAACCGGATCACGGTCCAGCAGCATTTTGTGAATGGGATCGGCCCCGAGACGGGCCGAGTCGTTGGCATCGGGATAGCCGCAGGCAATCGAGAACACGCGCTGCGCAAACAGATCTCGCAACGAATGATCGACCTTCCCAGCGTGCGTTCATCGCGCAGGCAGCCAGCCATGCCGGAGATCAACCCATAGCCCCGCTCGGCCGCCCGCAGCAGCACGGCTCCCCCATCGGAACTGCTCTGACGCTGATCGAAGGCCACCACCGTCGGCTTATCGAAAATATCCGGAAACAACAAACGCTCTGTTGGGCTAACCTCTGACACGCGAAGGCCTCTTCTGCTTCTTCAAACACTGTCTTGACAACATGTTTGTAGCAGATGAGGCCTTCCGTTGCTGTTCCTTCGTGAATTTTCCGGGCTAGTTCGTTCTGCTGGCTAGTCAGCAATGGTGCATCGATTCCTACATAGTTGCTGCTCGGCAGGGTTCGTGTGGTTGCCCCCAGAGAACAATCTATGGGAGCACCGCGATGACTCGTGTCGGAGCGCCACTACCACCCGTGATTTTCATCGGCAGTGCGAGAACCCAAGCTCCCTGCTCGGGTAGCCGTTCGAGGTTCGAGAGGTTCTCCAGCCCGTATAGGTTTGCGCCGTTGATGATCTGGTGCGCAATGAAGTCACCTGAAGCCCCTGGATCCAGGCTGGCCGTATCGATGCCAATGCCTCCGATAGCTGTGTGTTTCGTCAGGTACAGCGCGGCTTCACGCGAAAGACCTGGAAAATGCAAGTGGGTAATGTCGTGCGGAACATCAGTGCCCATGTAGCGATTTTTGTCGAGCCAGAATTTTCCCCAACCCGTGCGGAGCAACACGATGGCGCCTTTTGGGATGCGTCCGTGAACGCGCTCCCATCGCTGGATGTCTGCCGCAGAGATCTGATAGTCCGGATCGTGTTCGCACTTTTTGGTCACGTCCACAACGACGGCAGGACCAACGAGGCTCGAAAGTGGGATCTCGTCCACAGTCGCTTTGCCTTCCGCGAAATGGATAGGGCTGTCGATATGGGTACCGCCATGCTCACTCGCAGCATATCTGCCAGCGGCATACCACGTGCCTGCCTTAGTCTTGCCCCAACGCTCTTTCTCCCAGTGAAAGGCTTCGGCATTCGGCCAGTAGATGGTGCTTTGATCAAAACTGTGGGTCAGGTCAACCAGTCTGGATCCGTCCAGTGCAAAGGACCTCTTTGCTACGGAACTCTGTCCCAGAGCGAGCGAAGTGAAGGCCAGAAGATATGAAGAGAGAAACCATTTCAGCTTCATAGAAACCCTTTCGAGCTACTTACGCACCCGGCCCTCAGCAAGCCTCTGTAGCTGTCTGGCACAACATTGTAGTTCAGCAGCACCGCGGCTGCTGGCGCTTTCACATCACCCGGTCGTAGGCGACCGAAGGTCAGAGTGTGCTTTTCAGAATCTGGATTGTCGACCACTCGGGAGCTTACCGGCTTTTTTGTACAGTATCCGCGCCTGCCTTGAACGCGAGGTCGAGGGCTTTACAATCGCTGTCGCCCGCAGTGCAGGCGTCTTCGCCAACATCGTTACAAGCGACTGAGGAAGCATCGTGGAACTGAGGCTCGGGGAAAAGCTCGCTCGGAAGCCATGCGTCGTGAGATCTCCGTCCCGCAGTTGCGCCACGACAACCACGACATCGCTCAGCGCTTGTCGTACTCGTTGTGTCGCTGCCACCAGACGCCGGTCTCGTAACGCGACTTGGGGGGCGCGATCGAGCCACTGGTACATACCCCAGAGGCTGTCCACTCCGCGCGAATATGCGGAATATATGTGGTAGACAACCCCGTCCTCGAGCGCGACGAGCGCGCGGCCGATGAGCATCTCGTAGAGAATCAGGCCGAGGGCGAAGATGTCGCTGCGCGCGTGGGCCGCTGTTCCTCGTACCCGCTCAGGTGACATATCCCGCGCTGCCCAGTACCTGACCAAGGCTGGCCTGCTGCAGGGGTAACGGTTTCAGTTCAGAAGCGGAAAGGATTTCCTTTCAACGACTCATGGCAGGGATCAGGCTTCGTACTACCTCTTCAAATCAGGTAGCCCCAGCGTCGGAAGTGGTCCAACTTAGGCTGCGGATATGCGGGTGGCCGCGGAACTCGTCGTGATAGTGAAGGGCCGTTGGTGTTCAAAAAGCTTATTCGCAGCACCAACAATGAAGTAGTTCGGTTGCTGCGAAGGTGGCATGTGCAGTTTGATCGCTTTCTGGAAGTGACGATAGTCCTGTTTGAAATTTCCGTTGTTCCAGGCCCTTAGTAAGGCTTCGGTGAACAGGCCGTTTACATCCCCGTCTGACGAAAGCTGATTGTCTTGGCATCCCGATATAAGCAATACCGTCGATTCCGGTGACCGCTTGAGGGCAGCTTTTGTGTCATTCTGGATTCCTTCGAACATTTTCTTGCGGGACTCGGTCACTTTCGCTTGAACTTCATGTGGGATCAACTTCGAGCGAAACACTGAACTAGGCCTAACACCGAACTCCGCTTCAATGGGCGCAGTACGCTCGTACATCGCACGAGTGACTGTACCGCTGTGACAGCTGTCCGAGAGGACAAAGATCCTAACGCCGGGATTAAACTGCGTATAAAGCACGTGTAACTCATCGTCTACGAGTTCACCGTCGTAAAGGACCCAGGTTTCATCCTTCCTATCCGGTTCATCGCTGTTAGTATCAGGAACTTGGCCCCCATGGCCTGAGTATGTAAGCAAGAAGATGTCATCCCGTTCCAATTTCCGGGAAGCTTCTGAGATCGCTTCAATGACTGCCGAGCGCGTTGCCTTGGGAGTGATCAATTTTTGGGTGTCGTACCCAAGCGAAGAAGCGATCTTCTGCATGCTATCGGCATCGTTTTCGCAGGCTACGAGCTTTCCGTCCCAGCCTTCATAGCTGTTTGGATCAACTTCATTCAAAGCAATATGTAGAGAGAGTCCACGAGTCATGTTTGCATCCTTTCCTTGTTGAGTTACCACCGGTCGGGCCGTTATGCATCATCTATCGCGCGCGGCGACGCCGGCGGGGTAATAACTTCGAATTGACGTCGAAAGTGGATTCGCAGTTGATCCCGAGATACTCCGAGAAATTGCTCTTCGTTGGTTTGGACCGACGATGCCTCCTTTCACAGGTAGGAGTTAACGGGCCGACAGGTCGAGTACTCAGGGAGGCTCAACAAGTTGTTCGGTCTTTGCTGTCAGCCTTAGTACAAAAAGGGGCGCAAGGAACGGTAACAGAGTAAGGCGAAATTAGGCGTCTCGCAAGTGTCAGTTATATCAGTCGGCTCAACTGCGCCTTCGAAGGCGGTCTGTCAGCTACCCCGCACAATGAGTCTACAGAAGCAGTTTCATGCAAGCAGACGGTCGACACGGTCATACCGAAGGCCCAACATCCATGACGAAGACCGCTCATCAGAATGTCTACGTAAGTGAATAGACAATGGTCCACTCACGCAACGAGGCACGGTTTTGTACTCGTTGATGACCGAACACGGCTGTTGAATTTGCTTCAGTTTGCTGAAGCGGTCGTCGTCAAACATTACTCATTTTGCGATGCCGTTCACGTGTGCCGGCATGATCGTCATACCTGATTCCGGGTCGTATTCTTCTGTCCCTTGCGAGTCCAAGTAGACCAGAGCCGGGATAAGAAGGAGCCGCCTCCGATGCCGACCATGCCTGAAACGGCGCCGATAATCATGCCTGCAACGAGATAGACATCTATGATGGCGGAGTGCGATTTCATCTGGCCAGCCTTGTTGAGGACTTTCGCCGGCACGCTGCGGAGACTGCGGTGGTGGCTCATCGCGGCAATCGGCGCTATCCGACAACGTATGGTGAGCTCGCAGAGCTTGCAGGCCGGTCAGCGGCCGAACTCGAGCGGCGCGGAGTGGCCGTGGGCGACAGGGTTGTGCTCTGGGGTGAGAACTCCGCGGAGTGGCTCGGCGTCTTCTTCGGCTGCCTACTGCGCGGAGTGATCGCGGTTCCACTGGATGCGACAGGTTCGACCGAGTTCGCCAACCGCGTCGTAAAAGATGTTTCGGCGAAGCTGATCGTGGGCGATCGCCGACTCTTGGCTTCCCTGCAAAGCGATGTTCCGCGCTTATTGCTCTCAGAAATAAAAGCACAGCTGCCCACTACGCCGATGTTCGCAGTGAGCGATGCCGTCAACGGGCAGACACCGTTTCAGATCATTTTTACATCGGGCACAACTGCGGAACCGAAGGGAGTTGTCCTGACGCACCGCAATGTTCTTGCGAGCCTGCAGCCCATCGAGGCCGAGATCGCCAAATACCTGAAGTACGAGCGGTGGGTGCATCCGCTGAGGTTTCTACACACCCTGCCGCTGAGCCATGTCTTCGGGCAGTTCATGGGCATGTGGACGCCTCCACTGCTGGCGGCGGAGGTCCACTTTGGCGAACAGCTTGAGCCGTCGCGGATGACGGAGCTTATACATCGTGAGTGTATTTCGGTCCTGGTCACCGTGCCGCGCGTTTTGCAGCTGCTAAGGACGCATCTGCTGGCGCGTTACGGTTCGCTCGCAGGAGACCTGGAACGGGCAAAGGATCTCTCAGTCTGGAAGCGGTGGTGGCGCTTCCGGCAGGTGCATCGCGCTCTCGGGTGGAAGTTCTGGGCAGTCATCTCGGGCGGAGCGACATTGCCTGCCGATCTGGAAAATTTCTGGAACAGGCTTGGTTTCGCTCTGATTCAGGGTTATGGCATGACCGAGACAACCGCGCTTGTGACGCTCAACCATCCATTTCGTATCGGACGCGGAACAATCGGTAAGGCTCTGCCGGGGCGTGAGGTTCGCATCAGCGACGAAGGCGAGATCTTTGTGCGCGGAGACATGGTGGCAGCCGCGACGTGGCAGGGAGGCACATTGCGTCCGCGCCGGGACGAGTGGCTGGCGACCGGCGATCTGGCGGTGAAAGATGAGTCCGGCGAGCTGCGGTTTCTCGGCAGAAAAGGTGAAGTGATCGTCACTGGCGCGGGGATGAACGTGCACCCCGCAGATCTCGAAGAGGCGATGACGAAACTGCCCGGAGTACGCGGATGCGTCGTGGTGCCGTGCGAGATGATGGGTGGCCCAGAGCCGGTTGCAGTCACGCTCTTTTCGGGGAGCGATTCCGATCTTGATGTACTTGTCGGTCAAGCCAACCGCGGGCTGGCGGAGTATCAGCACATTCGGCGAGCGCTGAGGTGGCCTCATCTGCAGTTCCCATACACCTCGACGGGGAAACTGTTGCGCAGAGAGGTGGCAGAGTGGGCTTGCGCATCGCTCTTGAGCAGCCAGCAGCGAGGGGATTCGGGCACCGGGGGAGCGGATGTACTGCTCAACGTGATTGCGGAGATCACGGGCGAGTCTCTCTCAGGTGCCAACGACCGGCTACGGCTGTCGGAGGACCTGCATCTGGATAGCCTGGGCCGTGTGCAGTTGCAGTCTGCGCTGGAGCAGCGGTTGGGCCTGGAGTTCGAGGACGATCGCATTGTCGGAGTGGAAACGCTGGGCGATCTGCGGGCGTTGCTGGAGCGGAAGGAAGGGACGGGGCTTCCGTCGCAGCCAGCACGTACCGCGGCGGAGGCCGGTCGTGCTTCGCCGAGTCCCCCCGAAATGCCGGAGTCTGTGCCCCCAATCCAGAAGGCGCTCCCGAAAGAGCGAGATGCGCCTGAGCCTTTGTTTCCACGGTGGCCGTGGGGTTGGCCGATTCGTGCGGTCCGCGTTGCTTTTATCGAACACGTGATGCGTCCGCTGATCTGGTTGCTCGCCGCGCCACGGGTAGTGCGCGAGACGGCAGAACTGCCGCTCGCGCCAATGCTGGTGATTGCGAATCATGTGACCGCCTACGACGGCGCACTGGTCTTATACGCGCTGCCTGCAAGACTGCGGCAACGGGTTGCAATTGCAATGTCGGGTGAGGTGCTTCTGGATCTTCGGAGGGGGCAAAATCAGCAGAGCAGGCTGCACAACCTGCTCGCACCGGTTGCGTACTGGCTGGTGACAGCGTTGTTCAATGTATTTCCTCTGCCCCGTCTGCGTGGGTTCCGAAAGAGTTTTGCGCATGCAGGCGAGGCAATGGATCGAGGATACGCCGTACTAATCTTTCCAGAGGGGACCCGGAGTCCCGATGGGATGCTGCACCCGTTCAGGCCGGGGATCGGCCTCCTCGCGCAGCAATCGCGCGTGCCCGTGCTGCCGGTAGCGTTGATAGGGCTGGGTGAGATGCGCGGAGGCAGGACCCGATGGTTCCGTTCAGGGCAGCTGGAGGTGCATGTAGGCGAGGCTATTGCCGTCGAGGAAGGTGCAGAGGCCGCGCAACTGACCGAAAAGCTCGAAGAGAGCGTACGGCGCCTTCTATCCAAAGAGTAGATCTACAAGCTGTCCTTTGATGCTTTCCGTGCACGGGTTAAAGATCCTTTCAACGGAGATCTTTGCGTTACATTCATCGTGGTCCAAACCTCGATCCCGGCATCCAACAGAATCTGAACATCTTCCCATCGTTTGACACGATCCGAGCCGGGGATGTTGATATGCGCCAGTTCATCGATCAGCGCGATGCTGGCCTTCCGCTGCAGCACGGCCTCGGTGTCCATCTCCTCAAAGCCTTTGCCGCGATAGCGCGTCAACTACTCCGGCAGTCAGCAGCAGGGCGAGTTCGCGAGGCTCTGAGCGCTCGGCTAGAAGCCAACGATGTTGCGACGATCCCACAAGCGGACGCACCTCTGCTAGGCGAGTGGGGAGACGCAGTTATACCGTCAGGTATCAATCCACTGCTTTGGCAGTCGCCTTGCCAAGATTCTTCACCCCAACAGCAGTCTTGTCCCCTGCTTTTTCCGTGTACTTCACCGAAACCTTGGTACCCTCCTCAATGTCTTTGCCAGTGTCCTTGGTACCTTCCACAGTGGTCTTATCCGTCCACTTGATCGTGTGCTCGGCACCATCGGCGGTTTTTACCACCATCGTCTTAGAAGCCTTGTCTACTGACTTCACCACGCCCTTCACCCCGTGCACCACATCTTGGGCGAGCATAGCTTGCGGTGCACCAATGGTTAGAATGACCGCGGCAACAGCCAACAGTCCTACGCGCCACTTCAAAAGAATTGACATCGAAATACTCCTTCCGGGATTTGTGGTCTTGCTAGGGTCTTGATCTGCCTACATCTCATAATGCGCGCAAGCCGCTGGGAACTCTAATTGTGGCAGGTGCCAGCGGCAAAGCGCCGTCGGTCGTTAGTTAAGCGATAACTACTTCGCACGTGAATCCCATGTAACGCAGTTATGTGACGGATTGCCCGAATTCAGGCTCTGGCACGTCGCCACGCTGTGCTGCTGCACATTCTTGCCGCCGAATGGCGTCAACTGGGGAGGCCCCATGACCCCCAGCACCTTCGCATCCCATGACGTCGGTACAAGCGTCCCACGCTTCAGGTCGCAGAGCAGAGGTTCGATCGCTGGCTTATCCTTAACCGCGTCGAACGTAATCGTAAGCTTCTTGCCGTCCTGCGTCCAGCGCGCGTGCCACACCTGGGAATCTTTCCCAGTCCAGTTCTGCTGAATGATCGCCGTTCCATCCTCGGCGAACTCGACCATCACGACCCGGTGCACCTCCGCCGTCAGTCCACCACTGCCCGAGTACACTCCCTTCAACTTCTCGGCTGCCTGCAGCGTCGAGGCGGCGAGCATCACGGCAACGATCATCATCCGGCGGTAGCACATGGTGCCTGACATCCTACACAAAAACGGGACCGGCCGGCATCTTAGCGCTACAATGAATCCGTGCGTCGCCTTCTGTCCATCCTTCTGCTCTGCATGTTTGGCCTTCCCATGGCCTCGCCGCTCTTTGCAGCGGGAGCGGACCAGGATACAGGATTGCCGGCATGCTGCCGCCGCAACGGAGCCCACCACTGCTCCATAGCGACGGCAACCGGGCGTTCGCAAGGCACGCAGATAGCCGCGCTGCGCGAAAAGTGCCCTGCCTATCCGGCGACCACCACGTTGATCCGTCACAATGACGTCTCACTGCTGGTGGCCTCTCCACTCTTCTCGCAGCAGCCGGCGCGTGCGGTCGACGCACTCCCACTGGCGTTCCTGACACCCGACGCCTTGGATCGCTCCCGGCACGAACGCGGTCCTCCTACCCTGCGTTCCTAGTCTCCTCATCTCCATCCAGCGCTCTAACACCACGCGCAATTGCCGTCGCATTGCCGCCCGGCCACGGAGCATAAACCCTGCGATGGAGACCCTTCTACCTTCTCGTCGCCTGGCACTCAAAAACGGAACTCGACCGTGCGCCGCATCGTCTCCATCACGCTCCTCGTGCTTGTCAGCCTCCCGCTGATCTCGCCCCTATTCGCCGCGAGCGGGGCCGCCAGCACTCTTCCCGCCTGCTGCCGCAGAGCCGGAGAGCATCACTGCGTGATACCGAGCTTGGAACTGGGACTTGCTACCGGCGCCGGCCATCGGCTCGCAGCAATCCGTGAAAGGTGCCCCAGCTATCCAGGCGCGGTTCAAATAGCTGCGAGGCATCTCCTTCCTCCGCCTCATCGCCGAACTAAGCTCGCCGTTCCCCGGAGCAGCCTCGCCGTCCGCATCGCGCAGACGGACGCACTCTACCGCATATCCTTCGACCGCTGCCGCCAGAAGCGCGGCCCGCCTTGTGAGTTCCCTTCCCTCTCGTAAACGGTAAGATCCGCTCATCGCGACGACGCGCCCATACAACGCAGCTCCATCTGCGAGGGACTCCATGAAACGCCTCCGACATCTTTACCTGGCCGCGGTTGCGGCCCTGGCCTTGCTCACGGCGCTTCAGGCGCAACAGACCGTCAACAATGCCTCTCTTACAGGCCGGGTAACAGACCCAGCAGGCCGCGTCATACAGAACGCAACCGTCACGGCCACCGAGCTTGCCACCAGCATCGCTCGCACGGCCTCCACCGACGACGAGGGGCGCTTCCGGTTCCCCTACCTCGCCGTCGGCTCCTATCGGATCACCGTCGCACAGCCAGGCTTCGCACCCGCCGTCCGAAACGTCTCACTGACGGTCGGCGCTGACTTTCATCTGCCCATCTCGCTCACCGTTGCAAGCGCTGAGACCTCGATCAACGTCGATGCCGCCGCGCCTTTGCTCGAGGCCAACCGAAGCCAGATCGCCGAGACCATCACACCGAACGAAGTCAGCAATCTCTCTCTGCTGGGCCGCAACTTCCTCGACCTCGCGCTCCTCGTTCCTGGTGTCTCGCCCACGAACACGGCCAGCACGCAGCTCTATGCGGAGACATCCGCCGTATCGGGCCAGGGCTACTCCGTCAACAGCCAGCGCAACTTCTCCAACAGCTTCATCGTCGACGGCATCTCCGCAAACGATGACGCCGCCGGCCTCACCGGGACCTTCTACGGCCTCGACGTCGTTAGCGAACTGCAGGTCGTCACCTCCGGCGGACAGGCCGAGTTCGGCCGCGCGCTCGCCGGCTATGTCAACGTCGTCACACGCAGCGGCACCGATCAGCTGCACGGAAGCGTCTACGGCTTCCTCCGCAATCAGCGCCTCAACGCCACCAATGCGCTCACGCAGAGCAAGCTGCCGCTCACCCAGGGGCAGTACGGAGCCAGTATTGGCGGCCCCATCGTGCACCAGCGAACCTTCTTCTTCGCCAACTACGAGCGCAAGCAACTCAACCAGAACGGCATCGTCACCATCGCACCGGCCAGCGTCGCTCTCATCAACGCACGCCTGATCGCGACCGGTTACCAGGGACCGCAGATCGCAACCGGCATCTATCCCAACCCCGTGCGAACCAACAACGCCTTCGGTAGAGTCGATCACCGCTTCAGCGCCCACGACGAGTTCAACGTTCGCTACAACCTCTACACCGTCGATAGCCAGAACTCCCGCGGAGCAGGTGGCCTCAGCGCCGTCTCCGCAGCCGCCGCGCTGAACGATGTCGATAACACCATCGCAGCCAGCAACATCATTACGCTCTCACCCCGCACCGTCAACGAGACACGCGGCCAGTACACACACAGCGACCTTAAAGCACCCCCGAACGACCTCATAGGCCCTGCCGTCAGCATCTCCGGCGTAGCATCCTTTGGCAGACTCTCAGCCTCTCCCACCGCCCGCCTCAACAACCTGTACGAACTGGTCGATAACCTCTCGCACCAGGTCGGCGCGCACTCTCTCCGCGTTGGCGCAGACTTCCTCTACAACGACCTCACCATCACCTTCCCGCAGTCCGCTCGCGGAGCCTACTCCTTCTCTTCGCTCGCCAACTTCCTCGCCGGCACCTACAACAACTCCGGCTACACGCAATCCTTCGGCAACCCCGTCGTCCACCAGGGCAACCCCAATCTCGGCCTCTACGCCCAAGATGAGTGGAGGTTCTCGCCCTCGCTCACCCTCAACGCAGGCCTCCGCTACGATCTGCAGTTCCTCAAAGCCATCGCCACCGACACCAACAACGTCTCTCCGCGAGTCGGCTTCGCATGGTCACCGTTCGCGGGCGGCCGTACGCTCGTACGCGGCAGCTTCGGCCTCTTCTACGACCGTGTGCCACTGCGTGCGCTCTCCAACGCGCTGCAATCGAGCGGCAACACTACAAACATCACTCCGCAGACCTTCCTCACCGCCAGCCTCTCTCCCACGCAGGCTGGCGCACCGCTCTTCCCCACGATCATCAACACACTGCCCTCCGGAGTCCTCGTCAACTTCACCACCATGGACCCGCAGATGCAAAACGCCTACTCGGAGCAGGCCACGCTCCAGGTCGAGCAGCAGCTCTCCAACCAGGCCACGCTCGGCATCAGCTACCAGCACCTCCGCGGACTGCACCTGATCGCCTCCATCAACCTGAACACGCCCACCTGTGTCGCGACCGGCACCAACAACGGCTGCCGCCCCAACTCTGCCTACGGCAACAACCGGGAGTACCAGGGCGCAGCGGACTCCTACTACGACGGCCTCTCCGTCTCCTTCGTCCAGCGGCCTTCGCGCTGGGGCAGCTATCGCATCTCCTATACCTGGTCCAAGGCGATCGACGACGTCGGCGAATTCTTCTTCAGCTCGCCCATCAACAACTTCAACATCGCGCAGGATCGCGGCCGCTCCGACGACGACCAGCGCCACCGCGTCGTCTTCGACGGAACCATCCACACGTCCATGGACCCCGCCACCAGCACGTGGAGCCACATCCGCAACGGCTTCCTCCTCAGCAGCATCCTGCAGTACTACTCCGCGCTTCCCTTCAACGTCACCACCGGAGCTACCAGCATCCAGGGCACCACCATGCGCCCCTGCGTCCCCGGCATCACCAACTGCACGCAGGTCCTTCCCGGAACCGTTATCGGCCGCAACACCGGCATCGGCTTCGACTCCTTCACACTCAACGCCCGCCTCAGCCGCACCTTCCGTCTCGGCGAGCGCTTCCGCCTCGAAGGCCTCGCCGAGGCATTCAACGCACTCAACCACCGCAACAACCTCATCCCCAACGGCACCTTCGGCACTGGTGTCTATCCCACATCACCCTCACCTTCCTTCGGCAAACCCACAGCCGTCGGTGACCCTCGCCAGGTACAGCTCGCTCTGCGCCTGACCTACTAAGACACTGGATCGAAGGCGGCGATCGCGACACGCGCCTTCCCCCTCCTGCCCCGACAAAGACACGGACTCCAAATGCGCTCAACCTTCCTTCGCATCGCAACTGTTCTCCTGCTCCTCTTCGTCGTCGCAGCAGCATTCCTTCTCTGGCGACGCAGTCAGCCGCTCTTTGCGACGACAGATCAGCCCTTCCTCTTCGAGCAGCATCCTCGCGCGCTGAACCTCGCAGGCCGCCGCCCAACCGTCGCCGCCACCGTCGCCATCGTTCGGATCGCCTCCAGCGGCCGCATCTCCGCACCAGCGCCCGTGCCATCGGATAACAACGGCGACCGCTATCCCGCACTAAGCCTCGCTCCCGACGGCGATGCCTACATCGCATGGAACAGCCCCGACCATCCACAGATCTATCTCGCACGCGCCGTCTCGCGCTAACCTGAAGCAGCACGCGCCGCACCGAACGCATCTCTCCTCAGAAGGAGCTGCAAATGGATCCCGCGCTCACGCATCCACTCCCCTGGCCCGAGTTGCCCTGGGAGTCATGGAAGAACACCGCCGCAACCCTGCACATGTGGACGCAGATCGTCGGCAAGACGCGCCTCGAACTCACTCCACTGCAAAACCACTGGTGGAACGTTCCGCTCTACCTCAGCGCCCGCGGCCTCAGCACCTCCGCCATGCCCTATCGAGGCGAGATGCTGGAGATCGAGTTCGACTTCGTCAGCCACGACCTCCGCTTCCGCATGAGCACCGGCGCCATCCTCTCCGTGCCACTGCGTCCGCAGTCCGTCGCGAGCTTCTACGCCGAGTACCAGCGATGTCTCGCCGCGCTCGACGTCGATGTCACCATCCATCCCGTTCCCGTCGAGATCGCCGCCCCCATCCCCTTCGCCGAGGACGAGGTGCATCACGACTACGACCCCGAATACGCTCACCGCTTCTGGCGAGTCCTCTCCTCGGCCGACGTTCTCTTCACCCTCTTCTCCTCTCGTTTCATCGGCAAGAAGAGTCCCGTGCACTTCTTCTGGGGAAGCTTCGATCTCGCCGTCAGCCGGTTCTGCGGACGCCCCGCACCTCCGCGCGAGAACGCTGACCCAATCACCCGTGAAGCCTACTCACACGAGGTCATCAGCGCAGGCTTCTGGCCAGGCAACGGAGGCTTCGGCGCCCCCGCCTTCTACTGCTACACCGTACCCGCACCAGCCGGCCTCGACCAGCAGCGCGTCCAACCGGATCCCGCCTACTACGACTCAAAACTCGGCGAGTTCCTCCTCCGCTACGACGACGTCCGCACCTCGGCTGCACCCGAACACGCCGTGATGCAGTTCCTCCAAAGCACCTACGAGGCCGACGCAACGCTTGCGAATTGGGACCGCACCTCTCTAGAACGCCCAGCCGCAACACCGTGAGCCTTCGTCCTGTCTATAGTCCTTCTATGTCTCTGCGTGCGTGCCTAATCGCTGTCCTGCTCGCTCTCGCTCCTCTCCCGTGCCTGTCGCAGCAGATGCCCTCGATCGTCTGGACACCAGCAAGCCTCGCTAACGGCTCCCCTTGCCTCTTCGCGATTCAAGCCCCAAATGCCTCCGCCGTCACAGGCGGGTGGCAAGGACACAAGCTCTCGTTCTTCCGCGCACAGAACTCCTGGTACGCCCTCGCCGGCATCGACATCGAGGTCGCTCCCGGCAACTATCCTCTCAGCATCGAGATCACCGCCGCCAATGGCACCACGCAGACGCTCCATCGCGACATCACGATCACCGCCGCTCCCTACAAAGAGGTTCCCCTCAGCGTCCCCGAGAAGTTCGTTCAACCCGACGCCGAGGCCCTGAAGATCATCGCCGCCGACAAACTCGTCAAGAACAAAGCATTCTCCAGCACTGCACCGGAGCCCCTCGAGTCCGGACACTTCTCGCCGCCCCTCCCTGTAGCGCCGCGCACGGACTCCTTCGGCACGCGCCGCGTCTTCAACGGTACGCTCGCCAGCGTCCACCGCGGCCTCGATTACCGCGCCAAGCCCGGAACACCCATTGCCGCCGTCAACTCGGGCCGCGTCGTGCTTGCGCGACCGCTCTACTACGAAGGCAATTGCGTCATCCTCGATCACGGCCTCGGCCTCATGACGCTCTACATGCATCTGTCGAAGTTCAAGGTCGCCGAAGGAGCGCGCGTCAAGCGCGGACAGATCATCGCGCTCAGCGGAGGAACCGGCCGCGCCACCGGGCCCCACCTTCACCTCGGCGTGCGCTGGCAGGGAGCCTATCTCGATCCAGCAAAGCTCTTCTCGCTCGATCTGCCTACACCCACGAAGCCCTAACCCGGAGGAGCCTTCTCAGCAGCAGCCCGCGCCTCTGCTTCTTCGAGGTCGGGACGGAAGAGCTTCCTGAGCGGCTTCTGAATCGCCCGCAGCAGAGCGCGCGCCGCGAGGAACGCAACCAGCAGCAGCGCCGCAGCCATCGACGCCGCGATAATCGGATGCTGTGTCGCAAACCACGTCAGCCCAATCGCCAGCACGTCCTCGCTCGTGCTCAGCGCAATGTTCGAGACCGGCTCAGGACTCGGCGTCACTGCCGCCCGCACCGCCGTCTTCGATCCATGCGCCGCAAGCGCAATCCCCGCGCCGATCGTGGTCGCCAGAATCTGCATCTGCGGCGAGAGCTGCGAGCTCGCATGATACGCAACCAGGGCCGCCACCGGCACGCGAACCACCGTCTGAAGGCCGTTCCAGATCATGTCGAAGCCCGGAATCTTATCGGCAACAAACTCCAGCCCAAACAGCAGCGCGCACGTCACGATCACCCACGTATTCCCCAGCCCATGCAGCCCCGGCGGAAGCGCCACCCACTGCGTGCGCTCCAGAATGCCCAGCGTCAGCACCGTGGCGTAGATATTCAATCCGCCCGCAAAGCTCGCAGCGACGATCAACGCCGTGATGTTCGCAGGGGAGAAGTTCATGGTGCTGGAATTCTACTCCCGCCCGCAACCCCAGTTATCCGTAGCCGGAATCAGCGCCGCACCGCTCGTTTGATCTGCGCATACTGCTCCAGGATGAAGCTGTCCGTCATCCCGGCAATATAGTCGGCCACCACCCGCGCCAGCCCCTCGGCCTCCACCTCCTCGAAGTAGCTCGGCGGCAGCTCCTCCGGATCGCGAACCCAGTACTCGAAGAGCGCCGTGACCACTTCCTCAGCCTTGTCGTGCTCGCGCTCCAGGTGCTCGCAAGTGTACAGCGTGTCGTAGAGATACCGCTTCTCCTCAAGCCTCTCCGACTCCATCTGTGAAGAGAACAGCGCAAGCCGCGACGAATGCCTGCGAATGTCCCCAAGCGCCTCGGCCCCCATCGCCTCGGCGTTCGCGCGGGTGTTCGCGATCAGGTCGTCCGTCAGGATGTTCTGCATCAGCTGCAGCGCCTCGTGAAAGAGATACTTCTCCTCTACTCCGGCATGCCGCTGCTCCACCTCGCGATAGCACCGCCCCAAAATGGTGACGTTCTCCCGGATGTGACCGATCTCAAGCAGCCCCGACTCCACTCCATCATCCAGGTCCGCCGTCAGGTAGGCAATCTCGTCGGCCAGATCGATCAGCTGCGCCTCGATCGGCGGCCGCTCCTCCAGGAAATACTCCGCCAGCCCCGGATGCTCCTCCGCCTTATAGTCGCGCGAGTGTTTGATGATTCCCTCACGAACCCCGAGCGTAAGATTCAGCCCGCGATGCGCCGCATATCTCTGCTCAAAGTGCTCGACGATGCGCAGCGCGTGCAGATTGTGGTCGAAGCTCAGCCCATGCCGCCGCAGGCAGCGATCCAGCGCCCGTTCCCCTGCATGACCGAACGGCGGGTGGCCGATGTCGTGCACCAGCGCCAGCGTCTCCGCCAGGTCCTCATTCAATCCCAGCGTGCCCGCCGCGGTCCGCGCGATCTCCGCCACCTCGATCGTGTGGGTCAGCCGGCTGCGAAAGTGGTCGGAGTACCGGCTCGTAAACACCTGCGTCTTGCCAGCCAGCCTGCGGAACGCACGCGACTGCACCACTCGCTCCCGATCCCGCTGAAACGCCGTTCGCATCGACCGCGGAGGCGCCGGGTACACCCGTGCGACCAGCAGATCGCTCCCGTTCCCAGCCACAGCGCAGCGCTTCAGATCGTTCACCATACTCAACCCTGAGTGTACCGGATTGCCTTCGCCGCCCTTAAACGCAACAGGCGCGCCGCTCATCCCGAGCAGCGCGCCCAGCTTTGCGTCCTACTTCACCGTCGTCAGCTTTGAAAGCTTCACGCGCGCATTGTCCAGCTTGTGCTGCACCTTGGCGACCTCCTCCGGGTCCGCATCGGCCGGCAGAGAGCGCGCATACTCGGTCAGCGACCGCTCCCACTGCGTCACCGCCTGCTTCAGCTTTCCGGTCTTCTCGTACACCTCGCCCAGATGATCGTGGATCGTCGGGTCGCCGCTGTTGCGCTCGTTCGCCTTGCGAATGTTCTCCTCCGCCAGCGCATACTGCCCCGTCTTGTAGTACACCCAGCCCAGCGAGTCCAGATACGCATAGTTCTGCGGATCCAGTTCGACCGCCTTGCGAATCAGCGTCAGCGCCTCGCTCAGCCGCACACCGCGGTCCGCCAACATATATCCCAGGTAGTTCAGTATCGTCGCATTCTGCGGGTCGATCACCAGCGCCTTGCGGAACTGCGCCTCCGCCGCGTCGTACTGCTTCTGTCGATCCGCAAGCGTCCCGCGCAGGAAGTACACATACAGCTTCTCCTCTTGCTTCGGCGAAAGCGCCTCGCCGGCGTTCAGCTCCGCGTTCGCATCCGTCCACCGCTTCAGCCGGATGTAGATGTTCGCCAGAGCCAGGTGCGCCTCGCGATCGTCCGCGGCATCGCCTCCCGGAGAGATCTGCGCCTTCGCCAGAGCGACCCCCTCCTCGGCTTTGCCCGTGTCTGCAAGCTGACCGGCGTACATCAGCTGTACTGACTGATCCTTCGGCATCGCCTTGGCTGCCTCGGCTGCCGTCGCGGTCGCTTCCTTCCACATGTGCGCATCGCGATACGCGTCCACTTCTCCCTGGTAGGCGTTCTTCATGTAATCGCCACCCAGCGAACTCATCTGCTTATAGACTTCTACCGCTTCAGCCGTTTTGTTCTGTTCGCGATAGATGATTCCCATCCGGTCCATGAAGATCGACCGGTTTCCCTTCTCCTGATCGGTGTACTTTCCATCGGCGTGCGCCGTGCCGTCCAGCAGCGCTTTCAGCGTATTGATCGCATCGTCGTAGCGCCCCAGCGAGTCGTAGATCAGCGCCTGGTTGTAGTTCAGCTCCACCGAGTCCTGTGCCAGCGGCTTCGCCTTCTCCAGCGTCGCCAGTGCCTCGTCATAATGACCCTGACGCCGCTGTATGTCCGAGATCCGGATCTGCGACTGCGCATCCTGCGGCTCGGCCGCTACAATGGTGTTGAACACCTTCAGCGCCTCATCCAGCTGGCCATCCATCCACAACGCATTGGCCAGCCCACGCTCGCTGTCCAGGTTGTCCGGATCATCGTCCAGAGCCCGGCGATACGCCGCAATCGCCTCCTTCGGCTTCTTCAGCTGGTCATACGTCGCGCCCAGCGCAAAGTCGATCCGCGAGCTGCGGTCATCCACCGGCACCGAGTTCAGCACATCCGCCGCGCGCGCATAGTCCCCCTGTTCGGTGTAGAGCCGGTACATGTTCAGCACCACCTCTTCCGAACCGCCATCGATCTTCTGCGCCGCCTTGAACTGCGCCTCCGCCTTCGTCGAGTCGTGATTCAGCCCATACAACTGCCCCAGCAGCAGGCGCGTCTCCACATCGTTCGGCTTCAGCTCGGCCAGCTTCTCGTACTCACCGATCGCAAGCTTCAGCATCTGACCCGACTGCTGGCTCTGCATATCGCCCAGCGATCGCAAGTACACCTTGCCCAGCAGCTCATGCGCGGCCACATCGTCAGGATTCTTCTTCACCTGGTCCTGCGCCGAGGTCACCGCCTCGCGGATCCGGCCGATCTTGAAGTACAGCTCCGCCAGCCCATTCTGCAGCAGCGCCGAGTTCGGATCGGCCACCAGCGCAAGCTTGTACTCCTCCACCGCCTGCGTCGCGTAGTCAGGACGGCCCGCATTCACCGCCATGTCTTCATACATGTGGGCCAGGCCGTAGTGGTAGTACGCTGAGGCGCGGTCCACCGTCTCACCCGTCGCGGCAGTCTGCGCGGATATCGGTACTGTGGCTAGAACGGCCGCTGCGGATAACACGCGTAGGGTGGAGGCACGCAAACGTAGACTCATCATCAATAAATTCCTGTGCCGCCAAGATGAATAGACCAGAACGAAACAGACCGGCTAGTCGGACAACTCACACTATTTAGACGACCGCTGTGCCTGTTTGGCTGCAACCAGCCCCTGGCGACAGAGCCCTTCCAGTGGCATGGCCGTGATTATAGCCGTCTTTCCCTTATCCGTGCCGGAAATGACGGACCCCCGTAAAGACCATCGCCACGCCCAGCCGGTTCGCCGCCGCAATCACGTCCGCGTCCTTCACGCTGCCGCCCGGCTGAATCACCGCCGTCGCCCCCGCCTCCGCAATCGTCTCCAAACCATCCGGGAACGGGAAGAAGGCGTCCGACGCCGCAACCGTGCCCTTCAGCGGGAGCACCGCCTTCATCGCCCCGAACTTCGCCGCGTCCACACGACTCATCTGTCCTGCGCCGATCCCCACCGTCTGCCCGTGCCCGTCCGAATACCGCGCATACACGATCGCGTTCGACTTAACATGCTTGCACACCCTCCACGCAAATAGCAGAGCCCGCATCTCCTCCGGAGTCGCCTTGCGCTCCGTCACCGCCTTCAGCTCCGCCTCCGTCACCCGCAGCCGGTCCGCGTCCTGCACCAGCAGCCCGCCCGAGACCTGCTTCACCACTCGCTTCGTCTCCGCCGGATCAATCTTCACCAGCCGCAGATTCTTCTTCGCCGCAAACCGCTCCAGAGCCTCCTTTGTAAAGCCCGGAGTCACAATCGCCTCCACAAACAGCTTCGCTATCTCTTCGGCCGCCGCGCCGTCCACCTCGCGGTTGATCCCGATCACCCCGCCAAACGCCGACACGGGATCCGCCTCAAGCGCCCGCCTGTAAGCCTCCAGCACCGTCGCACCTGTCGAAGCCCCGCAGGGATTCGTGTGCTTGATGATCGCCACCGCCGCCTCCGCCGCCGCATCGAACTCCCGCACCAGCTCCCAGCACGCATCGAGATCGACGATGTTGTTGTAGCTAAGCTCCTTGCCCTGCAACTGTTCCGCCGCGGCCACGCCCTTGCCGCTGCCGTCCACATACAGCGCTGCCTTCTGGTGGGGATTCTCGCCATACCGCAACGCCTGCGCCAGCGGATACACAATCCGCAGCGTCTCGGGAAGCTCATCGCCAAACTCCGCCTTCCCCTCAGGAGCCGCAATGCTCTCCAGAGCCGTCGCAATCCCCGTGTCATAAGCCGCCGTCGTAGCAAAGGCCTGCTTCGCCAGCCGCCACCGAGTCGCCCTCGTTAGGCTCCCCTTATTCGCCTCCAGCTCCCCCGCCAGCGCCTCGTAGTCCGCCACCGAGGTCACAATCGCCACATCCCCAAAGTTCTTCGCCGCCGACCGCACCATCGAGGGCCCGCCAATATCAATGTTCTCGATCACATCCGCAAACGCCACGCCCGGCCTCTGCGCCGTCTTCTCAAACGCATACAGGTTCACCACCACCATGTCGATCGGTTCGATCCCATGCGACTGGACCGCCGCCACATGCTCAGCATTCCCACGCATGTGCAGAATCCCGCCATGCACCTTCGGATGCAGCGTCTTCACCCGCCCATCCAGCATCTCGGGAAACCCCGTCAGCTCGCTGATGTCCTTCACCGCCAGCCCCGCATCGCGCAGCGCCTTCGCCGTCCCCCCGGTCGAAACCAGCTCCACACCATGCCCGGCCAGCGCCTTGGCAAATTCAACAAGGCCGGTCTTGTCAGTAACAGACAAAAGAGCGCGGCGAACAGGACGAAGGTCGACGGAGACAGCAGCAGGAGCACTATGAGAGGTCATCACCTCCTATTTTATGCGCCATCCATCGATTCATCACTCCCGCGCCCGCCAAAGCCGGTGCGGCAGAACATACGTAAACCCAAATCCCTCCCACTGCGTGGAAGATGACGTTAATCCGTGGTTGAACCCCGCATCCAGAACGATGTTCTTCCTCACCTCCATAGCGGAGCACAAAAGCAACGACGGCGCCCACGGTGATCCTTGAATCAACATTGGCCTGTCCGCAATGCGGCCATGCAACATCGGAAGAGATACCTCTGGATTCCTGCCGCTTCTTCCATGAATGTATTCAATGCCACGCTTTGATGAGGCCCAAAGTGGGAGATTGCTGTGTCTTCCGCTCTTACGGCTCGGTAAAATGTCCTCCGGTGCAATCGCACGGTCATTGCTGTAATGGTTGAACCTCGCTTTTGCGGTCCCAAGCAATAATGATGCTGGCCTCGGACTGGAGAAACAGAATGAGCGATATTGCCACTCCCAATTTGCCTTCACGCGATTTCGAGAAGACTTCCCGGTTCTACGCAGCCCTCGGCTTCTCCGAAAGTTGGCGCGACCAGGGCTGGATGATTCTGAAGCGCGGCGATCTAACCTTGGAGTTCTTTCCTCATCCTGAACTAGATCCTTTGACCAGTTGGTTTAGTTGCTGTCTGCGGCTGGACGATCTCGACTCCTTCTACGCGACCTGCAAAGACTCCGGTCTACCAGAGGGGTGCAAAGGGCAACCCCGACTGCACCCGCCAAAAGTCGAGTCGTGGGGCGGGCGCATCGGTGCCTTGGTCGACCCGGACGGCACTCTTGTGCGCCTAATTCAGAACTAGCCCAAGAGAGAGAGACCTCCTGAAAGGAAGGCTTACACTTGAACACACGATCCCGTGGATTGTGCGTGTTAGGCATTTCGCCTTTCCTTCGCCAGCGATGCGCGAACGGTGGAGATGAAGGATTGCGCCATCGATCCCAGAGCCGTACCTGACCCTTACAGCACCGCATATCTTTCTACAACACCGCCGCCCCAGTAAGCCCCGCCACATGCTCCACCTGGTGCCCCACACACCACTTCCGCATTCCATTCGCAATATTCTCCACCGCCCGGGGATCCGCATAACTCGCCGTCCCCACCTGCACCGCCGTCGCCCCGGCCATCATGAACTCCACAGCATCCTCAGCCCGCACAATCCCGCCCATCCCAACCACCGGAATCCGCACCGCCTTCGCCGCGTCGTGAACCATCCGCACAGCAATCGGCTTGATCGCCGGCCCCGACAACCCTCCCGTTACATTCGCAATCCGCGACCGCCGCGTCTCCACATCAATCGCCAGCGACACAAACGTATTCACCAGCGACACCGCGTCCGCCCCCGCGTCCTCTGCCACCTTCGCCATCTGCCCAATGCTCGTCACGTTCGGCGAAAGCTTCACCATCAGCGGCCTCCGCGAAGCACCCTTCGTCCGCGTCACCAGCTCATACAGAAGCCCCGAGTCGGTCCCAAAGACCATCCCTCCATGGCTCGTATTCGGGCAGCTCGCATTCAGCTCATACATCGCGATCCCCTCAGCGTCGTTCAGCACCCGGATCACCTCCAGGCAGTCCTCCACCGTGTAGCCAAAGACATTCGCGATCACCACCGCGCCCTTTATCGTGCGCAGCTTCGGCAGCTTCTCCTCCACAAACGCACGAACGCCCATGTTCTGCAGCCCAATCGCATTGATCATCCCCGCCGCCGTCTCGATGATCCGCGGCGTAGGATTCCCCGCCATCGGCTCCCGCGACAGCCCCTTCGTCACGAACGCTCCGATCTTGTCGAGCGAGACGATCTCCTCGAACTCCACCCCGTACCCAAACGTCCCGCTGGCCGCGATCACCGGCGAACGAAGCTCCACCCCGGCCACCGCGACGCTCATATCCGGCACTTTGCTCATAGCTCCAGTCTATCGGCAGTCTAAATCCCGTTCAGACACGAACAGACTGCAAAATCCCCCGCATCCCCACAACCCGCTAAAATAAAACTCAAATGATTGATCTAGCATTCGTCCGGGCTAACTTGCCCGTCGTAGAGGAAAAACTGCGCGCCCGCGGCATGGACCCCGCCCAGGCCCTCGGCGACTTCGCCACCATCGACCGCGAACGCCGCGACGCCATCACGCAGGTCGAGACCCTCAAGGCCCAGCGCAACAGGCTCACCGAAGAGATCGCTCGCCTCCGCAAGTCCGGCACCGACGCCTCCGCAGTCACTGAGCAGACCAAATCCCTCAAGTCCGAGGTCGACACCCTCGAATCCCGCGCCACCGCCGCCGACGAGCGCCTCCGCGCCATCCTCCAGACCATCCCCAACCTCCCCCAGGACTGTGTCCCCGTAGGCCCCGACGAGCACGCCAACCGCGAGGAAAAGACCTGGGGCACCATCCCCAGCTTTGACTTCCCCCCCAAACCCCACTGGGAGCTCGGCGAAGCCCTCAACATCCTCGACTTCAACCGCGCCGCCAAGATCTCCGGCTCCCGATTCGTCGTCCACTACGGCGCCGGAGCACGCCTCGAGCGCGCCCTCGCCAACTTAATGCTCGACCTCCACACGCGCGAGCACGGATACACCGAGGTCCTCCCGCCCTACATGGTCAACTCCCGCTCGCTCTTCGGCACCGGCCAGCTCCCCAAGTTCGCCGAAGACTCCTTCCACTGCGACGACAAGGGCCCCTACACCGGCGAACTCCAGGACGGCGACCATTGGCTCATCCCCACCGCCGAGGTCCCCGTCACCAACCTCCTCCGCGACGAGACCATCGACGAATCCCAGCTCTCCATCTCCTTCTGCGCCTATACCCCGTGCTTCCGTAGCGAGGCCGGCTCCTACGGCAAAGACGTCCGCGGCATGATCCGCCAGCACCAGTTCCAGAAGGTCGAGCTTGTCAAGTTCACCACGCCCGACAAATCCGACGCCGAGCACGAGACCCTCACCCGCCACGCCGAGACCGTCCTCGAGCGCCTCAACCTCCCCTACCGCCGCATGCTCCTCTCCACCGGCGACATGGGCTTCGCCTCCTCCAAGACCTTCGACCTCGAAGTCTGGCTCCCCGGCCAGAACCTCTACCGCGAAATCAGCTCCTGCTCCAACTTCACCGACTTCCAGGCCCGACGCGCGAATATCCGTTATCGTCCCGCCGGAGCCAAGAAATCCGAGTACCTCCACACCCTCAACGGCTCCGGCCTCGCCGTAGGCCGCACCTACCTCGCCATCCTCGAGAACTACCAGCGGCCCGACGGCAGCATCCAAGTCCCCGAGGCCCTAGTCCCCTACATGAACGGCCAGACCGTCATCACAAAACAGGAGCGCATCGGATGACCACGGCCCTCCATGCAAAATTGTCATTTCGACCGGAGCCCGAAGCGCGGGGTGGAGAAACCTGCTTCTCTACCATCGTCGCCGGGTGCCCCATCTTCGCGCCGCAGGCGCTAAGGTGGGTATTCGCGCACAAGCACAAACCGTTTTGCTTAAGGGCACGGCTTCAGCCGTGCCGCAATCGTCATTCAGCAAAAGGGGCTTTAGCCCCTGAGGTACGCTAGCCATGTTCAAAACCCTCCGCTCCTACTTCTGGTGGACCTACGAGCGCGGAAGCTTCCACTACGACGTCATGGTCACCCTCATCCTCCTCTTCCTCTTCCTCGGCCCCCGCTTCGTCGACTTCAACGATCGCCCCGTCGAGACCGTCGCCCTCAACTCCTCCGAGGTCCTCGTCAAGGCGGCAGGCAGCACCAACGGCTCCAGCCGCTTCACCTATCAGATCCGCGCCGACGACATCCAGCGGGCCACCAAAGGTGCCACCTCTGACGCCGACCTCCGCGCCGCCATCCTCCGCATCATCGAGCCCATCGCCGGCGAGGTCACCCTCGAGCGCTACGAGCCCGTCCGCGACGCCAACGGCCACATCGTCGCCTACGACGCCTGGATCACCCGCTAGAACCCAGAAGCCGTCATTCTGACCCTGAGCGAGCAGAGCGAGTCGAAGGGGAAGAATCTCAGTAGTTCGTCCGGAACCGCGTTCGCTGCTGAAAAAATCGGCACGCCCCGCAATCCACACCCGCTATCATCTTCAAAAGAGACCGCATCTAATCCTCTCGTGAGAAAACAACGAATGACCCGCCGCCTGGCCGCCGTCTTCCTCCTAGCCGCCCCCCTCGCCCTACCCGCCCAAGTCAAACCGGGCCAGCTCGACGCCGATCTGCGTCAGATGGACGCCGCCAGCACACGCTTCAAATCCGCCGAAGCCGACTTCCAGAAAGAGTTCTACGAGCGCGTCGTCAAAGAGACCACCACCCAGCGCGGAAGCATCTACTTCAAAAAGAGCGGAACGAAGCTTGAGATGGGAGCGAAGATCCTCCCGCCCGGCGCCCGCTTCTTCTCCTACAAGGACGGCAAGCTAGCCCTGTTCGATCCCAACACCAAGGACCTCAAAGTCTACACCGCCGGCCAGAACAAGGCCCAGTACGAGTCCTTCCTAACCCTCGGCTTCGGCGGCAGCGGAACCGAACTCGCCAAAGCCTGGACCATCACCGACCTCGGCACCGAGCAGCTTTCCGACGGCGCCGCCACCACCCCCGTCACCAAGCTCGACCTCGTCTCCAAAGACCCCAACGTACGCAACATGTTCACCCACATCGTCATCTGGGTCGACCTCAACCGCGCCATCTCCCTCAAGCAGCAGTTCTTCACTCCATCTGGCGACTACCAGACCGCCACCTACACCAACATCCGCTACAACCAGTCCATCAACACCTCGCCCTACCAATACAAAAAATAGCCATCACTCCACGGTTGTCATCCTGAGCGAAGCCCGCAGGGCGAAGTCGAAGGACCTGCATTTTTCGCAGGTGCCATCCGCTCCAATAGAACGTTCCAGAACAAACGGCCGTCATTCTGGCCCTGAGCCCAGCCAAAGGGGAAGAATCGCCGTATCTCTTCGCAGAACGCCCGCACTCCCCTTCCCCACCAGGCAACCCAGGACGGGCTTCTGGGTACCACAGGACTTTTAGAGGGTGCTGAAAAACCCGTTTTGCTTAAGGGCACGGCTTCAGCCGTGCCGCAACTGCCCTGTTTTGAATGCGGCTTTAGCCGCTGAGGTCGTGTTGTCCCCCGCGAGACACTTTTTCCGCACCCTCTTAAGCCCTGGCGTCTCGCTCGCCCCAAAAAAGCAAGCAAACTTAAGCCCCGGGATATCCCTTCTTACCCCCACGTATGCCTACCCCTACGCCAGACAGACTAACCCCATAGGGGTAGCTCAAAACCATCCCTTAGCACAATTGCGCAAACCCAATTCTACTTCTACCCTTTCCTTAGTAGATCAACGGAAAGACAGCAACCCTGGGGCGTTGGGAGACCAATCGCCCCGCTTTTTTCCACAGGAAAACCTGTCAAGTCCCACTTTGGCGTAACTCCATGAAATAACAAGCGATATAAAGTGCCGATTAATTACCCTCCACTCGCTATACTGGTTACAGAGTCAAAGAAAAGCCCCGCAGGTCGCTAGCCCGCAGGGCTTTCCCTTTTAGAATCAAGATTTTGCCCCATAAACCCCATGTTTTCAATATTTTGCCCTGCGCAAATCGCGCAAGACGTTGAAAACAGATAATTTACAGAAATATGGGGGGCCTACTCCATCCCTCCCACAGTCTCTGCCAGAAACCAATGACGGCGTTCCGCCTCGTCGATCCAGACCTCGATCAGGCTCGCTGTCGCAACGTCCCCATGCTTGTCGCACACTTCGTGCGTCGAGCGCAGGAACCCGATCAGCTTCTGCGTATCGTTGCAAAGATCTGACAGCATCTCCTTCGGAGAAAGCCCGGCCTTGTCGTTGTCCTTCAGCCGCTGATTGCGAGCAATGTCGCCGATCGACCGCAGCGTCGTCGCACCCAGCTTCCGAGACCGCTCCGCAACATCGTCCGACATCGCAAAGATCTGGGTGGCCTGCTCGTCCAGCAACAGATGGTAGTCACGGAAGTGTGGGCCCTTCATATGCCAGTGAAAGTTCTTGGTCTTCAGATAGAGCGCGAACACATCGGCCAGCAGGTGACGCAGATCTTCGGAGATCGCGGTTACCGCTTCAGTTCCGAGATCGCTGCTCATCTCCATCTTCGCTGTCTTATTCTCTTTTTTCATCATTCGCTCCTTCATTGCGTCAAGACTCGCACTCAGGGTCGCGAGCTGAAACCCACGATGCGTAAACCACCGATACCTCGATGATGTTACAGCACCATCTCTCGTTCAATTAGAGGTGAATAATGCCCCGCCGGATTCCTATCGCAACCGCCTGCGTGCGATCCTTCGCATCCAGCTTCTCCATGATGTGCTTGATGTGCACCTTCACCGTCTCTTCCGTGATGAAGAGCTTGTCCGCAATGTCGCGATTGCGATTGCCGCTCGCCACCTGCGCCAGCACCTCAACCTCGCGCGCAGTCAGCGCGTCGCCGTCGAAGTGCTCCGCCAGACGCGCCGCAACCTCGCTCGGAATGCGCTTCTTCCCCGCATTCACCTGGCGAATCACCTCCACCAGCTCCTTCGGAGGCATGCTCTTCAGTACATAGCCGCGAGCTCCGCCAGCAAGCGCTCGCATGATCTCCGCATCGCCCTCGACCGTCGTCACCATGATCACCTTCGCTTCCGGAGACTCCTCGCGGATCGCAATCATCGCGTCGATCCCGCTCATATCCGGAAGCCGCAGATCCATCAGTACAACATCCGGCCGATGCAGGCGGAACTGCTCCACCGCCTCGCGCGCCGTCGCTGCCTGCGCGACGATCTGCATGTCCTTCTGGCTGTTCACCACAGCAACAATGCCCTCGCGCAGCAGCGGATGATCGTCCACGCTCATCACTCGAATCTGCTTCTCCTCGTCCATAGCATCCTCGTATCTCGCTCTCATAAGCTACCCGAAACACATCGTTCCCTCAAACCAGCTCCATTAAACCCGCGTTGCCAAACCTCACCGTTCCATGCAAGCTGTTAGCGATGCCGGAACTGCCCGATATCGCGGCTTACCTCCACGCGCTCGAACCTCGCATCGTCGGTAAACCACTCGAGCGCGTCCGTTTGGCAAGCCCGTTTCTGCTCCGCACCGCGCAACCGCCGATCGCGCAGGCTGAAGGTCATACCGTGCGCGAGCTTCGCCGCATCGGCAAGCGCATCGCCATCGGACTCGACAACGATCTCTGGCTCGTCCTTCACCTGATGATCGCAGGCCGCCTTCATTGGCGTCCGCGCGATGCAAAGCTCGCAGGCCGCAGCAACCTCGCAGCCTTCGACTTCCCCGACGGCTCGCTCGTCCTCACCGAAGCCGGCAGCAAACACCGCGCATCGCTCTACGTCCTCCGCGGAGAAGATAGCCTCCGCTCGATCGATCCCGGAGGTGTCGAGGTCCTTTCCAGCGGCCTCGACTCCTTCCGCCGCGCGCTCACCGCCGAGAATCGCACCCTCAAACGAGCGCTCACCGATCCGCGCATCCTCAGCGGAATCGGCAACGCATACTCCGACGAGATCCTGCACGCCGCGAAACTCTCACCGATCGCGTTGACCCACAAGCTCAAGCCCGAGGAATGGGAAAGACTCTACGCAGCAACCCGCGAAACCCTCAAGCTCTGGATCGACCGCCTGAACGCCGAGGCCGACAAAGCCTTCCCCGAGAAGGTCACCGCCTTCCGCAAAGAGATGGCCGTTCACGGTCGCTTCGGCGAACCCTGCCCGCGATGCGGCGAAAAAGTCCAGCGCATCCGCTACGCCGACAACGAGACCAACTACTGCGCTCGATGCCAGACCGGAGGAAAGGTTCTCGCAGACCGCAGCCTCTCGCGACTCCTCGGATCCGACTGGCCGCGGACGCTCGAGGAGCTTGAGGCGCTCAAACAGAGATGACCTCGTCTGCGATCGGCCTCTATTCCACTTGCGGTCGAGAGGAAGGACGGATACGCTATGAGACCAACCTTCCGTAGCTTCGAGTTCTGCAGAAGACGAGTAACCAATCCATTCCTATCGGAAAGGCTAAGTCACCTCTATGCGTCGAAGACAATCTCGAAATCGCCTAAGAAACTCCCTCATGCTGGCGTCGCTAACCATGCTCTTGTCAACCGCAGCGTTCGGCCAGCAGAGTGCTCCTGCGGTCGGCTACCTAAGGACCACCTTCTCTCTGGGAGAGATGTTTACGTTCTTCTTCCTGATGCTCGGTCCCATTAAGATCCTCGGCCCGTTTGTCCAGATCACCCGAAACGGAGACGCTGCGTTTGCCCGGCGGATGGCCATTCGCGCGTTCCTCCACTCCTGTGCCGCTTTGTTGCTCGCCGTATTCATCGGGGAAAACTCGCTTCGCAAATTCAACATTCCAGTCTCCGTCCTCGCTATCGCCGCCGGAATCATCCTCTTCCTGGTTGCGTTGCGCTCCGTTCTGGAACAGTTCAACACTGATCCGGATGCTGCCCCGAAGCAGTATGAGCCGAATTTGCGATACGCCGCCTCTCCGCTGGCGTTCCCAACGATCGTCACTCCCTATGGCGTCGCGGCTGTCATCGTCTGCACGGCGCTGACGCCGGACTACGTCACAAAGATCGAAATCTACTCCACGCTCCTCGGGCTTATGCTGTTGAATCTCGTCGCCATGCTATTTGCGCGTCCTATCCTCAAATATCTGCAGATGCCGTTGATGTTGTTTGGCACCGTCCTGGGGATCATTCAGGTCGCGCTCGGACTCTCTATTACACTTCGAGGCTTGCAGAGCCTGGGTTTGCTTACCGGCAGTTGACATAAGGCCTGGCTCTCATTGTCTGCTTCGTTCGGTTGACGTGATCCTGCTGCTTCAAGGGCTCACGCCGTTCCGTTGAAACAATCGGCTGGAATCGACCCTCCGTGTCCCGGAAGACCTCAGGCAGCATCCCTATGCGTCGCGAGGTGTGATCATGCAAGGATTCACCCATCGCCCTTCTCTCCGAGGAGCCGTCTTCCTTACTTACTGCTCTGGTGACGGTATTCGCCGTCTCAAGCCTTTGTCGTGACGCAGGACGGAGTCATCCACGAGAAGAACCTAGGTGAAAACACCTCTGACATCGCCCAGCACATCGATTAGTACAAGATCGACGGCACCTGCAAGACGGTGAAAATAGATCTACCCCTATCATTTCGTGAACCACGACCTATTCGAGACATTCCTTGGGCTTCGTGGCCAGTTCTGTGCTTCGACGATCGTGCCCACACGGAGATTGCAACTCCCCATTCGTCTATTTGCGGCGGATAAGTCTTTTGCTGCGCATAGATTGCCCTGGCTAATAATCCCGATCGACTCCCAGCGCCCTGCTAGATGAATACAGGGAACTGGCGTGGTCATTCATTGGCACTTCTGACAGCCTGCTGTCAAAAGACTATCAGTCCTCGTCGGCCGGGACTTTGGATTCAATCAGTTGCAAGTGGCCCTCCCGTTGCAAATCGAAGTAGAGAGGCGTTCGGCCGCTCGATGTCGTAGGTTAGCGGTCGTCTATCACGAAAGGAAGAAGTGTGCTCACGACTTCCACGAGACTCGAAGCCCACCCGCCGATACACCGAGTATCTCGATGGTGGAGTTTTCGATGGTTGCGATCACCGATGGCTATCTTCCTGATGTTTGTCTTTTGCGGGTTCGCTCCTCAGGCGCTGGCTAACGACAACGGCAAGCAGACCGGAAGGTTGGAAGGAACCGTATTTGTGGGGGATGAAGGTCATCAATCGTATATGTCCGGGACTAAGGTTCTGGCAAGCGACGGCCCCGTCCAGTTCAAAACAGTGACAAACGCAGATGGCAAGTTCGTCTTTGTCGCGCTGCCTCCAGGAACCTACACGATCGAAGCCTCCTCCGCTGGTCTCGAGGCTATACAGACGATCGCCGTCCAGGCCAATCAGGCGGTTCAGGTCCCCCTCCATTTGAGGCCAACACAGGTCAACACCTCTGTGACAGTAAATGCGAGCGAGACGGATGCCAAAAGCTCCGCTCCAATGGAGATCATCAACGAGAAGACAGTTCGCGACGCTCCCAATATGAATGAGCGGTTCGATACTCTCCTTCCCCTCGTTCCCGGCGTTGTTCGCGGACCTGACGGACACATCAATCTAAAGGGCGCCAGCAGTACACAGAGCGGCTCACTCGTCAACGGCGCGAATGTCACAGATCCAGCAACCGGTTCTTCGGCCATCAACCTGCCGATCGATGTGGTGTCGTCGGTGCATGTCATGTCGAATCCTTATGACCCGCAATACGGAAAGTTCACGGGAGCGGTCTCATCCGTCGAGACAAAGACGGGGAATTATGAGAAATACCACTTCTCCATTCAGAATGTGCTTCCGCGGTGGCGAAACCGCGATGGGCACATCATCGGCATCGGAGCCGCCACGCCAAGGATGACCTTCACCGGTCCGCTGATCAAGAACCGCATCGCCTTCACGCAGTCTTTGGAATACCGCTTTGTGCGCACCCCGGTAAACAGCCTTCCCCCGCTGCAACGAGACACGACGCTGCAGGGCTACAACTCCTATACACAGTTCGACCTGAATCTAAGTTCCAGACAAACGGCGACAGTGTCGTTCGTGGTCTATCCCCAAAAGCTGAAGTACATGGGGCTGGACACTTTTACACCTCAGCCAGCCACGGCTGATTTCCATCAACGTGGGTATCAGATTTACGGTCAGCATCGGTATGTGACCGGGCCCGAAAGCGCCCTCGTTTCGCAGTTGAGTTACAAACGCTACGATGCCGATGTTACCGCGCAAAGCGATGACCCCTATCAACTTCTGATCGATACAACAAATGGTGGATTCTTCAACCGTCAGGGGCGCCGGACATACCGCTTGGAGGGGAACGAGAGCTACGAGTTCTCTCCGCGGCATTTTCTGGGCACACATCAAATGAGAGCCGGCTTGAATTATGCCTACGCCTCTTACGATGGCCGCGAAGCTTTTTTGCCGGTCGAAATTATCGGCGTATCGGGTGCGCCCATAGAGCGCATCCATTTTACGGATGCATCCTCGTTCAACATCTCTCAGAATGAGACTTCCTGGTTCCTGTCTGATCGATGGGCACTGTCTCAACGCATAACGTTCGACCTCGGCATGCGTTTCGACAGCGACACGATAACAGGATCCACGAATGTAGCTCCGCGCGCAGGTTTTCTTCTTGCACTGACGAATGACGGTAGGACCTTGCTCAAGGGCGGTGTGGGGATGTTCTACGACCGCGTGCCTCTGATAATTCCGATCTTTAAGGAACTGCCGAATCGGACAGTGTCCTTGCTTGACACGAACGGCCAGGCGTCCAGCTCAATCTCCTATGTAAATCAGATCACTGGTGGACTTCGCAATCCACAAAGCACTTCGTGGAGCATTGCACTCGAGAGGCAGGTCCTGGAATCGCTTACCCTCCGCGTGGCCTATGAACAGCGAAACACCTCCAAGGTCTTCGTGGTCTCACCCACCTCCAATGGGAGTTCAGGCATTCTTGCCCTCTCGAATTATGGACGAGATTCTTACCGGGAGCTCCAGGTGGCGGGACGCTACAAGCTTTCGCGTATCACCTTGAATAGTTCGTATGTCCACTCGCGAGCTTACGGAAACCTTAACGATCCTTCTCTGTTCTTCGGAAACTATCCCCAGGCAGTGATTCCGCCGGATGCCCGGGCGCGATTGCCTTTCGACGTGCCGAATCGTTTCTTGACCTGGGGTGATATCGAGGGTCCATGGAAGCTGTCGCTTCTTCCTGTGTACGACCTGCACACGGGCTTCCCATATTCGGCCAAAAATGAATTTCGTGAATATGTCGGCCCGCCGAATAACAGGCGTTATCCGTGGTTTTCGTCATTAGATCTTCAGGTGTTGCGGCCGGTCTCGTTGCACCTAGGTGAGAGGCACCTCCATATGCGGGCCGGCTTCAGCGTATTCAACGTCTTCAACCACTTCAACCCACGCGACGTGCAGAACGTGGAAGAGAGCACTCTCTTCGGCGATTTCTTCAACAATGCGTGGCGAGAGTATCGCGGCAAGCTGGTGTTCCAGTTCTGACTATGAAACATCGATTCATTTTCGGCACCTTCCTTCTGCTGTTCACAGCCACGGCCTTCGGTATATCGGAGAGCGATGATCTTCCCAGCGCGGACGCTCTTGTGGCGAGAATGCTGGCACACAATGTCGAGCGGCAGGGACAGCTTGCGGGATATCACGGAATGCGGCGATACGTCCTCGAAAACGATCGCATGAACAAGCATGCTGAGATGGTGGTACGCGTGGAAGGCGACGCGGACGAAACGAAACACTTTGAAGTTGTCAGCGAGGAGGGCTGGAAGGCGGCCCAAAAACATGTTCTGCAAAGGATGCTCGCGACGGAGTCAGAAGCATCCTCTCCGGAGATCCGCCTTAAGACTCGCCTGAGTCCCGAAAACTACAAATTCCACATGGCGCAAACCGCATTGTTGGGCGATCGCATGGCCTACGTCATCGACGTTGTTCCCAGACGACGCGACGAGCGACTGTTCGAGGGCCAGATCTGGATCGATGCCCAGGACTACGCGCTGGCCAGGGTTGAGGGTAAGCCCGCAAAGAATCCTTCCTTCTGGACCAGCAGCGTGCACTTCGTCCATACCTACCAGAAGAGCGGTCCATTCTGGTTCCCGGTTTCTACCGAGAGTGTCACCGAGGTGCGTATTTTCGGTGCAACGAGCCTCACCATTCACTACTTCGACTACATACCGAATCGATCGCAAGCGACCGAAACAGCGAGTGCGGTGTCGGCAGGAGGTCATACGCAATGAGAAAGATGGGAATCCTACGTCCTCCCGCTAGACGCAGCACGCCCCGAGTCAATCAGTGTCTTATTTTGGCCGCAGGGAACGGCAGCCGACTCATCAAGGCTTCGGGAGGATCTCCCAAGCCTCTTGTGCAGCTACACGGCAGGTCATTGCTGGAACATGTAATCCTCGGAGCCAAGGAAGCCGGAATCGACAGGTTTGTGATTGTGGTCGGCTATGGTGCGGGCGCAATGCGTGAGTGGCTCACCGAACTCCAGCTTGGCGATGTCTCGATAAATGTGGTGGAAAACCTTGAGTACCACAAGGACAACGGCGTTTCAGTTCTGAAAGCTAGGAACCACATCCGCGACACATTCCTGCTGCTCATGGCCGATCACATCTTCGAGTCGAGAACGGCCAAAGCGCTCCTTGAAAAACCGCTCGCGCCCGGCGAAGTGATTCTGGCCGTCGATCATAAACTGGATCGCATCTTTGATCTTGACGACGCGACGAAGGTACGACGCGACGGCGATTCCATTGTGGACATCGGCAAACAGATCGCCAAGTACGACGCCTACGATACAGGCATGTTCCTGTGCAGCCCTGCCCTCTTCGACGTTCTCGAGTCGGTAAAGAAGGAGGGAAATTGCTCGTTGTCGGACGGCATGCGCATGCTGGGACGGGAAGGCAGGTTACGCGCCTTCGACATCGAGGATGGCGCGTGGCAGGATGTCGACACGCCGGAAGCGCTGGCCTACGCGGAGAGCATCTTTGACCAACACTTCTGCCGAACTGCTTACGCAGAGAGTTACACCAATGTCTAAGTCGGCGACGATGAGGCAAACGGCTTTTCGGGCCGCCGCGGCCGTTTCCGGCACAGCGCTTCTGGCCTGCTTGATCTGGCGAGTTGGACCGGGAAGTCTCGTGCAGAATATCTCCACGCTAGGGTGGCGACTTGTACTGGTCATAGCTTTAGGCGGAGTGGCGCATCTTGTGAAGACCTGGGCCTGGCGACTCACTCTCACAAGTTCCAGAGGCCAGGCTTCATTTACACGGATGCTCCAGCTTCGCCTGGCGTCAGAAGCCGCGGGACAGGCCGGAGCCCTGGGGCTGATCTTCGGAGAAGGGCTGCGAGTCTCTGCCCTTGACCCTAATATTCCGATCGACAGTCGTATATCATCCGTTACCCTCGATCGGGCAATGTTTATTGCCTCCGGCGCGATAGTGAGCTTAGTAGGGACTGTAGCCGCAGTTCTCGCAATGCCGCTCACTCATGCGCTGCGCTTGTACGCAGTTCTCTTCACCGTGATATTGTTCAGCCTACTTTTTGCCATTGCGCTCGCAATGCTGAATCGCTGGCCCTTCGTGTCGCGGTCCGCGCGGGTATTTTGCCGATTGTACTTTCTGCGCCACCGAGTGGAAGCAAAACTGCCGCTGATCCATTCTGTCGAAAAAAAGGTCTTCGATTTCCATCGCTACACGCCCGGCCTGTTCTGGGCGAGCCTCGCTCTCAATTTGGCGTGCCATGGCATGGCAGTGTTGGAGGTGTATCTGGTTCTGTGGCTGATGGGAGTCAAAATTGGGCTTTTGGGCGGACTTGTATTTGAAGTCTTTACCAAGATGGTGAATGCTGTCGGGACCTTCAATCCGGGGAACGTAGGCTCTTATGAGGGGGGAAATATGCTTATCGCAAAGATGCTCGGCCTCACCGGCGCTGTAGGGCTGTCGGTAGCAGTCGCCAGACGGCTGCGGGCAATCTTTTGGGCCGCTGTTGGAGGCCTCTGCCTGTTCCTGTTATCCAAATCACGAGCCCATGCCAACTCCGGCGAAAGCATGTTCAGAGGCGTTACGAATACCCCGAAATCCGGAATGGACGGCCAGGAAGCCAGCCCGGGGTTCACATCCATCATCTTTGCCAATGCCTTTCGTGAAGCAGGCGAAGGCGGATCACCACTTATGCAGATCGGCGCGCTTCCCCTCCTGCTCCGAGACATCCTCTCAGTACAAAAGGCTGTTGGAAATCGAATCATAGTGTGCGTTAATCCAACCGCGAGATCATATGTGGAGTCCGAACTGGTGGGCACAGGGCGGCTTCCCTCCTCTGTACGGTGGCTCGAAGCACGTTCGAATACGCCACTGCCTCGACTGTTGAAGCAGATTGCATCCGTATCCCGAGACGATCACATGATGTTAGTAGCGGGAAATGCCACTTATTATCCGGCACTGTTCAGGCAGGCTAGGGAGTGGAGTAAGAACAGTGGCGGCGCCTTGACGATGACTGGCAACGACCAGCCTATTGGCATTTACGCGCTCTCCGCCGATATCGCGTTGGACGCCGCAGAGCACTGCCCGCCGGAGATCTGCAGCCTTGACCAACTACATGCCTGGCTGATTTCAACTCACTCTGCCGAGTGCAAACCGGTAGACGGGAGTTTGTGGCAGCGAGTGCTCACTCCGGAAGATCGCACCGCCGCGGAAGCGAAGTTGGACCGTTGGCTCGTGAAGCCCACGGACGGGGTTTTCGCACGAATGAATCGCAGGATATCCGTGCCGATCAGCCGCCAACTCATAAAATTTCCGATCACACCGAATATGGTCAGCGTGTTTACTCTTGGAGTTGGCGTTGCCTCCGGCGCATTCTTCGCGTGCGGTGGTTATTGGAACATGCTAGCTGGTGCAGTGCTGTCACTCTGGGCGAGCATTCTCGATGGCTGCGATGGAGAGGTTGCTCGGTTGAAGCTTCTGGAATCGGATTTTGGTTGCTGGCTAGAGACAGTCTGCGACTATCTGTATTACTTGCTTATCTTTGCCGGGATGGCGATCGGATTGATACGGAGTTCGGACGAGAGGATGTATGTTACCTGGGGAATCCTGCTTCTTTTTGGAGCCGTTATGAGTTTCCTGGTAACAGGACTTGGGAGACATTATCTCGCTTCGGGACGTCCCGAGCAGTATCTGGGTATCTGGCAGGCAAAGGCGGAAGGCCGGCGATCGAATCCAATTCTGTACTTCGGCCGATATACCGAGTTCGTCATCCGGCGCTGTTTCATGCCGTATGCCCTCCTGTTCTTCGCTGCCTTCAACCTCACGAAAGTGGTCTTCTTTTTGGCGGCAATTGGCTCGAATGTAGTTTGGTTGATCTCCCTTTACTCCTATTGCGCTTTTGCGTTTGCCAGTAGGTCTCCGATAAGAAATTCTGCTGTTTCTGAGACTTCCGCCTGAAAGTGCAGGCCGTGCGGTTGTATTGATTTTCAAAGATGGGCCAGCTTGAGGTCAGCACGTGGGTTTCGACTATTCAATTATTCATTAGCGAGAATATGAGTTCCAACCAGGAGATCGAAGTCGGCAGCTTTGCGCCCACAGGCCGGTTGTTCAGACCTGGGAGCCCAATCCTGGTAGTCGACTGGAACATCGATCGCGGGCTTCAGTTGGGAGGCATCATAGACTTCCTGGCTAGCACGAACGCAGATCTGATTCTCCTGCAGGAGGTGGATTTCAACGCAAGGCGAACTCACAAGATCGACGTTGCACAAGAGATTTCGCGAAAGCTGCAGCTGAACTATATCTTCGGACGCGAGTTCCAGGAACTCACTCAGGGCACACGGATTTCGCCGGCCTTTCACGGGCAGGCCACACTCTCCCCGTGGCCCTTGTCAAATCCCCGCATCCTCCGATTCCGCCGCCAATCAAACTTCTGGCGTCCGCGATGGTTCCTTCCGAATATTGAGCCGTTTCAAGAGAGAATTGGTGGACGAATGGCCTTGGTCTGCGACGTGAGCATCGGTGGGCGGACATTGGTGACGTACAACCTGCATCTTGAAAGCCGCGGCGACGATGGTTTGCGCTGTTCCCAACTCAATGAAACCCTGAGCGATGCTCTGCGCTACAAATCAATAACACCAATACTCCTTGCGGGCGACCTAAATCTCGAGGTTTCCCTAAGTATGGCCGCCAACGCGCTAAGGCAAGCACAGTTTCTCAGTACGGCACCGAAGGAGACTGTCCGAACGACACCTCCGCGTTCACTGTTCGACAGGGCCCGGGCTATCGACTGGATATTCACGCGCGGATCGATTCGAGCCGCAGGCCTGCGAATTCACAACTCGGTTTCCGCTTCCGACCACTACCCACTGTCAGTAAGGCTCGCTTTCATCTATCGATCTGTGAAGCCTGACCGGGATTCGATCTCTACGGCCCGGGAGGCTAGTTCTTAGTGGCATTGTCTCCACGTTTTCTTCTCTGATAAGCAGCCACCTTGAGCTTGTTACCACAGATGTTCATACTGCACCACCGACGTGAGCCCTTCTTGCTCGCGTCAAAGAAATGAACGCCACACGATTCGCATTTGCGAATGCGCGACGACTCTGTTTCCGCGAGAAGATTTGCCGTGGCATGATGATCGGCGCCAAGAGGTCGCTGGGCTCACGAGGCTCAAACGACGTCTCCCGAATCACCTTCCCGTCTCGCTTGTGAAGCGAAGTATGACGAGGATGCTGAAGCAACAGCGAGTTCACTTCGGCGAGGAAAGCATCGGTCGGGGATGATCCATTTTCTATCCGCAAGACAACCTCCCTCAGCCTCTCTCTCTCTCTCTCTCTCTCTCTCTCTCTCTCTCTCTCTCTATATATATATATACAATTAGTTGTTCCAAAAAGGCGGCTGCCTCTGCTGAATGGCGCCAGCTTCGGACGATGGCCTTAGTCTTGGATGAGGTCATCATCCCCGAAGCGATCAACCACCTTTCGAGTGCGCGAACATCCAAAAGCAACTCCGTGGGCCCGTCTGCAAGCACAGGCTTTGTAATATTCAACAGATCCAGGACTGGCTTGTTCGCCACGAATAGGAACCCATCGATCCATTCGTTCACCTCTTGAGACGCAGCGCGCATTAGCCCCTCCCTATAAACAACTGCGAGCGCGCGCAGCCAGTTCTCCAGCAGGTTCGGCCATTGATAACTATAACACCGCTAATGCACCGTTTATAGGTGTCACATAATCTGATTCCTGTAGGCGGATTACGTTGAACTACCAAAGGATGAACATCATGAGTTTTTCTGAGAAAGCGACAATCGTAGTGGTACACGGAGCGTGGGCTGACGGTTCGAGTTGGAGGGCCGTTGTACATGCCCTCGAGGAGCGCGGCTTGAATGTGATTGCCGCTCCGATTCCTCTCACATCTTTGAGCGATGACGCAGCCGCTTTGAAACGAACGACCGCACGAACTCAGGGGCCACTGATCGTTGCAGGGCATGCTTACGCTGGTGCGGTCATTGCCACGGCTAACGACGAGCGCGTGAAGGCTTTGGTTTATGTCGCAGCGTTGGCACCAAACGAGGGAGAGACTGTTGCTGAGGTCTTTTACAGAGATGAAATTCATCAAAGGCGCCGCAACTTGCGCCGGATTCGGACGGCTTCATCTGGATGCCGGACGAAGGGTTCGCGAATGCCTTCGCCCAAAACGCCACTGACGAGCAGATTGCGTTGTCTAAAGCCGTGCAGCGTCCGATCTCAGTCAGGAGCATTCAAGAACCGGCTCCTGCACCGGCTTGGAAGTCGAAGCCAACGTGGTACCTCGTTGCAGAAGAGGACCGAATGATTAACCCCAATACACAGCACTTCATGGCAGAACGCATGAAGGCAACTGTGAGATCTTTCGCAGTTGATCACACTCCGTTGCTCACCGCACCAGACAAGGTTGTAGAGATCATCCTTGAAGTGGCTAAAGCGACGCTTTCTTAGACAAGATATGGATATGGAAGGAGAAATTTATGCGCGCCATCGTACTCGATCACTTCGGAGGTCTGGACAGTCTGGTCATCAAGGAGATTCCTGAACCAGAACCAGAACCAGGCAAAGTCGTTATTCAGGTCAAGGCATTTGGAATCAATCATGCCGAGATGCACATGCGTCGCGGAGAATGGGCCGAAGCAGCGCCGGTCAGCGGCATTGAATGTGTCGGCATTGTGAAGTCGTGTCCCAGCGGCGAGTTTTCCGTCGGTAGCAAGGTTGCCGCTTTGATGGGCGGTCTGGGAAGAACCATCAATGGCAGCTATGCCGAGTACACGCGTGCCGACGTTAACGGTGTGGTGCAACTTGAGTCGGACCTTCCCTGGGAGGAACTAGCAGCCCTTCCTGAGTCTTACGCGACAGCATGGACGTGCCTCTTCCGCAATCTGGAGCTCGTGAAAGGCCAGACATTGCTGAT
>NZ_JQKI01000047.1 GCF_000745965.1 Edaphobacter aggregans DSM 19364 | reverse complement strand
AAAGAGGCAAGACCAGCAGACGTTCCACTCCAGAGAGTTCCGGATGAATCCTCGAAAAGGCAGTTCACCTCTGGGGAAGGCAAACCCTCTACCGTTGTATAGGTTCTCCATTGGCCGTTTGAAAAAGAACTCAGCCCGGTAGGTGTGGCAAACCACATTGCACCATCGCGGGTTTCAAGGATGGACGAGACGGTATTCGAAGCGAGTCCGTTGGTCGTCGTGTAAGTGGTGAAGTGCCCATCTTTGAATTTGCTGACGCCGCCGTTTAGTGTGCCGGCCCACACAGAGCCATCTCGGCTCTCATAAACAGCATAGGCACTGTTTTGGGCCAGTCCGTTTGCCTGTGTATAACTCTGGCTCGCTATCGCACCGTTGCGAAATCGTAGACGGGTCAGTCCCCCGCGTTGACGTCCGGCCCACACCACATCTGCCCGTCCACTGATGGAATAGACGACCTCATTTGGTGGTATCGATGTAACGGGTTGAACGCGGCCGTTCTGGAGAACATACAGCCCACCTTGAGCGGGAGCGAACCAGGTGCGGCCCTCCGGGTCGACATATACAGGGCCATTGTGTTCGAAACGACGATCGCTAACAGATGAATAGGTTACGAACGCACTGTCCCGAATGCGGTCTAGCCCTCGCGCACCTCCGATCCAGAGATTCCCTTCACGGTCTTCAAACAGAGCGTTAATCCCACCGTTTCCGCGAAGCTCCTTCTCTTCTGAGAGCGAAACACCTTTGGCATTGATACGCAGCAGCCCGCGCGCTGTGCCCACCCAGGCATTCGCATCGCGATCGCGCAGCATACTCAAAACCTGAACAGCACCAAAGGAGGACGGAAATCCAACACGCCGAAAGTCTTTCCCGTTCCCGTGATACAAGCCCGTGTCGCTGCCGACCCACAATTCCTGATTGCCGATCGGCAGCAAGCAGTTGATCTTTCGGTCGGGCAATCCTGCGTTGACGTTGGTAGCTCGACCGCCCGCCAGAAAAAAGAGACCAGCGCCAAGCGTGCCCAGCCAAATTTTGCCTTCTGTTGTTTCCGCCATAGAGATTACCGGCGATGAACCGGGTAAGACAGCGGGCGCTGTCAGTTTCTGAACCTCGTCTCCCCGGAAGTCGAATGTGCCCTTGGCGATGTCCGAAACCAGTACTCCCCCCTTGCTGTCTTTAGACACCGCAGTGATCTGGGATGTCATTGCTTCTGCACCGTATCTGACACTCTCAAATTTGCCGTCTTTTTGGCGTGCGACATCAGCGCCCTGTGGACGGATCCACAGTCCTCCGCCGGCATCCGTAAGGAGTTCCAAGATGGGAACATTGGAATCGGAAGCAACCGACGTAAATGAGACAGGGGTGAAGGTAAAACCGTCGAACCGTAGCAGGCCTTTGTCGGTCCCAATCCAGAGGTATCCATCGGCGGTTTGCCCAATCGCATTTACCGCCCCACCGGGAAAGTTACTCCCTGCACTCCATTGCTCGCGAACGTACTGCGACGGCGGACGATTGGGGTCGAGTGCACGCGCATCGCTGAAGAGGCACACTGGCGCAATTCCAATAAGGATCCATCGAATTTGCTTCAACGAGCAATTCACGGGAGATACTCGAATTTGTCGATTATGACCTGATTCTCGTCTTTCACTGGGATCTGGCCCTGATGGAAAACATACAGGGCGATGCGCACCGATTGGCCCCCCGGGGAAGGAACTCCCGAGGTAAACACGTGCTGGTTGAGCACACGGCCTGCATTGCCCGATCCCGCTACGGTCGAAAACGTTACCTGTCCCGGTTCCCAGCGGAACGAATGTGTGAACACACCACCCGGTACCCTAAATCGAACAATGTTAGCTGGAACATAGTAAGGCTGGATGACATAGTGCGCATTGTCATTATTACTGTATCCCCAACGAGAAAGCTCAATGTCCAACTCGCGGCGGTTCCTCTCGGTGCCAACGCCGTCCCAAGTGATAAGGGTCAGAACAGCAGAAGGTTCGAGATGAGAGACATCGCGCACCTGGAACCTGTATGTTCCGTATCCCAGGCTGCGCGTGAGCTTCACCTCCGCGGCAGTCCACTTTCCCGGGCTTCCCGAGATGCGAAGATGCAGTGCACCTCTTTCGTCCGTCCAAACGTTCGCAGGATCGAAAAAGTTTCTTGACCCAGCGCGGAAAATTGGCCCGGTGCTCGTCGTCCACTCGTAACCGCTGAAGTTCAGTATCTTGGGCGACGGGAGTACCGGCGCGGGGCCTTCCCCGTTAACGACTGCCAGCGCCACCACGCCGTTGCCGACGATCGGTAACGATTCAGTCTGGTCAGGCGGATTGTAGGTTGGATCAACCAACAGAGCGGCATATTGTGTTCCCAATTGGATCGAAGCTTTCCACCGGCCGTCAGGTTCGATATTCGTAAACGCCTGACTCGATCGCCGATACACCCGCCATCGTCCATCTGTCTTTGCGTACAACACGATTCGCTGCCCGGGTCGAGCCCCTGTGGCACGACCTTCGATTATGTCTGTCTTGTAGGGACTCTCCTGATCTGCGGCGGGGACCTTGCTGAAAGCAAGCGGCGGAGCTGAAATTTTTGCTGAAGAGTGGCATCCGGTCAGCACAAAGGACGCCAACAGCACTGACAATGTTGCGGTACGTGCGAGTATGTGCAGGCGCGACACCATCGATCTCCGTCACGATCCGAGGTAAGGCGGCCAGGGCTGCACCCACCATTGCCCGCTGTGCGCATAAATAACAATCTGCTGGTTTGGTCGAGCGTTTCTTACCCGTCCATAGAAGTGTCGACTCTTTCTCGTCCACCTTGCGGCGCCGGCGGGATATGGGTGAACTCGACCGAAGGTCCGGAATTGGCTTTATGCGACTGGCAACTGTTCAGCGCAATGCAGAAAACCAGCAGCAGCGACTGCTGCAAGAAAACTGGGACCACAGTCGCAGTTGCATGTGACCCCACAATAGACTGCTGGATGCGCGAGGTGAGAGGCACCCTGCAGAGTGCTTGAACCGAAATCTTACCGCACTGAGCTCCGGTGTGCACCTTCAACGAGGTCCGACCACTGGCATGATCATTCTTGTAGCAGACGATAACGCCCTAAGCCGTGAACTCATCAGAGAGCTGCTGGAAGGATCAGGCCAGGTGACCGAAAAGTTCGGATTCCAGTAGATCTTTTGGTATCGCACCACACTCACTGACTTACACGCTCAGCGCCCTCCAACTTTTGGAATAAACCCATGATGTGGCACAAACGCCAATTTATCGTTTATTCGCCACTGGAGACCGAGTCTTCGATGGCTCTGCCCACTGATTGCGGGCGAGTCACAGGCAAGAACGAAGCCGCAGGCGCCGCGGACGCTCGACTGTGCCATACTCGGGGTGGATGGGCTTGCAGAGATCGCTTCATCGGCCTTCGTTGATCTAGCTAAATGGCTGATTACAGGCGTGCTTTGATTCAATCTCCATAGACTCATTCGGATGCGGTCAGGTTACGAGCCATTAAAGTAGAGCTGCGGCGACGAATGCATGAACCTATTCCAGAGCAGGGCCGATGGTTGGGGCAAGTGGTGCGTGGCTACTTTGCGTACCATGCGGTGCCAACTAACACCAAGAGCTTGTGTGCGTTTCGGCACCACGTTACTGACCTCTGGAGGCGTTCGCTTCGGCGACGCAGCCAGAGGGATCGCACAACGTGGGATCGGGCCGCGCAACTCGTGGCAGCATTTCTGCCTGCCGTGCGAATAATTCATCCCTGGCCGCATGAGCGATCATCCAAGGTGGAAGCCCGGTGCGCGAATTGGCGCAACAGCGCCAAGATCCGCGCCGGCAAGTTCAGACCACTACGACCGGCTTATCGTACTTAAAAATCCGTTTTCTGAGATCGCCCTAATACGTTCTATGCTCCCGGCGCGCACGGCTACATCGACTATCCTTCACTTCAAACTGCGAACTCTGTGCTGGCTTGATTTGAAGAGAGGGCGGCGGACTCATTCGTTGACGTCCGCCGCTGTTCGAACTTTATGATACGTGCAGGCGCGAGCGATTTCAGGCCGGCTCTTGCTGCATGGGCTCTGCGATGCGGGCGGTGAGAAATTGCAGATACTCCTGCAGACCCACACCGCTTTTTGCAGAGACCGCGAAGTGGCGCATTCCAGGCCTTACGGCTTGAATGTTAGCCTTCACGGTCTCCTCGTCGAATTCAACTGCTTCAGCGAGATCCATCTTTGTAATCACAGCCACATCTGCGCTGTTGAAGATGGTGGGGTACTTCAGCGGCTTATCTTCGCCCTCTGTAACCGAAAGGAGGACGAGGCGAAGATTTTCTCCCAGGTCGTAGGACGAAGGGCAAACCAGATTGCCGACGTTCTCAATGAAGAGAAAGTCGAGTTTGCCGATCCCCCATTCCTTGAGCGCGTTGTCGACCATCGCAGCTTCAAGGTGACAGAGAGTTCCAGTTGTAATCTGCCTGACTGGGGCCTGACTGCGCGCCAGGCGCACGGCATCATTCTCGGTTGCGAGGTCACCGACGAGTGCAGCCACACGGTAGTGCGGTTGCAGGAGCGTTAGCGTCTTTTCGAGAAAGGCCGTCTTACCCGCGCCTGGGCTTGAGACGAGGCTCACAACAAAAGTTCGTTGCGTTCGAAAACGCTCTCGCAGTTCCCGAGCGATCACATCATTTTGCTTCAGGACGTTCTTACGCACTTCCAACAGGCGCGGTTCGACACTCATCTCGTACCTCCAGAGCAGTAATTGCCAGTTCTTTTCCGTGAATGACGTCCGACGTAGATGTACCGCACTCAGGGCAGCAGAACCATTGCATCGAACTCAAGATTTTTTGTGTCTTACAGGCCGGGCAGTAGACCTCGATGGGTATTTCCTTGATGACGAGCCTGGAGCCCTCCAGTTGTGTGCCGCTGCATGCCATCTCATAAGAGAAGAGCAACGCTTCGGCGACGACACCGGATAGCCGGCCAAGCTCCAGGTGGACAGCATCGATCCTGACTTCTCGACGCTCCGCCTCTTCGAGCGCTAGATCCACGATACTCATTGCGATAGAGAGTTCATGCATACGCGGCTCCATCGGTTGCACTTTGCTCGAAGACCGCGAGAGCAGCCTGGCCGAGACTGATTCCACCATCGTTGGGGGGGACAGCGTGGTTTGTCCAGACCTGAAGATGCTCTGCCTCAAGAAGCGGCTTGAGATCCTCCAATAGCAACTCGTTCTGGAAGACTCCTCCGGAGAGGACTAGAGTATGACTTCCATGCTCCTCGCAGAGCGTTTTGATCGAGGAGTACAGGCCCTGGGCGATTCCTCGTTGAAATGCGCGAGCAATCTCTCGTGCCGGACGTCCGCGGGTGCGGTCACGGATCACAGACTGAAGGAGAGGACGGAAGTCCAGTTCGTAATTGGCGAATGGGAATGGATACGCGTCCGTTGCCGATGAACCTTTAGCCACTTGCTCTAACCAGATTGCGGCCTGTCCTTCGAAGGTCGTCTGTCTGACGAAGCCAAGCAGGACCGCGGCCGTGTCAAAGAGTCTGCCCATGGATGTGGTGGAGAACGTGCGAACGCCTCGATCGATGAGTTGCACAGCATCGTGATAACGGGGGGTGAAGCTGAACGGCGCTGTAGCCATATCGGGCAAGTCATTAATCTGAGAGAGAAATCCGGCGGCGGCCTGTATGGGATATTGAGATGCTGCGTCCCCTCCGGGTAGAACTGCCTGACGCAGGTGGGCCACTCGCGTGAAACCTTGTTGCACGCTGCCAGCGAAGAACTCGCCACCCCAGATCGTGCCGTCGTCACCGTATCCGGTGCCGTCGAAGCTGACTCCCACTACCTTCGCTTCCCACTCACCGCGCTCGGCGAGGACTGACGCGATGTGCGCGCGGTGATGTTGCACAGCGCATCTGCTTGAGCAAGGCAATGCCAGAGCATGGGTGGTGGATGCATACTGCGGGTGGCAGTCGTGCACGACGAGTAGATCTTCGCAGCGTACGTTGTACATCGAGATCAGGTCGGTCACCGTCTCATCAAAGGCTCGGAATGACTGATAGTGGTCCAAGTCTCCGATGTGCTGGCTGACGAACGCCTGCCCATCAACGACGAGAGTGATGGTGTTCTTGAGGTCGGCGCCTACGGCCAGGATTGGGCGCTTCGTTGGCAGCATGGCAACGGCTCCGGGAGCGTATCCGCGGGCGCGTCGCAGGATCATGGGGCCGAAGGCGCTCGCGCGCGCGACCGAGTCGTCGACCCGCCGCGGAATGGGGCGTTCGCCAACGAGGAAGGCATCAGCGATTCCAGAGAGACGCTCGAGCGCATCCTCATCCTCGTATGCAATCGGTTCGCTGGAGCGGTTCGCGCTCGTCATCACCAACACATCAGGCGCACCAGCAGCAAAGAGAAGGTGGTGTAGAGGCGTGTACGGCAACATCACACCAAGCTCATTATTTTCGGGAGCGACACCGGCAAGTTCGAGCTTCTTCGATGCAAGCACAATCGGCCGAGCGCTGGACGTCAGCAGTATTTCCACGTCGTGAGTAAGCTGAACCAGGCCGCGTACTGTTTCCAGATCTTCAGCCATTAGTGCAAACGGCTTTTCTTTCCTGAACTTCCGCTCGCGGAGGGCAGTGTTGGCTTCGGCATTTCGCGCGTCACAGGCCAGGTGGTAGCCTCCGAGGCCTTTGATCGCCACGATCTTACCTTCACGGAGAAGCTGTGCCGTTCTTTCAATTGCGCCTGTGTCATCTGAGATCGTCGTTACCCCGTCCATGATGAGAGAGTGCTTCGGACCACAGGCGGGACAGGCGACAGGCTGCGCATGAAAGCGGCGATTGACTGGGTCGTGGTACTCATGGCTGCAGTAATGATCCATTGGCCAGCGGCGCATTGTGGTGTTCGGCCGATCATAGGGCAACGCGTGGATAACGCTATAACGTGGGCCGCAATTCGTGCAATTGATATAGGGATAACCGTACCGCTTGTTGGTTGGATCAAATAGTTCTGTGAGGCAATCATCGCAGATCGGAAGGTCAGGTGAGACACGAGCCGTAGGCCGGTCGAGTTGCTCGCTTTCGCGAATCGTGAAGTCGCTCAAGCCCTCGCACGATGCAGATTCGATTTGGATCTCTGCGATGGACGCTGCGGCAGGCGGCCTCATCTTTATCTCTCGAACGAATGTGGCCAGATTCTCTTCGACACCTTCGAGATGAATCTCGACTCCGTTGTTGCCATTGAGTACCCAACCTGTGAGCATGTTTGCCTGAGCGAGACGGTAGACGAAAGGGCGGAAGCCAACGCCCTGTACTACTCCGCGAACGCGAATGGAGCGTGCAATCGCCACTACGATCCCCAACCTACGACGCAGCCGCGGCCTTGCCAGCCGACCTGGATCACTTTGCCATCCTCCACCAGAACGGGGACGGTGCAGAGGCTACTGTCGAGCGAGCGCAGACGTTCTCTGGCCTCGGGATCAGCCTCGATGTCGTACTCAAGGAAATCGCGGCGGTTCCACTCCAGCGATTCGCGGAGCTCTTGCGTGTAGGGGCAGCTTGCGGTGCCGTAGAGTTCAAGCCTCGCCACGGTCGAGTACCTCCAATGTTTCGCGGATGACATGGTAGGCGGAGGCCTGAACCTCCTGGATGCGCGGGATATAGTCACTGCGAACGATGATGGGAAAGTCTGCGAGAGCGCGACGGAAGATCTCTCCACCGTCATAGCCGAGAAGTGCGACCGTCAGCAGACCGCGCTTCCGCGCCTCCTCAAGCGCCATCACAATGTTGCGTGAGCCTCCACTGGTGGAGATGCCTATCGCCACATCCTTCGGCCGCGCCTGAGCGATCAACTGGCGCCGGAAGATGACCTCTGTGCCAACGTCGTTCGCAAGAGCTGTTATGTTGGCTGGCTCCATGGCAAGCGATACTGCCGGAATCGAGCGATAGCCTGCGGGTGGGAGTATGCAGTCCAGGGCCCAATCATTGGCATCGGTTGCAGATCCACCGTTTCCGAAGAGAATCAGCTTCCCACCCTGCGACAGGCGCTGATGGATGGCGCGCGATGCGTTTCCGATCTGTTCGGCCTGTTCCTTAGCGAGTTGAGTTCGTAGCAGGGTGTCGTCATGGGCCTTCATCAGAATCGAGGCCGCCACCTCTTCGAAGATATTGGACATCTCCTGTTTTCTCTGGCCTAGAAACGGGTAGAGGAACTCCGATTGCCCAACGTCCTGTCCGAGTTCCCTGTGCTCAAGAAACACATGTACGGTCTCCCAGAGCGTGTGATAGAGGATCTCGATCATCTCCTGGTGGACGAATGGGTCTTGCGTGACTGGTTTGAGTGCGTATGAGCCCTCAGGTCCCGGGAGCGCAAAGGTCATTGCGTTGCGGGAACGAACCCATGCTAAGGCGGCATCCACTTCAGGATCGCCCCCGGGAGGGCCGAACCCCATTACGATGTCTTCAGGACTGAGGATTGTGTGGAGCCACGGCTCAAAAGCCATGGAAAGATCAAGTGCCGGAAGAGCTCGCTTTCCCACGATAACCGGATGAACGAACTCGACCGAGACATGCTGCGCATCGGTTGCGTATGGTCCTCGGCCAAAGGCCAGCAGGCGCCCTCCCTGCAGGAAGCGCTCTGACATCTCGTGGCAGGCCTGTGCCAGATGCCTTGCCTCTCGCGCGAAGAAGTGCTCCATGACGTCGTTCCGCATGAGGAGGCGTTCTTCAATCTGCGCTGTGAGTTTGCAAGTAGTTTGCATCGCAATCGCTCTAACAAATTCTTGGCAAAGGATCGCCAACAAGCATGTCCACAATTCGGCTGCCGCCGTATCGCGTCGTTACGAGCACGGAGCACGCAGGCTCCTCTCGCACCTCGCCGATGATGAGAGCATACTCACCGCCTTCCGCCCGATTGAGAGCGTTTAAAGCAGCATCGGCATACTCCGGAGCAACTACGGCAAGAAACTGCCCTTCATTCGCGATATGCAGCGGGTCAAGCCCGAGCAGTTCGCAGGCTCCGCGAACCTCGTCGCGTATAGGGATATCTTCTTCCGCCAACACGATTCCAAGTCCAGAATCGCGAGCAAGTTCGTTGAGGGAGGTCGCGACGCCTCCTCGAGTCGGATCACGCATCCACCGGATTCCTGGCCCCGCTTCCTCGACCATCGCTTCTACCAAAGGCAGGATGCAGCGGGTATCGGAAGACAAGTCCGCCGCAAGATCAAGCTCTCCGCGTGCGAGAAGGATGGTGATGCCGTGGTCTCCGATCGGTCCGGAGAGAAGAATTTTATCGCCGGGACGAACGGACCGCGTGTCGATTGTGACTTGCGGCATGAGGCAACCGATTCCCGTTGTTGTGATGTACATGCCATCGGCTTTGCCGCGCTCGACGACTTTCGTGTCTCCGCCGACCATGGCCACGCCCGCTCGCCGCAGCGCGGCTGCCATGGCACGGACTTCGACTTCGAGAACAGATGTGGGCAGGCCCTCTTCGAGCACGAAGGTCACGACCATCCCTTGTCCCCTCGCTCCTGAGACCGCGAGATCGTTCATGGTTCCATTCACGGCAAGTTCGCCGATGGAACCACCGGGAAATGTAAGCGGCTTTACGACGAAGCTATCCGTCGTGATCGCCACGGAAGAGCCGTCGATCTTGACGTGCGCGGCATCTCCGAGGGGCGCTCTTGAGTCTTCAAACAGGACAGGAGCGAAGAGACCTTCGACAAGTCTGCGGCTCGCCTTGCCACCAGCTCCATGCGCCATCTCGATCTGCGGGTCTCGGAAGCGTATGGCAGGGCCAACGGCTTCAACGGCAGGTCTTCCGTTCATGCCGGCGAACCGATGCTTGTCAGAGCTGCTGCCTTCCGATGTTCGTAGTTGTAATATGCTGCGCATGAACCCTCTGTAGAAACCATGAGCGCGCCCACCGGATGTTCCGGAGTGCATTCTCTGCCGAAAAGTTTGCACTGCGCAGGCTTGAGTACACCTTTGAGCACTTCTCCACACTGCGCAGCTTTAGGATCGGTAACCCGGGTGCCGGGAATCGGAAAGCGTTGTTCAGCGTCCCACTCTGCGTATTCGTCGCGGATCTTAAGGGCCGATTGAGAGATGAATCCTAGCCCGCGCCATTCAAAATAAGGCCGTAGTTGAAAGACCTCAGCCATGACCTTCAGAGCCGCGCGATTGCCCTCCCACGGCACTACCCGTTTGTATTGATTCTCGACTCGCGCTTCGCCCGCTTGAAGTTGTCGAAGTAGCATGACGATGGATTGGAGCAGATCCAATGGCTCGAATCCTGAGGTGACAACCGGCTTGCCCTCAGTCCTGGCAATCCATTCATAAGGACGGCAGCCAATCACTGTGGAGACATGTCCTGGCCCGATGAAGCCGTCGAGCCGCATGTCGGGCGAGTCGAGAATCGCACGGATTGCCGGGATGATCGTTACGTGATTGCAAAATACCGAGAAATTTTTGACGCCTTCCGCCCTAGCGCGCATGAGTGTAAGGGCTGTGGAAGGCGCTGTCGTTTCGAAACCGATCGCAAAGAACATGACGTGTCGGTCAGGGTTCTTTCTCGCGAGTTGGAGCGCGTCCGCTGGAGAATACACGATGCGCACATCAGTGCCTTTGGCCTTGTGCTCAAACGGACTGCCGTGGGCTCCCGGAACCCTCATCATGTCTCCGAAGGCGGCAAAGATGACATCGGCGTTTTTCGCGACCGCAAGGCCATCGTCGATTCTCCCCATCGGTAAGACGCACACGGGGCAGCCGGGGCCGTGAATCAACTCAATATTGGAAGGCAGGATGTCCTTCAGTCCGAAGCGGTAGATGGCGTGAGTGTGGCCGCCGCAGACTTCCATGATGCGATAGTGTCTTCCCGACTCCGCAAGACGATGGATCTCATCAGATGCTTTGAAGATCAGTTCAGGGTCTCGGAACTCGTCTACATATCGCATGTCGAAACCTCAGAACACGACTTCGCTCGAAGAGAACATTCCGCTCGTCCACAGAAGGGGCGCACTGAAAAGCGCACTAAAAAGTTATGGTGCTCTCGTGTCCTCGAGCCCATAGCCGCGAACCTCCTCTGCAGCCTGCTCCGTTTCGCCCAGCATGGTGAGAAGCTGCATCTGCTCCAATGCATCTTTTTCACTGATTTTGGTCATGGCAAAGCCGACGTGGATCAGGACCCAGTCGCCGATGACCGGCATGTCGTCCTGTAATAGTCTTAAGTCGATCCTGCGGCGCACACCGGTTACCTCCACGGTCCCAAGGTGCGGCTGATCTCGAGATAGATGGACGATTTTTCCTGGAATCGCTAGACACATGAAGCCACTTCCTCCGGTGACGATTGTCTACGGCTATGATCTCTCGAGTGAAGGTCAACCACCAATCGCGCTCATGGGTCGCGGTGGAGGCACGAACTGCACGCTGTTGATCGAGTGGCCTCGCCACTTTGCGCGCACGCAGCCGAAGATCGCGTCGCCTATGGCATCGTCGTCGGGGGAGTGCAGCAAGGGCCGCAGATCCGTCTCATCGACGGCGAAGAGGCAGTACCGCAGCTTGCCATCGGAGGTCAGCCGAAGCCGGTTGCAACTGCCGCAGAACGGCTTGGTCACTGATGAAATGAATCCCACTGTGCCGGTGCCGTCCGCGAACCGGAATTCAGCCGCCGGAGCGCGCTCGTCAGCTGCAGGCACTGGAATCAGTGGCCCAATCCTCCGTTCCAGAATCGCAACCATTTCATCGGCCGAGAGCACCTTCTCCGAATTCCAGAGTCCCTGCGCATCGAGAGGCATGAACTCGATGAAGCGGACCTGCATCCCGGACTGGCGCCCAAACCGCGCCAGGGCTACGATATCGTCCTCCGATTGCCCCTTCACCGCAACCGCGTTGATCTTGATCGGTCCGTAACCCAATTGGTTGGCCGCCTGCAATCCCCGCATGACCTTCTCGAACGCGTCGCGGCGGGTGATGCGCCGGTAGGCGTCACGATCCAATGTGTCCAGGTGTACGTTGATGCGGCGCAATCCGGCGTCGTAGAGTTCCTGCGCACGATCGGCTAGCAGGACGCCATTCGTGGTCAGCGCGAGACTCTCCATTCCGTCGATGCCCAGCAGACGTCTTATAAGGAGGCCCAGATCCTTCCAAACCAGCGGCTCGCCACCGGTCAGGCGGATCTTGCGCAGCCCGAGCCGCACCGCGACACGTACGATCCGCTCGATCTCGTCCACTGAGAGTAGTCCCGCACGCGGAGCGAAAATCGTTCCTGTTTCCGGCATGCAGTAGTAACAGCGTATGTTGCACCGATCTGTGACGCTGATCCGAAGCTTGTTATGCACACGACCGAATGTGTCGATGAGTTGCGTTCCGATGACCATCTCAGACCCCCACCCAGCGCGCCACGAGGCTGCGAGCCAATTTTGGATCGGGCGTGCCCTTAACGATCACCCGCCCGTCCTCAAATAAGGTCAGTTCATAGGGAGGCGCATCCAGCCGGAGCAGGTGATCATTGACCCGCACCGCGCCCACCGCGCCCAAGCGGCCAGCGAGCGCTTTGAAGTCGGGCCGGCGCTCGAAGACCGCGCGAACCTGGACCGCGTTCCGGCCGCACAGAGTGATCGCCTGCTGCCCTGCCATGTTCAAAAAATCGAACTGTTTCAGAGCACAGCAAGGGCAGTTTTCGTCGCGGGAGACAACGATGCGGTCGAGGCTAAGATCCCACGCGTCGGCCACAATCAGGGACGTCTCGGGGAGAGCTTTCCCGGTCAGGAACCGAAGCGCGATCGACGCCTGAATGGATGCCGCGACCAGTGCTGCCGGCGCGATAATGCCGGCCATATCGCACGTCCGGACCGCCCCCGGCTCCGGCAGGTCCCGGTGCAGGCATCGAAAACATGCAGTCTTCCCGGGGACGAACAGGCCGGCCATCACCGTCGCAGATACACAACTCGCATAGATCCACGGTACGTTGTGTTTCGTGCAGGCGTCGTTCAGCAAATATCGTGCCTGGAGGTTGTCGAAGCCGTCCAGCACGAGATCGATGCCTTGCAGCAGGTCGAAGATGTTGTCTGTCCCAATGTCGGCGACCACTGACTCTACTCGCACCTCTGAGTTAATCGCGGCGAGGTGCCGGGCGGCGGCAACGGCCTTTGGAGCGCCGTCCCGAGCATCAGATTCCTCGAACAGCAACTGTCGCTCAAGGTTCGTCAATTCAACTAGATCCCGGTCCACGATGCGGAGGAATCCCACGCCTGCCCGGGCCAGCACATTCGCGCTGTTGCTTCCCAGGCCTCCACATCCGGCGATAAGGACACGAGCCGCTCGTATGCGCGCCTGGCCTTCGGGTCCAATCGGAGAAAAGAGTTCCTGGCGCGAGTACCGGGCGTCGATGTTCATGGTCTTTGTACCTGCAATCGATCTTCCACATTCGGGTGCGCCGGGAAATTGCCGGGCGGCTACAGTTACTTTTGGGTTACCACTTACTCGGGAAGGCACTGACAGATTCTTGCTAATATCCTGCGCATGACTATTTCCGCGCGAAATCAACTTACCGGCACGATTGAAGAGATTCGGACAGGCGAAATCATGGCGCACATCACCGTGAAGGTCGGCAACAACATAATCGAGAGCGTGATCACTCGGACTAGCGCCGAGGCGATGGACCTCAAAAAGGGCGACTCGGTGAAGGCGGTCATCAAGGCGACCGAGGTCATGATTCAAAAGGGTTAATTCCCCGTACGCTCTGTCATCGCGTCACTGGTTCCTGCCGGCGGCTGTCGGCTTGATGCCGCGTGGCATTTTCAGTCGATGCGAACAACATCTATCAGACGGCGAAATGCCGCCACAACAGGCTCGCGATTTTCTAAATCCCGAACAACCCTAAGAGAAGCGAGGCTGAAGTTCAGCAGCCTCTGAGTTGCCCCAAATGAGGCAACACGTCCACTGTGGTGCCCCAAAAAGCGCAATGAGCTTGCAGTTAGAGTCATAGAACAGACTTCCGGGAGCCAGAGCTACAAACGCTCTGCGATGACCCGATCCTCTAGCCCATGCTGCTCCGCCACTGTCTCCACTGCTTCAATCATCTGCGGCGGACCGCAAACATAAAGATCGGGTTCTTCAGAGTTCTTGGCCAAGTGTGCCGCCAACGCTTCAGCTGCGTTTCCTGTAAATCCGGTCCAGCCTGGCTCCGGGTGCAAAACCGCCAAGGTCACGTCCAATTGCGGCAGTGTCTGTTTAAGCCTCGCAATCTCCTCCGCGGGCATCAGCTCTGCTTCTCGATTTGCTCCAAAGATCAGGTGGACGGGCTGTGAGTCCTGGAATTCGGCCATGTGCCGCAGCATGGACAGAACCGGCGCGATACCGCATCCGCCGCCAATCATGCATCTCGGCCGCAGGCTCGCTTCGTCCAGCACGAACCCGCCCAGGGGTCCGCGCACCGTCAGCGTATCACCCACCGCCGCGCGTTCTTGCAGCCACGTCGAGAAAACACCGCCCGGCCGAAGGCGGATCAGGAACTCCAGCCGTCCTTCCCAGTTCGGCACGTTCGTCAACGAGTACGCGCGTTTGGTGTCTGTTCCCGGTATTGTCAGCTTCATGTATTGCCCCGGGCGGAAGTCAACGGCAAGCCCGAGTTCGGCATCCGGGTTCAGCCGCAGCGTCACAGCCATCGCGCCGGACCATGCTGGCTTCAGGGATTCAATGACTGCCGTCCGTGCAGGTACTTTCTGCTGCAAGATCTGTGCATTATTGTAGGGCAGCTCAACGGACACATCCTCTTCCGGCGTGCAGCGGCACAGCAACACTTGCCCTGAATCCGTGTGCGGCAGAGCCGATTCAGTGCAAAGGCCCATTTGATAGCGCCCCTGTGTCACGCGTGCGTGGCATACACCGCAGAAACCTCCATGGCAGATCGCGGGCAGATGGTAGCCAGCCGCCTCCGCTGCCGCGAGAATCGTCTCGCTCCCGCGGCAGGGAAAATGCATTTGCGTGCCATCACGCGTCAACAGCGTTACTTGCGTTGTAGATACAGCTTGTGTGTCCATATCGTTATGCCGCGGAACGGCTCAAACAGGCCGCTATGTCTGCTTCGGCAGTCGTGATCGGTTGAACGCCGAATTTCTCAACCAGCACGTTCAGAAGCGTGGGGGTGAGGAACGCTGGCATGCGCGGTCCCAGTTTCACATTGCGAATTCCCAGGGCCAGCAGCGTCAAGAGCACCGCTAGTGCCTTCTGTTCGAACCAGGAGACCACCAGCGACAGCGGAAGATCGTTCACGCCACACTTGAACGCATTAGCCAATGCAAGCGCAATCTGCACAGCCGAGTACGTGTCGTTGCACTGCCCAATATCCAACAGTCGCGGGAGGCCGCCGATCGTTCCGAAACTTTGCTTGTTGAAACGGTACTTGCCGCAGCCCAGCGTCAGCAGCACCGTGTCGTTCGGCGCCTGTTCCGCAAACTCGGTGTAGTAATTGCGTCCCGGCGCGGCGCCATCGCAGCCGCCGATCAGGAAGAAATGCTTGATCGCTCCGCCCTTCACCGCATCGATCACTTTGTCAGCCACGCTCAGCACGGACTGGTGTGCGAATCCGATCAGGATTTTGTTTTCCGGTGAAGTCTCTGCGAATCCGGGCAGTGCCTTTGCTGCCTGCAACACTATCGAATAATCGCCGTTCGCAATGTGCCGTACGCCCGGCCAACCTGCGGGACCCGTCGTGAACAATCGATTTCGATACATCGCCTGCGGCTCCATCAAGCAGTTCGACGTCATCACGATCGGCCCCGGAAAGGACGCAAACTCCAGTTGCTGGTTCTGCCACGCAGTGCCGTAGTTTCCGGCCAGGTGCGAATACTCTTGTAACTTGGGGTACGCATGCGCGGGCAGCAACTCGCCATGCGTGTAAACATTGATGCCGGTCCCCTTGGTAGCCTCCAGAATCGCATGCAAGTCGCGCAGGTCGTGGCCAGAAACAAGAATCGCTTTACCGGCAATCGGGCTTGTACGTACGCCGGTTGGCACGGGCGTGCCGAACGCGCCGGTGTTCGCTGCGTCCAGCAGCTCCATCACCAGGTAATTCAATTTGCCTAGCGCAAGGGCTTCATTCAGCAGCACGTCTATGTCTGTCGAATTGGTCGCAAGAAAATCCAGCGTGTGAGCCACGCCCGCGCTCACCGCTTCCTGCGTCTTTCCCAGCACCTCGGCGTGATGCGCATAAGCGGCAACCCCTTTCAACCCATACAGCACAAGCGCGCGCAGCCCCACTATGTCTTCGCCTATGGTGTCTACGCCGGCCCGCACAGAGGCAATGGGCGCTTGCCCAATCAAACCGGCACGCGAATCGGCCGGTTCAAACGCTGCCGGCCCTTCCAGCTTTTCAGCATCCGGAGCCGCTGCTTCGTAAGCCGCACGGACGCGGTCGCGAACGCGCACTGCCTCCGCGATCAGATCAACAAACCGCGCTGCATTGAAGTTGACGTTCGTCAGTGTTGCGAAGATCGCACCCAGCGTGAAACTGTCGGCTGCGGCATCCGCTTTGCCCAGCTTATGTAAGCGGCTCGAATACTGCCCGATCCCCTTTAATTGAAAGATCAAAATGTCCTGAAGGTCCGACGTGACCTCTTCCTTGCCACATCCCCCCTTCGCGGTCGCACAGCCGCCACCATTCGCCGCTTGTCCCGTCTGCTCGCATTGGAAACAAAACATCTTGGTCAACTCCCTTGAGTGAAGCCCCCGCAATTCGACCCCTCAGCTTCGTTCGCGTGGCCTGAACCGATACGAAGCACGGGATGGGCCAATCTACTTCGGAGCTAAGAGCACCAAGCCCCGCGCCGCTTTCCCAGCACGATTCGGGACAAGCTCGGGAGTATAAGCAGCAAGCGGGACGGGACGGATAAATAAGGAGTACAGCTGCGCCTGCTGACGCCTCTCATTGCCCCAAAATGAGGCAATACGTCCACTGTGTTGCCCCAAAAGGCTCAGCCGAAGCTCGCCGAAATAATCTTGTTCCGGACCGGTGGCCAAGTCCTGAGGTCCCAGCGAATGGTCTAGATGCTGCGTGCTCTGTGTAGTTTTTGCAACAAGTGGCCCAATTGAAGAGATCATCTCTAGTGTTCATGTACTCAGGCCGAATCGTGGCATCGAAAATGCACTTTGCCGGACTGTTGCAGCAGATTCGCGATTCATCAGATATGAGCACAACAAATTGCGGAGTGTTTGACGTCTCGAAGGTCCGGTCAGATTTCCCGGCTCTCGATCAACGCGTTCACGGACACCCGCTCGTGTACCTGGATAACGCCGCGACCTCGCAGAAACCTTACTCTGTGATCAAAGCCCTGCGCCACTTCTACGAGGCCGATTGCGCCAATATTGACCGGGGTGTCCATGAGCTGAGCGAGCGCGCTACGACAGCATATGAAGCTTCGCGCATCAAGGCGAAACGTTTCCTCAACGCTCAGCTGCATGAAGAGATTGTCTTTGTGCGGGGCGCGACGGAAGGAATCAATTTGGTCGCCGCCAGTTGGGGACGAAAGAACCTGAAGGAGGGTGACGAGGTCGTGATCACTACGCTCGAGCATCACTCGAATGTGGTCCCGTGGCAGATCTTGTGCGAAGAAACGGGCGCTGTTCTCAGGTGGATTCCGATCGACGACCGAGGCGAGTTGATTCTGGAGGAGTATGAAAAGCTGCTCGGCCCACGGACCAAAGTATTGGCGGTTGCGCATGCATCGAACACGCTGGGTACGATCAATCCCATTCGTCAGATCACGGAGATGGCTCACCAGGCAGGTGCAGTTGTGTTGGTGGACGGAACCCAAGGGGCGCCGCACATGCGGGTTGACGTTCAAGCGCTGGACGCAGACTTCTACGTGTTTTCCGGCCACAAAGTGCTAGGACCGACGGGAATTGGAGTTCTTTACGGCAAGTCCGGGCTTCTCGAATCCATGCCCCCGTATCAGAGTGGTGGCGGGATGATTCGCACGGTGAGTCTTGAGAAGACCACGTATAGCGAACCGCCGTCCAGATTCGAGGCCGGCACTCCGAATATCGCAGGAGCCATCGGCCTCGGTGCGGCGCTCGATTACATTGCGCAAGTCGGTATGGATGAGATCGGTGCGTACGAGCAGGAGTTGCTGGTCCGCGGAACCGCGGCCCTCTCTACGGTTCCCGGACTACGCATCATCGGAGCAGCCCGCAACAAAGTCCCTGTGCTTACCTTCGTGATGGACGGCATTGATGCGCATGACATCGGAGCAATGCTGGACCTGATGGGAATCGCGGTTCGCACTGGGCATCACTGCGCGCAACCGGTGATGACGCGATTCAATCTGACGGCGACAGCACGCGCCTCTTTGGCCTTCTACAACACGATGGCTGAAATCGATGCGCTTGCGGCGGGCCTTCAGAAGATCAGCAAGACCTTTCAGTGAAGCTCGTTGCGCTTCCAGCTTTTACGTCAACGCGATAGCCGTTGCAAACGTTGCGGGCTTACCTACACGCGGCGGACTCACTCGGCCAGATTCTTAGGCCTAAATCGAGCACAAGGAAAGAACCAGGGCAGACGTCGAAGCATATCCGACGATTGCCGCCTAGCGTTGCAGGTGCCCCAAATGCGGCATGGTGATGGCCGCGCTGCCCCAAAAGGTCAATTCAAACAAGATGAAATACTCGAGCGCCACCGGAGACCGTTCGGATCGCATGCGATATGCAGTTCGAACCAGCTCGCGAACGATGGCATGGCGATTGCACAGATGGAGGCCAGGAGAGGGAGAGCATGGCAAAGCTATTGATGATTCATCCCGAGAAATGTACCGGGTGCCAGAACTGCATGCTTGCTTGCAGCCTGCATCATGAAGGTCAGTTCCGGATGGCAGCGTCCAGAATTCATGTTTACACCTGGGAGCGGGAGGGGTTCTCGGTTCCGATGATGTGCCAACAGTGCGACACAGCTTCCTGCATGAAGGTCTGCCCCACCAGTGCCCTCCACCGAAACCCAGGGGAGTTGCTCGTCGAATACGAGAAGAGCAAGTGCATCGGCTGTCATATGTGCACCATCGCCTGTCCGTTCGGGAACATCGTGTACGACGCCGTTTCCGGAACACCCCAAAAGTGCGACACCTGCGGCGGTGACCCGAGTTGCGCAAAGGCCTGTCCCAGTCAAGCTCTCGAGTGGGTTGACGACACAATCTCGCTGCGAGACCGCAAAAAGAGCTACGCGGCCAAGTTTAAGGCCGCATTCGAGGAGGAATAACGATGAACGGGTGGACCGGAACGATTCTTCGCATCAATCTAAGTACCGGAGCGATCAGTAGACAGCCGTCCAACAGGAACGATCTCGCCTTGTTTTTAGGCGGGCGCGGGCTTGGCGTCAAGATATTCACCGACGAGGTTGACCCCAGCGTCGATCCTTTGTCTCCCGAGAACAAGTTGATATTTGCGCCGGGGCCGTTCACCGGCACGATGGCGCCTTCCGCAGGGCGGTATCACGTCGTTGCGAAAAGCCCGCTGACGAACACGATCACCGGAGCCAACTCGGGCGGCGTCTTTGGCGCAGTCATGAAATACGCGGGCTACGATGGTGTGATCTTCGAAGGAAAGGCGGACAAGCCGGTCTATGTCTGGATCAATGATGACAAGGTAGAAATTCGGGACGCCGCACATCTTTGGGGAAAGTGGGTGCCCGACACAACGGATGCCGTGCGGAACGAAACAGACGCCGACGCGTCGGTGGCTTGTATCGGACCGGCAGGCGAAAAATTAGTGTTGTTTGCGTCGATCCAGAATGAGATGCACCGCGCAGCCGGACGCGGCGGCTTGGGTGCGGTGATGGGTTCTAAGAACCTTAAAGCGATCGCTTTTCGCGGAACCAATGGCGTTCGCGTCGCTGACGTCAAAGGCCTGCAGGATGCTGTATTCGCGGCCCGTGCGAAGCTTGCTGCAAATCCCGTTGCCCAAGGCTTGAACCGGCATGGCACGGAGATCCTGGTCAACATCCATAACGAAATCGGCTGTCTGCCTACGCGCAACTACCACGACGGCCACTTCCCCGCCGCCGACAAAGTAGGTGGAGAGACCCTTACCAAAGACTTCCTCGTCCGGAAGAAGGGTTGCTTCTCGTGCGTCATCAGTTGTGGACGCGTCACCCGTGTGAAGGATCCGAAGTACGCGGGAGAGGGAGAAGGCCCGGAGTACGAAGCAGGGTGGGGGTACGGACCGGATTGCGGCGTGGATAACCTGTCCACGGCGACCAAGGCCAACCACCTTTGCAACGAACTGGGCATGGACTCAATATCCGCTCCCGCGACGATTGCTTGCGTGATCGATTTGGCCGAAGCCGGCCTGCTGCCGGCGGCCGATTTCGATGGGCTGGACATACGCTGGGGTAACGCCGATCTGATGGTCGAGCTTACGAAACGGATCGGTTTGCGTCAGGGAATCGGCGACAAGGCGGCGCTCGGTTCGTATCGGTTCGCTGAGTTGTACGGTCATCCGGAATATTCGATGTCGGTGAAGAAACAGGAGATGCCGGCATACGATGCTCGTGGCATTCAGGGAATCGGTCTCCAATACGCTACCTGCACTCGCGGCGGCTGTCACGTAAAAGGCTACACCATCGCGGTAGAAGTACTGGGCAACGGCATGCGGCTCGACCCCCGTGAAATTAAAGGCAAGCCCGCTGTGGTTAAGGCGTTCCAGGACCTGACGGCCGCGGTGGATGCTTCGGGCGGATGTATCTTCGGCACCTTCGGTATGGTCGCGGATGATTTCGCAGCGATGCTGAGCGCTTTGACGGGCATACATTACAGCCCGGAGGACTACGTTAGGGCTGGCGAGCGAATCTGGAACCTTGAGCGTCAGTTCAATCTGAAGGCCGGTTTCACGGCGAAAGATGACACGCTGCCGGAGCGACTGTTCAAGAGCCCTATACAGACTGGGCCATCGAAGGGCCTCCTCAGCCGCGTACCGGAGATGCTTCCGGAGTATTACAGCCTGCGCGGGTGGAGCGAAGAGGGCGTGCCGTCCCCGGAGAAGTTGCAGGAACTGCAGCTGGCCTGACCACAACTATGCCGCTTTCAAGGAGCCAATAAATGACAGTCAAATATTTCGGAGATATTCGTCCGCTTACCGGCGGCATCAAGGAAGAAGAATGGCATCAGCCGGAGCCGGAGGTGCGCTCTCTGTTGAAGGCTCTGGGCCAGCGCCACCCTGCCCTTGCGAATCGTTTATTTGAAGGCGATCAACTCAGCAGCACGCTCATCGTCCTGGTGAACGGCAGGAGTGTCGACTACCTCAACGGAGCAGAAACTCCGCTTCAGCCGGATGACATTGTCGACGTGTTCCCTGTGGAGGGCGGCGGCTAGTCCGTTGGCTGAAGTGGCAAGAAAACGAAATCGTAGTGGAAAGAAAACGAAATCGTATTGACCTCTGGAGTCTCGCTTGAATCCCGCAATCGTAATTCTGTCCCCGATGGCAATTCTCCTGGCAGGAGTCCTGCTCCAGGGGCTTATGGCGGGCGTACTGACGGCGCGAGCGAAAGGTTGGCTCGCCTTTGTCATTGGAATGGGTGCGTTCGTTAGTGTGCTTGCGGCATGGCCAACGATTCTGGCCGGACATGTTCTCGACGTCCGGATTAGTCATTGGGACGGGCCTGCGCAATTCGCGTTTCACGTGGACGGGCTAAGTCTTCTGTTCGCACTTATGGGCACAGGCATCGGAGCAGCAGTGCTCTTTTATGCGGTTGCCTATATGGAGGAAGAAAAGGGAACAACTCGCTTCTACTCGCTTGTGCTCATCTTCATAACCGGCCTGATCAATCTTGTGTACACGGCGGATCTGTTCCTCTTTTACCTGAGTTGGGAGCTTGTCGGGTTGTGTTCTTTTCTTCTGGTCGGCTTCTGGTATACCAATCCCGATTCAGCCTACGGCGCGCGCAAAGTCTTCACCATGACTCATCTGGCCGGCTATGGTCTGCTCGCTGCCGTCGTACTCATCTATGTGAGAACCGGTTCCACGCTCTGGACGGATCCACGCGTCCAGGGTGCGTTCACCACCGGAATTTTTGTTCTGGTGCTGATATCCGCTATGGCGAAATCGGTGCAGTTCCCGCTGCACACGTGGATCCCGTACGCCATGTTTGCGCCCACGCCGGTCAGCGCGCTGTTGCATGCCGCGGTTTACGTCAAAGCCGGCGTATATCTCATGTCGCGGCTGCACTCGTTCGGCACGTGGCCCGCGTCGTGGGGCTTGGCGCTTTCCTGGGTAGGCGCCATCACATTGCTGGTGGGCGTACTCTTCGCACTCGCGCAGCATGATCTCAAACGACTGCTCGCCTACCACACGGTGAGTCAGATCGGCTACATGATGCTTGGCATCGGGCTGGGCACTCCTTTGGGAATTGCCGCCGGCCTATTGCACTGCCTCAATCACGGTCTTTTCAAGGGCGGCCTGTTCATGTGTGCAGGGGCCGTTCAGCACGCTACTGGCACTCGCGACATGGATCAGTTAGGAGGTCTCGGCCGGAAGATGCCGCGCACGACGGCACTCTGGCTCGTGGTCGCGGGAGGTATAGCAGGCATTCCGCTGCTCAATGGCTTTGTGAGCAAGTGGCTCCTCTATAATGCAGCGCTCGATGCCCACCAGCCAATCCTGGCTCTGATCCCATGGGTAGGCAGCATCCTCACGGTGTTCTCATTCCTGAAGGCTACCAGTTGCGTGTTCTTCGACAATGAAGGCCCCGCAGTGGCGCAGGCTCATGAAGTGCCCTGGACGATGAGCGCCGGCATTGGTGTACTAGCGGGTGGCTGCATATTGTTGGGAATCGCGCCCCAACTCGCAATCAAGTACATCATCAACCCGTTGCTTCCGGCACTCGGCTCTGCGTCGCTGACCGGTGTCAGTTGGCTCGGTTTCGCAGCCGGTCAAGGGGATTGGTACGCGACGGGCGGACTCATCTTGAGCATCCTGGCATTGGGATTCAGCGCGCTGATCTTCTGGCTGCCCAGGCCTGCCCGCGGAATGAAAGCGGCCGGCGGACGGCCGACCATCTTCACCGGAGGGGAACCGCTCACCCCACAGGGGCGCATGGGCGCCAGCGACTTCGCGGAAGTCGTGGCGTCAGGCTTGGCGCCGGTCTACCGGGGTCTGGATGTCGATCGCATGTGGCTGGGGCTCTGGCATGCAGCCGGGAGACTGGCGTCAGCGTTGGCGCGTTTGCTGAGCGGTCTGGAAGGTCACGCTGTGAATTATCTGGTGGGGGCGGGCAGCCTGGCCGCAGTCCTTGCATGGATACTCCTGCCCCGCGCTGCTGCTGTCCAGCCGGTTGCCGACCCGCCTCTGACCCCCTTGGCCGTTGCATTATTCGTATCACTCGCAGGCCTGCTTCTTGCTTGCTGGGCGACGAAGGCACTAAGGCGATGGACACTGCCGCTGGCGGTCGCGGGCGTTATGGCGTGCGCGGGAGTATTGACTACGAGCAGCATCCAGCGTTCGCTTCTCCTCGAAGCGGCCTCCGCCGTCGCGCTTCTGATCCTGTGGCGAACGGGCAAGCGGCCAGCCTGGCACGCATACTTCGCTGCTGTGATCATCTCCGCGGTTGGAATGGTGGGCGGCTCGATCGCCGCCGAACATGGCAACGTGGAACTGGCGAGAGTGCTGTTGCTTCCTGGAATCGCTGTAAAACTGGGCCTCTTCCCGCTCTGGTTCTGGCTGCCTTTGGTTGCGGAATCGGCGCCCGCGGTGGTAGCAGGCCTGGTAATCGCAATCATCGATGTCGCAGCGTTTGCCGAGGTAGTGACGCTGCGCACGGTTGCGCCGGAAGTGTTCAGCCCCGCGTTGCCCTGGCTGGCAGTAGGAGCGATATCGGCCGCAGGCGGCGCGCTGTTTGCATTGGCTCAAGGGAATCTCAAGCGTCTGCTTGCCTTCTCGACCATCTCGGACATGGGGCTCATGATGGTGGCGCTGATTGCGGGCGGTGCCTGGGGCATCGAGGGCGCGATACTCGGCGCAGCCGCTCACGCGATCGCAAAGGCGTTGCTGTTTGCAAGCGTATCGGGTCCGGAGGCAGAAGACGCCACTATGGTGAATCCGCGCGGGCTCGCATCCCAGCATCCACTTTCGTCGTTCGGATTTGTGGTGGGCGCGCTTGCTGTGCTCGGTGTTCCGCCTACGCTGGGGTATGCGGGCCACTGGCGAATCTTCTCCGCAGTTGCCAACAATATTCCCCTGTTCGTGATTCTTGCGGGTAGCGCGATGCTCAACGTGGCAACGTACGGCCGCGCGATTGCTCTGTTCTGGTGGGGATCCGTGATACCGGCTCCGCCCAGACGCGGCTACAGCAGAGTCGCTTTGGGCGCTGCTATTGTGCTGCTCGTTCTTGCCGCTTTGATCACAGGCGTCTGGCCGCGTGCGTTGGGCGTATTGGGAGGAATCTTATGAAGGACTACGGTTTCATGTACAGGCTCGTCGAGCGCGCTCGAGAGCACTCCGCATTCCTGTTTCACTTCAACGCTGGAGCTTGCAACGGCTGCGATATCGAATTGGTCTCCTGCCTCACGCCGAGATATGACGTGGAACAATACGGCATCAAGCTGGAGGGCAGCCCGCGCCACGCAGATGTCTTCGTGGTCTCCGGGCCTATCACCAGAACCACACGAGGAGCACTGGAAGAGGTGTATAACCAGTTGCCCGACCCAAAGGTCGTCGTCGCAATTGGGAATTGCCCGGCAACGGGGAACGTGTTCTGGGGCAGCCCGGTGATCGACGGGCCGCTCGATCGCATCATTCCAGTGGATATTTATGTCCCCGGATGTCCGCCGCGGCCCTTTGCCATCATTGAAGGTATCGCCGCTGCGATGCACAAGCTGGCCACCCGCCATTCAGTGATTTCAGGAGAACAGGGATGAACGCGGTACACGCGCTAGCGGCGCTGCTGGTCTTTCCCGGTGTGTTATACGCACTGCCCATGGGATGGCTGATGATGGGTGCCGAACGCAAATTGCGGGCGCGGTTCCAAGGACGAATCGGGCCGCCGCTTATCCAGCCGTTCTACGATTTCGTCAAGCTCGCGGCCAAATGGCCCGTGGCGCGCGCATTGAGCGACCGCCGGATAATGGCGCTACTGCCGCTGCTGGCCGTAGGCACAACGCTCGGCGCGCTGGCATTGCTCCCGGTCTTTCCAAACGAGAGGGGCTTTTCCGGCGACCTGATCCTGTTGGTCGGATTGCTCGAGATGCCGCCCCTATGCATGGTGCTGGCAGGATATGCCTCGCGCTCTATCTACGGCGAAATGGGAGCCACGCGCGAAGCCATCATCGACATTTCATGCAATGTGTCGTTCTTCGCCGCCCTGATTGCCATGTCTACCGGGGCGGGCAGCCTGCACATGACAGTCATTGCCTTGGCCACCCCCTGGCAGGTACGCTTGCCAGCTCTGCTGGCCATCCTGATTTGCCTTCCCGTCAAGCTGCGGTTGAATCCATTTTCGATAGCGAATGCCGAACAGGAAGTGCTCACCGGGCCTTTGGTCGAATCGGAGGGCCGGCTGCTGGCGATCTGGGAGTTGGCCCATGCATTGGAATGGGTAGCTTTGATCGGGTTTGTCGTGACGCTTGCCATCCCGTACCGGAGCGGCGTGTGGTGGCTCGACGCTCTTCTGTTCGCAGCCTGTTCGTTGGTGATGGTAATGCTCCTGACTCTGCTGGCCTCCGCCATGGGACGATTGAAACTTCGGCAGGCGACACGGCTGATATGGCGCTACTCGTTCGTGCTTGCCACGGTCGCTCTCGCCACTGCCTTCTTACACAGAGGAAACTGAGATGTTCAATATTCTGCAAATTATCGAAAAGAATCTCGCCGACGGACCGTCCACGATCTCGCTGCCGCATAAGGCGCCGCCGCCGACTGGCTACCGCGGGGTAGTACTGCTTGATCCCACACTCTGTGTGGGTTGCGGTCTTTGCGCCTATGTATGCGTCAGCGAATCGGTCACCGGCGCGAGCAGCGAGACGGAGTACCAGTGGCACTACGAGCCGGGACGCTGCACGTTTTGCGCGCGCTGCGTCGATCGCTGCCCTGCAAGCGCACTCCACATGTCAGCAGAGGCGCCGCCGGTTTACTCCCGCCCCGGTGAACTGGACACCAGCCACACTGTGCCGTTTCCTGCGTGCAAACGCTGCGGAAAACCGAAGCGGCCTTCATCGGAGAGCCTGCTTCACTCCGCTGCCGGACAGATCGACGATCAGGCGCGCGAACTCTACGATCTTTGCGAACGGTGCAGGAGACTGCATTACCAAACCGCAATGAAGTCTATGCTGAGCGGTTCGCTCGGGGAGGAGCGGCCATGATGACACAGGAATGGCGCCATCGCGCAGACGGCGATTGGCTGCCGGCAAGCCTGGGCGAGATCCGCTCGATCGCGCAAAGCATGCTCGAAAGCGGAGCGCGCTTTCTCGCGCTGGTGGTGACGCAGACTGGAACGGACGAGTTGCGGCTGGTGTGGAATTGGGATCTGAAAAGCAAACTGTTTTCAGTTGAAAGCACCGCCGCGCTGAACACGCCTCTGCCCAGCATCGTGGACATCTATTACGGAGCCGACTGGGCCGAGCGCGAAACACGTGACTACTATGCCGTGACGTTCGAAGGCCGCGCCTCGACGCCGCCGCTGATGCTGCGCGAGGGCGACCCGCCAGGTTTGCTTTTACGTTCTGAAGGAGACCGCCCATGAGCTACCGAGTTCCCATCGGACCATACCACGTTGCGCTCGATGAGCCTTACAAGATCGAGGTCGATTGCGAAGGTGAAACCATCACGGACGCCCACATCAAAGTGGGATTCAATTTTCGAGGGATCGAGTGGCTGGCGATCCGCAAGAACATGACCAAGTGTATTGCCCTGATGGAGCGGGTATGTGGCATCTGTTCGAACGTGCACTCGATGACTTTCTGCATGGCACTGGAACGCATTGGGTCTATCGAAGTGCCCAAACGCGCGCAGTATATACGGATGATCATGGCTGAACTCGAGCGCCTGCACTCGCACTTACTCTGGGCAGGGGTTGCGTCGGAGTTGATCGGCTTCGAGACCGCCTTCATGGAGCTCTTTCGTTTTCGGGAGCGAGTGATGGATCTTCTGGAAGCGATCTCTGGCAATCGGGTCAACTACTCGATGAACTGCATCGGAGGAGTCAATCGCGACATCATCGATCCGGAATCCGTCGCCGCCGGAGCCCGCGAAATTCGTGAGACGGTCACTGGGACTCTGATTCCGTTCTTCACGGAGGACCACAGTTTCGCCGCGCGATGCCGTGGCGTCGGTATCCTCTCGCATGCCGACGCTATCCGATACGGCGCAGTTGGCCCGGTCGCGCGCGCGTCGGGTATCGATACCGACCTGCGTCGCGATCACGCGTACCTGGCTTACAATCAGGTCGAGTTCGACGTGCCCGTTCAAACCGAAGGAGACGTTCTGGCGCGCGTGGTCGTACGGGCGCTGGAGATAGTGGAGAGCTGCAAGATCATCGAGCAGGCCGTGGCGCAGATGCCGCCGGGCAGCCTCAACGCGGGCGACATATACGCGGTCCCGCCCGGTGAAACCGTGATGCGTATTGAAGCACCCAGGGGCGAGGTCTTTTACTACGTAGAAACCAATGGCAGCGACGTCCCCAGCCGCGTTAAGGTACGGACACCGACGTTCGCTAATATTCCAACCGTGATGGCAATGATCAAGGGAAACGAGTTCTCGGATTTGCCCCTGATACAGGCCGCTCTCGACCCCTGCTATTCGTGTACCGACCGTTAGGGGCCGAGTCGAAGCTAACGCCAGCCTGGTTCGGGCGCGCAGGAAATTACTCTGGAACGACAGGCCTATCCATCCCTCTCTGCAGACGGCGAAATGCTGCGACGACGAGATTCGCCCTCTACTGAATCCCCAACAACCTTACGAGAAGCGAAAGCTGCAAGTGCAGCAGACTCGCCGAACCTCTCACTGCCCCAAATGAGTCAGCATGTTCACTGTGCTGCCCCAAAAGGCCCAGCTGAAGTTCGCCGAATCACGGCGTTCCGAATCGGCGGCCAGGTCCCAAGGCCACATTGAGTGGTCCCGTTGCTGCATGCTCTTTGCAATGTTGCGCATCACGTAGGTTGCATCCACGTTTGCCTCTGTGGCATTGCAATTGCCCATATGCAGGTCATGACAAAGTATTGTCGAAAAGCCTGCACGCCACCTCCACCGTAGTCCCATAACTTCCTAACCAACACTGTCCAGTTCAAATCATTGGAGGAAAAATATGAAGTACGCCTATGCTTCGATCAGAAAGTTGATGGAGCGCAGTTCCGCACCAGTTCGTCATCTCTGGGCCCCTGCTCTTCTTGTCGCTCTTTTTCTTGTCGCCCACCCTGCAAGTCTCTTTGCGCAGGCACTCGGATGGGAAGGCGAAACGGGTGTCTTCGTCACGCCGACCGCATATACGATCCCCACTCCGGAACGCCGATTTGCGATCCCGGTTGCCTCTTATCACTATTTGAATGGAGGCAGTGTTCTCGGCACATTCAACCAGATGTCCATCACCAGCGGTTATGCGAATCGCATCGAGTTTGGCTACACACGAGACTTTCACGCCACTGGATCTGACCCGGCGCTCAGTCCTTTGTGGACGGATGGCTTCAACACGTTTCATGGAAAGGGCGTCCTCATCAAAGAAAATTCGTGGAAGAAGCCCTGGATGCCGGAGATTTCAACAGGTTTCATGGTCCGCACTCAGGTGCACAATGTAGGTGGCGCCATCACCCATAAAGATACCCACAACGAAGATGTGTATCTCATCGGATCAAAGATGATCACTCAACTCAAGCCGATGCCTGTCCTGATCAGCGCCGGCGTTCGCGGCACGAATGCGGAGTTATGGGGATTGGGCGGCAACACTCCGGATTTCACCGCCCGCGCCTTCGGCAATGTGGCCTTTGTCTTCCAGGGGCCAGCAAAAAGCACGGTCATCCTGGGCATGGAGGTTGCACAGCAACCCCGTCATCCCTCCGAACTACCGAATGCGACCATTCGCACAACCATGGTCTACGCGGCGCGCGTGTTGCCGAGTCCCAAGCTCAAGCTGAACCTGGACGTCGGCGTACTGGAAGGACCGGGAGTCATTGCGCCGGGAGTTGACCTCAAGGCCAAGTCCCGTCCGGCATTTGCCCTCTCCTACGCCTTCTGAATCGAAATCCGCCACATTAAGCGGCGGCCGGATTCGAGCCCTTTGACCGGGATCTCATGATGCAGGGAAAAAGCGCAGCCTCTTTCCCGGCCTTCCGAGCAAAGGCAATCGCCTGAGGTGAGCAGCATGTGCTTGGCAGTGCCAGGAAGAACCATAAGCATCCGTGAGAATGGGCATCCCACTCTTCGTCGGGGCAGAGTGGACTTCAGTGGTATCCGGAAAGATAATCTGCCTGGGTTTACACACCTGAGGCGTCTTCGAAGCATTGCGAGAGTTCGATTAACTCAATGAACTGAAAGAGAGTTCAACCCAGTGCGGACCAACTGACCCGACTATGAGTTTCGTTCACCAAACCTGCATATCTTTTGGGCGGACAAAAGCTCAGTTTCCCCACTGCGCTCCACCGGCTTGCCTTTTCCGGTCCTTTGTACTCGTGGTGCGATTCACAAGTCTGCTCGTCTGCTCACATATATTGGAAAATTCTGTTGTGAGCGTCGTTTTTATCGCTGGAAATGTTTTCCAACCTAGGAAGTGGCTTTCTATTTTTCGGTGGCCAACTATGCCACAGTCGGCGTTGAAAATGCTTTCTCTTCAGCCAATGTGGCGAGTGATGGGCCCGGTGGAAGGCGTTACAGGTGTGCTTATGTGCGGGCTCTCCGCAAGCTTCCTGTTGCAATTGTCACTCGGCTCGTTCAGTTACGAGAGCCGGAACTTAGTCGCCCCTCGGCGCTCGGCGTCCTCATTCCCGGAAGTGCGGAATCAGTCAACAAACTGTGAGGACCCGAATATTGCCGAATCTACCGTAGGCAGCTTCCGTAAGATTCGCGATCTTGCCTTGCGACAGACCGACGCCAAAAAAGCGTCAACAAACTGACAGTGTCAATGTAGGACGTCCGATTGCAGACTTATTTGCTGATACAGCACCCACTTACCACGAGTAAACCCCTGAATGAGAAAGAACGCTCTCCCAGCAGCTTGTTACGGTGTAAACGGGAACAGACCGAACCTGGGAATGAAAGTGAGCTGGCAGTCGGCCAGCGGAGTGCACGAGGGGGGGTATATGCTTTGGGGTCAAGAACGGAGATTTCGGTTAGGAGGTAGCTATGAAATTCCTGGTGCTATGGCACTTCGATCTGACACGCCTCGGGCCCGAGGTTGCCCGCGCCGTGATGCAGATGCCGGATTACGCCAAGAAGCTGGGGGACAAGCTGGAGTGTCGCTACCATGTCATCGGCAGTCACGGCGGAGCATGGATTTACAAGGTCACATCGAACGAAGAACTTGACCGGCTTCTGGCCATGTCGCCTGTGTACAACCATGTCACTTACAAAGTTCTCGCGCTAGCAGAGATGGAGGACCCGACGACGATCACGGGGAAGGTGAGTTAGTCTGGAAGGCATGCTCTGTGAGAGGAGCGTGCTGAGTTGGCAGGCGGATTGCTCCGATATCTGCAGAGCAGTTTTGGACAACGGCAAGGTTCGAGCATTCGTCGCTAAGTTTGGCTAGCTTGTCTGCTTGCAATCGCTAATGCGTGGAAATTTGGCGCGAATGAAGGAGAGTTTTGTGGGACACATGCATGGGCAGTCGCCGCAATCGCCGCAACCCATTCCGGGTGTTGATGCGGTTGTCGCTGTGGGCAGCGGAAAAGGCGGTGTGGGGAAGACCACACTATCAGTGAACCTCGCGCTTAGCCTGGCGAGACTCGGCCATAAGGTCGGGCTGCTGGATGCGGATGTGTACGGTCCGAATGTACCGCTGATGCTTGGGGCCAGTGCGACGCCAAAAATCATGGTTGACAACATGATCGAGCCTCCGGAGCGGTATGGGGTCAAGCTGATCTCCGCAGGATTCCTGAACCCGGGGGATAGCCCGCTGGTCTGGCGCGGGCCGATGTTGCACCAGATCATCGCCGAGTTTATACAACGGGTCCAATGGGGAAAGCTTGACTACCTGATTGTGGACCTGCCCCCGGGCACCGGTGATGTGGCGATCTCTCTGGTTCAAACAGTGCCGCTGACGGGCGCAGTTGTGGTTACGACTCCAAGTGACGTGTCGCTGCAGGATGGCCGCAAGGCGATCGAGATGTTCCGTCAAGTGAAGGTGGACATCATCGGGATCATAGAGAACATGGGCTCATTTCAGTGTCCGCATTGCCATCATGAGATCGACATCTTTTCAAAAGGCGGCGGGCAGAGGACGGCAGCACAATTCGGCGTGCCGTTCCTGGGATCGATTGAGCTCGATCCGGAGATCCGCAAGGGCGGGGACACGGGCAATCCGGTGGTACTCGCAGGCGAGGACTCGGACCATGCCAAGTCGCTGTATGCGTTCACACGCAAAGTGATAGAGCGCGTGGGAGACCTGAAGGCGACAAGCGAGACCGTGATTTCGATTGAGTAGCGTTGTCGCAGTCATTAGCCACTTTCGAAAATGCACAGAGGGCACACTGCACGACAACTTATTGGTGGGCCGCGAAGAAGGTCTATGGTTTTGTCGTGTCGAGTTTCTTGAAATGAGACCAAGTTTTTGCAGTCAGATTGGTGTTAGCGAGTCGACATCGTGACAACCTCCCGTCATTGTGGTCATTTGCTGTCACCTCAACGGCGCCATTACGAGGACACCCCCAATAGGATCGTGTTGCGAATCATCTCGTCACAGGCGAAACGGCCACCGCATACTGAATGGCAACACTCGTGCACTTATCTTGGTGAGGCCAATCCAAAAGGATGTCCAGTGCAATTCTTGTCGTTGACGACCACGCTCCCAATCGGGAGTTCATTCGTGAGGCCCTGGACGACTCTGTTTACGAAATCAGCGAAGCACAAACCGCTTCGGATGCTCTCGAACACCTCCGGCGTCAGGAGACCGACCTCGTCATCACCGATGTACGGATGCCAGGCATTTCCGGTGTTGAACTGCTCAAGCGACTGCACAATCAGCACCCGAACATTGTTGTAATTCTTGTAAGCGCATTCGCCACCGTCGCAAGCGCCGTCGAGGCGATGAAGTTGGGAGCGCATGATTATCTGACACGGCCCATTGAAATCGACGAACTCCGATTGGTCATCCAGCAGGCACTTGAATACCATCGCACTCGAATCGAGCGGAGACACTGCAGCAATACAGTGGGACAAAGACGTGGGTTCGAAAGCATCCTTGGGAATTCGAAAGCATTGATGGGCGTTTTGGAGCAAGCGACCAGAGCAGCGCGAACAAACTCCACGGTTCTCATCCAGGGCGAGACTGGAACGGGAAAGGAACTGCTTGCTCGCGGAATTCACGCCCTCAGTGCAAGGAGCATAAAGCCATTTGTCACGATCAACTGTGGCGCCATCCCAAAGGACTTGCTGGAATCTGAACTCTTCGGACACGTGAAGGGGGCCTTTACCGGGGCGTGCACGGACCGCAAAGGGCAGGTCGAAGCTGCAGATGGAGGGACATTATTTCTGGATGAGATCGGCGAAATGTCGCCGGAGTTGCAGGTCAAACTGCTGCGGTTCATCCAGAATGGCGAGATTCACAAGGTGGGGGCCGTGCGCAGCATAAAGGTCAACGTCAGGGTCTTAGCCGCAACCCACCGCGACCTTGCAGCGATGGTGCATGAGGGTAAGTTCCGCGAAGATCTTTATTACCGCCTCAACGTAATCCCTCTCAGGTTGCCCGGTCTGCGCGACCGCCGTGAAGACATTCCGGAACTCATGCGATTCTTCTTCGAGCACAGTTGCTCCAAACATGGATGCCCTGATTTGAGTTTAGGCCATGGAGTTCTCGAGCGCTTTTTGGCGTACCAATGGCCTGGCAATATTCGCGAATTGGAGAATATTGTCGAACGTATCGTCATTCTCACGTGTGGCAGTGAAGTTGGCATTACCGATCTACCTCAATTTCTGCAGCCTGACCCCAACCCTGTACAGGCCATCAGGCTCGATCTCCCACCGAACGGAATCTGCTTCGGCGGCCTCGAGAAAGAGGTGCTCCTTCGAGCCTTGGAACTATCCGACTGGAACCAGTCGATGGCTGCGCCTCTCCTTGGCATGAGCCGGAAGACACTCGCCTACCGTGTGCACAAATACAACCTGCTTAGACGTTGCGCCATCAGCCGGTACGCGGGCACTCGAATGGTGAGATGAGCAGCATGTAACCGCGATGGAGTCATGAAGGAAGACATTGCCAAATCGAGCTCGCTGGGGAGTAGGCCCGTTGCGAACAACCGCTACTGGAGACTGCTGGAGGCTGCCCCGGACGGAATCGTTGAGGTGGATGACTCAGGCCGGATCGTCCTCCTGAATTCCCAGGTAGAGAAGATGTTCGGCTACCGGCGAGAAGAACTCCTAGGCAAATCAGTGGAGATGCTGATGCCGGAACGCTTTCGAGGACGTCACCCTGCACACCGCGAACAGTACCGCGCCCACTCCGTGATTCGCCCGATGGGGTCCGGACTGGACTTACGTGCGGTCCGCGCGGATGGAACAGAATTCGCAGTGGACATCAACATCAGCCCCTTTGAAGGCGAGACCGGCGGGTCTGTCGTGTGTGCCATTCGTGATGTGACCGATCGCAGATTGGCGGAAGAAGAGATAAGAAATCTGAATCTCAGCCTTGAACAGCGCACGCGTGACCTGGCGGTGATCAATTCAGAACTGGAGGTTCGCAACCGGCAGGTCGAGAAGGCCGATCGGCTGAAGAGCAACTTTCTCACAACGATGAGCCACGAACTGCGAACGCCTCTGAACGCCATTGTGGGGTTCGCCGACCTTCTGGCGAGGCAGACCGCCGGTCCACTTACGCAGAAGCAGGAGCGCTTTGTGGGGAACGTGAAGGAGAGTTCTAGGCACCTCCTTTCCTTGGTTGATGACATTCTCGATATTTCAAAGATTGAAGCGGGGTGTCTGGACCTGAAATTTGAAAGCTTTTCCTTGAGTGTTGCGGTCGACGAGGTGCTTTCGACGCTTAGGCCGTTAGCCGCTGCAAAGGAGATTGACCTCACGACCGATCTTAGCGTCGACCTGACGCTCCATGCGGATCGCCTTCGCGTGAGGCAAGTGCTCTATAACCTGCTGAGCAACGCGATCAAATTCACTCCAGCGAAGGGCAGTGTTCGTCTGGTTTCAAGAGCGAATGGATCCGTTATTCATATCTCCGTGATCGATACAGGAATCGGTATACCGCCCGAAGAAAACGAGAAGATTTTTGAGGTCTTCCACCGGTATCTGACCCCCACACAGCACGTATGCGAAGGGACCGGACTCGGCCTCTCGATAACCAGGCTCCTTGTTGAACAGCATGGAGGCAAGATTTGGGTGGAGAGTGAGCCCGGTAAGGGAAGTCAATTCCATTTGACGATGCCTGGTAGCAGGGACCCGGTTCGATGACCATTCTTGTGGCTGACGACAACGCCTTCAGCCGTGAACTGATGAGAGAGGTGCTGGAACAATCGGGCCACGTCATTCTGGAAGCAGTTAACGGCCGCGATGCACTGGACCTGATTCACGGGGGCCTACCCGAGCTGGTGTTCCTGGATTTGCAGATGCCCCTGCAAGACGGGTTCGGAGTCATTCGGGAGTTGCGGAACGACAGCCGTTTCCGGAACCTGCCAGTCGTTGCCGTGACCGCCAGCGCCATGATCGGCGACCGCGAACGAGCGATTGCGGCCGGCTTTGATTCATATATTGCCAAGCCGATCGATTTGACCGAGGTCGAGGCGCATGTAGCAGCGCTGGCTTCGCGCCCTTACGTTGGCAACGATAACCGGCCTCACGAGTAATCGATGAAATTTCAATTGACCATTCTGGGGCAGTGCAGTGCGCTTATCGTCCGCAAATATCCCATCAGTTATGGCTACGAAATTGCACTTACCATCGGCATGATACAGCCGAATCGTGCCATGCTCCGGCGTCGTCCAGGAGCATGGCGATGACCGAGTTTTTGGAGGTCGTAACCAGCGACGAGCTGCGGCGCCGGCTTGGCACCTTTCCACGAGTGTCAGCGGAGCGGATCTCAATTGACAACGCCATCGGACGATACCTGGCGGAAGACGTTCTCTCTCCTGAGGATCTGCCGGAACGCCCCCGTTCCACAGTGGACGGATACGCGGTCAAGGCGAACGACACCTTCGGAGCATCCGATTCTCTGCCGGCGCTCCTGCGCGTCAGCGGCGCCGTCGAAATGGGCAAGCAACCAGAGATCGCGGTCGAGCCGGGCTCGGCGGTTCAGATTCCAACCGGCGGATTTCTGCCCGCCGGGGTGGACGCCGTGGTCATGGTGGAGTACACAGACCGCGTTGATTCATCACACATCGAAGTAGCGAAGCCGGTGACGCTTAGGGCAAACGTGCTTGACCAGGGCGAAGATGCACGGAAAGGCACGCCGGTTCTGCTATCCGGCAGGCGCGTCCGTGCGCAGGAGGTCGGATTCCTCGCAGCGTTGGGGATCAGGGAAGTATCGGTGTTTCGACATCTCCGGGTCGCCGTAATTTCAACCGGTGATGAGATCGTCCCAGTAGAGTGCAAACCCGGTCCCGGCCAGATTCGCGATGCTAACGGCCACTCCATCGCCGCCCTCGTGCGAGCGTGCGGAGCCGAGGGAACCCTCCTCCCCATCGTGCCGGACAATGAGTCGGCGCTGCGCCGCACAATCGAGTGCGCGCTGGAACATCACGACGTCGTGGTCCTCTCGGGCGGCAGCTCCGTCGGCATGCGTGACTTGGTTGTGGACGTCCTCTCGGCGCTCCCACGTATCGAAATTCTGGCCCATGGGATCGCGATCCGGCCAGGGAAACCTGCGTTGTTTGCCCGGCGCGACAACAAGGCTATCGTCGATCTGCCGGGGCATCCTGTGTCGGCGTTGATCGTCGCCCACGTATTCCTCGCGCCGCTACTCGAGTATCTGCAAGGCGGGCCGCTGAAAAAAGGGCCGCTGGGCACTCGGGTGACTGGCCGATTGGCAACTTCCATGCACTCCACGATAGGGCTCGAGGAGTACGTGCGGGTGAGACTCGTGCCCGACTCCGAGGGCCGATGCGACGTCCATCCCGTATTCGGCAAGTCGTCCATGTTGTCGACCATGGTGCGCGCGGATGGTTTGTTGGTTATTCCGTCGCAAGCGGAAGGCCTCAGCGCCGGTGAAGCCGTTGAAGTGGTTCTCATGTAGGTCGAAGTGGTCTTCATTTAGAAGGAGCGGATGAAACGGGAACAACGCACTTATCGCAGTTTGAAACCGGTAGCAGAAGCGCGGCAGATCTTTCTTTCACGATTCGCTGATCGGCCGCTGCCTACGGAAGTAATACCGGTGCGACAAGCCCTGGGGCGGCGTGCGGCAAAGGCCGTCATCGCAGCACGCTCCGTTCCTGCTTATCATGGCGCGGCAGTGGACGGGGTCGCCGTCAAGGCGGCGGACACGTTCGGCGCGCTTCCCGAGAGCGCAATTATGCTCGAGGCAGGCACTGGAGCCATCGCAGTGAACACAGGGGATCCGCTGCCGGCCGGTACGGACGCCGTCGTGATGGTCGAGATGATCGCCGAAGCCGGCAGGTATTTCGAAATCCGCGAGCCGGTGTACCCATGGCAGAACGTGAGGAAGGCCGGAGAAGACATCGTTCGCGGTGAAATCCTCATTCCCGCGCTTCACGTCTTGCGGCCATTCGATCAGAGCGCGGTGCTTGCCGCGGGGATCCTGGATATCGAGGCCGTGCGCCGCCCGCGCGTCCTCATCATCCCGACCGGAAACGAGATTATCCGGCCGGAAGATGCGCCCAACCCAATGCCACCGGGCGCAATCCTCGAGGTAAATGGACAGATGCTCGCATCAATGGCCGCCGAATGCGGAGGCGATGCGATCATCCACGAGATTGTCCCGGACAACGCGGACCGCATACGGGAAGCCGTGCAGTCGGAAGTCGGCGCGGGATACGATCTGCTGCTGATCATCGCCGGATCGTCCGCGGGCTCACGTGATCATACCCCGACGGTGCTCTCCGAGGCGGGTGAACTGTTGGTCCACGGCGTTATGCTGATGCCGGGCAAACCTACGCTATTGGCGGACGTTCGCGGAACCCCCTTAGTTGGAGTCCCGGGATTTCCAGTATCCGCCATGATCGCCTTCCGCGAATTCGTGCGGCCGCTGTTATATCAACTTCAGGGAGTGCAGGATCCCGGGCCGGAAAGCATCCCAGCAGTGCTCGGCCGGAAGATTCCTTCCAAACCCGGACAGGAGGAGCATGTCCGCGTGATTCTCGGAAAGGTGGGTGAACGGGTCGTTGCCGTCCCGGTCGGAGGCGGGGCCGGAGCCTTGATGTCCGTCGTGCGCTCGGGCGGCATTCTGCGCATCCCGCCGGAACTGAGCGGTTGTTCCGAAGGTGAGGTGCGTCGCATCGACCTGCTCGTGCGGCCCGAATCCATCGATCAGCGGCTCATCGCCATCGGCTCCCACGACCTCACAGTGGACCTTCTCCGCAGCCTCATCCAGGAAAAATCCGGAGGCCGAGTGACGATCTCTTCGACAAACGTCGGCAGCATGGGCGGGTTGCTCGCGGTGGACAAGCGCATCACCCACTTCGCCGGCTGCCATCTACTCGATCCCGAAACCGGCGAGTACAACACACCGTACATCGCACGTTTCGTGACGAATACGCCAGTCACCGTAATCACTGTCGTACACCGCTGGCAAGGATTGATGGTTCCGAAGGGAAATCCCAAACAAATCCATTCGATTCGTGATCTCGCTCGTCCAGATGTCACGTTCGTGAATCGGCAATCCGGTTCCGGAACGCGTGTATTGCTCGATTACGAGTTGTCCCAAGCGCAGATCGCTCCAGACGCGATCAACGGCTACCGCTCCGAAGAGTACACACACATGAACATCGCGATGGCGGTGGCATCGGGCGGCGCGGACACCGGCCTGGGTATCCTGGCCTCTGCCCGTGCGCTCGATCTGGATTTCATCCCGGTCACACGCGAGCGTTACGATTTCGTGATCCCCACAGAACTAATGGAAGGCGAGAACGTGCGGGTGCTGCTGGACCTGCTCCAGTCCGCCGCGTTCCGCCAACAGATATGCGCCATGGGCGGTTACGAAGTCGAAGAGACGGGAAAGGTCGTGATCTGAATGGCCCTGGCGCTTTCAGCCTAACGCGCGCGGAAGATCGTCTTTCGCACGCCACAAGGGAGACTACTCTGCGCTTTTGCTCTCCTTAACGAGAGGCCGGATCGATTCAGGAATGCGGCGGAAATCATCGCGGCTGACAAGCGCCGGAGAAATCGGTGCGGGGCCGTTCTCTCTTAGCAGATCAGTCCCAGTGCGACCCAACAGAAGCTGGAGGAATCGAACAGCGGCCTCGGGGTGGGGAGCCTTCTTCAGTATGCAGATTCCCCATGCCACTCGGCTAGCCGAGACTGCTACCGTCCGTGCGCTCCCGGGGGTTCCCAGTCCCGGCAGAACAATCGATGCGTGTTGCCCGTACCAGGTGTTCTTTGCAGCGTCAGACAGATTGATCTCATCAGGCAGGTTGACGTACCGTATGTCAGGATCTTTGCTCGCGCTCGCCTGGGCATTGTGTTCGTAAGTGAGCTGAAAATCGAATTGCTTGCCGAGAGCAGAGCCCGTATTACCCGGCCCGGGAATCATCAGGTGCTTGAGCAGGTTGTTGTAAAGGTTGGGCACATGGTAATACTCTTGTGCCAACTGGAAGATCATATCCGCCCGATATGCGCCCGGATCGAGAAAGGGGTGTCCTCCCCCGATGACAACTCCAGGCATGGCCAGGATCGAATACCATTCCGGGGCCGCATTGGGAATGGAATCCGGGGGATGGAACGGCTGACTAGCCGGTGCGACGATCGGGGGTAATTTCTTTTCACCGACACTATTTGCGGAATATGCAAGAACCATCTTGCCCTGGGCGAACACGATGTTGAAATCGGCATATCCGGCAGGCTTCAGAAACAGATCGATGTCCATGTAGTCCGCCGGCGCGTAAAGATCGGCCGGCTGGCCTCCTGCGGTGATCTGCCGGGCCGCATCCACACTGCCCATCGCCATGTCCTTGACCTGGATTCCCGTTTGACATGTAAACGCGGCCACAAGCGGTGTGAACGCGCGCGTCAGACTACCGGCCCGATAGATGATTAGCTGCTGGTTGGTCATTGGGACGCATCCTGTAGTTTGAGCGACGGCGGTCGGCGCCAAAAAGAGCATCAGAAGAATCGATCGAAGTCCGTATTCCCAGACGTGCAGCATGATTTTTCCCCGCATATGATTCGTTCCAAGCGACCCCACATCCACTCCGGCTAGAAATCGATTCGCACCGAGGCGTTCACCACAAACGGTTCGCCGAGGTGCCCCAGATAGCTGCCGGTGCTTTGTCCCGTGATGCTTCCCGGCCCCAACGTCGACCAGTAGTGCACGTTCGAGATATTATTCGCGGTGAACCGAAATGTGGTCACCTTTCCCACTAGTTCGGTCGTGTATCGCATACCGAGATCAAATACGTTGTATTGCGGCGTGTAAGTGCTATTTATGTCATCGATCGGGCGGCGTCCCACGTGCTGCCAGTCGAAATTCAGATAGACGCCGGCCAACGCCCGCAACCTGTATTCCGCCAAGATATTGGACTTGTAATCTGGTATCCCTACAAAATGTTTGTTGTTGGTGGCCGGAATACCCGTGTCAGTAAGTTTCGGGTTCAGGACTGTCAGTCCGCCCGTTAGCATAAGGCTTTGAAAGATCCTGCCTGAGAGCATCGCTTCCACGCCGTAGTTGCGCTGGGTGCCCGTAATCTCGAGTTGAACGCAATTGCTTGTTCCCGATTGTGTTCCACAGACCGGACTAACCACACCAACGACATAGTTTGCAAAGGGCCGGTCGATACGGAACAGAGCAGTTGAAAAATCGAGTCTGCGCACCTTTAATTTGTAGCCAATCTCTCCTTCCTTACTCCGGTAAGGAGGCAGCGCCTGGTTGGCGTTGACGACGATGGTGCTGCCGCTGTTTGCCGCAGCGACATCCGGCGGCTGAATGCTTTGGGCAAACGTTCCGTAAATGGTCATGCTGCTCCTGGGTTTAAACAGGATGCTCGCGGAGGGGCTGACGCCTTGGCTCACGTAGCCGCCAATCCAGGTCCGGACAAACTTGGTGGCCGCGTTGTCTGCATAACTATCGGTCCAGGTCCAGTCCTGGCTGGCGGCTAGCCGCACTAACCACTGTCTGGAAAGCGTGATCGTGTCGGCAAGGCTGAATCCCTGTTGGTGGATGACGCTGGACTCATAAACGGCCGTCGCTGGGGTGGTGCCGCCCGGAGGTGCCACGAAAACCAGAGGATGGGCGATGCTGGCCTGGCACACACCTTGCGGGGTGTTGGAGGTGCATAGCGCCGTCTTAGGAGGGCTGGTAACCAGTGAATAGGTCGCGAACCGGTAACCAGTGCTCCCGATCACCACATCGTGCAGGAGCGGGCCTGTCTTGAACCGGCCCGTCACGTATAACAAATCGCTGTATACGCGGAAGCGCGGGGCCAGCGAAGAGAAGGCATTGGCGTCATAACTTTTGTAATTCCCGTTGTTGTCGATGAGCTGGTTGACCGCCGTGGTGATGCCCCGATTCGAGAGCTGGTCCAAACCTCCGACCACAAGATGCCAAGTCGAGTTGAAGTCGTGCTTCACTCGCACCTCCCCGATATAGGACGTAAGGTCTACGCCTGAGAAGGACTGACCATACCCCCTGATGGTCGGATCGGGCGCCTGCTCCGCCAACAGAATACTTTTGGAGCCCGGCACGGAAGTCGGAGTCGTCGTCGGCGCGTAGGCGAACCAGCCCGGGTAACCGTATTGAAACAGGTTGTAATAACTGTAATTACCTTCGAAGACGGTGTGCGCCCACGGACGTACATCGACCGCCCCCGCAGCCAACTGGCGCCGGAGTTGACTCGCTGTGACGTACCCGCCCCCCTCGGCCACTACCAGATTCATGCGGTAGCCGAAGATCTTCTTCTTGCCGACGCGGTCGCCCAGGTCCATGTGAACGGTACCGACGCTATTGCTCTCATAGCCCAATTCGACTTCGTGTAAGGGCACTTCTGCAGGCCTTTTGGTGATGAAATTGAACGTGCCCGAAGGGTTGGCAGGACCATAAAGCGGGGCGCCCACGCCGCTGACGACCTCGATCTGCTCGTACTCCTCCATGGCGGAGGGCGTGGTGACCGCGAATCCCATTCCGTCCTTGCGGTCGTTCTGCATGTTGCTCCCCTGCATCCCGCGGGTTGCCGGGCGTATCACCTCCGGCCCCTGCATCTCCTGGAACGACACCAGCGGCAGATACTTGGCGGCTTCTTTGAAATTCCTCGACTGCGTATCGTCGATCAACTGACGCGAAATCACATTAACCGTGTACGGAAGGTTGACGATTGGGGTCGTTCCGAGCGGTCCGCCCGCACTCACGGCTTCCACGCGATAGGCGTTTTCGACGTCGGCCAAGACAGTGACATTCTCTAGGACCTCGGCCAAAACAAAATCGCAATCGAAACGCACGAGCTGGCTCGCCGCGACTTCGAGTTTGGGGCTCACGGCGTGCTTGAAACCTTTAGCGTCGACCTCAACAACATACGAACCTGGCTGGATCGATGGGAATGTGTACACGCCGTCGCCATCGGAAACGGTTGTAGCTTTCACTATCCCCTGCAAATCCTTGAGAACGACGTTCGCGCCGACTACCGCCGCCCGAGCCGGATCCCTGACGTCTCCGGTAATCTGACCAGTTTTCGGCACGACCTGTGCGACGCCAAACAGGGGCGACAACCACAGTGCGACAGCAAGAAACAGGAAGGTTCCGCGCCGATGGCGGGCTTGAAAGGTTATGGCAGCAGCGGAACTCAGGTTCCGGTCCATGTCAGACCTCGTTTTCGTACGGATTGTCAGAAGTGCTTCGTTGGAAATCTTTGGAACCAGGACCCTGACAGTCGCGAGAGGAACCGAAGCGATGGTGCGGAAAGGCTTGCGGTCCAGACCGAATTCGTTTGGAGTGCGAGCAAGGAACTCGAAATGCGTGGTGGGTCGTGTAAAACAGAATTGCAAATTACTTCACCGCCGAGTGTCAACTGTTATGTCAATTGTTTGGAGCGTGTTGAACGCGAACTTCTGGCCCGGGGGCGTGCATTGGGCAACAAGGAACGGTACTATGCCCAGTTTACGACAAATGGAAATATCCTTCGGAGCGTATTCGTCAACGACAAATAGAAATGTCTTATTGTTCGAAGCGTGTTTAACCTGTAATGTCATTATCGCCCGTAACGGGTCCGGTTTCGAAAGCAGGAAGGGCTCGTTTCTGTGTTCAGCGATCACTCAATCCTGGAATTTATGCGATCGGTCTGATGTTGAACGCGAACTTCTGGCCGGGGCGTGCATTCGGCGGCAAGGAACGGGACTATGCCCGGTTTACCGATGAGAATTCACACCCTTGTCTTGCTGTTGGCGTGCACCGCAAGTTTCGCCCCGGCGGCCCCGCGCCTGAAGCTATCGACCACGACTTCAACACAAGCTGCAGGCATTCTCGATGTGTTGCTGCCGCCCTTCGAGAAGAAGTGTAGTTGCCAGGTCGACGTCATCGCCGTGGGTACCGGTAAGGCACTTAAGTTAGGAGAATCTGGCGACGTCGACGTGGTTCTGGTGCATGCACGCGCTCTGGAAGACCGGTTCGTAGCCGCCGGGTTCGGCATCAACCGCCGCGACGTCATGTATAACGACTTTGTCATCATTGGGCCAGCGAACGACCCCGCCCACATCAGCGGCGCAAAGACGGCCGTCGAGGCATTCAAGCGAATCGCCGCCGCGCAGGCTCCATTCATCTCCCGTGGCGACGAATCGGGCACGCACGAAAAGGAGATGGAACTCTGGCGAGAGGCGGGCCTGAATCCCCAGGGCAGGTGGTACAGATCGGTGGGGCAAGGCATGGGCGAAACAATCATCATGGCCACGGAGGTACGTGGCTATGCCTTAACTGATCGTGCCACGTATGCGGCGTTTAAGCAGGGCAAGACTGACCTCAAGATTTTATTCCAGGGCGAAGCGCAGCTCTTCAATCCTTACTCTGTTATCGCGGTTAACCCGAAGAAATTCCCGTGGGTCCAATTCGACCTAACGATGATGTTCATCGATTTCATTACCGGTCCTGAGGGTCAACGGATGATAGCCGACTACCGAATAGGGAATGAGCCAGTCTTCTTCGTTTATGGCAGGAAATAGCGAATGGGCTTCATCGCTGAGTCGCTCCGGAAAGCCATCGTCCTGATCTTTTCTGGTTCGCCGGACGTTGTTTCCGCCGTCTGGACCTCGCTTGTTGTTGCCGCCATCTCCACTTTGCTGGCTTCACTATTGGGAATTCCGGCGGGCATATGCATCGGAGCCGGTGAATTCCCGTTGAAGCGGATGTCACTCGTATTGCTCAACACCCTCATGGCAATGCCTACCGTAGCGGCGGGACTGCTGGTCTACGGGCTCATCGGCCGGCGGGGAGTTCTGGGAAGCTGGAACTTGCTTTTCACCCCTGCCGGCATGATAGTAGGCCTGACGCTGCTGGCAATTCCAATCGTCGCTAACTACAGCTTGAGTTCGGTAAAAGGGGCTGATCCTCGAATTGTACCCACCGCCCTCACCTTAGGCGCGAGCTTGATACAGAGCCGGGTGCAACTTATGCGTGAAGTCCGTTTTGGCATATTAGCGGCGATCGTTGCAGGGTTCGGGCGAGTGATCTCCGAAGTAGGTGTGGCGATGATGCTCGGAGGAAACATTCGTGGCTATACCCGAACCATGACCACGGCTATCGCCCTGGAGACCAACAAGGGTGAATTTGCGTATGGCCTCGCGCTCGGCATCATTCTCATGGGAGTGGCGCTGGCCGTCAATGGGCTCTTGACCTTTCTGCAGGAGAAGCGGCGCTCGTGACCTCCGCTATTTACGAACTCACCGCGGTTCAGGTGCGATTCGGGTCGCGCCTCGCCCTGGATATCGACAGCCTCACCATTCGAAAGGGATACCTGCACGTTTTGATCGGACCTAACGGGTCCGGCAAGAGCACGTTGCTTAGCGTCATGGCCTCTTTGACAAAGCCCGATCACGGCCGCATCACGTTTTGCGGTTTGCCGCTGAACTGGAGCCCCAAACAACTGGGGCATTTGCGGAAGCAAGAGACGCTGCTTCATCAGGAGTCTTACCTGTTTTCCGGTACGGTGATGGCGAACGTAGGGTTAGGACTCAGGATGAGAGGCGTAGACCAGAAAGAGGTGCGCCGTTCCGTGAAGCACTTTCTTGCGCTGGTGGGGCTGGCGGGATTCGAGGAGAGAGACGCCCGCGCCTTATCTGGGGGCGAAGCGCGGCGAGTGGCGCTGGCCAGAGCGCTGGCGTGTCGGCCGCAGGTTCTGTTGCTCGATGAGCCGATGGCCCACGTCGATCAAAAAAGCGCTGAGATCATCGAAGAGCTCATTGCCTCGCAGTCCCGGGCTGGAACCACAATCGTAATGGCGAGTCACGATGAGCACGCTGGAGAAGGACTGTCGAGTTCCATGGTTCGGCTGAAGGAGGGCCGCATCGAAGCAAGCGATCACAGCTGATTGCCCGCTGTCGTTTTTCCCTAAACTAGTAGAAAGCTTTTATTCATTTCAAAAACACTTGCATGTTCCCATAACTAGGTGTTTTCTGCTTATCTGGTTGTTTCAGCAGAGCCCAATCGGTTGTGGTTCTGGCTGTTCCGAGCGATATAGGACGGTCAGAGCCGCCCCGAATCTGCATGTAGGGCACGGGTCTACGTGCGGCTCCGAGACCGAGCAGGGTTTGAAAAGCGGCCATAGTGTCTGGCGGCGATTGTGACGGAAAACAAACTCATCCAGGTAAACCTGGAGTTGCTCGCGACTCACGCCGTGATAGGTCCCGATCAACCACTGTTGCAGGTTCCCAATGGATCGATCGGCCAGTGGCACCACCGATTTCGAGCCTTTGCGAAGGTCGCCTTGCAGGGGCTAACTCGCTGAAGTTCCGGTAAGGAATTCGAGCGGTTCCCAATTCAAATGGAAGTGCGTTGATCCAGTTTTGCTTCTGGGCGAACTGGTAGAACTGACAGATTACTGACAGTTTGTGATTGATTGTGCTGCGTTTGAGCGGACGACCTGTTTGAAACTTGCCTCCGAGGCGAGAATATTTCGATAGGTTGCGATGTTCAGCTCAGTGACATTGCGCCATCCAAGACCGACGTTCTCACAGAAGCTCAACCAATCGGCCAACTGATATGCGTAGCTCCGCCATGTTTTCGGGGATCTGGTCGTGCCACTGACGATGCTCATCCTTGTCAGAAAGGCATTCAGCTCCAGTTCCCATCGCATCTCTGAATCGAGCAGAAAAGGCCGCCCATCTTCATCAAAGAACAGATGCATATGAACCTCAGACGAAGTTGATCTGATTTTGCATGACACTCACTAGAGTGTGAGAAGATCCCGCCTTTGAATAAGAAATTGCAGAGAAAAAAGCAAAGTCTAATACATTGCTGGGCAGGGGAAGGGGGAAACAGCCCCCCTTCCCCTGCATCCCATCCCCCGAAACTACTAGAGGCGGAATGGAGTCATGCATACGACGGGAATCGCTTAGATAACGGCAAGAGCCGTTCATCAACCAGACCCTGGCGTCGAGCGCACTGGCCATGCTGGCGCGGCTCTTCCGCTATGGAAAGCTGAACCATCACGGAGCCTTCTTCAACTGAGCAAAGCACAGCTTAGTGCGGTCGATGAGATTTTCCTGAGCCGGGAAAAGATAGTGGGTCTGGATGGCGTTGCTGGTGCGGGTAAGACTACGACACTGCCTGTGATCCGTGAAGGCGCAGAGGCACAGGGATACATGGTCGAAGGATTTGCGCCGACATCCCGCGCTGCGCAGAGACTATCCGAAGCTGGTATGAGGGCTTCAACCCTCCAGCGTCACCTTGCCAGAGGAGAGCAGCCGGACACAGGAGAGAAGAGACTCTATGTACTAGACGAATCATCACTGGCCTCCTCACGCCAGATGCACGAGTTTGTGATGCGCCTTCATCGGAACGACCGCGTTCTGCTGGTCGGAGATACCCGTCAGCACGAGGGCATCGAAGCAGGCCGTCCCTTCGCGCAGCTTCAGGAGGCAGGTATGCGCACCGTGAAGCTGAATGAGATTCTTCGCCAGCGTGATCCGGAGTTAAAACAGGCCGTCGAGCAATTAGCGCGTGGGCAGGTGGGAGCCGCAGTCGAAAGTCTTGACCAACAGGGCCGTGTGCATGAGGTGAAGGAGCGCGGGAATCGCAATTGCAGCGACTGCGCGCGAATATGCCTCGTCGCCAGAAAGTACGCTGGTTGTTTCGCTGGATAACCGTTCGCCTATCGAGATCAACAGGCAGATTCATAAGGAGCTGCAATCGCGCGGCAAAGTGGACAGGCAAGAACATTCTATGCGGGTGCTTGTGCCGCGTCAGGAGATGACCGGGGCGGACCGCAGTTGGGCGCAGCAGTATCAGATCGACGACATCCTGCGCTATTCACGGGCATCGAAGGAGACCGGCATTGGAAAAGGCGAATACGGTCGCGTGATCGCCGTCCATGCCCAGGAAAAAACGCTGACTGTTCAGCGAGCAACTGGAGAGCAGACAACATACGATCCGCGCCGCCAGATGGGTGTCTCCGTATACCGCGAGCAGGAGAAGGCGTTTTCCATCGGCGACCGTATCCAATTCACCGCGCCGAATCAGGAGTTGAAGACCGCGAATCGTGAGTTGGGAAGAGTGGAGAACATCGCACAGGATGGCACGATGCGATTGAAGCTGGATAGCGGACGTAGCGTGGATTTCGCTCCACAGCACTTTCCTCATCTAGACCACGGTTATGCCGTCACCAGCTATTCCAGCCAGGGACAGACTGCCGAGCGTGTGTTGATTCATGTGGACACCGAGCTTGGCGCAAAGGATCTGGTGAATCACCGTATGGCCTATGTCTCAGTTTCGCGCGGCCAGTGGGACGCACAGATTTTCACGAATGACAGGGAAAAGCTGTCACAGGCCCTCAGCCATGATGTTTCGCACCAGAGCGCCTACAAGCCGGAACAGACGATAGCTTCCATGCATCAGAAGATCGCTGCATCGGCAGCGCACGGACTGGAGCAGGGCACTGGTTTAGGGCTGGGGATGTGAGCAGAACGGAATCTCTACTGAAGGAGCACATACGATGCAGGCAAGCAACAGCGCGCACAAGAAGCCACCGGCACGAGTCACCGTTGCGCCCGAGGCGAAACTGCTGGCAAGCCGCGAAGAGGCGGCCCAGCTTCTTTCCATCGGCCAGCGCGGTTTGGATTACCTGATAGCGAACCGGCGATTGCCGACCAGAAGGATTGGTGGAAGAGTTCTGATTCCGGTGGCTGACCTGCGTAAGTACGCGCGCTGCGATCACCCCGACCGTATTGTCGTGTAACAGTCTCTATGCGGACTCCCAGGCGACCAGTCGACGAGGCGACGTTGCTATACGAGTGCTTCGAGCCCGTGCTTCTCAACCACGGACAGAAGCTTGAGCGCCATTCCGCTCGGCTGCTTCGCTCCAGTTTCCCACTTTTCAATCGTTGACTCGCTGGTATTCAGGTAACGGGCGAAGACCGGTTGACTGACACGAAGGCGCATCCGCAGCTTCTTGATTTGGTCGGGCTTCAACGTTGGCGGCGCTGTAAGGCAAGATTCATCGAAACGCCGCATTGTGGTTTTGTCAATCGCTCCTACCTTGTACAAGGCGGTAGCGGAAGAATGGATAGCCTCAAAGGCATCGCTCTTGAATCTACGCTTGGTTGCCATTGCAAATCTCCATCCAGTCCTGATCTTGCAGAAGTCGGTTCACCTGATGAGCCGTGAGGCCACCGTAGGCTTTTGCCAGCTTGCGAAACTCGACCAGCTCATCGTCGTCAATGTTCGCCCGATCCTGTTTCGCGAACAAATACTCATAGACCCAGAACGTCCCAGCCCTTGCAAGAATGATGGAACGGTACTGATTTCTTCCGGAGGCGCTTCTTGTAGAGGCCACCACCGAGGTCGTCCGCTTGTCCAAGCGCAACTTGCAAGATCGCGGAACAAAGCTCCTCATCCGTGATGTGCGCTTTCCGTGCTGCCTTAGCAAACCATGCTGTTTTGAACGTCCTCATGGTTTTCTCAGCAGGTTCGCCATAAATCATATTGTAGCACTAGGTGCAACCGTTTGCGCCCTGGAGGTGTCAATCCCAGTTGCGCAGCGGAGGTCACGGTTTCCTCATTCATCACAGCCGGGCCAACTCAATTTCGCGACGCTGTGGCGCGTGGCGCAGCTAAACCGCCGTTGCCAGCTTTCGCGCTGCGCCCCGTGCGTTTGATTTTGGTTTTGCTTCGTCCTGTACGGCTGCGGCCTGCCATAGGGGGCACGACAATGCTTGTTTGAAGGTGCAGGCGTCGGCATAGGTTTTCAGGAAATGTTTGAACTCCATCAGCAGTTTTCAGAGGAAGCACAGCAGAAGACGCTCCACTATGTTCACGAATTGGAATCGAGGCTTTCTGGACTTCCCAGTGAGCTCGAAGCCGGCCTTGATCCGGAGCAGATTGCAAGGTTGCTAGGTGAGAGCCTGCGCCAGCATTTCCTCAACTCTGGCATGCCGGACACCGTCAAAGGTCTGCAAGCAACCAGCATGGCGATGACAACCGCACAGAAGGAACTCTCGACCGCTCTGCGCCATCTGTCGGATTCGCATGGCGGCGTTGTCGCCCAAGTGCAGTATGCCAACAACCGACTGGAGTATTCCCTTGAGAGTCGGGCAAAGACAATAGACGCGCTTCTACATGAATGGAAGAGTGACCTGCTGCGCATCTGGATTCCGATGATAGTGGGGGCTGCGATGTTGATCGGGCTATTTGGTGGCATTGAGATTCAGGGCTGCCGGGATTCGGCCCCCGGAGTGGCGGCAATGCCGACGCAAAGCGCGCCGCCGTCTGTTCCAAATCCAGAACCACAGGCGAGTGACATTCCGGATCGGAGTGTAAAGCCACGACGCGAGAGCCGAGAAAAGGCAAAAAACGACGCTCAGCATGAGCGATAGAGGGGCCAGCTATCGCTCATAGGACCCTCAGCCCACCGTCTCAGTGCCGAGCTCTTGGATGAGCCTTGTTGTCTGGATATGAAGTGACATTTCGTAAGTGACAACTTACGAACTGCATTTGAGAGCGAAAGGGATCGCCAAACGATGGAGCGTGAGCGATAGGAATAACCTATATCGATCATAAATCAATGTATAATGAGCGATAGAAATACCGGCTATCGCTCATGACATGGAATTGGCAACAACCGGATTGGCCCAATTTCAAGTGGGACCGCTTGCGGATATCCGCTACGGAAGAGCGGTTCCTCCTTGGCGCGGGCGTTGCCATCGGTACAGTCAAGCATCTGGGCGAAGACGAACGCAATCAACTCCTCGTGGAAATGATGAGCGGGGAGGCAGTGACCACATCGGCCATTGAGGGCGAAGTCCTCAATCGGGCCAGTGTGCAGTCATCCATACTGCGTCAGCTCGGACTGGCGTCTCCCGATAAACGACGCGTCACGCCCGCAGAACAGGGCATTGCCGAAATCATGGTCGATCTCTATCGGTCGTTTTCACAGCCTCTTTCCGAAGAAATGCTGTTTCGTTGGCACCGGATGGTGACTTCTGGCAGGAGAGACCTCGCCGACATCGGAAGATACCGCACAAGCAAAGAGCCGATGCAGGTCGTATCCGGTCCAATCGGCGCTCCGACGGTACATTTCGAGGCTCCTCCCTCGAAACAAGTCCCGACCGAGATGAAGCGGCTCGTTTCATGGTTCAATCGCACCGCACCGGGCAGCAAGGAACCGTTGCCGGCGATCACGCGCGCAGGTACGGCCCATCTGTTTTTCGAGTCGATCCATCCTTTTGAGGACGGAAACGGGCGGATCGGACGCGCTATCGCCGAGAAAGCGATGACGCAGAGCTTCGGCCAACCGGCGCTCGTCTCTTTGGCGACGACAATCCTGGCGCACCAAAAGAGCTATTACGAGGCCCTTGAAAGAGCTAACCGGCGGAATGACATCACGCAATGGCTGGTTTGGTTCGCTGAAATCGCATCGGAAGCGCAGCGCAGGAGCATCGCGCAGGTGGAATTTATCATCGCCAAGGCAAAGTTGCTCGACCGGCTGCGCGGCCAGATCAATGAGAGACAGCAGAAGGCGCTCCTTCGTGTGTTCCGTGAGGGTCCAGAAGGATTCAAGGGCGGCTTGAGTGCAGGCAACTACGGCACAATTACTGGAGCCTCCCCCGCGACAACGACCCGCGATTTGGCTGATCTGGTGGAGAAGGGGGCGCTCATCCGCACAGGCGAGCGCAAGCACGCACGCTATGCGTTGAACCTGACCACGGGTATAAACTAGCAAGGGAATACACTAGCTTTTCACTGGCGCAACTGTAACCCGCAGCGCGGTGAGTTATCCG
>NZ_JQKI01000046.1:26884-52120 GCF_000745965.1 Edaphobacter aggregans DSM 19364 | reverse complement strand
CTGGCGGATGATACCGAACGATCTTCCGCCGTGGCCGGTGGTGTACCAGCAGACGCGGCGCTGGATCGGTGCCGGATGCTTCGAGATCATGGTGGAAGACCTGCGCTCTCTGTTGCGTGAGTTTGCCGAGCGCAAGCCGCAGCCCACGGCGATGGTGGTGGACAGCCGGACGCTGCAGTCCACGCCGGAGTCGGGTGCGCGGGCGGGATATGATGGCGCCAAGCGGCGCAAAGGAGCCAAGGTGCACGCTGCGGTAGACACTCTGGGCAACCTGCTCGCCTTGCATGTCACCGCCGCCAGCGAGCAGGACCGCGCCCAGGTCGAGAAGCTCGCCGAAGCGGTGCAGCAGATCACCGGAGACCATGTGGAACTTGCCTACGTCGACCAGGGCTACACCGGAGAAGCCGCTGACAGCGCGGCCGCCCGGCACGGCATTCAACTGGAGGTCGTCAAGCACACGGAGGCCAAACGCGGCTTCGTCCTGCTGCCGCGCCGATGGGTCGTCGAGAGAAGCTTCGCTTGGGCCGCACGATTCCGCCGACTGGCCAGAGACTACGAACGCCTCTCGAAAACCCTCGCCGCCTTTCACTACTTCGCCTTCGCGTGCCTTATGCTCAGCAGAATCTTCAAACTGCTCAACTGAAGTCATTAACAGCCTCTAGCTAGAGGATCTGCAGCAGAAGGGTTGGATCGATCTGATCCACCCGGATGATTTTGAGGAAGCTTCAAGCCATTGGAATCGATTGCTCACGGAAAGCGTTGGATATGACACTGTCAATCGCTTTATGTGCACCGACGGGCAATACCGATGGTTTCACATCAGCGTTGCCGCTATCCGCGATGACAACGGAAAGACCATCGCGTTTCACGGAATCATGCTCGATACGACCGCCCAGAAAGCGGCGGAACTTGCTCTCCAACAATCTGAGCAGCAGATGCAAAGGATAATGGACGCGGTTCCTTCAATCTTGTTTTCGAACGCGCCTGATGGAAAGCTTACATTCACCAACAGGAAGGCACGTGACTACGTTGGAATGACCCTGGATCAGATCCAAGGTTGGGGATGGGTAGAAACCATTCACCCCGAGGAGCGGGAATACGTTGTCGAGGAATTTAAGAAGGCACTTGCAAGTGGGAGCCCCTTTGGAGTTGAACATCGATGCCGGCGAGCGGACGGGATTTATCGTTGGTATTTGAGTCGTGCAGAACCCCTGCGTGACGAAGGGGGGCAGATTCTACAGTGGTTTGGGGTCGGCATCGACATCGACGAGCGAAAGCGAGCGGAGGATCATTTACGGGAAACCCGTGTCAAACTGGCGCGAGCATCGCGCATCGCCACCGTGGCTGAGTTGTCCGCATCGATCGCGCACGAACTGAACCAGCCTCTCACTGCTGTAATCGCAAACGCGCAGGCAGCTCGGCGCTGGCTATCAAGCAGTCCAAGTAATTTTAGTGAAGCAATGACTTCCATAGAACGAGTGCTGTGCGACGGGCGCGTTGCCGACAAGAGGATGCAGCACATTCGGGCGTTGTTCAAACAGCAACCGCTCAGGAAGAAGCACGCCTGGCCTTCGCAGATCATCCGCGAAGCGATACGATTTGTTCATGAAGACGCGAACAGAGCTGAAATTCCCATCGATGTACAAATTGCGGGTGATCTTCCGCCACTCTTAGTCGAACAAATTCAAATTCAGGAAGTATTGATCAACCTTATCTCGAACGCTATCGAGGCGATGGAAAGCAATGCCCGGCCGGCTCATCTCATGATAAGAGCCAGCCTCGTCAACGAAGGCGAGGTTCTGATCGAAGTCATAGACAGTGGACCAGGCCTGAAGGACACTGAGAATATTTTTGACGCCTTCGTAACTACCAAAGAAAAGGAATGGGGATAGGTCTGGCCGTTTCCCGATCCATTATTGAAGGGCACGACGGGCAATTATGGGCTGAGAACAATCCAGACTATGGAGCCAAGTTCAGCGTTAAAATTCCCGTCGCAGATGTGCGGCGCGCGACGAGTGCGTAGCTCGAGAGCTGACCAGCAGTTGAGCGCCGAGATCTCCTTGGTTCGGCGATAGCAGTCATCGTTGCGACTTCCCCCGTACAGAATTTGACAAAGTCGAGGGTACTCTCGTATTTTTAAATGAAAGTCGAGTGTATCCTCGATTTTTGGAGCTACGTTGAATTCATTGAATCTCGACTCAAAAAAAACCGCTCTCGTCATCATTGACCTGCAGAATGCTATCGTCGGCATGAATACTGCGCCCCATCCCGCCGCTCAGATCGTTGAAAACTCAAAAAAACTCGCCGAAGCCTTCCGCGCCAACGGCGCACCGGTTGTATATGTTCGCGTCGACCTGAACGATTTGCTAAAGTTTCCAGTCGACGAGCCGCACAACATGGGTGATAAGCCAATACCCGCTGTAGCCTCGGAGATCGCCGCTTCCGCGGGTTTCCAACCCAACGACATCCTCATCACGAAGCGCCACTGGGGCGCCTTTGCCGGTACAGACCTTGAGCAACAGCTCAAGAGCCGCGGCGTCGACACAGTTGTCCTCACCGGCATCTCCAGTAACGTCGGCGTCGAATCCACCGCCCGCCAGGGCACCGGATTCGGCTTCGCCTTTGTGGTTGTCGAAGACGCCTGCTCTGCGCAGGACGCTGATCAGCACCGCTTCGCCTTCGAGAAGACCTTTCCACGTCTGGCGAGGGTAAGGAAGACCGATGAGGTCATCGCCGCCCTTGCTTAAGGTGTCCAGTGAAATCGGAAGGGGGTATGCATCCCTCGTTTCCACCGTCGAATTGATCCGGCGTTTGGAGGCCTCGTGAGCCTCGATCTGGCTACCGACGTCGAGCAGACGAAGGAGTCTTCTTCAAGGCATTGCGCACACTTCGGCTTTCGTTTCGTCACGCCGCTCGCGCTCGGATCAACGCTGAATCCTATCAATTCGACGATGATTTCAACGGCGCTTGTGGCGATCGCGAGGGACTATCACGCGAGCGTCGCTCAGACCGGATGGCTCATCGCGGGCCTCTATCTAACCAGCGCCATTGCCCAGCCCACGATGGGGCGCCTGGCGGATCTGTTTGGCCCGCGCCGGGTTTACCTTTTCTCGCTCTGTGTCGTGACGCTCGCTGGCATCGCGGGCGCAATCGCTTCGTCATTAGGCATGCTGATCGCAGTCCGTGTTCTGCTCGGAATAGGAACCTCGGGGGCCTATCCGTCTGCGATGCGCATTTTCCGCACGCAGGCGGACCGTATTGGTGCGGACCCGCCGCGTGTCGCCATGGGCTTTATGTCGTTTGCCGGGACCGCGACGACAGCCATCGGGCCTGTGCTTGGCGGAGTTCTGACCGGATACTTCGGGTGGCACTCGATCTTCACGGTGAACCTTCCCCTCTCCCTGCTCACCATCCTCCTCGTTCTTCTGTGGGTTCCCAAAGATGAGCAGCCCGCCGGCAACTTTGTGCTCCTGCTGGAGGAACTCGATCTGATTGGCATCGCACTCTTCGCGGCCTTCCTGTTCAGCCTGATGTTGTTCCTCATGAATCTCAACCATCCTACGTGGTTGGTATTGGCCGTCGCCGCCGTTTTCGGTGTTGCACTGGTTATCCACTCCTTGCGCCGCAAGCAGCCATTCATCGATGTGCGCATGCTGGTCCGCAACCGCCCTCTGACTGTGACTTATCTGCGTATTGGCGCGATCCTGCTGATCGTTTATTGCATTCTGTACGGCTTTGCTCAATGGCTTGAAGCCGGAGCTGGTTTCAGCAGTTCCAAAGCGGGCCTCGTCACACTGCCGATGTCCCTCCTAGCCGTTATGGCGTCGCTCGCGGGCGCGCGCACCAAGGGAATCCGAACCCCCTTCATCGTGAGCACCGCAGCAGCCCTGATCGGCTGCTTGTGCCTGTTCCTGATCAACCACGAGACACCTGTGTGGATGATCGCTGCGGCCGTCATGCTCTTCGGCCTGCCGACTGGTCTAGCATCCACCGCAACCCAGGCAGCGGTCTATATCCAGGCGCCGGTGGACGAGATCGGCACAGCCTCCGGTTTGCAACGAACGGCGACTTATATCGGCGCGATTACCTCAACCAGTCTTCTCGGTCTCATGTACGGTCAGCACGCGACCGACCACGGCCTGCATCGTCTCGCTATAGTCATGGGAGTGCTGAGCGCAGTTCTTCTCGTCGGAACTATCGTCGACCGAACGCTTCCGCGCGGTCACATCGGCTAATCGCCCGAAATTACATCCGGTCGCCTAATAGAAGATGTATCTATGGGTACTTCGTGGAAAACACACCAACGAGCGCGGTCCTTTGTTCCCGTCGGAGATTGCGAACGCTCAGCACACTCAATCCGTGTCACATCCTCGCAGCTGTGCTGGCTTCTTGTCTTAATGATCGTTACCTTTGTTCAGTGTCCATCCTCGTTGTTTGGGCAAACACCGCCATCAGCGAACGTGCAGGTGGGTCACGACTCCTGGACCTTCAAAGAGGGAGCGCCCGCAGACGTGGCGTGTTTAGCGCAGACCAATGACGGGTTCCTATGGCTGGGCGGCCCCAATGGATTATTTCGCTTTGATGGAACGCGATTCGAACCATTCAGCTCGCCGTTTGGCGATCGGCTCCTCTCGACCAACCTGTACTCCTTGTTCGCACCGCCATCTGGTGGCCTCTGGATCGGCTACACGTTCGGAGGCTTCAGTTTCCTGGATAAGGGACGAGTGACCAATTATGCGACCGGGATTGGAAGTGTTTACCGTTTTGCCCAGGATCGGAATGGAATCGTATGGGCAGGCGCATCCAGTGGTCTATGGAGATTCGATCATTCGGGGTGGCAGCATATCGGGGTTGAGTGGAACGCTCCGGCCGGACCCGTTGCAGAGGTTGGATTTGATTCAGAGGGAATACTGTGGGCTTTGGCGGGCAGTTGGGAGACTCCGAAGGACCTCATCTACGTCCTGCCCGGGACCAGACACTTCAAAATAGCTGAGAGAAATCTGTCAGTCCCAGGGTTCACGTTGGATGCGGATCGAGCCGTCATGACCGACCCTGCAGCCCCGCCGATGTTCGACTCGAGCGACGATTCTGATAAGAAGCCGGCTGCCTACCCGGTGCTCAAAGACTCCCTTCTTGATCGAAACAACAGTGTTTGGATCTCACCCTGGGATAAGCCCGTCCTGATGCGCCTTCCAAAAGACAGCCTGCGTGATGTCCGGAACAATGCGTCCACAGCTATTTCTGAAACCTACAACATCAACCCTTTTCAGATGGCAGGGCTGGTGGATCGTGAAGGAAATATCTGGTTTGGAGACACCAGGGGCATACATCGATTCTTCTACACCCCGTTGATCAGACAGGAATTCCCGAAAGAAACATCGGGGAGTTCGAAACTCGCCTTGGTTGCTGATGACAATGGGGCGGTATGGATCAGTTTCGGCAGTCTTGGCAATAGGTTCAATGCGGACCTTTATCATGTCCTGGGCGGCAAAGCCGAGCGTCGTCTCCCGGAGGTGACATCGTCATTCGCCTACCGCGCACCTGACAAGACGTTCTGGTTCTCCGGGGAACATTGTCTTTGGCATCTTGTCGGAGACGATTTCGTTCGCGTGAACCTTCCCCCGGAACTGGTGAACCAATTTGAATTCCTGCAGACGATTACCGGGGATCAACAAGGAGGAATATGGGTCTCCTTCGGCCGCCACGGTTTGTACCGGTTGGCCGATGGCATTTGGACACCTTACGGTGGCCGCGACGACCTCCCTAAGAAAGCTATATTGTTTGAATTTACCGATAGCTTGGGTCGCGTCTGGTTCGGCTATACGAACAGTCAGCTGGCAGTTGTGGATAGCGATCGGGTCCGTCGATTCGGCCCGAGCGATGATCTTCAGGTGGGCAATATCACGGCGATCTATGGACGAGGATCAAAGATTTGGGTCGGGGGTGAATTTGGGCTGGAGCAATTTGACCAGGGACGCTTCCACAAGATCGCCGCTGTGGATGACCAATGGCTGCGCGGAATCTCTGGAATCGTGGAAACACCCGGGGGAGATTTATGGCTCAACGCGATTTCTGGGATCTTCCATATCCGTAAGGCGGAGATCTCCGAAGCTTTGAAAGAGTCCGCGTATCGGGTAAAGGGCGAGCACTTCGGCATACGCGAGGGACTTTCAGGGCTTGCCACCCAGTTGCGTCCGTTTCCAACCGCCATCGAGGGCGCCGATGGGCGATTGTGGTTCGCGTTGCGCAACGGAGTGGTGTGGCTCGATCCAGCAGCTCACTCTGAAAAACGGACAGTGCCGGCTCCGATCACCATCCAGTCTGTCTCTGCCGACGACAAATTCTACGCGCCCGATCCTCGTCTCTCATTTCCCGCCCACACATCGAGCGTGCAGGTTAACTACACCGCAGTGAGCCTCACCGATCCCGAGGCCATCCGATTTCGCTACAAGCTGCAGGAAACAGACAAGGACTGGCACGAAGCGGCGGCGGCCACTCCCGTTACCTATCGCAACCTTCCTCCCGGTTCCTATCATTTCAGCGTTGAGGCGTCAGATACGAACGGCGCCTGGTCCGGCGCACCCGCAAGCATGGCTTTCACCATACGACCGGCTTTCTACCAGACCACCTGGTTCCGCTCGTTGTACGTGGCTGCGCTTCTGGCATTCCTTTGGGGGCTGCATCAACTCCGAGTGCAACAATTGCGGCGGGAGGAAAGAAACTTTCGCGAAGCCTTTGAGACCATTCCGGCGTTGGCGTGGATCGGTGGACCCGATGATGTCATTCAATTTTTGAATCGACGCTGGGTTGAGTATACCGGGTTGTCGCAGGTGGAAAATCCGAAGGAAATCAGGAAAGCTGCTATTCATCCCGACGATCTGGATCGAATTGAGCAACGACTGGCCTCGAGCATTGCCAGTGGTGAGCCGGTCGAAGAGGAGCTGCGCTTCCGCCGCACCGACGGGGAGTATCGGTGGTTTTTGAGCCGCAACGTGCCGCTGCGGGACAAGCGAGGAAAGGTCGTGAGATGGTACGGTACGGCGACCGACATTCAAGATCGCAAGCGTGCGGAACAGCTGCAGGCAGACCTTGCACACACCAATCGGGTCAGCATGCTCGGGGAATTGGCTGCCTCAATCTCTCACGAGTTAAAGCAGCCGATTGCCGCGGCCATGGCCAATGCGCAGGCCAGCCTGCGATGGCTGAACCGCGACCAGCCGGACCTGGACGGGGCGCGCCGGGCAGCAGAAGCGATCGTGAAGGACGAGAAGCGTGCAGCCGACATCATCGATCATTTGCGGTCGTTGTATAAAAAGACTCCTCCACAGCGAGAGTCGGTCGCCGTGAACGAAATCATCGGCGAAATGGTCCTGCTGCTGCGGGGCGAAGCCAACGAGTATGCCGTTTCGATTCACACAGACCTTGCCGCCGATCTTCCCAAAATCACGGCGGACCGAGTGCAACTGCAGCAGGTACTGATGAACCTCATGCTCAATGGTATCGAGGCAATGAAGCAGACCGGCGGAGTGCTCACGGTCAAGACGAGACGAGGCGAGTGCGGTCAAGTGCTGATCTCAGTCAGCGACACCGGAGTAGGCTTGCCGGCCGTCAGAGCGGACGAGATCTTCAATGCCTTCTTCACCACGAAACCACAAGGCAGCGGGATGGGGCTGGCGATCAGCCATTCAATCGTGGAATCGCATAACGGCCGTTTGTGGGCCACATCCCACGACGGACGAGGCGCGACGTTTCATTTCACTCTGCCCACCGCAGTTATGGAAGTGTCTGCGGCAAAGCGTGGATCGCGAAATAGACGATGAAGTGACACGTATGAGGATACCTAGTTGAGGCTGAATCGCCGAGTCACTCATCGAAAGCCCATTGGTACCAAGATTGTTGGCTAGTGTTTACGAACGCGGTTGGATCCACTTGGATGTATAACCGGCTTCTCGGATAAGTGATCGCTACTAATTGATTCGCTGCGGATTTCTTCATGACGCTCATCCATCACTGATGGCATCATAGTGCTGAGTGTGTGGCCCTATTCAGTGGCCATCCATTTTGCGGAGCGGTTCATTCTATTGAATGTTGCAGAATCTCAGCGTCTGGGTCACACGACCAATACACGACCATCGTACGGTCGAAACCATCCCAAATGGTCCTAAACCATCCTAAAAGGAGGAGGCCACAACGCTAATCATCTCAATGATATCCGCTGATTCCAGAACACTTAGTTAGCTTGCTAGGCGGCCCTGAAAAGGCCGGCGTCGGCGGTTCGATCCCGTCTCTGGCCACCATTTAGAATCAATAACTTACAAGAATTGACCAAAAGCCTCCGAACATGCGGAGGCTTTTCTTATTTCTTCTAACATGCTTATTTTCTTTTACTTATCGACAAGTACGAGTCGTAGCCGCAAAAAGGCTGGCGTCGCTCATTGGGAAGTCGTAACCTCCTGATTCGAAAAGACTAGTTCGGTCCATAAATTGCGAATTTAACCACGAGAACAATGCAGGAACATAATGAAGCGTGATTATATGTGCGAACGACTGCTACGCGTCCCAAGGAGGCCGCTTGCGGAGTCGATCGCCACGACATGAGCTAGTGCTGGTGATGGACACCGCGTCCGCCAAAAATTCGCCTATGCGGTTGCACGGTGTTCCCCCACTCCGTCGCCATCCTGTTCCACTTTCGTAGGACGCTCTTTCTCGAAGATCCATTCATAGAGAACGGGCAGGAGCAGCAGAGTCAACAGTGTTGAGGTGAAAAGTCCGCCGATCACCACACTCGCAAGGGGTCGCTGGACCTCGGCACCCGTGGAGGTCGAGAGTGCCATAGGGATGAAACCAAAGCTCGCAACACAAGCAGTCATCAGCACCGGACGAAGGCGACGGCGTGCTCCCGCAAGCACCGCATCATAAGTCGTTTGTCCGGTCTCGCGCACCTGATTGATCGAGCTGACCAGGACTACTCCATTCAACATGGCGACTCCAAACAGGGCGATGAAGCCGACAGATGCCGATAGGTTCAGGTTCATGCCTCGAAGCCAAAGTGCCGCGATGCCGCCGACGAGAGCGAATGGGATATTGCCGACCACCAGCAGCGCTTGCTTGAAGGACTTGAAGGTGAGATAGAGCAAGATATAGATCAGAAAGATGACGACCGGAATGATGATCATCAGACGCCGGGTTGCACGTTCTTGATTCTCAAACTGGCCGCCAAACTCAATGGAATAGCCCGCGGGCAGCCTCACCTGGCGTGCAATAGTTGCCTTTACCTCTTTGACGAAGCTGCCAAGGTCACGTCCACGCACATTCGTCATGACGACCATGCGCCGCTGGCCCTCCTCACGGTCAATCTCGACCGCCGCGCGCACCACCCGCACTTTCGCTACTTGCGCCAGCTTGACCTGTGCCCCTCCCGGAGCGCGCAATGTGATGTCTTGCATAGTCTGAGGATTCGCGCGGTAGGAGTCAGGCAGACGCATCGCAATGTCGTATCGTTTCTGGCCATCGATCAATTGCGATATGACTGCCCCGGAAGCGCCAGCCTCCACAGCCTGTTCTACGTCAGAGACATTCAGGCCATAGCGAGCCAGAGCGCCACGGTCGACGCGAATAGTGAGATCAGGCACGCCGGAGGTGAGTTGAATCTGTGCATCCGCTGCTCCGCGCACGCTGGAGACGCCGCGGAGAACTTGCTGTGAGAGCGAATCGAGGGTGCCGAAGTCGTCGCCGAAGATCTTGATGGCGAGGTCTGCCTTCACCCCCGAGACCGTCTCATCGACGCGCATAGCCATCGGCTGCGTGAAGTTGTAGTTGAGACCGGGGATCTTTGCGAGTTCCTTGTCGACTGCGTCAATCAAATCTTCTTTGCTATGGAAGCGATGCCACTCGTTCATCGGACGCAACAGAAGGTAGGTATCGCCTTCGTTGATACCCATCGCTTCTGTCGCGAAGTCCGGGCGTCCAATCTTGATCACGACATCGGCGATCTCCGGAAACGCTCGGAGTTTCTGCTCGATGCGCTTGCTGATCTCGACTGAGTCCGTGAGAGAGATGCCGGGCAGCTTGCGCGTCTCTACCAGAATCGAGCCTTCGTCAAGTTGCGGCATGAACTCAGTGCCAATTACGGTGAGCGACCAGAGAGCCACAACGAGGATGAGGAGCGCAACCGCAACCGTCGCTTTGCGGTTGCGGATGACGGTGGCGAGCAAACGCTGGTAGCGGTCGGCAAGCCTTTCCATCCATCCTGCGGAGGTCCGTGTACTCTTCGCCGGCAGCCCTTTGCCGAAGGTGAAGGAGGTAAATACCGGAATGGCAATGAGCGCCAGCAGGAGCGAACCGAAGAGCGCGGAGCAGACGGTGAAGGCCATAGGCCGGAACATACGACCTTCGAGTCCCTGCAGGAAGAAGATAGGCAGATAGACGGCGATGATGATGACAACGCCGAATGTCATAGGCCGGGCGACGTCATGGGCAGCCCGGTGAACGGCGACAAACCCGGATTCACCATCCCGACGTTCCTCAAGACGATGGATAGAGTTTTCCATCATGACCACTGCGCCATCGACGATCATGCCAAAGTCGATCGCACCCAGGCTCATCAGGTTCGCGCTGAATCCGAAGACCCGCATGTTGATGAAGCTGATGAGCATAGCCAACGGAATAATGGAGGCAGTGATCAATGCGGCGCGCACATTGCCGAGAAAGAGGAAAAGAACGACCGTAACGAGGACGAAACCCTCGAAGAGGTTCTTTTTGACGGTGCGAATGGTGCCGTCGATCACCGTTGACTGATCGTAAAAAGGAACGATCTTAACGCCTGCGGGTAGACGCATGTTCTTGATTTTTTCCTTTACCGCGGCAATGACGCGCTTGCCATTTTCGCCCTTCAGCATGATGACCATGCCGGAGATGGTCTCGCCATTGCGCAGTACGGCACCCAGGCGGGGCGCAGGCCCGATACCCACTTTAGCGACATCGCTCAACAAGACCGGAACACCGCGGCTTGAAAGCAGAACGATGTTCCCGATGTCCTCGGCGCTCTGTGAACGTCCCTCGCCCCGCAGTGTATATTGCTCGTCGTTGTGTTCGATGTAGCCGCCGCCAAAGTTCGCGTTGTTCTCACCAACGCGCTGCGCGACATCCCGCAATGTCAGGCCGTACTGCGTCAGCAAGGCGGGATCGACGATGATCTGATATTGTTTGACCTCTCCGCCCCAATTATTGATTTCGCTTACGCCCGGCACGGTACGAAGCTGCCGCTTGATCTGCCACTCCTGCAGATCCTTGAGTTCCATTGGGGTCATGGGACCGCTGAGAGTGTACTGGTAAAGTTCGCCGAAGGCAGTTGCGGGAAGCCCCAACTGCGGCTGAATGCCTCTGGGCAACTGGGCGGTCACCTGCTGTAAGCGTTCGTTGACCATCTGTCGCGCGAAGTACATCGACACAGAATCGTCGAAAACAACGGTGATGATAGAAAGGCCAAGCTTCGAAAGTGAGCGAACCTCCTGCTGCTTCGGCATCCCCATCATCGCCTGCTCGACGGGATACGTGACGAGCTGCTCGACCTCAGTCGGTGGCATGGAGGGAGCTTCGGTCACGACCGTCACCTGATTGTTGGTGAGGTCGGGAAATGCCTCAACGGGCATGGTGTAAAGGGCGTATCCACCTGCCGCAACAAGTGCGATGACAAGCATCAGCACGATCCAGCGTGCAGAGAGGGCGACGTCGATGATGCGATTCAACATGTCTAGTCTCCGATCGAGGATTTGAGAAGCTGTGACTTCGCGATGAAACTTCCGTGGGTGATGACCTGCTCGCCCGGTTTTAATCCCTGAAGGATACGTACCTTGCCGCGTATGTTTTCCCCCAGTTGCACTGCCTGCACTCTGAACCGGTCCGAAGCCACGCGAACAAAAACAACATCCTCACCGTTCACTTGTTGAATGGCCTCCTGCGGGACAAGAACAACGGGAATACCGTCTCCCGCGGTGAACTCCGCGGTCGCCAGCATCTCAGGGCGAAGGCGATTGTCGGGATTCCTGATCTCGATGCGTACCTGCATGAGCCTCGTCATCGGATCGAACTCTTGACCCAGGTTCGTGATCTTTCCGGTATAGTTCGCCTCTGGCACATCCGGCAGTGTAACCGTCGCTGTCTGCCCAGGATGTAACCTGGAGAGCGTCGCAGCATCCACTGAGGCGAGCATCCACAATCGACTGAGATCCCCGATCACGAAGGCATCCGTCGAAGTCGAAATTGTCGCTCCGGGGGTGACATTCTTCTGCAGAATCCGACCACTCGCCGGAGCCTTGATTGGAATCAGGTCCGTATCATCGGAACTGCCGGCAGGGGCGTCAGCTCGCAAACCAAGGGTCTCTTCCAGGTGGGTCGCTTCGCGGCGCACAATATTATCCGCTTCGCGGGTTGCGCTTTGAGCGTTTACAAGTTCCTGCTTTGCCGTTTCGGTTTGGGAAACTGATTCGGCCTTGAGCGCGTAGAGTCGTTGACTGCGGTCGTAATTCTTCTGCGTCAGAGCCTCGGCTGCCTGCAGGCGGGAACGTTCTGCTACGGCGTTGGCGTAAGCCGCCCGAGCCTCGTGCACATCGTGACTGTGCATACGAGCAAGGACCTGGCCCTTTTTCACCGGGTCGCCGAGATTGAAATAGACCCTTTCAACCCTACCCTCAGCAAGAACGCCCACGCGCCATGTTGCATTGTCCGGAAGCGCAATCCGGCCCTTCGCCCGTTGGGTCGCTGCGGCGGTGCCTAGTTCGACAGGGGCAACCTCAATCTTCTGTTCCGCCTGCGCCTGGGACGATAGGGTTACTTCATTCGAAGAGCTTTTACTTTCGCCTGTGGCACTAGCATCATGCTTCGTATCATCTTGCGCATGACGGCAACCGCTGACAAGGCAGCACGCCAGCGCACATGCGCACGCGGCTCTTTTTGTGATTTTCACTGATCCACTCCTTCCGCATAGTTGAGTGCGGCGACACTGAGATGAAAGCCCTCCAATGCGCGGACATAGCTTAGCTCTGCATCCACACGCGCGCGCTCCGCATCGAGCAGGCGTAGCAAGTCCAGCCCTCCAGCCTGATACGCGGCCCGGCTGATATTCGAAATCTCGATTGCTTGTTCCCGTAGTGGCTTGAATGTCTGAAGATATTGTTCCCGGCGCATCTCGAATTCCCGCTGCGCTAACGCCAGCTCGGCTGAGAGCCGATTTCGCGTCGCCTGGTAAGTCTCGCGCGCGGCGTCTTCTTCCGCATGGGCCGCCGCGACTGCTCCTTGATTCCGATTGAAGAGCGGAATATCAAACTGAACTCCAGCTACCGGCGAATCGATGTCCACATCTCGCTTATAGCCACCCGTGAAGAGCAAGTCGGGCCTGCCGTTTGCCTTCTCAAGCCGCGTCTGCGCTTCCGCTTTGGTGATGGCCTGCCGGGCAAGTTGCCCTTCGGCGCGCAGAGATACGGCATCCGCCCCCGCTGGGACTGGCTTTGGATCTTCCAGCGTCTCAAAATCCTCAGAGAGTACCCAGGAACTATTAGGCGCTGCGTTCATCTCCTGAGCCAGCATCAAAAGTGTCTTCTCGGAGTCGAGCCTTGCATTTGCCGCCGAAGCGCGGATCTGCTCCCCTTGTAGACGCACCCGCAGCAGGTCCACCTCCGCGATCTTGCCTTCGCGGAAACGAACCTCGTGATATTCGATCACCTGTCGGAAGTAGTCCGCATCTTGTGCGTACAGGGCAGCGAGAGACTGTGCGGCCTTCGCCTTCCAGTAGCTTTCGCGCACGTTCAGCACGATCTGACGACGCGCTAGGTCGGACTGCAGGCGGCTCTCTTCCGTACTCTGCTGCGCGACAGCAATGCGGCCTCCCCGCTTGCCAGAGGTCTCCAATCGCTGTTCGCCCTCCCAGTACGTTTGCGAGCTCTCTCCAAAAGGAGAGGTTTGCGGGCGAAGGTCTTCTTTACGGAAGAGAAACCGCGGATTGGGGATCAGACCAGCCTGTGCGCGCAGCCGCTCCGATGCCGTTACCCGATCGTTCGCGGCCCGCAGTTCGGGACGGTGTGCAAGTGCGTAGCTGACCGCGTCCTGGGCTGAGAGAACTGTCTGTCCGTGACAGAGCCTTGCGCATAGGAGCAATCCTGCAAACAGAGACAATAGCAATCGATTCATGCGGTAAGTCCTGCAAAAACATCGCTAAAAGCCGCAAGGGGAAAACGGCAGCAGATGGAATAGGCGCCAACCGCCAGGGGCGCAGCAGCGAGGCAGGACTAGACGGGAGGGGAACGCGGGGAGGAACGGGACCTACGTGGTGGATCATGACCGCCCAGGATGTTTGGCTCAAAAAATGGCTCCGATGACCGTACAGGGACAACGGTGTAGACCGAAGTCAGGATGACGACTGGAGTAGAGAGATCGTTGATTGTCGCCGAAAACCACTGCTGAAATACAGCGTCATCGTCAGGATCAAGACCGCGAAACGTCGCCGACTTGGAGGCCGAGAGGTTATGGTGCGGAAAGTGAGTGTGGAAGAACTTGTGCGAGTGGTTCTCGGTGCTCTCGTGCTCATGAACATGCAGAAACGGCGCTTGCAGGAACGTAAGCGCCAGCACCAAGTTCATCAGCATGGAAATGCAAGATCGCACCCCCATATAGTACCGTTCAACCGGCAAGACAGGTAACTTGCTCGGTGTTTACTGGCCCGGGAATATTGGGTTTATCTGGGATTCTACATCGACACAATAGTTGTTCGTTATCGCCAGTAGCGTTAGCACCGGAACTCTGCACTATCGTTGGCGAATCGCAACGCATGTAATCGCGTTTACGGCATCGGGGCGTATATGCGAATCTCCGCAAGCTGGGATTCATGTTTCCTTACGGCAACATACAGCTTGTCGAACTCCGCCGAGAAGTAACCTGTCCGCGCTCCGCTGACCGTCTTGATTCGGCCAAGCTCGTCATAGTGGTCGGCATCACGCTGTTGGAACACCGAAATCCCGCCTTCTCCTCCGATTGCATAGATCCGGTGACGCCGTTCGTCATAAAAGACATCGTCGCAGTCCCCAATGGCAGGCAGAGTCGCAACCCGCTTACCTTGATCCGTATCCAGTACGATGAGCCGCGCGGGAAGCCGGGTTACTACGAATAACCGATGGTCCCGCTCGTCCAAGGCCATTGGATAGTTGGCTAGCGGCCCTCCCGTGCTCCACGATTCCACTACCGTTCGCGTCTTACGGTCCACGACAGCGACCTTCCGGGATCCTGGCAAGTTGACGAAGACTCTCGATCCATTCTTCTCCAACTGGAACGACTCAGGATGAGCGTCCAGTTTGATGTCTGCGACTTTCGTCCCTTCTTGATCAAATTCCCCCAAAGCGCCTCCGCCGTAGCCAACCCAGGTGTGGTCACCATTCGAGTCACGGCGGAGGTTGTCGGCATCATCACCGTACGAAGTCGATTTCAACATCTTCCAAGAACCTGCATCGAATGCCCGGACTGACCCATCTTTGGCGTTCGCTACGAGGAGGCGATTCGCTGACGGAATGTAAGCGACACCCTGAGGCTCTGCCAGGCCGTTGATGGTATGAACTCGCTTATTCTCGCGCAGATCGATCACCTCGAGAGAATTGTTTCCTAAAGCTGCCACAAACAGCCGCTGACCCTTCAGATCGATCGACAGATGATCGATGCGTCCCTGGACTTCGGCCATCGGAATCGTGGTTTCGAGCTTGAGCGGTTCGCTTGCGCCGGATTGCCCTAACGAATGACTAGGGACAGCTGCCAGCGAGAGTAGAAGGATGACAAATGCCGTTTGGTTCATTTGTGTCGCTCCAATTCATTTCATTTGCTTCTCGGCTTGTAGACGACGATGCGCGCTACTGGTTGACCATTCTCTTCCTGCTCAGGGGCATACACGCGATGGGTTGAGGGATCCACGGCAAGGCTGTGCACCAGCTTTTGTGCCGGAACGTCTTCAATCTTCCGAAAATGCTGGGGATCGTCTTCCTGCACGATTGAGATGGCGCCACTCGAACATGCGGCATATACCCGCCCATTCCCTGTGTCGAACTTCACAACATCTGCTCCGGTAGGGATCGGGAAATGAGCAATGGCTTTGTGGTCATCTAGGGCGAATACGGTCAGGTTGTGAGTCGCGCCGCAGAGCAGGAACGCTCGATGGTGCTCTGAATCAATGGCCATTCCGTGATCGAAGCGACAGCCTTCTACCGGATACCGGCCAATAATGCGATCGGTTGACGGGTCAATCTCCGCCACTTCGTTGGTAGAACGAAGAGTCACGTAAATCCTCTTCGCAACTGCATCGTATCCGGGAGTGCCGGTCTCGCTGTCGAATCGCAAAACCTTTACAACCTCGTCCTTGTCAACGTCAATGATGCTGACCGCCTTACCGAGTGTATTAGCGACATATACCTTTCGAAATGGCTCTGCGTAGGAGATTCCATTTGGCTTGGATTCTGTGGGCAGGCGCTTAACCACCGATATCGTCCGAAGGTCGACTACTCCTATCTTCTCTTCGCCCCAGTTGGAGGTGTACACCTTGTGCAGCCCCGGTACGTATTCGAGTCCAGTGATACCTGGCAGCCCCGGAATCGCCTTCACCAATTTGTTTGTTCGCATATCGATGACATACAAAATGCCTGGGCCGAGGTGGGCGGAAAGGAGATAGTGATCTTCACCATCTACGGCGAGATAGTCGAAGCGTTGACCTTTCGGGCCGGGCAATTCGATATGCGCGATCTCCTCTAACGATCCTTGAAAGAAGAACATTGCCATTCCCAGGGCGGCGATGAAGGCGCGGTCTACCATCTCAGCTCCTCCTCTCAGAATGTTTGGCCCACCGACGGTGGCGAGGTCGATTTCCTTGAATATCGTTCATCCAGAATCTACTTGACTTGTGGCTTTTGTGAGTTTGTTTCGTCAAGCGCGGCGCGAAGCCCTTGGGCCAACTTGACGGCATCGTCGTTCGCCCAAAAGTGCATGAAGTAAAGATGCGGCTGCTCAAACAGCATGTGATTGTGCATGGCCGTCACGTCTATTCCATGTGTGCGCAAAGCACGGATCACTGGATTCACCTCGCTGGCGAGCAGAACAAAATCGCCAGAGATCGCAGCCTTGCCTTGGCCCGTTGGCTGGAAGTTGATAGCGGTAGCAACTCCCATTGCAGGTGGAATCTCCATTTCACCTTCGGTAATCTTCTCTATCCGGGGAACGGAGAATTGCAGGATGCCTCCGCTGACTTTTCCGCTGTAACCAAGAGCTTGCTCGACCTGCTCGGTATTGAGGTCGATGGCCTGCGGCGTAGCCGCTGGCGTTGCGGGGGGCGGGCGCGGGGTCTTCGTCAAAGCAATTGCAGCGGCAAGCGAACGCGCTAACACAACCGGATCGCCATGCCCTTCAATGTGCATGTAGATCACCCGCGGCGATTCACCCAACAGATGGTTATGAATGGAACTCTGCTCAATCTTCTCCTGCTGAAGCTTCAACATGACCGGTTCGATCTCTTCTTCGCTCAGAACAAGGTCGCCCATCACCATCGCCTCGCTTCCCATTTTCTTGAAGGCAAGCCAGGAGCCCAGCGCAAGTCCGGGCGCAACGATCACGCCATCCTTCACGATCTTCATGTCTTTGCGCGGCAGCGCGAACTTGTAGACTTCGCCCGGCTGTAGTTGACCCGGTCGGCCCAGCGCAGCCTCCACAGGCTTCCATGTTGCAGTGGAATCATCCTTCGTCTGTGCAAACGTACAACAACAGACAAGCAAACACGCAGCAGCAGACAACACGTTTCGTCCTATCATCATTTCCCCCGTTTTCTATGCGATCGAATGATAGAGCCCTTCGATCAGCTCCATCCCGCGGCGCAACAGTTCGACATCGGGGATGCCTTGCTTGCCCCATCCCTTCAGAATCTGATTGATGGTGATGCCCTCGGTGCGACCGAATTTCTCATCATCGAGATCGGCATCGTGGATAGCCTGCCCGATCAGTCGCACCTTCTTGTCCGCGAGACCGAAACGGGCACAAAGAGTTTCAAACGTGCATTTCTCGCCCTCATGACCGAAGCCACCGGCCTGATACATATCGAACGGCACGGCCTCAGGAAGAACTGTTGGATTGTTGTCAAAGAGGAAGGAGGCTTTGGGATCAATGAATCGCTTGATAAGCCATGCAGAGGAGACACGATCGATTCCTGGCCGTGGACGTGTGATCCAAGCACGGCTTTGATATTCCATTTTGGACACCCTGCCCTTCCTGACTCGCTCCTGCGCGGTTACCGGATGTTCTGCCTTGTAAATGGCTTCTTCAGCCTTCGCCTTGAGCTGACACTCGAAAAAGTCGACCTCGACGATCTCTTCAAACCGCCGTTTCTGTCGCGCCAGCTGTATAGAGAATCCCTGAGTGGACGGTTTGAGTTGTTGAACATCCCGGATGAGCGCCGTGTAGTCAGGTTTGCGCTCTTCACGGAACTTTTCCTTGAGCACATCGGACGGGAGGTCATCGATTGCCAGGACTTGAAGCACAGAGGCTTCTCCCTTGAATCCCCGGATCGCCGTAGCCAGCCACTCGAGCCGCTCCTGGTTCGCTGGCGTATTCGGCAACACATAGCCGGAGTTGCGCAACGCAAGTGTCCCATACTTCTGGAGCTTTCTCCATATACCTACCCTCTCGCTGGTTCTCTTCGCGGGTAGGCTGAAGATTAGCAAAAGCCAAGACGCGGACTCTCGATGTGATGTAATATTCATTACACGTAAATGTTACAGTATTTGCGTAGAGCTTGGAAGCATGCCCAGCGCGCACACGCAATCCGGTGCCGTTGCGCACAAGCGATTCTTTGGTCGGTCGCATTTTTTGGAAACGATATCGGTGATAGTTGCACAAACCAGCGTCAGTCAGACTCCACCCGTCTCTGGTAATGCGGTGACCATGACGGAGGAAGTGCAGTCTGCGTTGGGCGACTATCCGTTGATCCATATCACACAGGGAGAGTTCAACGCATGCTGAGTGCTGTGCGGAGCCAAAGCGTATTGCGTAGCCCGAGCTACGATGCTCGGCTCCTCTTTGTAACCCGATTCACTCGCCTATTTGCTTACGGCGCGCTGTCCGTTGTTCTCGTCTTCTATTTGACCGGCATTGGACTCAGTGAATCGCGGATCGGAATGCTTCTCACCTTGATACTCCTGGGGGATACGGTCGTTTCCCTGGTTCTCACAACCCAGGCGGACCGCATTGGGCGTCGGCGGATGCTCATTCTCGGGTCCTTCCTTATGGCCGGCGCCGGTCTTGCCTTTGCCTGTACGAGCAACTTCTTGTTCCTTGTGATCGCCGGAACCATCGGAGTCGTGAGTCCAAGTGGCAACGAGGTTGGGCCGTTTCTATCGATTGAGCAGGCCGCCCTCGCGCATGTCGTTCCGTCCTCAACGCGGACGACGGCATTTGCCTGGTATACCTTGACCGGCTCATTCGCGACCGCCATCGGCTCCCTCTGCGGGGGCATGCTCCCCTCCTTGGTAGATTCAGGCGGAGCGAACCCCATCAAAGGCTATCGTGCGGTTGTCATCGTTTATGCCGCCCTTGGCATGGTGTTAACACTAGTGTTCGCGCGGCTCTCATCTGCAACGGAGGTGGGCCCGGCCGAAGATCGCCTTTCAGGTCTCGCGGCTAAAAAAACTCTCCTCGGGATTGGACACTCGCGAGAGATCGTCCTCAAGCTATCGGGATTGTTTGCCCTAGATTCCTTTGGTGGCGGTTTTATCGTTCAAAGTTTCGCCGCCTATTGGTTCTACCTACGTTTCGGCGTGAAACCGGCCGCGCTCGGTGCGATCTTCTTTGGAGCGAACTTATTTGCCGGCGTTTCCGCGCTGTTGGCCTCCCGGCTCGCATTGCGGTTTGGGCTCGTAAGAACGATGGTCTTCACTCATCTACCTTCGAATATTCTGCTGATTTTGCTTCCACTTATGCCGACGCTTCGACTTGCGATCGCGGTTTTGCTGTTGCGGTTCAGCATCAGCCAAATGGATGTTCCGACGAGGCAGTCCTACACGATGGCAGTTGTTCGTCCCGAAGAGCGATCTGCCGCAGCCGGCATCACGGGAGTGGCGCGAACAATCGGTGCCTCTATTCCACCGATGTTTGTTGGCCTCATGTTCGCCAAGCCGCGTTTGATCAACGTTCCGTTCTTCATCGCCGGAGCTCTAAAGATCGCCTACGACCTTCTGCTCTATCGGAAATTCGTGGCAATCCGACCACCCGAAGAGGTATTGCGGTGATCAGTGGCAGCGAACTCGGCACTGCGCTTTCGGAGTCTGCGGATAATCGACGGATCGAGTTGCAGATGCTGTTCACGTTTTGAAACTCTGACACGTTTGCTATCAAAGTGGCGTGCACTGGTCACACGGTCCATTTGCAGTCGCCAAAAAACATACCGGGAGGTGTCAAAAAAGGGCGATCTCATCCCAGCTTAGGTAGTAAATGCACGTCATTCGGCCATCGTGTCTGGCGCTGGCTCAACATTTGCTCACTCCGCAGGGCAATTTAACGGATCATGTACGGCCAATAAGCCGTTGATGGAAGACAGGAGAAACAGAGAGCGTTTTGACCCTCGGGAACAATACGGGAACAACCTGGGGAGAGTCCGCGAATCGATGCCTGCTTCCTGGACCGTTGCAGCTGTCCGTTAACGTACTGGTTCTCTGCGCTGTCGTGGGTTTCGATCGCCAACCCGCTGTAAGCCCAGAGCTGTCGCTTGGTGCGAAAGCGGTCCGGGGTCTGGAGCAGTGCGATCAGCAGGGCCGCCCGGATGGGGCCAATCGACGGAATCTGACTTAACAGCTTCGACGCGCCGTGCTTTCTGCTCTCCAGCAATAGCTCGCGCCGCACTACTAGGCGGAGCGAGCGCAAAGCGTCCAACTGCACATAGTAGAACTCTGCCCGGCGGCGCACGCCGGCCTCCTGGATCTTGCCCAGCCACTCCAGGCGATGGCGCTGTCCATAAACTTGCTTCCCTGTGCAGGGAATAGCCCAGCTTCGATACACAGCCTTCACGCGGGTCATGACACGCGCCTGGTCTTTGGTGATGGTCAAATAACTCCGCGCCAGCTCCTTCAAGGGCCGGACTCCGTGCTCGCCGTGATAGACGGGCCGCAGCAGATTCGAGCGCAGCAGTTCAGCCAGCTTCCGGGCATCGATTCGGTCACTTTTGCTGCCTTGTTTCAGATAGTCATTGCGACGTGGATCACACACCACAAGCTTCGTGACATGCGGCTTCAGCAGGTCATACAACCACGCAGCCCAAGTGCCTTCTTCAAACGTCAGATATAGGCTCCCGCGCAGTCCATGCACGAACTCAAGAATCGTATTCGCCTTGGTTTCGATGATGCTTTCCATCACCAGCTTGCCGGAAGAATTCAGAACTGCGATCGAGATCGCGTCCTTGTGAACATCCATCCCGATATACTTTGTGCTTTCCATAGAAGAGTGCTCCTTTCTGACGGTGAGACAGCAAACGCTCACAGCCTAAATCCAAGGGGCGACCTCTTATATTGCGTCGGCGTCGGCGGTTCGATCCCGTCTCTGGCCACCATTTAGAATCAATAACTTACGATGAATAAAACATTAGCCCTCCCGGATGGGAGGCTTTTACGGCTTTTGAATAAAAAGCTTATTTTGAATAACATGACACTTTTCATGTGTGGTCGCGTATTGGTCGTGCACGGTCTTGCCGACTAAAGGATATCTTCCAATTCTCTTGGAATGTGCAAATTGCGAAATGCCGCAGAATGGGCGACGCCAGCCCTTTCAAGGTCGCTCTACTCCTTGATCGCTGGGTGTTCTGATACGAACTTCGTTCAAGAGGATTTCAGCATGCAGGCATGCATTTCTTCAGGAAATCACTGATCAGTTCGTCGGTCGGTAGATAAGCTAAACAGAAGGTAGATGCTACTCACTGAAAGGAACCCCAAATGCCAGCAAGGCTGTTTTGGGTGGACGATGAAGGAATCCGAGTAGTGTTGGCTGCCTTCCCATCGCTTTCCATATAAGAAGTGCAGCGGCGTTCATGTAAAGCAAACGCACCTGATCTCGGCTTTCACCTTGTTGAGCATAGATGCTGATTGTCGTAAGGAGTTTTACCTGTTCCGACTCGATCAGGTACTGCCCCATACTGATGGCAGGGGCATTTTGGATGTCCTGCACTTCCTCTGTACTTTGTGCGACGATTTGGTAATTCAGTGCAGTTCGAGAACGTCCAGGATCGAGATCGAACAACAGATCGTTCGTCGTATGGGCGGCAGTATATTTGGAATTTTCCATATGGCCTCCTCACGAGAAGTGGATTGTTACCGGTCATACGCGACCTTCTTCGGTTGATTTCTTCCGTCTGATGGAAAACCAGTAATATCTTCGCCAACAGTTGACGCAACGAATTGGAGAAAGTGCAAACCAACTCAACGGACCATCCATAGCACCCGACTCGGCCGTCTTAAATTCGATCGAGCTACAGAGAGGACACTCTCGACGGAACCAAAGTAATCGTGGAAATCGGCTAGGCCAGTTTAGGTTTGAGGTATTCATTCTGTTTCCTCGCGATTGAGCAACGGCTGCGCTAAGAGCCGTTCTCGTCGGCCGAACTGGAATTTGAAGCCAGCCACGAAAGAAGAGTGCGTATGCTGCCGGTTGCCATTGCGATACAGGAGTCCCCTGCTCCGTAATAGAGGTGAATTATGTCTCCATCAGCTCCTATGGTCTGGCCGCAGGGAAACACAACATCATTAACATCTCCTCCCCGCTCGTAGGGGGCTTCCGGACCAAACATCCATGAATCACCTCGCTGCAGGCAGATATCTGGGCTGTCCAGATCGAAGAGAGCAAGCCCCAGGCGATAGATGCTTCCGGACGCTGTATGTCGGACTCCGTGATAGATCACCAACCAACCCTTCTCCGTCTCAATCGGCGGCGAGCAGAGACCTATCTTGTTGGCATCCCACCATCCTCCCCGGCGTGCCTCGAGCATCACTTTGTGACTGCCCCAATGCCGTAGATCTGGCGAGTACGAGATCCACATATGCGCACCGAGTGTTGTCATCGGTCGATGAATCAGCGCCCAATAGCCTCCTATTCTTCGGGGGAGAAGAGCAGCGTCCTTGTCTTCCGGCGGCATGACAACGCCATATCTCTCAAAGCTTCTGAAGTCTTTCGTCAGCGCAAGCGAGACTCCTGGACCGCCGCGAGCGAAGGAGGTGTAAGCAATTGCATACTGTTCCAGCTCCGGGACATAGGTAATTCGCGGATCTTCGATGCCCCATATCTCTTCAGGAAACTCACGTGGGCTTGCCATCAATGTCGGTTGAGCATCAATGCGCCATCCATCGACTCCATTTGCGGAGCGGGCAGCGCAGAGATGCGACAGACCTCGCCGGTCTTCCACGCGGCAAAGCAGTAAGGTGTCACCGTCGGGGAGCTTTACGGCACCGGCATTGAAAACGCTATTAATCGGATATGGCCAATCTCTTCGGCTCAGGATGGGATTGGCGGAATGGCGAGTGAACAAAGAGATTTCTTCGCTCACGTTTGAACGCGGCTGTTTGGTAAAGGCGTCTTCAGGCCACGCAGTCGGAAGGGCAATTGATTTCAATTGGAGACACTCATTTCCTGGTCCGGGTTTTCTATGCTTGCTATTTCCACGTTTTGCATCTCCAGAAGAGCCATCAGAAACGAAAGCGTTGATTCCGCTCCCTGGTTTTCATTCACGCGATCTGGGTGAAGTCCATCTTTACAGCCGCCGGTTACAGCGTCGTACAGTGGAACTTGTAGGTCGTTCTCCCCGAGAAACCAGCGAAAGGCACACCATGCTTCCTCGATCCAGTGCTGCTCTTGGGTGATTCGATGTGCGAGTACACACGCTGAAATTGTCGCGCAAGCTTCTATTGGTTGCTGATCGAAACGAGCTTTCCAGCCGTCGGCGACAGCAAACCCCATGGAGCCTATTGGAACGAAGACCATGTCATTGCCTCGATGCTGCTCCGCGACAAGCCATTGAAGAGACTCGCATCCTGCTTCGATCATTCGCCTATTGTCACTTCGCCAGCCTGCCATGAGCAGTGCTTGTGACAATCTGGCGTTGGAATAGGAAAGGCTCTTCTCAAACCACAGCCATGGTTCTGAATGAGTGTTTTCATAGGCTGCCAGCAATCGATTTGCGAGTATATTGCGTGAATCCTGAACGACTCTGTCTCCAGGAAACCAATCGAGATACGCTTGCATACCCAGTACCGAGAACGCCCATGCGCGAGGACTGGTAAATGTCATGGTGACGGAGGCGGCTGCTTCAAAGAGTCTTCCTGCTGCCCCCCTAAGACCCGCATCTTCCGAATTGCCGAGCACTGTTCCCAATGCCCATAAGGCGCGGCCGTGACTGTCCTCAGAACCGACGTCTTCCTGCCATCTCCGGTCGTAGCCCATAAAATTTCTAAACCTAGCCGTTTTGTCATGGAACGCAAGCCAAAGAAAAGCAAGGTATCGGCGGGACAGGGTTGCGAACTCACAGCTGCCAGTCAGCGGAGATCCGTTGAGTAGTGTTGTCACAATGAGTGCGCGCGCGTTGTCATCTGTCGTGTAACCCTCGTTGCAGTTAGGTATGGAGAAAGTAGCATGCTGCAACAGGCCTGTATCATCTGTCATGTTCGATAGATGGGACGTATTGAGACTCGGTAGGCGGTCTGTTGCCTTGAGCGTGAACAGATCTTGCAGGGCTGGGCGCGGGCGCAGCATGCGTTCAACACGCGCACGCTGAAAGCTTGCCATATAGGCTTGCGCTGTTTCTTGCCACGTCGTGCCCCGTGAATGAAGATAGGCACGCTTCCGCATCGCATGGCGCTCGGCGTCATTGTCTAACAGACTAAGGACCGCGTTCGCCATTGAAGCCGGATCGTCAAACGGAACAATGACCCCACGCTCGTCGGCGAGAAGCTCTTTTGCATGCCAGTATGGTGTAGATATGATCGCTTTCCCAGCCCCGAGAGCGATTGCAAGCGTGCCTGAGACAACTTGGGCCTCTTGACGATAGGGGGTGATATAGATATCCGCGGCGCCCACATGCTGCACTAGCTCTTCGGAACTTACGAAGCGATTGTTGAAGATCACGTGTGAGGAAACGCCGAGATCACCGGCCAGCTGTTGTAGCCCTTCTCTATATTTCTCGCCTTCTGATCG
>NZ_JQKI01000046.1:15161-26874 GCF_000745965.1 Edaphobacter aggregans DSM 19364 | reverse complement strand
GATCTCGCTGCTTGAGTTCAATCTGAAGTCGTATGCCTCTGCTCACTCCCCAGAATTCTGGGGAACGCTAGGGACACGATTGGGCTATGGAAAACTGGCAAAAAATAATTTAGAAAATTGGCACGGGTGATCCAACAGCGACCGCGAATCGTCTTTCTTGGTTCCGACCTACTGAGCGGTCGAGAAGTCGGGGCTTTGGGACGAACTCGCGACGGTTTGGCTCTTGCGCCTTACTCCTGAGTAGCCCTGGAAAGCGAACCGACCAACCCACGGTTGTAAGCCGTCACCTCCAAGGACCCTGTCAGATCGACCGGGATTGCTGAAAGATCGGCCACAACATCGGCCACAAATGGCGTCCTCGTAGCGTATTATCAATAAATACAGGGACTCCTTGAGCTAAACCTTCGGCCAAATCATACCCCATGACAACTATTGAATCTCCAAGTCGAATTGAACCAGCCCTCATCGACGAGCCCTCATCGGCTATCGCAGATGTGGTGGCAGATCTGACCGGAGCCGTATCAGTTCTTGGGAAATTTCTGCATCCGCTCACAGCCGCGAACTTGGCTGATGCTGTGCGCATCATGAATACCTACTACAGCAACCTGATCGAGGGACACAATACGCGGCCCCGAGATATTGAGCGCGCTCTGTCGGGGGAGTTGGACCAAAATGAGGAGCGGCGCAACTTGCAGATCGAAGCAGCGGCGCATGTCCGAGTCCAAACGGAGATCGATCAAATGTTTCTTCACGGGACATTACCGTCGGCGACATCGTCTGAATTCATCCGGTGGATTCACCATGAGTTTTATCGCGACGCTCCCCCGGCAATGCGCACGCTTAAGAATGAGTCTCGGGAAATTGTCATGCGACCCGGTCAATGGCGTTCGCGGCCCGAACACGACAACGCTGTCGGTCGTCACCTGCCGCCCTCAAGCGGGCGTGTGACGGACTTCATGCGATATTTTGAGCAACGCTATAACCTCTCGCCTCTCGGGACCGCTAGCCGAATCATGGCCATCCCAGCGGCTCATCATCGTCTCAATTACATTCACCCCTTTCCGGATGGAAACGGCAGAGTGAGCCGTTTGATGAGCCATGCGATGGCTCATCAAACTGGCATCGGAGCACATGGCCTATGGTCAATCTCGCGTGGCCTTGCACGAGGTCTTGAGAGCCGAGGCGAGTACAAGCGCATGATGGACTTGGCGGATATGCCACGACAGGGAGACCTGGACGGACGGGGAAACCTCTCGCTGAAAGCACTAAAAGAGTTTGTGCTGTGGTTTCTTAAGGTCTGCTTGGATCAAGTTCAGTTCATGTCGGGACTGTTCGACTTGAATGAGTTGAAACAGAGGCTTCGGACCTTTGTTGAGAGGAGTAGCGTTCTAAAGCCGCAAGCTGCCGCAATCATGGAAGAGGCGCTCATGCGGGGTGAGCTTGAAAGAGGAGAGGTTGCCCGCATTACCGGCCTTCCAGAACGCACTGCACGTCGAGTGCTCGCTAACGTTACAGAGCTCGGATTGCTTGCCTCCTCAACCCCGAAGGGACCCGTCGCACTTCGCTTCCCGGAGTGCGCGCTAGAAGAGCTGTTTCCAAGGTTGTACCCCCAAGTTTGACCTGGCGACTTGCCCAGCCCTTCGTTGCGGTATGTGCCGGGCATTGGCGCAACACGTTCATACAGCTCATTCAGAGATGCCACGCGACCGGCTACACCGGCCCACAAATCGCAAGCCCGGAATCTCCATAGCTTGCCGATTCGGTAAGCCGTGATTTGCCCTGAACGGCGAGTCATGCAACGTCTTCGGATGGACACCAAGCATCGCCGCCGCCTGGTCTGTTTCACGAACGCTCCATTGGAGATGGAAGGATTTGGCATAGCTCACTGCTCCCTAACTCCACAATGAAGCGAATTACATTGGTTGTCCAGAGGGTCAAAGAGCGTGACAAACAACTCACTGTTGCACCTGAGCGCACTCTCTTGCTCAGCATTGCTCGGCATCACACGAAAATATTTTTGAGCGCCGACTTCACAAGCTCAACTCCATTCCCAGTCCCACACTGATCTCCTGAGGCTGGACGGGAAGCTTTATTTCCTGCTTAAGCACCTGCCCGATGTCTTGCTCAGGCGATACCTTCGCTCGCGTTATTTCGTTCACCAGTTCAATCGCTGACGGACGGGCCATCGAAACACCCAGCGACTCGCCCAGGCGTTCTACGTCTGACGTGATGATGGCAATTCCCTCACGACCACGCGACGCGGCGACATAAAATAATTCCTGCTTCATCGCATCTGCCGAGATGATGACCTGGTCGACGGTTTTGCCTTGACTTCGATGAGCCGTGACCGCGTAGCCATGCGTGAACTCCCGATAGTTCGCCGGCACGTTACGACCGTCTTCCAGATGGATGATGCCTTGGCTCACATCACGCACCGTCGTCAGTTCGCCGTTCGTTGCGCGGAACCCCGGCTCTTTACGATTGCCCACTAGCAGTAGCTTGTCACCGGCAGCGACTTCTATCCCACGTCTCTCATGCACGGAGAACGATCTTGCCTGCGTCGGACTGATCAACTTCTCCTCGCCCCGTTCATTCGTGGCATGCATGCTGGAACCGGATACGCCCGTGACCGTCAACGCCTCACGCTTCTCGATTCCGCGTGAGGCGCGATGAAAGACGAGCACTTGCTCAGGCTGATAGTTGGAGATGTCTTTCTTCTGAGCCTCAGTCCACTGCAAAGGAATATGACGTTGCAGCGTTTCCCCGTCACCCAATACAGACCGCTGCTTCAGGTCATCACGGATCGCCTGCGTCACGCGCCCGATCTCTTCATGTGTCGGCGCGACAACGAGCACCTTGCGACCCGGCGTTGCCGTCATCTCTCGATACACATCCGCCACGGCCTGTGCTCGCTCCATGTATGGCACCTCACGGACAGCACCCAAATCTTGGAGCTTGGCAAAGCCATGATCGGGCGACTGGCAGAAAGTCTCGATAGCCTCTCGATACTCGCGGTTCGATTGGCGTTGGATGCCAGGCAGGGAAACACTCGTCATCCGTGACTCTCCCTCCAGAATCCTCAACGCGTCAGAGGATTCAACACTCCGTATCTGCCGCGTATCGCCCGAAAACAGAATCCGTGCCTCCTCACGACGCGCCAGGTCGAGCAACCCTTCCATCTACGACCTGAAACCATACCCGCCTCATCTACGATCAGCACATTCCTCCGCAAGCTCTGCTGTGCGGTTTGATCCTCCAGCGGACGAGAGATCGTCATCGAGTTTCTAAACCCGACCTTCTGCAGTTCCTCGACAGCACTTCGCGTTGGGGCAACTGCCAAGACCGTATGGCCCGCTGCCTGCAATCCTCGATCAATCTCCTGCAACGTGGCCGTTTTTCCGGCCCCTGCAGCACCACGCAGATTGAAGGCAAAGTCCTGAGAGGCAAGTATCGTCTCTACGACGTTGCGCTGCTCTGCCCGGAGACTCGCCTTCGGCTCAAAGTGATCTTTTCCACCCAAGGCCGAATAACGATGGATCCCGTGATCGATGATCGCAACCATGTTTCGTTCGCGCTCAAGGCTTGTTTGTGTTGCCACATTGCCGCCGATCTGAAGCAGCTTGCCCTGCGATACTGCAAACTCATAGTTCCCGCGCAGATCGCCCAGATCAAGTCTGCCTCTGCCATGACGCAGAGCTTCGGTGAGCAACTCATGATCCCTAGCGACGGTCTTGCGCTCAAACAGATGCTCTTTGGTGTGCCGCAGGGACTCAACAGCTGAGGCTCTCTCTCTGGCCTATGCTCGATAGCTCGCTGCCGAAGATCGAGCAGCTTCGTGTGTTCCTGCGGAGAGATTCGCTCGACCTGCAGCCGGTGTACCTCCGCTGTACTGATCTCATGCAGTTTATCCGGTCGAGATTCACGGATGAGCACGGCAACCTCATCATCTGTAGGCTGCCGTCCATGCTCCGCCGTGAACTGACGGATAGATTCATCCCGCTGCTCGCTGCGTTGTGAGTACCGCTCCAGCAGATCTTTGGAGATGCCCTTGATCTCGAATCCGTTATCGACTCCCTTTGCATTCCTCTGACTCTCAATCTCGTATCCCAGCTCACGCACCTCACATGCGAGCTCATTCCGATAGACCTCCGTGATGTATCCACGGCGCGGTATCTAATTGATAACACAGTAGTACTAGGAACTTGTTGAAGAATGCGACTGCTGTGCAGTCATGTTCGTCTAACTGGGATGCGTGGAGATGAACGGGTTCTGGATGGGATGTTCAGCTATGTGTCGTTGGAGAGCGTGTGGCTCAGGATCACCCGTTGCGTGCGGTGCGCAAGCTGACCGACCAGGTTCTGGGGTCACTGAGTGGGGAGTTTGACCAACTGTATGCTGCGACGGATCGTCGCTCGATTGCGCCGGAGTATATTCTGCGGGTCTTGTTGTTGCAGGTGTTTTACTCCATCCGTTCGGGGCGGCAGTTGGTCGAGCAGATCGACTACAACCTGCTGTTTCGTTGGTTCGTCGGGCTGGGCATGGACGACGCGGTATGGCACCACGCGGTGTTTTCCAAGAACCGCGATCGGTTGCTGAGCAGCGCGGTCGCGCAGCAGTTCTTCAGCGAGGTCAACCGGCAGGCCAAGCGCTTGATGAGCGATGAGCACTTCACCGTGGATGGCACGCTGATTCAGGCCTGGGCCTCGCAGAAGAGCTTTCGTTCGAAGGACGGCTCCAGCACTCGCGAACTCGGAATCATTTCGCGCTGTTTCATATCCCACGTGAAACCCATCAAGTGCATGATGTTCCTTTCCAGCTTCGGCCGAGTCACAAACGTCCCGCGCCCTTTCAGGCTGAACGCATAGCCGCTGATCTTCAACCCATGCAGAGCCTGGCGTGCCGTCATTCGGCTTACCTGGTACGCCCGCGCCAACTCCTCCTTTGACGTTAAAGCGTCCCCGTCCGACAACTCACCGGAGTGGATATCCTCCATCAGCGCCCGTTGAATCTGAAAGTACAAAGGGATGAACCCCTTCTTGTCCAGGGGGGCGCACCGCCGACCTAGATTGACCCAGAGATTTCGACACTCATTCTCCTAGCTCCACGCGGGGCACATCGTAAACACATATCCGCCGTCGGCATTTAACCCAGTTATTGAAAATTAAACCACTATCGGGCTTGCAAGCGAGGTTCAGTTGTCTATACAGTAGGTGAACTTGGTGTTCAAGCAAATCGGATAAAGGGCGCACAAGGACAATCTCACTTCCGTGGGATTACGAAGATGCAGCCGAACTACCACAGGTCCCGCACGACAACTTAAAAATGGAGGTGCACGAATGAGATACCATATTGCGCTCTACAGTCTCTTCGCTCTTCTCGTGAGCTGTTCTATCGCCATAGGACAGACAATAACCGGCTCCGTCACCGGTACCGTCTCCGACGCTAGTGGAGCCGCAATCGCCGAAGCCAAAGTCACAGCAACCAACGTCGACACAGGTGTTGAGACTTCCATGACAACGAATGCCGATGGTGTCTACGTCCTTCGCTTTCTCCAGATCGGCCACTACAAGATCTCCATAGAAGCCCAGGGCTTCGGCTCCGCCTCGGTCGGTCCATTCAACCTCGAAGTTGGCCAGGAAGCCAAAGTGGATGCCAAGCTCAAGGTCGGCTCGGTGAATGAAAACGTTATCGTTACCACCGCCGCTCCCATCCTCAACACGGAGAATCCGAGCACGGGCACCTCCATCACTTCGCAGCAGGCTACCGAGCTCCCGTTGCAGGCGCGTAACTTTTCCTCGCTCACCACTCTAGTAGCCGGCGCTGTCGCGACCACGCCTTCTAACGCGAACAACGTCGGACGTCCCACCTACAACAGTGGCTTCTTCGTCAACGGCAACCGTGAGCAGACCAACAACTACACCCTCGATGGTGTCGATATCAACGACGCCATCGACAACTACATCAACTACAGTCCCAACGTAGACGCCATCGGCGAACTCCGTATCATCAGCGGCAACGCCACCGCCGAGTACGGCAACGCCAACGGCGGCCAAGTCGTCATGGTTACCAAGAGCGGAACCAACAACTTCCACGGCAACGCCTTTTGGTTCCTTGAAAACAACAACATGAACGCAAACAGCTGGACGAACAAGCACACCGCTGACAAATCCGCCATCGGACCTGTGCCCTCCCTCAATCGCAGCATCTTCGGCGGCACCTTTGGGGGACCCATCATCCGTGACCGTCTCTTCTTCTTCGTGGACTATCAGGGAGCGCGCCAGCATACTAGCAGCACTCAGTTTAACAGTGTGGCAACAGCAGCCATGCGTAGCGGCTTCGCCCCAAACCTTGGGCGAACCGTTTCCGTTCTTAATCCGGTTGCCCAATATCTCTTCGCTCACCCGGAGATCTATCCGCTGCCTAATGTCGCTACCACCAGCCTCACCAACAACTACGTCGGAACCATCGCAAGTGCAACGAACAACAATCAGGGCGACTTCAAGATCGACGCCAAACTCACCGACAGAGACAATATCTCCGGCCGCTTCACCATCGGACGCGAAAACGATGGCCCCAGCAGAGTCTCGATTCCCACCCAACTTGGTCAGGCAAACATCAGTCCCTATACCGGGTTTTCTATCAACTGGACACACGTCATCTCCACTCGTGTAGTCAACGAGGCGCGCGCCGGATTCAGCCGTGGCCGCTTTAGTAATCTCGTCTCTGACCCGGCTGGACTGCTCGGGCTCACCGGGAACAGCGCGCTCGGAATCCCCGGAAATCAGATCGCCCCGGGCATGTCCGCATTCAATATCAACGGCTACGTCCTCGGTAGTCCCTCCGGCAGCTCCCCCGCGTTCGGCGGACAGGGCGTCCAGAACGACAGCCTCACCAACGCCTTTACCTACGGCGACAACGTCAGCTGGCAGTTCGGTCGCCACACCTTCAAGTTCGGTGGAACCCTCATTCGCTATCAATCCAACCGCAACTACTCCGGCAACGACGGTGTGCTCGGCCACTTCGACTACAACGGCACCTATAGCGCTCGCACCCTTGGCACCAACGACTCATGGGCCGACTTCCTGCTGAACCAGTCCTCAGCGTTCGGGCAGGGTTCCTACGTCTCGAAATGGGGACAGCGGCAGTGGCGCGACGCCATCTTCTTCCAGGACGATTGGAAGGCAACGCCCAACCTCACCCTTAACCTCGGCATGCGCTGGGAATGGGATCAGCCCCTTTACGAATCCAACAACAAAGAGTCGAACCTGAACATCGCCACCGGGGCAATCACGATCGCCGGACAGAACGGGGCCAGTCGCGCTCTCTACAACGCCTTCTGGAATGGATGGATGCCACGCGTCGGCTTCGCCTACTCGCCTGAAAAGTTCAATGGAAGGTTCGTCATCCGCGGCGGATATGGCATCACAAACTTCCTCGAAGGCACCGGAGCGAACCTTCGCCTAACCCTTAATCCTCCCTTCTTCAGCAACTCCTCTGGTCAGCAGAGCGGAACTGGCACTTCCGGATTCTTTCAGACACAGAGCGGCTTCCCCCTTCCCACCGCCACCAACATATGGTCCGGAAATGTTCGCGCCTGGGATCCGAACCTGAGGCCCGCGCTGATACAGCAGTTCAACCTCACCACTGAGACGCAGCTTGACAACAATACCTCACTCGTCATCGCCTACCTCGGCCAGAGCGGAAACCACCTCGTGGATCCGCGCGAGGGCAACCAGCGCCATTGTGCAGACATTACTAAACCCGCATGCGCACTTCCGGTCTCCAGTCTTCCGAATCTTAACCTTGTAAGCCAGGTCAGCTACACCGAATCCAGGTCGATGATGAACTACAACGCACTCCAGATAACGGGTCGTCGTCGTTTCAATCGCGGCTTCGAGTTCCTCACGAACTACACCTGGAGCAAGGGCCTCACCAATAACCTCGGCTACTATGGAGGAACTGGCTCCTCGCAGAGTGCCTACTGGCAGGACGCCTACAACGGTTCCGGAGACTACGGACCGGCCTTCTTTGACGCGACTAATATCTTCACCTTCGCCGGATACTACGACCTTCCCGTTGGTCGCGGTCGCCTCGTCGGTGCAAACATGAATCGCTTCCTCGATACGATCGTAGGCGGATGGAAGGTCGGCGGAATCGCCAACCTTCACTCCGGCTTCCCGTTCACGGTAAGCTCACCAGGAAACTACGCTGTCAACCAGCGTGCGAACCGCGGCAATCACTATCGCAAGCTAGATGTACAGAATCGTTCCGTAGACCACTGGTTCGGCACTGGTCCTTCCGCGATCGGATGCGGCATTAACACAGACAATGGTATCTGCGCCTATGGGCAAGAAAGCACCACGGGTTTCGGCACCGCCTCTGTCGGTTCGGAACGCTCTCCTAGCTTCAAGAACTTTGACGCGAACCTGAGCAAGTCCTTCAGCCTCTATCGAGAAACGAACCTCCAGTTCCGTGCCAACTTCTATAATATCCTCAACACGGTCAGCCTAGCGGCCCCGCAGAACGACATCTCATCCGCCACCTTCGGTCAGATCACAGGCACGCTCTCCACCGAACGTCAGATCGAACTCGGCTTGAAACTATCCTTCTAAGTAGGCCTACCTCTCCTGGCCTAATAACTAAACCGTAGTCAACCGAAACGCCTCTTCTATTCAGGAAGAGGCGTTTTGCCTTGTTGTTCTCACTGAAACTGAGTTCACCCTTGCTGTCGCCATGCTCTGACCTGCGGTTGCTGTTGCACTGTTTTCTTCCCACGCAAAATCGTCACTTCGACTGCCGCGCTACTCAAATCTCAAAATTACACTTGTTTGCGTCCAATCCTTTCCGGGAATTAACTGCATAGTCGGGAGATACCAGGGCTGACTCTCAGTATTTACCCATCGAGTTCCGGGTGGATTGGCGCCAAACCGGAAATTGGCGACTTTATTCTCACTGAGTGCGAAATCTCTAGTGCCGTATCGACAGTGCTCCGCCGACAGAACTTTCTCGTGTTTCGATGCCGCCGGTGCGGAGCAGTGTGGATACGGCGATTTGCAGTAAGCCGCTAGCACGGTGGATGTATGGGGATTGAATGCTGTTTGCGGGGAGTTGCTGCGGCTGACTGGGCACGAAATGGGACGACGGTGACCAGAGTAGACTCGTCCGGTGGTGTGCTGGCGGTGTGCATGGAGTGGCTGCAACAAACCTCAAGGTTGTCATGAGCGGTTGAGCGCGGACTTCTGCTGTTCTGTCAGCAGCACGTTGACGTCATGAGTGGAAGCGCTGAGATGGATCCTGCAGAGGGCGAGTGGCGGACTTGACGAAGCCTGAGGGCAGGACGTGGAGCAGGAAGCGGCGGATGAACTCGACTGCGTCGAGGGTCAAGACGCCGCTGCGGTTGCTCTGTCTGGAATCTCGCCAGCGAAAGCGCACCTGTCGGTTATCGAGGGTGAGCAGCCTTCCGTTGGAGATGGCGACGCGGTGGGTGTAGCGGGCCAGGTACTTCAGGACATGTTCGGGTCCGCCGAACGGAGGCTTGGAGTAGACCACCCACTCTCGCCGGCGCAGCGTATGGAGCAGGGCGTGAAATGCGCGCGGCGGGGAGAGTGCAGCCGACGTGCCGGGTAGGCATAGTTGCTTCCCTCGATAGCCCCACTTGAGGAAGGCAAGCAGCTTGCCGCGGAACATGCGGCTGAGCCAAGAGGGCCATAGACGCCAGTCGTACTGAATGGAGTCGAGCGACAGAGACCCGCCGCCGAACTAGGCGTATCGAGCGGCTTCTGGTCGCCCTCCATCGCCCATGGCGCATTGACGGTAGTGGGGAACTTCCATTTGTGAGTCACTGAACTCTGTTGCCCAATGACCACTGAGGGCATAGCAATCAACGCGAGACTACATAAAACCGCAGACTTCAGCATAATAGTGGACTCCTTTTGTAATTTGGGGCCCCGCTGATAAGATCTGGTGTGCCGGGCGCGGACTATACGGGAAGGACTGATCTGCCTGCCACCTGAAATTCCGAGAGATCGTGAGATTGTGCGCATCGCCGCCGATCCGAACTCTCCCGATGCCTCCTGATCTCAGCGTTCTGCCGAGCTTCTTGGACGCATTCCCGCACGGCGATCAACCCGTGCAAATCGCATGACACTTCCAGTGGTCGGCTACACGGAAGTCTACGCGTCATCAAACCTGTTCCACGCGGAGTTCGATGCGCTCTTTTGGCCGAAGAGAGATCCACGCGTTGACCTCGGCAGGAGCAGAGGAGACCAGCAAGAAGCGAAACTGACGCAGCATCGAGGCGAGTCCGAGCACGGTCTCAGCCATCGCGAAATGCTGGCCGATGCAGACACGAGGGCCAATTCCGAATGGCGCATAGGTAAACCGCCGTTGCAGCTGATTTCCGAGCCAACGTTGCGGGCTGAATCGCTCCGGTTCGGGGTACCAACGGGGATCGCGGTGTAGCCGATGCAAACAGAGCCAGAGATCCGTCCCCTTGGAAACAGGCAGGCTACCGAGACTCCCGTGCTTTGTTGTCTTGCGTCCTAAACTCCACACCGGAGGATAGAGTCGCAAAGCTTCCTTGGCCACCGCCGTCACAAAGCGCAGTTGTGGGTAATGCTCCGCCCGGATCTCGCCTCCTTCGGTAACTACGGAGATTTCCTTCGCCGCTTGCTCCTGTGTCTCCGGATGGGTCGCTAGAAGATAAGCGGCCCAGGTCAAAGACAGTGCTGCCGTCTCATGGCCGGCGAGAAAGAAGGTCATAATCTCATCGTGCAACTGTTCGTCTGACATGGAATGGCCATCGGAATCACGGGCGCGAAGAAGAGAGCCGAGTAGGTCAATACCAGGCTCGCCGGAATCTCGTCTTGCCCTGACGGTTTCTCGTATGGAACGGTTCAGTCGCTTGACAGCGCGATTCCACCGGATGCTTCGGGCAAGTGGCAATCTCCTCCAGATCGGAGGGTACAGAATCTCTGCCCGAAGATCACCAAAAACTACGGAAACCGCATTGCCAATTTCAACGTTGTTGGGAGTGAATTCACCTCCGAAGAGCACACTGCAGATCGTCTCTCGCGTATACCGCATCATGTCGGCGTGAATATCGCGTACGTCTCCAACGCGCCACTCTGAAAGCAGCCTGGAGATGCACTTCAGCATGATGGAAGCGTAGTTGGTCATAGCGCTGTGCTGGAACAGCCTCTCGATCTCGTTGCGCTTCTTATAGAGGGCTCGGTCGTAGTCCCAGGGCTCGATCCGATTGGACTTAGGCGGCACCACCGGAACCATGCCCAAGTCGAGCACGAGTTGTCTGGTCACATCGCCTTCATAGGCTCGATCCATCAATATGGGCAGGCCTTCGGGCATTCGCGGAAGCTCCCACAACAACTCCCGTCCCTCGGGTGCATCGTGGGCATTGCCTGGCGACAGCGAGAAGCCTATGGCCGTTCGAGCATTCGCGGCAACCATATGAACCTTGGTGTTCCATCCGCCTCGAGACTTGCCAATGGACTATGGTCCATTTTTTTTAGAGCCCCTGTCCCGTCGGGATGCACCTTGATCGAAGTAGAGTCTAAGCACACCGCTTCGAGCTTGATGCGAACGATCTGCTCGACCTGCAACAACGCTACGAACGCGGCTCCACTCTGATCACCTCGAACCTGCCGTTCCAGGAATGGACCGAAGTCCTCGGATCCGAACGCCTGACCGGCGCCCT
>NZ_JQKI01000046.1:0-15151 GCF_000745965.1 Edaphobacter aggregans DSM 19364 | reverse complement strand
CCCGCATCTTCCGAATTGCCGAGCACTGTTCCCAATGCCCATAAGGCGCGGCCGTGACTGTCCTCAGAACCGACGTCTTCCTGCCATCTCCGGTCGTAGCCCATAAAATTTCTAAACCTAGCCGTTTTGTCATGGAACGCAAGCCAAAGAAAAGCAAGGTATCGGCGGGACAGGGTTGCGAACTCACAGCTGCCAGTCAGCGGAGATCCGTTGAGTAGTGTTGTCACAATGAGTGCGCGCGCGTTGTCATCTGTCGTGTAACCCTCGTTGCAGTTAGGTATGGAGAAAGTAGCATGCTGCAACAGGCCTGTATCATCTGTCATGTTCGATAGATGGGACGTATTGAGACTCGGTAGGCGGTCTGTTGCCTTGAGCGTGAACAGATCTTGCAGGGCTGGGCGCGGGCGCAGCATGCGTTCAACACGCGCACGCTGAAAGCTTGCCATATAGGCTTGCGCTGTTTCTTGCCACGTCGTGCCCCGTGAATGAAGATAGGCACGCTTCCGCATCGCATGGCGCTCGGCGTCATTGTCTAACAGACTAAGGACCGCGTTCGCCATTGAAGCCGGATCGTCAAACGGAACAATGACCCCACGCTCGTCGGCGAGAAGCTCTTTTGCATGCCAGTATGGTGTAGATATGATCGCTTTCCCAGCCCCGAGAGCGATTGCAAGCGTGCCTGAGACAACTTGGGCCTCTTGACGATAGGGGGTGATATAGATATCCGCGGCGCCCACATGCTGCACTAGCTCTTCGGAACTTACGAAGCGATTGTTGAAGATCACGTGTGAGGAAACGCCGAGATCACCGGCCAGCTGTTGTAGCCCTTCTCTATATTTCTCGCCTTCTGATCGTCTGATGTGTGGGTGCGTAGCTCCAGAGACGATGTACATCACGTCTTCATGTTTTTCCAGAATCCTTGGAAGGGCCTGGATTACGTTTTCGATCCCCTTGTTCGGCGAGAGTAATCCAAATGTTAGGAGTACCGGCTTTCCTTGAGCACCGAACAGGTCCTTGAAGTAATTGGGATCCATGAATGGAAGGTCAGGCACTCCATGTGGAATCAGATCTATTTTTCCGGTGGGCACTCCGTAAACATCACGCAAGAATGTGGCAGCTTGCTCGCTCATCACGATCAATCGGTCCGAAAGATGTGCAATCTCTTCAAGGACGGCACGTTGGTTTACATCCGGATCACGCAGCACTGTGTGAAGGGTTGTCACCAGAGGCATCTTCAGTTTGCGAAGTAACGTCAGGACATGACTGCCGGCAGCCCCTCCGAAGATTCCATATTCGTGTTGCAAGCAGACCAGATCGTTTCCGTTGAAGTTAAGAAACTCTGCTGCTCTTTCGTAGGATCCCTTATCTTCCTGCGTTAGCTCCAGCCGCACTCGCTCCGGATACTGATATGCCGAATCTGGATCGTTGACTGGAATTGCGAAAAGCCTTGCACCACCGTATTGTTCTGCAATTGCGGTACACAAGTCTGTCGTGAACGTGGCAATCCCGCATTGTCTTGGCAGATAATTGCCCACGAACGCTATACGGGTTGGCAAAGGCAACTGCGATGTTTCTAATGTCGAAGAAGATTTCGAGAGAGACATGCTTGCCTGCTTTCAAGGCTGCTGTATGCGTCAGACCCCGATACTTGGAAGACATCGTCTCACTGCGCGGGAATTACCCGAAGGACGACCTCTTCACCAACACCAAGAGAAACATGTTGTTGAATCTGACGTGTGTGAAGGATGATCCTGGCGACCTGGAATCCTGGGTATTTCGTGAACTTGACCAGGCCCAATTCGGCAGCATTGAAACTTTGCTTCACCTTCGATAAGGCAAGAGTTATTGCGCGCCCGCGAGCGGATTCGGCGGTTCGACCGACGCCGAGACAGGAATAGTCTTCCATCAACCACATGAAGTGCCAACCTATACTTCGCACTTTCGTATCGAGTGTGGCGGCTGTTGTATCTTCGACAGACATCCAAGACTCGCAGAACTGCTTTTGTATGAGGCCTAATCCACTGGGCAGCAAACATTCCTTACGCAGAAAGATCGCATGTCGTTTCACGCCAGCCGCCTTGCGCCGGCCGATACTTGGCCTGAGACCTCATCGGGGGTACTCGCGATGGATGGGCGCGCTGAAGAGAGCTTCCGATCCCAATTCGAATCAGAGCGAATTGGGCGCACAGTCTCGCCAGCCTCGTCGGGCTGGAATACCGGTTGAACTGGAAGGATGTGTTTTCTTATGCGGCGGGAAAGGTGTTTCTTTACATCAGATTTGCGAGAGGGGATCATAGCGGCTCCAGCGTCCTGTTGCTTACTTGAAAGGTGCTCGTCTGGAGCAAAAGCAATGGACAGCTGAAGGCGAGAAAACGACTCTTACTAAGTCAAGCATACGCTCGAAACGGTTGCCGTGCCGTCACGGGCCATAAACCACCGCTCCCGCAGATCGAGCTGGAACGATCATTGCGACCTGGAGTTCAACTTCGGGCGCTTATCTCGATATGAACGATAGACAAATCTCATATCGTCAAATGAGCGTAGACTCGCAAGCATGTCTACAAAAGAATCGCTAAGCGCCCAGATGCATGATTTTGATCGCAAGATCCTGTTGAACCACTCCCGACAAGGAGAGATCACCTTCGTCCGGAATGGAACGCGCGATTCCGCTCTTGCGATGAAGGCCCTCAAATCTGAGATGGAGGGCCTCCAGGTTGGTCGGGCGCAGATACAGGCGGAACTCATCACCTTGCGAATGTTGTTGACTGTGCCATCCTCTACAGCAACCAGAAACTGCTGATCGGAAGGTAGCCCCCGAAGATTGATCCCGTCTCAGATCAGGTTCTGCCTGTGAGGAAGAACCACGGACGTCTCCGTGTGCCGTTGCCATCCTTAAAAGCTTCCGACGTTTCGCGAACAATACCAAGAGGTAGGCGATGGCCAACTCAAGCGATTGAGGTTTTGACCCTGCAGATTTTGGAATAGCTCATGTGCGGGCCAAATGCCCTACAATCGCGCCACGTTGCTCCACACGCGTTTGGCGAGGCTCTTCGTTTGCGCGTAGACTCGCTTTTATGAAGCATATTCGCACCAAACCCGAAGGTCGCTTGGCAGCCATCACGTCACAGATCGATTCGTTACAGGCGAGATTGCGCGGAGCGCTTATGATTGATGGACACAGACGGCCTCTCGGCCCCGTAGAAACGTCCTTCCTTGAGATCGAGATAGCAGAACTCCGGATCGAGTACGCGGGCCTTGTCGCCAAACTCCCCATGTAATGCCACAGGCAACAACGTTACTGAAATCTACAGCATCATGCTTCCCCCTCTCGAGTGGTAGCCTTTGGCTTCGTGCCCCTATCGAAAACCGGCGCCGAACTGCTCTTCGAGATGCTCAGCCAACGCTACGAACGCGGCTCCACTCTGATCACCTCGAACCTGCCGTTCCAGGAATGGACCGAAGTCCTCGGATCCGAACGCCTGACCGGCGCCCTGCTCGACCGCCTCACCCCATCATGTGCACATCCTGGAGATGAACGGCGACAGCTACCGACTCAAGCAGAGCCGCCGCAAACGGACACCATCCTCCGAACGCTGAACTCTACCCCTCCGAACGCGCCTCGGGGGAGAAGGGCCGCTTCCGCTACGCTCCAGCGGCCCTTCTCCCCCGTCAATCTCACTACAACCCAACTACCTCCTACTGGCCTACTTTTGCTCCGCCTCAGTGGCCTAGTTTTACTCCGCCCTTGACAGTTGATCGGAACACAGCGTTTCCGGCGCCGTCAAATGCGGCTACATAGGCCAAATCGTGTCTACAATATTAGACAACTGTTATGGCAAATGAAGGCACCCCAAACACCGCTCCCGACCCTTTCGATACACCCGAGGCCGCTGACGATTCCACAGAATCGTTTGGCTCGCTCCTTTCAGAGTTTGAAAAGACTCATGCCGATAGATCGAAGACAGAGGCCGCACAGAAGGAAGGCGTCGTGGTGTCGATCTCGTCAGATTCTGTGTTCCTGGATATCGGCTTCAAAGTCGAGGGCGTTCTATCTCGACGAGCATTTGAGAACAATGCCGAAGGGGTTACGGTCGGAGATAGGTTTCCAGTCTCAGTAAAGGGACGCAACGAAGAGGGATACTATGAGCTCTCGCGTTTGAAGATTGCGCAACCAACGGACTGGTCATCACTGGAAGAGGCCTATGCGCAAAAGGAAGCGGTCGTGGGAACTGTGACTGGCATCGTCAAGGGCGGTCTCACGGTCGACGTCGGCATCCGTGCCTTTATGCCTGCATCTCGCAGTGGAACCCGCGATGTAGCCGAGTTGGAGAAGCTTGTTGGCCAGGAGATTACCTGTCGTATCGTAAAGCTCGACGCCGCCGAGGAGGACGTTGTCGTTGACCGCCGCGTCATCCTCGAGGAACAGGCCCACCAGCTTGAGCAGAAGCGATACTCAGAGGTGAGCGAGGGAGATATCGTCAGTGGTCAGGTCCGAAGCCTTACCAGCTACGGCGCGTTTATCGATTTTGGCGGCGTCGATGGTCTGCTGCATGTCAGCGATATCGCCTGGAGTCGAGTCAATAACCCCGAGAAAGCCCTGAGCGTTGGTCAGCAGCTCCAGGTCAAGATTCTGAAGGTTGATGCCGACAGCAGGCGCATTTCGCTTGGACTAAAGCAGCTGCAACCGGAGCCGTGGGACTCTGCTTCCGACAGGTATCAGTTGGGTCAGCGCGTTAGCGGCTCCGTGAAGCGTCTTGCGGACTTCGGTGCGTTCATCGAAATCGAGCCGGGGATTGAGGGTCTTATTCACGTCTCTGAGATGTCGTGGGTCAACAAGGTGCGAAAGCCCAGCGATCTCCTCAAGCTCGATGACACGGTTGAGGCTGTTATCCTCTCGATCAACTCGGCCGAGCGCCGTCTCTCTTTGGGGCTCAAGCAAGCGCTTGGCGACCCATGGACTGTGGTGCCGCAGAAGTTTCCCGCAGGTTCTATTATTGAGGGCCCGGTCGCGCGACTAACGAAGTTCGGCGCCTTCGTGCAACTGGCCGAGGGAATTGAGGGCCTGGTTCACATCAGCGAGATCAGCGCCGAAAAACGCATCAACCACCCGCAGGACGCGCTGAAGGCAGGACAGAGCGTCAAGGCCCAGGTTCTTGCCATCGATATGGAAAAGCGTCAGATCAAGCTGAGCATGAAGCAGCTGATTCCTACAGACCTGGACGAGTATCTCGAGGAGCATGCGGTCGGTGATGTCGTATCGGGCCGTCTGATCGAGCAGATAGGCGACAACGCCATCGTGGAACTTGGCGAAGGCATTCGCGCTAATTGTGCGGTAAGAGCAAGATCCGAGGCGACGCCGGCATCGAGTCAAAGCGAAGCCAAGCTCGATCTCTCAGCATTGAGTTCCATGCTGAACGCTCGATGGAAGGGTGAGACGAAAGCTTCGACCACGCAGGACGAGCCACTTCACGTTGGTCAGATGCGCAACTTCAAAATCGTTATGATCGATAGCAACACCAAACAAATCGACCTGGAGTTAATGACGTAAGTGCACGGATGCACTTTGTCGCTCTCTCTAGCTAGATGCTCCAAAGTACCCTAAATCCCCGCGATGCAGCAATGCACTTGGAATCGTTAACAATAGGACCCCGATCTAGCTTCTGCAGGCTGAAAAGGTCAAGGTGGGCCTGGTCCCGGCCGAGTACTCCAGCGGAGCACGCCAGAAGCTCGGCCACCTCAGCGCAGGAAGGCAACCCCTTCCTGCGCTGGGCACTGGTGGAGTCGGCCACCGTGGCCACCCGCCACGACCCGGAGATGAAACGGATGTACTGGAGGCTGGTCGAGCGGCGGGGCAAGGCGATCGCCAAAGTGGCCATGGCGCGCAAGCTACTTACCCGCCTCTACTGGATGTTGCGCCGGCGAAGCGAAGGCCAAACTCTTCGCCAGCGCAGCCGCGTCGCAGCAAGCCCGTGGCTTGACATGCCGCAGTTGGGTGACCGTAGATAGATGGATGGGGACGCGCGAAGTTCCGCGGCGATTCGAAAAGACGACGCAGTCAAACCCTTACCCCACAACCCATGCAGCCCTGGCCCAAACCGAAGAACCTCGCCGTCAAAGAACGAAGCTCAGAAAGGACACTTGAGCTTCGTTCCCGGCCCGAGCTTATGCTCGTCAACGTCGTTAGAGATGTCAAGTGCTGGAAGCAATCGCTCACGTAAAAGACGAGGCAAAGGCATGAAGGTTGAGATGCTCTATTTCGACGGCTGCCCGCATTATTTGGCCCGCGGTGGAATTGTGGCTGAGACTCTGCGTACTCAAGGTGTCAATGCGGAAGTTGAACGCGCTCTGTGACTACGCCGGAACAGGCGCAGGCTATCGATTTCTTGGCTCTCCTACGCTTCGCATTAATGGGTTCGATGTGGAGCATGAAGCACGGACACAGAACAGCTTTGACCTTGGGTGCCGTACCTATCTTGATGGTAGTCAGCGTTACCGGCCTTATTTCTTACTCGGCGCTGTCATCGCATTGGGTTTCGCTGCACGCTGCATCTTCCGCCCTGCCAGTGCGTGTAAACCAGGTGAGGCCTGCGTTCTTCCGAAAACACGACATCTTTACAAGCGGATGTTCGGGATTACAGTTCTGCTTGTGCTGGTTGCATGCGCATTCCCGTATGTCGCCAGGTTCTTCTACTGAGCTAAATAGATGCGGGTGGACTGACACAGTCGAAACGCTGCACATCTGAACCAGCGCCTCGTCTGCCTCCTCACGATTCCAGGATTTCTTTTTCGAAGAGAACTCCAAAACACGAGGAAACAGAGAATGAATGAAAACAAAGATGCAACATAATTTAACCAGTCGATTTCGGGGAGAAACTTTCTGGGAGCAGTGTTGCGGCAATGGCGACGGCGGTATACGGGAAGCGCGGAAGCTATGGAACAGCAAAACAATGCCTGGGCCAACATTCTCAAGGGCAAGGTTGCAGTGGTCACAGGCGCGGTGTGCGGCGTTGGAGAGCTGTGGCAATTGGATTGGCGCAGAGCGGAGCAAATATTGCAGGCATCGATATCTGTGCAACCGTAGATCCCGGATCGGGAGTGTCTCCGGCAACATGGAAGAACTCGACGAGACTGGACGTCTTGTTAAGGCAGCGGGCAGCAAATGGGACGGTTTCGTTGTCAATCAACGCGATCTGCCTGCCCTTCGATCAACAGCGGCAAAGATCGAGCATGACTTCGGTGGAATCGACATTCTTTTCGCGAACGCCGGGATTCAGGCGTTCAGGCCTTTGCTCGAGATGGAAGATCCTGATTGGAACATTCAGATCGATGTGAACCTTACAGGGACGGTAAATGCGATCCGGGCTTTCGCGCCCGCGCTGGTAAGGCAAGGTGCCGGCTGCATTATTCTCACAACTTCCACCCAAGGGCAGCACGGAACGATGTATGGTTCAGCCTATTCAGCCTCCAAGTGGGGCATCATCGTGTTGATGAAGTCTACTGCGCTGGAACTTGGCAAGTACAAGATTACGGTGAACGCTCTCGTGCCAGGGCTGATTGACACTCCTTTGACGAGGCACGAAGAATGCTATGCCCAGGCACTCGAAGTTGCGGGCAGAGTGCCAAGCGGTGACGTGCGGAAGTACGAAGAGGACGTAAGAAGATAATGGCGGCGAAAGCGCCTCTTGAAGTGCCGTGGATCGACGCGGCGGATCTGGCGCCTGTGATCGTATTTCTCGCGTCCGATGCTGCGCGGATGGTTTCCGGGGCAACCTATGACGTCACAGGCGGTGACGGTGCAAACAATGCTGCATAGAGGCCGATAGCCACTCCATCCAGAAGCTTTTACGGCATCATCAACGTAGTGCTGCACGGTAGCATCATTCGAGTGGTGCCCGCGAGCATGCGCCGATGATGCCAGGCAATACTGAGATATGGCGGACCGCCGGCGTGATTGATCTTCGTCGCAGAGCCACGGGCCGAGGCACATTTCGTGTCATCCCGGCCACAGTGTCCCCGGGCGAGTTGATGTTGAACTATACCCGTACGGATCGTGGATCGGTGCTGGCTGGCCCGGCCCCCAGCGCCATACTCAATCTATCGATCAGGGATGTTTGTTGCAGGCCCCTTGAGTGCGGCTCCGAAGAGGTTGAGCAGTCCAACTGCGGTCGCCATTCCCCGCCGCGCGTCCTCTGAAGTCGCCTGCTTAGCCATTGAGAGGAGCGAGGGCGGCTTCCCGCCTGCTTCGGCAAGGAGTTCATGCAATTTATCCGCATCCAATGAGTTCAGCAGGTTGTTGAAGATCAGTACCGTACGGAGCCTTGTGATCATTTGCGGCGCGCTGATGACATTCACAACATGGTTGACGACTGTATCGCCAGCGCTCAACAGACCATTCAACAGGTCAAGAATCCCATTTTCATGAAGGCGCTCGAGCAGATCATACGCAGCTAATACAGCCTGGGCATGCTCCAACGGTGCCTCCTCAATCTTGCGGACAAGGTCATCGCGTGAATTTTCAGGCTTATATGTTCGAAAATCGACGGCAACTGCCATAAATCCCTCCCTTACTTCTTGACTTGGATATATACGAGCTTTTGTGTCCCTGGCATCCGATAATCGGCGCGCTTCCACTTGCGTTCCACTTCAACGCCATTTTGTGGTGTTGGTTTGCCAGAGAAACGGAAGTTAAGACGCCGCAGCGGATTGGTGCCCTTGTCCGGGAGCACCTCAATCTTTACCGCCGTCTCTTTATAAGCAGGCGTATGCGTTGCATCATCGGCATATGAGCCTGTAAGGATGTTGACCGGACCTTCCTGTGAGAACAGAGGCAGATAGACCTGTTTGTCTTGCACTCTGCACGTGACGAGAACCTTGACCTTGAGCGATCCAAAACGACTGGTCACTCGTACCCATCGCCCCGACTCGAGACCACGCTCTGCTGCGAGTTCCTCGGAAATCTCAAGGTAGCGTTCGGGCGTCTCCTCGCGAATCCCGTCCACTCGGTAGGTCATATTGCCTTCGTGGAAATGCTCCAACTGGCGACCATTATTGAGGAAGAGGTCGAACTCCCCATCTGGCTGATCCTTAGGTTCGGTAAAGGAGACCGGCCAGAATTTGGCCTTATTGTCCGGGAAGGGAAAGCCGTTCAGATAGAGGATAGGCTGGTCGGTGCCATCCGGCGCAACAGGCCATTGCAAGGTGTTGTAGCCTTCCAGACGGTCATAGCGCACGCCCGCATGAATTGGGCTCACCGATGCCAGTTCGTCCATGATCTCTGACGGGTGCTGATAATTCCAGTTGGCACCCAACCGGTTGGCGATCTCCTGGGTAATCTTCCAATCGGCTTTGCTGTCACCCAGTTCGGGCAGAGCCTGATAGAGCCGCTGTATTCTTCTCTCCGTGTTGGTGAATGTACCGTCCTTCTCAAGCGCGGGAGCAGCGGGCAGGATTACATCCGCATAGCGGCAGGTTTCCGTGAAGAAGATGTCCTGCACCACAAAGAATTCCAATCTCTCAAAAGCACCGGCCACCCAGTTGGCGTTGGAGTCTGCGGAGATCATATCTTCGCCCGCCAGATACATGGCACGGAAGTTGCCATGGTAGGCGCCCTCCAGCATCTGGTGGTTGTTCATGCCTGCCTTCAGTGCCAGCGGTACCCCCCAAGCCCGCTCAAACTGCGTCCGGACTTCAGGGTCTTCCACGCTCTGATAGCCGGGATATTTATTCGGAGCTGCACCAATGTCGCCAGCTCCCTGCACATTATTATGACCACGCAGCGGATATGCTCCGCAGCCGGGTCGCATGTAGTTGCCAGTCGTCAGCAGTAGATTGGAGATGGCCGTCGAGGTATCAGACGCGCGTATATGCTGCGTGACGCCCATTGCCCAGAGGATGCACATGGTGTCGGCAGCAGCGATCTCGTGCACAATACGCTCCAGTGTCTCCAAAGGCACCTCGCAGACTCGCGACGCGTATTCCATCGTGAAAGGCTCGAGGCTCTTTCTGTATTCGGCCTCGTTGTTCACCCACTGCTTGATGAAGTCGAGCTTGGCATGGCCGTGATCAAACATGTAACGGCTCATTGCGCAAAGCCAAACCAGGTCTGTTCCCGGACGGGGGCGGAAGTGAATATCGGCGCGGCGCGCCATCTCGTTCTCACGAGGATCGGCTACGATCAGGCGCTGCCCGAACAGTTTATGCGCGCGCTTCACGCGGGTCGCCAGTACCGGATGCGCCTCGGCGGTGTTGGCGCCGACGATCACAATCAGCTTCGATTTCGCAATGTCCTCAATCGAACCGGCATCACCGCCATAGCCCACCGTACGAAAAAGACCTGTCGTCGCCGGCGCCTGGCAATAGCGTGAGCAGTTGTCGATGTTGTTGGTGCCGATCACGGACCGCGCAAACTTCTGCATCAGGTATCCATCTTCGTTCGTTGTCTTCGACGATACGATGATTCCGATCGAGTCCGGGCCATGTGCTTGCTTGATGTGCCCGAGCTTCTCAGTGACCAGTGTCAGCGCCTCTTCCCAACTCGTTTCCCGGAAACCATTCTCGGTCCGAATCAAGGGTCTCTGTAGGCGCTCTTTGCTGTTGACGAAATCCCAACCGAACTTTCCCTTCACACAGGTCGAGATCTCATTGACGTCTCCGTACAAGGGGGCAATTTTGAGGATCTTGCGATCTTTGGTCCACACATCGTAGCTGCAGCCAACAGCGCAATACGTGCAGACGGTCTTGGTTTTCTTAATGCGTTCCTCGCGCATCTTGGACTCGGTCTGCGAGACCTGCATGATCGCGCCGTAGCCCATCTCAGGCTCGATGGCCTTGACGACATCGATCATTTTGTCCAGCGACTCCTTGGGCATCCCACTCAGAAAGCCTGCCTCGCCCAACATGGACTTCTCCATCAGCGCGTTGCACGGGCATACCGTTACGCAGTGCCCGCACGAGACGCAGCTCGAGCCGCCGATCTGCATGCCGCCATCCCATAAGACACGCGGGTGATCGAGCTCCCAGCCAATTGAAAGCGTCTCGTTGACCTGCACATTCTGACACGCCTGCACGCACTGGCCGCAAAGAATGCACTGGTTCGGGTCATACCGGTAGAAGGGATTCGACATGTCCACTTCATACGGCTTCGGCTTGTAGGGGTGCTCCTGGTGTTCGACATTCAGTGCGAGTGCGGTGTTATGAACACGGCAATTCTCGTTGTTGTTGTCACACACAGTGCAATAGAGCATGTGATTACCGAGAATGACATCAAAAGCTTCTCTTCGTGCATCAGTAGCTTGCTTTGACTCGGTGACAACCCTCATCCCCGACGTCACTTGCGTTCCGCAGGAGCGGACCAGCTTGCCGTCTACTTCGACCAGACACGTATCGCAGGTCTGAATAGGGCCCATCAATGGCGAGTGATAGCAGATGTGGGGAATCTCTTTATGACGAAGTACAGCCTCAACGAGCAGTTCGCCTTCTTCTGCAACAACTGAGGAGCCGTCGATCGAAATTTCAGCCTCAGGGGTTGAGGCCAGTTTATCTGCCAGAGACGTTCTGGTTATCTCTAATGTACTCATATCTGCATCGCTCCTCAGCGTGAAATCAGCGCCCTATACACGGCTCTTCTGGGGTAGGCCGAAGCGCATAGACCACTCTTCTAATGTCTTTAATAGAGGGCCGTAAAGCTTTCAGTTTCAACCGAAAATTGTGAAATCTTCCGAGGGGGTGGCCAGGCAACAGTTCAGGTGTCTATCCGATCGAGGGCCGCCGCGAATCTTGCGCGAGAACTGTCACGTCGGCAAGATCGTAGCGGACGTCAGCGATACCTGGTGCCGACAACGAGCGCTCTGCCAGCGTCCCAGCCCTGTCAATTCGTGAGCACTCCCGTTCCTGCACCGTGGACACACGAAACCGTCCGGCCACCGGCAGGCAGCCGGATACGCTCGGCATGCCTCCTCGGTGGCGAACCGTGACTGGAATTCGCGCAAGTTCTTCGGGAATGTTGGACGCGGCACGCCCCTACACTGCCCCTTGTGGCTTGCTGAAACAACCAGATAAGCAGAAGCTGCTTAGACGAACGCTTTGGGCGAATCGGTTAACCACAAATAATCCACTTCCGATACTGTGCAGCGTTGTCGTAGTGCCCGCAAATGTATGGTCCGCCGTCTGACTGCAAGGGAAAAGCGAAGAGTGGATCGACAGATCTGCGCAAATGTATTCGGCCTTTGTGTGGAGAGTGGAGTCTCCTGGCCATGATGAGTTGCGCTGCGTACTCTTCCTGATAAACGGGACGGTCATGGAAGACCACGTTGATGGGCGCTCGTTGCTGAAGCGCGTCGAGCCATGGGCCGAATGGAGACCGTTCTCGCTTCACGCGCAGTCACCGGATCGCGCACCATGCACGAGGATCTTGCGCAGGTAAGTTGTTGCCGCGCTTGCTGATGCCGAAGAGTCGGGCCTTGCCACCGGTCGAGTGCTGTCGTGGCACAAGCCCAAGCCAGGAAGAAAACTCACGCTCCTTATGGAAGGCTGCGCCGTTACCGATCGCGGCTACGATGAAGATGTGAGATGCTTGTGCGATTGCGTGGCTAGGGTTATTTCATGCCTGTGTGGAGCCACTGAACCGTTCCCGACCGTCAGCCGTCTGAAGCATTACCATACTGCGCTTCTCTCATGCTGATCCCTGGCGCTCAGCGACCTCCCATCGTGATCTCCTCGATGGCTGGAGGATTCTGAGCGAAGTCGCTATATCGAATCCAGCGTGGCCGTACTACGAAATAGGTGATGCCGGGCCAATGCAACCGCGATGGTCGTCAGTAAAGACCGCGAAATACAGGTCCTGATACCGTTTCAGGTCTGGGCCTGTTGGCTCTGCAGCAATGCCTTCGAACTGGACGGTTTGTTCTCCATCCCATCCGACCACGAAAGAACAGGCTGGCCGCCCAATGAGGTTGGGATACTTGCGGGAGGACTTCACCGTGTCGAAGATGATTTCCAGCTCCGGAGTCACAGCAATGCCTACCAGGGCCGATTGTGGAGTGCCGTCAGCTGAGATACTTGAAACGACCCGTAGCGGTAGCGCGACATGAACGAATACAAAGCGACGCTGTCCATTATCTGCCTCCAGGAAGATCATGCCACGGGCAAAGGTGAACAGGTTTCAGTAGGCACATTTAGAGTATAGCGACGAAGTTTATATGCTGACGCGTCTCCTGTGGGTTCCATTCGCGCTCACAGCGCGAACGCTCACTCCGCCCCACAAGCAAAGCTCGCAGCATCCTTCACTTCCCCGCCGCCCTTATACTTCGCCACTTGCGGATACGGGCACAGCGGCCGCGTCATCACCGGCTTATTGTCAGCCCCCAGCTTCACGGCAATCATCTCGCCTATAAGCTTCCCCGTTTCAACCCACTCCTGCAAATCCGCCAGCGCGCCCGTCCCCGGCCCCTTCGCGCTCGGAGCGCCCAACTGCCCAAACAGATTCGCCCCCGGGCCCGCCAATGCAGTGCTCCATCCCCGGCTCCATATACAGCCGCACAAAGCTCGCCACCTTCTCCCCGCCCATCATCTTCTGCACACTCTCGTAGTACGCAATCGAATTCAGCGGAGAGATCGCCGAATCGTCCCAACCCGTCATATATCACCACCTTCCCTCCCCGCGCCGCAAACTGCAGCAATACTTAAAGAGACCTGACTGCGATGGCTATCCAGCCGCCCCAAGTGGGCGAATCGTAATGACAGGAGTTTGGCAGTTGACACACGCTCTGGCATTTGCAGCAGTCTGGCTCGTCTAACGATTGAAGCTTTGGTAGAGGAAGTGACAGAGCCGATTTATGCTCCCCTGAAGCGTATACCTCATTTCGGCCACCGCACTGGCACTTGTGCCCAAATCCTACTTATTGATCCGCTACAGCAGCTTGCAACCCACGCATGTGGATCCGTACTCGTGCGTGCGGTTCGAGCATTTTTCGGCCTGCGGGAGATCAAGTGCAGTCGTGCGAATTTGTGGAACGGAAAATGCACTGCTGAAGAGCACACGCGCCGAAAAGCGAGGTTGGCATGTTGCACAACACGACTCTGAATCCGGTCCATTGCGGAGGACCTCTGACGAGTATCTTCACGAAGAGGCTCCAGCGCATTTTCAAGCGGAATCTCCCTTGAGGTCTTGAAATACGTCGAGCAAGAAACGAGGAACACGCACTGATGTACGTAGTTTCGAATGGACGGCCACAGACTCTGTCGAGAACCGCCCGCGTCGTTGGTGGAATTCGCGATTCTTCTGATGAGCGCCTCGGCCTGGGCACAGACCGGACAGAAAAGCGCACCGGCTTGCCCGAGCGCATCAGCAAAGCTCCCACTGATGACATACGACGAGCCGGTTGAGGGTCTCGCGGATCCTGAGTGTCGAACTAACCTATTGGATTCGATTCAGTTTATTCCTCTCGGTAAGAACGACAACCACTATCTTTCCTTTGGCTTTTGGATTCGTGAACGAGGTGAATCCGTCAGCAACCCAAACTGGCCAGACAAGGATAGGGTGTAAAGCATGATGAGTCTCACCATCACCAACGAGCTAAGGATCCGATTTTCCTTCCTCGCCCACGTGCGCACCATGAGCAGCAGTCCCTGTCAAGAGACGAACATGCCGGCGTCAACTTATCGCTCGGTAAGGGATTACGGTCACGAGCTGGAGTGTTAGAAATCGGTCCTGCCAGCACTAATGAACAGATTCGAATTGCATTCGAGGACTCTTGATGCACACAAGTGTTTGGCCACCGAAGTGCACATTCAGGTGTGTCTCGGCAAGATGAGTTGAAGCCCGAGTTGTTTGAAGCCGGAGAAATGAAAAACATCGGATACGCATTTGACTTCCTGTTCGGCCGCCTTCTGACGTGAAGTCTGACGGAACCACTGAGGGAAACGCAACCTAATTTTCATTGAGAACTGACCCAGCAAGGAGATAGAGAATCATGCCAGAAAGTCTGACCCAATCCGTACCGCCGACGCAGATCGCGAATAACATCGGGATCGCAACCATCAGCAATCCGCCAGTAAATTCCCTCAGCAGCGGCGTTTGCGAGAAGCTGCTCGCGTCCTTCGACGAGTTTGAGAAAGCCCGTGTCCGCGTCATCATCATTGGTGCGGATCCAAA
>NZ_JQKI01000045.1 GCF_000745965.1 Edaphobacter aggregans DSM 19364 | reverse complement strand
GATTCGTTGCCAATGTCAATGCCTGCAGCATGGGGATGGACCACTTCCAAGCTGAGGTCTTCGCTCTGGATCTTCCGCATTATCTCGCGCCGTTGCTTGCGGTTCATCTCATTCCAATGGCCGCGCGTTGAAGGGTCGGTTGCTTTCTGGATTTTCCCCTGTGGCTTGGCTTTCATGTTAACCTCTCCACGTTGAATTCAACGTGGCCCGGCCCGGTTGGCGAAACTCACTCAGTCTCCCCATCGGGGTCGGCCGTTCTCCTTTTCAGGACAACGCCGCCACCATCTACGCAATCGCCAATACCGGAGCCATGCTTAGGGTCGGGCAGAAACGCTCCAAAGAAACTGCGGCCTTAGCTGCCGGGCCAGGTTGTGACTGAGATTCTAACTGCGTCAAGTCCGCGCCTCTACTACGCCATCGAACTCTGACAGAGTTTCAGGGTCACATAACCACCCCGACGGGGTGGCCCCCGCTCAGGGCTGTATCTGAAGCGTCCGTGGGAAATGGCCGTGTAGCGCCGGCGTGTGTGGACGCTTCGGATACAGCGACTTGAAGGAAGCCGCCCGTCCGGAAGGGGCACGTATGGGATTTCTATGCGACCGGCACTACTGGCGGGAGTCTCGGGAGGGTTTCAAGGTGCGGATGACGGAAGCGGCAGTCTGAGAGGTCGATGGGCTGCGAGCTTCGGTGAGCGATGTGAGCAGGGAGTTGAGATGGTCTGATGAGCCTCAAGGCGTAGTAGGAGCAGGCACGCAGAAGCATGTGAGTGGTCCGAGTCTGTAGCTGAGCGTTCATGCGGACACCTGTCGGTGCATGGCGGAGCGCGGAGCTGTAGCTGCGCTGAGGTGAGTCGTTCGAGGACGAGCTTCGCTCCGCCGCAACGAGGGCACTTCGGGAAGGGACTGCGTTCGCGGTGCCTGGATGATCTGAACCGCTGGTTCTGTTGGTGGGGTCAGACTCTGAAGTGCGCGGAAGCAGAGGGGCAACAGCGCTGCACGTTGCCGGTTGGCGAGGAAGCCGAAGTTGCCCTTAGCGCTACTTATCTCGCGGACGATACGAATGAAGGTCGTCGCTCGATCTTCCAGGATGTGCACGCGGGAGGTGCAGCTTCGCTCGCTGCCATCGAGCCCGGCGACATCCTGTTGCGCGTAGGCGCAGAGGAGATTGTTCCTCCAACGCATCCTACTTTCCCGATGGGGCAAACGACAGAACTCACTGTTCTGAGTGCCGACGGTGAAGAGCGTACGAAGAACGTCACGGTCGCTCGACCCAAAGGCAAGAAACTGCATTTTGTCGAGCCTAAGCTTGTTGTCGGCAATCGTCTTCAAGACGGCATTGGCTACTTAAAAGTGGCAATGTTCCCTGGAATGGTAGGCGTAGAAGTTGCCAATGAGATATCGAGCCAGGTGGAGCAGTTGGGCAATGTCGAACACCTGATTATCGATCTTCGCGGTAATACTGGGGGAGGAATCGGAGCGCTGTGCGTGATGAGTTTGCTGACTCCCAAGCAGATTCCAGTCGGATTCGCGCTCGATCGGAAGTCTGCTCAACAAAACATTGCGGACGCAAAGACCAGCTTCCGGCGCTTCGACAGGATTCCAGCCTCGAAGAACAGGCTATGGCTACTCGCGCTGCGCTATGCGCCCACGCTCGTGAAGAAATCTCCCATCGTCCTGGAGACCGAAGGGCTGGGAGATAAACCTTCCATGGAAGGGTCGTACTCCTGGTGGACCGGCACACGGCCAGTGCCGCCGAAATGATCGTCGCCTTCGCGCAGGAAAACTCGCTCGCCGTAATTGTCGGTGAAAAGAAGGCAGGTCGACTTCTATCTGCCACCTCCGCAAAGGTCGGGCATGGCTACCGCTTAGCCTTCCCCACGTGGGCGTACTACACCTGGAAAGGACGGTTCTTGAAGGCACTCCGATCGAGCCGGACCAAAGCGTTGCGTTCGATTGGCGTGAAGCTCGTCGTGGCAACGACCAGCAATTGAAACACTCCATTGAACTCCTCGAGAAGACACTGACTCGATAGAGTTTCAGAGAGATGCTGGTTTGCAATGGAATGCTGCCAATGAGTGCAAGGCTATGCTGCTACCTGGCAGCATTCCCAATGCATAATTAACCTGCCGCCCGGGTGCAATCCAATCTTGTCATTCAATCCGAATCGGTCTCGATTGCCAAATCCAGCTGTACGAGGCGGCATGGTGACTCCGGTCGGAGCAACAGGCAGTAAGGTGCGGTTTGTTTGCCCGTCACTCGCCCGGAACTCGAAAGGTTGCAGGTTCTCCAATGCGGTTTGGAGCGCTCGCTGAGTGCATCTGCGATTATGCGCCAACCGAACTTCAGAACTGCCGACACCGGGAATGCACGATTCTGTTATAGGCCCAGTAAATAGCGGATCAAGCCGCCCCCAACGCTCAGCAATATCAGGTGAATCACAGTTAGCTTGAAACCCCGGAGTAGCGCAAGCGAAAATATCACGCAGCCCAGGGCGATTGCATCCAGTCGTCTGAGCGCTACTACTCCTGAGGGAAAGAGGACAGCCTTCCCCAGGAAGAGTGTCAGGTCGAGGATCGCGCCGACAACGACAGCAGTGATTAATCCCAAGACGCCCTGAATCGTCGGCTTACCCTGTGTTCGCTCCACCAGCGGCGCGCCGGCAAATACGAAGAGAAAACACGGTAGAAAGGTGTAGAACGTTGTTGCCAGCAGGCCGAGCGTACCCATGCACAGTGAGCCTTGGAAGTGGTTGTACCCGGCCATGAATCCGACAAAAGTCACCACGATGATCAGAGGCCCGGGCGTTGTCTCGGCCAATGCGAAGCCGTCCGTCATCTGGGCTCTGGTCAGCCAGTGCAGCTTCGATACCGTAATGTGCGCTACGTACGGAATGACTGTGTACGAGCCGCCGATGGTCACGAATGCGGCCTTGGTAAAGAACAGCACCAGGCTCTTCCAGAAATGGAAGTCCTCAACAAAGAAGTAGAAGGCACTCAGCGGCAGAAGCCACAGCAGCAGAACGATTGCAGTCAGCTTCGCCGCTGGCGTGAGGAGAGGCGCCGGCTCCGGTGTCATCGAGTTTCGGCTAATGTAATAGCCTCCTTCGTCCTCTTCGGCGCCCACCTCGCCCGGTCTGTGAAGAAGACCCGGCCACAGCTTCCCGAGGACGATTCCAAGAACAACGGCGCCGAGCATCACCTGCAGCAGCGAAACATCAAAAAAACAGATGCAGGCAAACGCGGCTGCTGCGACGCCACCTTGCACAGGTCCGCGCAGAGCCCTTTTGGCAACTCTATGGAGGGCGATGACCACGAGAGCGATGACGGCAGGCTTGAGTCCGTTGAACATCGCTGCGATCCACGGCAGGTTGCCGAATTTGACATAGATCAGGCTCAGGGCGAGAAGCACGAACATGGAGGGCAGAACGAAGAGCGTTCCAGCAACGACTCCGCCTCGCTTGCCATGTAGCTTCCACCCGATATAGATGGCGAGCTGTTGCGCCTCCGGTCCCGGCAGGATCATGCAATGGCTTAGCGCATGGAGGAAACTTCCATTACTGATCCAGCGCTTCTTCTGGACCAATTCGTCATGCATGATGGCGATGTGAGCGGCGGTGCCGCCGAAGCTGATCCATCCCAGCTTGAACCAGAAACGCAGCGCTTCGCTGAAGGTTGGTCGCTGCACAGCAGCGAAAAGTTCATCCTGCGGCATGACTGGTCCGAAGGACGGGGCTGTTACATTGACGCCAAAATCTGTCAGAGGCGGTAACCATTATGACATTATAACGTCATAAATAAGTCTAGGAAAACAGTCCGAGCGCAAGCATCTGTTGCTTGGTCCAGTCCCAGCAAGTGATTTCAAAAGGAAGCATTTGAGTATGCATGACATTCGCAAACCACTGCGAATATGGACGGATCGAAAGGGATGCCGCAATGAGGCCAAAGATATTGATTCTGGGTGGCGGATTCGCCGGAGTCGAAGTAGCACGTGAGCTCGAGAAACTCCTCTCTCCGGACGAGGCGATACTCCAACTGGTCAGTCGGGATAACTTTGCCCTCTTTACGCCAATGCTTCATGAAATCCCAGCGAGCGATCTCGACATCTCGACAGTTGCGAACCCTATTCGCAAGTTGATTCGACGTACTGAATTTATTGTGGCAGATGTTGAAACATCGACACCGATAACAAGAGCGTCAAGGTCATGCATGGCTTCGAGCGGCGCAGTCACAGCCTTACATACGATCATCTGGTACTTGCCTTAGGATCGGTCCCGAATTTTCATGGCATGGCAGGCCTGGAACAACGCGCTCTCACTATGAAATCACTTGAGGACGCAATCCTACTTCGTAACCGCATGATTGCGCATCTGGAAGAAGCAGATCCACTTTATTCTGTATCTTCCCGACATGATCTCTTGACTTCGGTTGGTGCTGGGGGCGGGTTCGCCGGCGTGGAGACTGTCGCGGGCATTCACGATTTCATGCAATCCGCGATCCGTTCCTACTCCAATCTGGACCCGCTCCAGATTCGTGTCGTACTAGTTCATGCGGGAGCACACCTGCTGCCCGAGCTCGGCGAGCAGCTCGGCCGCTACGCAGAGAGGAAACTGCGTGAACGTGGCATCGAAGTCCTCACGCAGCGAAGGCTGAGGTCGATCACAGACGCAGGTGTAACTCTCGACGACGGTATGTTCATTGGGACAAGTTTGTGGTCTGGGCTGCGGGGAACTCTCCTTCCCCCGTCGTTGCGGGGTTGCCGTTTGCTAACCGAGGCGGTCGAATTGATACCAACCTGATGTTACAGGTTGAAAGAAAGGAAGGAGTTTGGGCTCTGGGGGACTGCGCATCTATTCCTGACGGAAATTGTGGCTTTCACCCGCCCACTGCTCAGCACGCGCTGCGCCAAGCGAGGACGGCCGCGAGAAACCTTGTTGCTTCAATACGAGGCGAAGCTCTTAAACCCTTTTCGTTCAGAACGATCGGCCAGCTGGCCGCAATTGGACGTCGGACCGGGGGTCGGCCAGCTCTTCGGTCGACGTTTCTCAGGTTTTATCGCTTGGTGGATGTGGAGGACGATCTATCTCAGCAAACTGCCGGGGCTCGAAAAGCGTCTTCGTGTGGTTTTTGGATTGGACTCTCGATCTCGTCTTCGCAAAAGATACGGTTTCAGTACACGTCCTTTCGCGCATTCTCACAATCGTCGTCGCCATTCCACGACCCGGAACAGTCGCCGCATGACTCTGAACTGGATCCGCCGACACCCATTGGGCTCCGTCCAGGCGGATCCACAATCTGGAAAGCAGAGCCAATCGACTGATGTAGCAGCACTTGCAAGTGCTGCAGAGCGACAGCAGATATAAGCGGATAAGGCGGCGATAGGGTGACTATCCACTGAAAACTTCCCTGTACTTCAAAGATGGTTGCCGTCTAACGATCCTTGCTCGCAGAGGCCGGGTCAGCACAGTACGCAAGTTTTTGCGGAAGAAGCAAGCTGCAGGGGTGTCACCCACTATAGGAGAAGCAAAGATCGAAGCTACTCGTCAAACAAAAAGAAGTGTCGGACGACTTGGAGCGAAACGCACAGACGGCGGAGTTCACCGAACTGCGCGCACCGCAGGGGACGGGAAAGACAATCTCCGGGTTGTGAATTTACTACTTCGCAGCCTTCCTCGCCAAGCGCGTCACAAAGCGGATCAAATCACCCCTGTAGTGAAGCCTCTCGTAGTCGACTGGATGATTGTTCCTTGAGTAGGAATTTCTTTCGATTCGAAAAATGGGACTGCCCACCTTCATTTCCAAAGCCTCTGCGACGTTGGCTTCCGCCAGAACTGCCTCCAACTTGTATTCGGCCTCAACGAGGGGCACGTTGTACTTTCGTTCCAGCAGAGAAAATATCGGTTCAACTTTGAGATTGTCTTTCATGATCTTCTTGCCGATTTCGAGAGGAAGGTAGGTCTCATCAAAAGACAAAGGAAAGCCATCAGCTAACCGCACCCGACGAATTCTGACCACGCGCTCCCCTTTGGTCAGAGCAAGCTGCTTCGCAACACTTGCATTGGCAACGACGATTTCTTTTGAGATCACGCGAGCCGACGGCTTGCGACCGAGCGCTTGCATATCCTCTACAAATCCGGTCAGTTCAGTGAGTTCCTGCGTGATCCGAGGTTTGGCAACGAACGTACCCTTGCCACGGCGAATCTCGACGAGGCCGCGACCGACGAGGTTTTGAACTGCACGTCGAACCGTGATCCTGCTGACCTCAAACCGCTGAATCAGTTCATCTTCAGTTGGAAGTTGCTCGCCTACGCCCAACGCCCCGTTGCCAATTTCGGATGCAAGCACTGTTTCAACCTGTGAATAGAGCAGAGAATCCTGAGTGGCAGCCATTAATACATCATATGCTTATATTGTCTGAGACTGCCCCCGAAGCAGGTTCCCCAGAATCTGCTTCTTATACTCCTTACATTAACGACGCGCCCTCACATCGGCGTTTCCAATGGCGGTACACACCGGTAAACAGAGAATTCGAATAATCATCAAAAATCTGTCACCTTTGACTGGTTATAACGTCATATTGTCAAGAGCGATGACGGGTGCCGTAGATATCCTGCGATGCCGAGTCACGGGCTTATGAAATCAAATGACTGGGAGAGTTGCGAGCATATGAACACATTGCGCCGAGCGCCTGAAGAAGCATCGTCCATTGGAAACAGAGTTTCGTTCGCCCGCTGGGCTCCTATTCCGGCGCGTCTTATCGTTGGGTACGGGTTCATGGCCCATGGTTTTGCCAAGTTGAATAAGGGGCCAGACGCCTTCGCGGGTATTCTCCACGCGATCGGTGTGCCCGGGCCCCATATGATGGCTTGGTTAACCATCCTCGTCGAGATCTTCGGAGGCCTGGCTGTGATCCTGGGCGCATTCGTGTGGCTTGCCAGTCTGCCAATGGCCGCGGTCTTATTCGTAGCGATAATAACCGTGCATCTGCCTTACGGATTCAGCTCGATCAAGATTATGAGTGTGACGAACGGCCGCGCCCAGTTCGGACCGCCGGGCTATGAATGTGACCTTCTGTACATCGCCTGCCTCGCTGCCTTAGTCCTGGGTGGCTCCGGCCCCTTCTCGATAGATGGGTATATCAAAGACAGGAAAAACAGCAGGCAGAAGTAACAGCGGTGTGTTCAGAGGGCTAGCCAAAGAAACGAGAAAATCCATATCCATGTCTGAGGACCACTGTAACCAAACAGCATGCGTGGGACTCTAAGGCTAAGGAAGTGCACTTCCAAAGGCCAAAGCAAGGAGTTGCAGCGGCAATGCTAATCGTGATGGCGGTGATCGGCTTCATGGGCCCCCGCACGCGTGGGCTCGCGCTGGAGAAGATCTCTCATTGACGCGTCAGTAGCCAACCGACTCTTTGCGCTCTTCTACTCTCTATCAGAAAACTTCGGATGGCCCCTCAACTAACCAGTCGGAAGCTCCATATGTCGAGCCTTGGATGCGGGAATAAACCTTCTTCCTGCGAGTTATCCCGGGTGTTGCAGACGACATCTACCAAGCCAGAAATAGATCGTTGAACTGAGCGTTTCAAATAATAGGAGGTTATTATCCAGCGTCGTCCTTTCCTGTCACTTGCGATCACGGCAGCATCTGCTGCTGCCTGTGTCAATCACCTACGCCTAACAGCCCCTCTCTAATTCATCCGGTACTGTCTGGCGAGGACCGTCTAGATGAAGCTCACAGCTTCGGAATTACATCGATCGCCTTTAAGGTTCTTACTCGAGACACAAACAGTGAGTTGTTCATCATCGAGCACACTACCCGCCAGAAGGGCGGCCCTCCTCATCATATTCATCCGCATCAGGGCTTTTCGCGAACTGTCCCAAACTGCCTGTTCCTAGTCGGAGAAGGGATTGCTCCCGGTTAGTCGGCAAACCTTCCCTAATCGGTAAGCTAACGTTTGCCCGTCGCTCGCAATTCTGTGGAAACTCGCAGCGCCTGCCAGGCACTCCGGGGAAATCTCGCGAATCGGATTCGAGCAAATATCAAGAAGTCCATAGAAAGTGAGCCAGCACCAGGCTTCACTTACCGGCAACAAAAACCGCGATTGTCGCCGCCAAGAACACGATTTGCAGGAGTGCTCGAGGAAGCAACGGTTCCACGGGCCGACCTGCAATAGTCAGGCGCTGTCGAGCTGCATGGATGTTTGCCGGGAAGACTGCCACTAGCATGATCGCCAGTCCCAACGCGGCGTACGGCGCCACCTTCGTCAGCACCAGGCCAATCGCGCCCAAAATTTCCAGAACTCCAGTCACGGTGACCAGAAGATCCGGTCGGGGAAAAGAAGTCGGAACCATCCGAATAAGATCTTGGCGACGTTTGCCCCAGTGTGCCGAGGCCGTCAGCAAGAACATACCCGCGAGCGCAAGACGCAAGGATGTCCACCAACCAAACGCGACAGGAATCCGAAAATGACCCAGAATGCTGAGCAACGCGAACAGCGTGACAAGAACGATGAAAGGTGCCATCAGATCTTATAGCTTTCTAGTCGAGGTTGAGGCAATCCAACCAGATTGCGTGCAAGTGCTCAGCGGGTCAGAGCTCCTTGGCCATACATTCCGAGTTCTGGGCGTGCGGTCGGCCACACGGAAGTCCGGCCAGTCATGGCGGAATTATGTTTGCCTATCTGCCAAGAAGCGAGGCATCTGCTTGGCCATGCATCTGTTCTGAAAACGGAGCGCTATCTCGGATACCGACAAAACCTGGGCAACCGCTAAATGGATGCTCGCTATGCACAGGACAACCGGACGGAGATAAAATGTCGCATTGGAGGGCCGGAACATGACCAGCTTATCCAGTCGGGCAGTCTCAGGCTCCGGCACTGCGATGCGAGACTTGAAATGGTCGCCAACGGAGAAAACCATCGCTCGAAAGGCCTTCGACCGGGCGCTTGGGCGGGAGCTGGAGGCGGTCATCTTAGAAGCCAAAAGCAAGGCTGCGAATATCCAAGAGCCGTCCGGCCTCTGGGAACTGGAACAGTACCTCACTCAGCGCCGCCAGGAGATCGACCGCAAGTACGACTACCGCGACTCTGTCCTCCCGCTCGTCCTCGCAAACCTCCTCCGCGGTGGCCGCCTCAACGAGAACGAGCTGCACGGCCTCGGCGAAGATAAGCTCGACTACATCCACCACGCAGCCGTGCACCTTTAAGGCCCTCGTCCGTAAATACATCTTGCCGTGGAGTACGAGATACAGGACGCCGCATCTGTGCCGTCGGCTTCGTTCAAGTCGGGCAAAGTGACTGTAATCCATATAATGTCGCGGAGAATCGTTTTCTTCTTTGCTATCGGAAGCCGGGCGTAGATACTGCCATTATGTCCGCGACGGCAGCAATCTTGGGCAAGGTCGGGCTTCCAGCACCACTCAAGGAAATTGCCGCGCGTCGCTGGGATGTGATCGTGATCGGGGCAGGTCACAACGGGTTGGTGTGTGCCACTTACCTGGCGCGAGCGGGTCAACGGGTGCTCGTGCTGGAAAGCCGCGAACGAGTCGGAGGTGCCTGTACGGTCGAAGAGCCGTTTCCTAATGTCCGGATGTCGCCCTGCGCATATCTTGCCGGACTGCTGCATCCGCTGGTGATTAAGGAACTTGGACTGCCCAGCCGCGGCTTTGATTGGACGCCGGCTGCAAACGGCCTTTTTGTGCCCTTCCTGGACGGCAGCAGCATCCAGCTTTGGGACGACGACACTCGATGCGAAGAGGAGGTTCGCCGCTTCTCGTCCAGAGACGTCGAAGGCTGGCGCGCGATGAATGACGTGATCCGCAGATTGCGAGATGCGCTTCGGCCTGCGAGCGGTTTTTTTGCCGACAACCCACACGAGGCCTCAAGAGATTTATGGATAGGCGATGCGCCCACGCAAGAGCGACTCGAAGATCTTCTTGCAGGCGACACAGAAGCGTCCAATCTTCTTTTCAACTGGTCGATGGTGGAGTTCGTCGAGCGCTATCTTATCGACGAACAGTTGCAGTCTGCCTACCTCGGCCAAGGAGTGATCGGCACGAACGCGAGTCCCTTTGATGCTGGAACAGCCTCCATTCGCTTCCATCACTCCTCAGGCCGGCTCGGCGATATGCCGGGCATGTGGGGCTATGTGAAGGGTGGCATGGGAATGGTGTCCTTCTACTTCTGCGATGCTGCCCGCGAGGCCGGTGCGGTCGTGGCTGCGGGCGTACATGTGACGCGCATTCTGCCCGAAGAAGGCGTGCTACTCGAAAGCGGAGAACACATCACCGCCCCAGTTATCGTCTCGAACGCCGACCCGATCCGCACACTGCGCATGTTAGATGCGTTTGCAGATTCAGCCTGGGCTGAGAGAGTGCGCTCGGTGCCCATCGAGGGATGCACGGTCAAGCTAAACGTATTGCTCCGGGAGCTGCCGAACTTCACTGCCCGGCCGGGAATTCTAGAGCCGCATCACTATGGCCAGATCAATGCTCCGTTGATGAAGACTGAGTGGAAGGCGAGTTATGCCGCAGCTCGGGCCGGACGCCTTCCAGAGCAACTCTGGGGCGAGCTTTACTTCCAAAGCGTGCATGATGCAAGCGTGGTTCCAGAAAGTCTGCACACCATGAGTGTCTTCGCGCAATATGTGCCGTATACGTTTGCATCGGGCAGTTGGGATGAACATCGCAGCGAAGTCAAGACCCTGGCATTGGGTTCAATCGGCCGTTTCTGCAGTAATCTACAAGAGGCCGTTGTCGATGCGCAGGTGCTCGGACCTCCGGACATCGAGCAGAAGGTCGGTCTCACCGGTGGACATATATTCCAGGGCGAGTGCCTTCCCGCCTACATGTGGAGCAACCGCCTAACAGCGAGAACTCCGATGAAGGGCGTCTACTTGTGCGGTGCCTGCACATACCCCGGCGGCAGTGTCATCGGGATAAATGGGCGAAACGCTGCGATGGCAGTATTGCGCGATCTGAATGGCGCCCGATGAGCAACCCCGACCCGGGTGAGAAACAACTGCTGAAGCGCGAGTTGGGCTTTTTCGACCTGACACTGTTCTACATTGCGGGCGGATTGAGCCTGCGTTGGATAGCAACAGCTGCGGCCGCCGGTCCCAGCACGATCCTGGTCTGGATTTTCGCGTGTCTTTTCTTCTTCGTTCCCCTCGCTGCGAGTGTGCTCGAGCTTTCGGCGCGCTATCCGCAGGAAGGCGGGCTCTACGTCTGGACTCAGCGAGCGTTCGGTGACTTCTCCGGCTTCCTTGCTGCTTGGGCCTATTGGATGAGTAATCTTCCCTATTTCCCTGCGGTGCTCTACTTCGGTGCGGGCAGCCTGCTGTTCGCGTTTCCGCACGGTCAGAGGCTTAGTAGTAGTGGCATCTACTATCTCTTGTTCGCACTGGGGTGTCTTGGGCTCATTACAATACTCAACGTCCGTGGGCTGAAGTTTGGAAAATGGCTAAACAGCCTTGGCGCATTTGGCAGCTGGGTTCCGATCATCATTCTTGTGGTGCTCGCGGGCATTAGCATTTACCGGTTTGGGTCCGCTACTGAGTTCACCGCAATGAGCATGACTCCCCACGCCGCTCTAAAAAATGCGGTCTTCTGGTCGACAATTTTCTTCGCATTTGGTGGCTGCGAGACGGGCTCCTTCATGAGCGAGGAGATTAAGAATGCCCGCCGCACTATCCCCCGTGCACTGATAGTCTCGGGGATAATTCTTGCTTTTAGTTATATCGTCGGAACGATCGCGCTGCTTATCGCGTTGCCAAGCACGGAAGTTAGCGGAGTGGGCGGTTTCCCAAGTGCCATCCAACTGATGTGCTCAAGGCTCGGTGTTTCGTGGATCGCCGTGGTAATCGCGCTTCTCGTCGCTCTAAACAGCATCGGGGGAGCAGCTTCTTTTCTTTCATCCACCTCGCGGCTACCGTTTGTGGCTGGAATTGACCGCTACCTGCCCCAAGCCTTCGGACGCGTTCATGCAAAGTGGGGTACACCGTGGGTTGCGGTTATTTGCTATGGTCTCGCAGGAATGCTCTGCGCGTTGCTCAGCCAGGCTGGCAGTAGTGTGCAAAGCGCGTACGACCTGCTCGTCAGCATGTCCATCATCACGTACTTTATCCCGTTCGTATTCCTATTCCTCGCGATGATACGACTGCAACGCGAGCCCGTTCCGCATGGAGCGACGCGGCTTCCGGGAGGGAAGCCTGTCGCCGTTGTCCTTGCTTCGGTGGGCCTAATAACGACAATGCTGACGATTGTCCTAGCCATTGTTCCACCCAACGATGAGCCCCACAAAGGGACTGCGATCGCTAAAATCATCGGCTCGACGTTCCTGCTCATTGGCGCTGGAGTAGCTATTTTTCTCCGTACGAGGTGGCGGAGGAAAACGTAAAAATGAATAGTCGTTTAGTCAGCAACTCTTCCAGAACCTCCCAGCGACTCAGCTATTTGGTTCGATTCCGATGCGATCATTGACCGCCGACCGAATCCGCTGCTTGCAGCCAAGGTATCGCTGTCGTTTGAACCGAGACATGTCCCAGCAGGAACTGGATCTGCTCCAGTTCGCCTCCTGAAGCGTGGCACAGACGAGTGCACGTCCGCCGCAGGTCATGAGGGGCCAGTTTAGGCCTACCGATCCTTTTCGCGCAATCCTTCACAATGTGCCAGATCGACCTTTCCGTCATGCAGTCTCCCTATGTCCGCCCCATCCTGGTGACCCTGCGAAAGATCCTGCCCCGGGCAATTCCAGCCGCCTCCAGCCACTCGTCCAACTGCCCTTTCACCCAGTCAGGGATCGGAACCGTTCGGACGTGTCCTGCCTTACCCAACAAATCGACAATCGCCCAGTGTTCTTCGCGTTGCTGTAGATCATCAATCCTCAGGCCAACCGCTTCGTGCCGCCTCAGCCCACACGCTAGCAGCAACGCAAGAAGTGCTCGGTCCCGCTTCCCTTTGAGACCCTGGTTACCTGGCGCTTGCCAAAGAGAGTGAGCCTGCTCGACAGTCAACCAGTTTCCAAGGCGAACACCCAGTTTCTTCACACCTTTGACGCGCCGAATGCCAGCCGCGAGGTCCGAACTGAGCAGACCGCAATCGGCAGCTTCGTACGCGAGTCGCCGCACAGCGCCCAGGCGCAGGTTGACGGTTCCTGGAGCCAGTTGCAGGGATTCCAGATAGCTCCTGTACCGTAAGACCACGATCCGATTGAATGCCAGACGGGGCTCAGAGCAATACCAGTCAACGAGCTCGTCGATGGCATGGCGATACCCGCGCTGGGCATCGGCACTGGTCAGGCTGTTCAGGACTGCGGTCTTGGCATGTTCAAGATCGGGGAGGCGCGAGACAGTCCTGGCTTTCTTGCGATTGACTCGGGAGCGCGGCGTCTGCTTCATGGTCTGTGGCCTCCGTGCCACCAAACCATGGTCCGACGTCCAGCCTTGCAGTTCTGTCCTGTTTACCGCTAGCCAAGATCGGAAGCGCCTCACGCACGATACCTCACTGGGGTTGAGTTGCTCAAGCGAGGCGCTTTCGATTTGGAGGCAAGAACGAAGCCGCAGGCGCCGCGGCCGCTGCGGCTTCGTTCTTACCCGTCAACCGGGGCGGAGGTAGGGAGTTGGAGAACGAACCGAGATAACTTCCGCTATGCCGCTTTGTCAGTACAAATCTGCAAAGAGACATGATTCCGGCACGAAGCTATCTTTGCACCATCGAAAAGCATTTGCGTGATGAGAGTCGAAGCGTTGCCTGGGATAGGGCAACACACAAAGCAAAAACCCTCGACAATCAATGCTCCGGCGGCGGCGAATCCGTCGGAGGCCAATGTAAAGGAACCCAGGGCGAACTCCGAGAAACCTTAGCAATCGAGCAGCCGTCCCTTCTCAAGGTGGAGAGTCCGGTTGGCGAACTGTGCCGCGTGACTGTCGTGGGTGACCATCACGATGGTTTTATCGAATTCCCGATGAAGTTGCTGCATGAGCGCCAGTACGTCCTGGGCGGAAGAAGCGTCTAGGTTCCCGGTCGGCTCATCTGCAAGGATCAGATCGGGATCCGTTACCAGGGCGCGTGCAACAGCGACGCGTTGCTGCTGCCCGCCGGATAGCTGATGCGGCAGATGGTCCATGCGATCTCCCAGACCCACTAGGTTCAATGCGGTCTTTGCATGCTTCTGCTTCTCTTTCTGCCTTAGCGACGTAAGGTTTAAGGGCAATTCGACATTCTCAAGGGCCGTCAGCACTGATATGAGATTAAAAAACTGAAAGACAAACCCGACATGAGCATTTCGCCAACGGGCAACCTCGCGATCTTTCATGGATTCGAGCCTGCTGCCCAAGACCCTGATTTCGCCTGTAGTTGGCATATCCATGGCGGCCACCAGGTGAAGCAGCGTCGATTTTCCGGAGCCTGATGGACCCATCAGGGCAACAAAATCGCCGTTCGGAACGGTAAGGCTGATGCCGTCCAGCGCGGTGACGCTGAATTCTTCGTGGGTATAGGTTTTTGTCAGGTCTCTTGCTTCGATAGCGATATCACTCATGGGTTATTCCTTCTTTCCAGTTTTGACTGCCTGGCCTTCCCTGAGACTGGCAGGCGGGTTGACGATGAGCTGATCAGCCTCCTGCAGCCCCTCAATTATTTGCACTGCATCCGCAGAAGCGGCGCCGGTGCGGACCTTGTGGTATGCTGCCTTGCCGTTCACGACGACGAAGACTCCAAGATCGCGGAGCGCGGTCTTCGGCACGGAGATAACCGGCAACGCTCCTCCGGATTGCTTTTGCGCAGCGACCGCGACGAATGCTACCGAGGCGTTCATATCGGGCCGCAGGAGGTGATCGGGATCGCGTATCTTGACCTTCACTTCGACGGTCGCCTTCTGGCGGTTGGCAACAGGCGAGATTTCTTCAATTTCGCCTTCGTATCTCCGATCCGGATAGGCGTCCGTCGTGATGACGGCAGGCTGGTCCTGCACAAGACGGGAAAAGTCATTCTGGCTGATGTCGAGTTGCACCTGGAGCTGATGCAGGTCAGCGAGAGAAACGACATATCCTCGCGCGCCGTTGTCGCTTACAAAACCGGTGGTGACAAACTCACCTGGCTCGACATTTCTTTCGAGGATGGTGCCTGCGACGGGCGCTCGAATGACTGTGTTCTGAAGCTGCGTGCGGGCATACGCAAGCGTGCCCTCAGCTTGTTCCAACTGTCCCCGGGCTGCGTCGATCTCTTCGGAGCGCGGGCCCACACGTGCGAGGTCGTAGCTGCGTTCGAGTGACTTGAACTTTGCCTCTCCCTGATTGAATTTGGCAGTCGCATCATCAAGAGCTTGCCTCGAGAGAACCTGCGCCTCTGCCAACCGGCGGGTCCTCTGCAAGGTGACGCGGGCATTCTCCATCTCCGATTGCATCTCGGCCATGTCTGCATTGGCCTTCGCGATCTCCTGCGGCCGCGACCCGTTTTGCAATTCGGCCAGTTTTGCCTTGAGGTAGTTAATCTGGCCGACGGCTTCCTGCACTTTGGCCTGGTACTCATCGGACTCGAGACGCACCAGCATCTGTCCAGCGCTCGCTTGATCGCCCTTGCCAACGCCGATCCATGCCACACGTCCATTTACCTTGGTTGCGACGTCAATCTTATGCGCGGGGACGATGTAGCCGGTCGCATTCAAGATAACCTCGCCGCCACTGCCACCAGTCACGTTTTCCGCGTGCACCGTCGTGACAGCTACTTGCAGTGCAGGTGACCGGGTAGCGAGGAAGATCGCACCTGAAACGCATACAACCAGAAGTGCCGCTCCGGCGAGCAACAGCCTTTTACCGCCGGGCAATAGTTTTCGGCTGCCGTCATGAGGCTTTTTCTCCGACGGCTGTTTGTCAGAGGAGCGATCAATCCGCAAATGCTTAAGATCCACGGTCATGGAGGTTAGTTCTCCGTTAGCGCGGCAAGGATTTCTTTCTTAGCGCCTGCGCGAGCCGGGACAAATCCGCCGGCGAGGCCAAGCAGCATCGCAAACGTGATCCCAGCAATGGCTGTCGTCAAGCCGACGTGAAAGCGAAACTGTATTTCACTGAATGTTGCAAAGTTGCCGATGCCGGTCGTGATGTAGTTCAAAGGGAGACTGGCGATACAACCAACGATGCCCGCCATCGATGCGAGCAGGAGAGATTCGATCATGAAGCTCAGCATGACTTGGAAGCGTGAAAACCCAAGGGTTCTGAGTGTGCCGATCTCGCGGCCTCGCCGTGCTACCGCGGCATACATTGTGTTCATTGCCGCAAAGCTGCTTCCCACCGCCATGATGAAAGCGATGAAGATGCCGCTGGCTTCCAGCAGAACGCCGGAGGAGGTCTGTTTCGCGTAATACTCTTTTTCGGAAGTGGCGGATAACCCGAGGCTGCGGTCCTCGCCGATAGCAGCAATGAACCGGGCCATCGCGGCGGGATCTGTCGCGCGCACCAGGATGGAACTGAGCGAAGCCTGGCGATTGTAATCGGAGCTCATCTGATTGACATCACCCCATATCTCGCTGTTCAGCGCGGAGTCGCCGCCATCCATCACCCCAACGACCTGCCAAGTGCCTCGTCCAAAGTTCAGGCGATGGCCAATTGCGGCATCGGGATAACGCGCAGAGATCGATTTGCCTACCACTACTTCCCGCTGCCCTGCCTGGAACCAGCGCCCTTGCATCAGAGGAGCACCGCGCATGTCTACACCCACGCGAGACAAGCCCCGGAGTGTCACATTCATCCCTCGCGCGAGTTTGGGGCTTGGGAGGTTGATGACAGTGACCATCTCAAGAGATGCCAAAGGCGCGCCGTTTGCATCTTCCGCTATACCGGGAAGAGCCTGCAACTGGGAGAACGTCTCGGGCGTAACCGCGCTGGCGAGCTCCGAGGTGCTGCCCTTACGTAGCGCCAGGATTTGAAGAGGATCCCCTGTGCTTGTGAAAGCCTTTCGCAGGCCGTCGACAAGAGCAAGCGATGCTATCAGCACAAAGACCGTTATGGCAATGCCCAACACGGTCATCAGAGTCGTCGTCTTCCGGACGATAAGGTTTCGCCAGCTATATCGCAGTGGAATCTTCATCTGTTTACCCCGTGTATGCCAATGCATGGAGAATGGATATTCGCGCCGCACTTCGTGCCGGAATGGCCGCGCTGATGGCCGCTACGAGAGCCGCGGCGGCCAAGGTGAGCAGCACCGTAAGCGGAGTCATGGAAAGCGTGCTGAGGGTCCGGAATGCAGTTTGCGAGTGGGCGGCGCGAGCAAGAGCGAGACATAGGCCCTCCGCCGCGATGCATCCAGCAACTCCGCCAACCAGGCCAATAAGAAGGGATTCACCGAGAATCATCTGAAGAATGTCCGACGAGGCAAAGCCCAGGGTCTTGAGGATGCCTACTTCGCGTGTACGCTCCCTAACAGACATGGAGATGGCGGTAGCCGATACGAGGACGATCGTAAACGTGACAGCGGAGCAGATCGCGAGCATGAAGACCTTCAAACTGCCGATGAACGAGATGAAACTCAGCATGAAGGCGCGCTCGTTTTCCGTCAGGGTCGGTGCAGGCGATTCGGCAAAGGCGCTATCGATCGCCGCGGCGACGCGGGCGACGTCTTCTTTCGAAGATGCCTCCACGTGATACTGCTGGGTCATGCCGCGGCGCTTGTCGGATGCCGGCAGGCTGTCCTCCAAGTAGTCGCGGTTGAAGTAGATGGTCTCTCCATAGCCTTCGTTGGAGGCGTCGTAGACGCCCACGAGCGTCAGCTCCAGCGTCAGCGCAGGTGTCGATGTCGAGTTCACGATAGTGATCCGCTCTCCAGGCTGCCAGTGCAGCTTGTCGGCAAGATCGCGGGTTGCGAGGGCTGCGGTCTTCTGGGTCAGGAACGCTTGCTGCTCTTGCGCGGACAGGTGAATCTCAGGGTGGACCATGAGAAATGCCTGCGGCTCGATGGCGAACTGGGCAAAGTGGTTTTTCGGATCGCCCGGGTCCTTATAGGTTCCGCCAAACCAGCGCAGACTCGTAACGGCCTTGACGCCTGGAATCTTGCGAATCTTTTCTTCAAACGATGCGGGCAACTCCTGAGTAAGGGAGACCTTGTGATGGACGATCAGGCGCAACGCCGTAGCTGGAGTCTCTTCTCCGCCCCCAAAAAGTATCTGGTAAAGGGCGAAGATCAACCCGAGCACGCAGAGAGAGGTCGCCATACTGGCTGCCGTAAGAAAGCTTCGGCGCTTGTTGCGAGCAGCGTTTTTCAGGATCAACGAGAGAGAGTTGCGCATGGTTGCACCTGTTATTTCGTTTCACTAGCTACTGATTTCCTCTGTCGAGCCGCGCGACGGCATGGTCCATCCTGTCCAGCCAGCGTTGCTGCAGCTTATCCGCGGAGTGGCGCTGTTCCTCGTTCAGGACCGTGGTGTAGACACGCGATTTGAAGCGTTCTTTTTCCAGGAGCAATTTCGCAAAGGTATTGCCTTCCGTGACCACGATTGCCTGCACCTTGCCCTCATCGAACTTTCCGCCGACGCTCGCATTGGCCAATTGATGGGCTCCGCTGGTCAAGTCTTTGAGCAGGGCCGTTATCATCGGCCGCTCTTCGATCCATATTGACCGGACCTGGGAAAGCTGAGCATCGCTCAGCTTGAGTTCGCGACCTACATGGCCCAGCGGCCCACCATGATGCCATCCGTTACCGCACCAGCCGTGTCCTCTCCTGAAGTCTGCTCGCGCGACAGTTATGACAAGAGCAACTACAGTCAATCCAAATACTGCCCAAAGTGCTTTGCGTTTCATCGGTACACCTCGCAATCCCATCTGCTTGAGTACAGCATTACGAAAAGGCGCATGCGATAAAGATTGGTCAGGGAATGTAAAGGTAAGTAAAGATTTGCGCATGGTGTGGCTTCTCCGACTACCATCTGGAGAAGCACGGAATGCCGACTGCCATGAACCGCCTGCTGATTGTCGATGACGATACTGAGCTCTGCGCACTTCTCGCCGAACGCCTTAAGGAGGACGGATTCGTTCTCCATGCGGCGCACGATGGGCAGCGTGGATTGGAGATGGCAAGCTCCGGCGAATACTCCCTTGTTATCCTGGACGTGATGCTGCCGCGCATGGGAGGAATGGAGCTTCTCAAAGAGCTGCGCTCGCGGTCCTCGGTTCCTGTGTTGATGCTGACAGCTCGCGGAGACGATATCGACCGCATCGTCGGCCTGGAGGTGGGGGCCGACGACTACCTGCCGAAGCCGTTTAATCCGCGAGAACTCGTCGCCCGCATCAGAGCGATTCTGCGCCGATTGGATGAGCGGCGTTCAGGTCCCGACCGCTTCACGTCGGGAGACATCACGATCGACATCGCAGCACGAGAGGCCTGGGTCGACGGTAGCTCACTGCACCTCACGACGGTCGAGTTCGCTTTGCTTGAGGTCCTGGTCCGCAATGCTGGACGCGCCCTTACCCGCGAATATCTCACCGATGCTGCTCTGGGAAGAAAGCTGGGGGTGTTCGATCGCACGATAGACGTTCATATCAGCAATCTCAGAAAGAAGCTGGATGTGCATCGCGGCCTCGAACATATCAAGACCGTGCGCGGCAGCGGTTATCTGCTTGCGTCGCGCCGGGCAAACGAGGAGCACTAAGCATGCGGCATCTCTTCCTCAAGATATTTCTCTGGTTCTGGGCGACCGTGATCCTTACCGGAATCTCGCTTGTGCTGGCTTGGGTGTTGCAGCCTGCAAGCGTGCCCTCGCGCTGGCATGCCGGTTTTGAAGATACGGCAAGGTACTTTGGGACGGCAGCTGCCGGCGCGTTCGAACAAAGCGGTGCATCTGCCGCATCCGAGTACATTCATCGCCTCTCCGAGGACGCCCACATCCACGCCTGCCTCTTCGATGATGCCGGACACCCATTGGCTGGAGAATATTGCCCGGAGTTCGAGGTCATGACGGCACACATCGTCAGCGGCAAGCCATCGGACTCCGACATGCGGCGTGGCCTGGCGAGGATGGCCGTTCCGATCAAGGGGTCCAATGGTCGTGCCTACATCTATGCATCGGAGCTGCTGGCAGGCCCACGAGCCTTAGGCGGCGAGCATTCCGGCATGGCGCCTTTGCGCGTTGTGGTGGCACTGCTGGTCTCTGGCGCCATCTGTTACTTTCTCACTCTCTACCTAACCACTCCCATTCTCCGTCTGCGTTCGGCGGCGCAGCAAATTGCGGCGGGCGAGCTCAGCGTGCGCGCCGAACCCAGCATGGAGCTGCGCCGGGATGAACTTGGCGACCTGGTGCGCGACTTCAATCGAATGGCGGACAAGACGGAACATCTTATCTCCAGCCAGCGCCAGCTCCTGTATGACGTTTCTCACGAGCTTCGATCGCCTTTGGCGCGGATGAATGTAGCCCTGGACCTGCTGCGGGGCCGTGTGCGCGACGATCCCGCCCTGGACCGCCTGGAGACCGACCTGCAACGACTCAACCAGATGATCGGACGGCTGCTGACCGTCGCCAAGCTCGAGGCGGCCTCTACGCTGCAGACGCCTGTGCGAGTCGACCTGTCCGAACTAATTTCAAGCGTCGTCAGCGATGCTGATTTCGAAGCGCAGGAAAGAGGGAGCCGCGTCGACATTGTGCAAGCCGCGAATCCTGCCGTTCTGGGAGACCCAAATCTTCTGCGGAGCGCAGTCGAGAACGTTCTTCGCAATGCAATCCGGTTCACTCAAACTGGAACGGCGGTTGAAGTAGCCCTGCGAACCGACGGAGTGACGAGTGAGAACGAAGTCATCCTCTCCATCCGGGATCACGGCCCTGGCGTGCCGGAGCAGGAATTATCGAATATTTTCAAGCCTTTCTATCGTGTGGCCGATACGCGCAGCTACGACCCAGGAGGCGTCGGACTCGGGTTGGCGATCACAGAAAGGATCGTGCGCCTTCACGGGGGTCGCATTCAAGCGATCAATGACCCTAATGGCGGATTGCGAGTGGAGATGATCTTCCCAAGAGCGTTCTGGACGGCCGAGTGAAATCTTTTGCACCGCTGTTCGATCGGGACGGTTCCAATTCTTCGCCCCATTTTTTTAAACTTACAGTGTCGAAGGAAACGCAGAGGTTTGTGCGGAGCAGTAACGCTCTTGTCGTCAGTTACTCGCAGGATGTCGGCAACCCCTTCCCTTACCGGATTATGGAAGGGTTGCCGTCACCAGGAACCATGTGACGGAGCCGAGAAACCTGCCACAAGCCGAGTTTAAGTATTCTCGGCGGTTGTTGGGACTGTCGAAGACGCCAAAGTGTATCTCCAGGCCCCTTTGCAAGGCGCTCGTCACCTGGCGAGTCTCATATTGTCTTCAACTCCGCATCCCAGTTTGTGACGAGCGTGAGGGGGACAGGTCCCTTTGGGGAGTTGAGTTCGGTTATCAGAAAGCGCCGGCCATCAGCTGTCACGTCATAGGAGGTAACGTTCGCCGCTCCGTAGTTGGCTGCGCTGAAGAGTGTACGCGGGGTGCCAAGCGATATCGAATCAGCCTTTTCGTCGACGCTCTCGGCCAGAACGCTGTTCTGAGAAAGATAGAACAACTCCTTACCATCACCTCGCCACCGCGGCAGTGTGCCGCCTTGTGTCGATACCCGGTATCTGCGCGTAGCGTCGGGGAAATGGGTGACATAAACCTCACGCTGTCCGGTCTCGATCGAAACATAGGCAACCCACTTACAGTTGGTGAGAGAATGTAGCCGACGAATTCCCGAACTGAGAGTTGATCAAAGGGAAAGGCTTCCGGTCTCCGGTAAGGGGAAGTATCCAAACCGCGGACCTTTCAAGGCTTGGGCCTCCCGGAACGTTTGGGTATTGGGCAAAAGCCAAATAATTGCCTTCGCGACAAACTGACGCAGGGTTGTCAACGAAGCCGTCCGACTTGAGAACTGTCTCGCTTGTCCCGGTGCCATCACTTTTGATGCGATCGATACGGATTGAACTTCCAGTAAAACTTGCAGAAAACAGTAGGAACTGCCCATCCGGCTGCCAGACCGGGTTTCTTTTGATTCCCAGCCCTGAGGGTTCGCTCGCAGTCGCCCGGGAGACGTCGCCCGAGGAAGTTTGAGATCGAGCAGGTGGTGAAGACGCCAACTGGCGCGAGGACCATAGGGACCGATCCGACGAGGACAGGATTTATCTGCCTACGGCGGAGTTTGAGGCTGCACCGGGTGGCAAAATGACTGCGAAGCCGGGAAGCTTCATGATCGTAGTCGTCGCGCCTAGCCAGAAGTAGACATCGCTCCCGGCGATCAAACACAGGGCTGCTCAAAAGTGGCGCAGGGTTTCTGTGGATGAGGGCCGGTAGTCGCTCTCGGGCGGCATGGTATCGAGTGGACGGTCGACGTTTTTTTCGAGCGAGCGGCTGACGATCTCGCGCGAGCCGAGGCCTACTGCGAGCGAGAGCGTGAGGACGATGCCTCCGAAGAGGATGCCGAAGGCGAGGCCGACGATTGTTCCTCCGATCTGAAGGTGATCGAGGACCATGGCGGCAGTGATGACGAGGACCATCCACTTGACGCCTAGCGAGAGGAAGCGCGCGTACTGAAGGTTCTGGTTGACCGCTCCGATAAGGACCGAGCGCGAGAGGAAGCGCGCGATAAGGGTGCCGAGGATGAGGAGGATGACGGCTCCGACGGAGTGGGTGAGGTATGCCAGAAGCAGGATCGATACCTGGAAATTGCCGGAGTAGGCTGAGTCGAAGGCGAGGATGCCGATGATGAAGCCGAGAATGACGCAGCCCCAGAAGAAGGTCCGTGTGATCAGAAGTGTAGGGCTGTGGGAGGGTGCCCAATCGCTGAGAGGGACGACCGTGTTTCGGGCAAGGCGCTCATCGAAGCGCATGGAAGTGAGCAGGCGGCGCAGCAGGGCGGCGACGAGCGCTCCGATCAGGGTCAGCAGGATTACGACGATGAGAAGGGCGAGGATGCCGGGGAGAAAGTTGGCTAGCGTGACCAGGGCGCGATGAGCGGATTCTTTGAGTGCGAGTTCAACCTGTTGCCACATGGTTTGCTCTCCTTAGATGCCTGGTTTATGAGCGAAGCAGTGAGTCAGCAAGTCGGCGGGTTAACGAAATACGCACAGCTTCACGGATTGAACCTGTCGGGCCAGCGCCATCGGGATACGAAGTAGGGTTTGTCGGTCTCAAAGACCTGTGCGAGTTCCTCAACGTGCTTTTCGGGCGGCGTACCGTTGCGAATGAGCGTGAGGTGCGAGGCGATCCATGCCAGATAGAGAGGCGTAAGCGCGCCGAGCAGGTGGCCGCGATTGATGGTCCCCAGGCGATAGGCGACGGCGAAGTCATAAGCGATGCCCAGAGCGAATTGGGCATGCGAAAGTCGGCCGCAAGAAGAGCATTGAGGCGCTTGAAGCCGAGCAACGACTGCGGCGGCAGCACGAGCGACCAGAGCTCACGAAGATTGTTGTAGGCGAGTTGGAAGGAGTCGAGCATGGGCGCAACGTCGGGCAGCCCGTCGATGGGAGTAGGTACCGGAGGGGCGGGGCGCGGAGGAGTGGTCCTGACGCGCTGCCAGAAGGCGGCATTAGCTCCGGTCTCTGCAAAATGCGAACTGGCGATCTGCTTGAGAATGGTGTTGAGGTCGACGGCTGGCGGCTGGGGAAAAGTGCGCGACGGAATATCAACCTCAGTGCACGTATATGAGCCCACCGCGGCTTCCGCGGTGGGCCAGAGCAGGGCATCCTCCTGATTGGCGGTGGTGAAGCGTTGCGCCATGGCGGCCAGGCGTTCGGACATTCGAAGCGAGGGAAGATCGAGGGCGAGAGGAAACGAGGGCGAGCGCCGAAGAGAGCGCGGTTGAGCGGATAGAGAATTGCCGAGTTGACCAGGCCTTCTTGGGGCCGAGGTGATAGCGGGCGGAAGCTGCGGCGGTCAAGGTGCGGGTTGTCGATGAGACGGGAGCGTAGGGCAGCCGGCGAATCGTGTTGAAGGATGTCTGCGACGTAAGATTTGACATCTGGGGCAGCGCTACGACGACCGTCTGTGAGGGAAAGGCGAGTGCGAGGTTCGAGAGCGCAGCTTCAAGCGCTTCCGCTGGCAGCGGCGCGAGATGGACAAGTAGGGAGCCCGCTGGAATGGGAGCGGCATCGGTGGCGGGGACGGCATTCGGAGAGGAGGTGGCCATGGGTGAGTGCAGAACTCGATCAGTGCTTCGAATGAAAGTTTATCGCGGAAGCCCGAGGATACCTGTCAGAGGGATGCGAACCCAGGCGGGACGGTTGTTGAGTTCATAAAGGAGTTCATAGAGGGACTTCTCGAGAAGATATGCGTTAAGAAGTGTCTGCGCAGCGGATGGCGTGGGAACAAGCTCCGGCCGTTGGGCGATCGCCTCGCGGTAGCCGCGCAGAAATTCTGTCGAGGCGGCGTTTTGCCAGAGAATCGCCCATGCCTCCAGGCAACGCGCCTGGTCGACGGAGGGGGGAGGATGATGGCCGGTGAAGGCGTTTAGCGCGGAGAAGGCGGCATAGCTGAACGAGCGCAGCATACCCGCGACATCTTTGAGGGGCGACTGTTTCTGCCGGCGCTCGCTGAGTAAACGCGCGGGCTCGCCCTCGAAGTCGAGGATGATGTAGTCGTTGTGGGCGCGGAGGACCTGGCCGAGATGGTAGTCGCCGTGGATGCGAATGCGCTGGCCGGGCTGGTCGGAGGCGAGTTCGGATGCGCGCAGGGCGGAGGCGCGGCTGATGAGGTCGAGCCGGTTGGAGAGGATACGCGCGGCAGAATCGACAGTGGAGTCGTCGGAGAGGCGCGCCATCGATTGCTTGAGGGCTTCGAGCGTCACATGGAGTTGAGAATCCAGGCGTAAAGCGTCGGCCTCAAGATCCGCGCAAGTGAAGGGCTCCGCGGTAAAGGCCGGATCATCCGTAGGCGTGGCAAGTGCGAGGTGCATCTCTGCAGTACGGCGGCCAAGCAGCGCGGCTGCCTCGAGGGTAAAGCCAGCGAATTCAGTCGACTGAGCTGGCACGTGGGACTGAACGGTGAACGATGGTGGAGAGCCGACGTCGGGCGGTGCGGGACACGAGGAGATGGTTTCGAAGTACCGCGCGAGTTCATCGAGGGTCCACTGCCAGCCGTCGCCCTGGTTTTCGATCAGACCCTGCAGCATGGCAAGGGTAATCGGCTCGTCGCCGGAGGTCAGGCGGATCTCTCCGCAGAAGGGAGGAATTCGGGGGAAGCGGGCCACCTCGGTGAGGAATCGGCCGATCTCCGTATCAGGGTTTTCGCCGGGCTGAAGGCGGCGGAAGAGCTTGAGGATAAGGCGCTGGTCGTAGAGAAGAGAGGTGTTCGACTGTTCAGCAGAGGATATCCGCGTGGGGAGCGGACCGTCGCCGCGCGTGGAGAGGAAGACGCTGCTCGCCTGCGCGCGAAGGATGCCATCAGTCGCAGGCAACTCGGCACTGCTTTCAATCAGGTGGAGCAGTGCCTGGCGGAGGTCTTCGCGAATGGTGGCGTCATAAATGACAGCGGGACCGGCCGGAGTGGTCAACCTGGCGATGATCGCAGCCGGATGGTCGGTTTGGAAGAGTTCACCTTCCTCTCCCGAAGTAATCGCGAGAGAAACCTGGTAGAGATCTGGGGAGGGTTCTTGGCGGTGGTCGTCATAGATAATCTCGAGGAGGACGACGGCGGTATTGGAGAGGGCCGAGTCGAGCCGGACGGAGTTCCGGACGTGGACTGACTTAATGGTGCGGACCTTGGCTCCGAACCATCGCTGACGAGCGAGCCAGCCCGGCAGAAGGTGCTCGAGGATTTCACGGCCAGAGCCTGTAAGGATGTTCTCGAGCGTAGGAGTGACGAGATCGACGGCGGGTTGCGTCTCTTCGGTCGCGATAGGCTCAACGGCCTGCGCTGCAGGCTGAAGCTCGAGCCAGAGGAAGGAGTACGGAGCGAGCGTCAGAGGATAGGATTGGCTTGTGATGGGAGGAAATGACACGTAGCCGAGCATCTCAACAGGAACCATGCCGGCGAATTCGGAGAGATCGAGCGAGACAGGCTGAGCAAAGCGTGAAAGATTCGCGACGCAGAGAACCGTCTCGGTGCCAGGCGAGGTGACGTCGCGTGTGTGGGCCTCGGTTTGTTCGCGCGAGGGGGAGTTGGGGTCGTAGTGACGGATGTACGCGAGGATCTTGCGGTTCTCAGGATGAAGAAATTCAAGCGTGCCGCGGCCGAAGACGCGGAATAGCTTGCGCAAGGCGATCATGTTACGGGTCCAGTGCAGCAGCGAAGATGGATCGCTCTGCTGGGCCTCGACGTTGATGGCCTGGTGCCCCCAGATGGGGTCCATGATGACGGGCAAATAGAGCTTGGCGGGAACTGCGGTGGAGAAGCCCGCGTTGCGGTCAGAATTCCACTGCATGGGGGTGCGGACGCCGTTACGGTCGCCAAGGTAGATGTTGTCGCCCATGCCGATCTCGTCGCCGTAATAGATGATGGGCGTGCCGGGGAAGCTGAAGAGAAGTGAGTTGAGAAGCTCGATGCGGCGACGGCTGTTGTCGACAAGCGGCGCGAGGCGGCGGCGGATGCCCACGTTAATGCGCATGCGCGGGTCGGCCGAGTAGGCAAAGTACATGTAGTCGCGCTCATCGCTGGTGACCATCTCGAGGGTGAGCTCGTCGTGGTTGCGCAGGAAGAGTCCCCACTGGCAGTTGTAGGGTATCTGAGGGGTCTGTGCCATGATGTCGGTGATGGGGAGCCGATCTTCCTGGCGGAGCGCCATGTAGATGCGCGGCATCAGCGGAAAGTGGAAGGCCATGTGGCACTCATCACCGTCGCCGAAGTAGGGTCGAACATCGGTGGGCCACTGGTTGGCCTCGGCCAAGATGAGGCGACCGGCGTACTCCTCATCGATGGCGGCGCGGATACGTTTGATGATGGCGTGTGTTTCGGGCAGGTTCTCGCACGAAGTTCCGTCGCGTTCGACGAGATAGGGGATGGCGTCCATGCGGAGTGCGTCGACACCCATATCGAGCCAGAAGCGCATGGCCTTGAGGACCTCTTCAAGGACCGACGGATTATTGTAGTTGAGGTCGGGCTGATGAAAGAAGAAGCGGTGCCAGTAAAATGCCTTCGCGGTCTCGTCCCAGGTCCAGTTGGATTTTTCCGTGTCCGTGAAGATGATGCGAGCGTCTTTGAAGGGTTGGTCGGTGGGGGACCAGACGTAGAAGTCGCGCTCTGGAGAGCCGGGTGGCGCCAGGCGCGCCCGCTTAAACCATGGGTGCTGATTGCTGGTGTGATTGATGACCAGCTCGATCATGACCTGCATGCCGCGCTGGTGTGCGGCGTCGAGAAACTGCTTGAAGTCGTCGAGGATGCCGTAGCTGGGATTGACGTTGTTGTAGTCGGCGATGTCGTAGCCATCGTCGCGCAGCGGGGAGGGGAAGAAAGGCAAGAGCCAGAGACAGGTGACGCCGAGGTCCTGAAGGTAGTCGAGGCGCGAGATGAGGCCGGGGAAGTCGCCGATGCCGTCGGCGTTCGAGTCCTGGAAGGCGCGAACGTGCAGCTCGTAGATGACGGCGTCCTTGTACCAGAGCGGACCTGTGGCGCTTCCTTGCTTCTTCACTCGTAGCTCTCCGGTTCAGGCGTTGGTGAGGCAAGTTTAGACGTTGTCTGCGGCGGGCGGGTGACGCGAAAGATGTGGGCAGGCATAACCTCGGGCCGGAGGGCGACGTAGTTGCTGCGATCACGCCATGTGTAGCGAGCACCGGTGAGGAGGTCTTCGATCTCGAAGGGCTGGTCATGGGGGATGCCGAGTTGCTTGAGATCGAGGTCGATCCAGCCGACCTGCACTTCGCGCGGATCGAGATTCACCGCGACGAGGATGAGATTGTCGGGGGTCTGCTTGCTGTAGCAGAGCAGGCGCGGGTTGTCGGTGTGGTGGAATAAGAGGAAACGGTCGCTTTGCAGGGCAGGGTTCTCGCGGCGAATATGGTTCACGCGCGTGATGAGCGGAGCGAGCGAATGGTTGGAGGCGCAGTCCCACAGGCGCTGCTCGTACTTTTCGCTGTGAAGGTACTCTTCGCTGCCGGGTTTGATGGGGATATTCTCGCTGAGCTCGAAGGCCGGACCGTAGATGCCATAGTTGGCTCCCAGGGTGGCGGCGAGGATGAGCCGCTGCATGAAGGCGGGGCGGCCTCCCTGCTGGAGAGTCGCGTGGAGAATGTCCGGGGTGTTTGGCCACAGGTTCGGGCGGAAAAAGTCGGAGATAGGCGGCCGGGTAATCTCCTCGAAGTACTGTTCGAGCTCGTCGCGCCTATTGCGCCAGGTGAAGTAGGTATAGCTCTGTGTGAAGCCGGCTTTTGCGAGCGAGTACATGATGTGCGGTCGCGTGAATGCCTCGGAGAGCAAAATGACGTCGCGATGTTCGCTGTGGATCTCCGCGATACACCATTCCCAGAAGGGCAATACCTTTGTATGAGGGTTGTCGACGCGGAAGATCCGGACGCCGTTGCCAATCCAGAAGATGAAGACGTCGTAGAGGGCCTGCCAGAGCGCCTCCCAGTCTTCTGACTCGAAGTTGAGCGGATAGATGTCCTGATATTTCTTTGGGGGATTTTCGGCGTATTGGATGGAACCATCGGGACGAATGACGAACCATTCCGGATGCTCGGCGACCCAGGGATGATCGGGCGAGCACTGAAATGCGATGTCGAGCGCGATCTCCATACCATGACTTTGAGCGGTGGCGAGCAGATGATGGAAGTCCTCGAAGGTCCCGAGTTCCGGATGGATAGCCTTGTGGCCTCCTTCGGAGGAGCCGATGGCCCATGGGCTGCCGGGATCGTCAGCGGCTGCTGTGACGCTATTGTTGCGACCCTTGCGGTAGGCGCGGCCGATAGGGTGGATGGGCGGCATGTAGAGCACGTCGAAACCCATAGCGGCGATGGAGGGCACAAGAGCTTTGACGTCGGCGAAAGTGCCGTGACGGCTAAGGCTGGGCGAGGCGGAGCGGGGAAAGAGCTCATACCAGGTGGAGTAGCTGGCGCGTTCGCGATCGATCCATAAGCGAAGCTCTTGCGGGTAGCGAGTGGCGAGAGTGAGGTCGGGATGACGCGCGACGACGTCGAGGAGCTCATCGGAGAGGGGATATTCGTAGTAGGGAGAGTTCTGATCGGCAAGCCAGCGCAGAGAGAGGACGACCTGCTGGATCAGGTTGGCGTCCCTGCTGTCCTGCGAGCGGGCACGGGGCAGCGTGTCTTCAAGAAGCTTGGCGCCGGTCCGAAGGGCAAGCGGGATATCCTGCCCGTTGTTTTTGTCGCCGTTCCTGGGCTGCGCTTCGATGCGCTTATGTAAGTCGGCGCACCATGTTTCGAAGTGGTCGATCCAGGCCTCGATGGTGTAGCTCCAGTAGCCGAGCTTGTCGACGGTAAAGCTCGCGGACCACAGATCGTTGCCGAGCGGAGTGAGCGGTGTCGAACGCCAGTCACTCTCTGAATCGTTGCGGTAGAGAAGGCGCCCGGCGACATGATCATGTCCATCGCCGAAGACGGCCGCGGTGATGGTGATGGCATCGCCAAGAGTGCGCTTGGCTGGGTAACGGCCACAGTCAACCTGTGGACGAATCTCCTCGATGATGACGCGCTTGCGACCCTCGGACGGTTTCATCTCAATCTAGTCTCTGATTTAGCTTATGCTGCATTGTTATTCATTCTGTCAAAGCGACATTACACCGACTCAGGACATCTGCGATGCTGCGTTTTCCGCATCCAATAAGATTGTGCATCCTGTTCCCGCGTAGACAGATGCGCCCAGCAGGTATGTGGTTGCAGCACGAATACCGGCCACGAGGGAGGAACATTGGTAGAACCGAAGCCGCGTACGCAAGGGCCGCTACATGCGGCAAGAATCGAGGCCTATTGCATAATCGGAGACACTGCGAGACGGCGGCGCTGGTCTCGCGGGACGGGTCGGTACAGGGGTAGCGTATGCGAACGCGGTGTAGCGCTCGCTTATGATACTGAAGGCTCTGACGTACCAACCGTCCGGAGGCGTTGTCGCAGCGGTGACGACGTCGCTTCCGGAGAAGATCGGTGGACCGCGCAACTAGGACTATCGCTACTGCTGGCTGCGCGATACAGCATTCACTCTGTTGGGATTGATGCAGGCGGGTTTTGTCGACGAGGCAGTGGCGTGGCGGCAGCGGCTGCTGGGTACGGGTGCGGGAACGCCAGACCATTAATTGGGCAAACGGGGAAAGCCGCGCGCCAACAGCTCGTTCGCAAAGATTCGTTGTTCTGCCTCTGGTTGACCAACATACACCTTTTCACGATCAAGCAAAGAGCTGTATTGAATTTCTCGACTCTTATTCGCGGATTGGGCCAGAGAGAGTAGGCATGCCCACGTACTTATACGCGCTTGCAATTTGCCTATGTTGGTTAGTGCATTTGTCTGCTTTGCATGTCTCTACACGGTGCCGTGTGCTGGTTCAGAACTCAAGAAAGAGACAGTTGCCCCATTCAATGAATACGTCAAGGGCCTTCGCTTCACATTTGATCAGGATTGGCGCTTCTTGTTAGTGATCCTGGATGTCTGGTTCTCCCGAGCGCAGGAACCGATGCCGAGAGGCACACTTTGCGTGTAGAATACGATCCCGTTCGCTGGGCATGTGCCACCGAAGGTGACGATTCTTGAAGCGGTTCACGCGGGGCAAAAAAGTATCGAGCATGGTTATCGAGACTTTTAGTCGGCATACTAGAAGTGACCTGCGGTTCGTTCCTAAAATCGCTTAGTTGCTCCCGGAAGACGGGGCTATTAGGAAACAATCCTGCAACTTCTTGGCATGCGACAACAGCGGAAATATCCCCGAAGCTGGTCTCTGGGTAGTTTTTCTTATGAAGATTTCGACAGGTAAGAACGCAGCGTCGCAGGGGAACTATCGTTGACGCGCGTTCAGTTTGTCGATTGTGCGTTTCAGCTCTTCAAGCTTCTGCCCAGCCTCGCCAAGCTTGCCTTCCGCTGTCAGGCGCTGGTAGTCGGCAAGGTCTTTGGCGGCTTCCGCGATGAGTGAGTTGAGATCTGCTGCGGGCTGGGGCGCGGCGGCGGATGCCGGAGCGGCTCGCGCCGGCTCCGTGGGACTCACTGACGAGACCCCTCCGCCAAAAAGAGCCGTCAGCGCCGCCTCGAAGGTCGGTCCGTACGCAAGCCGATCTTGAAGCGCGAGCACGACGACGCGCAACTCCGGCATCGGGCTTCGCTCAGCCTGGAGGTAAATCGGCTCCGCATACAACAGCGCGCGCCCGCACGGAATCACTAAGAGCGCCCCGCGTCGCACGTGTGAGCCTTGCTGATTCCACAGCGTCAATTGTCCTGAAAGCTGCGCGTTCTGATCAATTCGCGCCTCGATCTGCAGCGGCCCATCAACCACCTTGGTTTTAGGAAAGTCGTAGACCACCGATGTACCGTAGAGCGCGTCGTCGCTGCGCCCGGCAATCCAGCCAATCAGATTGTTGCGGTTGGCTGGCGTGAACGGGAGAATCTCTACGAACTCCACGCCGGTTTCGCCCGGCAGTTTCATCAACACGAAATTCGGCTGCATCACCTGTACCGTTTGTTCCCCACCTTCGCTCATGCTGACTTCGGTGGCGACTGTCCACAGATCCTCACGGTTGTAGAACACCCCCGGATTTGTCATGTGATACAGGCCGTACACTTCCGCCTGCAATTTGAGCAACGACTCTGGATAGCGTACGTGTTTGCGTAGTCCTGCCGGCATCGCCGCCGCATTTTTGAATAGGGTCGGAAAGATGCGGCGGTACGCCCCCAGGACCGGATCCTCGGTGTCAAACACGTAAAACGTTGTCGTCCCATCGTAGGCGTCGATGACTACCTTAACGCTGTTCCGCATGTAGTTAATGAGATTGTTGCCGAGACGGTAGTGGCTCGAGTATGGATAACGGTCCGATACCGTGAACGCATCCATAACCCACGACAGTCGGCCATCGTCGCCCACCACGATGTAAGGGTCCTGATCGTAAGTGAGGAACGGCGCTAAGGCCGATACGCGATCGCGCACGTTGCGCCGCATCAGCAGCCGGCTCCCCGCGTTCACATCATCGCTGAACGGCAACTTTCCGAGATCGCCGCGGTCGAGCGCGAGGATGATGCGGCGCAGGAAGCCACCCAGAACGATGCCCCCGTTGCCCTCGTAGGACGTGAGGGTGTTGGCCTGGCCTTGCGGGTAGTTGAATTCCTGCTGCCGCGTCTTGACGTACACGTCGGTGTTGGTCAGCTCGCCGAAATAGATCTCTGGGCGCGTGACGGTGAGACCGTGCACCGTGCTCTGGACGGGCATGTTGCTCAGCATCAGCGTCGGCAGCCCTTCGGTCGTGAACCCATTCACCGGGTTCATCGTAATACCGTAGCCATGGGTGTAGATCAGCTTCTCGTTGATCCAGTTTCGGCTGCTCGCCGGAAGCTTGTCGACGTTCAGTTCGCGCGTAGCGAGCATCACTTGGCGCATCCTGCCATCAATTTCGTAGCGATCAATGTCGATGTCCGGAAAGTCGTAGTAGGTGCGAATTGCCTGAATCTGACGCAAGGTGTCCCGGAGTGCTTGCCAGTCCCACAGCCGGATGTTCTGAAGCGTAGACTGATTATTCGCTGGATCGGTAGCCTCGACGGTCGCCTCAGCAGGAAACTCGCGTAGCGAGAATCGGTCCAATCCGTACGCCCGCCGCGTCATGTCGATATTGTGGGAAATATAGGGTTGTTCGCGAACCAGTTGGTTCGGTTTAACGACAAAGCTGCTGACGTACCAGCCAACTGCCCCAAGTGCGGCATAACAGACCGTGGCCGGAAGGATCGCAGCTACGAGCCAGCGCCCGCGTAGCACCGACACGGCGTTGACCCCCGCGATCACCGCGCCGAGAACGAGCGCAGCACAGACGACGAGCATGCCTGGGAGCATTACGTGCGCGTCCGTGTAGGTCACACCCTCAAAGATCGTATGACGATCGAACAAGCGCTCGAATCGATCGACATACACACGCGTCGCGAGGATGAGCAACAGGAATGCAACCGCGACGGAGAGCCCGCGCCAGGGCGATGGGGCGTAACTGCTGCGACGCCCGTCGAGCGCACGCGATCCGCTCGTGATGAGGATGAAGAAAACTGCGAGTACACAAGTAATTAGGGCCAGCATAAGCAGCCAGCCGACGATGAGCTGCCATGCGGGCAGGGTGAACAGAAAGAAGTTCAGCGGCTTGCCAAAGATCGGATCCAGGACGCTACCAGTGGCGTGCGGTCCGTACCAGAAGAGCGCCAGCGTCGGCCATTCCGCCAACATCACGGTGCCGGTCGTACCGGCAATGGTGAGTGAACCGCCGAAAGCGATAAGGCGCATGACAGGCTCGACTGCCAGCCTCACTGGCTGCCCGTTGATGAAAATCGTGTGACCGCTCGGCAGATCGGCTTGATTCGCCCGTTTCAGAGCTGAAAACGCTCCGTACAAGATGAGAAATGTGGCCACTGCAAAAACCGTGAAAATCCCCCACTGCAGGCTCAGTGTTTTCCAGAACACCCCCCCGTAGCCGAGCGATCTGAACCAGAGCACCTCCACACAGTACGACAACGCAGTCCGACCGCCGAAGACGATGCCTGCAACGACGGCGACAATAACAAGGAAGCGGCGCCAGCGCCGCGGCGAATGCGTCTGCGGCCAGTCAATGGAATCGGGCAATGCTCCACCTCGCTTTACCGGCGTTCCCGTTGTCAAACTTCCAGGAGTGCGTATTCTATAGTGCCTGAAGACGGCTGACTACTCTGCGGCGCGTGAGCGTTGGGTTTAGCATCTCACCAACTACACTTCGGAGCGTACCGAAGGAAAATTTATCGAAGTGACTGGAGCAGGTTCAACACGGATAAGTCTCACGGCGTCTGTGACCTTTCACCGGATGCTCTGCGGCGATGAAATTCGACGTACACTGCTGGCGTATGACTCCGACGATTGAAAAGATTTCTGCGGTTACTTTTCGGGTTGTGAACATGAAGGCTTCAGTCCAGTTTTACCGAAATGTGCTCGGCATGGAACTGCTTTATGGAGGAGAAGGGGCAAGTTTCTCTTCGCTGCGAGCAAACGATTCAGAATCTGCAATCCTCAACCTCGAACAAGGCGACAGTGTGTCGCGGTGGGGCAGGCTGATCTTCCACGTTGCGGATGTGGATGTGTTCTGGACACATCTGAAGGAAAAGGGATTTGATCCTGAAGGCCCGCGGGACGCCTCGTGGGGTGAACGCTATTTTCACGTGCTCGATCCGGATGGCCACGAGCTGTCATTTGCTCGGCCGCTACAATGAGTTGGTCAGGAGAACGTGTCCAGAAGAAGCGTGTAGGCGGTAACGTTCGAGCAAAACGAAGTTTCTGCTTCATGATCGGTGGCCTCCGTGCACCGATTTCCGGAAAAGACTGCGACCGTGGAAATATCGAGCCACAACCGTTGGGGTTGTCGTAGAAGCTCCGGGCGGCGGCACGCCGAGAGCCCTCGTGTGGGAGGGTACTGCCGGAACAGGCCCCGAGCCATCACCACACACCGCTTCGGTTGGGGCGGTTGACGGTCTAACCGGAACCAATCCCGTTGTGCAAGGAAAGTGTAGATTTCAGTAAGTTAGTAAGTCAGATTGCCCTTGGTGACAGAAATGTTGGGTTTTTCCCCAGCTTAGATAGCTCAATCTTCTTTAGCGGTTTCAAAGTTCAGTGGCAAACTCTGAGCCGGCGGTTTGCGAACGTTGAAATCAAGGTACGTCTGTTCGCGGCCTTCGGGGTGCTGCTCTCGCCACAGTACCAGCAGAAGCGGCGGAAATTCGGTAAGGACGACCTTCGTTCGATGGACCTTCGCGTGACACCCCGCACAGAGAGCGATCATCAGATGCAGAACAGACTTGCCCGGTTCCCGATGATGGACTCCGGGATCAGGATCACCGCACACCCTACAGGCGTATCCATCGCGTTCTAAGACCTGCTCTCGCAGGCCGCCGTAATACTCGGCATCCTGCCGTTTCAGCGTGTAGCAGGTAGCGCAGAGGCCAGGGCTCGGATCTTCTCATTCCCGCAGGGACAGCAAATTGCGGTCTGGACTCCTTTCTTCAAAGCCCTACTCCTTCGTCTTCAGTTTCGAGTCGTTTTCGCGGATGAACGCCTCGATCTCAGGCGCGCTCGCCAGGATGCGGAGCCACTGTTCTTTGTAGAGCGTGACCGGAAACCGGCCCATCCCGTACAGAGAGAGCCCGCCCTTCTCGCTCACCTTCAAAGTAAGGCCGCCCTTGTCTTGGTCTTGAGCTGGGCATTCTCAGCCCGTAGGCGCTCCAACTCCGCTTGCATCTCCGATTCACTCATCGCTTCCCTCCTCCGATTCCCTGCATACAATTCATTTTCCAAGCTTGCCAGCCCGGCGCTTTTTTACCGGAACATACCGATATAGCGTATCCCGGCTGATGCCGAACTCACGAGCAAGCGCAGCCTTCGAGTCGCCATCAGCAACTCGCCGTTGCAACTCGGCCGCCCGCGCCGGTGTCAGAGACGGCTTCCTGCTGGATGATCGCCACGCTGTCTCTCGCGATGCTTCTCCTCTCGCGGCAGCCCGCGTCCGCGCAGCCAGGTGCGTCAGGAGACGCAATCGAACGGCGCGCTGTAGTTCCGCTGATCGTGCTGCCCGAAAGCGCCTTTCTGGAGGCGCTAAGCGCACAACATTTTCGTGTGGATCGCGCCACTGTCCAGCGCGCGGTTCGTGTGACGGCACAGGCAAACGCGCCTGGAACCGCGGGCGCGCTGGCGACGCTGAGCGACGGTGACGGCACGAAGCCATTCAGTGGCACTGTCTTCCTGGTCGTCCGAGATCGGTTGCCGGCGGCGACGATCGAGGCGAAGGGTAGCGAAGAAAAAACCGGAGAAGGAAGCGCCCGCCCCCAAGACCGAGGAGTCGGAGCGTGATACCGACCAGAAGACACCGCAAAGCCCAGACCCGAACAAGCCCAAGCCAGGATCGAACACCAACACGGAGGGAATTGATCCGCTCAATCACGGCAGCGCACGCACAGGAGGACAGACGGCGGATCCGATCCTCCTCGGCGACGGCAGCTTCGATCTATCTCAGACGGATCTCCTATTCCCGGCGCGAGTAGTCCGCTGGCGTTCACGCGCACTTACAACTCTCGCAGCGACGACCGCAGCGCCCTCGGCAGCAACTGGGTTCACAACTGGGACGTGGCTCGAGCGCCTGAACCCGGACAACACGCCGACGTGGGCAATGCCGTACTGCCTTGGCATTGACCAGGCTCTCGTCCCCAACTTTGAACCCGACCCACCCGGACTCGAGCCCCGCACCACGTGCCTGATCCTCCATCGCGGCGACGCAAGCAGTCAGTTGGTTTTCACGCGGCGTCAGCTTCTCGCGAGGCGCTTATCGAAGAATCGGAACAATAGCCCGTAAGCAACGATTGCCGACAGCACACCAGTAAGAAAGTCGGTGAGGACAACCATGCCGGCCGTATAGATCATCAGGGCAACATGGAAACGATTGTGTTTGAGCACCTGGTTGATTTCGGCCGGCTTCACCATGACGGTGGCGACATAGAGGAGGATTCCGCCGATGCACGCCATAGGCACGAGTTCGAGATAGCGCGCCAGAAAAACAGCAAGGATTAGTTTCAATGCGAATTTGCATATGCCAGCAAGAGGCGAGATGGCGCCGACCTTGATGTTGGTGGCAGTGCGGGCTAGCGCACCGGTATGCGGAAAGCCGTTCAGCATCGGAACGATCACCTGAACGATGCCCTGTCCCCAAAGTTCCTTGTTTGGATTGAATGGAAGTCCGCGGTTATCCGCTAGTCGATCTGCCATACGGGAGCACAGTAGACTTTCAACGGCGGCGACAAAGACAATGGCGACCACGTAGTAACCGAGGTCGGCCAGAAACTCGCCCCTCCAAGCGATGGCTGCTGGAAGGGTAAAGACGAGGAAATTCCTTGGAATGGATCCGTATCTGTCTCTAACTAGCGTGAGCCCCTCGTCGGCCCAGACCGTGGCAGCAACCAGAGATGTGATGCCGATTGCGAGTAGCGGCGCAGGGATGAAGATTGAGATGTGAAGTATGTATTTAGTCAGCAAAAAGGTCCCGATTCCAAGACCGATCGCGTAGATGTTTACCTGTTCGAGATTTGCTCCGATCGCTTGCACCTTCCCGATGAAGCCGTGACCGATCTTGACTTGGAGGCCTAGAACCTCGCCAATTTGAGAGAGCGCGATGGTGATTGCGATCCCTATAGTGAATCCCACAATGATTGAGTGCGGTACCCTGGCCACAACCCGACCCAGCCGCGCAATGCCGAGCACTATGAGGATGATGCCGGCGAGAATGGAGGCGAGCACAAGCACGGAATGATCGTATTTCTCCATAAGACCGGCGATGACGGGTATGAAAGCAGCAGTAGGGCCGTAGACCTGGTACTTTGAGCCGCCCCACAATGCCCCAATAAGGCCAGCCACCGCGCCACCCACAATGCCCTGTTCAGGACGCAGGCCTGAAGCCATCGCAAACCCCATGGCCAGCGGGATGGCAACCATAGCGACGATCAGCCCGGCAGTGAAATCGCGGAATACATTCAGTCTCCAATCACCGTTCCGGAGATCCTCATAGCGGCCGTCGATTGGATTCAGAAAGTATCTAAGCCGACGCAACAGATCGGTTTCGTCCGGAGCGTTCGCCAGCCCCTCTGGCGAAACTACCTCCTTCTTCAGCATCTCTTCCGAACTGAGCATTTCAATTCTTCCGTTCCTCATGGACCACCTCTCCTTCGCATGTCGTATAGCCGGCCGCGTGCGCCCGTTCCAGTCACGGTCTCGACCAAATACAATTCAGTCCGGATAACCAACCGGTTACTGGTGCATTCAGCTCCACATTCTCATTGCGTTGCGAAGCGGAAAACCGCAACACAGTCGTTGTATATTCAGGAATTTGTACTAAAGCCACGCTGCGCGTTAGAAGATCTTGCCTATATCCTTTTTGCTGTCCCTGTCACTTACTTCTCTCCCTGGCTAGCCGTCGGCAACAGAGCGCATACAAGCAGGCACTCAGTTCAGGAGAACGGGCCAGGGACACACTCCAACACTTCACAAAAAGAGTGCGAACTGGACGACAGGAGGAGCTCTTTCGCGGAACACGGCTGCAGGAGCAGAGAGGAGGGGTTCAGAGCGGTCAACAGCTGCTGAATGGGCGTCCGCGAGAGTACCGGCTAAGCTGCGCCCAGAAGGAAGCGCAGCAGAGAGAGATTCATCGCACTTGGAGCCTTTGTCGGTATCGGCCGGAGCAACGATGAGTGACTCGCATTGTGCGTGTCGTGCGTAGTGAGTGTCCGCTGAGTGGGTGTCGCCCTCAAGCGCACAACCGTAGCCCGGCTCGAAGCGCGCGGGGCGCATGGCGCCGCTCCTTGCCCCCGCGTTCATCAGAGCGGAGCGCGAGCCAGGAACACAAGCCGCCGCGACGAGCAACAGCACAAGCGCGGCAAGCGCGCCGCACGACCAGACTCGAGAGGTGCGCATCAAGCGACCTCCCTTCCTGCCACATATCATAACTCTTCAGCGGCTTATCGGCACGACTTGCACGATCTGTGATTCGTGTAACAGGAGCATGATTTGTAGTGTTCAGGTAAGCCGGGTCGCGTTCATCGGCTGGCGTCGAGCGCGATTGCCGGCTGGTCGCCGATCCCAAGGGGCAACGGCCACAGCTCAAAACATGGCGCAACTCAGCCGCGCAGGTCGAATTGGTCGCTCCGGGCATGCCACAAATCTATATACTTTTAACGGTATGGCTCATTATCGGCGGGCCCTAGTCGCGTTGTCATTGGGAGACCAGGATTTCCAGCTTCTAGATTACGTGTCCATGTTGTGTTGTATCAACGGGATTGGCGAACTCGATCTGGTCCACGTCACCGCGCATCGCGCACCGGAACTGCAGCGCATCCTGGACGATCGAACACAGAGGGTAGGCGAGAGATTTCCGGATTACATTCAGTCGAATCGTCTATTCCACCACCTATTGGAGGGCGACCGATGCGACAAGCTCGTTGAATTCTCTGCTGAACGGCACAATGATGTGATCCTCGTCGGTCATAGCGCCAGTCACAACCCGCGGCGCTCACTTGCCCGGAGCCTTGTTAGAAAGGCCCTGTGCTCTGTCTGGCTGTTTCCGAATGAGTCGCCCGTGAAACTCAGGCGCATTGTGGCCCCCATAGATCTCTCGGACCACTCTGCGGATTCCCTACAGGAAGCAATTTACATTGCGATATTGGCTGGCCTCAGAGAGGTCACCGCTCTTCACGTTTACTTTGATCCCACAACCGTGACGTATAACGGACGGGAGACCCAGATGCTCCGCAAGGATGAACACGAGGTCGCAAGCTTTCTCCAGAGATTCGATCCTCATGGCCTCCGGATTGTGCCTCGTTCTATAGAGGAGTCCAACGTAGCGCACGCAATTCATCGTGTCTGTACTGAGCAAGGCGCTGATCTTATTGTCATGGGTACGCGCGGCCGAAGCGCCGCGGCATCGATCCTCCTCGGCAGCGAGACAGAACGTACTCTAATGGAATCAAAGATCCCAGTCCTCGTCGTCAAGCACTTTGGGGCCCGACGCGGGCTTCTTGACGTTCTCCTCCACAATCGGCTTCGTCATGGCGAGGATATCCATTTCGACTGAGTCTGACGTTTCGAGAACAGACATCAACAATCCTCACTGACAATTAGACCGTTTCGAGGGGGTTGGGCAAAAATAGCCAGATTGCGGGTCAGCAAAGTCGATATGGTGTAGGACATCGCTTGTCTCCTCTCGGCATCTAGCCAAAGCCAAGATGCCGAAGTGCGCATCAGGCCGTCGCCTTCTAGATGCAGGCGTCGGAGGAAAGTCGCAGTAAGATGCCGAGCCATCGTCTGGCCGACTGGCTACAGAGTTGTGAAGTAAAGACAGTCGCTATGCAGTCGACTGGGGTTTATTGGATTCCGCTCTACGAGATTCTGGAAGAGCGTGGCGCCTGGAGGTTTATCTGGTCAATGCGCGGCACACCAAGAACCTGCCAGGACGCAAGAGCGACGTGCAAGAGAGCCAGTGGTTGCTGAAATTGCACACCTATGGGCTACTGAACAACTCCTTCCAACCCGTGTCCGAGATTCGGGTGCTTCGAACCTATTGGCGGCAACGGGGAGAACACGTGCGTGAAGCGGCGACCTGCATTCAGCGGATGCAAAAAGCCCTGACGCAGATGAACGTGCAATTAGCCAACGTGATCAGCGACATAAGCGGGCTGACCGGACAGGCGATCATACGGGCGATCGTGGCCGGCGAACGCAATCCACGGAAGCTGGCTACGCTCAGTGATCCGCGGGTTCAAGCCAGCCAGGAAATCGCCAAAAGCCTGGAGGGCAACTGGCGTCCGGAACTGCTGTTCGTGCTGCAACAGGAAGTAGACCTGTACGACACCTATCAGAAACGAATCGCCGAGCGCCTGCGCCGAAATCGTAATCGCGCAGGCGGCCGCAAGAAGAATCAGATTGCGGATCGTCGAAAGCGGCTTTGAGGTCGCAATCCGTAGACTTGCTAATTGCTGCATGTTGCCTCCAAAAACTAGCTCGTTCCAGTTTTATTCACCGCAAAAAACGCAGCGCAACCGGTTGCGCTGCGTAACCTGCGGATTCCAATGCGAGTACCTTTTTATGCTGAACAACCATCATCACTGCGCCGACTGTCAGGCCGTCAGCGACAGCAAGATCACGCTGGGAATGGACTCTTTGCTCCAGAGGAGATTTGTGTTTGATCGATGCCAATGCTCTTTTCACGATGGCGAAAGAGCAGGCAGTTGAAAACCCAGCAACGAAGCTGCGACGATCCAAAGGAACCTCCAGCTAGACAATAAGACTGTGCTCTCTTATACGTGTAAATGGAAGATTTGTTGCGGCATCCAATCCAATTAATCGTCATCCGGTTACGGGAGTTGATCTGGCCTCGCAGCCTACGCTGTCGCGCTTTGAAAGCTCTGTCGGACCCAGGCAACCACGGTCCAGCAGCATTTTATGAATGGGATCGGCCCCGAGACGGGCCGAGTCGTTGGCATCGGGATAGCCGCAGGCAATCGAGAACACGCGCTGCGCAAACCTTCCCAGCGTGCCGTTCATTGCGCAGGCAGCCAGCCATGCCGGAGATCAACCCATAGCCCCGCTCGGCCGCCCGCAGCAGCACTGCTCTGACGCTGATCGAAGGCCACCACCGTCGGCTTATCGAAAATATCCGGAAACAACAAACGCTCTGTTGTGCTAACCTCTGACACGCGAAGGCCTCTTCTGCTTCTTCAAACACTGTCTTGACAATATGTTTGAAGCAGATGAGGCCTTCCGTTGTTGCTCCTTCGTGAATTTTCCTAGCTAGGCCGCTCAACTAAACTGGAAGCACTGAAGCGACGCTGACGAGCCTACGGCTTGCTGCTTTGATTCAAACGGTCCGCAGCCTTGTCGCGTGCGGCTGCCTTCAACTCCTTGTACTTCTTTAGCTCCCGATCGGCATCTTCTGCGCGTCCGCTCCGGCGATAGGCCACCTGAAGCTGATAGTGAACAAAATCATCCTTGGGACTCAGCTTCGCTGCAGCCTCCAGATATGGAATCGCCTCTGCCGTTTGGCCGCTCTCAAGCAACACCTTTCCAAGTTGATATTGAACCTGCGGGTAGTTCGGGTTTGCCGCAATCAAGCTGCGCAATTGTGCAATTCCCTCTTCCTTCTGCGAGGTCTGGAGCAAAGCGAACGCAAGGTCATACTGGGAGTCAGCGTCGCGCGGCTCAATCTTCAGCGCCGCTTTCAGATCGGCGATTGCATCTGCCGGTCTGTTCATCCGAATCAACGTCGCACCTATCTGGTAGTGAACCTCCGCAGACTCTGCCGATGCCTCCAGCGTCCGAAGGCACTTCATCGCCTGCTCGTAGTTCTCCGACGCTGTATATAACTTGCAGACGAGCAAGCGAACGTCCGGACTTAGATCTCTGCCCTCCAGAATCCCGGCAAGTGTGTTTCCCTGCTGCGGCTGGTTCGTCCGGATCAGCGAGTACGCCCACGCATACGTCGCTCGGGGGTCCTTGAGAACAGCTTCGCTGACGAGCGTGAAGTTTTTGGCCGCTTCCGCGAATTGCTCCAGTGAAAACTGAGACATTGCAAGCATCAGGCGAGAGCTCTGGTCCGACGGATTCGCAGCAACAGCAGCCGACAGCGCGCGTACGCTCTCGCCGTACTCCTCCAGCCGGAAGGCAGCCGTGCCAAGGTTTCTCATCACGCCTGGAGTGGAAGGATCCCATCTCTCAGCGTCCTGGAAATGTCCCAGCGCCTCGCGATATCTTCGCTGGCGAGCCTCTGCCGTTCCCCAATCGTCAAAGGCGCTTCCGAGAATCTTCCGTAGTTGCCGCTCCTGCGCAGCAAGCTGCTTTCTGGTCGCCGACGATCGTTGGACTTTCTTGAGATTAGAGTGAACCTGGGCCAGATCGTCTAATGCCACTTCTGTAAGCGCCTGTGACGACGCGATTACCTGAGACGGATCGCCCTGCGAGATAGCCTGTCGCCGCGTGGCCAACAGGTCCTGAAGCCTTCTGCTCTCTGTTTCGGAGAACGACGATTGACTCGGCGATTGCCCCAGCAAAGCGCCGGACAAGGAGATGGTTAATACAAGCAATTGCAAAAACCGTACAGCAGGATCCATTGAGTAATAGTGCCACGGTCGACTGAAATCAAGTCATGCGAACAGAAGGTTGAGTAACCCTGCCAAAGAAAACCGGGCGAATCCGTACAGCAATCCGCCCGGCCCTTTGTCTTAGAAGTTCACGTGCAGGCCGTACTGAATCTGCCGCGCATTTCCAATTAGACCGCTCGACGTTCCAAATCCGCTCTGTTGGTCCTGAGCGCTGACGATGTTATTCGTCGCACTGCAGGGCGCATAGAGCTTATGGCCCGTGGAGGCATCCGTTCCAATCTGGCTGCCGCAGTTGATCGCCGAGAAGGGCGAGTTCTGCGAGAGCGAGCCGGGATTGAAGTTCGGGTGATTGAGCAGGTTGAAGAAGTCCAGGTGGAACTTAATCACGACTCGTTCATGCCAGACCGGCCAGTTCTTGCTAAGAGAAAAGTCGGTATTGTTGAAATTCGGCCCACCGCAGATACCGCGCGGGGCCATGTTGTTCGGGATCGTACCCAGAGCGTAGCCAACCAGCGTGAACGCGCCGGGGTTGATGATTGTGTTGTCATGACGGCCGCTGACGCAGCTCTGTCCCGTCGCCAGAGGACGAAGCGGCGATGTGAAGCCGGTTTGCACTAGAGCACCGCTCTGGTTTAGCTGGCTGGTGTACGTCGTCCCGGTTACAGGGTTGACTCCCAGGTTTGCCTCGTGTGCTCCCTGATAAATGCTGAAGCTGTTACCATTCTGCGAGGTGACGATCGTCGCCAGTTCCCATCCACCGAGTACGCCGCGCTCCAGTGCATTGGCCCCGCGCAACTTCGGCAGGAACCAGATGGCATTGGCCACGAACATATTCGGCCGGTTTACGTTCGACGTGCCATAGTCCAAACGCGGCATCGTGTAATACGTACGAGCCTGGTTACCGATGCCTCCGCTTGAATCATCCGTAATCACATCCGTTAGGGCATGCGACCATGTATACGCCGCACCGAGCTGCAGGATATCGCCGATTCGCGTCTTCAACGACATCTGAAGACCGTTGTAGTTCGATCCGCCTCCGTGCGCCCAGTAGGTCAGCGTGCCGTTATTGCCGCCCGCAGGATACGGACGGAGCTTGTTGACATCTCCGCTGTTGGCAAACGTCGCCGTCATCCAGTTGCTCTGAGCGATCGAGTTGATGTCATACGAGCTTGTCAGGTGGATTCCACGGTTGCCCACATAGGCCACCTGGAAGATCGTGTTTCTGCCAAGCTGCTGTTCGACGGCCAGGTTCCATTGCCATGAGTTTGGCAGCACTGAGCTTGGATCGGCGCCACCCGACGGGCTTGCTGTGCCCGAAAGGCTCGCCGGCGTCGGTCCGCCCAGCGTTCGGGCGTAGTTGTTCGTCGTCAGAGCAAACGGGGCGTTGGCAACCAGCGTGTACCGCGAGATGCGCTCACGCTGATAGAACTGTCCGACGCCTGCTCGGATCACTGTCGTGCCCGTACCGAAGGCGTCGTAGGCGACACCGATACGCGGAGCAAAGTGATTGTATCCGTTCTTCACCAGCGAACGATTCGGTCCCGGAGTACCGTGGCTGAAGTTCGTGCCGAACTGACTGTTTGCCGCTCCGCAGGGATCCTTACCCGGCGCAACCCACAGGCCGTTGCACGCGTCGCTGGCTGGCTTCGCCGGATCGTAGAGCTGCGGTTGGAAGCTGGTGAGCTGATCGTTCGGTTGGAATGCAGCCAACAACAGTGAGTAGCGAACACCGTAGGTGAGGGTCAACTTCGGCAGCGCCCTCCACGTATCGCCAGCGTAGAACTCATAATCGCGCCAACGAAGCTGTGCGCGAACGTTGGTTGATGTCTCATTGATATTGAAGACATTGCCGGTCAACTCGAGATTTGCCAGCGCGTCGTTAGTGTCGATGCCGCCGGAGCTGGTAGCAACGCTGCCAACTGTCGGGCGTTCTCCCGTGCTGCTGTTGACGTCCTCATCCTTGCCATTGAAGCCGAAGAATGCACCGAATTTGAACGTGTGCTGTCCTTTTACCCACGAGAGATCATCGCGGAAGGTGTAAATATCCAGCTGATTCTGCCATGGAGCCTGAAGTTGAGTTGTTCCTCCATAAACGCCAAAGTTCACTGAAGGCACACCGAGAGGGCTGTGCTTCAGGGATGCAGCATACAGCGTCGGGATCGAACCCGAGACCGAACTCAGGATGCTCGCGTTCGTTCCGCCAGGCGTAATCAGGATGCGGTTGTCGGAGTAGTTGAAGGCCGCGTCATTCACGAGAGTGCTGCGAATGGTGGACGTCCAGTGAGCTGTGATCGACTTCGACGGCTGCGCCCAGTTGCTGTTCAGCGCCGGATACACCGTATCACCCCAGTACCCTGCATTGAAGGCGGGGTTCGACCAGGTGTCCTGCGTGTAACGTCCCATGATGTGGTTCGAATGATTCAGGTCATAATCGACGCGCACGTTCTCTTGGCGCCAGTTGAGAGCTGTCGGCTGCGACACCGACCAGTTCTGTCCGTTCGAATTCAGCGCACCGTTTGCCGTATTGGGCAACGGAAGCATCTGCATCATTGCCGTCGCCGATGGATCCACCGCAGCAAGCTTCAGTGGCCCCGCCAGCTTGTTCGCAGGAACCCTGCTGAAGTCGGGGCGATTCGCCGTGTTACAGCCCGGGACCGAGAAATCGCCAGCGCGCTCAGCAGCGGTCGGCACGCAGGCACTCACCTGGCGGCCCTTGATCTCGTGGTTCCACTCCTGGTTGAAGAAGAAGAAGAGCTTGTCCCGCAGGATGGGTCCACCAATCGAGTAGCCCCAATCGTTGCGGCGCTGCTTGTCCTTACCGTCTAGAGGCAGGCCCTTTCCTGCATTTTGCGCAGAAAAGTAGGTGTATGCGTTCAATGCGTCGTTGCGGCCGTTATAGAACACGCTGCCGTGAAAGCTGTTCGTTCCGCTGCGCGTGATGATGCTGATGACCGAACCAGAGGCCTGCCCGTACTCTGGGCCATAGCTGTTCAGCAGCATCTTGAACTCGGCGATAGCCTCGTTCGACGGATAAATCAGGATCGTGCGGTTCGATCCCACGTCGTTATTGTTCACGCCATCGACCAGGAAGAGATTGTTCGTGGTGGGATTGCCGTTTACCGACATGTCCACGCCGCCGTTCAGTCCCTTGCCTGTGTTCTGGAAGTTATTCGCGGCTGATACGCCCGGCTGGAGTTGGGTCAGTTGAACGAAGTTACGACCGTTCAGCGGAAGTTCCTTCACCTGCGTGCCATCGACGGTTTCGCCAAGAGCAGCGCTGTCCGTCTGTACCTGCAGAGCGTTGGCCTGGACCGTAATGGCTTCAGTAACGCTGCCAACCTGCAAATGCGCATCCACGGTCGTCGTCGTCGCGACGTGGACCACAGCTCCCTGTGCCGTGAACTCCTTGAAGTTGGCAGACACTATCTTGACGTTGTAGGTTGAGTCCGGCAATTCTGCAAACGTGTAGTTGCCTTGTGCGTCCGTCGTAGCCGTAAACGTCTTCGACGTGGCTGTGTTCACAACTGTGACCCTTGCGCCCGATACAGCCGCACCGGAGGAATCCGTTACCGTTCCACTAAGTATTCCCGTTAACTTTTGCGCATGCGCTGAACCTGGCCAAAAAATCAAAGCCATGATGAACGCAACAAGAAGCGACCAGCCTACTGGTCTCTTCATAGTGATTGCCTCCCCTGATAGTGTTTCTTGCTTGCAACTGAATCGTTCGATGTGGAGTTTTTAGCTCTACTAAACGGTTTGAACTGTCTTTAAAGTGACTCTTGAACCGCGCCAGAACGTTTAAACGTTTAGTTCAACGTTGTCAAGTCCAAATTTGATTTTGCGAGGGACTAGGCCTGTGGGTTTCCGGCCTCTTTACGCATGACTCTGTCGTCTGAGCCGCGATCCGCCGAGAAGCGAGACAACTTGCGGAGTCCTATTAACGACCTTGATGCTTCCCGGAGGGCACGATCCCACTTCGGGGAACGATCCCACTACCTTCCGCCACGGAATAAAACTGATCAGCAGCCAATCCGACCAACTTTTCCACCTTGCCGGAAGGCCAGCGTATCTCCACAGAGTCGATCCTTGCACTCGTACCCAGGCCGAAATGCAACCGCAGGTCGCTCTGAGACAAATAGCTCCCTCCGCTCCTCACCTCATCGGTCTGACTCATCCCCCCAGCTGTGATCGTTACCCGCGCACCCAATGCCAAACGATTACTCTTCGTTCCCTGCAGTTCAAAGCTCACCCAATGCGAGCCTGCAACACCTTTGTTGTGCAGGATCATCGCGGTCCCATCAATGTCGGATACCACAACGTCAACGTTTCCATCATTGTCCAGGTCAGCCACAGCCAGTCCGCGACTCACTCTTGGCTCCTGCAATGTCGCCCCTGCCTGCTGACCGGCATCGCAGAACGTGCCGTTTCGCTCGTTCATGAAGAGGTTCTTCGGCTGGCGGTAACGCGCGCCTGATGGCAGAGAATCAACCTGTGGATAAACCTGGCCGTTGACTGCGATCAGGTCAGACCACCCATCGTTGTCCAGGTCGGCAAACGCATCTCCCCACTTCACCCACGGAAGCGTTGCAACGGCAACACCCGCATCGTACGAAACATCGCGAAAGTCATCCTTCCCCAGGTTGTGATAAAGCGCATTGTCCTCGTCTGAAAAGTTGGTGACATAAATGGAAAACTGCCCGCTGTGGTCGTAGTCACCGACAGCCACGCCCATCGATCCCTGCTCTGATCCGTCAGCGCTAACTGCAGTTCCCGACTCGAGGCCGATCTCAGTGAACTTGCCATTGCCATCGTTCCGGTAAAGAAAGTTTGGCGTCGAGTCGTTCGCTACGTAGATATCCGGTCGCCCCGAATTGCTGAAGTCCGACCACACCACTCCCAGCCCGTAGTAGCCGTTGGGATCGCTTACGCCGGCTGTCTTGGAAACATCGGTGAACGTTCCGTTGCCGTTGTTATGGAACAGCGAATCACCGGCGCCCTTTAGGCCGCGGGGGCCGCACTGAACATCAATTCCCCGGTATCGGCAGGTCGGCGACTTGCCGAATCCGGGCAGATCGCTCAGCTTGAAGTCCACATAATTCGTCACCATTAGGTCAACGAAACCATCGCCGTCGTAGTCGCCAAAGGCAGCACCCGTTGACCACCGCCCATCCAGCACCCCAGCCTGTTTGGCGACATCGGTAAACGTCCCATCGCCGTTATTGCGATAAAGAACGTTCCCTCCGAGACATGTAACGTAGATGTCTGGATACCCATCGTTGTTGAAGTCCCCAACCGCTCCGCCCATCGCGAAACAAGGCGTTGCCACCCCAGCCTTGTCCGTCACTTCAGTAAAGCTTCCGTCGCGATTGTTGTGATACAGAGCGCTACGCGCCTTTTCGCCCTTTAACGCCATCTCGACCGTAGGCGCATTCGTAAAGTAAATGTCCGGCCATCCATCGCGATCGTAGTCGACAATCAGCACACCACCGCTCATGGACTCCACGATGTATTTCTTCTCCGGTGCCGACAGATGGCGAAAGCGCACCCCCACTTTTTCCGTAACGTCGACCAACTCAGGGATGGCTCTTCCTTTGCACACCAGGCTCTTAGCACCCGCTGGTGGCGGCGGCGCTGGACTATGCGCCTGTGCCAGAAGGCACGCGGCTCCCAGTACCTTCAGAGCACCGGCGATGACTTCGCTCCGGATCCAAGTGGACTTCCATGACGACGAGTAGCGCGGCAACGACTTTCTGCACCTCCAAATGCGCTCTTTATTCTACTTAAACGTTTTGTTCAACCATGTCGGGGAATAGTCCTCTTAGTAAGTATCCTCCGGCAGAGCCGGAGGCTTTACGATTGCTGGCCCCTCAAAGGGCCTAATCGCAATCGTGGAAAGACAGAATCATGCCAATCCAATATCTCTGCGGCACTTCACGGTTCAGGCAACGCGCTTCCCTGGCCTTCGGCGGCAGCCTGTTTCAAACCGTGCATACTCCCGGAACTGTCAAACTTCTACTGCCTCCCCTGCAAAGCCGGGGGAACTCCCGGTTGGATTAGACAAGCCGCCAGGCCGATGGCTGTCTTCAACCCCACTCTTTACGGTTCCGCACGTTAGCCGATACCGCTGAAAGGACGCGGCGGTAATAGTCCTCGTACAACGGGATGATTGCGTGAAGCGCAGAAGCGGTCCTGCGCAGTGCGGCGTGCAGCATCGACGATGGCACAAACGGCCTGCTCTTTCCCATCGGAGACGTCGACGCCATGGCCAACGCCGCCATCGCTCTATTCAATAATTCAACTCGTCTCGAAGCCATGGCCAAAGCCATGTTTGGCTAATGTCGGAAATGGCTGGTTGCCGACAATAGCGCAACAAGGGCAGCGCGATCGGAACCACCACCATCTTGCCCCCCAGTAGCCCAGCACGCCGCGCTCAATCATCCTGCGTGCGGTTTCGCGAATCGCCATCATGCAGATCATTCAATCTGGCGATATCGCATTGATGCACACTCAGTGGACGGTGTCCTCACCTCAGTCAATTTCCGTGTATGCGATCGAGATTGCACGTCGGCCAGCCGGACGAGATGTGGTGCTGGCTTATTGGCGACCCCTTTATGGTTGGTAGGCAGACTGCGGCCTGAAGCGAAGGCATAACCCAGGATAAGGATCAGTACATTAGCGCGATTGTGGTCCGATGATCGGCTGACTAATAGCTAGTAGCGTTGCTCCCGTGTCACGGTAGTACTCTATCGGAACCGCTCCATACCAACATCATTCGACGAGGCTCGACCTGTTCGGGGAGCGGTTCGGATAGAGCCGTAAGAAGGAAGCCGATGGTGCGGTGGGGGAGGGTGCTCGGGGCTATGGGTTTTCAACCCGTTGATGGCTGGAGGGGCTGGTGAGAAGCGCGGCAAGCGACGAACTCCGGAATGTGGGGAGTGCGCATCCTGCATGCGGTCAGGGCACAGAGTGTTGGTGACTTCGATGGTCACACGGCCGTTTCGAGGCACGGGGCAGACGTTCAGAGAGCATGGCGAGAGGCATGCGCAATGGGTCGGGTTCAGCGGGCGCTCAAGAGGTGTCATACGTACATGCCAGTCTGGTTTCGGCGAAGGCGATCTGGGCAGCGGTAAGCCGCTCGACCACGCGCATGGGGCCGTGGCAGTGAGGGCATGGCCAGGTAGTAAGCTTGCTGGACAACGATGCAGCAGTTGCCTGCAGTAATTCGTGGAGGAGGCAGCGGCAGATCGGCAGCAACTCTCTGCTATTACGGTTGGCGAGCCAACCGTAATAGCGGATGCGGGGGAAGGCTCTGGGCAGCTTCGCAAATTAGTTCCTGAGGAGTCGGGTTACCGACCACTTCGAGCTGTTGGCTGCCCTTCGATGGGCGGACTTGCCGCTAACCCCGTTTTTTCGGGTTGGTGTTATGGAAATAGCACAGGAATCGTTCGTGCTACCGTCTTGTTATCGGGTGCCGTATGAAAGAAGCCCGACGTTGCGGAGCCAGCCAACCTTCCCCCATTCCGTGGGTGTGCGCTTCTGTCTCTTACTGCTGGCACACTGCTTAAGAATCGTCGGTGAGTTCGAGGACAACCTGAAGAAGTATCTGTCGATCCCTATGGACATGCCAGTCCATAGGGACCACCGAAGTAGGGCAGGCTGGGCGTTGCCGTCCGCTCCTATCGGAGATGAGGTTCCAATGATGTGTCAATCTAGCAGTAGCCAATTCAGTGTTGGCTTCGACCTAGCGCAGAGCGCGAGACGATTGGCGAGAATTGGATGCACGACTTCTTTTCTTCCTGCTTTGTTAGCGGCCTACCTCTTGGGCCGTTTGATTTGCTTGCTCAATCATCCGGTGAAACGCAAAAGCCCCCAGGCATGACAACGCCCCCTTCTGCCCAGGAGCTTGCAAACCAAGTCAACAATCCGGCGGCTCCAGTCACATTTGTTCAGTTTCGCAATATACTCGCGCCCAACGTAGCCGACGCCAAGGGCGTCGTCAATTCGTTGCAAATGCAACCGGTCCTCCCGATCGGACCGTTCAAACAGTTTCCATACGTCCAATTGGTAAAGCTGACGATGCCTTTGTATGTCGCGCTTCCTGGTGCTGTGCCCTTGTCTGTCGTGGTGCCCGGCTCCTCGCAGCGTCCAGAGTTCGGTGTCACAGGGTATAGGCGACTTGCAGCTTTTCGATCTCGTCTCGATTAAGCAATCCTGGGGAAGTTGGGGCTTCGGCCCAGCGCTGGTTTTTCCTACGGCGTCGGAGACTGCGCTGGGTGTTGGCAAACGGGAGGCCGGTCCATCGGTGGCCTTGATGTATACCGGCGTCAAGAATCTTACCGCCGGGGCGATCATACAAAATCCAATTTCTTATGCGGGCTCCCCTGACCGACCAGACGTGAATAACATGATCATCACTCCCACCTTTACCTTCAACCTGAAGGAGGGCTGGTTCGTGGGTCTCAGCGACTATCACTTCAGCTTCAACTGGAAAAATGGCGGGGCTGCAACCATCCCGCTTGGAGCGCAGATGGGAAAGGTCGTTACACTCGGTAGGCAGCCAGTCAGCATGTCGATCCAAGCCGGAGGTGTCGCTCACCATGCGGCGAATACTCCCGACCCCGGTTGGATACCCGGTTTTGAAATTAGCCCGATATTTAACTTTCACGTCGGTCCCGGACAAAAAATCAAGGCCCGGAGACAGAAATCAGGAGTACCCAGTAGCGCGGCTCTCTTCAATTTGTGGGTTGGAATTTGGTAGAGCAGACCTTGACATCAGTGACCTGCTCATAGAAGACGCTCCTTGTGTTTACTAAAGAGCCTCCATTTCCGCAAAGTCCGCTTTCCGGCAAGTTCTCGGTTCTATGGCCTCAAATGAAAAGCGACGCTATTAGCCCGAATAATTCTTGAAGGTTGAAGAAGCGAAAGCTCCGGACATGCTGTCAAGACAGTGTTTAAATAAGCCAAAGAGGCCTATGCGTGTCAGACAATAGCACGACAGAGTGTTTGTTGTTCGCTGAGATTTTTCCCAAGCCGGTCGTGGCGCAGTTCGATCAGCGGCAGGGCAGTTCCGATGGCGGCGCCATCCTGTTGAAGGCGGCCGAGCGAGGCTACGGCTTGATCGGCGGCTTGGCCGGGTGCCTGGAAGACAAGCGGCAAGCTGGGAAGATCGAACATTCGTTGCGCGAGTTGCTGGCGCAGCGTGTATTCTCGATTG
>NZ_JQKI01000044.1 GCF_000745965.1 Edaphobacter aggregans DSM 19364 | reverse complement strand
ATTGTGGTTTATGGCCTTCGCGGACCGGCCTTCCTCGACAAACGAAGGCGTGTTGGAGATCTCCCGGTTCTCGTGCATGTTGTTTTGTCAGCGTGCCCGGGTTCTCCGACTACGCAGGACCGGACAGCCACTCGCGTATAACGTGGCTGCCGTATTGCCTTCCCCCTACACACCATGGAGTCAGCATCCTGATCAACCGACTTTTCGAAGCTCAATAGCCGGGCCCACTGGTCCCTCTGTCTACGCTTCAACCGACACCTCGCGATGCCGCCTGCAAGACTCGAGGCCAGGATGGATTCGCTACTTCCTTTCCTGTAGGGGACTTTCACCCCCTACAACATGCCGGTTTATCCCGGCGCTCGGCGGTTGGTCGGCAAACCGCACCTTATTCCCCTGAGCTCGAGCCGGACATCGCCTTGACCGAACCGCAGCCGCGGCACCGCACGCCTCCGTCGTGGATGAGACTTTGCGCAGCATTCCGTCGCACGGGATGGCAGCATATGTGTGGGATTCGCGCGCAAGCGCGAACCGCCTCTGGGGACGCCAAGCCTTCAGGCTTGGCCCTCTAACAACCCAAAGAAGAAATGACCGCCCGCGAAGCGGGCGTACAGCTCTGCCGAAGGCGAGCTTTTCCCAGCGAGCCTGCTCTCTGGTGTCCAAAGACCGGAGCGAAGCGACCGGGATACCCCAAAAAAACAGCAAAATCCCATGTCAATACCCTCAAAACCGCCTCCAAACCAGTAACCCAAACCCCCACAACCACTTACACCCCAAAAACATTCTTCCCAAACGCGCCGATTTACCCCCTCCACTTTGTTAATCTGAAAGAGTAGACAAGAAAACGAGATCGCCCGCCCCAGAGCGCAGGCTAACCCTTTTCGAATCTAGATTTTGACACCTAACCCCTTCGTTTCGAATATTTTGCATCCTTAGTCCCAGACTAAACCATGCAAAATCAATATTTTGCGCAAAACAGGGGGGGGAGGGGGGAGCAAGGCACATGAAGGCTCTCGTCATCGGAGGAGGCGGCCGCGAGCACGCCATCATCTGGGCGCTCAAACAATCCCCCGAAGTCACCGAGATCGTCGCCGCACCCGGCAACGGAGGCATCGCCGCCCTCGCCCGCTGCTCTCCCGTCTTTCCGTTCGCCACTGCCACTTCGATCTGACGGAGCAGGTTCACTACCTGCTCTGGCTGATACCGCTTGCCTCGTGCCATATGCTCTCCTCGTTCCAGTGTGTCTCTTAGTCACTGGTACAAATCAAGCCGGCCACTCCACTTGCGACACAATCGGGTAACTCCATCCGACGCCTCGCTCTTGATCATACTTATTTCTTTTCGTGCGATGTAGTTGATCAAGAGGGTAGCTTTGCCAGAAGCGGAGCGATCTTTGCGATCCACGAAGGATGATCGTGAGATAAGGATCTTGCAGACTCCAGGGATTCTCTATCTCCTCTTTCAATCAAGAGGCTGACGTAGCTTTCCAGGCTAATCTGACTCCACGGCGAAAGCGTCCGCCGTCCGCTGTCTGCGAAGTACCACTTGCCAAAAAGCTTCCATGGATCACTGCCACTCGAACTGAGAAGCTGCGAGCGGAGAGCATGGATCTTCGGAAGATCGGGCAAACGGCTCTGGTTATAGTTGTTTTGAGTTGCAGCAAAATCGGCCAGTTCAAGCACCCAGGAGGGAGGCACTCCGTGCGGAGGCATATCCAGAATCTCAAGTGACGATCCATCTACCGCAAGCAGGGAAAGCCCATCTGGGCTGAATACAGCAAAATGCTCATTCCCATCGCCGCGAATCGGAAGGTGAAGCATGTCTCCCGTGCGCGCATCCCACACTCGTATCGCTCCATCTGCAGCCACCGTTGCGACGAGCCGACCGTCCGGGCTGAACGATGCTCTTTCGACCGGGGCAGGATGTTGCAACGGAGGCGTGATTGGCTGACCAGTCTTTGCGTCCCATACTCGTGCTGTGTGGTCTAAGACGCAGTGACAACATGTGAGCCGTCGGGACTGAAGGCTGCCGACTCTACAGCGAATCCGTGACGGAGAATCACGCCTGTGGGTGCGCCGGTTTCTGCATCCCATATCTGCCCAGTCTCGTCACCGGACGCCGTAAGGATGTTCTTACCGTCGGGCTAAAACGAGCGCTCAAGACGATATTTTTATGCCTTAGAGGTTTCAGCAGATGCGAGCCCGTGCGAGGGTCCAGGAGATCGGCTTTATTGTCGCCTGTTGCGACCAATAACTGGGAACCGTCACGGTTGAAGCTAACACCGTAAACTTCCTCATGATAAAGAACAACGGGGGACAGGGGTTGGCCGGTGGCCGCATTCCACGTACGCAGTTTGCCGTCGTCGGTCCCGGCCGCGATCATCTTGCCGTCATGGCTAAAGCTGACGCAGAGCACTGATCCGTGTACTTCCAGGGAGTCCGTGATCGGCTTTCCGCTGACAGTGTCCCATACCCTTACCTCACTTTCCGAGCTCCCGGTTACGACATGTTTGCCGTCGGGACTGAAGGCAGCGGAGATGACTGCATCGTCATGCTGAAGAGGCGGGGTGAGTTGCGAGCCTGTGCGTGCATCCCACAGCCGCGCGGTGTGGAATTTCTGGATGTGGACAAGGATCCGCATGGTCAGCCGCCGCTGATTCCCGGAGCAGACCCCGGAGGCTTGCAAACGATAGGTCTTGGGCCGCGTCTCCCAATGCTAATCGTTTCGCTCGAAATTGGAGACGTCTCGCGTTTTCCTTCGCGGAGCATTTAGCAAGCTATGTAGGTTTGGTGCCGCCTCTGAACTCCGGCGGGGGGCAGGACACGAATGGGCCAGGTAGGAGGCAACGTCAATCGTATGTTGAAATGGGCCTTCGCGGAGGCAGCCAACCTGGTTGTAGTGCAGAAGTGACGGATGAGTCATACCAGAGACTGGAAGGAGGCACTGTGGGGTAAGTTCTACACCGGGGCGTCACTACGACGGAGGCGGTCCGTCGAGCGATACAACATCACGAGTCTTTCAATCCGCTTATTGTTTTTCCTTCGGACGAATCGCCTAGGGAGGTCGTTACAAGTTGAAGTGGGCTGTAGCTATCAATCGTTTTGATCGCAGGAAGTATGGGCACGAGCTGATTCAGCCTGCGTTGCCTTGCTTGGTCTGCTGAGCAAATAGGTATCCATGATCCATCCGTTCCTCTGTCGCCTTTCGTGGCGAACTTCTTCAATCCTGCCCGCGATCTCACTGAGCTTTCCAGATAGGAGGATCTCATCTCCCATTCCCAGATAAGCGCCCCAGAAAATATCAAGCTCTTCATCGAGTACGTTGTTGAAAGAGCATTGCCCATCCAACATCACAATCGTTCTTTCCGCAGCGCCACTCAGGCCAGCAGAGAGTTGGCGACCTGTCGTAATGACGATTGATTCACCTATCCCATTCAGAGTGATCTTGTGGCGGGCGGCCAAAGCTTGAATGCTGGTAATGCCTGGAATGACCTCGAACTCAAAACAAAGCCTTCCACGAGCCGTTATATGTTCGATGATTCTGAGCGTACTGTCGTACAGCGATGGATCTCCCCACACCAGGAAAGCACCGCACTGATCCTCTTCAAGTTCCTTTGCGACCATCTCTTCATAGACCAAGGCCCGCTGCCGATGCCAGAGTTCAACGCGAGTTGTGTAATCCGATATGGTTGGGTCGCGGACAGGATCATCTACCTCCACCACCCGATATGACCTATTCTCGATATATCGTTCACATATCTCTTTTCTAAGGTTTACGAGGTCCTGCTTCGCTTCGCCCTTGTCCATGAAAAAGAACACATCTGCGATGTTCAGTGCTTTAATCGCCTGCACCGTGATGTATTCCGGATTGCCGGCACCAATGCCGATCAGATAAAGCTTTCTCATAGGTACCGCTTCTCCGTGGGATAAACAGCGCAGTCAGGGGTCATCTGCAGGAATTCTCCGAGTTTTTGAAGCACGTCATCCGGTCGGGCTAAGGTCGGTAAGTTGTATTTCCGTGGGCGATCGATCATGACAACTGGAATCCGGAGGGCTCTCGCAGCCTCGATTTTTGAATATGTTGCTGTGCCACCGCTATTTTTGGACACTATCAGGCTAATGAACTCATCGCGAAGCATCTGGAATTCATCGTTGAGATGAAAAGGGCCACGTTTCAGGATCAGTTTCGAGTTGGCCGGCAACTTTTCGTTCGGCTCATCGATGGCACGCACCAGAAACCATGCGTCTTCGCAGTTGGAAAATGCACCAAGCTCCTGCCGTCCGATCGAGAGAAACACTCGGTTGCGTTTATGGTTCACCATTGAGGCAGCGGCTTGTACATCGGGTACAGCGCACCAGCAATCGTGCTCCTTTGGCTCCCACGGTGGGCGCTCCAATGCGATGAGCGGAACGCTTAAGGTTTTGCAGGCCAACTCGGCGTTGCTACTTATCTTCGAGGCGAAGGGATGAGTCGCATCGATGACCACCTCGATATTTTCATCGATCAAATAAGAGATCAATCCGGTAACCCCACCGAATCCTCCAACTCGAACAATCCCAACGGGTAGTCTGGGCTGGCTCACTCGGCCGGCGAAGGATGAGATCACCGTCAAATCAGCTCTGGCTGCCAATTGCGTGGCAAGCTCCGAGGCCTCGCTTGTCCCACCCAGAATCAGAACTCGTGGCGAGTGACTTCGAGTTGGATTTGTAACGGATTGCATCCTCGATGACTTGTCTGCGTCCATAGAAGCTATTCCTTGGATGTATCCGTACGATCCCTCGTCGTCGAATAGAGGTAGCTCTCACCGAAGGGAGACTGGCCGAGAGATCTCCCAACCAAAATGAGGGCATTGCGATCTATACCCGATGCCTTGACCATCCCATGGATGGTCGACAGTGTGCCGCGCAGGATGCGTTCATCGGGCCAACTGGCCCGGAAGACGACGATGACGGGACAGTCTTCGCCGTAGAGGGGTAACAACTGCGAGGACACCTGGTCGAGGTTCATGATGGAGAGGTGAATGGCGAGCGTCGCGCCGGTGCGTCCCAGCGTTGCGAGATCTTCTCCGGCAGGCATCGGTGTGGATCTTGTCGAGGTGCGAGTGAGAATTAGTGTCTGAGCCACGTTCGGCAGCGTGAGTTCCTGGTGGAGAGCAGCGGCGGCGGCGGCGAATGCAGGAACTCCCGGAGTGACATCGCAAGGAATACCAAGCAGCTTCAGGCGGCGAATCTGTTCTGCCATCGTGCTCCAGATGGAAAGATCGCCGGAGTGGATGCGAGCGACATCAAGTCCTTTTGCGTGGGCCTCGGCGATCTCCGCAATGATTTCATCAAGGTTCATCTCGGACGTATCGACAATGCGTGCGCCAAGTGGTGCATGGGCAAGTATTTCCTTGGGCACAAGCGATCCGGCATAGAGGCAAACCGGTGAGTTGTGGATGTGATCTCGGCCCCGCAGGGTAAGGAGGTCGGCGGATCCTGGGCCTGCGCCGATGAAGTGGACGATCATCGATGCACCGTTATGGGAAGCGCCGCGACGGCACAGGTACAGAAGCGGCCTTTCATTTGCGGTACGATGAGACGCGCAGACGGGCCAAGCAACGCCAGCGCGGACGCTTCCGCGACATTGGCGGTTCGTGTTTTCGAGAAAGCCAATGACGAGTGTGCGGTGACTCCCGCGACGCTTGCAAGGATGCTTGCCGGGAACAGCACAAGACGAAGCCCCAGTATCGAAGCTACGATCTCGCCTATCGAAGCGCGACGGTCGAGCGTCGCGATCATGGTGCCGGAAGGTATCTGACCGACGGATGCTTCGATCAGTAGGATGACATCGTCGCTGCTGGCACGAGAGGAGCAGCCGATTCCGATGGAGAAACGCTCGTGCTGGATCATATCGGTCACGGTTTGGTCACCGTCCACTGAGTAATCGGCATCATCGGTCGCCATCCATACAAGCCGCCGATCAGATCAGCTCGGGAAACCGTCATTCGCATCAGATCGCCTCCATAAAGTGTATGGCGCGCGACAAGGCTCGCTTCGCTCTGGAGCGTGACTGCGTTTGCAACTAGACGACCACCGGAGGAAAGCCTCGCCCAGCAAGCGTCGAACAGCTCATCGTTGCCGACGCTTCCTCCGATGAAGATCGCATCCGGCGAGCGTAGGCTTGCAAACGTGGCGGGCGCAGTCCCTTGGATGACCTTCAAGTTTGGTACACAGAGCCGCACGGCATTCTCCCGGATTCGAACTGCCCGGTCCTCTCGCGCTTCGAAGGCAATGCAGGAGCACGATGGATGAACACGCATCCACTCGATACCGATCGATCCGGTGCCGGCTCCGACGTCCCAGAGAATTTGGTTTGGTAGCGGGGCGAGCCGGGCGAGCGTCACCGCGCGAACCTCCCGCTTGGTTAACCGCCCGTCCGTATCGAAGGCATCGTCCTGCAACCCCGGAGCCAGAGACAGCGGCCTAGCGGTCGTGTCGGGAGCGCAGAGTACTGCCATGAGATTCAGCTTGCCGCACTGCTTGTTCAGCCAACATGCCGCCAGTTCTCTGATGTTGCGCTCTGAGGTACCGCCCAGATTCTCGAAGACATCAATCTTGCTTGATCCGTATCCAGATTCCGTCAGGAGTCGAGCGACGATCGCCGGCGTGCTGCCGTCTTCGGAGAAGATTACAAGGCGTTGATCAGGATAGAGATGGCGAAGCAACTGCTCTACCGGTCGGTTGACCAGCGTAATCAGGGTCGTCTCCGCCATCGGCCAACCAAGTCGGGCACAGGCGAGAGAGAAAGCGGAGACCTGCGGAATAACACGAAACTCAGTTGTGACAAGGTCGCGAGTGAGAGTAACCCCCACACCGTGGAGCATCGGATCGCCACTGGCGAGCACGGTCACTCTCTTCTTTCCGCGATCCCCCGTGAGGATTTCCTGCACAGCTGGCGTCATCGGAGAGGGCCAGGGAATACGGGTTGCTGAAGAACCGGCAGTTGGTACGAGGGCAAGGTGGCGAGCGCCTCCGTATAGCAACTCAGAGGACGCGATTGCTCGCTTGGCCTCACTGCTCAATCCATCGTAGCCATCTTCGCCGATGCCTACGATAGACAACCAATGCTCAGCGGCAGTCATGCGCCATAACTCCTGTTGCCATAGATCCGGGGAGTGTAGATGAGCTTCCTGGCGTCCGACAATGCAATCGCCCGAGTTGTTGAGGAGCCAATGAGGACGATGGTTTGCATATCGGCCAGCGAAGGATCGAAGTGCTCAAGATCGGTAATAATAGTTCGTTCGTCGGGCCTGCCGATGCCGCGTGCAAGGACAACAGGTGTCTCAGGGCCTCGGTGTTTGGCGATGATCGTCCGCGCCTCGGCGAGCTGCCATAGCCGTTCCGATGAGATCGGGTTGTAGATTGCGATCGCGAAGTCGGCGGATGCCGCCGCTTCCAGTCGCTTCACCACGATTTCCCAGGGCTTGAGCCGGTCGGAAAGCGAGATGACGCAGAAGTCATGCCCTAGAGGAGCTCCAACTCTCGAAGCAGCTGCCTGCATAGCCGACAATCCGGGAATGATGCGAATGTCCAGCGAGCGCCAGGCTGGCGGTCCCTGGTCCACACATTCCAGAACAGCCGATGCCATGGCGAAGATGCCCGGGTCTCCAGATGAGACGACGCAAACGCGACGGCCTGATTCGGCAAGCGAAAGAGCGTGTCGTGCGCGGTCCGCCTCAACCTTGTTGTCGGAGCCGAAGCGGCGCTGACCGGATCTCACGGGGATTCGATCGAGATAGGTGTGATAACCCACGAGGTCGGTCGCCTCGGTCAGCGCTTGCTGAGCTTCGGGCGTGATCCAGCCAGCAGCACCCGGGCCAAGACCAAGGACGGAGATCCAACCGGCACTCCGAATGGTTTCTTCCCGCTGGGACTGACTTGCATCGGGAATCAGGATGAGCGAAAAGTAGGGGACATGGATCGGGTCTACTTCGCGGAGCGAGATGATGCGTTCGGCAGCCATCGTCGCTCGTTCGATGAAGAGTGCTCTGTCCGCCAGGCCTGCCGTATCGATAGCCCGCTTTACCTTTGCGAAGTTTCGGCCGAGCTTCATGATGGCAAAGGCGCCCTGCTGGCGTAGCTTTGCGACCAGTACGTCTTCAGAGATAGTTCCAGGTAAGACCGTAAATTCGGTATCTCTGCGGACGAGCGGCGTTCCAAGCTGTGCGGCTGCGCCCAAGATTGAGGCAACTCCAGGAATTACCTGCGTGGAAAAGCGATGAGCGAGACGGTCATGAAGATACATGTACGACCCGTAAAAGAAAGGGTCGCCTTCGCACAGAATGGCCACATCCCGACCGCCTGCAAGGTGGTCCTTGATCTGTTCGGCCATCTCGTCATAGAACTGCGACAGCGCCACCTCGTATCCTCCGGGATGGTCAGTCTGCTCTGTCGTAACTGGGTACATCATCGGGAGCTCGATCTGGCCATGAATCAGTTCCGAGCAAACGATCGAACGAGCATTGCTCTGTCCATGTCTGGCGCAGGGATAGGCAATGACCTGCACCTGCCTGAGTACGCGCTGCGCTTTGACCGTAATCAGCTCTGGATCGCCGGGACCTACACCGACCCCGAAGAGACATCCACTTCGTGTGTCTGCGCTCATTCCTTCTCACTTGCGAGCGCATTGACTGCTGCCGCGGCAATGGCGCTCCCGCCTCGGCGTCCTCGAACCGTCAGGAAGGGTATTCCAAGCCGATTGGCGGCAAGTGTTGCCTTGGATTCGGCGGCACCTACAAATCCGACAGGCATCCCGATTATGAGCGCAGGGTTGAGCGCATGATCCGGGGTTTCCGCCTCAAGCATATCGAGGAGGTGAAACAACGCTGTCGGAGCGTTCCCGACCACAACAACCGAGCCAGCGAGTCTATCCCGCCATAACTCGACCGCTGCGGCACTTCGGGTTGTGTGGAGTTTCGCTGCCAGTTCCGGGGTTCGCGCATCGCTCAATGTGCAGATGACCTCGTTATTCCGTGGGAGCCTGGAACGCGTGATTCCATTCGCCACCATCGTCGCATCGCAACACAATGGCGCACCCGCGAGCAGCGCATTGACGCCCGCCGAGGCGGCATCCGGCGACGCCTGGACATCCTGCGGCAGGTCCGTCATGCCGCACGCATGGATCATGCGGACGACGACGCGAGCAAGATCGGTCTGAAAAGCAGATAGATCGGCCTCTCTTCTGATGATGGAAAAAGACTCGCGATAGATGGCCGCGCCATCCTTAACATAGTTCATCGGGCAGCGGCCTCGGACAGCAAATTTTCATGCAGAGCGGCGACCACATCGAGTGCGAATTCACGCGAACAGTCGGACGCCACACGACGTCCCTCGATATTGAGCGTGTAGCCCAACGGGCCGGCGACAAGTTCGGCGGTCGCGCCGTGCCGTCGGGCGCATTGCTTCTCGCATCCGGAAAGGTTCACCGTCCATCCGGAAGGCACAGAGTGACCGAAAAGCCGCTGCGCGAGCGACGCTGCGTCGCCGCGCACATCGGCTAACGACGCCTCGCACTCATTGTTGCCGGCGCAAGCCGCGATCCCACGAAAGCCGTCTCGTCCATCACAGGACAAGCCCATTGAATGGAGCCAGCCAACGATATTGTCTACTGCACTCTTTGGAATAGAACCAAGGACAACACCACGCCATGGAGCAAGTCGAAGATCACCCTCCCACTCGTTCGCGGAGGCGGCAAGATAAATTGCCTGCTCTGCGGTAAGCCGTCCGAGAGAAACAGATGGAATGATGCTCACTCGGTCATTTTGAGTCGTGGGATAGATGCCAATAAGCGCCTCGTTGACTAAGCATGAGGAAGGCGAAAGAGGGGACGGCGTTAGCAAGTGCGAAAGAGCATCAATAATACGTTTCATTGCTCCCGGAATCGTCACTACTGCTTTCCCGCGAACGGGCAGGCTGGACTCCTTCGCCAGTCGGATACACATCTTTGCCGCTGCCAACGTACAGTCGACGGCATCCGATCGTTTTACGACAAATCCCGAAGAGACTCCGCCGATGGAAAGGTGGAAATGAGATGCTGAGTTGAGGTCCACTGACTCAAGCGAGATATCGTCGTGATCACGACTGAACCGTCTGGGTCCGCCGTGAATCGCGAAGCTGAACTTGGGGTGGAGGTTTACAAAGGCTGTGTCGGACTGCAAACGCCGATCGAGCTGACGGATGAGGGATCGCGGATCGATGAGTTCGCCGGGGTCGAGCCCCGCGATCGGGCTCGTGACGATATTGCGGACGCGATCATGCTGCTGGGAGGGCAGTAGGCCGGCAGAAGAAATGCTGTCAACAATCTGGCTGAGGTCTTCGGTCCGAATTCCGCGTAACTGAAGGTTCGCGCGCGCGGTGATTTCAATGGTGCCGTCGGCAAAGCCACTGGACAGATCTGCGATAGTCCGGAGTTGATTTGCTTTGATCAAACCTCCAGGCACCCTGATTCGAATGAGTAGACCGTCTTTTGCCTGGACTGCATGAAGGACGCCTGGACAGAAGTGCTCTCCCACTCTCATGGAACACCTGCTTCCTCAGCGATAGCGGGAGATATTGAACTCGGTCTGAACAATTGCACCTCACCAGCTGCGAGAAAAAGAGGCACAAAGCTCAAAGACCTATGAGCGATTGCTCCCCGTTTCCACGCAGAGAAGAACCAGCATTATGTCTGAGGTAGGTCTCCTGATTGACAGGCTGAGCGTTTATTCTAACGCTCTGGAGTCTTCGCCTTCCTCGGTATGATCGAGTGGCTTACGAAGAGTCCGTCTCCTGAACACAGTGGCGGGACCATGCCGGACTCACACCGGCTTCCCTGTTATGCCCTCGCGGGCACCCCAGAATCTTTACCTAATCTACCAGACTCATTCTCGCCGCGCTCTAATTTTCGTGTCGAAAAAGCGGGCTGCTGCTGTTCCGCAGGCTCCAGAATCTGCCGTTCCATCTAAAATCCGTGATCGACAAGGGAGAGACGTCGATACGCCAGAATGATTGCGCGGGAGCCTGCAACGCGAGAACTACAGCCGCGCGAATCACTGCGGGATGAGTGACAGCAAGAGTGTGCCCGGAGCTACGCTGCCCCGCTACCCAATGCTCGATGCGCTCAAGGAGGCGAGCGATGGATTCTCCTCCATGCGGAGCGGCATCCACATCGGTGAGCCATCGACGCACGCCTTCTGGATCAGCAGATTGAACCTTCTCCAGAGATTTGCCACGCCACGCATGGCAATCCAAATCTTTCAATTCTTCGCAGTGCGTGGGCTCGAACCCGAGAGCTTCGGCAGTCTGTACTACCCTCTGTTCGGGTCCGGCATAAACTTGATGCACTCGTGGTCGTATCCAACTGATCGACCCAAGTTTTTCAAGTTCGCGCGCGTCAATAGGTTCATCGAGAGGAAAGATGGCTTTCCGCACAGCCAAGGTCGGCGCATGACTGAGAAGCGTGATCCGTCCCGGCATATCAGAATCTTTCAAGGTGTCACCTCAGAGAGCCTACCATCGTGTGATGGTGAAGCCTTGACACCCTTTGGGTGGTTCAATACGCTCGGAGTCAAGTAATGTTTAGGAGACCTGTAATGACTCAGCCCTACGCCGGCTCGATCCCTCAGCCTTTATCCATACCGGTTATTCCATTGCGCGAGTTCCTGCCCTGGGCTTTGTTCGGCGGTTTGCTCATGATGCTTCTGATCTATTTCGTCGGTGTAGAACAGGGCGCCACTTCCTTTATTCATGGGCGTGTCGTTCATGAGTTTGTTCACGACGGCCGCCATCTTCTTGGCTTCCCCTGCCACTAACCAGTCGCTCGTGACCCGCACGCTGCTTCTTCGAGGAATGTTGGTCGGCCTTATGGCCGGCCTTATCGTATTTGCGTTCGCACGATGGGTCGGTGAACCACAGGTTGAAAGTGCAATCGCAATTGAAAACGTATCGGAACAGGAAAAGGGCGAGGCTACTGAGCCGGAGATGGTCAGTCGCGGGATTCAACGAGGCATTGGACTCCTAACCGGCTCGGTAGTTTACAGCTCTGCTCTAGGAGGCATCTTCGGGCTGGTCTTCGCCTTTTCTCAGGGCCGCTTCGGTTTCAGCAGTCCGCGTTCTCTGGCGTTATGGATTGCGGGACTGGGATTTGTCTCTGTAGCATTGGTCCCTTCTCTCAAATACCCGGCGAGTCCTCCATCTGTCGGCAATCCAGAGACAATAGGCATACGGACGACGGCATATTTTCTCGCGATTGCTCTGTCCTTGGCGTCCATGATTTTTTCGCTGCAACTGGCCCGTCGTTTTATTCGCCGATTCGGAGTTTGGAATGGGTCTTTGCTGGCTGTGTTCCTTTTCGTCTTGCTAACGGTCACGTTTTCGAGCTTTCTGCCAGCGATCGATGAAGTACCACCAGCCTTCCCCGCCAGTTTGCTCTGGAAGTTCCGGATCGCGTCCTTGGAGATGCAGTTACTGCTTTGGGGCATGCTTGGTGTCCTGTTCGGCTGGTTGACCGAACGCGACCGGAGCGTGCACACACTGGTCCGTTAAAGCGGCCTGCGGCTGAGTAACTGAAGAACGTGGTACAACTATGTTCAGACCCAAGGTGCCCGCAAGGGCTGAAAAGGGAAGTCCGGTGCAATCCCGGTGCGGTCCCGCCACTGTAAACGAAGATGAGTCGCCAAATATCCACTCGGCCTTCAGGCCGGGGAAGGAGGAGGCTCGGCAAAGGGAACAAGTTGCCACTTCGCAGCCAGGAGACCTGCCCGGGGTATATAGCGATTTTCTGCGGAGAACAGAAACCATGCGCCTGACCCCGGCACCATCAATCCGTACTATTTCCGTCACCAGTTCCGACCACGCGCCAGAGAATGAGGTGTAGCCGTGGCCGATTCCTTTCGACAACGCGTAATCCGCGCCGACGGCCGTGCCTTCAACATAGTCCAGCACCGGGCGCATTTGACCTATTGCTACACCGGCTGTTGCTGCGGTATTACCGAGCGCGGATACGCCGCCGTCCCGGCTGACGTCTACACGCAGGAGTGGCTCGGGCGCAAAATTCGCAATCATGTTCATCTAACGAAGGGCGGTTGCCTTGGCCCGTGCGCGCTCGCTAATGTAGTGAGCCTCGTCTTCGATGGTAGATCGATCTGGTTCCATTCGGTGAATAGTCCCTGGCAGGTTCGTCAGATCTTTGACTACATTGACGCGATGCTGGCTGCCGATCGCTTTCTACAGCCTCCAGCCGAATTGAGTGAATTCGTCTTCAACTACTATGACTGGGACGTCCGCAAGCCGAGTGAGATCGTTGCTGCATCTACGCTCGTCAAGACCGCACCAGATGCAACCGGCGCCATCATGCTGCTCTCGCATGCCGATACCGATCTGCTCACGCTCATAAATGCTTCGGACCTAATCCCGGCGGAGCTTCGTGTGAGCGCATTCTCGCTGAATGCACTGCGCAACGAAGATCAGTTGGACGTGCTGATCAACGGTGAAATGACTAAGGCTCGGGTAATTATTGTGCGCTGCCACGGGCCACTTAGTTGCATTCCAGGCTTCGACCGGCTGCGCGCAGCCTGCATCAAGCGTGAACAATCCTTGGTGCTCGTTAGCGGTTGCGGAGAGAACAGTTCTGAGTTCTCGGAGACCATTAATGTACCTGCCGACGTTATGCAGAGTGCGGGCGGTTATCTCGCGCTCGGCGGGGTGCAGAACTTCGCCGAGTTGTTCCGATTCCTGTCCGATCGCCTGATGCTGACGGGCTATGGCTATGCGCCGCCCACCCCTATGCCGGAGCACGGCATTTATCTGCCGAACGCATCCGGAGAAAGCGCGGACGTTGCCACAGCAGAGGACTGGGAGCGGCAGGCCAATCCTCTGCGTCCAACCGTCGCCGTGCTGTTTTACCGCGCACACCGAATGAGCGCTAATACGGCTTTCATCGACACGATTGCACATGCGCTGGAGGCGAAGGGGGTGAATCCCCTCTGCATCTTTACCTCAAGCCTGAAGGCGAAGGAAGATGGACGTCCGGCGGTATTCAGACTGATTGAAGGCCGTGCCAACGTGCTGATTACGACGCTGTCGTTTGCGCTCGGCGAGGTCAATACGGGCTCCGTCACGCAGCCCGGAGAAGCGATGTTGTCGTTCGAAAGACTTGGCATTCCGGTTGTTCAGGCAATTGCGTGCCAGATGCCGCAAGGCGCCTGGGAGGGTTCGCGCCGCGGCCTGAATGCGGTCGACACTGCGGTCAACGTCGCGATTCCGGAGTTCGATGGACGCATTATTTCCGTGCCGGTGTCGTTTAAGGAACGCAGTAAAAATAGTGCGGAGAGTCTGTATGTTGTGAATGATGACCGGGCTGCTCGCGTCGCTGGAATAGCGAGCCGTCTTGCCGGGCTTCGCGGCAAGGCGAACTGCAACCGCCGCATAGCTTTTGTACTGACGAACTCCGCCACCAAAGCATCACAGGTCGGCGGAGCGGTTGGCCTCGATGCTCCCGCCAGCCTGCTCGCGACGTTGCATGCGATGCGGGCACGTCGCTATGCCATCGCCGAGCTACCTGAGACCTCCGATGAACTGATGCAGGAATTGCTTGGGCGCGGAACTTACGATAGCAACTACCCGCTCGATCCGGCGCGGGCTATGCGGTTTTCGCGAGCGGCCTATCGGAAGATTTATTCGGTCTTCCCTGCCCGTCCGGCGCGTCGGATGCAGGATTTCTGGGGCCAGCCACAGGACCACGGCCCCAGCGTAAAGCCTGCCCAAAAAACCGATAAGAAACTCCTCCCGACGATCGCAGGAAAGGTCGTCGCGATTGAAGAGAACGAGCCCTGGGCCGACCAGCGCGATTATCTGTTTGCCGCGATGGATCTTGGCAATGCAATGATCGCATTGCAGCCACCCCGCGGCTACGGCATCGACCCTGATGCGATCTACCACACACCCGACTTGCCCCCAACGCACCACTACGCAGCCTTCTATCGCTGGCTCGGAACTCCGCAAGCGGAAGGCGGCTGGGGCGCAGATGCGATCGTCCACATGGGCAAGCATGGCACGCTCGAATGGCTACCTGGCAAGGGCGTCGGGCTTTCCGGCGAGTGTTTTCCGGACCTTCTACTCGGCGACATGCCACTCGTCTATCCGTTCATCATCAACGATCCCGGCGAGGGAAGCCAATCGAAGCGACGCGCGCACGCTGTGATTGTCGACCACCTGACGCCGCCGATGACCTCGGCGGAGACCTATGGCCCGCTCGCCGAATTGAATCAGCTGGTCAACGAATACTATGCCGTCGAAAAGCTCGACCCGGTAAAGCTGCCCTACCTGCAGCAGCAGATATGGCAATTGGTTGAGAGCACAAACCTGAAGGCCGACCTGGACCTGAAGACGATGATGACCCGCGAGCGCGGCGATCACAGCCACGAGTGGGACGACACGCTAACGCCAGAAGGCATACCAACACAACTCGCCTCCATGAACGGCAACGAGGTGGCCCACCTGATCGAAGACCTTGACGGCTATCTCTGCGAATTAGGCATGGCACAGATTCGCGATGGCCTGCACATCATCGGGCAGATGCCTCCGCTACCAGAGATGCTGCGCTCCCTGACGCGGTTGGCAAACGCCAGCGCACCGAGTCTGCAGGCGAGCCTTGCAACGGCGTTCGGCTTCGAATTGATTGAACTGCTTAACAAGCCGGGCGAACGCCTTGAGCCTTCGCTAGATCTGCTGGGCCAGCCGTGCCATACCCGCGCCGATGCTCTGGAGATTTTCGACCGCGCTTCACTCGACCTTTACACGATGCTCGACACGCTCGGCTTTCGAAGCACCGTCATCGGCGAAGTGCAGCGCGCGGTGCTCGGCCTTGAATCGGCGGAGATAGCAGCTGCACTCACCTTCGCCTGTGATGAACTTGTGCCGAAACTTGAACAGTCCGGCGATGAGATCGAGCACCTGCTCGATGCACTTGAAGGCAAATATGTCCCCGCAGGGCCAGCCGGAGCACCTACCCGCGGTATGGCACACATTCTGCCGACCGGCCGCAACTTCTATGCGGTCGATCCTCGTGCCCTGCCCTCACAGGCAGCGTGGCGAGTAGGCCAGCAGCTTGCCCGCGAAGCTGTCGCTCGCTTTTACAAGGAAGAGGGCAAGTATCCGGAGATGATGGGACTAAGCGTCTGGGGGACTTCGCAAATGCGGACGCACGGCGACGATATCGCTCAGGCGTTTGCGCTACTCGGCGTCAAACCCTTGTGGAACGCGCAGTCGCGCCGACTCGAAGGCGTCGAAGTGATTCCTCTGGACCAACTCGGCCGACCGCGGGTGGACGTGACGCTGCGCATCAGCGGCTTCTTCCGCGATGCGTTTCCACACCTGATCGATACGTACGACCAGGCCATCTCGATGTTGATCGAACTGGATGAACCGCTCGATCAGAACTTCCCGCGCAAACACTATCTCGCGGATATCCAGGCCAAAAAGGACCTACCGACGCACGAGGCAGAGGCTCAGGCGCGCTATCGCATCTTCGGTTCGAAGCCAGGTTCTTATGGCGCGGGTATTCTGCCGCTCATCGAGACCGGAAACTGGCAGAGAGATGATGACTTTGCCCACGCGTTCCTCACTTGGGGCGGCTACGCGTACGGCAAGGGTACCGATGGAGTCGACGCACAGCCCATCTTCGCCGAGCGGCTCAAATCGATCGAGGTTGCGTTGCACAACCAAGATAACCGCGAGCACGACATTTTCGATTCGGACGACTACTTCCAGTTTCACGGAGGCATGATTGCCTCCATTCGCGCGCTTACGGGCGCACAGCCGAAAGCCTATTTCGGCGATAGCTCCCGTCCGGAATCGGCGCAGGTTCGGGATCTGCGCGAAGAAGCACTGCGGGTCTATCGCTCGCGCGTGGTGAATCCGAAGTGGATCGAATCGATAAAACGCCACGGCTACAAAGGTGGTTTGGAACTTGCCGCAACGGTCGACTACATCTTCGGTTTCGATGCCACGGCGCAGATCGCTCCGGACTTCATCTACGAGGGTCTTGCGGAGCACTATGCGTTAGACCGAAACATGCGTGATTTCCTCGGTGCTTCAAACCCATGGGCATTGAATACGATCGCCGAACGATTGCTTGAGGCGGCAAAACGCGAGCTCTGGGAGGATCCCGCACCAGAGACTCTCAACGCACTGCGCGGCGTTCTGCTTGAAGCTGAAATGCTGCTGGAAGCGCAGGGCGAGCAGAAGCGGGGGGCTGTTTCGTGAGACCGGCCGCCTATCCCTTCTCCGCAATCGTCGGCCAAAACGAGATGAAGCTCGCGCTGCTACTGGCTGCTGTCGATTGGCGGCTTGGAGTTTTGCTGTGCGGCGACAAGGGCTCGGGGAAGACAACCACCGCGCGCGGCCTGGCTGCCCTGTTGCCGGCACCCGCACGTTTTATCAATCTGCCGCTCGGCGCCACGGAAGACCGTCTGCTTGGGGGGCTTCATCTGGAGCGCACGCTGAAGGGTGATCCCGTCCTGAAGCCGGGACTGCTCGCCGAGGCACATGGCGGCGTGCTTTACGTGGATGAGGTGAATCTTCTTCCTGCACACCTGGGCGACGCCTTGTTAGACGCTGCTGCCAGCGGGGTTCACGTGGTGGAGCGTGAAGGCTTAACCGCCGCCCATCCAGCCGAGTTTGTTCTGCTTGGCAGCATGAACCCGGAAGAGGGTTCGCTGCGCCCGCAGTTGCGGGACCGTTTCGCATTATCAGTGACGGTCTGTGCTCCACTCGACCCAGCCGAACGCCAACTCGTGATGGCGCGAAGAATTGCGTTCGAGCGCGACACGATTCGATTTGCCAGTGAGTGGTCACAAGCCCAACAGGCTTTGCAGTCACAGATTGTTTCCGCTAGAGCGTCTCTCGGCGGCATCACCTGTTCCTGCGACATGATGGGGCAGATTAGCTTCACCATCTGCGAAAACCACGTTCGATCCTTGCGAGCCGATCTAGCAGTCGTACGGGCTGCAATCGCATATGCAGCTCTCACCGGCGATGCGTGCGTCGAAGTACAGCATGTTGACGCTGTCTTACCCCTTGTCCTCGCTCACCGAACGCGAGAGGGCAGACGTTCCTCACTCCCTCCGCCTCCACCTCCAATTCCGCCGCAACAGATTAAGCCCGAATCACAATCTGAGGCTGGCGGACGACATGCCCCGCAGCGTGTCCACGAACGTATCTTCACTCCATCAGAAGCCAAGGCCCCTGCCCTCGACGTCCGGTTCAATGAAGCAGCGACGCGAGGGGGCACCGCGCCTGCAGATAGCTGTGATTGCGGTCCAATCATAGGCAATCGCCAGGCAGATTTCCCTGTCGAACTTGATTTGCGTGCCACACTCAGCCACACCCTGCGTGAAACCGGCGGTCTGCAACCTCGTGTCGAGGATTTGCACGAACGAGTGCGCAAGCCGAGGACCGGAACTCGCTATCTCTTCGTCGTCGATTCCAGCGGCTCGCACGCTGTCCAGCAGAGAATGCGTATAGTCAAAGGCGCTATTTTAAACCTGCTGACCCGCTCTTTCAAACGAGAGGACGAAGTGGCAATGATCGTCTTCCGCGGAACTTCCGCGCAGGTCGTTCTAGAGCCAACTCAGGTACTTCCCGACGCTTTAGCTGCGCTCGAATACCTTCCCACGGGTGGTCGAACGCCGTTGGCTGGCGCTCTCGATCAAGCGCGTGGTTACCTGACGCCCGCGACGCTTCTCATCCTACTCACGGACGGTAGGGCAAATATCCCGCTGCATGGAGGAGACCCCTGGCAAGAGGCTCTTGATGCGGCGCAGCTGATGAGTTGCAATGCAATCGTCGTCGATACGGAGACTGCCGCACAACGACTGGGCCAATGCGAGGAATTAGCGAAGATCCTCGGCGCGCGCTACCTCTCGCTGGAGGAGCTTACGCAGAATGAGAATTTTTCGATAGTGGTCGAACCGCGCACGCCACGAAGGCAGGGGGCATAGCGTGCAGAAGAACCAAGGCAATTCGGTCATACTCGTCTTGGGAGGCGTCCGAAGTGGAAAGAGCCGCTACGCGCAGCAGTTAGCCGAACACTCCAGCCGGGTTACGTTCGTCGCGACCGCCGAGCGTCGCGATGATGAGGAGATGCACCGAAAGATCGAACGCCACCGCGCAGACCGGCCCGCACACTGGACTACCGTGGAAGAACCTATCGCATTGGTCCGCGTCATTCAAACCAGCGAAGACAACTGCGACGCCATTCTTATCGACTGCCTCACGCTCTTCGGCGCCAATCTTATGGAAGCATACGGCAGCAATAAAGCGGGCCTCGAAGCATGCATCGAAGACCTCTGCGTCGCTTTGAAGGCGACTTCCCGCAAGGTGATCCTGGTCTCGAACGAGGTCGGCAGCGGTGTCGTCCCGGCCTATGCGCTCGGTCGCCGCTTCCGCGACGTTGTGGGCGAGATCAACCAGCGCGTTGCGACTGTAGCCGATACCGTACTCCTAATGGTCGCCGGACTTCCGCTTACCCTCAAAGGTTCGCTCGAAGGAGGTCATCGATGAAAGGGTTCCTCGTTGCCGGCACGGCCAGCGGAGTGGGTAAGACCACTGTCACTCTCGCAATCATCGCGGCGCTCCGCCGTCGCGGCTATAAGGTGCAGCCATTCAAGGGAGGTCCGGACTTCCTCGACACCGGCCATCATGCCCGCATCTCCGGCCGCACGGGACGTAACCTCGACACATGGATGCTCAGCGCCGAGGCCAACCGCGACGTTCTTCGTCACGCCTCGCGTGGCGCTGATGCCTTCCTTGTCGAAGGCATGATGGGACTGTTCGACGGCAAAGACGGCTCTACCGAGATGGGTAGCAGCGCGGAGATTGCAAAGCTTCTAAAGCTACCCGTCGTGCTTGTACTAGACGCAGGAAAGACCGCTCGGAGCATCGCCGCCGTGGTGCTTGGATTTGAACTCTTTGATCCTGAACTCCCGCTAGCCGGAGTCATCCTGAATCGTGTTGCAAGCGATCGCCATTTCCGCATGTTGGAAGCTGCGATCGAATCAGCTTGCGAGACGCCGGTTCTGGGTTGGCTGCCACGAGAGCCTGCAGTCGCCATCCCAGAGAGACATCTTGGGCTCCAGACAGCGGAAGAAGGCGAGACAGGCGGAGCTCTTGAAAACCTGATCGATACTCTCGCAGACCTTGCGAATAAACACCTGGATATACCCAATTTAATGGATTTGGAATGTGGACTGGACTTAAAGCCTAAAGCTCTTCCAGCGCTTCGCCAAACGCGAGAACAGATTCGCATAGGAATAGCTCGTGATCAGGCATTTTCCTTTTACTACGAAGACAACCTAGACCTGCTCCAGCAGCACGGTGCCACCCTCGTGCCGTTCAGCCCGATGCATGACCGGTGCCTGCCACCGGACCTGGATGCTCTTTATCTCGTCGGAGGTTACCCAGAGCTTTATGCGGCCCAAATTAGCGATAACTCTGCGATGCTCTCGACCATTCGCGGGTTTGTCGCATCCGCTCGTCCGGTGTATGCCGAATGTGGAGGCATGATCTTCCTCTCGCAGCAACTCATGATGCGCGATGGAACCACATATCCGATGGCCGGTGTACTGCCCTTCGAAATCGAGATGACCGGCAGACTCGTTGACTTCGGATACGTCAATGTGGATTTGACTAATGATTGCCTGCTCGGTAAGGCAGGCACGGTGCTCCGTGGACACAGCTTCCATTACTCTCGCATCTCGAATGAATTTCAAGTCGCGACGAATTACCACGTCCATTACTCACTCTCGGGCCGTAAGGAGAGCGAAGGTTATCAACTGGGCAATATGCTCGCGAGTTACGTGCACCTGCACTTTCGCTCAGAGCAAAGCATCGCTCGCAGTTTCGTTGAGGTGGCCCTCGCCAGTCGAACTGCGAATGTGGTGCCCCGATGACGTCGATAAGCTCAACGGTAGTAACAGAATCGATTCGCGGAATTGAGCCTCCGAACGAGATCTGGAGAACTCGTGCACGCGCACGTCTGGAAACGCTCACCAAACCCTTGGGCAGCCTTGGCAGGCTCGAAGACCTCGCCGCTCAGTTGGTAGCGATCCGGCACGAACATCTTGCGTTGCCTCTCAACAAAGCTGTCTATGTCTTCGCCGCGGATCATGGCATCACCGCCGAAGGCGTGAGCGCATACCCGAGCGCAGTCACGCACCAAATGGTGCTCAATTTCCTGGCTGGAGGAGCCGCTGTCAATGCCCTTGCGCGTTTGCATGGCGTGGCGCTGCATGTGGTCGATGTGGGGGTCGACGCGGACTTCAACAACATTGAGGGCCTACTCCACCACAAAGTTTCGAACGGCACAAAAAACATGCTGCGCGATGCGGCAATGACCGACGAAGAGCTCTCGCGGGCGCTGCTCGTTGGCGCACAACTCGCGGATGAAGCTGCGGTCGCCGGGCGTACCGTGCTGGCCGTGGGTGAAATGGGCATCGGCAATACCACTGCCGCCAGTGCAATTACCTGCGCCATCACGGGCTCTGCTGAGTCACTCGCAACCGGGCGCGGGACGGGCCTGGACGATGCGGCTCATGCGCGCAAGATTGCAATAGTCGAAGCGATTCTGAAAAGGCACTTCGCAAACCATACTTCACCCCATCCGCTCGAAGTACTGCGCTGTGTTGGTGGCCTGGAGATTGCTGCCATGACCGGTATGATCCTGGCGGCAGCACGCAACCGTGTCGCTATCATTGCCGATGGGTTTATCTCCACAGCAGCAGCGGCCGTTGCCGTAGCCCTCGAACCGAAAGTGGGGGGATATCTGATCGCCGGCCACCGCTCCGAGGAGCCTGGTCACAGATTGCTGCTCGACTACCTCAAACTAGCTCCCATCCTGAACCTAGAGATGCGCCTTGGCGAAGGCAGCGGAGCCGTTCTTGCCATGTCCATCATTAAGTCGGCCATCGGCCTCTACTCGGAGATGGCCACCTTCACCTCTGCCAGCATCAGCGGGGCCTCTCTATGAGCGGCTGGAAGTTCGTAAAAGGAGCAGGCTCAGACTCTCTTGCTGCTGTGCAGTTTCTCACCCGGATCCCTATGCCCTACCTGCCTTACGACCCAGACTCGCTCTCGCGGGCGGTCAAGTTCTTTCCAGTCGTGGGTTTGGTCATCGGGAGCGCTGCTGCTCTGCTTCATCAGCTTCTTACGCCACACCTTCCCAGGCCCGTCACCGCTCTTCTCGTCATTGCCTTTCTGGTTTCGATCACTGGAAGTTTGCACGAGGACGGTCTGGCCGACGCTGCCGACGGCTTCGGAGGTGGTTCGAGCCGGGAACAGATTCTCATCATCCTTAAAGATAGCCGCATCGGCAGCTATGGCGGCGCAGCCCTGATGCTCAGTCTCTTTGCCCGCGTCCTTTTGCTTGCCTCGCTGCCTTTGACGCAGATCCCGCAGTACCTCATCGCAGCTCACGTTCTTTGCCGCTGGACCACTCTCCCGTTGAGTTACTACCTCGCTTCGGCCCGCAGTCAGCAAGATCTGGCTAGAGCCGGTCAGGGAGCACGAATCGCCAAGCTCACCACACGCGGAACACTCATTGTTGGCTCCATCTTCAGCCTGGCGATCTGTACGTTTGCATTGCGAACCCACGCGGCTGCTGCCATTGCCACAACAATTTTGGTCACGCTTTTGAGTGGTCTCTACTATCAACGGAGAATCGGCGGCGTAACCGGAGATTGTTTTGGCGCCACCAATCAACTCGCGGAAATAGCCGTTTACCTCAGCGGAGCGTGGCTCGCATGAACGATCTACTTTTCATCCGCCACGCCGAGACTCACATGGTCGGCACCTTTTGCGGTCAATCCGACCCGTCCGTGAACGCCGCAGGCCATCGGCAAATCCAGAAACTCGCTGAGCGCCTGCGCACCGAACCAATTGTGACCGTCTTCACGAGCGATCTACAACGCTCGTTGACGACCGCACGCGCACTCGCTGAGTCCTTCGCCATTCCATGCATCACCCGCCCAGCCTTGCGCGAGATCGACTTTGGAAAGTGGGAGGGGCTGACCTGGGAGCAGATCGAGAAGCTTGACTTGATCTTCGCTACGCAGTGGCTCGAAGCCTTTCCGCACCTGACGCCACCAGATGGCGAATCCTTCGAGATATTCGAAGCAAGAGTGATGGCCGAGACAAGCTATCTCCTTAGCCAATCCGAAAGCAGCTTGATCGCCGTCGTCACACACGCCGGAGTCATGCGTGCGATCCTTCGTACTCTCTGCGGTCTTGACGAGAAGACAACATGGACCCTGACAAGACCCCACTGCTGCACTTTTCGATACGCGCATCATGCTCATCCCGATAGGCGCTTGCAGGAGGTGCTCAGATGATGCCCCCTATCCTCAACCGGCTTCGTACCATAGAGCTTATCGCTTGGGACTTCGACGAGTACAAATCCCGTCCGGAGACGATTGACCTCGAAAGGCCCGTCAAAGCGCGAGAGCTTGTTGTTCGTCGGCAGTCGGATCATTCCTCCAGCGCGCTATGCGAAGAGGAGACTCGACTGCTTCGCGATACCTTAGTCCTACAACAATCCCGCCTCGACCTCCACGCGGAGATGATGGGCCTCGATTGGTCTCTCGGTGTCGTCGACCTGCGTCGGCTTCTCGCCTTTCAGCGTAGGCTGTCTTTCAATTCAACACTTCCCGCCATGACCGTCCCTCCGCAGTGCGATTGGGACCGCCTCATCGAGATCGCTTTCGCTTCTCCAAATCCAGTCATCTGCGACGTCGTCCACGATACCGACAAGAAAACGGTCATTCTGCAATCCAGCAACCCCAACGTGCAGTTACGGGTGACGCAAGACCCCGCAGCGCCCGTCGCCGTGTGCGCGGGCAGTCCCTTCTTTGAGGTTGCTCAATACGCAGGGCGCTGGTTCCTGCGCGATGGCTATCACCGCGCCTACAAGCTGCTTCGGGAGGGTATTTTTCACATTCCGGCGGTAATTGTACGCGCCAGAACTCTCGAAGAACTCGGAGCCGTTCAACCACAGTTCTTCTCAGAGGCAATCCTTCTTTCGGAGCGCCCCCCGTTTGTCAGCGACTTCCTCAATGATGCGTTGACCATCGAATACGAGCGCCATCCAATCATCAAGACGTTGCGTATCACGATGGAAGAGAGCATTGCATTCCCACTTCCAATAGCAATTTCAGGAGAGCAACTATGAGCATTTCAACCACACGCGGCGACGGCGGCCAGACGGGTCTCGCGGGCGGGATCCGCGTCTCCAAGGCGGATCTACGGGTCGAGTCCTACGGCACCGTCGACGAACTCAACACCGTCCTCGGCTTCGCCCGCAGCATCTGCCAAAACCCCGAGATCAAGGCGTGGACTGAAACGATCCAGCGAACACTTTTCCGGCTCGGCTCCGCTCTGGCTACCCCTCCCGAGAGCAAGAAGCAGCCGCCTGTCATCTCTGCCGAAGACGTTGCCATGCTCACCGAACTCGTCCACAAGATTGAAGCGATCGAAGGCATATTGTCGGACTGGTCGCTGCCCGGCGCACACACGGAGTCCGCAGCCTACGAGGTGGCGCGCACCGTCTGCCGGCGCGCAGAGCGAAATGCGATTCGATTTATTGAAAGCGGCGGAGTGGTCAAACCCGAGATCATCGCCTACCTCAACCGGCTCTCCGACGCAATCTGGCTCTTTGGCCGGCTCATCGAATTCAACGCGGGTGTCGACGCCCGCCTCCGCGATGAGACGAAGACAGAACCCAAGTGGTCGAGGGCATGGTAATGAACGAACACGCAGAGTTTGAGATGCCGGAGCGTGCCGCTGTCTACCGCGCTATCGCCACTCGACGCGATGTGCGCAGAGGATTTCTTGAGAAGCCTCTGCCTGACGAGCTGATTTTGCGATTGCTGTCCGCGGCTCATTGCGCCCCTTCCGTCGGTCTTATGCAGCCGTCGCGGTTCGTTTTGGTCCGCGACTACGACGTCCGCCAGGCCGTCCATGAAGCATTTCTGCAGGCAAACGAACAGGCCCTGGCAACCTACACCGGCGAGCGACGCCAGCAATACGCAAGTCTGAAGCTCGAAGGCATCCTGGAAGCTCCACAAAACCTGTGCGTTCTAAGCGATCCGCAGAGTGAGCGCGGCCATCAACTTGGCCGCCATACGATGCCCGAGACTGCGATCTACTCGACCGTCTGTGCGATACAGAATCTTTGGCTCGCCGCCCGGGCCGAAGGCGTAGGCGTAGGATGGGTCAGCATCCTCGATCCGGATCGTCTCCGCGAGATACTGCACATTCCAGCAAACATCGTGCCGGTCGGCTATCTTTGCTTTGGCTACGTCGACCGCTTCGCCACAGAGCCGGACCTCGAGCGCTTTGGGTGGGAGAGTCGGATACCGCTCGAAAGGGTTGTGTCCTATGACAGATACTGCGCAGACCCAGAGGCAGAAAAGCCATGAGGGCACGCGCAATCATGGTGCTCGGCACGAGTTCCCATGTAGGGAAATCACTTCTCACGGCTGCGCTCTGTCGAATTTTTGCGGATCAGGGAGTGAGCGTCGCACCGTTTAAGTCGCAGAATATGTCTCTCAACTCGTCTGCGACTATGGAAGGTCTTGAAATCGGCCGCGCGCAGGCTCTACAGGCGGAGGCTGCCCGCATCCCAGCTTCGGTCCACATGAATCCCCTCCTTCTGAAACCTGCTGGAAACATGACATCGCAAGTGGTTGTTCGCGGCAAAATATGGGGCAGGCTCTCTGCCTCCGATTATCACCAGCGGCGTGTCGAAGAACTACTGCCCATCGTTCGCGAGAGCTACGAGATTCTTGCCGCGAAACATGAAGTCATCATCCTCGAAGGCGCCGGCTCGCCCGCGGAGATTAATCTGAAACAGCACGACATCGTCAACATGCGGATGGCCGAGATCGCCGATGCAGTCTGCATTCTCATCGGCGACATCGACCGCGGAGGCGTCTTTGCCTCGCTCTTCGGCACTGTTCAGTTGCTCGATTCGACGGAACAAACCCGCATCCAGGGCTTCCTCATCAACAAGTTCCGCGGGGATGTCGCGCTCCTCGATCCCGGTATCCGCATGATGGAAGATCGCCTCCAGAAGCCATGCCTGGGTGTCGTCCCGTACATTCACCATCTTGCGCTCGAAGAGGAAGACAGTCTCGGTCTTGCCGATATAACTGGCGAAACGAAGCCATGGTTGCCGGAGAATGTGCGTGAGAGAGCATTGCGTATCGCTGTCGTTGCCCTGCCATCCTTTTCGAACTTCACCGACTTCGATGCGCTGCGCTACGAGCCATCCGTCTCCTTGCGTTTCTGCCGGGAGCCATCGCAGCTTGCGCTGGCCGACTTAGTAATCTTGCCTGGCAGCAAACAGACGGTCGAAGACCTTCTCTGGATGCGCCGGCAAAATCTGGATTCCAGCGTTGTTGCGCATGCCGCCCAAGGCCTCGTCGTCGGCATCTGCGGAGGGATGCAGATGCTGGGCACTGCGATTGTCGATCCACGTGCCATGGAGCATGGCGATCAAGCCGATGCGCTGGGATTGCTGCCGTTTTCCACTCGCATGAACTCGGACAAGGTGACGCGCGCGATAACTGGTCGACTGTCTCGATCGATCCTCTTCGGTCAGCCTATGTCCGCGATGGATATCAACGGTTATGAGATCCATATTGGCGAAACGATGTATGCAGATGGCGCTCAGGCATTCTCAATCTTGAATGGGCACGAGCTCGACGGATGCATCTCCGCGGATACTCGGATCTTCGGATCGTATCTTCACGGCATCTTCGATGACGACAGATTCCGCCACGCCTTCCTTGCCGCGGCTCGGAGCTTCCATCAACTTGCTCCTGTGGCCCGCTTCGAGAACTGGAGGCAGAAGCGCGAAGACTCTTTCAATCAGTTAGCCAATACCGTTCGCGAATCGTTGGACCTGCCCCGTATCTTCGATTGGGTCGACCTTCCGTACAAATCTCAAGGCCAGATTGAGTCCGTGGAGCAAATCCGTTGAATCGCTGCTCCCTCATTCCTACTGCGTGGCTCCTCGACCAACTCGCCGGCGACCCCGAGTGGCTCCCGCATCCGGTGCGACTAATCGGTTTCGCCACGGCGCGTGGCGAGGTTGCCCTCCATCGGCCCAACCAGAGCGAACTGTCGGAACTTGTCGCAGGCGGAGCCTTGAGCCTCGCTGTCGTTGCCACCAGTTACTATGCAACGCGCCAGTTGATCCGCTTAGCGAACCGCCTATCACCCGCACTGGGTAATACCGTGGAAGTCCTGCTCGCATGGACCTGCCTGGCAGCTCGCAATCTTGAACAGGAGGCAATCTCCGTTGTTGAGGCGCTCGATTCTGGAGACCTGCCGCTCGCTCGTCACCGCCTCGCACGCATCGTCGGACGCGACACCCGACATCTAGGCACGCACGAAATCTGTCGTGCCTTGATTGAGACGCTAGCTGAAAGCGCATCCGACGGCATTCTTGCGCCGCTCTTCTACATGGCGCTGGGCGGCGTGCCTCTGGCTATGGCCTATAAGGCCATCAATACACTGGACTCCATGATCGGACACGCCGACGAGCGTTACTTCTACTTCGGCAAGGCTGCCGCTCGACTGGACGACGCTGCCAACTACTTGCCTGCGCGCCTCACCGCGGCTGCCATCGTCGCAGTCTCGAACCTCCACGAACATTCCGACCCGCTGGCCGCGTGGCAGACGTGGCGTCGCGACGGAGACGAGCACAAGAGCCCCAATGCGGGCCAACCCGAAAGTGCCATGGCGGGAGCCCTGCGCGTTCGACTTGGAGGCGACAACACCTACGGCGGCGAGTTGATTCGAACTGCATATATCGGACACGAGTTTTCTCGCCCATCACTGCCGAAGGCCAAAAGCGCCATCCGGCTGGTGTCAGTCGTTACGCTACTTGGTGTGGCCTGTGGCGTTCTTCTCTCGGCCTGCGCTCAGTTACGTGCAGCCCCAGGGTCGTCCCGATGATCGAACTCATCCCCTTGCACGGCGGCCAGCTGCGAGAGATCTCCGAGCGCTTCAAAATCCCCTCGTCGCAACTGATCGACTTCAGCGCCAATATCAATCCCGACGGACCTCCGCCCGACGTCTTGTCCACCTTGCGAACGCGCCTTGAAGACATCTCGATGCTGACCGCATATCCCGATCTAGAAGAGGTCGGCCTCAAGCAATCGATAGCTGACTGTGTCGGAGTTCACCCAAAACAACTCGTAGTCGCTAACGGCTTCATTCCACTGCTGGAGTCTGCGCTTCGCAGCCTAAGGGTCAAACGCTGCCTTCTCCCCGTGCCCGCCTTCGTGGAGTATCGCCGCAGCCTTGCACGTGCTGGAGTAGAGATCGAACCGCATATCCTCAGTCCGGATTCCAATTTCCGTTATGACATCCATGCCTTGGTGCATGGTGGTCACGACGCTATTTTGCTTGCCAATCCCCAGAATCCCTCGGGCGTCCTTACAACAAGGGATATTCTGCTCCAGTTGGTCTCAGAATGCGCGGACCGAAATATCACCGTCCTCCTCGATGAAGCATTTATCGATTACGCACCCTTGGATTCACTGACGCTGAATGTTGAACAATTTGCAAACCTGATCGTCTTTCGCTCCGTGACAAAGTTCCACGGCATTCCCGGCCTCAGAGTGGCCTATGCAGTAGCCAACGAGCCTATCGCGCGAGCCCTCAATGAAACATTGCCGCCCTGGCCGATCACAACTCTGGCTTCATGCGCTGTCGCTTCCGCGTTAGCAGACCACCCTTTCGCTGAGCGTACCAGGCTGTACAACGACCGGCGAAGAGCTCATCTGAGAGCTGAACTTGATGCACTAGGCCTCTACACCTATCCTTCAGCCACAAACTTTCTGCTTCTTCACCTTCCCGAGGGTATCTCTGCAGATCGTTTCTGGAGACATATGATCGTAGAACACCATATGGTGTTACGAGACTGCTCAAACTACGAAGCTCTGCCATCCAGACACTTACGGATTGCGGTCCGGACGGCGGAGGAGAACGACAAACTCATCGGAGCAGTAGCTCAATTATTGCCGTTTTGCCAGCGAAGCCCGTGGGCGTAAATGAAGAGGAGGATATGAGACGGGCGGAGAAAGGCAAGGTCTATTTGGTTGGCTCAGGGCCGAGTGATCCGGAACTGTTGACGTACGTGCTGTGCGATTGCTGGAGACGGCAGATGTTGTGTTTCATCCCATCCTGCATCCAACGCGTTCGATCAGGACACCTAAGCGAGGTTGAAGCTATTTCCTCACGTCGAAAAAAAGTAGTCGCTGCAAAAGTCCCTACAGTAGCCATAACGCAGCCTCTTTAAGTGCCTCTAGACAGTTGATTCTCAATGCACATCACCCCATGTAGCGGGTGAACAAAAAGACCGTCTGTTTGGCGATGTTGTCGGAGCTGGTAATCTATCGATAACACTCACGCGGAGGGATGTGTGAGCGGTTGAAACAGGCGGTCTTGAAAACCGCTTTGGGCGAAAGTCCAACGGGGGTTCGAATCCCTCTCCCTCCGCCATTTCCTTGCTCTAGAGCGTCCAATAAAATCCAAACTATCTCATAAAACCCCAGCCATAGCTAGGGTTTTCGTGTTTTAGCGTCCAAAGAGATTTCGCAGAAGCTACTGTTGCGCGGGGGTACATTAGGGGGGTATGTTGGCGTGGGCCGACATCCGCCCCGGCGACATCTTGAAGGCTACGCGAAAAACCAACTACGCACGGGTGGATGCCAAAGACCTGCCGAGGTTGTTGAACCAGATCGAGGTCTATCCCGGGGCACATGTCACGCGACTCGCTATGAAGCTTATGGCGCTGACTTTCGTACGAACGGGTGAGCTGATCGGGGCAAGATGGGAAGAGTTCGACCTGCCGGCCGCGCGTTGGGACATCCCCGCTGAACGAATGAAGATGCGCACCCCGCATATCGTGCCGCTGGCGACACAGACGCTGGAAGTCCTTGGCATGCTGCGCGAGCTTAGCGGGAACAGCGAATGGGTCTTCCCCGGCGACCGCAACGCCAAACAACATATGAGCAACAACACCATACTCAAGTGCCTGGAACGTATGGGCTACAAAGGTGAGATGACCGGCCACGGATTCCGAGGCTTAGCATCCACGATCCTGCACGAACAGGGATATGCCCACGAGCACATTGAATTGCAGCTCGCACACGCTCCACGAAATGCCGTGAGCGCTGCATACAACCACGCGCTCCACTTGAAAGCCCGCGCCAAGATGATGCAGGACTGGACAGACTTCCTTGAATTAGCACAACGGGGCGGAAAAATACTCCCTTTCGAAGGAGCGGCGGCCTAAGGTCATAGTCTTGTCTGTGGCGCATGCCAACGCATGGCGTTCACATTCAGACGGTAACGTTCGCATCGCTAGCCGGCAACGATCACGCAATTTCGGGACTTTATTGATTGGTGCTGATCAGAACCACGCCTAGTGTTCACTGGTCCCCTGCTAATCGCTATGCTTCATCGACGAACAACCTACGGCGCGCGGTAATCTGACGGCTGGCAAAGTGTCGGGAGACGGATTTACGCCTAGGGTGATCTGGTCGATCGTGGAGGAGGGAGGGAAACTCCAGATTTGGGCGAATGTTCCGCGCACCTCTGCCTCTCCCTTCGGCCTTGATTGGTGGGCATCACCTCGCCTTGTTTCCGAATAGACATTCGTGCAGCCCACAGAGTTTAGGCTGGTATGGTTTGTATCAGGAGGTGTGGGATCTGCGGCCGCTACTACCGACGCTCCGATAAGCAGAAAATCCCCGAGGCCTTCCACATCAGCCAGGTCGATGACTTCCCCCTACCGCCGTGGGACTACAATGTCGCACCCACAACCAGCCCTACCGCCCTCGGAGAATGCGACAGCGGAACATTCCTCTTAACATTGTCTTAGGAGCGTCCAGGCGATGTCTACATCCGAGAGCAATCCAACCCGCAAGCATGCATATACTGAGGCCGGCGCACCACAGCTTCCTGAACCGACCCACGCCGAGCGAGTCCGCACCCTCGTTGCCACCAACACGATTGCCACCCTCTCTACTGTTTCGCGCAAACGCTCCGGCTATCCATTCGGCTCACTGATGCCCTATGCGGTCGATCCTCAAGGACGGCCAATCTTCCTGATCAGTTCCATGGCAATGCATACTCAAAACCTGCAAGGAGATCCTCGCGCAAGTCTCTTTGTCGGACAAGCCGCCGATGGAGACCCACTCGGCTCGGCCCGCGCCACACTAGTCGGCGATGTGCTGCCAGTGCCAGACTCACAGACCTCCGAGGTTCGCGAACTCTACGTCGCCCGATACGAGAACAGCCGTTCTTGGGTCGATTTCGACGACTTTAGCTTCTATTGCCTCGAGCCTATCGATATCTATTACGTGGGCGGCTTTGGTGTGATGGGTTGGGTTGCTGCCGAGGATTACAAAGCAGCTAAGGTAGATCCCTTGGCGGCTGCGGCTCCCAGGATTCTCGAGCACATGAACGCGGACCACGTTCCGGCGATGATTTTGCTGGCTAAAGTGCATAACGGCCTCGAAGCCACTGAGGCCGCAATGACCTCAGTGGATCGCCTCGGATTTCACCTCCGTCTGAAGACTACGGATGGCATGAAGGGTACCCGCATCAACTTCCTCCGCGAAGTCCGAAGCGCCGACGAGACCCGCAAAGTCCTTGTCGAGATGGTGCGGGCCGCCGAAGCAACGGCCTGATGCCGCCTTATTTATGTTTTCGGCGTGCGTAGTTTCTTCGGTAGGACTAAATTCGCGAGCGTGAAGAACCGAAGCGCGGAATCGGGATTGAGATCAGTTCATCAGTACCGTCAGCGGGGCGGCTCCGACAGATGGCGTCGAGTTGATCAGGAAGCGCTTGCCGTCGGGTGAGACTGCATATTGGAACAGGACAGCACGCGATGCGATAATTCGCGTCTGGAAAAGGAGGTGAGGAACGCCCGCCACCGGCTCGTCACGCGACGTGTCCACCGGTACAGCCATCAGCTTTTTGTCCTTGGTGATATAGAAAAGTTCTTTTCCATCCGCGCTCCAGCGCGGTTGTGCGCCGCCGTGGTTGGAGATCTGGATTCGCCTGCCTGGGCCGTGGACAGGCGCCACATACACCTCAACCTCCTGATCACTGGTCGAACCCGGGCCGATGAAAGCGATCCATTTCCCATCCGGAGAAAACTGGGCTTCCGCACCCGGTCCGAAGGCTGTCTGCGAATGGTTACGGAGGTCAAGAACCTCCAGCTCCGGCGCACCGTTCTGAAAATTCATGTAAATGAGAAAACGCCCATCCGCGGACCAGTGGTTGGGAATCAGAAAATCGGACGCCGCCACTCGCTCCAATTTTCCGGAACCATCGGTAGCCGCAATGTCGATGTACTGAGACGTCCTGGCATCATTGACTACATAAGCCACCCTTTTGCCGTCAGGCGAGAGGACCGGAAATACTTCTGTTCCTTCATCTGAGACACGGGTGCTTGTACCTCTGGCGAAATCGTAAATATGGATGTAGTGCTTGCCGTTTTGATTTTCGTCGGAGGCGACTGCGAGCAGAGCGCCATCGCGAGAGAGAGCAGGATCGCGATAGCCGGTCCTGGGAAGTTCTTCCAGTTCCTTACCGGAACGGTCAAACCAGGAGAGCCGGGAAACGCTTTCGGTTGCCGACTGGAAGACCACCACGCCGTTATCCGAGACGGAGAATCCGGCGCGGGAAAAGGCCGAGGCCTCTTCCAGTTCCTGTCGCGAGACAGCTTCCGGCTGACCCGTGAGCTGCAGCCGTTTGAGATCGAACGGCTGCGCCATAAGGCTGCGGTCACGCACGTAGTAGAGCCGCGAGGACGCGAACTGTGTGTTGCCGACGATCTCGGAAGAGATCAATTTGCTTTCCTGCGTACTTAGAGACCCAACATAGATTCCCTGCTTCTGAGCGGGCTTCGAGCTCCCGAGAAGGAAATATAGAAAGTGATCTCCACCCGGAAGAGCGGACGGCCAAAACATCGAGGAACTCGGCGCGTTGCCCTTGCTGACGAGCTTCGGTTCACCACCCGAGGCTGATACCTTAAAAATTACCGAGACGACGACGCTGGGCCAAGTAGATCCAGCGAAGATGATCGTGCCTCGATCGTTCCATGCCCCGCCAAAGCCACCGAGTGCGTCGCATAGAATCTGGACGGCGCCGCTACTTGAATCAACGCTCTTCAGCTTGGACGCCTGGAAGAAGCCCACCTGACAACTATCCGGTGACCAGAAGGGGAACGCGGCGCCCTCGGTGCCAGTCAATTGCTGCGCAGTTCCAGCGGCAAGGGACCGGATCCACAAAGCGGTGCCGCCATCCTGTGCAGCAGCCACGAAGGCGAGTCGCCGGCCGTCGGGCGAGATGGCGAAATTGTAGGGAACGAACGAAGTAGAGGGCGGTGGAAGTAATGAAAGGTGAAGATGCCGGCTCTCCGCCAGCGGTATGCTGCGCCAATGGCTAACGCCGAGCCACGCCAACATGGCGATACACAGAGCCGCCACTCCCCACGCCAGTCTTTGCCCCAGTTTTCCCCGAGGACGCGGCGCGGGTTCAGACGCTTGCGTGAGGCGCACTCCTTCAGAGATCCACTTCAGCTCTCTCGACAAATCTCGCGAGGTTTGCCAGCGCTCCTCAGGGTCTTTCATGAGACAGCGAAGCACTAGGTGTTCGAGCGCAGCTGGAGTGAGAGGTTGCAAACTGGACATAGGCTGCGGATCTTTCTCCAGAATGGCAGCCACGATGTTCAGCCTCGTTTCACCGACAAACGGTAGCCTGCCCGATACCATCTCGTACAGCACGCACCCAAAGCTGAAGATGTCACTGCGAACGTCGGCGGGCTGGCCTTGAATCGTTTCCGGAGCCATATAGAGGAGCGTTCCCAGGATTGTGCCGCGCTCAGTGACTGGGACGCCAGGCGCGGGCAGCTGTCACACTCATCGTTGCCAGACAGGAAGTCTGCGAGGAAGCCTCAGGGACGGCACTGATCGTCGCGGTGGCCAGCTTGGCCAATCCGAAGTCCATCAGCTTCGCGCCAGATTTGGGGAGCATGATATTGGAAGACTTAAAATCCCTATGGATGATGCCCTGACGGTGAGCTTTGTCGAGAGCATCGGCAATCTCCACGCCTATCTTCAGGACCTGCTGCAAGGGGAGCAGACCAGTTGCCAGCCGGTCAGCGAGGGTTTCGCCCTCCAAATACTCCATGACGATGAAATCGATTCCGTCATGGGAACCGATGTCGTACAGGCAGCAAATATTCGGATGTGTGAGCAAAGAGACGGCTCGCGCTTCGCGCTCAAAGCGCCATTTCAGATCAGGATCGGACGAAAGATGAGTGGAAAGAATTTTGACAGCAACATCGCGGCCGAGGCGCGTGTCCCGCGCGCGATACACCTCTCCCATCCCACCAGTACCGACCGGTGCGAGGATCTCGTACGGGCCGAGTCTGGTGCCTGGGGTCAGCGGCATAGTATGGGTGTGGATTATATCGCTAGACTCAACGGCTCAGTTCATGTTCCAGATGTCTTTGTCCCAGAGCCAGCGGCCCTCCTCTGGTTTCCTATGCACAATGTACTTGGCGCGAACTACCGAAGGCCAGCGGGAAGATCTTCATGAGTTACCGGAACCCGAGCAACCACCACGCGGGCCAAGTGATCAAGGCAACAACGAGCGCACTGCGGAGAGCGGGGCGGCCTTGGTCGAGACAACATATCACCGCAGGGGGTATTTTCAGGGGTATTGTTATCGCTCTATTTTATATCTCGTTGTGAAACAGTCGGTTACGAAGCGATATGAATCCCTCTCCCGGCAATTTGGCATGCATCGGCGGTTCGGTCCTTCCTCCGGCCGATTCGCGAAAATGTGTCATAAGATGGATAGAATCATGTGAAGCCTGCTCCGTCACGTCCGCAACGTTACCATCAAAAGTTGCTATCTTCGAGCGCAAGAACCAAACCAGGGCTCGACAGGTCTCCCGGCGTCGCGGCGGAAAGTCCAACCTTTCGTATCAGGGATCGTGAGAGGTGCAACCTTCTTTCGCCTCGGCTGATCTGGGTTGTAATGTCCTCGACCCGATCTCCCGCGAGGTCCTGGACCTGGACACGCTGTTTGCCTATCGGCCTGTCGAAGACGAGGGTAAGGCTTGAGATATCGCCAAAGATGCCGAACGGCCCTGGCGCATTGCCGACCTGTAGCGTGATGTGAGCTTCCGGCATGTACCAGGCTCGGGATGGTGCAGTGCGCTGTTGCGCGCCGATTGCTACCGCTCCATTAGGAAAACGTGCTGCAAAGACGAAGGGTTTTTCTCCCGCGCTCTGCACGTAAGGGAGATCAAGATTCCGCGTGATGCATGCGGGTGCGCCCTGCCGGACGGTTGGTCCGATGAGGTCGTTCTGCCATGTCTGCCCGCGCTCGAAGCGCCAGCTGTCAGTCAGAACATCCTCGCTAGCCTTAACTGTTCCTGACCCGGGCGAGAAGGGTTGCGCCAGTCGCTGCCATCTCAAGGCGCGAACTACTTCATCCATGCGCCGCTTTGCCCGCCGCGGACCATTAAAGAAGAGGTCTGTGTCCGCTCCGGGGCGCAGACCCTCAAGCGGATGACGAAGGATGCCCATCGTGCAGCCAAGAACGGCGGCGACGTACACTTCATCTTCCACGTTGAGCAGGCCAGATACCTCAGGATGACCCTCTGCCCCTTTTAGCATCTCTGCGACTCGATCGAGAGTTGTGGGCAGCGAGAGGATCGAGGTGACGTCATAGGTGCGGTAGACGTCGGTGTGAGCGAGAATCTCCAGACGGCGCGAGCCCCAGGCCTGCGAGCCGAACCTGCCATCCTTGCGCCAGTCTCCGTTCACAGGCAACTCGCCATGTACGTGCTCCAACGTCAATGGAAGGCGTATCTGGTCACGCAGCGCAGTCAGACGAAAGGATGGATCGCCAATGTCGATCTTCCAATAGCCGATATCTGCCTTTGCGCTCCAGTCTTCGAGGCGCCTGTCCGCCTCTCCGCCGGGAGGATTGCGGCACCACAGGGCTATACCGCGCCATTGCTCCTCGCGAGCCTTGCGGTTTAAGGTAGCCAGCCGCTCCACAGGCGTTCCGGAGAAAGATGGAAATTTCTTCGGATCCAGTTCGAAAGTGGACGTTCCGCCAGTCTCCCATCCGTCATCGAGTAGCAGGTAAACGTCGCTTCGAACCTGCGGATAAAAGGATCTCGCCCATCCATCAGCGCCGAACAACTGATGCTCGCTGATTGCATCGCGTGCCAGTGCAGCGCCTGAGTCTCCTTCGAGGATAGAAGGGTCCAGCGCCGGCAGGTGGTGACCGTACATATAGTTCTGCGCAGCCCACGTGCACCAGTAGTTCGGAGCCTTTCCTGGCTGTGTCGGTATCAGGTTGTCTTTCCGTTCTGACCTGCGCTGAGGTGCTCCGAGCGCGTTGCGGCCCGTCATCAACGTGGCCGCGGCTCCTGTCAGAAAGCTCCTTCTGTCCACCATAGTGTGAGTTTCCTTTCCGTAGGGCACGTCGCTTCGGCATCGCGAAGGCAATGGTTAAGAGTATGGAGCAGCAAGCGCTTCTGCTCATCGTTCGTCACGATGCGTTGCGCTTGCTGCTGGTCGGGAGTTAGAAGGTGAGATGGGCTCCCAGCTGGAACTGCCTCGGGATGCCATTGGCTCCGCTGATCTGTCCGAAGTTTGCGTGCGAGAGATTAGTATCCGGATTGGAGTAGTGCGGGGTGTTAGACACGTTGAAGGCATCGGCCTGGACGGTGATCTTCACCTGTTCATGAATCGTCTCGGTCTTCGAGAGCGATACGTCCGCGTTGTAGAAGCCCGGACCATGCACCTTCCCCGACCCGGAGTTGCCCAGCTGCAGGGGTCCGGGCGTTGTGAAGCAACTTGGATCGAACCACTTCGACACGGAGCCGAAGGTCCTTACCGAGGAACAGGTCACATTGGCGCGGTTGGTTACGCCGCTGCCCAGGTTGTCGAATGCGGCGTTGAACGTTAGCGGCGTGCCCGATTGCAGCCTGGTGAAGGTGCTCAGCTGCCATCCCCCTACCAGGATTTGCGCAGGCCGCGATGCGCCCGCCATCCAGCGCTCGCCACGGCCGAAGGGAAGCTTGTAGACAAGACTGGCGATAAAGTTCTGGGGGATGTTCGGGGCCTGATTGGTGCCTTCGCCTCGGTTGTAGCGGTCATCAAGAGGCCACCACACGTTCATGTCGTCGATCTCCTTCGACCAGGTGTAGTTCACCCGGCCAGTCAGACCGTGCATAAGGTTCATCTTGAATTCGGTCTGGAGACCGTGGTAAATGGAGCCGCCGTCGGCCGTTGCATATCCCATGTTGGTCGCGTACTGCTGGCCCTGGCTATTGAAATACTTGTAAGGTAACCGGGAGTTGAAAGGCGTGTTTCCTGGCGGAGGCGTGTTGATGTTGTACCGGCGGAACAGGTGAACGCCGCGGGTTCCCACGTAGGTGATGCTGAAAGAGGCTGAGTTAGTGAGCCTCTGCTGCACACCGAGGTTCCACGCATACGCCACGTCAGGCTGCATGTTCTTGGCCATAAGAGAGACGCCAACGCCGGGCGCGGGCTGGACAGGCGCGGTGATCGGCGTCGGTACATATTGAGGAAGGCCGGTTGCGCTGATGGACGGAAGTGGAATGTTCCGCTGCTGCGCGGGAGAGGTGAAGACCTCGAAGAACGGAAAGTTACGCTCGAGGAACCCGCCCATGGCGCCGAAATTTCCTGGAAAGTGCGTGACACCAAATGCGCCGCTGACGGTCGTATTGTTTCCGCTTGGCGTGTACGCGAAACCGACTCGCGGAGAGTAGCCGCCATAGTAGTTGTTGACGTTCGGCGCGCGGTTTCCGTCGGTCGCGAACTCAAGCATGCCCGTAGTCAGGTTGAAGTTGGACTGTTTATTGTTCTTGTCGATGGCAGCAGTGATCAGGTCCCAGCGAAGCGCCAGATTCAAGGTCAGATTTCTTCGGATACGGTACTGATCCTGCACATAGACACCGAGCAGGGTCGCACGTGTCGCTGGCTCTGTGGCAACATATCCGCGATCGGTGCTTGACGGCATTCCAAGCAGGAAGCTTGCGAACTGATTGCCTCCTGCGGGATTGGAACAGTTGGGCTGCATGGTGCAGCTGCTGGTGTAGTCGGAGATATAAGTGAAATCGCCGTTTTTGTTGGCATCGGAATTTGTAAGCGAGGCCTGCAACCGACGAAAGTCTTCCCCAAAGGTAAAGGTATGCGAACCCCACACCTTGGTGAGATTGTCCGTCAGCTGGTAGGAGTTGCTGATGCGGTGGGAGTTGGTCCATCCCTGCGAGCCAGTCTGGACGATGTTGCCGATGGAGAAGTTGCCGAATCCGGTAGCGCCGAAGGCGGCATCGTTGCCGTTCGGGATACCGACTGCGGTGTTCTGGTTGGTTCCGTGGTCATTGCCGAAGTCCAGGGTATAGAAGCGGTTGAAGCCGAGCCGCAGCTCGTTGACCATGCTGGCCGAGAAAGTGTGGCTGTAGCCGATGGCAGCATTGTGGTCGCGCGTGGTTGCATTCACGTCGCCGATCTGCACGAAGGGTGTTCCGGGTGAGGGCGCCGTCAAATCGCGACGCTGGTAGGATTCGCGCACGAAGATACGATCGCTTGGGCCGAACTGGTAATCGCCCTTCACGTCAAATTGGTGGTTGTTGTCCGGTTCAACGGTGTTGGCGTTGTAATTGTTGCTGATTGCGTTCTGGTTGGTCGCCGTCGGCCAGATCGTGGTGCCATTGACCATGTTGGCCGATACCTTGTCGAACCGCGACCGGGGGATCAGCCAGGCATCACCCTGCGGTGTGGTGACTGTGGCGAAGGGAGCTCTGGTTGTTGGGTCATAGATCGCGGCTGGGAACTGGCTCTTGAGGAAGGTTCCCTGTTTCATCAGGTCCGTGGGAACCGTCAGAATGTAGCTAATACCATTGCGCAGCAGGAGTCCCTGGTAGTCAGCAAAGAAGAATGCCTTGTTGCGAATGATGGGACCACCAATCGAGCCGCCGAACTGATTGGCTCGATAGGGTGCCTTTGAGGTGGCCCTCCACTTATATGCGCTTAAGGCATCGTCGCGGAAGAACTCATACGCCGAGCCGTGGAATGCGTTGGTACCAGATTTGATAAAGGCGTTTACCTGCGCTCCTCCATAGGTTCCTACGGTGATGTCGGCGTTGTTGGTTGAGATCTTCATCTCCTGGATGGCATCGAGCGGCGGAGTGACATTGATAAAGGCGTTCAGCAGCTCCATATTGTTCACGCCGTCCAACGTGTAGGTGGTTCCTCCCCATGGCATTCCGTTGACGCTGGCTGTGATCGAACCCGAGCTTCCGGCTCCGGCAGCCGCCTCCGGCGCGCTGCCAAATCCTGCCGCCACCGATCCAGGAACGGTTTGAACCAGTTGCGAGAAGACACGTCCGTTTAGCGGAAGGCTGGTGATCTCTTGGGCATACAGAGCCTCGCCCAGCGAGGAGCTCGTTGTATCAATCAGCGGACTTGCGGAAGAGACGACCACGGTATCGCTGGTGGAGCCGACCCTCATCGTTATATCCACGACCGTCGCATTGTCCACCGTGACCACATTGCCGTTTGAGACGATCGTCTGCAGGCCGGGAGAAGCGATTTTGAGCTGGTAGTTGCCTGGACGAAGGGTGTCGGCTCGGTACTGGCCGCTGCCGTTGGTCGCCACTTTGATGATGGCGCCTGTGTCCTGATTCGAGATCGTCACGCTGGCATTGGGGATAACCGCACCCGTTGCGTCCACAACCGTACCGACAATGCGCCCGCTGACACCTTGAGCCATCGCAACGGGAATCGCAATGAGCAGACAGATGAAAAGAACAGCCTTTGTCGTCTGTATCAAAGTGGTCGACCACTCGGGGACAGTGGTTCCATTGCCTTGAAATGTGTTGCGCATAAATCAGCCTCCTCCGGTAATGGTTTCCTATTGGGCACCCTATGCAACCTGTCTTCTCCGAACGATCGACATACAGGTGGGTAGCCTTCGTGGTTCCTTCAGCGCTCGCAACCCTACTGAAGAGCATCAACGGATGCCTAGTTACGCAAGGGATACAAATTGCTGACACGTATATGTTTCTCCCTCGATTGAAGGAGTGTTTCAGCCACGTTACAACTGGTGTAACATCACGTTTTGAGGGCATTTGGGCTGAAACAGAGACGGCAAAAGGGGATCGTAAGAATGAGCTCTGAGTCCAGAACAACGAATGAAGGGCCGGTTACCCGATTCGCCGGAACTTGCGAGCTCAGTGACTTGATGGTGCGGAGTTGTCTTTGACCTGCGAAGCGTTTGCTGGCACGAGAGGTCGCACCGCGACCAACTCTGCACCTAAAACCTGATAGCCTTTGGCCAATTTGACTCGCACCAGTGCTTGAAAAGCAGTGGGATTTTCGTGATTGGTTGAGGCAGGTGCAGCCAGTGCCTTTTCGATCTGCTCGATTCCGGACACTGAAGTGGCAAACATGGTCGCTCCCTGAGTCCCTTTGGTGTCCAGGCCCCCAAGAAATGCGATGTGCCGCCCCTGCGTTACTCCGGTGGTGATCGTGATGAGGCTATAGTCAGTGGTCAGCATGCGTGTGGAGACATCTCGCTCGGTGGTATAGACGGCCTTATTTCCAGCTGCGGGATGGGTATCGATAATCTGAGCTCTCCACTGTTCGTGCCGCTCATCGGGGTTCCTGAAATAGAAATCTCCCACCGTCAGCAGCTGAGCCACCGCAATGTTTTGAAAGGGCGACCCTAGAAGAATCACATTATGCCTGTCCAGATCGTCGGGTGTGATATCGCGCGATGCTTTGATGATTGGCTTGGCACCGATGCGATTCAGAAGCCCGGATAGCATCGCGACGGATTCCAGCTCTCCTGTTCCGGTGTAGCCATTCTCGTAATAGAGGGGGCCAGCCATTCCCACGAGCTTGGAGTTCGATGCAAACTGACGCGCGAGATGTGGATCGACGACTGCGCCGCGGTTATCGCTGGCTCCGCGTCGGAAGCGGAACAGATCATTTGAATCGTCGAGCAGGAACACCGCATCGGGGTATCCAATCACTGGAGATATGTCGTTATCGAGAAATTTCCACCAGAACAACTCGGCTGAATCACGGGGCTTCCCAACACCCGAAGGCGAAGCGGACACGGTGGGGAACGCTGATTCCGAAGGACTGTTCGAGCGCAGGCGTCCCAACCAGAACCCGGCGACCGCGAATGCCGCCAACATGGCTGCAAGCAATATCGTTTGCGTCCGGGTCCATCGTTTTGCCGCGCCTCGGTCCCTCTCAAAAGAGCGAAGACTCGTCGTCTGGTGCTGACCGCCGCCCTCTCCGTCTGCCAGCGGATCAGACGCGACGATCTCGGAGGCTGTTGACCCCGTGCGCGTTTGAGTCGATGAGACTACCTCAAAGGTCGGGAGATAATGCCCTTTGGGGATCTGGATCAGGATGGGATCATGCTTTCCTTCGACTTCGTAGTACTCCCTGAGCTTTACTCTCAAGCGATGGCTTTGCACCCTGACGATAGGATCGATCTTGGGATCGAAATCGCTCTTACGGCCGAGCGCTTCCACTCCAATCGTGTATTCCTTAAGGTTTTCCGCGGTTCCCGCAATCGAACGGGAGGCAAGAAAACTTAAGAGCTGTTGCAGAGTCGTAGCATTACGGAAAGTAGTGGACCGGAGCACCCGGCGTACCTGGTCCTCACATTGCTCGACACCGGGAGCGTTTCCCTGGATACTCGTTGAAGAATCAGTACGTTCCAAGATGGTCCTGTCTTTCACCGAGGGGCCATCATAGCAGTCTGAAGAGTCGCCGAACAAGCGAACAGCTGGATCATAAGGCGCCGCCAATATCCGTTTGCGCGAGCGTACCGGTGCATCTCTCCTACTCCTCCATCCTGCTGACGATGACAGTAGCGCCAGGGGGTACAGTGGCCGTAACCCGGCTCACTGCCATTCCGCCCGGCAAGGTGTCCTGCTTGGCAAGCGCTGCCTTCCCATCCACCTTGAGCTGGCGCACTGTTCCCCGGAACACTGCTTGCCAGCGTAATGCCGGTCCTGAAAGGTTGCTGAGACTGCTGCTCAAGGATCCCGTGTGCTTGATGTCGAGCAGGTTGTTGCGGAAAGGAAGCGATTGGAGTGACGCATCATCACCAGCACTGGGAAGCTGAGCCAACGTTTGAACGTCAAAGGGCTCGCCAGATCGCGACGGCGCAACCCCCATCGTTCCGCCAACAAGAGCCGCGATTACCGCGTAAGAGACCTCGGGGTATTCGCGGCGCGGTTTTTCCGGTCTGCTAAGATCAAACAGGATATGGTAGGCAGGTTCGGTCCGCCCATAACGGAAGAGCAAGAGCGGGGCATAACTCTCTTCTTCGATATTGATCTTCTGCCAGTACTTCGGTGAAGAGATATAGTCAAGCGCGCCACGCAGGTGATCGGGATCTTTTGCGGCGCCAAAATACAGTGTCATGACGTCTCCGGACTCAAAGCCGCTCTCATCCTGTCGAATAACGCCAAGATAATGCTGTTGGCTTTGCGACCACGCGACGCGCTCAAGCAACTGCTGTATCTTGTTCGCCACCGACTGTGCGGAAGCTGCGAGAGCTTTGTCTTGGGGTGTAACTGCAATCTCCTGAAATGAACGAAGGGCACGGTACTCGGCCGCTAGAAGATCGGCACCAAATATGAAGTCCTTCGGACCTTCTGTATAGCCTGGTATGCCCCGCGAATCGACAAATCGCCCAGTCTCCAGGCGCTGGTTGGCGATACGTGGACGATGAAGAATCTTCTCAGGCTGAAGCTGCCAGCCGGTGACATAATCGGTGACCGTTCTGCGGAAGAACTCGCGAAACCGGGGATCGTCGCGATAGATATCATCGCCAGTCCAGCGCCACATACGGACAATAGCGTCCAACACATCGAAGTTTGCCGGCAGATTGAACCAGAAATCGGCATCAGAGACGTAGTCCGCAGAGGAGGGGTGCCCTTCGCCGTCGATCTCCCAATAACTGGCCCAGTCCCGTTTTTCATCGACGGATGCCGCGAAGCGTCCAAGCATATTGCGGTTTGCCGCCGCGAGCCCTAGCACAGCAGCGCCCTCTGTCTGGTGAGAGACATCTCGCATGCAGAATGCATTGCGGCTTGGCAGAGCAGCCTCGTACCACGGACCGATGGAACTCGACGACGGAGCCACGTAAGCAAGTGCCTGGCCGCGGGCCCATCGAAATATCTCATCAAGGGAAGAGTTGGATGAATGAAATTCGAGCTGCCTTGGGTGAGATGCCGGCTGTGCTTCTGCCATAGCACCGGCAAACAGTGTCGCAGTAAACAGTAATCTTTTTAAGAGTTTCGACACTTTATCTGCGCCCTGGCAGAACAACGCTGCGGAGTCTAATGTAGCATCGCGGTGTACTGGAACGGTTCATTTATTGGCCCGGCTGCTCTTGGAACAGCCCAATCGGCAATGATCACTTCAAGTCTCGACCACACATCTCCGTTGAACAGCGAGCCTACTTCGTAACCAAGCGTCTCTGGCAATACTGGCAAACAACCCTACTTCCGCCAATCTATGCCTCACTGCTCGGAGATCCTAACGCTACTTACAACAGCGGATGCAGCGGAGACACTGGGATGGATTGCGATTTTTACTGAGTGACTCGGCGACTTCGCGACAGGTATTAGTAATTCTGGGTGCAACCTAGAAAACGAAACGAAGTGAGAGTTGAGCTTGCAGAGGATCGCCGACTCCAACACGGAGAAAGCCGCTGAAGTCAAAGAGGGGCGGCGAGCTGAGTGGGTTGATACGGTTGGTGTTGTTGAAGGTGTTGAAGACTTCGACGCGTGGGATGAGCTCGTACCTGTCGTGGAACTGGAAGGGCCGGGCAATACCGAAGTCCAGAACGAAGAAGGCGTTGTTTTTGCGAAGATGGTTGCGGCCGCAATCGACACCGTTGACAAAGCGTGTGCGCGAGTTGTTGAAGCTGCAGGGCGCCCCGATGCCGGTGCCTAGAACGTTGTCGGTCTGGGGCTGTGCAGAGTGCTGCTGTATGCGGAAGTTGCCCTTGAAGCCGAAGGGCAGATCGCCGAGTCCGAATGCGTTGAACTTGTGGGCCTCATCGCGATCCGAAAGCGAATACTCCGCTGCGAGGTTGTACAAGTTGCCGTAGCGGAAGGTGAAGGGATCGCGCTCGTTGGAATCGTTGTCGCGATCCTGCGAGTAGGTGTACTGCGCCTCGAACTGGAAATGATGAGAGAAGCGCTTGCGAACACCAAACGTAATGCCGCGGTAGAGCGACTTCGCACCACTGTTGGTATTGGTGATGGCGCCAAGGTTCGCAAATGGCCCAGGCGCAAAGACGTTGGGACATGAATTGGTACTACCGCCGCGGTAGCAAACGGTATCGGCGTTAGGTGAGTAAACTTTGCCGGTTTCAGGAACGACCTGGCCTGGAAGAACGGCAGGGCCGATGTTTGGGTCAAGAAAGCGGGTCAGGTACACGCCCTTCGAATCTGCAAAATCCACGAACGCAACATAGTCCTGAGCGAGCTGCTGCTCATAGGCGATGTCAAACCCGTAGATGCGGGGGTTGTGGTAGTTCTTGTCAAAAACTGTGACACCCGCACCGGGGCAGCCTGTGGTTGGGCAGTTGGAGGCAGGAAGAATATTGGGGTAGGTCGGGTTGCCTAATCCCGAGAACTGCGTGATGGTCTGTTGCTGCACTCCGTTCGTCGTGATAGGGCCCACCTGCGTCAGCATATTCTGCCTCGCGTTAAAGATGCCGGCGCTTCCGCGCAGAAGCGACTTGCCGTTGCCGAAGACATCATAGGCAAAGCCGAAGCGAGGTTGGAACTGCGTGGTCTGGTTGGGAAGATAGCCGGTCGACGGGAAGGCTGGGTTGGAGAGATAGGGGCCGTAGAGAGTCTTCGCCGGCGGGATAACAGGGTTGGGGAAGAACTGCGCCTCCCAACGAAGACCGTAGTTCAGAGTGAGCCGAGAGAGGACCTGCCATGTATCCTGCGCGTAGACGGCAGGTTCATGATTACTGATATTGGAGTAGCCAGCCTGTTGAACCGTCTGGCCTGACTGGGTGGGTGCATCCTGAAGATAGAGTGCGAGGGGACTGCTCCCCGTCGTTCCACCTGCAGGATCAGCTTGAGAGATATCGTACGACCTACCGTCAGGTTGAGGTTCTCCTGGACGGTTGTCGTAAAGCCAGTTTTCGAGATCTTCACTACGTACCGTCCGGGAGGGAGAGAGGGGAAGTCGAAGTGACCGTAGCCATCAGTGACCGCTAAATGAACGATACCGATATCGATCTCCGTCGCCTCGACGGAAGTGTCGGGAACGACTGCTCCACTCGCGTCCACCACATCGCCCCGAATACTTCCATTGGTAGCCTGGACTTGCCCATGGACGGTGGCAAAATCGATCCCAAGAATGAGGATCACAAGGAAAGAGAGTTTTCTGGTGAAAGCTGTCATGTTGCTCCTCTAGCGAATCTCGGAGGCAAAACAAATGCAGCGGGGAAAGCGGATACGGATAAGATCACGTCGCGGCCCAGGCAGCAAGATGCTTGCCAACCTAATGACGGCTACCGAGATAAGCGGCGACGCTTTCAGAACTGGAACAGAAAGAGAGCGGCTGCTAAAAAATCGGGAAATCTGATGTAGTTGCTTTACTGTGCGAAGACATTATCACGTCTGTTATAAAAAACGAGAAAAAAATGAAGAGTATCGGGAAAACCCGGCCTTCTTCAGAGAAGCATCGTGGCTCAACGAGTCCTCGACGCGGTCCACCTCGTCGTCCTCATTCGGCCGCAAAACGTAAGACGTCTAGCTGATCCACAGGAATAAAACCCTGGAGATTTTGGGCTTTCCGTTCAAAATCAAGTCCACCTATCCGAGCGTAGGCATCGTGATATCAACCCCAGCCCGAATCCCTGTAGGCCAGCGCGCAGTGATCGTCTTGACTCGTGTATAGAACCGCACGCCCTCCGGCCCATATATCGCATGATCGCCGAACAGCGACCGTTTCCACCCGCCGAAGCTGTGGAAGGCCATCGGCACAGGGATCGGGACGTTCACGCCAACCATGCCAGCCTGCACCGAATGGGCAAACTCCCGCGCCGTATCGCCGTCGCGCGTAAAGATCGCCGTGCCGTTACCGTACTCGTGCACATTCACCAGCTCCAGCGCCGTCTCGAAGTCGCGCGCCCGCACCAGTCCCAGCACCGGCCCGAAGATCTCTTCCTGATAGATACGCATCTCCGGCTTCACATGGTCGAACAGCGAGGCCCCCAGGAAGAACCCCTCTCCCTTTGGCAGCACGCTCTTACGGCCATCGACCACCAGCTCCGCGCCCTCGCTCGTCCCAGTCGCGAGATACCCGCTCACCCGCTCCAGATGCGCCTTCGTTACCAGCGGCCCCATCTCCGAGCCCTCTTCCATCCCCGGCGCCACCGACAGCTTGCCGATGCGCTCAACCACCTTCGCGCGCAGGGCGTCCGCCGTGGCATTCGTCACCGCCACCGCAACCGAGATCGCCATGCAGCGCTCGCCCGCCGAGCCATACGCCGCCCCCACCAGCGCGTCCGCCGCCTGATCCAGATCGGCGTCCGGCATCACGATCATGTGATTCTTCGCGCCGCCCAGCGCCTGCACTCGCTTTCCGTGCGAGGTGCCCTTGCTGTACACATACTCTGCAATCGGCGTCGAGCCCACAAAGCTGACGGCCTGGATCACGGGATGCTCGAGAATTCCATCTACTGCTTCTTTGTCGCCGTGCACCACGTTGAAGACGCCGTCTGGAAGCCCGGCCTCCTTCAACAACTCAGCCAGCAGAATCGAAGCGCTCGGGTCCCGCTCGCTCGGCTTCAGCACAAATGTATTCCCGCAGGCCAGCGCAATTGGGAACATCCACGTCGGAACCATCGCCGGAAAGTTGAACGGCGTGATGCCCGCCACCACTCCCAGCGGCTGCCGCATCGACCAGCTATCGATATCGGAGCCAACCTGCTCGGAGAACTCGCCCTTCAGCAGCTGCGGGATTCCAGTGGCGAACTCGATCACCTCAAGCCCGCGCATCGCCTCGCCCTTGGCGTCCGAGAAGACCTTGCCGTGCTCTGACGTAAGTATCTGCGCAACTCTCTCAATGTTCTGCTCAAACAGCTCGCGGAACCGGAACAGGACCCGCGCCCGCCGTAGCGGAGGCTGCGCCGCCCAGCCAGGAAACGCAGCCTGCGCCGCAGCTACAGCTCGCTCCAGCTCCTCGCGGTTCGCCAGCGGAACCCGAGCCTGCACTTTCCCCGTCGCCGGATCATACACATCGCCAAACCGGCCGGATGTGCCAGAAACTTTCTCACCAGCGATCCAGTGCGTAATCTCACGAAGCTTCGGCTGGTCCGCGACCTTCACCTCAGGAGCAAGAGCTGTAGATGACATAGGGAACCTCAATTCTTTGATCCTCACACTCTCCGCAGCGCATCGTGCGCTATGCCCAAAGCGGAGGACGATATGCTTCTCAGGCAACTGCGGATTATATCCACGCGCTGCCTTGTTCGGCGAACTTGCCGCTGGCCGAAGGTCAGCCGAAGAGGCTATTCGACCGGTTCAGCCAGGACAACAGGAGCCGCAACCTTCATCAGGGCCAGGTAGACGGCCCCCGCGATGAAGAAACCAACAAACCAGGCGTAGTCATACAGGAAGCGCACGGAAGGCACAGCCAGACCGACGAGGGCGACGAATACGCCTACAATAAGGGCAACGATCGCGCGAAAGTTGATGCCACTTGAGTATTTGTATACGCCATCGGGGCGGTAGAGCGAGTCAGTATCAAGTCGAGTGCGGCGCAGCATGAAGTAGTCGGCGATCATGATGCCGGCCACCGGACCGAGCAGACCGGAGTAGCCGATAAGCCAGCCGAAGATATAGCTGCCAAAGGTGCTCATTAGCTTCCATGGCATCATGGCGAATCCGAGAAAGCCGGTGATGAGGCCACCTGTCCGGAAGCTGATGTAGCGCGGAGCAAGATTGGCGAAATCGTTCGAGGGCGAGACGACGTTGGCGCCGATATTGACGTTCAGCGTCGCAACCAGCAGCGCGATCAAGGCATGGAACGCGACGAAGGGCTGATGAAAGCGGCCGAGCAGCGTGATGGGCGACCAGATGGGCTCGCCGAAGATGGTCACCGAGGCCGACGTGCAGGCGATGCCGATGAACGAGTAAAGCGTCATCGCCACCGGTAGGCCAAACGCCTGGCCAACGATCTGCGCATCCTGATTTTTAGCGTAGCGGGTGAAGTCCGGGATGTTAAGTGAGAGCGTGGCCCAGTACCCGACCATCGCCGTCAATGACGGAAAGAAGAACTTCAGGAAGGCTCCGGTCGAGTGGAACTGGCTTGATGTCGAGAGCATGGGGCCGAAGCCGCCCGCTTTGTGCAGCATCCAGAAGAGCAATGTGAGCGACATGATCAGCATGAAAGGCGCCGAAAAACTCTGCAGGAAGCGGATGGATTCGACGCCCCGCCAGACGATGACCATGTTCAGCAGCCAGAAACCGAGAAAGCACGCCCACAGCACGCCTGGCTGATTTGCCGTCTGCGGCCAGAGAACGTTTAGCATCGCGAAGATGGCCTGGCCTCCGAGCCAGGATTGGATGCCGAACCATCCGCAGGCGACCAGCGCGCGAAGAATCGCAGGGATGTTGGCCCCACGCGTGCCGAACGAGGCGCGCACGAAGACCGGGAACGGGATACCGTACTTGGCGCCGGCATGCGCGTTGAGAATCATAGGCAGCAGCACGATGAGGTTGCCGAGTAGGATGGTGCCGACCGCCTGCTTCCAGTTCATGCCGCCGGCGATCAGCGAGGAGGCGAGCATGTAGGTGGTGACCTCCATCGACATCGAAAACCAAAGCGCGATGTAGTTATAGGTAGACCAAGTGCGTCGCTCCGGAGGCGTGGGAGCGAGATCTTCGTTGTAGAGGCGAGGATCGCGCGGAACGTCGCGGACAATGCCGCTCATTGCCATGCTCCTCCTCTGGCCTCCCGGCGCAGATACTGGCCCCGCCCTTCGACGCCAATGTACCTGCCGCCGTCGACGATGAGCTCGCCGCGCGAAAAGACCATGCGCGCGTTGCCATTCACCCTCCACCCCTCAAACATGGAGTAGTCAACACGCATATTGTGCGTCGCGGCGGAGATGACGTGTTCGGCGTTTGGGTCCCACAGAATGACGTCCGCATCGGATCCCTTCGCTAGCAGGCCCTTCTTCGGATACATCCCGAAGATGCGCGCCGGTGCAGTAGAGGTGATCTCGACGAAGCGCTCGAGCGTGATCTTTCCGGCGTTGACACCGTGGTGATAGATGACCTGCATGCGGTTCTCGACGCCGGGGCCGCCGTTGGGGATCTTGGTGAAGTCGTCTTTGCCGAGCACCTTTTGATCCGCGAAGCAGAAGGGGCAGTGGTCGGTAGAGACGACCTGCAGGTGATCGTGAACGAGGCCGTCCCAGAGCTTCGGCTGGTTCTTCTTCTCGCGCAGTGGAGGGGTGAAGACGTACTTGGCCTCCTCAAAACTCTTGCCGGGCATGTGGTCCTCCAGCGAGAGCAGAAGGTACTGCGGACAAGTCTCCGCGAAGGCAGGTAAGCCGCGGTCGCGCGCCTCTCGCACCTGGTTGAGCGCATCTTCGCTTGAAAGATGCACGATGTAGACCGGCGTTCCTGCAATCTCCGCCATAGCAATGCAGCGATTGACCGCCTCGGCTTCAGCGATCGTGGGACGGGTGAGCGCGTGGTAGATCGGAGCGGTCTTCCCTTCGGCTAGCGTCTGCTGCACGATGGTGTCGATCACAGAGCCGTTCTCGGCGTGCATACAGATCAGCGCCCCGTTTTTTGCAGTCTGCTGCAGTGCCTTGAAGATCGTGCCGTCGTCAACCATCAGCACGTTGGGGTAGGCCATGAAGAGCTTGAAGCTGGCAACGCCCTCGCGAACCATGTCGTCCATGTCATGCAGCCCTTGCTTACCTGCATCGGAGCCGAGGTCGGTGACGATCATGTGGAGGCCGTAGTCGATGCATGCCTTGCCCTCGGCCTTGCCGCGCCAGATGTCAAACGCATCACGCATGCGCGTGCCACGTGCCTGAATAGCGAAGTCGACGATGGTCGTCGTACCTCCAATGGCCGCGGCTCGGGTACCTGTGAGGAAGTCATCGGCGGAGATGGTGCCACCGAAGGGCATGTCCATGTGCGTATGTGCATCGACACCACCGGGGAGCAGGAGCAGACCAGTCGCGTCCACGATAGTGTGGCTCGCTGGATCAATACCGGCGCGAACCTCGCTGATCTTGCCGTCTTCGATGAGAAGATCGGCCCTTTTGCGGTCATCGGCGTTGACGACGGTTCCGTTCTGAATCAGTGTTCCCATAAGACTCCCGGAGTTTGCGGTGGATGAAGGTTGCGCGTCAGCCGTTGGTGTTCATCACCTCTACGGCCGGAGCGCGTCCCGCGGCAGTACGCTCGGCCCAAGTCTCTGGCGCAAGGCCGGTGTTGACGCGCTCCATCGTGATGCAGTTATCGACCGGGCAGACCAGCGAGCAGAGGTTGCAGCCGACGCAGTGCTCTTCATCGACACGCGGGATACGCTCGAGCGGCGTGACCGCGTTGCTTCCGCCGGCGCTGAGGTCAAGCTTGGGGATGGGCGTCATGGAGATGCGGCCCGCGGACTCGGCCGCGACCATCGCAGGCGTACGCGTCGTGTCCGGCACCTCCGAGGTGCGGTCGAGGTGGATGCACTGGTGCGCGCCGTCCCAGCAGGCGGTGTAGCAGAGTTGGCAGCCGATGCAGAGATTCTCGTGAATGCGCGCGACGATCTTGAAATTGAGATTGAGGTCCTTCCAATCCCGGACCTTCGGGATCGACAGGCCGCGGAAGTCCTCGATGGTGCGATAGCCCTTTTCTGTCATCCACTGCAGCATGCCGTCGGCCATGTCTTCGACGACGCGGTAGCCGTAGTGCATCACCGCGGTGCAGACCTGCACAGTGCCGCAACCGAGGAGGAGGAACTCAACTGCATCACGCCAGGAGCCGATGCCTCCGATGCCCGAGAGTGGAAGCGCCGATCCCGGATCGGACATGACCTGGTGGACCATGTTGAGCGCGATAGGCTTGACTGCCGGACCGCAGTAGCCGCCGTGCGAGCTAAGACCGTCGACGTTGGGGCGAGGCTGGAGCGTGTCGAGGTCGATGCCTGTAATGGAGTTGATGGTGTTGATCGCCGAGAGCGCGTCGGCGCCGCCACGCTTTGCTGCACGGGCTGCAGCGCGGATGTCGGTGATATTGGGCGTGAGCTTGACGATGACGGGCGTGCGGGCTTTCTCCTTCGCCCAGCCGGTGATGCGCTCGGTGTATTCGGGCACCTGGCCGACGGCCGAGCCCATGCCGCGTTCGCTCATGCCATGAGGGCAGCCGAAGTTCAACTCCAGGCCGTCGGAGCCCGCGTCTTCGGCGCGTTGCACGATCTCGTGCCAGGCCTCGCGGCGGCTCTCGACCATCAGTGATGCGATGACGACGTGGTTCGGGTAGCGGCGCTTGACCTCGGCTATCTCGGCGAGGTTGACCTCGATGGGGCGATCGGAGATGAGCTCGATGTTGTTGAGCCCCATCATGCGGCGGCCATCCCAGTCGATAGAGGAGTAACGCGAGCTGACATTGGTGATGGGCTCGCCGATGGTCTTCCAGACCGCTCCTCCCCAACCTGCGTCGAAGGCGCGCATCACCTGCTCGCCGCAGTTGGACGGCGGCGCGGAGGCGAGCCAGAAGGGGTTCGCACACTTGATGCCGCAGAACGTTGTTTCGAGATTAGGCTTAGCGACAGAATTATTGGCGGCCATGCTGCACCTCCAGCCAGGCGGCAATTCCAATGCCCGCACGCTTGCCGTCGGCGACGGCGTCGACGACCTCGCGGCCGCCGTTAGTGCAGTCGCCGCCTGCGAAGAACTTCGGATGCGACGTCTGCCCGGTAGCGCGGTCGATGACGATGCGGCCACCGTCGAACGCGATCTTCGCGGCACTACCGGCCTCGGCGAGGAACGCGCTGTGCGTCGCCTGCCCGATGGCGAGGATGACGAGATCGACGGGGAGCTCGAGCTCGGAGCCAGGCAGCGGGATGAGCGAGTCGTCGACTGCGGCAGCGAGCTGGATGAGGTTGAGCGCCTCGACGGTCTTCGAACCGCGGATGCCGATTGGTTGCACATGCCAGAGGAACTGCACCCCCTCCTGCTTCGAGTGTTCGTACTCGAAAGCAAATGCGGACATCTTCTCCGGGCCGCGGCGATAGACCATGTGGACGCTTGTCGCGCCCAGGCGCCTGGCGGCGTTGGCGGCGTCGATGGCGGTGTTCCCTGCTCCGATGACCGCGACGCGTTGGGGAACCGTGAGGATTGCGCCGGACTTATAGCCGGCGATAAAGTCCAGAGCGTTGGTGACTCCGGCGAGCTGGTCGCCGGCGATGCCGAGCTGATGAATCGCACCCAGCCCCACGCCGAGAAAGACCGCGTCATGCTCGCGCTCAAGATGGACAAGCATTTCTCGATCCACGCGCTCGTTGAAGTGAAAGTCGATGCCGAGCCCGGAGAGCATCTCAATCTCGCGGAGGCTCTCGACGAGCGGCAGTTTGTACTCGGCAACCCCGTAGGTGTTGAGCCCTCCGGGGAGAGGGCGAGTTTCGTAAATGATGGCGCGGATACCGCGGCGGCGGAGCTCGGCAGCGCAGGCTAACGATGCGGGACCGGCGCCTATGAGCGCCACGCTGCGCCCGGTGTCAGGTCCTGGGGCGAAGGGCAACGCTGCTCCGCTCTGGTGGAGCGCATCCATCGCGAAGCGCTGCAGGCGCGCTATTTGAATGGGCTGCTTGTTGTAACGATGCATCACGCAAGCACCCTCGCAAAGCACCTGCACGGGACAGGCGCGCGAGCAGCTGGCGCCAAGAATATTCGCATCGAGAATGGTTCTCGCCGAGCCAGCGAGGTTGCCGCTCGCGATCTTCTTGATAAAGCCCGGAACGTCGATGTGCGTAGGACAGGCGGTCGTGCAGGGCGCATCGAAGCAGTAGAGGCAGCGGTTAGACTCGACCGTCGCAGATTGCTTGTCGAAGGGAGGATGCAGGTCCGGGAAACGCGCAGCAATCTCGGGATGGGTTGGACGATGTTTCGAAAATACGGCTGAGTCACTCATCAGAAGCTAAAGAACCTCCTCCTACGACAAGGCGGAACAGCGACCGTTACAACAGATAAGCGTGCGGTGGGCGAAAGCGATGGCTCGAATGTACGACCCAGGAACATTGCCGCTATGAACCCTCCTGAGAGTGCTCTGTGCGATTACAGGAGAGATCATTATGCATCATTGGCGTAGAAAGTGAAGCGATTTCATCGCCTCGAATCACCACCTGCTATAGCCTGTCTTCTATCCAACGCATGGTCTTGGCGGCAAGCCGAGCGAAGGCCTCGACTGCGAGCGCAAGATGTTCCTTCTTCGTGTCCTCGGCCTTGTTGTGGCTCAGGCCGTTGAGTGACTGGGTGAACATCATCACCGTGGGGATACCGGCACGCGACACCTCGGCCGCGTCGTGCAGCGGGCCGGAGGGCAGACGATGCGAGGCTCCGGCAGTCTCACGGATCGCCGTGTCGCACAGCTCGATCAATTCCGGGTGAAAGGGGATAGGCTCGATCGACCAGATGCGCGACCACTCAACGGAACAGTTTTCTTCGGCGGCAAAACGCTCACTGGCAGCGGCAGCCTCCTCGAACATCTGCACGAGCACAACCGCATCAAGATCACGCATATCGAGCGTCGCCTCGCAGCGACCGACCACAGCAGTGACGATGCCCGGAAAAGTCTTCACGCTGCCCATCGTGGCGACAGAGTCCGCATGCTTGCGGGCGATTGGGCGTATTTCGAGCGCGAGCTTCGCGGCCGCTGCCAGCGCATCGCGGCGCACGGCCATCGGGGTTGAGCCCGAGTGCGCCTCCTGCCCCAGAAACGTGATGGCGTGGCGCTCGACACCCTTCGTCCCGAGGACGACACCAAGCGGCAGGCCCATCTTCTCGAGAACGGGCCCCTGCTCGATATGCAGTTCCAGATAGGCGGCGGCGTTGGCCCGCTCCTTCTGGGCATCACCAATGCGGTCGATATCGAAACCACACTGTTTGAGGGCGTCTTCAAGGCATGTGCCATCACGGTCGATACGTCCGCGGTCGGCAGCGATCGTGTAGGTTCCAGCGAAGGCGGAAGAGCCGAAGAGACTCCGCCCAAACCGCGCTCCCTCCTCGTCAGCCCAGTCGACGAGCCGTACCGTGACGGGCGGCTTGTTCTTGTACTCCGCAGAAATTCCACGCAGCACTTCGAGCGCCGCCAGCGTACCAAGACAACCGTCAAGCCAACCGCCATTAGGCACCGAGTCCAGATGGCTCCCCAGCAACAGCGCGCGAGGAGATTCGCCATGCAGCGTCGTCCACAGGTTTCCGGCGGAATCGTAATGACGCTCAACGGGAAGATCATCCGTTTTCGTCTCAAACCATCTCTGTGCTTTGAGCCAGCTAGGACTCCAGGCCAAACGCTGTGCTCCATTCGCGTCACCGGTAAGTGCGCGAAGCTCTTCCAGATTCGAGATGACCTGCTGTGGGTTGACCGTCATGCGTGCATCTTCGCTCAGGAGTTTCCTCCTACTTGACCTTTCTAACATGCAAGTTCGGAATATCAGGCATGGTACAGTTTTTTCGCTCAAGCCGCGTGATGACGCCGGAGGGAATCAGACCCGCGGCAATTGTGGTCGAGAATGGCGAATCCTAGGTGACGGAGCATTCCGGCACAGCGGAGTACCTCCGCCCTGCCCCCTCTATCGATAAGCTGCAGGGCGGGAATTCCCTGTTCTCTGAGTGATAATTCCCTGTTTCATGCAAGCCCCTGATTGAGTTCAAGCGTGATAACTGCATAAATTCATGGCGTTAGAAGGATTCTCCAATGGCGGGTCTAAGCCAAAATCAACAAAACCCCTGTATATTTCCCGGCTGTGGGGGAATCAATCACAGAGAGCGGTTCACTCTAGACTGCATCCACCGCCATTTCCTTGCTCTAGCTAGTACTACTGTGTTATAAAGTAGATTCCTCGATTTTATTATTCAAGCACCGTAAACTGTTGGGCAGTACGTTGAAGGAATGAGCGTTCGCCAACTGGATCTCTCGCGTCAAGGGGAACGGCTCCAGATTTATCTGGACGGCCTGACAGAATCTGCGGGACATGCCGATCGCATGATTCCCATCGAGAACTACATCAAGGGGCTCATGCTGCCGATTGAGCGCAAGAGCGTGGAGCCGATGGCAGCACGTCTGGCTCCCGGCAACGTACGTCAAATGCATCAGTCTTTGCATCACATCATT
>NZ_JQKI01000043.1 GCF_000745965.1 Edaphobacter aggregans DSM 19364 | reverse complement strand
TCGCATCCATGACCGTCGAGGCGGCCACCGATACCGACGTCTTCCTCGCCTACCTCGACGAGGTGCTCTGCCCGCAGTTGCGTCCCGGAGACGTTGTGGTCATGGATAATCTCAGCTCGCACAAGGTAGCCGGGGTGCGAGAACGGCTTCAAGAGCGTGGTGCCGACGTGCTGTATCTGCCGCCTTACTCGCCCGACCTCAACCCCATCGAGAAAGCCTGGGCTAAACTCAAACAACTCCTTCGCGCCACCAAAGCACGCGACCCCAAAGAGCTCGACCAGGCCATCACAGAAGCCTTGCCCAGGATCAACGCCACAACGCCACAGCATGGTTCAGACTCTGCAATTACAGGGTGCAGCTACCTTGAATCCGCTCTAAGGGTTGTAAAGATTTGTAGTTGGCCTGTAAAGCAGGTGGTAGATGAGTAAACGAGAGGTAAAGTTTTGTAGGCACGATGAACAATTCATCAAGGACGCTTAGCTGCGACCTCATGCTCCGACGGAAGTTGGTTCATGTTCCAGCCACCACCCAATGCCTCTACCAACTGCACACTACTCGTCATCTGTTGCATGCGGAGTGTGATCATCGTTTGCTGATTCGCGAGTAACGTTGCCTGGGCGGTGAAGACGTTCAAGTATGGATCAAGCCCTGTCGTGTAGCGCGCAGCTGCGACATCAAAATATCGTTGCGCAGACGCCACAGTTTCCTCCTGCTGCTCAATCTGCCGGGTGAGCAGCCGCAACGAGGCGAGAGAATCCTCGGTCTGTTGGAACGCAACCAACACAGTCTGTTTATATCCGGCAACATCGGCATTGTAGAGAGCCGTATACTGAGTCATTGTCGACTTTCTAAGACCACCATCAAATATGGATTCGGATGCCGTCGGTCCGACTGACCAGTAGCGGCTTGGAGAAGCAGTCCATTTTGAAAATTTCGATGCTTCAAATCCTGCTGTACCTGTGATGTTGAGCGTTGGATAATATGACGCCTTTTGAACGCCGATCAGTGCGTTGGCTTCAGCCATGGTTCGTTCAGCAGCCGCGATATCGGGCCGTCTTTCCAGCAGTTCAGAGGGTACACCGACCGGTATGTCAGGCGCCTGGGTTGTTAATGCCCTTACTGGCACGGAGAAGGTCGAAGCAGGCTCACCAACCAGCAGCGCAATTGCATGCTCATACTGCGCCCGAGCAATTTCCGCGTTGGTCGCGGCGGCCGTGGCACTCTCAAGAGCAATCTCAGCCTGCGCCACCGCCTCATCGTTGTCGAGACCTGATTTGTATCGGACACGGGTGAGGTCCAGTGCCTTCTGGTCCACTTCTACAGTCTTCTGATAAAGATCTTCCAGTGCATCCTGGCCGCGTAGCTGAAAGTAGAAGACCGCCAGGTTCGCCTGTTCGGTTAGTTTTACGTTCTCCAGGTCGGCAGCGCTCACCTGGGCCGCACGCGAGAATTGGTGGACGGTGTTACGGACACGGCCCCAGAGATCGGGCTCCCAGCTAACATCGAAAGGAAGATCGAACACATTACTATTCGGGTTGGCGCTCGACAGACTCGACGCTGCGCCCTGCGATTGAGACGACCGATTGCGCGAATACGATGCCCCTACTCTGATCGTCGGGTAGTAGTTGGAACGCGCTTGCTGGACTTGAGCCCGCGCAGCCGTGAAATTGTCGTAGGACTGAGCGATGTTCTGGTTCGAGACATTCAGATTGTCCTCGAGAGCATTCAATTCAGGCTCTTGATAAATCTCCCACCACTTTCCTCGAAGCGCTCCATCTTGTGGCTGCGCGGGTTTCCAGGTGCTGCCATCGGCCGCTTGTTGAGTACCTAACTCTTTGAACGCTGGAGGGGCAGGGACAACTGGACGTAGATATTTTGGCCCAACATTGCATCCCGTGAATCCACTGAGGGGAAGAAGCAATAACGAAAGGGAGACGAGGCGGCTTCCCCGGCTTATTTGACGGCTCGCAGAGTGTGAAGCGGGATAGCGTCCGGAATTAATCATTAGATTGTGCCTCTGCCAACGACCAGTTCCTTGGCGTTACCGCGTCTTTGAAACGTAGCCGGAGGCGATCAAGAAAGAGATAGATCACTGGTGTTGTGTAGAGCGTGAGTGCCTGGCTGAGGATAAGGCCACCAGAGACCGCGATGCCCAGGGGACGCCTTAGTTCCGATCCCGTTCCGTGACCAAGCGCGAGCGGAAGAGCTCCGAAGAGGGCAGCCATTGTTGTCATCATGATCGGACGAAACCGTAATAGACATGCTTCGAATATGGCGTCTTTTGAATTCTTTCCTTCAACCCGCTCCGCGAGAAGAGCGAAGTCGATCATCATAATCGCGTTCTTCTTGACTATCCCGATCAGCAAAACGATGCCAATGAGCGAAATCACATCGAGTTCGCTTTTGCAGAGGATGAGGGCAAGCACCGCGCCGACGCTTGCAGGAGGAAGAGTCGATAGAATTGTGACCGGATGCACCAGACTCTCGTACAAGACTCCCAATACGATGTAGACCGCGAACAACGCCATCACAACAAGTACGATCTGGTCGATGAGCGACTTCTTGAAATCCCCCGCAGTGCCGGCGAAGCCTCCGCGTACCGTACGAGGCATCGCAAGCCTCTGCTGCAACTTCTCAACAGCAATGGTGGCTTGTTGGAGAAAAACGCCCGGCGCTAAATTGAACGACACCGTCACTGCGGGGAAGAGTCCGTCGTGATTAATAGAAAGAGGAGAAGTCGAATTCGTTGTCTTCACAAAAGCATCGAGCGGAACGGTATTACCATCGGATGGGTGAATATAAATAGAATTCATTCCGAGAGGGTTCTGCCTATATTGCGGCGCTGATTCCATCACGACGTGATACTGGTTTAGCGAGGTGTAGATGGTTGAGATCTGCGCCTGCCCGAACGCTCCGTATAGCGATTGGTCAATGAGTTGTGGGGTGATGCCCAATCGAGCAGCCGTGCGACGGTCATAGTTGACCGCGGTCTGTAGTCCACCATTCTGCTGGTCGATGTTGACGTCCTTGAGTTCAGGTAGCTTTCTCATTTCCTGGTAGAGGGTTGGCCCCCATTTGTTGAGATCAGCAACATTGTCGGCTGACAACTCATACTGGTAGGTAGTGTTACTGCTTTTTCCGACAGACGGAATATCCTGGAAAGGCTTGAGGAGTGTCTCCGCTCCAGTAATTTCATCCAATTTCGGCCGCAAGCGATCAAGCACATCGGCAGCGCTCAGCTTTCTCTCTGACAAAGGCTTGAGGGTAACGAAGACAAATCCCGAGTTGCTGCCGTCTTCGCTGCCCGGACCGGAAGTACTCCCAGTGAATCCGGTAACAACACCCACCGCCGGATCAGCTTCGATTACCTTCTCAACGGAGATCAATGCCGATTGCATTGCGCGGAAGGAGGCGTCCTGCGGCCCCTGAATCCCGCCGAGCAGCGAACCTGTATCCTGTATCGGAAACAATCCCTTTGTGACCCTTCCTATCAGAACCACGTTGAGCGCAACCGTCCCTAGAAACACAGCCAAAACGATGGCGGGATGCTTCAGTACCCAAACGAGGCTACGACGATAGCCGCCCAATAGATAATCAAAGGCTCGCTCACTGAGTCGATAGATTCGGCCATGCGTGACTCCATTTTCCGGCCGGAGAAGATAGGCACACATCATCGGCGTGAGAGTCAGCGAAACCACCATGGAGATCGCAATCGAGACCGCGAGAGTCACGGCAAACTCGTGAAAAAGCCTGCCCGGAATTCCTCCCATAAACAGAATCGGAATGAAGACCGCAATGAGTGAAAGGCTCATCGACAACACGGTGGGTCCTGTTTCTTCCGAACCCTTCAGAGCAGCTTCCATCGGGGGCACGCCCAACTCCATCAGACGAACGACATTTTCCATAACTACGATGGCGTCATCGACTACGAACCCTGTAGAGATGGCGAGAGCCATGAGCGATAAGTTGTCCAGGGTGTAGCCGCAAAGATACATCACCGCAAATGTGCCAATCACCGAGATCGTGACTGCAGCTCCTGGGATTAGGGTGGCCCGCGCGTTACGCAGGAAAAGGAAGACAACGAGGACCACCAAGCCGATCGACAGAATCAGTGTCCCTTCCACATCCTTGACAGAGGCTCGGATTGTGGTGGTGAGGTCTCCCGTCACCAGGAGCTGCTCATTCGAAGGGATCGAAGCCCGGATGGAAGGCAGCTCGCGCTTGATCTCATCCACTGTACTGATGACGTTCGCGCCCGGCGAACAATAGACAAGTAGACTAACGGATTCTTTCCCGTTGACGTAGGCTACGGAGCGGAGATTCTCGACCGAGTTGGTAATCGTTGCGACATCGCTGAGCCGTATAACGGAGTTGTCCTTCGATCGGACGATGAGAGGCGCATAATCGCGAGCCTTCGATATCTGATCGTTTGCCGTGATGTCGGCGATGGTACTTTCGTCGGAGATTTGTCCCTTCGGCCGGTTTGCATTTTGCGCGCTGATTACACCAGCGACATCCTGCAAGCCAAGACCGTAGTGAGCTAACTGTTGCGGATTGAGATCGATTCGCACAGCAGGCAAAGATCCGCCAAGAATGGATACTTGTCCCACGCCGCTGATCTGAGAGATTCTCTGTTGGATGATAGATGACGCAGTGTCGTAGAGAACACCTGTGTCAACGGTTGCGGAGGCTAGATTGAGCACCAGCACCGGCGCCCGCGCGGAATCAATCTTGCGATAGATCGGATTGGCGGGGAGGTTTGCTGGCAGGTAACTGCGGGCAGCGTTGATTGCGGCTTGAACATCACGCGCTGCGCCGTCGACATCCCTACTCATATCGAAGGTTAGCCTGATCGAAGTGATGCCGAGAGAGTTCTTCGAACTCATCGAGGTAATCCCGGCGATATGACTGAATTGCTTCTCGAGCGGAGTCGCCACAGAAGACGCCATGTCTTCAGGGCTCGCGCCAGGGAGTGCGGCCGATACCTGAATCGCCGAGAGGTCGACCAAAGGCAAAGAGGCCACTGGAAGGTACCGGAAAGCAATCATGCCGGCCAATGCGACGCTAACGGCCAATAGAGTTGCCGCGACGGGTCTTTTTATGAACGGGGCAGAGAAATTCATAGCTGCCCCTCCGCATCGAACGTCATTAGAGACGATTTGCGAGAGCCGAGCCGTTGTCCCAATCTGTCGAAGAAGATATAGACAACCGGAGTTGTATAGAGCGTCAAAACCTGGCTCAGAAGGAGGCCACCCACCATTGCGATACCCAAAGGACGCCGCAGTTCAGATCCGATGCCCGAGCCGAAGGCTAGCGGAATTCCTGCAAGGAGGGCTGCCAACGTCGTCATCATGATGGGACGAAAGCGATGGAGTGAAGCCTCGTAGATTGCCTCGGTGGAAGTAAGGCGGCGAGTTCTTTCCGCGTCGAGAGCAAAATCGACGATCATAATTCCGTTCTTCTTCACGATTCCGATCAGAAGAATGATGCCAATAATGGCGACAATGCCGAGATCCTGGCCAAACAACATGAGTGCCAGCAACGCTCCGACTCCAGCCGAGGGCAGAGTCGAAAGGATAGTGATTGGGTGGATGAAGCTCTCATAGAGAATCCCCAACACGATATAGACGGCCGCCAGCGCCGCGAGAATCAGGAGCGCCTCGTTGGATCCAACCGATTTGTAGGCTTCCGCAGTACCCTGAAAGCTCGCCTGTACACTGGCGGGCATCGTCAAGCGGCGCTGCGTCCTTTCGACCGCGGCGATAGCCTGACTCAAGGATGTATGCGGCGCCAAGTTGAATGAGATAGTTACCACTGGAAACTGGCCCTGGTGAGCGATTGTCAGGGGGCTGGATCTCTTCTCAAAATGTGCAATCGCGGAGAGAGGGATCGGAGATGTCGCATTGGAGCTGCTGCCCCCTGAGGAGGCGGAGGAGGGCTGAGAGGTTGTGGCTGAAAGGCCGCTGGTTCCGCTCATTGAAAGAACCGAGCTCGTAGACCTCCATGTAGAGGCGAGCCCACCCAACGTGTTGGAGGACAGGGCGGAAGTACTGACCGATCCGGATGCAGCTGACCGCTGTGCGCCTGATATCCCGCTAGTGGAAGAAACTGAGAACGCGCTAACCGAAGTTGATGTGCTGTTGGCACCTGTCCGTCCAGAGGTGGATGCAGAGCTTGTGCCGCTTTGCTGTGAAGAATTTTGCAGATAGATGTCTTGAAGCTTTTGTGGACTCCTCTGAAATTCAGGAGATGCCTCGAGGATCACGTGATACTGATTGAATTGTGTGTAGAGGGTACTGATCTGACGCTGTCCGAATGCGTCATACAGCGTCGAGTCAATTTGGTCCGGGGTAATATTCATGCGAGAGGCTGTGGCCCGGTCAATGACGAGATTCTCGGCTAGGCCTCGGGGTTGTTGATCGGTGGCGACGTCTCTCAGTTCCGGCTGCTTTTTGAGATCGTCAACCATCTTTGCGGTCCAGATGTCGAGTTCCGCCTGATCGGCATCTACAAGCGTGTACTGGAATTGGTTTCGGCTGGCGCGATCGTCAACCGTCAGGTCCTGCACCGGCTGCATGTAGAGATGTATGCCGTCCACTCTGTCTAATTTGGAATGGAGACGATCGATCACTGTGGCGGCGTTAACGTGGCGTTCCGCGAATGGCTTGAGATTGATTTGGATACGGCCACTGTTAAGAGTCGCATTTGTCCCATCTACGCCGATGAAGGAAGAGAGGCTTGCGACCGCAGGATCCTGCAAAATCACCTTCGCTAATTCCTGTTGCTTCCGCGACATGGACTGGAATGATATCGATTCAGGGGCTTGCGAAATGCCCTGAATAATGCCCACATCCTGAGTAGGAAACAGGCCTTTCGGGATAACAACGTAGAGATTGATTGCGAGCACCAGGGTGACGCCCGCCACCAGAAGAGTCGCCACCTCGTGGCGAAGAACCCATCGCAGCGTCCGGCTGTATCGTTCGATCAGGACTTCAAACATCTTTTCAGACCAGCGATAGAACGCTCCTTGCTTCGATCGCGGCTTGTGGTGAAGCAGACGAGCGCTCATCATGGGTGTCAGCGTGAGGGAAACTGCGGCAGAGATAAGGATGGTAACTGCAAGCGTAATGGCGAACTCGCGGAAGAGTCTGCCCACAATATCTCCCATGAGCAGCAGCGGAATGAGCACTGCGATGAGAGATATTGTGAGGGAGATGATGGTGAAGCCAATCTGCTCTGCGCCCTTGAGCGCTGCATCCAGCGGTCGGAGTCCATCCTCAAGGTAGCGCGAAATGTTTTCGATCATTACAATCGCGTCATCAACGACGAAACCTGTCGAGATCGTGAGCGCCATTAGTGTGAGGTTGTTCAGGCTATAGCCCAACAGATACATGACGGCCATAGTTCCGATCAAAGAGATGGGGATGGCTATGGCAGGAATGATCGTGGCGGAGATATTACGCAAGAATACGAAAATGACCATGATGACAAGGCCGATGGTCAGGGCTAGCTCAAACTCGACATCCTTGACCGATGCCTGGATCGTCGTTGTTCGATCGGTCAACACCGTCAGCTTTACTGACGCTGGCAGGTTTGCCTGTAGTTGAGGAAGTAGCTCTTCGATGCTCTTGACAACTGCAATCGTGTTTGCTCCTGGTTGTCGCTGGATATTGAGAATCACCGCAGGGGTATGATTCATCCAGCCCGCGAGCCGTGTATTTTCGACGCCATCGCTGATCGTGGCAACATCGGACAGGGTTACGGGGGCGCCGTTCCTGTACGCAACGAGAACATCGCGATAATCGTTACCCGAGAGCAGCTGATCATTCGCGTTGATTTGATAATTTTGCGCATCTCCATCGAAGGTGCCCTTCGCAGCATTGACGCTGGTGCTTGCGAGAGCAGACCGTAAGTCTTCCAGACCGATGCCATAGGTCGCCAGCGTCGCGGGATTTACCTGAATGCGGACGGCCGGTTTCTGTCCGCCGCCGATCGTCACGAGCCCTACTCCACTGAGCTGCGAGATCTTCGGGGCGAGCCGAGAATCTGCCAGATCTTCTACTTTGGAGAGCGCCATGGTCTTCGATGTGAGAGCGAGGGTCAAGACAGGCGCATCAGCCGGATTCGACTTGCTATACACGGGCGGAACCGGCAGGTCGGTAGGCAGAAAGCTCTGCGCGGCATTGATCGCGGCCTGAACCTCCTGTTCAGCCACATCGATATTCAGACGCAGCGAAAACTGCAAAACTATCGCAGAACTTCCGTCCGAACTAGTGGAGGTCATCTGGGTCAACCCAGGAATCTGGCCAAACTGACGTTCCAGTGGCGCAGTAACAGCAGAGGACATCACATCCGGACTGGCTCCCGGATAAAAGGTCCGAACCTGAATTGTTGGATACTCTACCTCGGGTAATGCTGAGACCGGTAGCTTGATATAAGCGGCAGCACCAGCGATCAGAATCGCTACCATAAGCAACGCAGTCGTTACCGGTCGAAGAATAAAGGCGCGGGAAGGGCTCAAGGCTGTACTCCCGTGTTGACTGAGGCTTTTTGAGGCGACGGTTCGACCTTCACCGGTGTCCCCTCTTGCAGCTTGTCAAAGCTCGAGAGCGCCACCGTTTCTCCCACCTGAAGACCTTCCACCGCAGCCGTGACGCCGTCAGTGCTCCGCTCGGTGATGTTCCGGACCGATACAGTATTCTTATCGACAGCGAAGACGAATGCCTGCGTCCCATTTCGTTGGATCGCCGCAGAGGGAATGAGAACTGAACCTTTGAGCGTTTTCACCAATAGCCGCGCATTGACGAACTGGTTTGGAAAGAGGGTTAGGTCTCGATTGTCGAATTCGCCACGGAATCGAACCGTACCGCTCGATGTGTCGACCTGATTGTCAATGGTCAGAAGAGATCCGACCGCCAATTTGGTTACGGCTGAACGGTCAAAGGCTTCCACGGCAAGAAGTTTGTGTTGTCGCAGTTGCGTCTGGACTTCTCCGAGATGATCTTCTGCCACGTTGAAAACGACTGTGATCGGCTGGAGTTGGGTGATCACGAGGAGCGCGCTTGAACTCCCGGCAAAAACAGTATTGCCGGAATCCACCAGTCGCAGACCAACCCTGCCTGAAGTTGGAGCTGTGATGTGGCAGTAGCTAAGCTGGGCCTCGGCATATTGCACTTGACCAAGATCGAATTTAACAGCTCCCTGATCTTGAACGACGGCCTGTTCCTGATCGTCGAGAATCTGTTTTGCAACAGCGTGCAAGGTGAATGCCTCCCGGTAACGAGCAAGATCAATCTCAGCCTGTTTAAGGACACCGCGGTCGTGGTCCAATAAACCTTCTGCCTGCTGCAACTGCGCCTGATAGGGGCGGGGATCGATGTCGAGGAGCGGGTCACCCCTATGTACAATCTGCCCCTCGCGATAATGCACCATGAGAACCCGACCGCTCACCTGGCTGTAGATGTTCACCGTTGAAATCGGGGTCACCGTACCGAGCGCATCGATATAAACACCCATGTCACCTTGGTACGCCCTGCCGACATGGACGATGACAGAATGATCTTCCGCTCCAACAGCGACCGAATCGACCTTCTGCCTTTGAGACTCAAGCGCAAGGAAGATGCCGATGGCTAGAGTGGCGCCCGAGAAAATGGCCGCTATCCTCTTTGAGGATGACCTGGAAGTAGGCTTCGCAATGATGGTCTGCTGTGCAAATCTAAGTTGTGCGAGCTTGTCTTCCCTCTCCCCAAGATATTCGCTCACTTGCTATCTCTCCGAGACACCTTCAGACAAATCTGTGCGTGCGCCCCGGGCGTTTGAACGAGGCACGAGTGCACTGCACGGGACTTATCGAACAACCCTCTTCTGACCTTCATGAGCCCTCCTAGAGTCCTATTGTGGGGAGGGCAACGACAAAGCGCCGTCAGGAACGGTTAGGTACTTGTAAGGATTTGTATGGGAACAAACCAACGCAAACACTGGAGCGGGTGAGGCAAACTTGAGCTATCGAGCATTATCCGTAGGATGTTCAGGCGAGGAAACTCTATATTCTTTATCTGTCGGCTCACGGCTAGGGCGGCCACGGTTTAGTCGCAATTCTTAGCTTGTGCGTTGTGCTCGGGCTGCGGAACCTCATATCGACGGGATGCTGCATCGGAAGCGATCGGCAATCGAATTGTTATATCAAGGCCTGTCGGCCGAAGATTCGCGGCGCTAATCGTACCGCGGTGCAACCGAATCGCCTCTAAAGCAATCGCTAGACCGAGACCGTTCCCATCCGTCCCTTGCGCGTCGCCGCTAATTCGATAGAAAGGTTGAAAGATTGCCTCAAGTGACCCTTCCGGAACCCCTGGGCCATGATCTCGGACGGAGAGAATCCCCGCCAGTTCCGGTGTGCTCCTGTCAATCTCCAATACGACCTCGACATTGGTTCCCGGTCGGGTAAACCGGACCGCATTGCGAATAATGTTCTCACAAGCACTTCGAAGGGCATGTGGATCGGCATTCTCGAGAATGATCGAACCTTCTGTACGGAAACTCACCGACTTGCACGACGCTTCGGCTTCGAAGTTACTGTCAGCCGCTGTTTCCTCGACGAGTTGAGCAAAATTTACATCTTCTCTCTCTGCGGATGAAAGCCCGGCTTCAAGGCGAGAGAGAGTCAATAACTGCCCCATCAACACATCGATCCTCGCGACGTCCCGATCGAGTCGTTGAAACATGTCGTCGGCGTCTGCCGAGTAACGCTTTTTCAAAAGAGCCACAGAGAGATTGATACGAGCCAGAGGAGAACGCAGTTCATGCGATACCGAATTCAGAAGGTTCTTCTGCGTTTGTATCAGCAAGTCCAGACGACCCACCATCGAGTCAAAGTCTTTTGCCAGAGCTGCCAATTCATCAAAGCGCCTTGACACCGAAGCCGGCACCCGCGCCTTGAGATCGCCCTGTGCGACTCTTCTGGCCGTCGATTGAATGCTGTGGATCGGTGACGCAATATGATACGCAAGCGCGAAGCAGAGTAGAGTGACCAGAACGACCAGAAAGATGGTATACGGCAGGCCCTCTCCCAACAACGCCTCTGCTATCTCGCGCAGGCCGGATTTCAGGTAAAGCAGCAGGATGTAGGGATGCCCTGAAGAAGAGACGAATTTGTAAGCTGCGAGATGGGCCCGGAGCGTAACGAGTTGGCCATTCTTTGCTGCGTGCGCAACCCGCAGGCCGTCGTTTGTTAGCGGCCGTGACAAGACGTCCTTATAAAACCCGTCGAGCAGGTAGAGTTGCCGCGCGCGGCCCTCATCGTTGCTTTGCGAAAAACGAGCAAACGCCTCAGGGCCGCCTGATTCATACGCCTTCGCTGCCTCTGCGGCCAGGATGGGCGCGATCGTTGCATACATATTGGGAGCAGAGACCTGCCTGATGCCAGTCAGGCGGCTGCCGAGAACCACAATAGCGATCATGCCCCAGGTGGTCAGCCAAAACCATAAGAAGATCGTCAGGAAAAGCCGGTACATGGGCACTCTGGCTCTCACCTTGCAGAGTCTGGCTTGAAGATTGAGAGGCAAATGTTCTCCCTTCCCGATTACCGAACCTTTAGGTATACGATACAAGACAGGCTCCCAGCCATATCTATACAAATCCTTACAGACGCTTACGTTTCCTGACGGCACGCCCTGCCCCGGACACATACCGTTCGAATATGGATGTTCATCCTGCTGGAACTCTATGGCTTGCCGTGCAACTGTTGATACGTAGCATCTCCATGTTGGGCCTGACTGCGTCTCGCCTTGTGGCTTCCTCTCTGGTCTTGAGGCGAGCCCTGACAAAGACCACGTGGCTCCGGCCGCCTGCTGTTCTTACCTACGCTTCACTTTTGCTGCTGTGTGCGATCACTGCTACAGCAAATGCCCAGCAACAAACGGCCGAGTCAGGGATCAGCAGCAGTTCCCTCCCGGATGCACCTCAGCCCCAGTCAGACCAACAGAGTGCGGCTGAGCAAACAACCTCCGCGGAGGGGTCAGCGAGCGTCTCCGGCGTAGTGCTGGACGTAAGCGGAGCCGCCGTTCCCGGCGCACAGGTTAGCTTGACGCATAGGGACGGAACACAATTGCGCATGCTGAACTCCGGGGGCAACGGTGAATTTGCCTTTACCAAGCTTCCCGCTGGTTCCTATCTTGTCATCGTCAGCGCCAAGGGTTTTGCGCCCTTCACATCTGCAGAGTTCGTCGTCACGGCGCAACAGTCCTACGAGGTTCCTACGATCTCATTATCGGTTGCGATGACAGACACGGAGATAACGGTCCGTCCCACCGACGTGATTGCCGCTGAGCAGATAAAAGCGGAAGAGAAGCAGCGTTTTATCGGGGTCATCCCGAATTTTTATATAAGCTATGTCCACGACCCGGCTCCAATGACCACGAAACAAAAATTTTCGCTCGCTTCACACGACACTTTCGATCCTGTTTCCTTGATCGGCGTGGGCCTCGCTGCCGGCATCGAGCAGGCGAACAACACCTATGCCGGCTACGGCCAGGGTGCCGCGGGCTACGGCAAACGTTTTGCCGCAAAGTTTGGCGACGGACGCACCAGTGACTTCCTGAGCCATGCGGTCTTCCCCTCGCTCTTCCATCAGGACCCACGCTACTTCTACCAGGGCACTGGCTCCTTCAAGTCTCGCTTAGTTCATGCCGCAAGTTTTGCGATTATCACGCGCAGCGACAATGGAAAGCCAATGCCGAACTACTCCTACTTTTTGAGCGACATCGGCTCCGGAGCACTCTCCAATTTGTATTATCCCCACGCAGACCGGGGAATAGGGCTGGTCTTCACCAACGCCGCCATCGGTATCGCCGGAAAGGCAGGCGGAACCATTGTCAGGGAGTTTTTCTCGAAGCGCATAACTACGAATGTACCCGGCGACGGAAAACCGTGATTGTGGTGGATGGCTGTGAATAGTCTGTTCGGAGATATGGGCTGATCGCCAGGCGAACCGCCTTGATCGAATATGCATGCTCTCGAGTTAGGCGAGCGAACAAAGCCATTCAATCTTGCGCGGGCCACGCATAAAGATAGCCGATTCCACGCACGCTTCGAATTCTCTCGGCGCCATCGTTCTGCGGACCAAGTTTGCGGCGAAGGTTGCTGATGTGGAGGTCGATGCTTCGATCGAAAGGCGAGAACTTTCGGTCGAGAACCTTCTCGACAAGTGCCTCACGGGTCAGAACCTGTCCTGGAGCCTCGAAAAACGCCCGCAATAGATCGAACTCCGCAGAGGTCAACCTCAGCAGCTCACCCGCCTTCAACACTGTGCGCGCCGCCAAATCAAGTTCGATGTCCCCGGAATGGATTACAGGGGGACGGGATCCGGTATTCCTCTCCGATTGCCACCCCGATCTGCGGAGTATAGCCGAGATTCGGGCGATCAATTCGCGGGGACTGAACGGCTTCGGCAAGTAATCATCAGCGCCTAGCTCCAGGCCGAGGATGCGGTCGAATTCGTCCCCTTTTGCAGTCAGCATCAGGACAGGAGTGCGGACACCCTGTCGGATCTCCCTTAGAACGTCAAAACCCTTCTTGTCTGGCAACATGACATCCAGCACGATCAGTTCATGGTTGCCCTCGATTGCGGCTCTTATCCCTTCGCTGCCAGTATGAACCACGGAAAGACTGAAGCCCTCCGGCTCCAGGTATTGCGTCACCAGATGGCACAAGTCGCGGTCGTCATCAACCAGCAGAAGACGTGGGTTGGCTCGTTGTATCACGCCCTTTGAGTTGTGCAAGGTTTGTATCTCCGCGAGCCGACAGAACGGCTCTTTTTCATGATATCTCTGACGCTCTTTGCCACTGATCTGTCATCCGTATGATACGCAAGAATCCGCAATGTCGGCGAACTTACAAATCTTCACACTCCGCAAAGGTTTCCTGACAGCACCGTCCACGCGTTCCCGCAACAATGAAAACCAGGGAGGGAATATGAAGCGTAGTATCTTGCCCTACTTCAACCAATTTGCATGGACGTTGTCGTTCTTTGCGATTCGTATGGCCATCTTCCTTCTATAACCAATTGTCTCTCAGTAAGCAATCGATCTATTCCATATTGTTCGTCGGCGAACTGATGGCGATGGGCGTCGCACCTCAACGACCTTAGGAGGCTTGCCCCTATGACGATAATGAAAATCTTGTGCCCGCAGGGCAGACGCCTCTCATTGATCGCGGTCAGCTTGTTGTCGGTCTGGCCACCGCTGTCGGCGCGCAGTCTACTAGCGCTCGTCCACCATTGTGGAAAGGTAAAGGAAACCATGCCATGAAAAATACACTCAAGATAGTGGGGGCGGTTGTAATAGTACTAATCAGTTTCGTGGGGGTAGTGTTGGCCTATCTCGTTTATCCGGGCGCGCCAACTCGATCCAGGTTCATGGCTTTCGACGGCTTTGTCGAGCTCCCTCGGGGTGGACTGCTCAACGTTCTCGACTATTTAACACTAAACGGTAATACGTTGTTCGTTACAAGTGAGTCGTCGGGTTCCTTATTTAAGGTTGATTTAGATGCGAATCACCTATCCGTCAGCTCAGTATCGGAAATGCCTGGGGCCGGCGCTGCCCACGGCGTCGCTCTCCTGCCCGAAGCGAACGTAGCCTTCATCACACGAAGCGAAGGGAACACGGTCGATGTCTTCGATCCCAGATCTCTTCAGCGGTTCCAGAGCATTCCAGTGGCGGATGATGCGGATGCCATACTCTTTGTCCCGTTTGCGAAGCTGGTGTATGTGGCGAATGGGGACGCGAAGTTGGCGACTCTGATCGATCCTATAAAGCGGGTGATTGTCGGAGCTATACCTCTCCCGGGAAAGCCCGAGTTTCCCGCACTGGACCCGCAGACCGGACTGCTCTATCAAAATCTTGAAGACATCAACTCCGTAGCCGCAATCGATCTTGGCAAGCGATCGGTAGTGGGGCAATGGTCTCTCGCTCCTTGTCAAGGGCCGTCCGGGATGGCAATCGATTCCGAGCGGCGACGGCTTTTCGCGGTTTGCTCCGCGAATGCTAGTTTAGTGGTGTTTGACCTGGAGACGCATCGGGTCATCACTTCGCTCAAGATCGGTGGAGGCCCTGATTCAGTCGCGTTCGACCCAACTCTCCACAGGATCTACTCTGCCGGAAAAGCCGGGAAATTGACGGTCATCCAACAAGACGGCCCCAACGGATATCGGGTATTAGACGAGGTACGTACCCATTATGGAGCCCATACGCTCGCGGTAGACCCCGTTTCACACAAGATTTTCGTGGCTTACGCAAGCCTTCTTGCGCATCCCAGGATTGCTGTCTTCTCACCGAAGCTATGAAGACGTGTGAGACATACAACGCGGCCCTCCCCAGATTAGCGCGCGCGGGTGCTTGGCTGCGTCAACTTGCACTGCTGACCTTCGCCCTCTTAGGACCCTTTGCGATCCCCATGCAGGGATATCAGAGTCCCCAGGAGGAGCCCTTCAGTGTGAGCATTACAGACGCTGATGGCGTAGCCATGCCGGACGTCGACGTGACTCTCATGAGAGAGGGGAAACCACTCGCTCGTATGAAAACCGGAACCGATGGTCGAGCTTCGGTTCGAGTAGGCCGGGGTCTCCTGACCTTATCCATCCATCAGAACGGATACATACCGGTAGATCAGGTTGTTGACACCCGAACCATGTCAGAGTCAGGTTTCGAAATCAAAATTATGCGGGTTCTGCAGGCACATGAAACTGTAAATGTACAAGCGACCACTGAAGACATCACCGAACAGACTTCGTCTCCAGGTGTCACGCTGCACTTAAATCCCGGACAAGCTCTTCTTTATTTTCAAGGATTTCCGGTATTTAGCTGCAACGTTACTGCACTTAAATACCGGAATTTTGTACTTAAATCCCGGACGAACTTTGAGCTGAAGTTTGTCCGCGATTTCCGGGATTTAAGTACAAAACCTGGAAAACGCCCACCGAGCTCACAGCCAATTCGATCACTGCCCTACCCTATGCCACCCTATGCCATTCTTATGTTTCCACCGTCTCATTCACACCAGAATCAGCACCTTCTTCCTCATTTCGTCTGGTGCCCAGTCCGGGATTCAAGTGCATGATGCGTTTCCTAAATCCGGGATTTACCTGCAGTAATTCATCGTCCTTTAAACAAGTCCGGGTTTTTAGTGCAGCGCGACACGCGTTCTTCCGGGCGTTTGCTCTGCCCCAGGATGAGGAGGTGATGAGACCACGGCAATTGTGCCACCAGTGGCGACACGATTGAATCTTCCCGATAAGCCTCATAGAACTGTTTCATTCTAAATAAATTGCGGCGTGTGAAGCCGCGTAGACCAGGCTCCGTTCGTGCAATGAACTGAGCAAGCCGGTCAGCCATGTGGAACAACTCCTGTGGCACGCCGCCAGCTCCGGCATTGATCAGCGCACCGACGTCCGTGTTTCGTGCTGGCAATTTTGATAGTTTGCGTTCCGGCGTAAACAGGTCTAGAGTTGCCAAACATCGAACTGGGCTCACAATGCCCAGCGATGCCGTCGGTCTCATCGTCGTCCTGCCTGACAAAGAAGTTTAAGGTGGGTGGCCCCAGCTGGCATGGGGATGACGAAGATCGACTGCATGTAGAAATTCGAGAAGATCTTGGTAGCACAAATCCCGGGCCAGACGACATGTCTCTTGAGGCGAATGGCCAAACAGGGAGGAACAAAATGGCACAAGATGCGGAATCAACCAGACTGCAAGAGGCAGGCACACTCGCGGACGCCAGATCCCAAGCACAGATAGTCGCCGCAAAAAAGCCCTGGAGAAAGTGGGGGCCCTACCTGAGCGAGCGGCAGTGGGGTACGGTTCGCGAGGACTACAGCCAGGATGGAAATGCCTGGGACTACTTCACCCATGACCAGGCCCGCTCGCGCGCCTATCACTGGGGCGAGGATGGTCTTGCCGGGATCAGCGACTTCGGGCAGTTGCTGTGCTTCAGCCTGGCCCTCTGGAATGGCAAAGACCCCATTCTCAAAGAACGTGCGTTCGGTCTGACGAACAGCGAGGCCAACCACGGCGAAGATGTCAAAGAATACTACTTCTACCTCGACAGCACGCCCACGCACTCCTACATGAAGTATCTGTACAAGTATCCGCAGGCGGCTTTCCCCTACCTCAATCTGATCGAGACCAACAGGCGGCGCAATCGCGGCGACATGGAGTATGAACTGCTGGATACCGGGGTCTTCAACGAAGATCGCTACTTTGACGTTTTTGTCGAGTATGCCAAGGAGTCGCCTGAAGACATCCTGATCCAGATCAGCGTGGTGAATCGCGGTCCTGAGCCAGCTACGGTGCACCTCCTGCCGACACTATGGTTTCGAAACACCTGGACGTGGTGGCCCGATACACCCAAGCCGTCCCTGAAGCAAGTCTCCGGCCAGAAAGGCAACCATGTTGTTGCCGCGTCCCACGCGGATCTGGGTCAGCGGTATCTGTACTGCGAGGGCGATGCCGAACTGCTGTTCACAGAAAATGAGACGAACAACGAGCGGATCTTCGGCACGGCTAACCAGTCTCCGTATGTCAAAGACGGAATCAACAACTATGTAGTTGGGGGCAAGAAAGACGCAGTGAATCCCGAGAAAACGGGAACCAAATCTGCTGCACACTATCAGTTGAATGTGGGTGCCGGAAGGGCCGCCACCGTCCGTCTGCGCCTCACGGATGTGGCGCCTGCCGCCATCGGCGATCCGTTCAAAAGCTTTGCTGAAATCATGGAGACCCGCAAGCGCGAAGCAGATGAGTTCTACAAAGCGATAACCCCAGCCCGAGTCAGCGAAGATGAAGCCCTCGTCATGCGTCAGGCGCTCGCAGGAATGCTCTGGTCCAAGCAGTATTTCTTCTTCGACGTGGACTTATGGCTCACGGAACATGGTCAGGATCCGATGAAGCCGGGCGGACGCTTCATGCGAAACAGCGAATGGTTCCACATGGTGAACAACCACATTATCTCGATGCCCGACAAATGGGAGTACCCGTGGTACGCCGCCTGGGACCTGGCTTTCCACACCATCGCGCTCTCCACGGTCGATCCGGAATTCGCCAAACAACAGCTCGACCTGATGCTGCAGGAGTTTTTCATCCATCCGACCGGTCAGATGCCGGCCTACGAGTGGAACTTCAGCGACGTGAACCCTCCGGTGCATGCCTGGGCCACAATCTTCCTGTACCGGACGGAACAGGCGTTGAAGGGGAAGGGCGATCTTGAGTTCCTCAAGCGGTCGTTTGCCAAGCTGATGCTGAACTTCAGTTGGTGGATCAACCGCAAAGACCGGTTCGGCAAGAATCTCTTCGAGGGCGGATTCCTGGGGCTGGATAATATCGGCGTCTTCGACCGCAGCTCGCCGCTGCCGACCGGCGGCCACCTCGAGCAGGCAGACGGCACTGCCTGGGTAGCACTTTTCTGTCAGAACATGGCTGAGATCTCCGTGGAACTGGCGGCCAACGACCCGTTTTACGAAGACATGGCCATCAAGTTTGCTGATCATTTCCTTTGGATCGCCCGAGCCATGAATCAGGCAGGGCCGGAAGGCATGTGGGACGAGGAGGACGGTTTCTACTACGACGTCCTGCGCCTCCCCGACGGTAGCGCCAGGCGGCTCAAGGTGCGCTCCATGGTGGGCCTGCTGCCCCTGTGTGCAACCACCGTCATCGAGCCGTGGCAACGCGAACTGGTACCACGAGCGGGGGAGATATTGTTCGAACGCTTGCGACGTATGCCCGAACTGCTCGAAAGCGTTCATGCAACCGGGCCCGGTCATTTGGGGTATGGCGAGCGCGGCATATTTGGACTTGTGAATGAGAGCAGGTTGCGCCGGATTCTGACGCGGATGCTCGATGAGAACGAATTCCTCAGTCCGTACGGCATCCGGGCGCTGTCCAAATATCACGACGAGCATCCCTATGTCGTCAACGTCGAGGGTCAGGAATACCGGGTGAATTACCTTCCGGCTGAATCCGACACCGGCATGTTCGGCGGCAACTCCAACTGGCGCGGCCCAATCTGGATGCCGGTGAATGCGCTGCTCATTCGTGCGTTGCTTCAGTTCTATTTGTACTACGGCGACAACTTTAAGATCGAGTGTCCAACCGGCTCGGGCAAGCTGATGAACCTGTTCGAGGTAGCCCGGGAAATAGCCAATCGTTTGGAGCGGATCTTCCTGCGGGATAAATCCGGCCGAAGGCCAGTGTATGGAGGTACAGAAAAGTTCCAGACCGATCCCCAATGGAAGGATTACCTGCTGTTCTTCGAGTACTTCCACGGCGACAACGGCGCGGGCCTGGGAGCCAGCCACCAGACCGGATGGACCGGCGTGGTCGCGAAACTGATCGAGCTTTTCGGTCGCATCGAGGGACAGCAGCTTCTTGAAGCCGGTAAAGCAGGCGGCTTTGCAAAGGAGCGAACCGAAGAGGTCGAACACGCGGCTGTCTAGCGGCTAGCGACCGACAAAGTCGAAGCAGTCTGTTGTTATGTATCACTGGACCAGCCCTTCGAGCTGGCGGACCTCGTTTTGATCCAGGGAGCTGACACGCAGGTAGCCGACCTGTTGGCCGTAGGACCGCTTGCGCATTCGAGCGGGCCGAGGTGTCCGAATAGACTCTTTGACCTTCGTCATAACCTGTACGACAACTCAGAAAGAGACTCTATTGCGACATTATTTCGCCGGATGTCGGACGTAGGGTTGGGCTATACCCTAAAACAACGGAACGAGATTGGAAGGGATAAGCGTGTCTCAACACTTTCATGCCGACAGACGCCATTGAACGATTTAGGATGGTTCAACATGGCTCCGACCCAACAAAATCATTCTTTTCCATACATGGAAGTCAAGCAAGCAAAGAGAGTTTTTCTCCTGACAGCTGCCACACAATTAAAGGCAGAGACAGCTGCCACTCCGGCGTCGTAGTTGAAAGGGAACCACTCTCGAGTTGGACCTTTCTAGCAAACGGGATAACTTCCGAGTAGACCAATCCGGAAGAAACTAATTCTGCTTACCGTCTCGGCGTTGGTCAGGCGGGAGCGACTGGCCCGACCAACGTCTCCTCGAGGACTATCGTGAATGCAGTTCTTCAATGCGAATTGTAAGAAGATCCCAGCCGGCGATCTCGAACTCACTTCCGATTGGTTCCAGCTTCTCTTCCGCAAGATTACTCTGCCAGAATTTCGCTTCACCTGAACGTAACCACTTGAGCTGAGCTGTTCTTCTCTCGCCAGAAGCTCCAAAAAGTCTCACGATCCAAGCGGATCGATCTTCGCTTGGCTTGAAGGTCAACGCAAGTACGTCCGATGGCTCAATGCTTAGAAATGAGTCGATTGGTTTTGCTGATGGGCTAACTGCCCGAACTTTGAGCGGCTCCGATAAACCGATGGCAAGTCTAGTGGCTGCCGCGGCGTCATAGCGCGAATGCGGCCGCAGCGCGTAACGAAACGTAACCGGGCCTTCCTGATACGCGCGATAGTTCGTTCCCCAATGATTGTTCATCACCCATGAGAAGAACGTCTGGGTCGGCTCGATGCTCTTCCGCCATACGTTTGGGTTACGTTGCGACCCAAGCATCGTTGCGCTGATCTCCCCGACTTCAATCAGCGGAGCATCTTGGGTGACCCAAGTGACACCGACTTCATCGTTCGAGACGTCCACCCAGCGCCCGACCGGGAGCCAGTTCTTGCACGATCCGGGAAGTTGGTCGATCTCTGGCTGCATGTTGCCGAGCGCGATATCCACTCGCATTTTGCCATCTGATACTGCCAGAGGGTATGCGAACTGGATACTCTCTTTCGACCCACGTTGCGCGAACTCGTCGCCGGGTCCGCCTGAACCGGGATGCGGGTTCAACGCGGCGGAAAGTTTATCGACGGTGTTTGCTAGCTCGAGATAGTCGGCTCCGGCTACCAGCCGAATGCGCCGGCTGACGCTCTTGCAGGTCGGAGCGGAGGATTCGACAAGAACGGACACGACAAGTGGGCCATTCTCCTCGATTGTGATCTTCGCCGCGCCGCTAGATTGAACTTGATCGACATCCTGCCCCGCAAGGAAAAGGAGTTGGTTCGCCCGATACGGCCCATCTGTCTTTACCAGATTGTGGGCGACAGATGGGAGGCGCAGTTCGGTGATGTCACCGGTTGCGGGATCAATCTTGGCGTGGACAATGCCGTTATCAAGAACGTTGTTCTTGAAAGACGCTGGCTTAGAAGGATGATGAGCTGCTTGCTTCGAAAAGGAATATCGCGAAGCCGAGAAAGCAGACATCTGCGACACAAGTACCGCTAACTCTCCGGATGCAAGCCTCTGTGACGGCAGCGGCTTGCCATCGTGACCACTGACGTAATCTCCCGCTTGCGATAGCTGCTGAGGAACATAAACAACTTCGCTGCGAACCCACGAAGAGCTGTTGAATATCTCAACCTGCCCCCCACGAGAGGTCTCGCTTGTTAGACCGACAGACTTCTCAATCAACTTCTGGGAAAGGCGCTCGGCATCCACCGCGAAGGCGCGCTTTACGTCCCATTGTTTCTTGACGAAGGGATTCTCTGAATCAGAGACACTGTTCCATGCGCCCCAAGTGTGTTCGGAGTAGAGCAACACATCGCGCCATGCCTCGGCATACTCCGCAACTTCGTAATCAGCTTTGTTCGTCACGGCTCGCAAAGCTTCGGCTTGGTTGATCCGATCTGCCGCATTACGGCTCATCCGCGTCTCAAGTGCTGAGGAGCCTGCACCATCTTCCCAGTAAGGCGTCAGGTCTCCGCGATACTGCGGTAGCTGGTACCCGTAACGCTTCTCAAAGGCCGAGAATGCTGTACTAGTGGTGGCTATGGAGAAGCGAGGCCATTCGTACTTCTGATTCCAATCACGAATCCAATCACTCAACTCGGAGTCTGGCTCCGCGTTGTCGCCGTGACCCGACCAACGTATATAAGAGACGTCATATGGATACTGAATCTCGTCCATGCGGTCCTGGTATTTCGCGACGAGCTCAGAACCGAGCTTCATAACGTGAGAGAGGGCATACCCCGTCCAGGGGACCCAGAAGAGAATCTTCTCTTTGCCTGATGGCGAGACCCACCAGAAGGGCTTATCCTGCCAGGACACCATGAATGTGCCGATGCGATCGAAGTAGTTGGGCGCAGCCGAAAAATAACGGATTCCCGCTTGCGACATGGCCGTCACTGTACCCCAGGAAAAACCAGGGACATCGCTCATCATCGCCGAATCCACCTTCACTCCGCATGTCTTACCGAGTTGTCCGGAGTAGTGGAACAATTGCAAGAGTTCCTCAGGGCGACAGAGCCCCGTAAGCTCGTTTGCGTAGGAGCCGTTTATTCCGATCCATCCCTTTTGCACTGCATCGATGAGTTCTCGTCTATCACCCTCCGACCCGCGCTTCATGTAGAGGTCGGCACCCCAAAGAACCTCAAGGTTCCAGACGAACCTCGCTCCTTCGGGATAGTCTTTCGTCTTGCGTGCAAGCTCGATGCCGCGTGTGATGTTGCGGATCTGCTTCGCTTCGACATCGGCTTGCAGATCGGTATACCCGAGGTCATGATGCGAATGCGGCAGCACGTAGATCTGCATCTGCCGTACCGGTTTCAATTCGATTTCTTCTCGGACTTCTTTTCCGCCCAAATCGACGATGATTGTTGACCGTTGGTTGGATGTGACTGGCTTTACATATATCTCGAATGAACCTTCGCCTGCCGGAACATTGCGGCGATCGATTTCGGTTCCATCGAGTTTTGTCACAGCCATGACGGCATCGTCAGGCTTTTCAATGCTGATTTGGATCGGCTGAACCAGCTTCCCGTCTTTTCGCAGCAGACCGCGGATAGGAATGACGGCCGGATTCTTCGCGGTAGGCTGTTTTTCAGTCTGAGCCACAGACTCGTTGGGTAACAGCGCTCCACCGGCGGCCATAGTGAGACTTTTCAAAAGATCTCGACGTTTCATCTTTGCGCCCTCGGAGTCTCGCACTCACGAGCTGACTCCGGAATATACGAAGAAGGAGCATCGAAGCGATGCTCCCTCTTAGGTTTCTGCCTAAAATACTAGCTTCAATGCGAACTGTACTTGTCGACCGAACCCTGCCGCGCTCAGGATCTGGCCAAACTGACTGTCCTGAACGCCACTGTCCGGCGTGCTGTAGTTGGTGTGGTTGAACAGGTTGAACATCTCCGCCCTGAACTGAAGTTGTGTGCTTTCGAACAATGGGAAGTTCTTCGACACGTTGAAGTCGACGTTCTTGAAACTAGGACCAACCAGATCGTTCCTCTTTTCATTGCCATAGGTGAACAACGTCGGTACTGCAAAGGCTGCTTTGTTGATCCAGGTCGCTGGTGTCTGGTGGAACCCTGGGCCGCTATACGGGTCCGCTCCTGTCCGCTGAGCTCGCTGACTCGGACCACCCGTGTTGGCAATATCACCACCCGCCAGCGCAAAGAACGGGGCGCCGGAGTTGAGAGTGATGATGCCTCCCACATTCCAGTCGCCGGCCAATGTTTGCACCAGCTTGCCGGCGTTGTTCAGGAAAGCCTTGTTCCGTCCAAAAGGAAGCTGATACAAGCTGCTGAACACAAACATATGCGCACGGTTGTAATCGGATACTGCCCAATCCTCCTTCAGGTTGTAGAAGTTAGGCTGCTGGTTCACATATGGGTCAGATTGCCAATCCATGGACTTAGACCAGGTGTACGAGGCCAGGAACGACAGGCCATTCGATACCGTCTTTTGCAGTTGAGCCTGCAGTGCGTTGTAGCTTGCGGGAGCTGCGTTCCAGGCATAGGAGAAGGGACCGCCATACTCTGGGAAGGGCTGCCTGTCCGAGATGAGACCAGGTCCAGGATAGAGAGCCGTATTCACCGTCGGCACGATGTACTGATGCCGGCTTACAGATCCCACGTAATCCAGCTTCATCGTGAGGTTGGACATGAGTTGTTGCTGCACACCGAGGTTGTACTGCATGGAGTACGGGATCTTGTTGTTGGGGTTAGCTCCATAACTTGCGTACGGAGCCACGTTCTGAAGCAAGGACGAGGCGGTCGGGAGATTTCCGAAATACATCGTCGGTACGCCAAGATCGAGGCTGGTGAAATTCGCGGCAATGCCGCCGGGCCAAGTCAATCGAAGGTTCTGATTCTCCTGAACCAGGGTGTTGTTGTGATCGTCAAGCATCGCGAAGGCTGCATGCAGGACGGTCTTGTCTGTCGCGGAATAGACGACACCAAAGCGTGGCTCCCATCCGTTGTACTGCGGGTGGAAGTAGCCGCTCGGTCCAGTGGCGGTAGTGTAGTACGGCGGAACTGCACCTGACACAATGAACTGCCCAGTCAACACGTCGAGACCTGAGACGATCTTGTGGTAGTTCGGTGGAGTGACATAGTCCCAACGAATGCCGGCCGTCACAACAAGCTTCTTCGTAAGTTGCCATTGATCCTGCGCATAGACGCCATACCAGTTCACCGTCTGGTCTGCTCCGATGTTCCCAACCCATGGAGCATAGCTGTTCGGCGTGCCAAGGAGGAAGCTGGCAGGCCCATAGCCTGTCGGACCGGCTGTTGCCCCTTGCGCCGTGGCATTTTGCGCGAAGCTCATATTTGCGAGCCATCCATCGTCATAGCTCCGGAGGTGGTAGTAAAGACCGCCGAAGCCGAACGTGTGGTTCCCGACAACCTTGGAGAGGTCGGCGTGATAATCCATCGTCTCTTGCGGACCCAACGGGATGGCAAACTGAGCCACGCCACTAAAGCCATTTGAGATGTTGATTTGCGGTCCGAGCTGGATCCCAGCATGTGCAGGGGCAGCTTCAGTAAAGCCAATCGCGTCTGTGAAGGCCTGGCCCGCCGGCTCATCGTTGCTCGCGAAGTTAACGTAGGAGTATCCATATCGGATATTCAGGATCGTTTTCGGGTCGAAGATATGGGTATAGCCGAAAGCAGCCTGCTGGGTGTAGTTGCTCAGGGTGTGCACGTAAGTCGGCAGAGCCTGCGGGCTGATCACGTGTTGATTTGAACGATTGAAACGGAGAAAGACGGAGTCGTTCGCTGTGATCTGATGATCCAGTCGAACACCGAAGATATCGCTATCCGTATTTGTTGCACCGGAGAACTGATAATTGGGCAAGGTACCTTCGGGAACATTGAGGTTTGGAGCCGGGTAATATTTTTGCAGGATCAGCAGACTTGCAGAGTTCAGCCTGCCCTTAGGAATGACATTTCCCGGAAAAGGGTCGCGTAGGGACTGGCCCGGGTGTGCCGGATCCGGACGACTTGAAAAGGGATCATAGATCTGATTCGCATATTCCGGGCGACCCAGGCTGTCGGTCCCAACCTGCGCGCCGAGGACCGCAGAGAAATCCCCCTGCTTCATTGCGTTGGTGAGAGTGCTGGCCAGATACGATCTTGTCTGCGCCGACCGGAATCCCTCCCAATAAAACGAGAAGAAAGTCTTGTCTTTCCCGCTGTAGATATGCGGTACCGTTACAGGACCGCCAAGATAAACACCATACTGATTCTGCCGATAGGGCAGACGCTCGGTCTCCGGGAAGGTTCGGGCGTCAAGGATGTCATTCCGGAGAAATTCCCAAAGCGCTCCGTGGAACTTATTCGTACCGGAGCGGGTCACGAGGTTGATGTTTGCACCCGAAGAGACCGAAAACTGAGCGTCCGTGATATGCGACTGCACGTTGAACTCCTGGATCGCGTCTGGTGGAGGCGCAATCACCCAAGTGTTCGTGTAAGTGGCATTGTTGAATATGCCGTCCATCGTGAAGTTATTTTGCTCTCCGCGTTGTCCGTTCACTGATGGACTGATGCCGCCAGCCCCCAAAGACACTGTGAATGAACCCTGCTGCCCGTTCTGGACTGGTGCAGCGCCCGGAGTCAGAAGAGTCAGTTGGGTGAACGAGCGTCCGTTGAGCGGAAGATTGACCGTGTCTTCGTGGTTCACGACGTTGCTCAACGTCGCAGAGGTTGTGTTGAGCTGAGGAGGCGCGTCCGTGACGTTTACGGTTTGCGAGGTCTGTCCCACCGCGAGCTGGAAGTTCAGCGTGACGCTCTGGTTGACCTGAAGCTGGATATTCTCCCGGTTAATCGTCGCAAAGCCATCCATCTTCACAGTCAGTTTGTAGTTGCCCGGATTGAGCTGAGGGAGGATGTACTCGCCGCCCGCGTTGCTTTTGGTGGTCCGATGCATTCCCGTTCCGGTGTTGACGACGTCGACGTCAGCGCCGGGGATACTGGCTCCAGTCGAGTCAGAGACCACGCCCGTGATCAGCCCGTTCGTCGTTTGGCCGCGAAGCACCGCCGAACTGAGACATGCCAACAGGAGCAACAGAAGCTTACCCAACCAAACGCGATAAGGAGCCTGTGATGGGCATGAACGTTGACTGTGTGTGGTTGTTCGATCGCCAGGTCTTAAGTTCCTTCTGCCTAGACGAGTTCCCGTGACTCTACCTGCAATGCTGCACCCGTTGTTTCGAAAGTCCACTGTCGCCTCCAAGAGACATCGCATAACGCCCTGCTGAGAGCCTTCCGAAGCCGAGGAATAAGACCTGCGTTTTTCATAGACCGGGGAAGGCGAGCAGAAACTTGAACTGATTGGCCAACATAGACGAATTGTTCTTTTTTTGTCAATAGAAGCATTTCAATGTACGTTTGTGGACAAAACGCAAGCAACGTGTGATTGTTATATTGCATTGCACAGATTATTTGATTTTGCTCAAACACCGTTCCAGGGGTGCGAGATGCGGAAAGTTTTTGATTTCGAGGGACGACGGGTCAGGATGTCCATATGAGGGCACTTTCAATCGATCTCGGCGGCACACACGCAACCTGCGCTGTCGTCGAAGACAGGACCATTCACACATCGCAGGTCGTACCGACGGATGGCGATCGGAAGCTTCGGGAACTTCTGCCTGTGCTGGCAGAGACACTCCGGAAGCTTGCGGCAGATGCCGGGCTTGGGCTGGGCCAGATAGAAGGAATAGCCGTTGGGTTCTGCGGCCTTGTAGATCGCAAGAACGCCCGTGTGACGTCGACCAACTTGAAGTACACGGATGCAACCGAAGTCGATCTCAAGACCTGGGCGGCCGAAGAGTTCGGACTGCCGATCGCAGTCGAGAACGACGCACGTCTCGCTCTATTGGGCGAATGGTATGCAGGAAGCGGGACCAGCTCCAACGACATCGTCATGATGACGCTTGGCACCGGAATCGGTGGCGTCGCAATGATCGACGGGCGGCTTCTTGTCGGGAAGCATTTTCAGGCGGGATGCCTTGGCGGACATCTTGCGGCTCGCTTCGATGGCTCCCCATGCAACTGTGGCGGAATAGGTTGCGCTGAGTCGGAGGCCTCAGGATGGGCTTTGCCGAGGATATGCAGGGGCTGGCCCGGATTCGAATCGAGTTCTCTCGCAGGTATGGAGCTGAACTTTCAAAATCTGTTTCAAACAGCCGATGACGGTGACTTGGTTGCCTTAGCCGTCCGTGAGCACTGCATCCGGGTGTGGGCTCGCACAGCTGCGTCATTGATTCACGCTTACGATCCGGAGCTTCTCCTCATCGGCGGCGGCGTGATGCGGCGCGGCGATCTGATCGTGCCGTACATCCAGCAGTACGTGAAAGAACACACATGGACTCCCTGGGGAACAGTCCAGGTGCGTCCTGCCATGTTGGGCGATAGCGCACCGCTACTTGGAGCGGTTCCACTAATCGAACTTATAAAACGGAGCGAACTAGATGTATGATAAGCAGCCTTATGTTCCTGTTTCATCCGATGCAGGTGATTGTCATGTCGGGTGGGACGCTATCCGGGAGAACCTCCGCCGATTGACGAGCGGCAAGCGTTGCGTCGTTTGCGTCGAGTGCTATCCGGGCGTGTCCGTGCGGGAGATCAAACAGGAGCTCGAAGCAGCGCTCGATCCGCAGGTTGTCATCGATACCGAATCACTTCTTCTGTCACCGGATGAGATCAACCAGCGAGTCTCACCATTGCTGACGGATGACCCCGTCTTCGGAACGTTCAACTCGGTTGAGGTGCGCGACTTCTTCGATCCCCTCAAGGTGTCAGAAGCGCAGAAAAAACTCGAGTCGTCGACCGCAGGAATCGCGCTAGTTATCGGCACTGGTGCCGTTGAGATTGCGAACGAATACTACGTTCTTGTCTACGCTGACCTGGCCCGCTGGGAAATACAAAGACGACAGCGCGCAGGAGAGATCGGCAATCTCGGAGCGAATAACACCGACGAATCGCCGGCTCAGAAATATAAGCGGGCGTACTTCCTCGATTGGCGGGCGGCGGATCGAATCAAACAGAAGCTGCTTCCTACCATCGATTTTCTTCTCGACACGAACGACCAAGCTACGCCCAAGATGATTACGGGCGATCAGATGAGAGCTGGTCTTGACCAGGCAGCACGCCAACCGTTTCGCGTCGTGCCATTCTTCGATCCAGGTCCCTGGGGAGGTCACTGGATGGAACGTGAGTTCGATCTTCCCAAGGACGTTCCGAATTACGCCTGGTGCTTCGACTGTGTGCCGGAGGAAAACAGTCTCCTCCTCGGTTTCGGGACGGTTCGTGTCGAGATCCCGGCGATCAATCTCGTCTTCGCTCACCCCACGGAGCTCTTAGGGAGCTATATCTTCGGACGGTTTGGGGCTGAGTTCCCCATCCGCTTCGATTTCCTCGACACAATCGAGGGCGGCAATCTCTCTTTACAGGTCCATCCTCTCAATGATTACGTGCGCAAGCATTTCGGCCTGGCATATACCCAGGACGAGAGCTATTACATGCTCGATGCCGAGCCCAATGCGACCGTTTATCTCGGCCTGAAGGAAGATATCAATCCATCCGCGATGCTGCAGGATCTGCAGGCCGCACAAGAAGGTGGACCAGACTTCGACGCTGACCGCTACGTGAGCAAATGGCCTGCACGCAAACACGACCACTTCCTCATTCCGGCAGGGACGGTGCATTGTTCCGGAGCGGGCAGCATGGTGCTCGAGATCAGTGCGACTCCTTACATCTTCACGCTCAAGCTATGGGATTGGGGCCGTCTCGGGCTGGACGGACAACCGCGACCGATCAATATCGCCCGAGGAGAAGAGAACATCCAATGGGACCGCAAGGCGGCATGGATCAAGGAGAACCTGGTCAACAGGATTGAAGCCGTCGGTCAAGGAGAAGGCTGGCGCGAAGAACGTACCGGCCTTCATGAACTCGAATTCATTGAGACTCGCCGTCATTGGTTTACCGGCACCGTCCCGCACGATACCAACGCAACCGTGAACGTACTGAATCTGGTTGAGGGCGAGGAGGCGATTGTTGAGAGCCTTACAGGCTCATTCGCGCCGTTCGTCGTACATTATGCGGAGACCTTTATCGTTCCCGCGGCCGTGGGTGGCTACCAGATCCGGCCTCATGGACCATCGGTTGGCAAGCAGTGCGCCACACTCAAGGCATACGTGCGACCGGAATGAAGCGACCACCGAAGCGCTCTAGAGTTCGAATGAACGCCAGACCGTCGCGAACAAGGATGGTTCTGAAACCCACTGGAGACTTTCCGGAGCCTGAGCGAACTGATCATAGATCGATGTGTCGGATAGCCCAAGCTCCGGATAAGCTCTCGCCTTGTGCTCTTCCAGGCAAGAGCTTCGATACCGAGGATTGCTCTCCCAACGGATTCCACCGTTCTCATCGAGGATTGGGAACCAAGCCAAGCCTCCGCGCGCCCTCACCCCGTCGTACACGAAGCCGTAGTCGCGGTCACAGCATGCTGCGAAAATCATTCGTTCATGCGGGTTGGCGTTGATCACGCAATGAGCCCAACCCGGCGGGACAACGACTCGATCTCCAGGCAAGGCGGTGACTGCAAGGCATCTACCTGGGTCATCACTCGTCGATTCCTGAGCATAGATGATCGCGGTGCCGTCCCATATCTCGAACAACTCCGGCGCCGACCATCCGGAATGGACCGAAATCTTGTGAATGTGTCCCTGACTGCGTACCGGTTCGCGCCCGAGTCTGCCGGCAGGGTATGAGACAACGCCGAACAAGAGATTGCGGCGCTCCAATTCACCTTTGTGCTCTTGTCTGCCGACATCCATCACGATGCTGTAGACCGGGTCAGGTCCGCTGCACTGCGGATCAAGAAGACTGGCGCGAATAGCATCTAAACGCCGGTGCTCTGGAAGTGGCCCAAACACGTTCGCACCGTACTCAAACTTTTGCGTTGCTTCATTCCATCGCAGATCGAGATTTCGTGATGACGACATATCCGATCCAATGGGCTCAAGGCTGTGTGGAGGGTACCAAGCGAGGAGAGCCTTCACTGGCAATCACACGGTGACTGAATCCTTCTCGTTGAATGGTCCCGTAGTCGTGACCGGCATCGCTCGCCCAGCATGCCCAGAAGATCAAGGGATCTTGCCCGGTGTTCACCACTCGGTGTGCAGTGTGCCCGGGAATGTAATGTAAGGAGCCCGGCGTCATCTGCTCCGAGCGGCCACTCCGGGACTCGTCCATGAGGAGCAACATCCCCGTTCCTTGAACGGCGGTGTAGTACTCTCCGCGATCACGTTTCGCATGGAAATGTCCTCGCGTCATGAAGAACTCCTCCCCTACCCTTCCCGGCTCAATGACGGTCACTCCCCAAAACAGCCCGCCTTCGGTATCTTGCGCCGTGGGCTGTGTCCATTCCACGGAATAGACCAGGGTTTCCGGGTCCATAGAGGTCCACGCTGCGTGATCCTCGAAGACATCTTCAAGGTCACGGATTTTCTTGGAAAGCCGAAGCACTCCCTCTCCAGCGATTTTGCCGCCCAGCCAATCAAGTTCCATCATGCTGATCCACTTCCCGCGACTCTACATTAGCGGGTTTGGTGATCGAAACACAATCTATTTCGCTTCCTCACGCTTGCGTTATCGCCAATTTCGATCATTGAAACTTACGAAATGAGCCATAACGATTGACTTAGAGGTGCTAACCGACTATCACGTTATAGATGGAGAAGTATCTGACGCAGTCCAACTCACTCTTTTCGATGCGGGGCCAAAATGTCGGGAATCGAACCAACCACGCGGTCTGAGCGCTCGGCAACGAGCAACTCTGCTTATGTCTGGTTTGTGGCCTCGGTGGCTGCTGCCTCGGGATTCCTCTTCGGGTTCGATACGGCGGTCATCAATGGCGCACTCGTCTTTCTGAAAGTCCATTTCGGTCTCACAAGCTTTCAGACAGAGATCGCCGCGAGTTCCCTTCTCTTAGGATGTCTGGTCGGCGCTGGCGCAGCCGGCAAATGCAGCGACCTGTTCGGGCGTCGCAAGAGCCTGATGGGCGCCGCCCTGCTCTTTGCAGTATCCGCACTCGGGAGTGCTCTTGCTGTCAGCTTCGTCTTCTTTACATGCATGCGCGGTATCGGAGGCCTGGCAATCGGGCTTGCTTCAGCTCTCACCCCCGTCTACATCTCGGAGGTAGCACCACCGGAGAGTCGGGGGCGACTTGTCTCACTGAATCAACTCGCGATCGTGACGGGAATTCTGGTTGCGTACCTCAGCAACTGGCAACTCGCAGGGCTAGGTTCGACGAGCTGGCGATGGATGTTCGGGGTGGCTACCTTTCCTTCGGTCGGCTTTCTGGTCGGATTGTTCTACATACCGGAGAGCCCGCGCTGGCTGGTCGCTAACAACCAGAGGGAAGCAGGGTACGCGGTCCTGGAGAAGATCGCCGGACCACACGGCGTTCAGGCGGAAATGAATGCCATCGAGCTTGCGATCTCAGAAGAGGGCGGAGGGGCCGGAGAACTGTTTTCGGAACATATGCGGCCGCGACTCCTCATCGCCATTGCTCTTGCCGTGCTCGAACAGATCTGCGGGATCAACACGGTGCTCTACTACGGGTCCCTAATCTTCGCCCAACAGTTCCACGGTCAGTCCATGAAGCTCGCCATTGGCGTCAATGTGGTCGTCGGCCTGGTGAACCTGATCTTTACCATCGTGGCCATGTTCTTCATTGACCGCTGGGGCCGCAGATTGCTTTTCCTTGTTGCAACGGCTGGTATGGCTATCTCACTCACGGTTCTGGCCGCGTCGTTCAAGTTGGGGCCGGGCGGCCAATATCTGATCTTCGGCTGCATCTTGGCTTACATTGCCTTTTTCGCGGTCGGCCTGGGGCCGGGCGTGTGGGTTTATATCGCCGAGATCTTTCCCACCCGCGTGCGCGGTCAAGCTACCTCGATTGCCACTATGGCTTTGTGGTCTGCGTGTCTGGTCGTGACCCTTACCTTTCTGTCCATCGTTGACAGTATGGGCCTATCCGGAGCGTTTGCCCTATACGCGTTGCTATCCTTGATAACATTCGTTTTCATTTGGAAATGGATTCCCGAGACACGTGGGAAGTCACTCGAACAAATACAGCACTATTGGAGCCAGCGATAATGGCGAAGCGTAAGCAGCCAGAGAAACCGAAGAAAGAGACGCGAGAAGCGTCCGAGCCATCTGGACTGGGCAAGCAGCAGACACGATTGAATGCGATCCTCGAACACTTGCGCAAATCTGGCAATGTCACGGTCGAATCTCTCAGTGAGAAGTTCGGGACATCTTTGGTTACGATCCGCCGCGACCTGGATCAACTGCAAAATGATGGGGTCCTTCAGCGAACCCATGGCGGCGCCGCACTGCTCGAACCTCTCTTCTACGAGCCATTCAAGAATGATCGGACTTTTCAGGCCCATCTCGAGAGCTTTTCCGATGAGAAGCGAAGGATCGGCCAGGCAGCGGCCGCGCTCGTTGAGAAAGGCGACACAATCGCGTTGACTCCGGGCACCACCACCCTTGAGGTCATCCGCGGACTTCCTTTGAACCAAAACATCACGGTTGTCACAAATACCGTCAACGTGGCCATGGAGCTATCGAAGCGGAAAGACCTCGACATCTTTGTTACGGGCGGCCATCTTCGAGGCGATTGGTTTTCCCTTGTCGGTCCTACCGCGGTGGACAGTCTGAAGCAGATGTTGATCCATACCCTGTTCATCGGTTCGGATGGCATTGACGGACAATGGGGAGTCAGCTGTCTCAGCTCGGAAGAGGCCCAACTCAACGCGGCGATGGTTAAGGCTTCCCGCCGTCGAATTGCGGTGGTTGATTCCACAAAATTCGGGAAGGTAGCGGGCTGGCGCATCTGCGATATCGGAGAGCTGAACATTCTGATCACGGATACCGGGGCCACTGACGGGATGATCGCGCCATTCGTCGAGCGTGGAGTAGACGTCAGGCGGGTATGAAGAGGTGCTCCTCGACAGCTGGCGATTGATGATGGCTAGTGCTCTCTCAGACGCCGTTCGATCTCCGGCTCCGAGAGAGACGATAGGTCCATATCTTCAACTCGGATGGTTCGGTCACCGATCGTCGGATTGTGAGTGTGCAAGAAATCCCGCAGCAGTTCAGCTTCATTGCTGTTCCCTTTGCCGTGGCCGAAAAGAATGATCTCGTCAGCAAACGTGAGAAAGTCGCCGATCCGGTGGAAGTAGGACTTGTCTTCAGGTACTTTTTGGCATTGCCAGGGGACGCGTGTTGGTAATTGCACCGACCGTCACCATCAAGGATGGCCTCTATGAGGCGATGGACATCACCAACCATGTGAAATGCTTTTGGCGTAAGGCTGGAGTATTGGGTGATGTGCAGATGGCTGCTGGTCCTCTGGCATGTACGCTCGACAGCGGCTTATTCTGCCCCTGTTGGGGATGAATCCCGAGCGTCGGCAGAGTACGCCATTCCACCAGTGCTTCAAAACTGGCAGCAAAATCCGTCCGATCCCACTCTGAAAATTAGAAGCTTCCGAAATTATCCGCAATTCTAAAATTGTCGAAAATATCCACAATAATTGTCATTTCACGCCTGGGTGCAGATTCGTGCCGGTCCTCAACGACCAAGATGGTCGGCATGCCGCGAGACAATTAACCCCAGGTTCGGATGTAGGCAGCTCTCTTGGATGGGCTGGGATCGCGGGAGAGGAGAGCGTGCGTCCGAAGGGCGGGGGTGTGTCCGGCACGCTGAACGCAGATAGTGTTCTGAGCGGTTTTGGCTTCTGCGTTCTGCCCGAGGCGGCCGATTGAGGATGACTTTGTTGAACATGGTGATTGGCTCCGTTTCTTTTGGTTTGTCCGCTGTCTGCGGTACATGCTTGCCCGGAGGGTGTGCCGTCGCGACCCACTCCCAAGGCGACTGGAAAGAATCTGCGGAAGGGGACCCAGACTTGCTATGGGGACAGGAGTCCGCACCTCGCAGAGGCGCGCAGCGGATTCTGGGAAGGTAGTCGTCTTCAAGGGCACGCTCAATCCGGTCCTCGGTCATGCCATTGCCATATGCGGCGACACAGAAGGCGATGTCTGCGGCGGCGGGTCGGTCCTGGTACTTGATCGAAGTGACAAGGGAATGGCAGCACCGAAGCTTACCGCTCGGCCCATCTCCTCGCCTTCTCCATAGAAAGGCAAACCGGAAGGGAGCCGCTCTGTTCAATGTCCTCCTCATGGCGCGAGTAGCAAAACCAAGCTCAGAAACTTGAAGTGTCAATCACAAAGCAATAGGGAAGAAACGTTCGGAATCGCTCCAGGGATACAACCGCGAGTACGTCGTCCTCAACATCGCAAACCAGGAGAGCTGGAAGAACGACAAAGGCGAGTACGAAACTCGCACCGAATGGCATCGCGTCTATGCCTGGAGGAATCTCTCGAAGTTCGCCAAGACTATCCAGAAGGGACAGCTGATCACCCTGGAAGGCATTCTCCGGTATCGCGAGGTAGAGGATGAAGTCAAAGGGAACACCTTCAAGCACCGGATCGCCGAGGTCCACGCCATCACCATGAAGCGGCTCTCTAAGATCGAGGCCGCTGATGATCCAGCTGACGGAGCCGACGACGAGTCGTCGCCGGCTTTCAGGTGGATGAGACAGAGAAAGTCTCATCCACCATTTGTTGTCAAGATAGAGGCTGGCTGTGATATCGAGTAGACTCAGATCGTCTCGGTTGTCAGCGTTGTGGGTTCCCCATTGACATCTACCTGACCGTCGAAAACGCCGATCAAATAAGAGCCAACCCTCTAGGCTTCAGTCAAGAACTCGAGAGTAAGACTGCGATCAAGCTTACTCCGCTCAAATTCCGCCTGGCTCTGAGCATCCAGCAGGCACATCAAACAGGCTTCCCGGCACTTTCGATCATGGTCCTCATTTCCGCGAATAAGATCCATTGCTCCCGTAAACCAAGCATTCTGATCCTCCAGTAAGGAAGCGATGTGGCCGGACCCACCGGCAGCGGTGTCGAAAAGATGAACTCCCCAAGGATCACCGGCCATTCTGGCAGCAACAACGGAGATCTCCCGCGTGTCCACTTCGAGAATTGCAGCGCCGGCGAGACGCATGGCATGACCGAACGTTCGCGCGATCCGCTCGGAATCACTGGGCTGCTGGTAACGCGAGAACAGAGTGTTGACTTCAATCTGAAGGACGTCGGTGTTGGTTTCTGCACCCAAGGACCGGTTCCGGAGCACTGGAGCCGTGGTCTGGGCATTCCAGCACCGATGATTTGCCCTATGGGACCAGAGCGGAGAATGCGACTCAAATCCTGGTGGCAGGTTCTGCCTGCCCTCGCCTATGGCCCTCTCGCCGTCCGTGTATCCGCAGTTTGTGCATATGGCGAAGCCAAAACCATGAGGCCCGGGATTCGCTCCGAAAAGGGTTCCGCCCTCGCAGAAAGTGGCCTTGAGTCGCGCATGCCCTCCGAAAGCCTCGAAAAGCTGTAGGCCGCTCCGATTCAGGAAATCGACCGTCGATACGAGCTCGGTTGTTCCAATCCGCTCCGGATCTCCTGACCAGCTTGGCGGGTCCCACGCTGCACACGAATACCCAAAGCGGGGTACGATCACCGGGCGGCCACGGTTCGAACGCAGCTGCGCGGCGCACGTCCTGCATTGGGTAGCATTCGCCTGCATGTCGTAGAACACATGACCCCGCGTACATTCGAAACGATATCGCGTTAAGCCAAAGCCTCCCCCGTCAGGATCGAAGGAGCGGATTACGCCGTGCGACGAGTAGATTCTGCCGCCGGCGAGCAGGCGGGACCCTGGAACATACTCATTGAGAGCGAGCATTCCGTCGCGCTCAAGCTTGACGGTGCTGTTTCCGTCCCTGAAGCTGTTGTGTGGTAGCCGCAGTGCCTGCAAACCGATCGGGAATCCGTATCGCGGCAGGAAGCGGGCTGACGCCAGCGCTTCAATCACTGTCGTTTTTGAAAGCTCCTGAGCCTGAAATGCGATTGCGTTTAGTACGGCACGATTGTTTTGTTGCGTTCTCGCGTTCTGCCAGGCGGTAAGTAGCCGGTTATAGGTGGTTGTCCATTCGTTGATGCATTGGATGAAGAACTTTTTCGCTCGCTCGATCAATTCAACCGGAGGCTTACCAACCAGTGGGGTGCCCTCAAGCAAGAGATGGTATTTCTCTCTAATCTCCGACGGGTCTGCAGTTAGCCGATCCATGTAGTGAATGAACTGTTGGTCGAGCCCCATGTTCGGATTAGCGTCCCACCAGAGCGGCCGCGAGGTCTCGAATTGATAAGGTTCGGCCGGAATCCGCAGCGAAGGATTCGCACCTGCGCCTACCGTGAGAGTTGCCATGTGGCAAAACCAACCCATCCGCCCGAATGCATCCATAGCCCCGGTAATGCGAGTAGGGAAGATCTGACGGAAAAATTCACCTAGAAGAAACGCGTTCAGGTGCAGGAACCCGAATCTCTCCCGTTCGAGGAAGATTGACGGTTTCCGCAGTTCCTTCGAAAACAAAGCGCCGAAATCGCGGAAAATGGCTTGCTCGTACCCGAGCGACCGGGCGAAGAGCGCGACGAGCGTCGAGCCATCATTCCTGCGGCCAGCGCGGCCAGCGCGCTGTTGGTAGTTGGCGCGGCCAGGCGGCGCGTTGGCCATCAGCGCTCCTGACAAACCTCCGATATCAATACCGATCTCAAGTGTTGTGGTCGCACTCAGGATGTTCCTTCCGCCGGCCTTGAATAACTCCTGCAATCTGGCGCTCTCGTGGGAAGCCAGCTGAGCCGAATGCTCCTCTGCCCACAACGCTGTATCGCTGCCCGGAAAGTTCACGAAATTTACGCGCTCTCTGCTCAGGGCAGGATCGGAATCGAGATCGTCGTGGCTTACCTGCACGAGAGGTACCTCGCCAGTGCTCTCGCCCGGTGCACAGCCCAGCACAGAGCGCGGCCACACAGCACCCGTAATGACCGAGCGAAACAAGTGCGGAGGACGCCGCAAGCGCAATTTCTGGAAATTGATGCGGATAACATCGACCTGTCCCGCTGCAATCATCCGTGTCCGGGTTTGTAAGAAATCGATCTTCTCTTCACGGAGAGCTTGTAGCAGTGAGTCAAATACCGCTCCAAGTACGCTCGGCACCACTACCGGCCACCGGGCCTCTGAGACCTGCATCAAACGAAGCACGGCAGCCGTGAATCTTGGCCCGGATGCTTCGAATCCCTCCGGCGCCGACCATTGGATCAATGCGAATGCCACTCCCTTCGCGCGAAACCCAACGTCCGATCGGGAACGAAATAATCGAGGCATCATCGCGGCCTTCGTTGTCACTGTCATTGAACGTTATGGCACTTCGCGAGCGCAGCGTGTCGCAGATCGCGGCAAGGTAGTCCGGCCAGACGGATTGCAACGTAGCGTGCTCAGTGACAGACAGATGATCGAGGCGCTGAAGAACACACTTCTCGATCGACGGATAAACCACCTCCGCCAAACCAAGCGTTTCGAGGGAGTGGCTTCGCCGAAGCAGGAACTCCAGGCCCAGCAAACGAAAGGTGTCGTCTTCCATTTCTTTTCGATTCGCGTCCCAAAATTGTTCCCATGCCTCTGGCCATGTTTTGTTGCCCGTCACTCGGGTCGTATGTTGAACAGAGGATTCTCGCGCAAAGAACTGGCTTAGCTCATTTCGGCCCTTCATTATTCGGGCCCAGTCCGCCATTGACCGGCCGTCCTGCTCCGCGTGAAGATCAGTTTGCTTTTTTCGAACTGCCACTTCAAGCGCGGCCCGGATCTCTGGGTCATCGGCCTCTTTGATTGCATTTTCAAGCGTTTCGATTTCGCGTTTCAGCTTGACGGAATCGACCGACGTACCCAAAAGCCTGGTGATAACGATGCGGCTTAAGAGGATTTCGTGCTGATAGGTCAGATGAGGGCCTAGACGGGCCGCCTGGCGCCGACTGTCGCTGAAAGTGAGGAGTTGCCTGCCTCCGGATGGAAGGATCTTGCGCATGGCGCTATTAGTATTGGGAGGCATGGCAGCAAGCACGCTCTCGGCTACCGCTGGCAGTGTTAATACATCCGGAAGCGCCATCGGCTCAAACTGTCCGACACTCGCATCGCAATTTGGGCAGCTCATGTACCGCACAAAATGAGCCGCACGGGAATGGATATCGATGGTCGAGCGACTCTCGAGGTCGATGAACCAGTCGGGCTCTGCATCGGATAAGGCGGCGGGCCGAAGAAGGTAGTGCCCCTGGGCGGGGTCGTGGTCTTCGTCTTCGGGTACCGGCTGATAATCGTTCCACTCCGACCGTGCGCGCATCCGGTCTCCTGCCGAGGTTCCAGCAAGCAACCAATCGCTGCAGTTCCGGCAGATAGTGAGCGTCAGTGTGGCCGAATGGCACGCCGGACAAAACTCGGCAAAATCTGGAATCAGAAGGCCAGCTTCTTCTACGACACGTCTGCGGTCCCCTGTACATGCTGGATTCAGACAGACGGAAAAGTGCCCAGGTGCTCGCACTTGGATGTGCAGTTTATGGGGAATCACTGGTAGTTGATCGGCTTCGTTGCGAGCTCTTGCAGTAAGTTGCAAAAGCGCCGTGGCGCTTTTCTCAGCAACATCCAGACTAGCGCCAGGAAAAAGGTGTTCCGCTACTTCACGTAGACGGACCACGGACTGCCCATCGCGCGACCTCTTCCAGAAAAACTCGTCCAGACTATGGACAATTGGCGCTCTTGAAAGCGCATAGTGCAGAACGCGCGCCGGAAACGTCTCACTCGCCAGTTCCTGGACAACACTTTCAGAAACAAACGGCGCGATACATTGTCGAGCGATGGCTGCCGTTTTGGAATCTTCAATCAACTCCCGCTTCTCCGAATCGAGGATCGGCAAGGTCTCGAGCGGTCTAGCGTCGATTATCTCCGCCGGGGGAGGTGATGCAGGCCCTGCCGCCTCAGGCAAATCCCTGCGGTGTGGGCGGCCGTAGATCGGATAGACCAACTCCGGACTTTTTGAGAACAAAGTTGCCCCAAACTGGCGGAGTTCGTTGGTGTTGCCCCCGAGAGTCGCCGATGTTGCAATCTGCAGAACGCGTTCAGTACTTACGCCGCAACGAAGCGCCACCCGGCGCATCAGCAGGCAAATCTCAGCTGCCAGAGTGCCGCTGTAGAGGTGGACTTCATCGAGCACGAACGACCGGAGCGAAGGACCAAAGAAGGAAGCATCCTGCGGCCTGCACAACATGTACTCGAGCATGGAGTAATTGGTGATGAGAATATCGGGTGGCGTGCGGCGCCCCTGTTCGCGCGTCAGAATCCGCGAAGGATTCGGAGTTAGATGCGCTAGGGTTGATCGATTCAGCTCGCGCGTATTCTCGGGAGTCTCCGATGTGAAGTGCAAGAAAGTCACCCGGTCCTGCGTTTCAGGCTGATCTTCGAGCCACGCATTTAGGCGGTCAACCTGGTCGTTCACCAGTGCATTCATTGGATAGAGAAAGATCGCCCGCACGCCGGAGTTCCCCGGCTTTCGGGGATTTCTATAAAGATCGTTCAAAACCGGCAACAGGAAAGATTCAGTTTTGCCGGCGCCGGTGCCGGCAGTTACGATCAGAGCCGGGCGAGTATCTCGTTGATCTCCATTGACCGCGGTAACGATCGCCTCTTCTTGGTGGCGATAGAGCGGCCGTGATTCTGGACACCTGTGCGGATGATTCAACTGGGCAAGCAGGCGGAAATCGAAGAGACCTTGCGCTGCAAGACTCGCAAGGGTATCGCGGCCCGTTTCGCTCGGGAAGAGACATTCAACCCAGAGTTGACCTACGACTCCACCGGATAGTTCATCGCCTGCCCATGCTTCACGGCACATCTTCAACATCTTTTCGTCGCGCAGCGGACGATAGCTTGTGGCCAACTCGACAATCCTGCGACGCAGATCTCGTTCCGCAGCCAAAGCATCCAGCTGAAGTGCATTGTTATTCATACTTTCTAAGCCCCTTGAGTTTGAGCAGATAAGACACAAGAAACGCGCAGCACGCGCGAGAGCGAGATACGGCAACCATCAGGCGGTTCGTATCTGCAGGCTCCCCATCAAAAAGTGCCTCTGCCGGACGAAGTATGTTCTCCTGGAAGAAGCTGTCATCGAGCGGCCGGGCATCTGTCCAGCTTTTCAGTTCGCTCAATGCCTCCGAACGAAGGTACTGGTAGCTGCTCATTCCAGTCGGCGGCTTTCCGTAGCCCGCGTTCTGCTCGATCAGATCGGCAGCGTGCCCGAACAATGCCCGGTACTCGGTTTCAATTCGGCTGATCTGTACAGGACTAGGCACCTTGCGAAACGAGTTGTTGTCCAGTATCGTTGGCACCTTCGCCTCCGCTTCCCGCAGATTTGTCCAGAGGATCTCGGAGACAATTTTCGCCAGGAGAACGGGGTGGGCGATTAAGAGCAGTGTAGTCGACAGAGAGATCGTTCCCTTTTCAAATGCTGTCGTCACTTCAGACTGAAGATCAGTCCAAATTTGCATGCATTCGCCGGCCCTGGGCTGCCAATTCCAAAGAAAAGTCCGGAGCGGGTTAATGTAGAACTCGAGAGCAACTCTGGACACCTCCGCACCGGCTGGAGACGCCGAGTCGATCCAGGCCTTGAACGTCTCGATTCTGAATTGGCTCGCTTGTGCCTGCACGGGCTCTCGGAAAGGCTTCATCAAAACCGGAAACCGCCACCAACGCAGCGCGCTTGCGGTCGCATACCAACCGCTATCCCGACTGAGAGTGTTTGTCCATGCATCGCAGAGCAGCGGCCAGATCTTCGAGTGCGGCTCAACATGGAAGCGGGCGCCGCGCCATCCTCCATCAAGTTCAATTGCCCAGCTCATTGGCCCCGCGACGCTACGACTCGAGACCGAAAAACCCTGGTTATCCGATTGTGGCGTCACAACATCTGAAATTAGTCGGCGCGGCAGCGAAGAACCTCGTTCCCACACCCAGATCCTGAAGTCATCAATCGCCTCGATCGGTTCCCGTAGGACGAGCAGGTACCGCCCAGGTTCTTCGAGAACGGCCGCAAGCATTCCCGTCGAATAAACGGCAGGGGCGAGCGTGATCCGGCTCGACGTCACCTCGTTCATCAGTCCAAACCGTAGTTGCAGGCTTTCGCCACACGCAATGTAGCGCTGCCTTCTCGACGACCTCGGGAGTGCCAGCAGAGGCTGGCTACCCAGCGTTAGCCACGGGTCGGCCGACTGATCTTCACTCCAGCTCGTTGCCAGAATCCGGCCGTCGAGATTCCCTCCATCGAGCGCTTTGCCCTGCAAGATCGGATGCCACTCGCCAGCGCCATCCTGAAATGCAGCTCCTGTAGCGTGTTCGCTGGCCTGTTCTGACCTGCATGAGACAGTCAACTCTTCTTCGCCACGATGAAGCGACAGATGCGCGACCCTGTTCTCGTATTTGCGGATAGGCGAAATATCAATCTGAGCTGTCCGGCCCGTGAATCGTCGCCCGCAGAAGCGGAAGCCATCGATCGCCCATCCCGGCGGGGCGATTACTTCGACCGAGAGTGAGTTAATAGACAGTTCTCGGATCCGCAACGAGCTTCCCTTAAGCGTCATTGTCGCAATCGATGGAAGCTCCGGCGCCCATATTGCACTGCCGTCTAATATGACTTCCATGGCTGGCGGAAAGCCGTGCGGGAACGAATATAACGACCAATAGTCACTGCGATCCAAGCAATTGACTTCGCCGAGATTCGTGAATATCCGGGCTTCACTGCGAGTGATGAGAAAGTATCCGCGTCCTCCTTCGGCTTGAAAACGGGTCAAGTCGCGAACCAGACGCCCCGTGCTCTCCTCCCACAGCAAGACATCCAAGTCGTCGGGCCAAAGTTCCAGTCGTTCCTTGTAAAGGGTTCCGCTCTGACCGATTACCCGCACCTCACGGGTAGGATTCTGGAGGGCATTCCAGACGCCAATGCGGAGGCATCCGCCTTCGAGTTCCCTGCTCCCGTCCTCGTTACGGATCAAACGCAACACTTCGTTAAAGCCCTCAACATAGAGCCGCAAGGTGCTGGCCGCCGAAGCGTCGACCTCGCCTGGCAGGAAGTCCGAAAGTCTGATTTCAAATTCTCTCTTCTTGAACTTTGCGGTACTCAGAAGTGTGGAGACTTGGTTGTCATCCAACATTCCGATTCCAGGTAGTGCGAATTTGCGTTCGCCCGAAAGGCTCGCTTTGATAGCGCTGTGAGCTTCAGATGGATACCACGGATTTCTAAGCAAGTCCTCTTCGAGGTCCGTATCGTTGAGACTCGCGCTCCATTTATGCAGCAACCACCAAAGCCGTTTGAAGGTGTCAGATCCGTTGTAGCCTGTCTCTCCGAGCAGCGTCTTCATCGTTTCCGGCATGCTGAAGCCGGCCAGCCAGGCCCAGAGTCGCGCTGCGCCTGACTTCCCGCTGAACCCCACCTGTAACTGGACCGTACGCCAAAAGCGATGCTTTCCCGGAAGATCAAGCTGATGCCGCAGGCCAAGCGAAAGGCACGTATCGGCCAGAGAGTCACGGGCCTCCTGAATCGGATACATCCCTGAACGGAACAATGATGCTCGCAAAGTGGGGCTGCAGGCGTCGGCGACTCGTTCCCATAACGGATCTTCCATATCGAGCGTGCGCGAAACCGCCGACCCAACGACCAGAAGAACGATTCCTCCCATCCTGCTATTGGCGCGAGGACACTCCGTCCCCGGGCAACGAGCCGCCCATTCGAGAATCTTCTGCCAAACGGATTCGCGCAGGCCACAGTCAACCAGCGACCATCTTTCGTCTTCTCCCGATGCAGCCAGAAAGCGATTCCCGAAATTCTGAATCTCAGACGTCAAGGTTGGAATGAATTGGGGAGAGCTGGCCGGAATTTGTCCAAGCAAACCCGTGACCGGAATATAAGAGACCGTACGCATTCTGCAATGTATCCCGAGGGGTACGGGTTGAAAACACTAAGCAACGATACAATTTGATTCCAAAGATGATATCAACAATTTCGCTTCCCAACGAAGTTATCGAAGAGTCACCGCAAGGCGGCGCGCTTCTGGTTCAGCGTGCACGTGAATTTGTAGAAACGGTAGTAAAAAATGGGCCGACGAATGGATCGTTGCCGACTATCGCAACCTCCAAAGGGCCTTTTTCGCCAGTGCTGCTCAATGCACTATTACGCGCCTACCCTGAACCGCATCAAGCGATGCTGAGGCTGAGACCGCAGTTGCAAAGAGCCGCCTCGATCGCAGAAGTACTTGAGGCCCTCCGGCTCGGAGATATCCCACACCCTGTGGCATTGCGAGCCACCCTCAAGCAAAGGATTATGGGTCCCTACAAGACGCATGCGGCGGACGTCTTTTTCGACTTCCTTTATGGAGCGCTACAGTTGATGGTGTTGCATCGAGGAATGGAAACAGCGCAACAATATGAAGAGCTGTTTCAACTTGCAGCGAGCCAGATATATTCCCTGGTCTCAGTTGGAACGTCGGATCTGTCGTATCACGTTGAGCACTTCCTGGCTCACGCTGCAATCTTCGTTTCCATGAAAGATTATTCGGACCTCTGGTCTTCGGTCGTTCAAGAAGCCTCGCTGCTCATTGAAGCATGGGGCATGACAGCCCCTCCCGAGGGCGTCTTTGTTCACTGTGCCCTGAATCTCAGGATGAATTGCCATCGCATGCCTACCAGTGACCTGCCCTACGATCTGATCAAGTTCTTACGCAGCCGTGTTCGCGAGAAGCAAATGACCTACACGGACGCCTATGAGGTCATGACGCTTGCGCTCGGATGGAGACAATCCTCAGGGCTGCTTCGAGTGCTTTGGACGACTGCCGTCAATGATTACTCGAGCTATGAGCGAGGAATGGTTACAAAGCTGGCTGAGGCCGGTGCCGATGATGTTTGGACGATCGCTAAAAAGCGAGGATATTGCTCTGAACTCGGCATTTCCTATGTAAGGTCAGATCGGCCCCTTACTCAGGCGAATGAATTCGCCCTATCTTTCCCAGGGGGCTGGACGATTGGCGGGACTTCGATCATCTGTAAGGCCGGAAAACTCCGCATCCTTCTGGATTGCGGGGCGACGGCACTCGGCGCACGCGGAGGCAGTGAACCTGATCTTGAGTTGCTTGACGCTGTTATCATCAGCCACGCCCACCAGGACCATATAGGCGGACTCCTCGAGCTTTACCGCAGAGGGTACGCAGGGAATTGGTACGGTACGCGCCATACTGGAATCCTCGGCCGGCTGACGCTTCAGGATGCCATCAAACTGCATCGCGGCATGTACGGTAGCGAAGCAGTCTACGACGACGTATTGCTCGAAACAGTGATGGAGAGATTCATTCCAGCCGACTACGGAATAGAAATCGACCTTGATGAAGACGTAAGCATCAAGCCCTTCCCGGCCGGTCACGTGTCAGGTTCTTGCCAATGGCAGATACGGCATAGCGAGAAGAGATTTGTGTTTTCCGGCGATTTCAATTTGCGCGCGAACCTTTCCGATGCGACGCGCGGTCTTGAATACCCATCAGAGGAGGAGATCGATTCGACGATTGGCCTCGTTGTGGAAGGCACGTATGCCTTCAGCCCAGAGCGCATTCTTGACAATTTCGAAGCACGGGAATCATTGATTGAACAAATTCGCAAATGCGGGAAAGGCCCGGTATTGGTACCGGTCCTGAGTCTCGGACGGGCGCAAGAGGTATGCGCGGCGCTGTCTGGGACAGAATTCCGAGTTGGAGTCTTCGGCTTGGCGGCAAGGATGACGCGCGCCGTGTCCCGCCTCCTTAGTGACAATATTGTCTTCGATGACCGACCACCGGTATCGATAAGGCCAGGCGACTTTGACGTTCTGGTCGCTTCGTCAGGATGCCTTCAAGGAGGCCCTTCGAAGATCTTCTATGAAAACCCTGAATTCAAGGGCGTGCCTGTTATATTAACGGGCCACATCTTCCCGGGTACGCCGGCGAAAGCCATTATGGATCGTGTTCCGAGGGTACGGTTTTCGGCCCATGCGGCCGCTGCGGACTGGCAGACGTACGTGAGTAAGTTCGAAAAGGCGCGAAAGTTCGTGATTCATCTGCCGGGCTGGCCGAATCCGTCAAAACTAAACGGCACAGATGTCCCGCATAGGCACTCCGAATATCTTCTGAAGCCACTATTCGAGGAAATGCAGCCTCATGACCCTTGCTGATGTCCCAACGCTACTGTTGGAGTGTCAAACACACAAGGCCGTAATCGATGATGGCGTATACAGAGCCTCTTAGTTCGACTGAGCGAGTATAGGCTGCGATATAGTGCTCCTAACAATGAGTGAACGTATCCCTTGTGGTCAAGGGTAATCCGCTCAGCCAATTAGTGAAGAGAGTCCCACGTTCGTTGGACTCCTGCATTAGAAATTTCGCCGTAGAATGCTTGATGCCACTTCGACCCGAATCGACATGTAGGCAACACGATGGGAGACGAAATTTGGAAGCGTGGAGTTTTCCTACAACGGCGGAGCGCCTTTGGAACAGCCTGGATAGCGATCGCCAGGAACAAATTATCGCTTCATGCGCAAACGTCACCCGGGCTAAGAAATGCAAGCCTATCTTAGAATTGATCGCTGAGAAGCGGCACACCCGCGAACAAACACTTCTCAAGTGGCCTATAGAAAGATTTGAGGCTGCCATCAAAGAGATGAGCCGCAGCGAAGCTAAGCTGATTCTCTGGGCTTTTGTTTCGAAAGCGAATGAAGCGCTTCCTGAAGACGTACGAGAGCACATACCTCGCACCGAGATCGACGAAGGCGGCTCACTCCGCACCGATACCCTCGAAGAGGGTATCGGTGCCCTGTTGAAGGTACATCCGCTCGAAAACGTTCAACTCTACATGCAGATGTGGTACGTGTTCGATCCCCATCTATGCGCTCACTTGCCCGAAATGGATTTCGCACGCATCAAGCAGTTGATGTTGGAGGAAGAAAAATCTGGAGAATCCGACAACATTGAAATTGGGGATGAAGAGGACGAAACCGAGACTGGCGAACCGGAATCTGACTGGGAACGGGTTCCTCAACCAACAACCAATCAAGGGGACCAGACGGAGACGATCCAATCCATAACGGATCGCCTCGGCGATCTCAGAAAACAGTTCGCAGAAATCGCGGAGGCGTTCTCCACGCTTGCGATGGAGTACGCCGTCGGGGTGATTCCAGATCCGAGCTTTGATCCGAACGTCTCCGCCATTAAATCCGAATTTGCGGAAGTCGCCAAGGTAATTCAATCGATCATGGTCGAACTCGAAATCCCAGCTTTCGTCGAACCGCCGGCATCATTGACGGTCCTCGATCAAGCGATCCTGGAGATCCGGCGAGTACAGAACCTCCGCGAGAGTTCGCGTCATCAAATCGAGGATGCATGTCAGATTCTGCACACAGTCCTTTCGCTGAGGAGTAAAGAGGGGCGCGACGTACCCGGCCTCGACGCATGCCGGCTCGGCGCTGCCGACCTGCGGGCCAAGATTCAACAAAACAGCGGGCCCCAATTGCCTCCTGAAATCCTCAGCGAATTGAGTTCCTACGAAACAATTCTAAGGATGCTCGAAAACGGAATTGCTGCGCTAGATGAGAACCCGCAGGCCGTTGAGCAGATCGCCAAGAGTTTCGGTGCGGGTCTAGTGTTCGCTCTTGGCAGTGGCGCAATCGTTGCAACCGAACCCATTGCTGCTCCTAAATTGCCGACTGTACCCCATGTCAGCGAAATCGCAGCGAAAAGGCACCCATCGAGAACTTCTGCGATCGAAGAAACAGGAGCCTCGGCTAGTGTCGATGATCATTCAATTTCAAGCAGTGAAGCCGCGCCTCAGAATTATTTATCAGATGCTGCCTCAGAAGAATCTACAACGTCCTTGCCTCAGGCGACCTGCCGATCTATATCGGAATCTTCCAAGTACGTTGATCCTACCCAACCAAACATAGAGACTCAGGCGACAGAAGAAACGATCGATGAGCTCCATGCGATCGATAAATCGGCAGATGACGATGAGTTGGTCCCTTCCCAGGCCGGGTTCGAACCTTGTGAGGATGAGACCGCTTCTGCCTGTGCGGCCGTCATCAGTCTGGCCAACGGCAACATACCGTTCGATTCCCTTCAGCGCCTTATGTGGATCGCCCTGAGTGAACAGAAATACGGCGCCGCATACCATCTGTCTCATAACCTTGATAGCCAAACAGATTCGACAAATATTTGGTCGACGCGTATCCGGGCTGCGATTCTGGGGCAGGCGATCGCCAACCCTTCCGGACCTATTTTTGAACAGCTTAGAAGCGACTTTGCCACGATCGCAGATGCCCCGGATCCCGATTCCAAAGGACTGGCCCTGGCTTTCCGGCTGCTTCGGGTTTCTTCCGCCCTTCGGCCCGCGGTCCTTGCGCCTGATTCGAACGCAAGTGTCCTTATAGAGCCCAGTACGATCAGCGGCTCACGCCTTGACAAGCTCTACTGGCTTTGCAAGAACGTGTCCGATTATGCCAATCTGCAAATGCCCCTCGATCTCGCGGCGCTGGAATTTATCGACACATCCGTCAACTTCGCCCAGAGGTTTAGCGCACTCAAGAATGAAATGTTGGATTGGTGGAATCGCGCTCACCATCTTAACCTCAAATATGCGCCGGCTGCCAAGATTTGGAAGTCCTGGCTAGACTCCAAGGCTCCTATCGGTCGCATTATCCAACCGATCCTAACTAATGATCGCAATAGCATCGCCGACGTAAAAGCGCACATCGAGAGTTTCTCGACCGACGAGAGGATTCGCTGGGCAATCAATAGTGATGCAAAATCCATCAAGCATTACGGCTTCGAAGGATCTATCAACTACAAAGCCCTTGCTGTCTTTACTCGCCACGTCCGTGAAGCTGTCGATCTTGCTCGCCGCTGGGTTGCGCTCCTCGAGCACGCTTCTCCCGATCAGAGGGACTACCGCCGTGCACGCTTGCTGGACTTGCGCATGATTCTCGACTCTGCCCAGGCTGAACTCAAGGCAGAACTGGATCAAACCGCGGCCAACGCCACTGATATGCGCGTCGCGATCGCCGCGCAATTCTGCCTCCGCTCCTTTGACAGCCTCCTCGCCCTGCTTCATCCGGCCAGAGGGCAAAGGACGGATGAGCCACCGATCAAATACTTGCTCTCTTCGGATTTGTTACTTGTCCCGGGCCTACCTATGACAGAAGAATGGGAGCCGCTGTTGAGCTCCGGGCAATTGCAACGCCTTTTGGTGAGTCAGCTAGCATCGTCAGCTACGGAAGATTGGAATAAATCTCTCGATTTCATTAGTGAAAACCGCCGGGACCACAAGGCGGTTGACCGGATTATCGACTACCTGACGTGGGAGAAGACCCACGAAGAGCTTATTGACCGTCTCACCACTGCTCAGGAGCAGCATCTCAAACAGTGTCAGGCAGCGCTGAAACGGCAGATCGAGCAATGCATTCGCGCAGTCGAGGCCGGCGTCAGCCTGGGCCTTGTGCGTGAGCACGAACGTGCAGAGTTTCTGGATCGGATCGATCAAATATCTTCGCGCCTAGATTCGGTCCGGAATTTCGAAGTTGAAGAGGACATCCTCAAGGGAATTCACACGGCGATCGAAAGTTCTCGGATGCGCCAGGTCGAACACGTCAAAGAGCGTATCGAATCGGAAGGAGTTCAAAAGGAAGGGCCCGCCTACGAACGCATTCTCGCCGCTATGGATAGGGGTGACGTCGATACTGCGAACGAATATATCGATCTCATTCTTCGTAATGACGAACTGCCTGCTCCGATGGAGCAGGTGAACGATTCTCTCAAGAACTTCTACCCGAAAGTCGCAGCCGAGCTTGAAACGTTTCTCTCCGCAGATTCAGCGAACCTGGCCTCGTATGTCGAGAACGGCAAGAGCTTTTCAGGCGTCGACATGCGCCAGATTCCCGGAGACCAGCTAGATGAAGCGGTAGCGATGCTCGATGCGTGGTTTACGCTGAAAAAAGGCAAACGCACCAAACCAGAACCGCTTAAGACCTTCTTCGAAAGGCTTGGCTTCGAAGTCTATCACCTGAGCGAACCAAGCGGATCGCAGCGCGTCTTTCTCACTCTGGACGTTCGGCCGCTGACGCATCGCGATCGCTGCCCGACTCCGTACTTCGGCTCTACCGCCGGTGGGCATTATCGCGTCATCTGTCTTTGGGACCGTCCGTCTGAAGATGAAATTCTGAACGTCGTAAGACAGGGTCGGAATGGACCTCCTGCGATCGTGCTCTACTTCGGACGGCTTGCGGAGCAGAAGCGTCGTGCAATAGCGCAACAGGGCCGGCACGACAATCTCAGTTTCATCGTTATCGATGATCTCCTCGTAGCGTTCCTTTGCGGAGTACGCGGCTCCCGCTTGCCGGTAATGTTCGATTGTACGCTTCCATTCACGTGCCTGAACCCGTACACCATGACCTCTTCCATCGTTCCACCGGAGATGTTCTATGGCCGGCGTTCGGAACGCGATCAGATCATCGATCCCATGGGCTCGTGCTTCGTTTATGGCGGCCGTCAATTGGGAAAAACCGCACTCCTGCTTTCGATCAGGGATGAGTTTCATCATCCAGCCGAACAACGGATAGCCCTGTGGATCGATCTTAAGTCGTCCACCGACGACATATGGACCGTCATCGCTCGTGGCATCAGGGATCTCGCCGATGCAGACCTACAAATTGGCAACGTACAGGAAAGACAGAAACTACTGGAGAGGATTCATGCCTGGCTCGATGCAGATAAGAAGAGACGATTTCTCCTTCTGCTCGACGAGGCCGACCGCTTCCTCGAATTGGATTCCAAGGAAGACTTTTCTCGCACCTCCAGCCTCAAAGGCTTGATGGAGAAGACCAACCGCCGCTTCAAGGTTGTGTTTGCTGGACTCCACAACGTGCAGCGCGCCACCAAGGAGCAGAATCATCCATTGGCGCATTTCGGAGAGCCGATTTGTATTGGGCCTTTGCTCAACCGTGGGGAGGGAAAGGAAGCCCGCGCCTTGATTGAACGCCCGTTCTGGGCACTAGGATACCGCTTCGAATCCCCCGACTTGATCGTCCGGATTCTCTCACGCACCAACTACTACCCGAGCCTGATTCAGCTTTACTGCTATCAAATATTCCAGGCAATCAAGCTGGATAATGCGTGCATCCGCAGTGGGCCGCCATTTGTGATTACCGAGAAGCATGTAGATGAAGCCTACTCCACATTCCAGAATCCGATTCGTGAGAAGTTCGAGCTCACGCTCAATCTTGATCCTCGATACCGGGTTCTTACGCTGATCATTGCGTTGAATACTCTTCACGGAGCATCACGCATGATGAGCGTGAGCGATATTCGCGAATTGGCCTTCGCGTGGTGGAAGCAAGGTTTCGCCGAACTCCGCACGGAAGAGGATTTCAGAGTCCTGCTTGATGAAATGCAGGGACTTGGCATCCTCCGCGAGAAAGCAGGTGAATATGCGCTTCGTGCGGTCAATCTCTTCTCGTTGCTTGGCAGCCAGGACCAGATCGAACAGAAGCTCTTGCAGAGTGCCGACGAAGCGCCGCCAGAGCCATATTCGGCGCACATTCATCGCACCAGTGACCGGAAGCAATACTGGAGACGTAATCCGTTAACCGACCAACAGTACAACGACCTGCGTGGCGAGCGCAATTCAGTCTCGCTGATTTTTGGCTCAAAGGCCGCTGGTCTTGACGATGTCGAACGCTTTCTCGCACAGGCGGTCGATTCGAGTCACTACGTGACGTGCGATATAGCTGTCAGCGATCGTTTTGCATTCAAGAAGTTTCTAGAGAATGTTCGTGAGAAAGCCCAGAGCGGCACAACGCTTGTCATTGTTCGCAGTAGCCCGTGGACGACCGCGTGGATTCAGGAAGCCACGACGATGTCGGAAGGACGAACCCGTTTCACAAGTGTTGTCTTTCTGGCCGATCCCGCGACCACGTGGGGCATCGTCCTCGATCGGTCAACCATTGAATGCATGGTTGCTGATCGCAGGCTCAACAGCCTCTCGCTTCAGCCGTGGCATCGCGCCGCGCTAAACTCGTGGCTCGGCGACTGCTCGATCGGCTCAAACGCCGTCGACGAAGAAAAGAAAATCAGTGCGATAACTGGCCGGTGGCCGTTTCTCCTAGACCAGTTCCGGAGCCTGATCGTTGCGGGGAATATGAGTTGGCAGTCGGCCTTGGAAGACCTCTGCAGGCAGTTGAACGATAGAGGGGCGCGCACCTCCTATATGGAGGCATTTGGGCTCAAGCATGAAGCCCCTCTAAAAGTTTTGAAAGCAATCGTTGACCTCGATGGCTCGGCCAGTCAGGAAGTTCTATCTGGTCTTGTTGAGGGAGTATCCAAGCCTATGATCGAAGCTGCCTTTTACTGGGCGGATCGACTCAATCTGATTCAACCCGGCCAGCAAAGTGGCGAATGGGTTGTCGATGCCGTCGTACAGGGACTCCTCAAAGACAGGACTGATAATGGACTGGTGGACAATCCCGGGGCCGCGTAGCTTCCTGGACGCCGTCATTGACGACGTTAGAGAAGGCAAGTCAGTATTCCTGGTCCTTCCGGAGAACACTCCGGGCAGGATCTCCCAATCATTGAAGGAAGCTCTTCGTGAGGACTTCAATTGGGAGACCGTAAGTGTCGTTCCTGGTGTAAGCCCGGTGGATCTCCTCTACAAGCTGCTTGTGCCAAACGCGGATCCGCGGCGGTTGAGAAGCGAGTCCAGTCTCGCCGGCGAACAGAGCTTTCAACGTAAGCTGATCTGGATTGAAGAAATCCCGGCAGAGCACTGGGCCGCATGGTCAAGATTCTTTCTCGAATACGAGCGCGTCAGCCGGGCTGTTCCGGAGTCGCGCCGGTCGCTGTTCCTAATTCGCATGATCGGCCCCGCAGTTGCTCCCAAGCCTCCTGTGGCCGTCGGTTTGAGCAGTCTGCGTTGGGACGGGTGGTTGCGCCGAAATGATATGCAGCTCTACAGCAATGGCTGCATCAGAGAAAGAAAGTCCGGACTCGAGACCGATCTGACGGCTGCTCTTGTAGCTGAACTTGGAGGATGGGACCCTGCCCTTTGTGAGTACCTGGCGGACTTTGAACTCTACAAGCTTATTCAGCCTGCTCAGTTGCTCGCGCAATTCGCGTCGGAAAGAGATTGGTGTTTTGAACCGGGGCCATATGATGAGAAGGCCTGGAGTATAGGTTTATGGCAATCCTACCTTGGAAAGCAGGCACCTCACACATCGTTTGGGGCATTTCTCCTAGGCGAGCGTTTTCTGAAGCGCCTTTTATGGAAAGCTGAAATCGGCATCCTCATGCCGTACATAGAAGAGAAGAGGCAGGCGTTGATTGAGCAATATCGAATGCACATTAAACTTCCCTATTACTCCAAATACGGCGTAATTAACGATGTGTACGATCTCGAAATCGGCATGTTGGAATTGTTGCTCAACAAGTCAGATGTCCCATCCAAAGCGGTACTCCAATTTATCAACAACCTGAAGCTGGCACGCAATCAGCTGTCACACATGACGCCTGTCGACAGGTTCGTTTTGCTGGCATTATGCAGAAACGCAGAGGAAGAGTGATCCGCAGGATCAAATAAATTGTGAGTTTTCGGCAAGCCTGCGTACTCAAAAACCTGGACTAATTCTTGGCGGCTTTGCCGGGACTGAGCGTGGGTGAGAGCATCCGGTTGACGTCGTCCACTGAAAAGGCCTGGGGATCGAAGTCATCGCTCATCCACAGAGACCTTCGCCGTCCTAAGCGTCTCTATCTCACTTCGTTCCAGGTTCGACTCGGGCGCATAGAGAACAACCGCATGGGCTGTTGGGGCGCGCAGAGAGTGGAACTACTTTGACCCGCCGCCGCGATCCCGGTGATTGCAGGAAGAAGAAGAAGCACTAGACAAAGGAACATTCCCCGAACAGACTTTGAAGACAGCATGATCGCAAGTCTACGTACCAATAGGAGGTTCTCAGCAGATTCTTCAGCTTTAACCAGTCTCGGCGTGCCAAAACGGACATCACTCTTCGCGGTCGCCTCATTCCGCAACACACCCCGGCAGACATAAGAGCAAGGCGATTATCGGAAAGGGAGCCGGGTGGCCCTCGGTTATCACCTCAAAACCGGCCATACGTTATCACTTCAAAACCGGCCAACGGGATTGGCCTAAGACGTGCCAAGGCATACCGGAATCAGCGGAGCCCCGGCGTGATCTTCGGCGGCAAGAGCACTTTCTTTCTCACGCTGGACGCCCAGGAGAAGTTGAGCGTTCACGCAGCCCAGGATCTATTGCGCGATAGATATGTCCGCTTGGACACGGACCCCTCGCAAGAAGAACGAGAGTCCATCGGACTCGATGTGACCGGTGTGGTTGCGTCGAAGACCCTCCGGCTTATGGCGGACCGGACCTGGGACAGCGCGTTCGAACGGCACGAAGCGACCTTCAGAGACATCCTGAACCGGACACGATAAACGCCGCTCGCTACACCTTCACCGTAATGGACTTTCACCATCTACTCCTTGCCGGTCTCCCGGCGCACTACATAAATTTCCCTTTATTGAAGCGCCCCCTGTTACGACGATTGTCGGTCGGTCAGCATCTGTCGAAAGTTCCGACTGACCTGTAGAGTTGCTGCCTCGAGGGTACAGCGCCAAAGATTAGCTAATTCAGAGGCCACGCCAGTGACATCCCAAGGCCCCGCAACAACTTTGCAGTACGGACCGTCGGTCTCAAAAAGCACCCTTTCCTTGGGAATTTGGTTGAGAGTGCCTCTTCCCCTGTTTGCCTGGAACATCGCGGGATTAACAGAGAGATAGTGGCCAGATTCGAGCACTCGCGTTAGGGCGGAACTGTCACCTGTAAACCAATGGAACGTCGCGCCTCTGACGTTGTATTCGTCGAGGAGGTCCGTGGTTTTGTGTTCAGCCTTTCTCGAATGTATGGAAAGGACTTTCCCTGTCTTCTGAATTTCCTTCAGGACGAACCTAAAAGAATTCATTTGGACTTCGCGTGTAGCGAATCCCTCTTTGCCGAAATCGAGGCCAATTTCCCCCACGTAGGAGGTCTTTGGCAACAGTTCGGAAAAGAGACGGTACTCCATGTCAGAATGAGGTGCGAGCAAAGGGTGAAGACCGAGAGACAGGCGCACATTCGACAATTGTGACGCGGGAACGAGCCCGTCTCTGAAATGGCTTGGTAGGTTCGTAACTGCGATGACAGTTACACCTGCACGTCTCGCTTTGTCCGCGATCAGCTTGGGATGTGGGTATCGATCAAGATGGCAATGCGTGTCGATCATCAAGGCACTATACCCGCCATTCTTCGAATATCCTTTCGCGCCTTGTCGCGAAACAGTTGTCGAATTTCGCCAAATGCTCTAATGACTAGACCTGAATAGTCGTCCATCTTCTCGATATCTAGTGTTCCGTTGGATAGCAGGAACGTCTTTATTTGAGTCTCGCTGTAGTTATTTCTCAAAAACGAGACACATGCTCTCAGGTCTGCGGGACCTCGCTCGTTTGCAGCGTTCAGGTCCATGTTCAGCGTCAACTACTCTTTCCCTTCCCCTCTACAAATGTCCAAACCATAGCTCTCCGAATCGAGACCAGCAGAGTGCAATGCCGCTCTTCGGTAGATGCATGGCATGCACCTTCCACATCCACTCGCTGATCGATTCTTCCAATCTTTCGTATGACCGCTTTTCGCGCAGGAGACCGATGCAGCGAAGATCTTCGTCAGGAGTGGTAGATTGAGACACTGCCGCACCGCCTCTCCTTTCGTCTTGGTTAGCAACGGATTAGCGATCTCATTTCCGATACCGACGAGACCAAACATCTTCTGCAGTTGTGCGACATAGTGTGGATGAGCAGTCCTTGTGCTACAGGAGCCCCGCCGAGATGGACTGAGCGGGACATTCAATGCAATCGTGCCATTCTCAGGTAGAAGGATGGGGCCTTTCAGTTTGTAGGCAGAGGCAACGCATACGGCGACGGCGATGAACAAAAGAGATCTTCCACGCAGAGTGATCTCTGGAGAGTCTCCATGATTCCCCACGCCTCGTTCTCTGAGATACAGGAGAGGTCGGCACCATTGTCAAAGAAGAACTCGACGTGCCTTCCATTGATCGTTGCCGGAGCGGGGAGCGAATGACCATCGTGGTGAAATGTTGAGGCGACGCGCAGGCCGCCCTCTTGGTCAGGAAGATTCATGAAAGGTGCATCTTCCTTCTTCTGCGAGGTAATCGCCTTCTTATCTGGGAAGGCTCTCCACTGTGCTTGGCGCGTGACAGCAAGGCTATGGTAACGGCCAGACTTTTGGTAGATATTCGCTAGCCAGTCGTAGGCGTCGTACGCATGTTCGGAAAAAGGCTCGGCTTGAATCACCTGTTTAAATAGCGATTCCGACTCAGGATCATTGAAGACTGCTGCCGCCACGGCACGATAAAAGCTGGCAGTGCTGTCTTGCGCCGCCGCTACTCGAAGTTCGCTCCAGCGCCGTTGGCGGACAAGGTCCTCAAGATTCGAGGGCAAGACCTGCGCTCGTAGCACGGTTGACACCAGGCTCAAGGCAAGTAGGAGGTAGATACTCCTGAGCTTCATGTTTGGCATCCCTCCGAGATCGTTACAACGCAATTACTTACTCATTCTCTGTGCCGGAGCCATCCTCTCACATCCAGATCGGGTTTCGTAACAGTCCCCCACCGGTGTTTCCGACCCGCGATAGATGAAACGTGCAAGGGAGTTGGTGTAGAGTGTTTTCGCGTCGTGGGCATAGAGGTCGGTATGAGATTGGTGCGCATCAGCCCGTGTAACAGTCGGACCCGGAACCCCTTGAGCACCCCGGATTGTCGCCACGGGCGGTTTACCGCCCCGGAGCACGCTTTCTAGATTTCTTCAATCGGGGCTCCACGCCAGCGGCGCAGAGGAGGAGCGATGGAACTTCTGCATCCGCATTGCGCTGGTCTCGATATTCACAAGGA